>NZ_JBWYGY010000001.1:0-1343244 GCF_056713205.1 Mycetocola sp. Y719 | reverse complement strand
AGTGGCTCGAAAACCTGTGGTTTTCGAGCCACTACTGCGTTCTCGGCGATCGTTAGGCTCTGATCATGGGCGACATCGAGGTTCCAGCGTCGTTCCTCGCCATGCCGCGGTGGTGGACCGAGGGAGCGGAGTGGCTCGCGACCCTGCCCGCTGTTGTCGCCGAGCGCTGCGACGCCTGGGGTCTCGTCGTCGACGGCGAACCGCTGCACGGCTCGAACGCGCTCGTCGTGCCAGTGCTCCGGGGAACCGAGAGGCTGGTGCTGCGCCTGTCGCCGCCGGATGCCGCCTTCGCGGCCGAGAGGGACGCCCTGGCGTTCTGGGCGGGCCGCGGCACCGTGATGCTCGTGGGCGACGACGATTCCGGTGCCCTGTTGCTCGAACGACTCGACACGACGGGCACGCTCGCCGACGAACCGCTCGAGGTGGCCATGGACCAACTCGGGCGCGCGATGCGCCGACTGGCGGTTGCCGCACCGGCGTCAGCCCCGTCCACCGCCGACATCGTGCTGTCCCGCCTGCCCGAACTCGAGCCGCAGTGGGAGCAACTCGGCCGCCCGTTCGACCGTGCTCTTCTCGACGCGGCGGTCGCGGCCGGGCGCCCGCTGCAACACACGGCGACCCCGGACACCGCCGTGAACGGCGACCTGCACGCCGACCAGGTGCTCCGTGGCAGCCGTGAGCCGTGGCTCGTCGTCGATCCGCTGCTGCTGCGAGGCGACATCGAGTACGACATCGCCCGCGCGCTGTGGACGCGTGTCGACGACATGGGCGACCCGCCGGAGATCCTCGACTGCTTCTCCCGGATGGTCCGCGCGGCCGGACTGGACGACCACCGCGCCAGGGCCTGGGCGCTGTATCGCACCGTCGATTACTGGCTCTGGGCGCTGGACGCCGGGCTCACCATCGATCCTGAGCGCTGCCGCCGCGTGGCTGGAGCGCTCACGCGTGGATAGGATTCCGGCATGACAGACAGCCGTGCCGGCCACCCGACCGTCGACCGTGTGGTCGCCGAGCTCAGGGCAGGGGGAGCCGGCGGCGACGTGCGCTGGTTCGACGATGCGACACCCACGGCTGTGCACGCTGCTGCGGCGCTCGGGGTCGAGGTCGGAGCAATCGCCAACTCGCTCATCTTCACGCTCGACGGCGACCCCGTCCTCGTCCTGACCTCGGGCGCTCACCGCGTCGACACGGCCTGGCTGGGCGAGCAGCTCGGCGGACGGCTCAGGCGGGCGGATGCCGTGACGGTCCGGTCAGCGACCGGCCAGGTGATCGGGGGAGTCGCGCCGGTCGGACATCCGGCCCCTGTGCGGACCTTCATCGACACGGCGCTCGCCGCGTACCCGGAGGTGTGGGCGGCGGCGGGGCATCCGCACACCGTGTTCCCGACCACGTTCGACGAACTCGTCCGGCTGACCGGAGGAACGCCGACAGCGGTCGAGCCGGGCTAGCGGCGCTCGCTCAACAGGAGCAGTCTTGTGAAAAGTGGCGTTTCGTCCTGTTGCGTGTGCGTGAGGCGCGTTTTTCTCTGTTGAACGTCGGCGACTAGTCGACGCGGGACGCGCCGTCCGCCGCCGTGACGGTGAACAGTTCGGGCTCGCGGAACCCGTGCGCGGCGAAGGCCGCTGTGACGGCATCGGACACGGCATGCAGGTCGGCGACCCGGACGAGCGCGATCGCCGCGCCTCCGAAGCCGCCGCCGGTCATCCGCGCGCCGACAGCGCCGGCGGCATTGGCGGAGTCGACGGCCACGTCGAGTTCGGCCACCGAGATCTCGAAGTCGTCCCGCATGGAGACGTGCGAGGCGGTGAGCAGCTCGCCGATCGCCTCGGGTCCCTCCGTACGCAGCGTGCGAACCGTGTCGAGCACGCGCTGGTTCTCGGTGAGGATGTGACGAACCCGTCGCAGGGTCTCCGCGTCGAGCACTTCCGCTGCGCGCTCGAGGTCGTCGACGTCGAGGTCGCGGAGGGACGATACGCCCATCTCGCGCGCCCCGCGCTCGCAGGATGCCCGACGGTCGGCATACCCGCCGGTCGCGTGCGCGTGGGAAACCCTCGTGTTGATGATGAGGAGCACAAGGCCTGCCGCCTCGAATCCAAGCGGGATGACCTCGGCATCGAGGCTGCGGCAGTCGAGGAACACCGCTGCATCTTTCTGGCCGAGCAGGGATGCCGACTGGTCCATGATGCCTGTCGGCGCGCCGACAGCCTTGTTCTCGGCGAGCTGGCCGACGCGTGCCAGGGTCTCGCGACTGAGGTCGAGGCCCCAGACCTCGGTGAGCGCGACGGACACGGCGCACTCGATCGCTGCTGACGACGACAGGCCTGCGCCGATCGGCACGGCCGAATCGATGTGCGCGTCGAACCCGGACACCGCGGAGAGGTCGGCGCCGAACTCGCCGAGGGCCCAGACCACGCCGAGCGGATAGGCCGACCAGCCGGAGAGGGCCGCCGGGGTGACGTCATCGAGTGCGATCCTGACGATGTCGTCGGTGTACGCCGTCGTCACCTGGATGATGCGGTCCTCCCGTGCAGCGAGTGCCACGACGGTCGACCGGTCAATAGCGAACGGGAAGACGAAGCCGTCGTTGTAGTCGGTGTGCTCACCGATGAGGTTGACGCGGCCCGGGGCGCGCCAGACTCCCTCGGGCTCGCGGGTGAACCGCTCCACGAAGCCCGCTCGTGCCCGGTTGCTCAGCTCGCTCATACGGGGTTCTCCTTGTCGGCGCGGGCGATGGCGTCGCGCACCCGTTCCGCGGTCTGCTCAGGCGGGATGTCGCCGATCCAGGCGCCCATGGCCGCTTCGGAACCGGCCAGGTACTTCAGTTTGTCGGCGGCGCGGCGCGGTGACGTGAGCTGAAGCATCAGCCGGATCTCGTCGCGGCCTGTCGCGACCGGGGCCTGGTGCCACGCGGCGATGTACGGGGTCTGGGTCTCGTACAGGGCGTCGATGCCGCGGAGCAGCCGCAGGTAGAGCACCGCGAGTTCGTCGCGCTCCTCGTCCGTGGTGCCGTCGAAGTCGGGCACGTGGCGGTGGGGGAGCATGTGCACCTCGATCGGCCACCTGGCCGCGAAAGGCACGAACGCCGTCCAGTGCTCGCCGCGCAGGACCACCCGGTCGCCGGCCTGCTCGCTGGCGAGGATGTCGGCGAACAGTGTCGGTCCGTAGTTCTCGACGGATGCCAGCAGGCGCTGCGTGCGCGGCGTGACGTACGGGTAGGAGTAGATCTGGCCGTGCGGGTGCAGAAGTGTCACGCCGATCTCGACGCCCCTGTTCTCGAATGGGAACACCTGCTGGATCCCTGGCAGGGCCGAGAGCGCAGCGGTGCGCGATGCCCACGCCTCGATGACGGTCCGCGCGCGGGAACGGCTGAGCGATCCGAATGATCCTTCGTGCTCAGGGCTGAAGCACACCACTTCACAGCGGCCGACCGACGTGCGGGTGCGACCGATACCGATCTCGGCGAGGTCGTCGAGCCCGAGAGGAGCGTTGTCGTCCTCGAGCAGGGGGCCGAACGACGGGGAGCGGTTCTCGAACACGGCGACGTCGTAGTTGCTCGGCACCTCCGACGGGTTCGTGGGGGTCTGGGGTGCGAGCGGGTCGAGGTGCGCCGGGGGCAGGAACGCACGGCCTTGGCGGGCTGACGCGATCGAGATCCACTCGCCGGTGAGGGGATCCTGGCGCATGGATGCCGTCGGCGGCCTGTCCGGAAGGTCTCGTGTGTCCGCTGACCGTTCCGGGCCGAGCGTCGTGTCGGCATCGTCGAAGTAGATGATCTCGCGACCGTCGGCGAGGACGTCCGTCTGTGAGGTGATGCTGGACATCTGGCGGCGGCCTTTCGAGCGGATGCTTTCAAATACGTAAGCATTCTAAGCATCCATTTCACTGTTGACAAGCAAACGAAAGTAAATGAAGATTGCCGCATGGTGACGATGCGGCATGCGCCCGAAGGTGGAGACGCCGTTCCCGCGCCGGTTCGGCGGCGGCGAATGGCCGACCTCATCGCCGGCCGTGGGTTCGTCCGGGTGTCGGAACTCGCCGATGTCTTCGCGGTGAGTGAGGTCACCGTTCGGAGTGACCTGGCCGCACTCGACGACGACGGCGCGTTGCTCCGGGTGCACGGGGGAGCCATGCCCCGCGACGGGCGTCAACGAGAGTCGAGCTTCGAGGAATCGCTCGAGTCATCAGCGCAGGCCAAGCAGGCGATCGGACGGCTGGCCGCCTCTCTCGTCAGTTCCGGTCAGAGCATCCTCCTCGATGTCGGCACGACGACCCTCGCCGTCGCGCAGGCGCTCAAGGAGCGGACGGACCTCGAAGACCTCGTCATCATCACCAACGGTCTCAACATCGCGCTGGAACTCGAATCCGAGATCCCGCGGTTCACCGTCATCGTGACCGGCGGCGCTCTGCGCCCGCTTCAGCATTCCCTCGTTCAGCCGCTCGCACGCGCCGTGCTCGACCAGGTGCACGCCGACCTGGCCATCCTCGGCTGCAACGGCGTTGACGTCGTCGGCGGCGTGACCAACGTCAACCTGCCCGAGGCCGAGGTGAAACAGTTGATGGTCGCTGCCGCCGAACGGATCGTCGTCGTCGCGGACGCGTCGAAGCTCGGCCGGGTGAGTCTCGGCACCATCGCACCGCTTGACCGGGTCGACCTACTCGTGACCAGCGACAACGCGAACCCGGCGCTGGTCGCCGATATCTCGGCGGCCGGCGTCGAGGTTCTCACGGCCTGAGCTGAAGGCCGTCATTCAAGGACGAACGTCACCTCCAGCGCAACCTGCCAGGCAACGATCTTGCCGTCCTGCACTTCGACCTTCTGGTCCTTGACCCACGCGCCGGACACGTGGCGCAGCGTCTCGTTCGCCCTGGCGACGCCGGCGGCGACGGCGTCGTCGAAACTGGTGTCGGACCGGGCGCTGATGGTGGTGATACGGGCAACCGAACTCATTTTTCCTCCTTGGATCGTCGGGTTTTTCCGATTCTGCTCCCGCGGACACAATTCGGATAGCCGTCGCCGCTGTGCGGGGAGGCGACTACGCTCGGGGAGGAAAACGTCACGAGGAGCCAGACCCAATGAATGCAGTCACCGGCGAACAGTTCGACCTGAGCCTGGAGACGTCGTCAGGCGGCATCGTCCAGGCGACGATCACGCAGGTGGCTGCAGGCATCCGCCGTCTGAGCGTGCACGGGATCGACATCGTCCCGCCGTACGACGCCGGGCGGAAGCGCCCATGGGGCAGCGGGATCATCCTCGTGCCCTGGCCCAACCGCATCCGCGACGGACGCTGGTCGCTCGACGGCGAGACCCAGCAGCTCGCCATCACCGAACCGGCGAAGAACAACGCCATCCACGGCCTGCTGCGCTTCAGTCCGTACTCGGTCGCCGCGCGCACCGAGTCGACGCTGCGGCTCGAGGCGAAAGTGTTCCCGCAGAACGGTTACCCGTTCCTGCTCGACACCGCTGTCACCTACCGGCTCGTCGACGCCGGCGTCGAGGTCACCCACACGATCACGAACCAGTCGGATGCCGCAGCTCCTGTCGCTATCGGTGCGCACCCGTTCTTCACCATCGGTGACGTCGAACCGGAGGACCTCACCGTCACCGTGAACGTCAGCACGTATTTCGAGGTGGACGAGCGGCTGCTGCCGACGGCCGAAGTCCCCGTCGATGGCACTCCGTTCGACCTGCGGGGCGGCGTGCTCCTGGCGGACCTCTCCCTCGACGCCGGTTTCGGTGGCGCCGTCATGAACGACGGTGTGTCAGAACACTCGGTGTCGGCTCCGGACGGCCGAACCGTGACCGTCTGGGGCGACGAGAACTTCCCGTACTGGCAGGTGTTCACCACCGACCAGTACCCGGGCCAGTCGAAGGCGGTGGCCATCGAGCCGATGACCGCGCCGACGGATGCCTTCAACTCCGGCCAGGACCTGAAATGGCTCGCCCCTGGCGAGACCTGGGAGGCCAGCTGGGGCGTTCGGGCAGACGGGTTCGCGCCGGTCTAGGCGCCGATCACCCTCAGGGCAGATCCGCCCCGATGCTCACGTCGTCTACGAAGCGCCGCACCCGCTCCTGCAGTCCCGCGACCTGCTTCTCCCTGGCCGCGTGCACGTCGAAGCCGAGGTACGCCACGGCAGGGAGCTTTCGAGCGTTGACGGAGCAACCAAAACCGGCGCACACAAGCGTGCCGATCGTGTTGCCTTTGCGACCGGCCGCGCCCGCGCGTTTGACGCCGTAGAACACGACGTCATCGGTCAGGGTGATGTCCTGACACCAGGAGCACAGCACCCGCGCCCGAGGAAGCGCTTCGGCCTGCTGGAGCAGGATTCCCGTCACGGTGTCGCCCTGCCGGAGGACGACGTAGGCGCGTCGGGGAAACTTCCGGTCGCGCCAGCCGAGGAAGTCGAGCCGCTCCCAGTCGAGGGCGTCGAGATCTGACGGGAGGGTGAGGTCGCCGACCTCCCTCCTGGATGCGTTGATGAAGGATGAACGGATGTCTTTTTCGGTGAGGGGAAGCATGTCCTGGGTCTCTGATCGTCGGCCGTGGCGGCTGGAAAGCCGGTGGGCCGGCATGGTGATGGTCGGGCCCGTTCCGCCGGTGCGGCTGTGCTGACCGGGAGTCGGGCGCGCGCCCCGCGAGTGTGCGAAGCAGATCAGTGGGGAGGGCTACCTCGTGCCGGCGAGAATGACGCCGGCAACCTCCTGACGCCCTGCGGGCGGGTTGTGGACGGACTGCATCACACAAGTTTAGCTGCGGCTATGCGGTGCTTGCGGCGAGCCGCCAGAGCGACGTGACCTCTGCGGCCCTGGCGGTGTGCAGCGGGTCGGAGCGGTCGGCGGCGCGGGCGTGGGTCGGGCGGGTGTCCATCCGGGCGATCACGACGAGCCCGGCGTCCTCGATGGCGTCGAGCAGGTCACCGCGCGAGCGCAGGCCGAGCCGTTCAGCGATGTCGGAGATGATGAGCCAGCCTTCGCCGCCAGGAGTGAGATGGTCGGCGAGGCCGGTGAGGAAACCGGCGAGCATGCGTCCGTCTTCGTCGTAGACGGCGTGGTCCGTCGCGGTCTTCGGCGTCGAGGGGATCCACGGCGGGTTGCAGGCCACGATGTCCGCACGGCCGTCGGGGAAGAGATCGGCCGCCACGATGGTCACCGCTTCGCTGAAGCCGAGCCTGTCGATGTTCTCCGTCGCGCAGGCGATCGCCCGCCGGTCCAGGTCGGTGGCGACGATACGACGGATGCCCCTGGCCGCGAGGATCGCCGAGAGCACGCCTGTGCCTGTGCCGATGTCGAATGCGCTCGCCGCTGACGGTGGAAGCGGCGCTGTGGCCACGAGGTCGAGGTATTCGCCCCGGACCGGCGCGAAGACGCCATAGTGCGGGTGGATCCGAGCGCCGAGTGCCGGGATCTCGACCCCGGTGGCGCGCCATTCCTCGGCCCCGATCACGCCGAGCAGTTCCCTGAGCGAGACGACGGAGTCCTCGGCGGTGTCCGCCCAGGCGTGGGAGGTGGCGAGGCGGATGTCCGGCGCCCGGCGCAGCGGGAGCGTGCCGTCAGAGGAGACCGGGACGAGGAGCATCCCGAGGATCGTCGCCCGGCGGAGTGCCTCGTCGCGAGACCGGAAGAACGCGGCGGTGATGTCGTCGTTCCTGGGGGCACGTGCTTCGCCCAGCCGCCTGCCCATGGCGCTGAGCAGTTGCCTGGCGTTGTGGAAGTCGCCCGTCCAGAGAATCGCTGTCCCTGTCGACGCGAGCCGGAAGGCGGTCGCTGCCGTCATCGTGTCGTCGCCCGACACGACCGTGGCCGGGGGAGGCCACCCGCTTTCGGAGCGCCAGAGGGCCGATCGGGGCGCACCGTCCGCGACCCAGGCGATCCGTGCGGGCTCGACGATTCTGGCCGTTCCTGGGGCGTTCGTCCTCTCGGACATCTGTCTGCTTCCCGGGCATCTCTGCCGATTCGCGATCGGCTTTCAGTATCGCATTCTTCCGGCGTCCGCCCACGAGCCGGCTGTGCGTGGAGCTGCCTGGTTCGGATGATCTGAGGACGCATCCGGGTCAGTGGAAGTAGGGTTTCCGCTGGAGCCAGTCGGGGATGGTGACGACCGGTTTGCCGTCGATCATGGTGACGGAGAAGACGCCGGTGTCGATCATGCGGTGGTGGAACCAACAGTAGAGGGCGCCGTTGTCGGTGTGGGTGGGTCCACCGTCGGAGTATTCGATGATGTGGTGGGCCTCGCACGCGGACGCGGGGATGGTGCATCCGGGGATTCCGCAGGTGGGTCCGTCACGGGCGATCATGCCCAGTCGTTGGGTGCGGGTGAAGCCTCGCTGGGTGTTGCTGAGGGCAACCAGTGCTCCATCGGGGTCGATGATCGCGGGGAGGATGCTGCTGTCGCAGAGGATCTGTTTGATGGTCGAGTAGGGGATGGGGTCGGCGATCCCGACGATCTCGCCGGTGCCTTTCTCGTTCTTCAGGACTTCTGCGGTGACCGTGACGATGACCGTGGGTGCTGCGCCGCCGACGGTGGGGGCGTCGGTCGATCGGGCGAGTGAGTCGATCATCGCGGCGAACACGTCGGCGCGGATCTGACCGGGGGTGCGGGTCTCTCGCGGGCCAGTCGGGTCAGGGCCTTCACTGGTCGTGCCGCTTTCGGGGTCGTCGGTGGCCTGGGCAGACTCGCCGGGCTCAATGGTCGCGGTCGCGGGCGTGGCGTCCGTGTGATCGCCGCCGGGATTCGAGGGGTCGCCGGCCAGGTACCTGGGCGCCGTTCGGGGGCTGAGGACGGCGGCGAACAGGGCACGGAGTTTCGCTCCGACGTCGACGGTGACCTGGCCGCCGAACCGGACCAGCCCGTTGGTCGTGGTGTTCGAGACCCAGAAGTCGCGGTTCTGGAACGCTTTCTCGGCTCGTGGCTCGATGCCGTCCTGGTCGAGTCGGTCGCGCCATTGTCTCGCTTGAACGGCGACGAGGTCCGGTGGCAGCGGCAGGCCGATGTCGGTGCCGCTGCCGGTCGCCTGCCCGACCAGGACCTCCTCGGCGACGGCGAGCTGTTCGACGTCTGTGCGGGGCGCCGCGGTGGTGAGTTCCTTGCTGATCACATCGGCGGTCTCGATGCCGATCAACCCGGCCCGGAACGCATTACCCACGGTCGGGAACAGTGGCGGCAGGGGGAGTCCGGCATCCGTCGCCCGTGGTGAGGTGCGGGAGCCGACCCGGATCAACCGCAGTGCCGTCGACGCGGACATGCCGGCGACCAGCTCGACCAGATGCGATGGCCGGGCGAAGTTCAACCGGGCCGCCAGCCCCGCGCTGCCGCGCACAGGATCCGACCGCACCGCAACCTCATTGGCCGCTGCCGCGAGGATCGCCTCGATCCCGCGCCCGAGTGCTGCGGTCTTCGACAACACGTTGAGCACGCCGTCGCCGGTCAGCCGGTCGAGGTGGTCGAGATCGAGCGTTTCGATCACCTCGGCGAGCTGTTCTCCCAACCGGTCAAGCGCGAACTCTTCTACCGGCACATCGAGTGCAGGCGCGAGGACGCTGACCGGGGAAGTCACGACTCGGGGTCACCACCGAACGCGCGTCGAACAGCCAGCCACACGGTCGAACCGGACGGCGCTGACCTCGAACCCGACAGGGCCGGATCGGCGGTGGCGGCTGGCTCTTTCATGGCTCCATTCCACCACCGACCACTGACATTGCCCCGCGGCCGGGCGACCCGCGCCGCGGAGACCGGGAATCGATCGCTGACCTGTACTTTCATACCCCCATGAGCCACCAACCACTGACACTGATGCGGCAGTCCGACGCCTCCGGGCGAGGCTGTGGGAACAGGTCTGACGCTGTCTGGATCCGGGCGGAAATCGCGACTCTCCCGGGCGGTTGCACCCGATTGACTTAATCGAACATGTGTTCGACTATTAACGCATGACCCTGTCCGCAGCTCCCGCCCGTCCGCCGGTATTCGCCGGTGCTTCGGCCGCCGCAGCGAGCCAGGTCGCCGAGCTGCAGGCACGGATCCGGGGGATGCAACGCACCCGGATAGATTCGCACGGGCTGCCGACATCGCCGGGGGTCGCCGAGCTGCTGCCCGGTGGTGTGCTCCGCGCAGGGGCCGCCTATTCGGTGCACTCCTCGACGAGCCTGGCACTTGCCCTCCTCGCAGGGCCCAGCGCCGCTGGGGCGTGGTGCGGCGTGGTCGGGATGCCGTCGCTCGGCGTCGAAGCGGCCGCTGCAGCCGGTATCGATCTCGATCGGCTCGTGCTCGTCCCAGACCCTGGGGCGCAGTGGCTGCAGGTCACCGCAGCGCTGGCCGATGTCGTCACCGTCGTGCTCGCGCGTCCTCCGTCCTCCCTCACCTCCGCCGAGGTGGCGAGGCTGGGGTCCCGGCTGCGTCAGCGGGGATCCACCCTGATCGCGCTCGGCGACTGGCCGCAGAGCGAGGCTACGCTGCGGGTCTCTGAGGATCGCTGGATGGGACTCGGCTCAGGTCACGGCTACCTGGCCGCCAGGCAGGTGACAGTGTCGGTCACGGGGCGGACCCTCACAGGCAAACCGCGCCGCAAGCAATTGTGGCTGCCGGACGCCGAGCAGTCGATCCGCCCGGCAGGCCTGGCCGGAGTGCCCGTCGTCCTGCCCGACCGATACGACGAGGCGGCCGTGTCATGACGGCCGCCCCGGTACGGACCATGCTCATCTGGTGCCCTGACTGGCCGACGAACGCAGCGGCGGCGGAACTCGGCTGTGCACCAGGTGCCCCGCTCGCCCTGATCGAGCGCGGCGAAGTGTTCGCCTGCTCGCCCACCGCCCGGGACGAGGGAGTTCGGCGTGGGCTCCGCGTGCGTGAGGCGCAATCGCGCTGCCCCGACCTGATCGCGCTGCCATACGACCCGGTGCTCGACCACCGGGTGTTCGAACCGATCGTCGCCGCTGTCGAAGAGATCGTGCCTGGGGTCCAGCTCTCCCGGCCAGGAACCTGTGTGATGCGGGCACGGGGTCCCAGCCGCTACTACGGCGGGGAACGCCAGGCAGCGCAGGCACTCCTCGACACCCTCGCCGGCCTCGGCGTTCCCGGTGCCAGGGTCGGCATCGCCGACGGCCCGTTCGCCGCTGAGCAGGCTGCGAAGCTCGCGTCATCGAGCGAGGAGGATGCCATCCGTCTCGTCCCCGTCGGCCGCTCGCCCGAATTCCTCGCCCCGTTCCCCGTCGAACTCCTCGAACGCCCCGAGCTGGCCGCCCTGCTGCGCCGGCTCGGCATCCGCACCCTCGGCGACTTCGCCGCGCTCGAACAGATGCAGGTGCGTGACCGGTTCGGACCGGACGGCGTGCTCGCCCACCGGGTGGCGTCCGGCTTCGACCCGAGCGACGTCGACGCCCGCGTCCCGCCGGCCGACCACTCGAGCGTCGTCGAGTTCGAACCTGCGCTCGACCGGGTCGACCAGGTGGCCTTCGCTTTCCGCACGGCGGCGGAGGAATTCGTGGCCAGGCTGCAGGCGTCATCGCTCGTCGCGACGGCTATCCGGATCGAGGTGTCGACGGAGGGAGGCGATTCCCGGTCGCGTACCTGGCTGCATCCTCGGTGGTTCACGGCCGGAGACGTTCTCGACCGCGTGCGCTGGCAAGTGCAGGGGGCGGGGCTGGCAGAGAGCGGTCTGGGCAGCGCCATCACGAAGCTCAGGGTGGAGCCGGAGAGTGTCGACCCCGCCGGCAACCACGAGAACGGACTGTACGGGGGAGCGAACGACGAACGCATCCACTCGGGGCTCTCGCGGGTGCAGGGCATGGTCGGGCACGCCGGAGTGCTCACCGCGCGCATCTCCGGCGGGCGCCAGCCCTCCGATCGCCGGGTTCTCGTACCGTGGGGCGACCTGCCGCCTGGTGGCGAAGCATCCGTTCGTGCGTCCCAGGCGCTGCCGTGGCCCGGCCGGTTGCCAGGACCACCACCGGCGACCGTGTTTCCCGAGAGGCAACGCGTGCTGGTCAACGCCGCAGGAGGGGCAGAGGTCGACGTCGACGAGCGTGGGGAACTCTCGGCAGCGCCTGCGCTGTTCGCCGCACCGGGGGGAGCACAGGGAGCGGTCAGCGCATGGGCCGGCCCGTGGCCGGTCACCGAACGCTGGTGGGACGCAGGGGGCAAGCGGCTGAACCGGTTCCAGCTCGTCGACGAAACCGGGGGAGCCTGGCTGCTCGTCCTCGACGACTCCGGCTGGTGGGCGGAGGCCCGCTATGACTGAGCGCATGTTGCGACGATCGACGACGGGGGTGCGCTGATGGGCTGGCACAACCCGCCGGTGCCGTGGTCCGAGTTCGAACGCGCCCTCTCCGATGCCAGCCGTCCCGGCTCCCCTCCACCAGGGGCAGACGGCGGTGACAGCCCCGCCTGGTCGCGCAAACGGAACGCCTATGTGCCCGAGGTGCCGACAGCGGAACCCGTCGACGCGAGCGTTCCGTACGTCGAACTCCATGCCCACTCCAACTTCAGCTTCCTCGACGGTGCTTCAGGGCCAGAGAAGCTCGTCGAAGAGGCGGTGCGGCTGGGGCTCGACGGCATCGCCCTCACCGATCACGACGGGCTGTACGGCATCGTCCGGATGGCAGAAGCGGCCGAGGCATACCCGGGGCTCCGCACCATCTTCGGCGCTGAACTCTCCCTCGGGCTCAGCAAACCGCAGAACGGTGAACCGGACCCCGAAGGCACCCACCTCGTGGTGCTCGCCAGGCGGGAGGAGGGCTACCACCGGCTGGCCGGTGCTATCACCGCCGCCCAGCTGGCGCTCGGAGCCGAGAAGGGCAGGCCATGCTACGACATCGCCGACCTCGCCTCCGCAGCAGACGGAACCTGGCTGGTGCTCAGCGGATGCCGCAAGGGTGCGGTCCGGACGGCGCTCGCCGCCGAGGGAGCGGCTGGGGCGCGGCGGGAACTCGCCGAGCTCGTCCGGCTGTTCGGCGACGGCAACGTCGTCGTCGAACTCTTCGACCACGGCAACCCGGAGGACACCACCTCCAACGACACCCTCGCTGCCGTCGCCGCCGATCTCGGCCTCCCCGTCGTCGCCACGACCGGAGCACACTACGCGACGCCGGCGCAGCATCCGCTCGCCTCTGCGCTCGCCGCCGTCCGTGCGCGCCGCAGCCTGGACGAGCTCGACGGCTGGTTGCCGGCATCCGGTGGTGCTCACCTCCGCAGCGGCGCCGAGATGGCCCGCCGGTTCGCTCGCTACCCTGGAGCCGTCGCGCGCACCGTCGAGATCGCCGACGAACTGGCCTTCCGGCTGCGGAGCGTCAAACCGGGGCTCCCGCTCCAGGAAGTGCCAGAAGGGCACACGCCGATGAGCTGGCTGCGTGAACTCACCTGGCAGGGGGCGGCGAGACGATACCCCGATGCCGACAGCTCCGTCACCGAGAGGATCGAACGCGAACTCGAGGTGATCGAGCAGAAGGACTTCCCCGGCTATTTCCTCATCGTGCATGAGATCGTGCAGTTCGCCCGCAGCCGTGGCATCCTCTGCCAGGGCAGGGGGTCTGCAGCCAACTCGGCCGTCTGCTATCTGCTCGACATCACCGCAGTGGACTCGATCGCCTACGGGCTGCCGTTCGAGCGGTTCCTCTCGAGCATGCGCGACGAAGAGCCGGACATCGACGTCGACTTCGACTCCGACCGGCGCGAGGAAGTGATCCAGCACGTCTACGAGAGATACGGAAGGTTCAACGCCGCGCAGGTGGCGAACGTGATCACCTACAGGCCCAAGTTCGCCGTCCGTGACATGGCCAAGGCGCTCGGGCACAGCCCTGGGCAGCAGGACGCCTGGTCGAAGCAGGTGGAGCGCTGGGGGGCCCTCACCTCGAGCGACGACCATGACATCCCCCAGCCGGTCGTGGACCTGGCGCAGCAGGTGCTCAGTTTCCCGCGCCATCTCGGCATCCACTCCGGCGGAATGGTGCTCACCGACCGGCCGGTGGGTGAAGTATGCCCGATCGAGCATGGACGCATGGATGGGAGGACGGTCCTGCAATGGGACAAGGACGACTGCGCCTGGATGGGCTTGGTCAAGTTCGACCTGCTCGGTCTCGGCATGCTCGCCGCGCTGCAGTACTCCTTCGACCTCGCCGCAGAGCACTGCGGTGAGCGGTGGGACCTCCAGTCCATGCCCAAGGAGGAACAGGCGGTGTACGACCAGCTCTGCCGGGCAGACACCGTCGGGGTGTTCCAGGTCGAGAGCCGCGCGCAGATGGGGATGCTGCCCCGGTTGCAGCCGCGGTGCTTCTACGACCTCGTGATCCAGATCGCCATGGTCCGCCCTGGGCCGATCCAGGGCGGTGCTGTGCACCCGTACATCAGGAGGCGCACCGGTGGAGAGCCGGTCACCTACCTGCACCCGGACCTCGAACCGGTGCTCAAGCGCACGCTCGGCGTTCCCCTGTTCCAGGAGCAGCTCATGCAGATGGCCATGGTGGTCGGCGGCTGCACCGGTGAGGACGCCGACCTGCTGCGCCGGGCGATGGGGTCGAAACGCGGGCAGGAGAAGATCGAATCGCTCAAGGCGAAGCTCTACGCGGGGATGGCCGGGAACGGCATCACCGGCGACGACGCAGACACGATCTACATGAAGATCCAGGCATTCGCGAACTTCGGTTTCGCCGAGAGCCACTCGATCAGTTTCGCCCTGCTCGTCTACGCGAGCGCGTGGATGCGGCTGCACTACCCGGCGGCGTTCCTGGCCGCCTTGCTGCGGGCCCAGCCGATGGGGTTCTATTCGCCTCAGTCCCTCGTCGCGGATGCCACGCGGCACGGTGTCGAGACGTTGCGGCCGGACATCCTGCTCTCGGGGGCGGAGGCGCGGCTGGAGCCCCTCGCTGCCCCATCTGTCGATCGAGCAGCTCGCGAAGCGAGCGTGTCGAGATCCCCTCGCGCTGGTGCAACCGGCCTCGACGCCTGCCTCGCCACCCCGCAGCCGCCGGTCGAAGCATACGACCGCTTTGCGCCGTTCGACCCGGCCGTGCACCGCCGGGACGGTCACCATGCCGTGCGGCTTGGCCTCGCCGGGGTCTCATCGATCGGCGCGCGCAAGGCGGAGCAGATCGTCGCCGAGCGCGAGCGCGGAGGCGACTACCGTGACATGCGCGACCTCGCCAGGCGGGTCGGGCTCACGTCCGCCCAGCTCGAGGCGTTGTCGGCGGCAGGGGCGTTCGACACATTCGGGATCTCGAGGCGAGGCGCGCTCTGGGACTCGGAGCAGGCATCCCAGGAACGACCGGATCAGCTGCAGGGCACCCACATCACCGTGCAACCGCCCCTGTTCGCCATGCTCACCGGTGAGGAACAGGTGTTCAACGACCTCTGGTCGACCGGGATCACTCCAGACGATCATCCGATCAGGTATGTCCGCGATGCACTGGCCGAGCGTGGGGTGAAGAGCGCAGAGCAGCTTCAGACCACGGAGTCAGGGCGCCGGGTCGAGGTCGGCGGCGTCGTCACGCACCGACAGCGTCCGGCGACCGCGAGCGGCATCACGTTCATGAACCTGGAGGATGAGACCGGACTCGTCAACGTGATCTGCAGTGTCGGGGTGTGGGGCCGCTATCGGCGGACGGCACGGGAGGCGCCGGCGATGATCGTCCGCGGCATCCTGGAGCGGTCACCGGAGGGAATCGTCAACCTTCTCGCCGACCGGCTCGAGCCCCTCACCCTCAGCGCCCGCACCCGGTCGAGAGACTTCCAGTGATCGACGTGCCTTCACCTCGCGGCGGATCACCGCGGTAGCGAGCCCGGCCAGCATGACCGCGCCGCCGAGGATCTCGCTGAAGGTCGGCACCTCACCCTGCACGATCCACGCGGCGGCGATGCCGATCACCGGCACGAGCAGGGTGAACGGCACGACAGCGCTGGTGGGGTATTTGGCCATCAGCGTGTTCCAGATTCCGTAGCCGATGAGCGACGCAGCGACCGCCGTGTACAGCGTGCTGAGGATCGCCACGAGCGACAGATTCGACAGCGCGCCGAACACGATGTCCGGGCCGTCGAGCACGAGGGCGAGCGCGAAGCTCGGGATCGGGACGACGAGAGCGGACCACACCACGAGGGAGAGTCCGGATGCCGCCTTCGCACGGCGGCTGAGCACGTTGCCGATCGCCCAGGACAGTGCGGCTCCGAGCGTGATCACGAGCGGCACCCACGGCGCCGTGACGCTGTGGCCGACGACAACGATGCCGAGGCCCACGGTCCCGACGAGAACGCCGATGAGCTGGCGGCGGCTGGGTCGCTCGCCGAGGAAACCAGCCGAGATGACGATGGTCAGGATCACCTGCGTCTGAAGCAGCAGCGAGGCGAGACCGGCGGGCATGCCGAGGTGGAGCGCCAGGTAGAGCAGGCAGAACTGGCCCAGGCTGAGGAACGTTCCGATGTAGAGGATGTTCCGCCAGCCGATGGCGGGAGGGCGGAGGAAGAACACGGCCGGGATGGCGACGAGGACGAACCGCATGGCGACGAACACGAGCGGAGGCACTCCGGCGAGACCCTCGTCGATGACGACGAAGTTGAGGCCCCAGATCAGGGCCACGAGGAGCGCGAGGAGGCTGTGTCGAAGTGTCACCGTTCAACTGTGGCACAGGGCCGATGCCATCCGGTCCGAAGCGTGGCGGGCGACGCCCTGGCGAGCAGATCTTCGCTAGACTTGCCGCATGGCTTTCGTCCTCTCCTTCGCGCTGTTCATCGTCGGCATGTTCCTCTTCGGCTTCGCGTTCACGATCGACAGCTTCCAGGCGATCGTCTTCTTCGCCGGGATCATCGCGATCAGCCTGTCGTTCGGCATCCCCGCGCACGTCCTCGCCAAGCGCTAGGAGGCTTGCGGCACGAGCCCGCCCCTGATCGAGCTTCACGGGCCTGCCCGCTGATCGAGCTTGTCGAGATCAAGGACGGACGAGCGGGATCGGTCGCCCGGCGGCAATCGTTCGTAAAGCGCAAACGGCGACTGAACCCGCCTCAAAGCGTGCTTGAGCGACCAGCGAACCGGATTCGTCGCCGAGCGGCATCCGGTCCGGTCGCGCGATCCGACGCTAGGACGCCTGAGGCTCGAGCCTGATCGTCGTCGCGACCGTCTGCGGCCCGACGACCGTGCCGACGATGGCGGGACCGTGCCTGTCGTACTTGGCGTGGTACGCCGCGTCGATGTCCGGATGGACGGATGCGTCGGCCTCGGCGAAGACGACATCCTTCTCAATGCCGCCTGCCCGGATCCGGCCGGTGCCACTGGCTTTCGCACGGACGAACCACGGGTTGTCCGACCCGTACGCCGACCGGACATAGAGGTCGTCGCCTACGCGGACGACCCAGATGATCACGAACGGGCGCAGCGTGCCGTCCTTGCGCGTCGATGCGATCCTGAGTTCTTCGGCGTCTCCGATGCGAGACAGTTCTTCGCTGGTCCAGGTGGTCGTTGTCATCGTCGTCTCCCTTTACCTACTCTTCAACTCAGGAGACGGCAGGCTATTCCTGTACCACTGGCCTCCAAGCGCGGCAGGGGTGCACTCGCCATTGAGTCGAAATGCGATCCTCCTGGCGGACAGACCGGAACGATGCAGCTCCAGCACGCGCTCTGCAGCTGCGTCCGACCTGACCCCCGCGGATCAGGCGAGCCGGAACGGATCTGGTCTTGGGCCGGAAGTCGAGTTCATTCATGCTGCCGCCTCCTGTCCCTTGAGGATGCGGGCAAGACTCTTCGCGACGGTGGACGCGAGGCCAAGACCCGCACCATCGATGCGCGGTTCGTCTGGCAACGCGACATCGAGCCAGCGTGGCGACTCGGCACCTTCCACCTCCAAGCACTTCTCCAAAGGGCAATCTGATGGCACACGTTCGAACAGTCGAGCGTAAGACCGGCGTTGCTTATGAAGTGCGCTGGCGGGTAGGTGGGAGCTTCAAGCAGCGGTCGTTCACTGTGAATCGAGACGCAGAGCGCTTTGCCCTCAGAGTCGAGAACGAAACTCGCTGAGGGAAGCAGCACCGAGACGCTCGTGAAGAACGGGAAGACAGTTGCTCAGATCGTGGAGGCTTCCCTCGCCGCCAGCCGACCCGAGTTGCGGCCTGGGACACTGCAGAGCTACGAGACGATCTACAACAACCGCATCCTCCCAACGTTCGGCGCTCGCCGGATATCGACTGTGACCCGGGCCGACGTTCAAGGCTGGATTGCAAAACTGCATGGAGACGGCCCGTCTGCGGCAACCGTGCATCACCACTATGTGGCACTGAAGAAAGCGTTCAAGCACGCCCAGCACGACCGTCTGATCGCGCACAGCCCTTGCGACGGCGTGAAGGTACCGAAAAACCACACCGCCGACCAGTTCACGCCATCTTTCCTGATCGCCGCGCAGGTCGAGTTGTTGGCGACTGAGTTGGGAATAGCAGCACCCTAGACCTGCTGGTGCGGTTCGCCGCATTCACTGCCGAGCGGCAGAGCTCGCCGGACTGCGCGTCAGCGACGTGGACCTCGCTGGTGCCACCTACAGGTGCGACAGACGATCCAGAGGATTCGCTGAGAGTGGGTTCTCGGAACACCAAAGTCAAAGCGCTCTACGCGTGACGTTCCCCTCGTGCACAGCGGAATGGCTCACCCACAGTCCGGCAGCGCGGAGGCATTTCTGTGGCCTGGACGCAAGCTTGGACCACGCACGCTGGACTTCGGTCGAGTGCTCGATGTGGGGAGCTTCCGAAGAAATGACTTTCGTCCTGCCTTGAAGCGCGCTGGGCTATCAGAAATCCGAGCGCGTGACCTTCGACACACTGCCGCGTCGCTCTGGCTAGCTGCCGGCTTCAAGCCATACGAAGTAAGTCGTTGGCTTGGGCACGCCAATATCAATACGACGGACAGCATCTACGCCAATCTCTATCCGACGGGCTGCCGCGAGCACGTAGCTCGTTTCGACAAGTTCGCGGGGGTGGCCAGATGAAGAGATCTCCGCTCGTGTCGGACCGCTACCGTATCGTGGAGTCGTTCCTCGAACCCCGAATCCCAACTTCGAATCATTGGCCTATGCGCACACATCAGAAGCAAATTGTCCGAGCTATCTACGAAGGCTCCTGCGACGACGTTAGCTATTTGTCAGCAGATTTCCAGAACTGGAACGACCAAGTGGTCAGCCAACGGGGCGAACTCGACCGAAAGAAAAAGGTGAGTCGGGAGGAACTGCGGGCCGTTCTCGGTTACGAACTAGAAGACGCTGACCTTTATCGCTTCATGTATGCCGTGGAGCGATATTTGATGTTGCGGGCATTTCGCGTCATAGAGCTTTGCGTAGGGGAAAGGCTCTCCTCGATGGCCGCTCTACCAAAGGTGGTCGCGGAGGCCCTGGAGATCCGTGACTCACTTGCGCGCTTCGTGACCGACACAGCGCCGGAAGCGCTTCTTGTCGACCGCGCCGAGACCGACAAGCTTGTGACAGCCTCCCACGACGCAGAGATTTCGGACGTTTTTCAGGCTGAATACATGTCGCTTATTCCTCGACAGGTGCGACATGCGATCGGTTCGTTCTTCACCCCTCAGTGGTTGGCTCGACACGTTCTCCGAGGTACGGGATACAAATGGGAGGACGTGGAAAGCCTTCAGCAAACAGTTTGCGATCCCGCCTGCGGGTCCGGTGTGTTCCTGCTGGCCGCAGCAGAGGAGATCCGGCAGGCGGCCAAAGCGGGGCGACTGGACAAGCGCGATGCAGTCGAATTAATCAGCACGCGGCTTATTGGCATCGACATTGAGCTAGTGCCGTGTCTTCTGACCATCGCCTCCCTCGCCCTTGCCGCGAAGAGCATAATCGGTGAACAAAAGCTCGATGCGAGATTCATTTCCGAGTCTGTCCGCCATGCCGATTCGCTGGACCCTGTCGATGCCCCGAACAGCGTCGACGTGGTGGTGGGGAATCCGCCATGGGTCAACTGGGAGTACATGCCCGCAGAGTACAAGCGCAAGCACACTTCCCTGTGGCGAGACTTGGGCTTGTTTGGGCAGCAGGGAAACGCGTTTTCGTTCAGCAAAGAAGACATTTCGGCGCTGTTCGTTGCCCACGCAGTAGACACCCGTCTGAGCAAGGATGGGCGATTCGCCTTCGTATTACCGGAGTCTCTGGTCAAGTCCACGCTGAATCATCGTGGTTTCCGTCGCTTCGAGCTGGGCCCCGCAGCCGAGCCATATCGAATCTTGTGGGCTGAGGACTTCGTGAAAGTCAGGCCTTTCGAGGGAGTCGCCAATCGAACGATCGTTCTCTACGGCGATAGAGCTGGAACAACGGAATACCCATTGCCCTTCAACACATGGACCGCGGTGCGCCGAGGGATCCAGCCAACGACCGGATCATCCGCGCTTGAAGGTGAACAGGTCGTGGGGTTCGCGCAACTCGCGGAGGTTGGCGACCCGTCGAGCAGCTGGTCCACGGGGACTGCCGAAAATATTGCGGCGCATCGCGCCCTCGACGGAAAGAACCCCTATCGGGCTCGCACAGGTCTCTTCACAGGCGGTGCAAACGCTGTATTCCACCTCCGTTTGCTCGAAGAGGCCAAGGACGAGACGATTCGTGTGGCAAACGTCATCGAGCGGGCTAAACGAGTCGCGCCTCAAGTTGAGGCGACGCTGGAGACAGAATTCGTGTATCCGTTCCTGCGGGGCCGCGACGTTAACCAGTGGAGTTACACCGCGGAGTTGGGCGTTCTCTTACCGCACACCGCCGAGACAAAGATGAGGCCTGTCGATCCGAAGGTTCTTTCAGACAGAGCGCCTAATTCGCTCGCATATTTGGAGCAGTTCCGGGAAATCCTGGACGATCGAAAGGGTTTCTCGTCGTGGGAGCAGGCGTTCCGCGACGAGGGCTTTTATGCCTGCCAACGTGTCGGCGATTACACATTCTCAGAGTGGAAGGTTGCGTGGCGGTATATCTCGAAAACGTTCACCACGGCGGTGATCGGTCCGGTTCGAATCGCAGGTATGCCAGCCAAGCCTGCAATCGTAAATGAAAAGCTCATGCTCATTGCCTGTTCATCGAGCGACGAGGCGTACTTTGTCGGAGGGGTGCTCGCTAGTTCTCTAGTAGTGCGGCATGTAGAGAGTCGGATGGTGTCGACCCAGATTTCCCCGAGCATCATTTCGGGTATCGCGATGCCTGTTTTCGATTCGGAGAATGCAATACACAGATTGATCAGCACACTGTGTCGTACCGGCCACGAACAGACAGCGGCGGGCGACGCTTTGGCCCTCGCAGAAACGGTGCGCGACCTAGATAGAGCCGTGGCGATGCTGTGGGACGTCCCCGTTGTCTCGACCGAAGACGTCGAACACGCTGGCGTCCTTACTTGACCCAAACGGTTGCGCGCCCGGCCCTTACTCGCACCGTGCCCGAGGGAGCACTCTCTTGCGGTTGGAGTCTCTTCACGTTTGGGGCGTATCTGCTGTGCATTTCTTTGGCGGTGGTTGGAGAATAGAAGTCCGGATCGTAGTGAATCGCGACGACTTCACATAGACCCAGGTCGCCCGCTGCTAGGACCGACTTATAAGCAGAATTGTGTTGCACGAACACATCGAAATGCTCAAGCATCCGATGGATCGTCCCGTTTGGATTCTCGGCGTAGCCAACGCCATCCACGATGCCCCACAGTTGTAGTGTGGAGCCAGTTTTAGCTCGGTGCTCCTCGAGTCGTGCTCGAATCACCCCGTTCGTCGCAGCCTTATCTACGCCGAATTGACCGGGGTCAGATGACTGAACCAAGCCCATAACAATGGCCTGCGGCGTTCCAGACCCGTTGAGGACGACGATATCTGCACTTACCGTTTCGCCAGCTTTGCGTGGAGCGATTGTGAAACTGTCGAGAGCAATGTTCGGATCGGCAGCTCCCATCGGATCTATGGCCTTATCGGCAGGGAAAATGGCGATGTTGGTCTCCTGCAAGGCGACCGCGATTTCCGCCTCAGCACCGTGCCCTCGCCGCTTCGTCTCGTTCTGTTGCACGTCGTGAGGAGCAAGCCACAGGTCATTCACCGCAGTGCGCCGGACCTGATCAAGGCTGAAATACAGATCGAGGACGACCAACAGCCCCTTGCCGACGAAGTAACGTGCCATCACGTCGGATGCGCGCGTCCGTCGCGGCAGCGGCCCGGTCTTCAGCATGCTCAGAATTGCATTGGTTCCGTGTCGCTTCATTCCATGAGGGGCGCAACCGCAGATCGTCGCCGAGGGCGCGGTCTCCGAGATCGGTTCACGGCTGAAGCGGTAGCTGAGATCCAAGTAAAAGCGCTTGTCGGACAGTGAGAGGACGAGGCGCAACTCCTTCGCCAAGTCGGGCCGATCCAGCAGCCATTTCGAAATGGTGTCCTGAGTTAGCGACCCGGCGACGTAGCTATCCGCCGTCGGATAGATGGCGTCAAGTTCGTCCAGGAGTCTGGCCGGTCGCGCGGTGCCCGCGAGCGGCATCTGCTCCTGTGGCGCCACGTGGTACCAGTACTCGTCTTGTTTGGTGGCACACGAACCGAGTTGAAGCAGGGGAGCATTATTCACGCTCACATCTTGGCAGCATGGAGGGGATATGGAGGGCTCCCCGTTCGGGGAGCGATTCTGGTCCGTGCTCGTTCCCAGTGAAATATTGGTGGGCCCCGCCGGGCTCGAACCGGCGACCCGCGGATTAAAAGTCCGATGCTCTACCAACTGAGCTAGAGGCCCCAACACAGTTAATCTACCGGTTCCCGCTGGGAGCTGTGACCACACCGATCCAGCCGGTGCGGAGTACCGTTAATCGTTGACTGACGCGAGAGGGGGAGGTTCATGGCCGAGGACTTCCACAAGCCCACCAAGTTCCCCAGCAAGATCATCGAATCGTTCCAGGGTGGGATCGACCCGGCAGAGTCGAGCCGTATCGCCCACGAGACGGCGATGGCCCTGCTCGCCCGCGTACGCCAGGACCCCGATCCGGACGTCGTCGACCGGCTCATCGCCTACACGGACGAACATGGGATCGACACGATCGCCGAACTGTGGTCGCACGCGACCCCGCGGAGCCTTCCCGGTGCGCTGTGGCGGATCTACCTCCTCCGGCTGATGATCCGCGAGGACCCCCACGAGTCGAGTTTCCTGTTCCAGCGGGGGAGCGAGATCATCGGAACCATCGACCCCGTCGTCGCCGGAGCATCCGTGCCAACAGGACCGGACGAGATCATCGTCCTCGCCGACCAGATCCTTCGCGGGCTGTTCGAGGGGGACTTCGCCGTTGCACTCGAGCGTGCAGCGGCATTCTGCCGGGTGTCCGCCGCAGGCAGCGCCAGTGTCGCCGACGACGCGGATGCCGCAGAGCCCACCCGGTCCGCTGAACTCACCACGAGGGCGCTCCGGCTGTCGACGCTCGCCCAGGACCTCACGAGCTGCGCCCGGCTCTGGCGGCACGAGTCGCTCGACTGACCCTCTCGCCGGTCAGTACTGTTGGCAGATGAGCCCGAGCCACCTGGCGCACCCCCTTCTGCTTTTGCGCCGCGCCGCCCTCCTGCCCGCATGGGTTCGACGGATGGATGCCGCCGCCGGCCGCCGGATCAACGCGCGCCAGGCGCATCCGCTGGTCGATCGGGGATTCGTGAGGCTCTCCCGTTTCGCCGATCGCGGTGTGCTCTGGTTCACCGCGGCCGCTGTCCTCGTCGTCCTCACCCGTCACCGCGCGGCGATTCGCGGACTCGCCTCGCTGACCGTGGCCAGCGCGCTCGCCAACCTTGTCGGCAAAGAGCTCTTCGGCGGCGATCGTCCGTTGCTGAAGGACATTCCCGTCGGGCGCCGCCTGGCGAAGCATCCGGAGTCCCCCTCGTTCCCTTCCGGGCATTCGGCCAGCGCCGCGGCATTCGCAACGGGGGTCGCGCTCGAGTCTCCGCGAATCGGCGCGGCCATCGCCCCCGTGGCGTGTGCGGTCGCCTGGTCGCGACTGCACACGGGAGCCCACTGGCTCTCTGACGTGCTCGGCGGCGTCGCGATCGGCGCCGGGGTCGCCCTCCTCGGTAAGGTGCTCGTGCCCGCTCCGTCGCGGCATCCAGAACGGCACGGCGGGACCGAGGTGAGCCTGCCGCCGTCGCCGACAGGGGAGGGCGTGTTCCTCGTTCTCAACCCGTCATCCGGTCGGGCGGTGCTCACCCGCCCGGACGCGAAACCGATCCTCACCAGGCTGCTCCCCGATGCCCGAATCCACCTCCTGGCCGATGGCGACAGCGTGACGGACGTCGTCCGGGCGGCGCTCGCCGAGGACCCGCCGCCGGGAACCCTCGGCGTCTGCGGTGGAGACGGCACCGTTGCGGCAGTGGCACAGCTCGCCAGGGACGCCGACCTGCCGCTCCTCGTCGTCCCAGGCGGCACGTTCAATCACTTCGCCCGCACTGCCGGTATCGAATCGATCGAGGATGCCGTCGCCGCGCTGGCAGCCGGCAACGGCCTCGTCGTCGACATCGGCGAGCTGCGTCTCGGCACCGGCGAGCCGGAGACCGTGCTCAACGCGGCGTCCGTCGGTCTGTACCCGGACTTCGTCGCCGAGCGGGAGGAGCGGCAGGGCGTCCTCGGCAAGTGGATTGCGGGGATCGTGTCGGCGGTGCGGGTGCTCCGGCATGCCGACCCCGTCGACCTGGTGATCGACGGCAGACCCATCAGGGCCTGGTCGTTGTTCGTGGGGATCAACCGCAACCACGCAGTGATTCCCGCCCCGCTGCAGCGCAGACGGCTCGACGACGGAGTGCTCGACATCCGCATCCTGCACGCGCGCAGCCGCGCGCACGCCGTCGCCGCACTGTCATTCGGCCGCCGGATCAGCGGCATCCTCACCCGGTTGCGGATTCTCCCCGGCTCCTCGGTCGTCGAATCGTTCACGACGCCCGACCTTGTCGTCGCCGTGCTGCCCCGCGACGGGCAGGCCCCCGGTTTCGCGCACGACGGTGAAGTCCAGCGCGAGGTAGGAGACGGTGGGATGCCGCGCGGCGGATACCTCTCCACGGTGCGCATCGTCGAGGGCGGGCTCCGAATCTACGCACCGCCGAGTCCGGCCGGGGCTAAGTCGCGCCGACGATGACCGCTCCCGTAGTCAAGAATGTTCGCGGCGCGAGAACAGGGAACATCCGCGCCGATGAATTGTTACACTGATTCAGGCCGGGCCGCATAACCCCGGGCTCCAATTTTTGCCGCCGCGAGCGGCCTTCCGCCGAGAGGCGTTTTGCGGCCCGGCTCCTTTCATTTAACGGCCTGTTCCGGCATCCGACCGCCGCCCCGCTCACTCGGCCGGTCCGGCGTTGAGCAGTCCCAAACGGTCGTTCCTCGAGCGCTTCAGCCGCGTTACGGGCCCAGTCGATCGCACGAACCGCCCTTCGGGCCCGATCGGTCCGGCCGCCGCTCCTCGGTCCGAGTCTGATAGTTCGCTGAAATCCGGGACCAGGGGCAAACCGCTCCGCTGACGGCACCGAACCGTTGTCATGACCTCACAGATCCGGCTCCTCACCCGCCTGGCCCCCGCAGTCCTCGCGCTGTCGCTCGGCGCACTCAGCCTCACCGGCTGCGCGATGGGCGAGCCCGCATCGCCCGAGTCGAGCTCATCCACCAGCACTGAAAAGGCTGTGGAGGGCGACGTCACCCTGGTGAGCCTGAACTTCATGCCGGAGACCCTTACGGTCTCGGTCGGAGACACCGTCACCTGGGTCAACGGAGAGTCGATCACCCACACCATCACGAGTGGGACCTTCTCCGACGTCGATGAAACCACCGGTCTTCGCGGAAGCGAAGCGGCCGATGGAGTCTTCGACGAAAAGCTCGGCGAGAAGGGTGGCACGTTCTCGTACACCTTCGAGACCGCCGGGACCTTCCAGTACTTCTGCGACATCCACGACGGCATGAACGCCACCGTGGTCGTCGAAGAATGATCGCCACACCCGGCGATCGACCAACCACCCCCGTCACATCCGCCCACCCGGGCACATCACAAGGAGAACCTCATGAAGAAGGCACTACCTCTCGTCGGCGCAGCACTCGCCGCAGCCCTGCTCCTGTCCGGCTGCAGCATGGGCGCTGCAAGCGACTCCATGGCGAATGACGACACCAAGGCGTCGTCGAGCGAAACAGTCGACACCGTCAACAGCGACGGAGCCGCACTGCGCGCCACTCTGACGTCGCAGTTCAGTGACCACGTCTACCTCGCAGGAGCAGCCATCCACGCCGCTCTCGCCGCAGGTGGAGACCTCACCGAGGCGAAGACCGCCGGTGCGGTTGCGGCCCTCGACGCCAACTCCGTCGACATCGCCGCATCCGTCGGCTCGGTCTACCCGGACGCCGAGGAGCCCTTCCTCGAGTCATGGCGCGAGCACATCGGCTTCTTCGTCAACTACACGCTGGGCGAAGCAACCGGTGACCAGGCAATGTCCGACATGGCCGTCGCAGACCTCACCGAATACGCGGCGAGCTTCGGCGAACTGCTGAACTCCGTCGTCCCGACCCTCCCGGCTGACGCTGTCGAAGAGGCGCTCGGAATGCACGCCACCTCGCTGATCGCTGCCATCGATGCTGACATCGCTGGCGACCCCGAGTACTACACCCTCCTGAAGGAAGCAGCCGGCCACATGCCGATGACCGCAACGGCCATCGCTGGAGCCATCGCTGAAGACCAGGACATCCAGTAGCACTTCCCACCAGGCGAAGCAGGAGGGCGGCGGTATCAGATCCGCCGCCCGCCTGCCAGCCGCCCACACAACGGCGACAGACCTGACATGCTAGTTCTTGTGGAAAAGGCACCAGGCACAGGAAGCGACGTCGTCGCTCCGTCCTCGACGCTCGAGGAACTGCTCGGTCTCGTCGCCACGGGAGACCAGCAGGCCTTCGCTTCTCTCTACGACCTCGTAGCACCCCGCGTCCTCGGCCTGATCCGCAAAGTCCTCATCGACCACGCCCAGTCCGAAGAAGTGGCCCAGGAGGTCTTCCTCGAAATCTGGCAGAACGCCACCCGCTTCGAACCGGGCAGGGGGGCAGCCACCTCGTGGATCATGACCATGGCCCACCGCCGGGCGATTGACAGGGTCCGTGCCTCGCAGGCCGGCCGTGATCGGGACGTCCGGATCGGTATCCGCGACATCGACACAGCATTCGATCAGGTTGCCGAGTCGGCGGAGATCACAATTGAACACGAACGGGTCAGCCGCGCGATGGCGAGCCTGACCGACATCCAACGACAGGCCGTGTCGCTCGCGTACTACGGCGGTTACAGCCAGAGCGAAGTGGCTGAGATCCTGTCAGTGCCGCTTGGCACAGTGAAGACCCGTCTCCGCGACGGGATGATCCGACTACGAGAGGAATTGGGGGTGGCATCATGACCGAGAACCAGGACACGAACCCGTCCGACCTCGCCGCGGCATACGCCCTCAGCGCGCTCAGCCCCGAAGAGACGGCCGAATACGAACGTCACCTGGCGTCGTCCGCCGATGCCAGGCGCGAGGCCGACAGCTTCGGGGAGGTCGCTGCGACGCTCGGGCTCGATGCCGAACCCCTCGAACCGTCGCCCGCCCTCCGGTCCAGCATCCTCTCCGCGATCGCCACGACCCCTCAACTTCCGCGCCAGGACGCACCGGCAACGCGGTCAGGGACCACGGATGCAGCCGCCCCTGCGGCTGCGCCAGCTCCTGTAGCCGCGACCCAGGCAGGACTTCCGGAAGCCCAGCCCGTGATTCCGACGACGGTCCCAGCGCGCCCGACCACCAAAGCCGCGACCGGCCGCCCCGCTTCGAGCAGCGCACAGCGCAGAGCCGACCGGCGCTGGTACTCGCAGCCACTCGCCTTCGCGGTCGCCGCTGTCGCCCTCGTTGCCGTCCTCCTCGGCGTGAACACGGTGACGAGCGCACTCAACGGCGGCAACGGCCTGAACGAGGCCCTGCAGCTCGCGCAGATCAACGCGCAGCCGGATGCCCAGCGGGAAACCATCAAGCTCACGAACATCAACGACGAACAGCGTGTCGTCGCCACCCTGGTGTGGTCGGGTGAACTCGGGCAGTCGGCACTCATCGTCGACGGCCTCACCGCCCTCACCGAGGAGCAGATCTACGAACTCTGGTACATCGGCGAAGACGGCCCGATCTCGGCAGGCACCTTCAACACTGACCGCATGGGCAGCAGCTGGCAGATCCTCGACGGCACCATGGCCTCAGGCGACGCCGTCGGCGTGACCGTGGAACCCGCTGGGGGCTCCGAGCAGCCGACAACCGACCCGCTGATCGTCATCCACACGGCGTAGCCGCTCCGCGGCCCCGAACGACGAAAGCAGGAGATCCGCTGGATCTCCTGCTTGTCGTGTGCCCCCCGGCCGAATCCGGACTCAGCGGATGGTTATCCGAAGCGTCCGGAAACGTAGTCCTCAGTCGCCTGAACAGACGGCTGCGTGAAGATGGTGTTCGTGTCGCCGTATTCGATCAGCCTGCCCGGCTTGCCCGTCCCGGCGATGTTGAAGAACGCGGTCCGGTCGGAGACACGGGATGCCTGCTGCATGTTGTGAGTGACGATGACGATCGTGTACTCGTTCTTCAGCTCCTCGATCAGGTCCTCGATGGCGAGCGTCGAGATCGGGTCGAGCGCTGAGCACGGCTCGTCCATCAGCAGGATGTCCGGGGAGACGGCGATCGCGCGGGCGATGCAGAGACGCTGCTGCTGGCCGCCGGACAGGCTGGAGCCGGGCTTGTCGAGACGGTCCTTGACCTCGTTCCAGAGGTTGGCGCCCTGCAGCGACTTCTCGACCAGGTCGTCGGCGGATGCCTTGGAGATCCGGCGGTTGTTGAGCGTGACCCCGGCGAGGACGTTCTCGCGGATCGACATCGTGGGGAACGGGTTCGGCCGCTGGAACACCATGCCGATGTTGCGGCGGACCAGCACAGGGTCAACACCCTGCGCGTAGAGGTTGTCACCGTCGATGAGGACCTCACCCTCGACGCGGGCGCCTGGGATGACCTCATGCATGCGGTTGAGCGTGCGGAGGAACGTCGACTTGCCGCAGCCGGACGGCCCGATGAACGCGGTCACGCTCCGCGGTTCGATCGAGAGGGAGACGTCTTCGACCGCGAGGAACTTGCTGTAGTAGACGTTGAGGTCTTTGACTTCGATGCTCTTGGACATGGATTCCTTTGGTGCTAACGGCCGAGTTTGGGCGAGAAGATGCGGGCGACGATCCTGGCGATGAGGTTGAGCGCCATCACGATGAGGATCAGGGTGAGGGCTGCAGCCCACGCGCGGTCGATGTATGCCTGCGCGTCGGTGCCCTGGCTCACGTATGAGCTGTAGACGAAGACCGGGAGGCTCTGCATCCGGCCTTCGAACGGGTTGTAGTTCATGTTCTGGGTGAATCCTGCGGCGATGAGCAGCGGGGCCGTCTCGCCGATGACGCGCGCGATGGCGAGCATGACACCGGTCGTGATGCCGGCGATCGACGTCGGCAGTACGACCTTGAGGATGGTCAGCCATTTCGGTACGCCGAGGGCGAAAGCCGCTTCACGCAGTTCGTTGGGGACGAGTCGCAGCATCTCTTCGCTCGAGCGCACGACGACGGGGATCATCAGCACGCTCAGGGCGACGGCACCGGAGATGCCGAGCCGGATGCCCGGGCCGAAGATGAGGGTGAAGAGAGCGTAGGCGAAGAGGCCGGCGACGATCGACGGGATGCCCGTCATCACGTCGACGAAGAAGGTGATCGCCCGCGCGAGCGCCCCGCGACCGTACTCGACGAGGTAGATCGACGTGAGCAGGCCGATCGGTACCGAGATGATCGTGGCGATCCCGGTCATGATCAGCGTGCCGACGATCGCGTGGAGCGCTCCGCCGCCCTCGCCGACGACATTCCGCATCGACTCCGTGAACAGTGCAAGGTCGAACCTCGCCGTACCTCGCGAGAGCACCGTGATGAACAGCGAGACCAGCGGTGCCAGGGCGACGATGAACGCGCTGGCGACGAGCGTGGTGACGAGACGGTCCTTGGCCTGCCGCGAACCCTCGATGAGGAGAGCCGTGAGGTAGATGAGGAACCCGTTGAGCACGCCGGTGAGCACGACGGCGCCGACGACGTTGTACTCGCCTCCGGATGCCATGGCCACGAGACCGAAGATCGCGAGGCTGACCGCGAGGGCGACGCCGAGCACGATCCACGGGACACCGCGCCCGAGCCGGCCGCTCGCGTACACGTTCGACATCGGGGCGGTCTTCACCGGCTTGAGAGGGGGTGTGCTCCTCGGAGGAGCGGTTGTTGTCTGTGCCATTAGTTCGCTCCCGAGAATTCCTTGCGGCGGCTGATGATGTAGCGCGCGATGGCGTTGATGACCAGCGTGATGGCGAAGAGCATGAGGCCCGTCGCGATGAGGAGGTTGACGTTGTACCCGTACGCCTCGGGGAAGCTCAGTGCGATGTTCGCGGCGATCGTGCTCGGGTTCGACGAGGTCAGGAGCGCGAAGGTGATCGCACCGGACGAGGAGAGGACCATGGCGACGGCCATGGTCTCGCCGAGGGCCCGGCCGAGACCCAGCATCGCGGCAGAGATGATGCCTGCGCGACCGAAGGGCAGCACAGCGATCCGGATCATCTCCCACCGCGTCGCCCCGAGGGCGAGGGCGGCCTCCTCGTGGAGGACCGGCGTCTGGAGGAAGATTTCACGGCAGAGGGCGGTGATGATCGGAAGGATCATCACCGCGAGCACGATCGATGCGGTGAGGATGGTGCGGCCCGTGCCTGAAGCAGGTGGGGCGAACAGGGGGAACCAGCCGAGGTTCTCGGTGAGCCACGCGTAGAACGGCTGGATGGCCGGTGCGAGGGTGTTCGCGCCCCAGAGGCCGAAGACGACGGACGGCACTGCGGCCAGGAGGTCGATGATGTAGCCGAGGCCCTGCGCGAGCTTGCGGGGGGCGTAGTGCGAGATGAAGAGCGCGATGGCGATGGCCAGCGGAACGGCCATGAGCAGCGCTATCGCCGCGGACCAGATGGTGCCGAAGACGAGCGGCCAGACGTATGACCAGAAGTTCTCGCCCGCGAGGATCGAGATGTCTGCGGGGTCCCGCGTGACGGCGGGGACGCTCTGAACGATGAGGAACGCCGCGACGGCGGCCAGGGTGGCGAGGATCAGGCTGCCTGCAGTGAGGGCGGCGCCCGAGAAGACCCGGTCGGCGAGTCGCTGGACCGGCTTCGGGGGAGCGCTGGGCGTCTGGACGACCGCTGGCGACGACATCTAAGTGATCTCCTGTGTGTGGATGGGGGCGGGGCGGGCGGGTGCCGTAACCCGGGGCGACCCCGGCTGTGTCTGTCTGACAGACACAGCCGGGGTCACGTGACGGTGTTTACTTGATGAGCTCGATCGCAGCCTGCGACTTCTCAGCGATGGCAGCAGAGATCGGTGCTGATCCTGCGGCGTCCGCGCTGACCGTCTGGCCTTCTTCGCTCACGATGTAGCTGAAGTACTCCTTGACGAGCTTCGCCGAGTCAGCGTCTTCGTACTCGGAGCAGCCGATGAGGTAGCTGATGAGGACGATGGGGTAGACGCCGGACTCAGTCGAGGTACGGTCCAGTTCGATGGCGAGGTCGCCCTCGGTGCGGCCTTCGGCTGCAGGAGATGCGTCCACGATCGCGGCGGCGGCTTCAGCGGAGTACGGAACGAACTCTTCGCCGACCTTGATCGCGACGGTTCCGAGGTCGCCGGCGCGGGAAGCGTCTGCGTAGCCGATGGTTCCGGTGCCGTTGGTGACGGCGTCGATCACGCCGGAGGTCTGCGAGGCAGCCTCTCCGCCTTCGAGCGGCCAGACACCGTCAGCCTCGTTCGTCCAGACATCAGGTGCCGTGGCGTGGAGGTAGTCGGTGAAGTTCTCGGTGGTGCCCGAGTCGTCAGCGCGGTGGACGGCGGTGATCGCCTGGTCGGGCAGGTCAGCGTCGGCGTTCTGCGAAACGATGGCCTCGTCGTTCCAGTTGGTGATGGTTCCGGCGAAGATGCCTGCGACGGTTGCTGCGTCGAGGTTGAGGGTGTCGATGCCCTCGAGGTTGAAGATCACGGCGATCGGCGAGATGTACGCCGGCAGCTCGATCAGGCCCGTGCCGGGGACGCAGGATGCGAAGTTGTCCTCGGCGATTTCTTCGTCGTTGAACGCGCGGTCCGAACCGGCGAAGGCGCTGCCGCCGGCGATGAAGGTGTCGCGGCCTGCGCCGGAGCCTGCGGGGTCGTACTCGATGGTCACATCAGGGTTGGCTTCCTGGAACGCTGCGACCCAGGCCTCCTGGGCGGACTGCTGAGACGATGCGCCGCCGCCGACGAGGGTGCCGGTGAGGTCGCTGGCGACCTCAGGAGAGCCAGTGGCGCCGGTTTCGTTCGCGGCACAGGAAGTGAGTGTGAGTGCAGCGAGTGCTGCAACAGCCGCGACGCGGCCGGCTTTCGAGAACTTCACGGAATTGGTTCCATTCATTGTGATTTCGGGACGGGCCGGTGCAGGCCCATCTGGAACGGTAGGCGCGTGGTCTTACGAGAATCCCTCACGATGGTGAACGGAAGGTAAACGGCGTGCGTCGATCCCCGCCATCACGGCTCAGGCGCGGGGTTCGTGAGTCTCGATCGAGATGATGCCGGAGCTGGGATTCGTCGCGGAGAGGTGCACGACGCTGAACGCGCCTGTGTTGAGGTCGGCGGCGCTGGAGAGGTAGGAGCCGGCCAGGCTTCCTGTGGCCAGCGCGACCTCTCTGAGGATCTCCGGGAGTACCGGCCCATGACTGCAGAGAACAGCGGTCTTCCGCGCCCGAACCCGCTTGCCGACGACCTTGCGCACGTCGTCCTCGCCGACCGCCTGGGCGTCCTGGCTGATGAGGTCTGTGCGGCGCAGTTCGATTCCCGTCGCTGCTGCGAGAGGGGCAGCGGTCGTCGCGCAGCGGACGGCGGTGCTCGAGACGATCTTGCGCACGCCGAACGCCTGCAGGGTGGGAACGATGCTCGCGGCCTGTTCGACCCCGCGAGCGGTCAGCGGCCGTGAGGCATCCGGACCCGCCCACGCGGATGCCGGGACGGCCTTCCCGTGGCGGAGCGCGATGATCGCGAATGTGGACGTGACGCCCTCCTCGAGCAGCTTCGCGAAGGTGTTGACGATGTCGACGTCGCGGTCGTAGCTGAGGTAGCTGCGCGCCTTTCTCGGCGTCACCCACTCGAGCGCGGCGACTTCGCCGTTCGGGACGAATGTGGACGCCCGCACAGCGGCATCGCTCACCTCAGCCGCCCAGTAGTGGACGAATTTCTCCCTGCCGCTCGACAGCGGGTACCGGGACACGCCGAGGGGAACCCCGAGTGCGACGCTGAGTCCGCTCTCCTCGAGGATCTCCCTGACAGCCGTCTGCGGCAGCGATTCGCCTGGCTCGACCTTGCCCTTGGGCAGGGTGACGTCCGCGTACTTGGTGCGATGGATCACGAGCAGGTGGACCTTGCCGTCGATGACCCGCCAGCAGACCGCACCGGCCGCGTAGATCGCCGTGGTCACAGCCTGGACCTCGGGCGTCGCCGCAGGCTCGTCTTCAGCATGAGCCGATCCTGGAGATCGACGAGCGGAGTCCCGGTGTCATCGGTGGAGTGTCGCTGCCAGATCCCGTCCTCACCGAGGTGCCATGACGACGTCTTGTCGTCCATGGCCACGTCGAAGAGGCCCGAGATCTCGCTGAGGTGCGCAGGAGCCGTCAGCCGGACGAGAGCTTCGACCCTCCTGTCGAGGTTGCGATGCATCATGTCGGCGCTCCCGATGAACACGTGCTGGTCTCCGTCGTTGACGAACGAGAAGATCCGCGAGTGCTCCAGGAACCTGCCGAGGATCGACCGGACCCGGATGTTCTCGCTCATGCCCTTCTGGCCCGGCTTGAGGCTGCAGATGCCTCGGACCCAGATGTCGACGGGGACCCCCGCCTGGCTCGCCCGGTAGAGCCCGTCGATGATGGCTTCGTCGACGATCGAGTTCACCTTGATCCGGATGCCGCTCGGTTTGCCGGCTTCGGCGTTCCTGCGCTCCTGGTCGATGTGCTTGAGCAGTCCCTTGCGCAGGTGCAGTGGCGCGACGAGCAGTCTCTTGAACTTCTTCTCGATGGCGTAACCGGAGAGTTCGTTGAACAGCCGGGTGAGGTCCTTGCCGACCTGGGCATCCGCGGTGAACAACCCGAGGTCCTCGTAGATCCGGCTGGTCTTCGGGTTGTAGTTGCCCGTGCCGATGTGGCTGTAGTGCGTGAGGGTGCCCTTCTCCTCACGGATGACGAGGGCGAGTTTGCAGTGCGTCTTCAACCCGACGAGTCCGTAGACGACGTGCACGCCGGCCTTCTCCAGCTTGCGTGCCCAGGAGATGTTCGCCTGTTCGTCGAACCGGGCCTTGATCTCGACGAGCGCGAGGACCTGCTTGCCGGCCTCGGCCGCGTCGATCAGCGCTTCGACGATGGGCGAGTCACCCGACGTGCGGTACAGGGTCTGCTTGATGGCGAGGACCTGAGGGTCTGCGGCCGCCTGCTCGAGGAATGCCTGGACGCTCGTGGCGAAGGACTCGTACGGGTGGTGGACGAGGACGTCCTGCCGTGAGATGGCGCCGAAGATGTCCGCTTTCGCGTTCGACTCGGCCGGCTGGAACTGGACGACGGTCGTCGGAACCCGGGGCGGGTAGCGGAGGTCAGGGCGGTCGATCCCCGACAGGCTGAACAGTCCGCCGAGGTCGAGCGGAGCGGGAAGCCGGTACACCTCCTGGTCGGTGACGTCGAGCTCGCGCACGAGCAGATCGAGCGTCACGTCGTCCATGTCTTCGGTGATCTCGAGCCTGATCGGCGGGCCGAAGCGGCGTCGGAGCAATTCCTTCTCGAGGGCCTGGATGAGGTTCTCGGTCTCGTCCTCCTCGATCTCGACATCCTCGTTCCGAGTGACCCGGAACACGTGGTGCTCGATGATCTCCATGCCGGGGAACAGATCCCCGAGGTGGTTGGCGATGAGATCCTCGAGCGGGATGTACTGCACCTGCTCGAGTGATGTGGATGGGTCGACCGGCACGAACCGCGGGAGCATCTGCGGGACCTTGAGCCGCGCGAACTCCTGCCTGCCGGTCTTCGAGTTGCGGACTCGGACGGCGAGGTTGAGGGACAGGCCGGAAATGTAGGGGAACGGATGCGCCGGGTCGACGGCGAGGGGCATGAGCACGGGGAAGATCTGCTGGCTGAAGTAGTCCCGCAGCCGGTCGTGGTCGTCGCCGGTGAGGGAGTCCCAGGTGACGACGTTGACCCCGGCGGCCGTGAGGTCCGGCTTCACGAGGTCGGCCCACGCGCGGGCGTGCCTGTCCTGGAGTTCGTGCGCCTTGTCGCTGATGTCGCTGAGCACATCGGCAGGGGCGCGGCCCACGTTCGTGGGAACGGCGAGCCCCGTGAGCACCCTGCGCTTGAGGCCGGCGACCCTGACCATGAAGAACTCGTCGAGGTTCGACGCGAAGATGGCCAGGAAGTTCGCGCGTTCGAGCGCAGGGACCGTGCGGTCCTCCGCCAGTTCGAGCACACGCTGGTTGAACGCGAGCCAGCTCACCTCACGATCGAGGTACCGTCCTTCGGGGAGTGCCGGGTCGTCCCGTTCGAACACCGGGTCGAAGTCGTCGTCGTCTCCGCCGAGTCCCGAATCGAGCGCAATGCTGTCTGCCATCTCAACATCTTGTCACTTCGCGTCGCCCGGCGGGGCCCGCCAGGGTGAACATTGGGCAACCTGAGCCGGATCGCGAGTTCGAACCGGCGATCAGGCCGGCTCGCGTCGCCGGTACTGAACGTCGACGGCATGATCGGTGAAGCCGAGGGACCGATACAGGTGCACGGCCGGGTCGTTGTCACCCTCGACGTACAGCGACGCCGTCGTCACACCGCGTTCCCGCATCCGGTCGAGGCCTGCCAGCATGAGCGTGCGTCCCAGGCCACGGCCGGGCTCGCCGACGCCGATGACATAGATCTCGCCGTGGTCGCCGTCGATCTTGAGCCAGTTGTACCCGATCATCCGCCCGGAGTCATCGCGGGCGAGGAGGAAGTCGCCCGGATCGAACCAGTCCTCCGCCTGCCTGGCGGTGACGTCGGCCACGGTGAGCCTGCCCTGCTCGGGGTGGCTGGCGAATACGCGGGCGTTCAGCTCGACCCATTCGGTCTCGTCGGCGCCCTGCCGGAAGGTGGTGACCCCTGCCGGGAGGGGCGCGACCTCGCGGACCGGCTCGAGCGGCATCCGCAACTGGAGCAGCGTGCGCACCCGATCGAAGTCGTACCGTGCGGCGAGTGCCCGCGCTGCCGGGTGGTCGCCGTGCGACCAGGCCAGCAGGCGCGGGGGAGCGTTGTCGAGGATCTCCCTGAGCATGGACGCGCCGACACCGGCACCGCGCCATTCGGGGTCGACGACGAATTCCAGTTCGCCCTGGCCGAGAAGGGCAGCCCCGACAAGGAGCTCCACCGCGCTCGGTGACTCAGGAGGGGCGACGGCGAAGACGAGCGACCGTGCCCCTGTCTCGACGTCGATGAGCGCCTGGTCGTTGAACGGGGATGCTCCGTCGCCGGCGACCGCGCGGTGGACAAGACGGTCGAATGCGGCGCGCGACGCGGCATCCGAGATGTCACGAACGCGGAGTATGGGCTTCCGCACTGTCGTCCTCGTAGACGTTGAACCGGTAGCCGACGTTGCGGACGGTGCCGATGAGCTGCTCGAGGTCGCCGAGCTTGGCTCGCAGGCGCCTCACGTGGACGTCGACGGTGCGTGTGCCGCCGAAGTAGTCGTAACCCCACACCTCGCTGAGCAGCTGCTCGCGGGTGAAGACGCGGGACGGATGAGTGGCGAGAAAGCGGAGGAGTTCGAACTCTTTGTAGGTGAGGTCGAGGGGCTTCCCCTGCACCTTGGCCGAATAGCTGGCCTCGTCGATGACCACGCCAGAGGTCTGGATCTTCGTCGACGTCTGTTCGAGTGCCTGGCGGCCGATGGCCAGGCGGATGCGGGCGTCGATCTCCGCGGGCCCCGCCGCGTCCACCAGCACGTCATCCACTCCCCAGTCGGCGCTGACAGCGCTGAGCCCGCCCTCGGTGAGCACGACGAGAAGGGGAACGGTGAGACCGGTGGTGCGGAGGATCTTGCACAGGGACTTGGCGCCGGCGAGATCGGTTCGCGCGTCGATGATGATGACATCGCTCGATGGCGCGTTGACGAGCTGAGCCGGCTGTGCCGGTATCTGGCGCACACGGTGACTGAGCAGCCCGAGAGAAGGCAACACGTCATTGTCGACCCGTGAGGTCAGAATCAACAGTTGCGCCACGCGTGACCTCCAGTGATTACCTGACCCCATACTAGCTTTCGCTGATCGCCGGTTCTGAACCGTGGCCGTCAGCTCGCCCACATGCCCGTCAGATCAGGCAAGATAGAGCCATGACCGATGCTCCGCTGACTCCGTCGCGCTCCTGGCGCGGCATCCTCGCGGTCTGGGCCGTTGCCCTCATCGGGGCCATCCTCGTCCTCGTCTTCGTGCACCACGAACTGCGCTTCACCTGGCTCTCGCTAACACTCGCGACCTGCACGCTGTTGACCTTCGTCATCCAGCTGCTCACGCACCAGAAGGTCGGATTCATCGACCGGATGGCGATCAGCATCGTGGGCGTGCTCGGGATTCTCACCCTGGCGGCGGCCATCCTCGGGCTCGCGACGCTCTTCGAGGGATAGACTGCTGGCATGGACCTCGTCGCGCTCGAACTCTTCTTCGTCGGATTGCTCGCCCTCGCCAGCCTCGCCATCGCCGGCATCTCCGTCGTCGTGCTCGTCAACCTCTTCCGCGGCCAGCGCTGACTCCTGGCGCGCCGATGATCGAGATCCCGACCGGCCTGCCCGCCGAACTCGTCCCTGTCTCCTGGCTCCTCGGAGTCTGGGAGGGGAGCGGCGTCATCGACTACTCGACGGCAGACGGCACGATCAGTTCCGAGTTCGGCCAGCGCGTGAGCTTCAGCCACGACGGCATGCCATACCTCAACTACACCTCGTACACCTGGCTGCTCGATGAGGAGCACACCGGCCTGGTGGCCGAGACCGGTTACTGGCGGCTGCATCGGCCGCAGGCCGCCGGTGACCCGGGACCCGCCATGCTCCCCGGTGTCGGACAGCCGCCGTTCCAGACGGCTGAGGACGTCGAGACCCTGCGCAACAGCGACGACGGCTTCGACCTGGAAGTTTCCCTCGTGCACCCGACAGGTGTCAGCGAGCTGTACCTCGGCCAGGTCCGCGGACCCCGGATCGACCTCGCCACTGATGCCGTGATGCGTACTGCCGGCGCGAAGGAATACGCGGCCGCCACACGCCTGTACGGCCTGGTCGACAACCATCTGCTCTGGGCGTGGGACATCGCAGCGCTCGGCCAGGACCTGCGCACGCATGCCTCCGGCCGACTCGCGAAAGTGGACTGATGACATCCCCCTCCCCGTTTCTCTCCCGCCCTGCCGCCGTCGCGCTGCCGGATGCCGTCGATGCAGGCGTCCCGTCGCACTACGGAAGTCCGGCCATCGAACAACGGATGCTCGCGGCAGGTGAGGCGATCGTCGACCTGTCGAACCGCGGCGTCGTGTCCGTCTCCGGGCCCGACCGCCTCAGCTGGCTCAACTCGATGACGTCGGCTGAGCTCACCAGACTTGCGCCCGGGTCTTCGAGCGAAACCCTATTCCTCGACCCTCAGGGTCGCCTCGAGTACGCCGCCGGGATCATCGACGACGGCGACACGGCATGGCTCCTCGTCGAGGACGTTGCCGTCGAACCGCTCGTCGCGTGGCTCACGCGGATGAAGTTCATGCTGCGGGTGGAGATTGCCGACCGAACCGGCGACTACGCCAGGATCGGCCTCATGGCCGGTGACCAGCCGATCGACCTGCCTGTTGCTTCGCCGAACGGCATCCCCCTCGTCTGGACAGATCCGTGGAGCACCGTTGCTCCGGGCGGACACCAGTACGCACGTGGCGAGCACCCCTCTTCCGGCTGGAGCTGGACCGAGGTGCTCGTGGAGCGCGACGCCCTGGCCGCGCTTGCCGAAGGTTCCCTGCCTGCCGCTGGTTCGCTGGCGGCAGAGGCGCTGCGAGTCGCCGCGTGGCGACCGCGGAAGGCCACAGAGGTCGACGAGAAGACGATTCCCCACGAACTGGACTGGCTGCGCAGTGCCGTGCACCTGACCAAGGGCTGCTACCGGGGCCAGGAGACCATCGCGAAGGTCCACAACCTCGGCCACCCGCCGCGCCGGCTGGTCCTGCTCCACCTCGACGGGTCGGACTCGGTGCTCCCAGCCCATGGAGCAGACGTCCGTGCCGACCGGAACGGCGAACCGACCGTCGTCGGCGCGGTGACGACCGCGGTGATGCACCACGAACTCGGACCGATCGCCCTTGCCGTCGTGCGTCGCAACGTCGACCCCGCTGCCGTCCTCACCGTGGACGAGGACGGGATCACCATCGCCGCATCGCAGCAGGTCATCGTGCCGTCCGACGCTGGCGCTGTCGCCGATGTTCCCCGGCTTCCCCGGCTCGGGGCTGTGCGCCGGGGCTAGAACCGTTCGGAGCGCGGGTGCCGGATCCATCCGTCGCGTATGTCGGTAGCGGAGCCCGGAACCCGACATTTGCGACGGATGAACGACGACGGGACGCCGTCACGCCACGGCGGACCAGGGCACGGTGAACTCGCCGAGGCGCCAGCGCGTGCGGCGTCCTTCGAGCGGCCATCCGGCATCCGCCAGCCCGGCCAGGGCGGCCTGCCAGCGCTGCACCTGACCATACGGTGCCAGCGGTGCGGCGTACTGCCACTGCCGGTCGAGGTCCGCGAGCAGTTCATGGATCCGCTCGCCAGGGACGTTGTGGTGGATGAGCGCCTTCGGCAGCCGCTCGGCGACGATCGACGGCCGGTCCAGTTCGCCGAGACGGAGCGAGATCGTCAACGACACCGGTCCGCCGGCAGTGACGGCGATCCAGCTCGAGACACGGCCGATCTCATCACAGGTGCCTTCGACGAGGACCCCTCCGGGCTGCAGGCGCGACGTCATCAGCGCCCAGGCGTCCGCGACCGCCGACTCGTCATACTGGCGCAGCACGTTGAACGCTCGGATGACGGCAGGCCTGCGCCTGGCCGCCAGCGGCACCTCGAAGCCACCGACCGCGAACGACACGTCCGCACCGGGGGAGAAGCCGGTGACTCCCGCGCGAACGGCCGCGAGCTGGGCGGATGCACTGCGGACGCGGGCCGGGTCGATCTCGAGCCCGATCACCTCGACGTCCGGCCTCACCATCGCAAGCCGGGAATGGAGTTCGAGGCTCGTGACCGCGCTCGCCCCGTAGCCGAGGTCGACCACGAGCGGGTCATGCGTGCGGGGGAGGATGTCGAGGGTCTGCATCCAACGATCCACCCGGCGGAGCCTGTTGGTATTCGTTGTTCCGCGCGTGATGGTCCCGACAGGCATCCGACCATCCTCTCAGTCGCCAGATTGGAATCTCCTGATCGGTAGAGTGGGGGCATGTCTTTGCCATACACCCTCATCCTGTTGCGCCACGGAAACAGCGACTGGAACCAGAAGAACCTGTTCACCGGCTGGGTCGATGTCCGCCTGAGCGATCAGGGCGTCACGGAAGCGAACCGCGCAGGAGAGCTCCTGAACGAGTCGGGTCTCATGCCTGACATCCAGTACACGTCCGTGCTCACTCGCGCGATCCAGACCGCGAACATCGCCCTCGACGTCGCCGACCGCGCGTGGATCCCTGTGAAGCGCACCTGGCGTCTCAACGAGCGCCATTACGGAGCTCTGCAGGGCAAGGACAAGGCCCAGACCCTTGCGGAGTACGGCCCCGAGCAGTTCCAGACCTGGCGCCGTTCGTTCGACGTGCCGCCGCCAGAGATCGACGACGACAACGAGTACTCGCAGGCGCATGACCCGCGCTATGTCGGCATCGACGGCGAGGTTCCGAAGACCGAGTGCCTCAAGGACGTCATCGACAGGATGCTGCCCTATTGGCACTCCGACATCACCGTCGACCTCGCCGCAGGGAAGACCGTGCTCGTCACCGCGCATGGCAACTCGCTCCGCGCGCTGGTCAAACACCTCGACGGAATCTCTGACGACGAGATCGCCGAACTGAACATCCCGACCGGCATCCCCCTCGTCTACAAGCTCGACGAGGACTTCGCGCCGATCGAGCCCGGCCAGTACCTCGACCCCGAGGCGGCCGCCGCAGGCGCAGCCGCCGTGGCAGCCCAGGGCAAGAAGTAAGCCACCCGGAGTAGCAAGAAGAAGAGGCGCGAACCGATCGGTTCGCGCCTCTTCTGTCGTCTGCCGGGAGGTCAGTCCTCGGTGTCCGGGATCCAGTCACCGGTGGCGAGGTACTGCACCTTCTTGGCGATCGAGACCGCGTGGTCTGCGAAGCGCTCGTGGTAGCGGGAGGCCAGCGTGGCGTCGACCGTCGCGATCGGCTTGCCCTTCCAGGTTTCGCCGAGCACCTTGTCGAACACGCTGACGTGGAGTTCGTCTACCTTGTCGTCCTCGTTGCGGATCTCCTCCGCGAGGCGCACGTTCTGGGTGCGGAGGAGTTCGGTCAGCTTGAGCGAGATCTCCACGTCGAGGCGACCCATCTCAGCGAAGGTCGAACGCAGCCCCTTCGGGACGGCGCGCTCGGGGAACCGGTAGCGGGCGAGCTGGGCGATGTGCTCGGCCATGTCACCCATCCGCTCGAGCGATGAGCTGATGCGCAGGGCGCTCACGACGATGCGCAGGTCGCGGGCCACTGGCTGCTGCCTGGCCAGGATGTTGATGGCCAGCTCGTCGAGAGCGACGGTGAGCTCGTCGATCCTGACGTCGTTCTCGATGACCTCTTCTGCGATGGTCACATTGGATTCGTTGAACGCCTGAACGGCGTTCGTGATGGAGATGGACACGAGCTCGGAGATGGCCACGAGCCGGTCCTGCACCTCTGCCAGCTCCTGCTGGAATACTTCACGCACTTGATCTCCGTTTCGGATGTCGGGGCCCGGGCACATGCTGTCTGGCGCCGGGGAACAGGCCACGGTTCCACTCTGTCGCCCTCAGGTTAACGTTTGGTGGCGCCCGTCTGAACACTCACGAAAATGCCCTGATGAGGCGCCTCGTCTGGCCGGCGTGGTCTGCCCGTGCCTCTAATCTAGTCGTATGGACTCCACCTGGCTGGTGCTGGTATCGCTCGTGCTCGGCCTTCTCATCGGCGCTGGCTTCGCCGTCGCCGTCTTCTTTGCCGCTCGCCGTGGCGAGCGGGTCGCAAACGTCGTGACCCCGTCGGTTCCGGATGGCGTGAGCCAGGTGCTCGATGCTCTCGAGAGTGCCGGGATCGTCGTCGACCCGTCAGGCAACGTCGTCAAGGCTTCGCCCGGTGCCCTCGCCCTCGGGCTCGTTCGCGACGGGAAACTCGCCCACGCGGAGTTCAGCCGGCTTGCCGAACTGGTGCGCGACGGCGGCGACCCTGCCACCGCCGACATCGACATCACCCGCGGTCGCTTCAGTGACGTGAGCCTCAACCTGTCTGTCCGCGCCGCACGGCTCGGCACCCGCTACGTGCTTCTCCTCGCCCAGGACCACACCGAGTCCCGCCGCCTCGACGAGGTGCGGCGGGATTTCATCGCGAACATCAGCCATGAGCTGAAGACGCCGATCGGGGCGGTGAGTCTCCTCGCCGAAGCCCTCGAGCCGGCAGCCGACGACCCGGCGCAGGTGCGCAAATTCGCGGCCAGGCTGGCCACAGAGGCCGCACGGCTCGCCCGGATCACCGGTGAGATCATCGACCTGTCCCGGTTGCAGGCCGCAGACGCGCTCCACCAGCCCGAACTACTAGACGTCGACAGGGTCATCGCCGCTGCCGTCGACCAGAACCGGGTGGCGGCAGAGGTCGGTGGAGTCACCCTGGTGGCCGCCCGCGACCCAGGTGCACGTGTCTACGGTGACGAGGACCTGCTTGTCGTCGCCGTCCACAACCTCATCGCCAACGCGATCGCCTACTCGCCTGAGCGCGGACGCGTCGGTGTCGGAATCTCCCGAAGGGACGGCTTCGTCGAGATCGCCGTCACCGACCAGGGTGTCGGCATCCCGGAGGAGGATCGCGACAGGGTGTTCGAACGGTTCTACCGGGTCGATCAGGCCAGATCGCGCCACACCGGCGGCACTGGTCTCGGCCTCTCCATCGTCAAGCACGCTGTGCAGAACCACGGCGGCGACGTGAAGGTCTGGTCGCTCGTCGGTAAAGGATCGACCTTCACCATCCGGCTCCCCGAAGCACAGGAAAAGCCGCTCACCGGCCAGATCAGCATCTCCGGGCCAGCCGACGCCCCCACATACGACAACGCAGGTTAGGACTCCAGCCAATGACACGTATTCTCCTCGTCGAAGACGAAGCAGCCCTCAGCGAGCCGCTCGCCTACCTCCTCGGACGAGAGGGATATGACATCGACGTGGTCCAGGACGGACGGAGTGCCGTCGCCGCGTTCCTCGCCGATGAACCGGACCTCGTGCTGCTCGACCTCATGCTCCCCGGGATCCCCGGAACAGAGGTCTGCCGGCAGATCCGGGCGGTGTCGAGCACGCCGATCATCATGCTCACGGCCAAAGACTCCGAAGTGGACATCGTCGTCGGGCTCGAACTGGGAGCCGACGACTACGTCACGAAGCCGTACTCGAGCCGCGAACTCCTCGCCCGCATCCGGGCCGTCCTCCGCCGACGGATCACGGACGAGGACGTCGCCGAATCCGTCCTCGAGGCAGGAACCGTCCGGATGGATCTCGAACGACACACCGTGGAAGTCAACGGTGGTGAGATATCTATGCCGTTGAAGGAATTCGAGCTTCTCGAGCTGCTCCTGCGCAACGCCGGCCGCGTGCTGACCCGCGGTCAGCTCATCGACAGGGTGTGGGGGAGCGACTACTTCGGCGACACCAAGACGCTCGACGTCCACATCAAGCGGATCAGGTCGAGGATCGAAGAGAACCCGTCAGAGCCACGGATGCTTGTCACCGTTCGAGGGCTCGGATACCGCTTCGAAGCCTGAGTTCTCCCAAAGGAAACCTGGAGCGGCGTTACTCGGCGACTCCACCCGGAACGAACTCGCTGTACTCGCCCAGCGTGCCGTCGAGGACGGGGACGAGGAGCTCGACGCCGGTCTCATCGCCGTACTGGAAGAACACCGGCAGGAGGGCGCCGGGCTCAGTGTCGATGCCTTCGAGAAGGAGCGGGCCTTCTTCCTCGGTGCCGAACGAGACCGTCGACTCCTTGGGAATGATCGCTTCGATCGTTTCGCTGTCGTCACCGAACTGGATCTTGAGGTTGTGCGCGCCACCGGTGTTGGTCACGGAGACCAGGAGGTTGCCGTCTGTACCGTCACCGGTGATGATGACCGCGTTGCGAAGTTTCAGGTCGCCGACGCGTCCTGAGATGCCGTCGCTCGCGTCATACGGCTTCGTCGTGGTCTGCGGGGAGATCAGGTTGCACGCGCTCGTGCCCAGTACGACGGATGCCGCCAGTACGACGGTTGCGATCAAACGCGCCTTCACAGGTCCTCCAAGAACACAGGGGTGCACGCGCGCTGAGGCGACACGTGCGGAACGAGTCCGAGTTTAGCCTAGCGAGGGGGCCGGCCCTGTCGCTGCTGAGCGAACTTTAGTGCATGCCCGCTGTGGTATTCTGGTAGATGCTGAAGGGATACACATCCATGCTTTTTGAGGTTGGCGAAACCGTCGTATACCCCCACCACGGAGCCGCAACTATTGCGGAAGTGAAAACTCGGGTCATCAAGGGAGAAGAGAAGCTTTATCTGAAGCTTCGCGTCACCCAGGGTGACCTCGTTATCGAGGTGCCCGCTGAGAACGTCGACCTGGTCGGCGTTCGTGACGTGATCGGTAAAGAAGGACTTGAACGCGTGTTCGACGTCCTTCGTGCGCCGTTCACAGAAGAACCCACCAACTGGTCGCGCCGTTACAAGGCGAACCTTGAGAAACTCGCCTCAGGCGATGTCATCAAGGTGAGCGAGGTCGTCCGCGACCTCTGGCGCCGTGACCAGGACCGCGGCCTCTCGGCCGGCGAGAAGCGCATGCTGGCCAAGGCGCGCCAGATCCTCATCTCGGAACTCGCCCTCGCAGAGAAGACCGACGAGGAGAAAGCCTCGAACGTTCTCGACGAGGTGCTCGCGTCATAGCGGGGTCTTCGATCTGATCTCTTGATCTCGACAAGCTCGATCACCGGGTATCCGGTGGTCGAGCTTTGTCGTTGTTGAGGCGCCGTGCACCGCGCAAGCGGGGCCGCACTTCGACGAGCTCAGTGACCAGGGTTTCGTCGTACCTGGGGTGATGCCCGGGGTGGCTAAGCTCGGGAGCTATGAATAGTCGCGCACCGATCGTCGGCGTCATCGTCGTGGCAGCAGGAAGCGGGACCAGGCTCGGCGCCGCCCGCCCGAAGGCATTCGTGGACCTCGCCGGACGCACCGTCCTCGAGCGGTGCCTTTCCTCGGTGTTCGGGATGCAGCGAGACGCCCAGGTCGTCGTCGTCGCACCAGCCGACTTCGTGGAGGAAGCCGAGACGATCGCCGTGCGCTCCGCCGGTGCCGCGGTCGAGGCCATCTCCGTCGTCGCCGGCGGACCGACCAGGCAGCAGTCCGTTGCGCGTGGGCTCTCGGCTCTCGGCGCATCCGTTCGGATCGTCCTCGTCCACGACGCCGCACGGGCGCTGACGCCGTCGGCGATCTTCGATGGTGTCGTCGCCGCGGTCGCGCAGACGGCATCCGGGATCGTCCCAGGCGTCCCCGTGCAGGACACGGTCAAGCGGGTCGATGACGACGAGACGGTGGTCGAGACCGTCGACAGGTCCGAACTCCGTTCCATCCAGACACCGCAGGGCTTCCCGCGCGCCGCACTCGACGACGCATACGCCATGGCTGCTGCCGAGCACACCGACGATGCCGCGCTGTTCTCGGCTGCAGGCCACACCGTCTCCGTCATCGACGGTGACGCGGCGTCCTTCAAGATCACCACGCCGTGGGACCTCCGCCGGGCAGAGGGGCTGCTCACTTCCCAGGAGGCGCCAGGCGGTATCCGCACCGGAATCGGCGTGGACGTCCACGCCTTCGACGACGGCTCGGAGCTCTGGCTCGCGGGCCTGCACTGGCCGGGGGAGACCGGACTGGCCGGGCACAGCGACGGGGACCCTGTCAGCCACGCCATCACCGACGCCCTGCTGTCCGCCGCCGGTCTCGGAGACATCGGCAGCGTCTTCGGAACCGACGACCCGCAATTCGACGGGGCTCACGGCGAGGTCTTCCTGGCGGCGACGCGTTCCCGCCTGGCCGAGGCAGGCTACGCCATCGGCAACGTCGCCGTTCAGCTCATCGGCAACAGCCCGCGGTTCTCGCCCAGGCGCCTCGAGGCGGAAGAACTCCTGACCGGCCTTCTCGGCGCCCCGGTCAGTCTGTCGGCCACGACGACGGACGGGCTCGGTTTCACGGGCAGGGGCGAGGGTGTCTGCGCCATCGCGACGGCGACGGTCGTGCGCCAGTACTCTTGAGTCGTGGCAATGCAACTCTATGATTCCCGGGCGCAGGCCCTCCGTGACTTCGTCCCCCTCGTTCCGGGGAAGGTCGGGCTGTACGTCTGCGGACCCACCGTGCAGTCGTCGCCGCACATCGGGCACCTTCGATCGGCGCTCGTCTACGACCAGCTGCGCCGCTGGCTGAACTATTCCGGTTTCGACGTGACCCTTGTCCGCAATGTCACAGACATCGACGACAAGGTCCTCGTCAACGCCACCGGTTCAGAGGAATGGTGGGCGCTGGCCTACCGTACCGAACTGGAGTTCACCGACGGGTACCGCACCCTCGGCATCCTGCCTCCCACATACGAGCCACGCGCGACCGCGAGCATTCAGCAGATGCACGCCATCATCGAACGCCTCCTCGCCAACGGGCACGCCTACGCCGCAGGAGACGACTCGGGCGACGTCTACTTCGACGTGCGCAGCTGGCCGGCATACGGCGAACTGACCAGGCAGAACATCGACAGCATGGAAGCGGCGACGGACGCTGATCCGCGCGGCAAGCGGGACCCCCGCGACTTCGCCCTCTGGAAGGGCCACAAGGTGGACGAGCCGGCGTCGGCCACGTGGCCGAGCCCGTGGGGCGCCGGGCGACCGGGCTGGCACATCGAATGCTCGGCCATGTCCAGCCGGTACCTCGGCAGCGCATTCGACATCCACGGCGGAGGCCTCGACCTGCGGTTCCCGCACCACGAGAACGAGCTCGCGCAGTCGACGGCTGCCGGTGACGCCTTCGCGAGTTACTGGGTGCACAACGGCCTCGTCAACGTCAATGGACAGAAGATGTCGAAGTCGCTGGGTAATTCGGTCTACGCCGCCGACCTGCTCGGCGCCGCCCGTCCGATCGTCGTCCGCTACTACCTCGGGCAGGCCCACTACCGGTCGACGATCGACTACCACGACGGTGCGCTGGCCGAGGCCGAGGCAGCCCTCGACAGGATCGAGAGTTTCCTCGAACGGGTCTCCAGGAGGCTGACGGGCACACGGTTCGCCGGCACGGGAACAGAGCGGATCCCCGAGGCATTCGCCGCAGCCATGAACGACGATCTGGCCATCCCGCAGGCGCTGGCCGTATTACATGACACAATAAGGCAAGGCAACGCGAGCATTGACGGCGAAGATCTTGCTTTCGCCGCCGCCGCGCAGGGGCAGGTGATGGCCATGACCGAGGTCCTCGGCATCAATCCGCTCTCCGCCGAGTGGTCGCACGGTCAGGACCGTGCCGTCCACGGGGTGCTCGACACCCTCGTCGACCAGCTGCTCGACCAACGCCAGAACGCCAGGGCGGCGCGCGATTTCGCGGCCGCCGACAGAATCCGCGACGTCCTCACCACCGCGGGAATCACGATTGAAGACACCTCGACAGGTGCACATTGGAGTATTGATGGCCAGTAAGCCACGCCCAGGGGCGGTACGCAAGACCAAGAAGGGCCCGGCAAAGGGCACAGGCGGACTCGGTCGTCGATCCCTCGAAGGTAAGGGACCGACGCCGAAGGCTGAGGACCGCACCTACCATGCCGCAGGAAAGCGCAAGATCGCCAAGGACCGCCTCAACCAGGCGCAGGCGAAGTCCGGTGCGCGCACCGGAACCGCGCCCGTCGCCGGTCGGAAGCCCAAGCAGAAGCAGTCGGACGACAGTGAGATCGTCACCGGCCGTAACTCGGTGCTCGAGGCACTCCGGGCCAAGATTCCCGCCTCAGCGCTCTACATGGCCACCCGGATCGAATTCGATGACCGGGTGAAGGAAGTCCTCGCACTGGCCACAGCACGTGGGTTGCCGATCCTCGAGGTGATGCGGCCGGAACTCGACCGTCTCGCCGGATTCGACTCGGTGCACCAGGGCCTCGCTCTCAAGGTGCCGCCGTACAGCTACGCGCACCCGACCGAGCTGCTCGAGCAGGTTGTGTCCCGGGGCCAGACGCCTCTCTTCGTCGCCCTCGACGGCATCACCGACCCGCGCAACCTCGGAGCGATCATCCGGTCGACCGCGGCGTTCGGCGGACACGGGGTCATCGTGCCCCAGCGTCGCTCCGTCGGCCTCACGGCATCCGCGTGGAAGACGTCTGCTGGAGCAGCTGCACGGACCCCTGTCGCCATGGCCACGAACCTCACCCAGACGCTCAAGGCGTTCAAGGAGGCCGGCGTGTTCGTCATCGGCCTGGACGGCGGAGGGACCACCGACCTTCCCGGTCTGCCCCTCGCCGACCGGCCTGTCGTCATCGTCGTCGGCAGCGAGGGCAAGGGCCTGTCACGTCTCGTCACCGAGACCTGCGACGCGATCGTGTCGATCCCCATCACATCGGCGACCGAGTCGCTGAACGCCGGGATCGCGGCATCCGTCACGCTCTACGAGATCTCGAAACTGCGCTCGAAAAAGCACGGCAAGAAGTAGCCGAAGGGCTCGAAACGGCGCGGCCGGGTCTCAGACCCGGTCGCGCCAATTCACGTCATCGGTGGCGACAACGTCGTTCGGCATGGTGATCGAACCCGTGAGCGGGGCGATCACCGTCGCCTCGTCGCGGCGGTGTCTCAGGATGTCGTTGATGTACGAGGTGAGCGCTTCGGAGAGCGGGATGTCCCTCGCCTCACGCTGAGACATGAACCAGCGGTGTTCGAGCAGCTGGTGGAACACCTCGGCCGGCTCGAGCTTGCCCTTGAGGTCGCGGGGGATCGACTTGATGACCGGCTCGAAGACGCGGGTGAGCCATTCGTGCGCCATCATCTCCTCGTCCATGTTCGGTTTCCCGAATGTCGCCGCGTACGAGTCGAGGTCGTTGAGGAGCCTGCGCGCCTGGTTCTCGCCTGCGTCGAGCCCGGTGAGGCGGAGCAGCCGGCGCTGGTGGTGGCCGGCGTCGACGACCTTCGGCTGGATCCGGACGGTCGTCCCGCCGGCATCCGTCTTGATCGCGAGCTCCTCGATGTCGAAACCGAGAGCGTTGAGGCGGTCCACGCGCTCGCTGATCCGCCAGCGTTCGCTCGATGAGAACGATTCGGCGCCGGTGAGTTCCGCCCACAGGGACCGGTATGCGGCGACGATGCCGTCGGAGAGCTGGATCGGGTCGAGTTCGACGTCGACACGTCCGCCGGCTTCGAGGTCCATCAGTTCGCCGGCGATGTTGACGCGGGCGATCTCAAGGTCGTTCTCGCGCTGGCCGTTGGACAGGCCGCCCTCGTAGAGCTTGCCGGTCTCGGCGTCGACGAGGTACGCGGCGAAGGCGCCGGCGTCGCGACGGAAGAGCGTGTTGGAGAGCGAGACGTCGCCCCAGAAGAACCCGGCGATGTGGAGCCGCACGAGGAGCACCGCGAGGGCGTCGACGAGCCTCGAAGCCGTGTCAGGACGGAGTTGCTGCGAGAACAGGGCGCGGTAGGGGAGCGAGAACTTGAGGTGCCGGGTGACCAGGGCGCTCGGCAGCGGCTCACCGGAGTCGTCAGAACGGCCCGTGATCACGGCCACGCGGTCGACGCAGGGAATGTCGAGGCGCTGCAGCGTGCCCAGCATGTCGTATTCGCCGCGTGCCATCTCTGCCGTCGTTTCCTTGACGGCGACGACGTAACCGGACAGGTTGGCGAACCGCACGAGGTGGCGGGAGATGCCCTTGGGCAGGGAGGCGATGGTCTCGTTCGGCCAGTTCTCCAGAGGAAGATCCCAGGGGAGGTCGAGGAGTGCGGGGTCGACGGTGGCCGCGGTGATGCTGAGTGAGGTCATGGTGGCTTAAACAGTAGCGCCGGCTGACGGAGCGAAAGACCCCATCAGCCGGCGCGATGCTGTCAGTCCGCGTGGACTGCCGCGTTGAGGCGAAGCCCGGACTCGGTGTCGAAGAGGTGCACGTGGCGCGGCGTCGGGATCAGGAAGACCTTCTCACCGGCGTGTGCGTGGGTGCGTCCGTCGACGCGCGCGACGAGGTCGGTGCGCTTGCCGTTGACGTCAGCGTGTCCGTAGAGGTAGCCGTCAGCGCCGAGTTCCTCGACGAGGTCGACCTGGACCTCGAGGCCGTTGCCCGGTTCAGTCGACACTTCGATGTCCTCGGGACGGACACCGACGGTGACCTGCTTGGCGCTGGCCTGGCCGAGGACGTCGCGGTCGACGGGAACGACGCGCGCGCCGAACTGGATGCCGCCGTCAGCGACATCCGCGGTGAGGAGGTTCATGGCTGGGGAGCCGATGAACCCGGCGACGAAGACGTTCTGCGGGCTCTCGTACAGGTCGCGAGGCGTTCCGACCTGCTGCAGGATGCCATCCTTCAGCACGGCGATCCGGTCACCCATGGTGAGTGCCTCGGTCTGGTCGTGCGTGACGTAGACCGTGGTGACACCGAGGCGGCGCTGGAGCGACGCGATCTGCGTACGGGTCTGGACGCGGAGCTTGGCGTCGAGGTTCGACAGCGGCTCGTCCATGAGGAAGACCTGGGGCTGACGGACGATGGCGCGACCCATGGCAACACGCTGACGCTGGCCACCGGAGAGAGCCTTCGGCTTGCGGGTCAGGTACTCCTCGAGGTCGAGGAGCTTGGCAGCCTCGAGAACGCGGCTGGCGCGCTCGTCCTTGTTGACGCCGGCGATCTTCAGGGCGAAGCCCATGTTCTCTGCGACGGTCATGTGCGGGTACAGCGCGTAGTTCTGGAACACCATCGCGATGTCCCTGTCCTTCGGCGGCACGTCGGTGACGTCGCGGTCACCGATGAGGATGCGGCCGTCGTTGACCTCTTCGAGGCCGGCGAGCATACGCAGAGACGTGGACTTACCACAGCCGGACGGGCCAACCAGAACAAGGAATTCGCCATCGGCGACCTCGAGGTTGAGTTTGTCAACGGCGGCGCGGGTGCCACCGGGGTACAGGCGGGTGGCGTTGTCGAACGTGACGGATGACATGTGTATTTCTCCTTCACCGGCAGGTACGTGCCGGACGATCCGAGTGAATGGAATCATGCATTGCGTGCTGCGTTGCATGCGCACGAGCGTGTGGGTACACGATCGCGATTTCACCAGTATTGCACGACGGCACCCCGCGACTGGAATCGGGACGCTGCGTCCGGACCGGCCGCGTCCAGCATCCGTTTGGGCATTTCCCAGACTGCGGAACTACGATCGGTGGGTGTTGGGTTCGGCAGGCCGTGCCCGACTGTCTACTTAAACGAAGCGAGGATTCATGGACAGCGGCGGACCGGAAGTTCCTCCGACGAAGAACCAGCGACGCGAGGCGACTCGCGAGAAGGCGAAGGAACTTCGGGATGCCCAGCGCAAGCGGGAGAAGCGGAATCGCATCTTCCTGCAGGGTGGAATCGTCGTCGTGGTCCTCGCCGTCATCGCCGGTGTCGCGTTCATCATCACGAGCGCGATCCGTCCACCGACTCCAGGCCCGGCCAACATGGCCAGCGGCGGAATCGTCATCGGTGAAGAGCTCAAGGTCGTGAAGAGTCCTGCTCTCGCCGCAGGTGCAGAGCCGGTGCCCACCTCCATCGACCCGAACGTCCCGAACATCCGGATCTTCGTCGACTACCTCTGCCCGCTGTGCGGCCAGTTCGAAGCGACCAACACGGAACAGCTCGCGACCTGGGCCGAGAACGGCACTGCGACCGTCGAGTACCACCCGATCGCCATCCTCACCGGCCGGTCTGCGGGAACCCAGTACTCGCTCCGCGCCGCCAACGCCGCCGCGTGCGTGGCGAATTACGCGCCGAACAACTTCTTCACCTTCAACACGCTGATGTTCGAGAACCAGCCTGAGGAAGGCACCGAAGGGCTCTCGGATGACCAGCTGAAGCAGATGGTCGCAACGGCAGGCGAGACCGAAGCGGGAACCGCTCCTGCCGGCCCGGCCCAGGGCAGCATCGAGTCCTGCATCGACGACGCGACCTTCAAGACCTGGGTGCAGTCGTCCACCGACCGCGCAACGACTGAAGCTGTGCCGAACTCGTCGCTGAGCAAGGTCAAGGGAACCCCGACCGTCCTTGTGAACGACAAGCAGTACACCGGCTCGATCACTGACGAGAAGGAATTCCAGGCCTTCGTGCTCTCCGTCGCGAGCGAGACCTACGCGAAGTCGAGCCCGAGCCCGTCGCCCTCGCCTTCGGCGCCGGCCGAGTAGCGGGTCAGATCTTCTCTTCCCGCTTCCGCCCCAGGCGGACCTGAACACCCATCAGCGGGCCGACGAACCGACGCTGGATGCGCCTGGCAGGGCCGAGAGCGTTCTGGACCACGTACTGCCCGAGCAACGCCCCCGCAGCGAGTGCGACGGCGACAGAGGCCGCTTCGAGCATGCTCAGCAGCCCCTCGATCGACCCGGCGCTCAGTTCGAGCAGCCCCCTGAACAGGATCAGGCCAGGCACGAGCGGGACGAGCGCCGAGACGACGAGCGGCAGCGGCGGGATGCGCACGATGCGTGATGCGACTGCGGACAGGACGCCGACGACGAGAGCGGCTGTGCCAGCAGCCCAGGCCACTCCGACCTCTGTGGCGACGCCCGAGGCGTAGACCAGGTATGCGACGATTCCCAGTGCGCTGACGGCCCAGATCGCCCGCGGCGGGACCTCGACGGCGAGGGCGAACCCGACGATGATGACGACGGATGCCACGAGCTGAAGCGGGATCTCGGCGAGTGTCGGCGCCACGTACGGCTCGATGTCCAGCACCAGGCCGAACCGTGCAAGAAGCATCGTGGTTCCTGCGACGCCTGCGACGAGGCCGCCGGTGATGAGCAGCGCTTCGAGGACACGTGCCGTTCCTGTCACGTAGAACCCGGACAGGACGTCCTGCACGGCGCCGAATGATGTCACCCCTGCCAACAGCATGATGATCGTGGCGACGACGACCAGCGACGAGTTCGCTGCCGGGTCGATGAAGTGCACGACGGCGGCGACGATCGGCCCGACGGCGCCGCCGGCCAGTGTCTGGTAGAACACCGAGATCCTGGTCTTGGCGAGCGTCCCGGTGAGCAGGTCGACGAAGAAGGTGGCGACGAACGCCGCGGCAATGACGAGCGGCCCGCCGCCGAGCAGGAAGGCGGCTCCTGCGCCGACGAGGCTCCAGCCGGTGCGCCTGACCAGGATCGGATAGATCGGCCGCGCGCCGATGATCGCGTTGACCCGTGCCCTGGCTTCGGCAACGGGGATCGGATCGTGCAGCAGGTCGCCGATGAGTGTCGACGTGTTCGTCAGGCGTGTGTAGTCGATGGTCCGGTATTTGACGTTCCTCGACCGGGTGATGCTGTCGCTGGTCGACGCATCGTCCCAGGTCAACGTGATCACCGTGTGCGTCACATCCGCCTCGCAGCCCTTGAGACCGTACGCCCTCGTTACCGCGAGCATCGTCGCCGTAGCATCCTCGGCGCTCGCACCGGACGCGAAGATCACTTCGCCGCACCGGATGGCCAGGTCGAGGACCGATCGGCTGAGGTCGGGGGAGCCGGTCGGTGTGGACTGGTCAGGCATGCGTGTCTTTCGTCGTGGACGGTCCTCCCAAGGATGTCATGGCCGAAGGGCCCGCGACCGTTGGTTATGATTGACGAGTCCACGCCGCCTTAGCTCAGTTGGCCAGAGCAGCGCACTTGTAATGCGCAGGTCGTCGGTTCGAATCCGACAGGCGGCTCTCATGTTCGAACTTCTCAACCCAGCCTCGTGACCGCGCAAGCCCACGGCCGCGTTCCCACGTGGCTCGCCGTCACCCTCGCCGCGATCTGCGGAGCGCTCGCCGCGGTGCAGACCCGGCTGAACGGTGCCCTCGGCGTCGCGCTCGGCGACGGGTTCGTGGCGGCCGCCATCTCGTTCGGTTCCGGGCTTCTCATCCTCACCGTCTGCATGGTGTTCGTCCGCAGTGGCAGGGTGGGTCTCGGTAAGGTCTCCCGCGCCCTCCGGAACGGCAGCATGCCGTGGTGGACCGTTCTCGGCGGCCTCTCCGGCGCTTTCCTCGTGCTCTCCCAGGGCATCGCGGGTGCCGTGGTCGGAGTCGCCCTGTTCAGCGTCGCCCTTGTGGCCGGGCAGACCGTGTCAGGACTGATCCTCGACAGGATCGGGTTCGGGCCGCACGGAAAAGTGCCCAGCACGTGGCCAAGGCTCGTCGGTGCCGGCCTCACCATCGTCGCCGTCGTGTGGTCGGTGTCCGGTCAGGTCGGTGGTTCCGTCCCGCTCTGGATGCTCGCGATGCCGCTCGTTGCCGGATTCGGAACCGGCTGGCAGTCTGCCGTCAACGGCAGGGTCAGGGCACGCGCGAACAGCGCATTTTCGGCCACGTTCATCAATTTCGTCGTGGGAACGGCAGCCCTCGTCGCCGTGATGCTCGTGCGTGCAGGATTCGTCGGCTGGCCCGACCGGCTGCCGACCGAACCGCTGCTCTACCTCGGCGGAGCGATCGGCTGCATCTTCATCGGCGTCAATGCATACCTCGTCGCGCACACCGGCGTCCTGATCCTCGGACTCGGCACTGTTGCGGGGCAGCTCGTCGGTTCCGTCCTGATCGACGCCGTCGCGCCGGGCGGCGCCGGGCTGGGATTCGCGACGGTCGGCGGAGCAGTGCTCGCCCTCGTCGCGGTGGCCGTGGCGACGATCAGGCGGCGGCCTACAGCTCGGTGATGAACTTCTCGGCGTCGATCATTCTGCGGTGGCCCGGCTTCACCTTCTCAGGGATGCCGCCGACGTAGAGCCAGCCGAGCAGCTCCTCGTTCCTCGCGAGCTTGTGCATCTTGCGAACGGGCTTCGACCGCGTGTAGTGGCCGCTGCGCCAGAACACACCCCAGCCGGCATCGTGCAGGAGCAGGCTGAGAGTGTGTGCGACTCCTGATGCGACGGTCTCCTGTTCCCAGACCGGGACTTTTCCGCTCTTCTTCACGCTCACGACGATCGCGATGAGCAGCGAGGCGCGGAGCGGCTTCGTCGACGGCTTGTCGTCACCCTCCGCTTTGGCGATGGCCTTGCCGAGCTTGTGGCGAGCGTTCCCGCGCAACTCGATCAACCGCCATGGGCGGAGGGCACTGTGATCGGCCACACGGGCGGATGCCGCGACGAGCGGGAGAAGCTCCTCATGCGTCGGGGCATCCTCCGTCACCTTCGACCAGGACCTGCGTCCGGCGACGATGTCGATGAGATCCGGCACGTTACTCGGCCGGGGCGAAGTTCAGCGAGAGCGAGTTCATGCAGTAGCGGTCACCGGTCGGGGTGCCGAAACCGTCATCGAACACGTGACCGAGGTGTGAGTCGCAGGTGGCACAACGGACCTCGGTGCGCACCATACCGAGCGAGTTGTCCTCGATCAGCTTGACGGCCTCTGGCCGGACCGACTCGTAGAAGCTCGGCCAGCCGCAGCCGGAGTCGAACTTCGTGCCGCTCTTGAAGAGTTCGGCGCCACAGGCGGCACAGGTGTAGAGGCCTGCGCGGCCTTCGTCGAGAAGTTCACCCGTCCACGGACGCTCGGTCGCTCCTTCACGCAGCACCGCGTACTGCTCGCTGCTCAGGGTCTCGCGCCACTCTTCGTTGCTCTTGTTCACTGGCTGGGTCATGGGTCGTACTCCTCACGGATAGATCTTGCGTCTTATCTAACCGGTTCGGAGCCGGTCATGTTCCCTGCTGTGGCTCAGGCTGGGGAAACACTGAGTAATCATCGTGGCCGACGCGCGCGGTTGAGCGTTTCTTCAGCACCGCCCGCATTAGTATGGCGACACGGCCAGAGTCAGGTTGAGATTCGAGCGGTGGTGGACGATGAGCGGAAAGCCGGACAGATCGGCGCACGGACACGCGGATGCCCTCGACGAACGTGACCTCGCCATCCTCGACTTCGAGAACCAGTGGTGGCAGCACGCCGGGCTGAAGGAAGAGGCGATTCGTTCCACGTTCTCGTTCTCGCCCACCCGGTACTATCAATTGTTGGGCGTTCTCATCGATTCGCCCGCCGCCCTCGTGCACGATCCCCTTCTGGTCAAGCGTCTCCAGCGACTGCGAGACACCCGGCAGGCCGCACGGCGGGCGCGAGCCCGAAACGCGGACTGAGACCAGCGGTCAGCTCACTCGGGCGCCGGATCACCGCCGTTCACACCCGCACGCGACCGCAGAGGACTCCAGAGCACCGATATGGCTCACCATTACGCCAAGGACAGGTTCGACGAGGTCCCCGCTGATTTGAAGCGCGTCGGCGCGCACCGCGCCCCTGTCCGTCCAGGACGGAGCTGGTTCGTCTTCCTCTGGTCTGCACTGGCCGTGATCGTCCTCGTGGCCGGCGGGATCGTCGGCTTGAACCTGCTCGGTGATCGCATCAACTTCGTCGACACATCCACGCCTGCCGCGACGACACCGACGCCCACTGAGACCCCGACCGCCGCCCCGACGATCGACCCGAACTCCATGGTCACCGTCCTCAACGGAACCGAGACGAGGGGGCTCGCCACGCAGGCCATCGAGCAGCTGAACGCCGCGGGCTGGACCCAGAGCATCACTCCCGGCAGCGCATCGGCAACGGACGTGGCGACCACGACCGTGTACTACGAGGACCCGACACAGGAGGGCGCAGCGCGCGGTCTTGCCCAGGACCTCGGAATCGGGAGCATCCAGCTGTCGACGCAGTTCCAGATCCCCGTCGGTGAGGGCGAAGAGCCGATCCTCCAGATCACCGTCGTGCTCGGCGCGGACTACGCCGCGGCGTAGGACCCAGGTCGGTGGCCGCCGCGTCATGTTTCGGCCCTGTTTCCCGCGTGTTGAGAGGGTGGAAACTCCCGGAAATCCGGCGCAAACTCCTGTTGGAACGACCGATTCCCTCGCTAGTATCTGGAACTGGTCAAACATTGTGCTCCATCGCACCAGCCTTCCAGGCAGACGACGGTCGGCACGATCGCCGGGCCTTGGTGCGGCAGACCCGGGCGGGCGCCTGCCTGCACGAGGAACACAGCAATGGGAGTAACACATGGCGAACGGGACCGTGAAGTGGTTCAACGCTGAGAAGGGCTACGGCTTCATCACTGTCGATGGCGATGGGCAGGACGTCTTCGTCCACTATTCCGCCATCGACGTGGGTGGGTACAAGTCGCTTGAAGAAGGCCAGCAGGTGAGCTTCGAGATCGGTACAGGGGCGAAGGGACCGCAGGCGGAGGCCGTGCGACCAGCCTGAGCCACCACTCGATCCGTCACGACGCCGTCCGCGCATCCGCGGGCGGCGTCGTGCTGTTCCTGAAGGCCGCGCTGCTGTCGGTTCCGCGCCCGGCGTAACCTCAGCCCCCGACCTGTTGAGCTTGCACTCGCAGGTGCAGAGTGCCAGAATCGTGTTAGCACTCGCATTCGTTGAGTGCTAACTACGTTCATCACGTCCGGGAGGGACGAAAAACCACATGGCAAAAATCATTGCTTTTGACGAGGAAGCCCGCCGCGGCCTCGAGCGCGGCCTGAACATTCTGGCTGACACTGTCAAGGTCACGCTTGGCCCCCGCGGTCGCAACGTTGTCCTTGAGAAGAAGTGGGGCGCCCCCACGATCACCAACGATGGTGTGTCCATCGCCAAGGAGATCGAGCTCGACGACCCGTACGAGAAGATCGGCGCAGAGCTGGTCAAGGAGGTCGCCAAGAAGACCGACGACGTCGCGGGCGACGGCACGACCACCGCAACCGTTCTGGCTCAGGCTCTCGTCCGCGAAGGCCTGCGCAACGTCGCAGCCGGCGCTGACCCGATCTCGCTGAAGCGTGGCATCGAAAAGGCCACCGCTGCGGTCATCGAAGAGCTCATCGCCAACGCGAAAGAGGTCGAGACCAAGGAAGAGATCGCGGCAACAGCCTCCATCTCGGCCGGCGACTCAGAAATCGGCGCGATCATCGCCGAGGCGATCGACAAGGTCGGCAAGGAAGGCGTCGTCACCGTCGAGGAGTCGAACACGTTCGGCACCGAGCTCGAGCTGACCGAGGGAATGCGCTTCGACAAGGGATTCCTGTCGGCATACTTCGTCACCGACCCCGATCGCCAGGAAGCCGTGTTCGAGGACCCATACATCCTCATCGCGAACTCCAAGATCTCCAGCATCAAGGATCTGCTCCCGATCGTCGACCAGGTCATCCAGTCGGGCAAGCAGCTCCTCATCATCGCTGAGGACGTCGACGGCGAAGCCCTCGCCACCCTCGTCGTGAACAAGATCCGCGGCATCTTCAAGTCGGTCGCCGTCAAGGCACCTGGCTTCGGAGACCGTCGCAAGGCTCAGCTGCAGGACATCGCGATCCTCACCGGCGGACAGGTCATCTCGGAGGAGGTCGGCCTCAAGCTCGAGAACGTCACGCTCGACCTTCTCGGCCGTGCACGCAAGGTCGTCATCACCAAGGACGAGACCACCATCGTCGAAGGTGCCGGCGATACCGAGCAGATCGCGGGCCGCGTCGCCCAGATCCGCAAGGAGATCGAGAACACCGACAGCGACTACGACCGCGAGAAGCTGCAGGAGCGCCTGGCCAAGCTGGCCGGCGGTGTTGCGGTCATCAAGGCCGGAGCCGCGACCGAGGTCGAGCTCAAGGAGCGCAAGCACCGCATCGAGGACGCCGTCCGTAACGCGAAGGCTGCCGTCGAAGAGGGCATCGTCGCCGGTGGTGGCGTTGCGCTCATCCAGGCTGGCAAGACCGCATTCGAGAAGCTGTCGCTCTCGGGTGACGAGGCAACCGGCGCGAACATCGTCAAGGTCGCCATCGACGCTCCGCTCAAGCAGATCGCGCTGAACGCCGGCCTCGAGCCGGGTGTTGTGGCCGACAAGGTCCGCAACCTGCCCGTCGGACACGGCCTCAACGCCGCGACCGGTGAGTACGTCGACATGCTCGCTGCAGGCATCAACGACCCGGTGAAGGTCACCCGCTCGGCGCTGCTCAACGCATCGTCGATCGCCGGACTGTTCCTCACCACCGAGGCCGTCGTCGCCGACAAGCCGGAGAAGAACCCGGCTCCGGCCGGCGACCCGACCGGTGGCATGGACTTCTAAGTCCGAGCAACTCGTTTCAGACAGCGGGGCGTCTCCTTCGGGAGGCGCCCCGCTGTCGTGGTCTCGGCCTGTGGGCCGTGATCAGACCCGGAACAGGTCGGTGTTCGACCGCTCGATCTCCTGGTACTGCGCACCGGCCCTCGCCAGTGCCGTATTGATGTGCACAGCGCTCTCCTCGACCCGCCGCTGCGTGCCGCGCCAGTCGGCCACGACGCCCTGGAAGGCGTTGGCTGCCTCGCCCGTCCACGACGACTGAAGTTCGGTCAACTGGTGCATCATCGCGTTGACCTCCCCCTGGATCGTCTCGATGCGCGCGCGGACCGAGCCCGTCGTGCCCATCACGATGTCGCTGTCGACCTGGTACCTGGTCATGGTTCTCTCCTCGCCTGCGGATGCTCACTGGCGGCATCCGTCGCGGCCGACGGTAGCCGCCTGATCTGCGGCAGACGGAGGGCTGATGCTCGCAGGGGAGAAGCTGTGCCGCGTTTCGGACTGTGGAGGAGGTGCCTCGTCAGCCGGCGGCGGCGGGCTGGACGGCGGCTGTGTCGGCAGAGCCGGCAAGCGGAAGCTCGATACGGAACGTCGCCCCACCGCCAGGGGTCTCTGACACGCTCACCGTGCCGTTGTGGGCGGCGACGATGGACGAGACGATGGCGAGGCCGAGGCCTGACCCGCCGGTTTCGCGCGTGCGCGAGCTGTCTGCCCGCCAGAAACGCTGGAAGATCTTCTCCCGGATCTGCGGGGGGACGCCTTCGCCGTGGTCGATGACCGCGATGGTCGCCTTGCCGGTGTGTCTGTTCGCAGAGACACCGATCTCGAGCGGGCTGTTCTCCGGAGTGAAACGGAGAGCGTTGCCGACGAGGTTGGTGACGACCTGTCGGAGCTTGTTCTCCTCCGCGAGAACGATGGCAGGGACCTCTGGGCGCTGCCCGGGCGGAAGCATGAGATCGGAGTGCACGGTCAGCTTGTCAGCGGGATCCGACTGTCGACGCGGTCGGCGACGCAGACGGGCGAGGGTGGCCCCGGCGAAGGCGATCGGGCCGGTCGCCGTCGTCGTCTCATCGTCGTCGGGCTGCGGGCGGGTCACCGTCGGTGACGGCACGGTGTCCTCTGTCGTGAGTTCAGGCACGAAGTCCGGAACAGGCGGGTGATCTACGACAACGGTCACGGTGCGGCGCGGAGATGACGCATTCGCGTCGAGCGCGGCATCCCTGGCGATGGGGGAGAGGTCCACAGGCGTGAGGACCATCGGCCGGGTCTCGTCGAGTCGGGCGAGTTCGAGCAGGTCCTCGACGAGGCCACCCATGCGGATTGCTTCCTTCTCGATTCGGTCCATCGCCTGGCGGAGGTCGTCGGAGTTCTGGAGTGCCCCCATCCGGTACAACTCGGCGTAACCGCGCACGGTCACGAGAGGGGTGCGCAGTTCATGGCTGGCATCGCCGACGAACCGGCGCATCTGGTCGATGGTGCGGGCACGGTCGGAGAACGCTTTGTCGATGCGCGCGAGCATCGTGTTGAGGGAACGGTTGAGTCTGCCGACCTCGGTGTTCGGGGTAGCGACGGCGAGCCGCTGGCTGAAGTCACCGTCGGCGATGGCCGCAGCGGTGTGTTCGACCTCGCGGAGCGGGTGGAACGTGCTCGTCACGAGCAACCGGGTGAGCAGGGCCCCGATGATGATCACGCCGAGACCGAGGCCGAAGAAGATCGTCAGGTAGGTGGCGATGATCTGTTCGGTCTCCCGCATCGAGATCGCGACGAGGACGACGCCGATGTCGCCCTGGTCGTTCCACTGATACGGAACGACGACGGCGTGGTACGTCGTCTTGTGGTCCAGGCTGTGGATCTCGAAGACGTAGTCCCGCTTCACGGCATCCGACAGCTGGAAATTCGTGGCGATCGCCGGCAGGGACCGCTCCGGTTTGTCCTGCCAGGTAGCCGCCCGCAGCTGACCGTCAGGGTCGTAGATCGCGGTGAAGTAGTCGGAGGACGTGGAGTCCTTGACCATGTCGCCCATGTCGTCGGCACTGTCGGCATCGAGGAACCCCGGTGGAACGGGGGACTGCGCGGTGGAGACGAGGTCGGAGTCGACCTTGCTGATGAGCGCAGGGCGCAGCATCACGACGGTTCCGACACCTGCGACGAGCAACCCGAAGGTGAGGACGAGCACGGTCACGCCGGTGATCTTCGTGCGCAGTGAAATCGCGTTCCACCACTCGGCTACTGGATCGTGCATCTACCCGTATTCGGTCTACGCCTTCGCTGTCTTCAGCATGTAGCCGAATCCGCGCTTGGTCTGGATGAGCGGTTCAGTCGAGAACTGGTCCAGCTTGCGTCGCAAGTAAGAGATGTAGCTCTCGACGATGCCTGCGTCCCCGTTGAAGTCGTACTCCCAGACATGGTCAAGGATCTGGGCCTTGCTGAGCACCCGGTTGGGGTTCAGCATGAGGTACCGCAGAAGCTTGAACTCCGTGGGGCTCAACTCGATCGGCGTTTCGCCGACGAGAACCTCATGGGTGTCCTGATCCATGGTGAGTTCGCCTGCGCGGATGACGGCATCCTCATCAGCATGCATTGTCCGCCTGAGGATTGCCTTGATGCGGGCGACGATCTCGTCGAGGCTGAACGGCTTCGTGACGTAATCGTCACCACCGACGGTCAGGCCCATGATCTTGTCCTCGGTGTCGTCCTTGGCGGTGAGGAAGAGGATGGGCGCGGTGTAGCCGGCGGAACGGAGGCGTTTGGTGACGCCGAATCCGTTCATGTCGGGGAGCATGACGTCGAGAATGATCAGGTCAGGCTCTTCTTCCAGGACGGCCGAGATGGCCTGGGCGCCGTTTCCGACGGCTCGCACGGCGAAGCCGGCGAAGCGGAGGCTCGTGGTGAGCAGGTCGCGGATGTTCGGTTCGTCATCGACGATGAGAATGCGTGGTCCAGTCATGGCTCCAGTATCTGCGTGTTGCCTGAGATGTTCCTGAGCGTCCGCGGTGCGGGGTTCGAGCGAATCCGATCTGGACGCTGGACGGCGCCCGGTGAGCGTCCTAGGGTCGCAAGTAGACCATCGAGAAAGCGGGATCCCATGTCTCAGCTGGATCACCACCACCCGGATTCGTCCGGAGGAATCGTCATCATCGGAGCGGGCCTCGCCGGCGCCACCGCGGCGGAAGCGCTCCGTCAGGAGGGCTTCACCGGCGACATCCATCTGGTCGCCGGCGAGAGGCACCATCCGTACATCCGCCCTCCTCTCTCCAAGGACGTGCTCACCGGGAAGGCCGGCAGGGAGACCGCCTTCATCCACGACGACGGCTGGTACGCGGATTCGGCCGTGGACCTCATCGTCGGGGACGCGGCAACCGCCATCGACCGTGCCGGTCACCTGGTGACTCTCGCATCGGGCAGGACGCTGCCGTACCGGCGGCTGCTGCTCTCGACCGGGGCGGTCCCTCGACGGCTCGACGTGCCGGGTTCCCACCTCGATGGTATCCGTTACCTGCGCACCATCGACGACTCCGACCTCCTCAGGGACGACCTCGCCTCCGGCGGGAAAAAGGTCGTCAGCGTCGGCTCGGGCTGGATCGGCCTCGAAGTGACCGCGGCCGCCAGGGGCTACGGCAACGAGGTCACCGTCGTCTCCCCTGCCTCCGTTCCGCTCGCTTCAGCCCTCGGCGACGAGCTCGGCCGGCAGTTCCAGCGCCTCCACGTCGAACACGGCGTCACCTTCGCGATGGAAACAGGGGTGACCGGTTTCACCGGCGCCAAGGGGAGAGTCACCGGTGTACTGACGGACGACGGAGACACGATCCCCGCCGACCTCGTCGTCGTCGGCATCGGAGCGACCCCCTCTGTCGACCTCGCCAGGGCTGCCGGACTGGACGTGGACGGAGGAATCGTCGTCGACGCGGCCCTCAGGACCGCGGATCCGGCCGTCTTCGCCGCCGGTGACGTTGCGAACGCGTGGCATCCCACCCTCGAGGCACGTCTCCGCAGCGAGCACTGGGCGAACGCTCTCGACCAGGGCAAGGCGGTCGCCGGGTCCATGCTCGGCCAGCCTCTGTCGTACGACAAGGTCCCGTATTTCTACACCGACCAGTACGACCTCGGCATGGAGTACGCCGGCTTCTTCCCGCTCGCGATCGGTGCCGATGTCATCTACCGGGGTGACGTCGACGGTCGCGAGTTCGTCGCGTTCTGGATGCGTGATGGTCGCGTCGTCGCCGGCATGAACGTCAACGTCTGGGATGTCAACGACGACATCAGGGCACTCGTCCGGTCCGGGCGTACCGTCGATGCCGCCCGGCTCGCCGATCCGAGCGTGGCCATCGGCGATCTCTGATCGCCGTGCGGCACGATGGACGGTATGACTGAATCCCGGCCGACCTCGGCCATCGGCTCCCCGCCCCTCATCTCACCTGTGCGCACGATCGGGGCGCACACCTTCGACTTCTCCCGCCGGGTCGCTGTCATGGCGGTCGTCAACCGCACGCCGGACTCGTTCTACGACAGGGGCAGCACGTTCGCGTTCGACTCCGCGGTCGCGGCAGCGCTTCAGGCCGTTGCAGACGGGGCAGACATCATCGACATCGGCGGGGCGCCATTTGCGCCGGGACCCGAGTTGCCCGTCGCCGACGAAATCGACCGGGTTGTGCCGGTCATCGCGGCCGTCCGGGCGGCATCCGATGTCGTCATCTCCGTCGACACCTTCCAGCCGGAGGTGGCGCGCAGGAGTATCGAGGCCGGTGCCGATCTGATCAACGACACCACAGGGCTCCGTGACCCGGAGATGGCCCGGGTGCTCGCCGACAGCGCCGCCGGGGTCGTTCTCACCCACAGCCTCGCCGAACCGCGGACGCCGTTCGCCCGACCCGCATACGCGGACGTGGTCGCAGAAGTCGCCGCCTTCCTGGCCGGGCAGGTGGAGGTGGCGCTCGCCGCAGGCATTCCCGCCGATCGCATCATCGTGGACCCCGGACACGACCTCAACAAGAACACGCTGCACTCGCTCGAACTGACCCGCCGGTTCGGTGAGATCGCGGCCCTGGGCTATCCGGCGCTCGCCGCCGTCTCCAACAAGGATTTCATCGGAGAGACCCTCGACAGGGACCGGGGCGACCGCGTCGACGGATCCCTCGCTGCAGCAGTCGTCGCGATCGTGAACGGCGCGAGGCTCATCCGCATGCACAACGTCCGCCCGGCCGTCGATGCCGCGAGGATGACCGAGGCCATCCTCGGCTTCCGCGAACCCGCGTACCTTCGGCACAACATGGGAGAGCGCAATGACTGAGCCCGCGATCGCCCTGCTCCAGGCGGGTGGTGCAGACCTCAGCGACGAGGACATCCTCGCCCTGTACTCGGTGGCAGACCGTGCCGTGCCGTGGGCCAGGGTCAACTTCATCTCCAGCATCGACGGAGCGGCCACGTCCGGTGGGCTGTCAGCAGGGCTCGGCTCCCCGGCGGACCTTCGCGTCTTCGACCTGCTTCGCCGCCTGTGCGACGTCGTCGTTGTCGGGGCGGGAACGGTCCGGGCGGAGGGCTACGGCCCGATGCGCCTCGACCCGCCCGCGGCCGCCTGGCGGCTCGCGCACGGTCTGGCCGAGCATCCGGTCTTCGCCATCGTCTCAGCAGGGCTCGACCTGGATCCCGGGTCCCCGATCTTCACCGAGGCGCCGGTGCGACCCATCGTCGTCACGGTGGAAGACGCCCCGGTTGTGCGGGTCGACGCGCTCTCGGCTGTCGCAGACGTCCTCACGGCGGGTGAGTCGTCGGTCGACACCGCGAGGATGCGTGCGCTGCTGTCAGAGCGCGGTCTTCGTCAGGTGCACTGCGAGGGCGGTCCGAGCCTGTTCGCGGATCTGCTCAGGGACGACGCCGTCGACGAGGTGTGCCTGACCATCGGTCCGGGTCTCGAGGGCCCGGGGGCGCCGCGGATCGTGGCCGGGCAGCCCATCGACATCCGTCGCCAGATGGACGTCGCCCATGTGCTCAGCAGCGAGGGGACGCTCCTGCTCCGCTATGTCCGGCCGGTCGGTGCGCTCTGACCTGTCAGGCCGCCAGAGCGTGCGCGTCGAGGATCGTGTAGCTGTAACCCTGCTCGGCGAGGAACCGCTGGCGGTTCTGGGCGAAGTCCTGGTCGACGGTGTCGCGCGCGACGAGGGTGTAGAAGTTGGCGCTGAGGCCTGACTCCTTCGGGCGGAGCAGCCGACCGAGGCGCTGCGCCTCCTCCTGTCGTGAACCGAACGAGCCGGAGACCTGGATGGCGACGGTCGCCTCGGGAAGGTCGACGGAGAAGTTCGCCACCTTCGAGACGACGAGCACGGTGATCTCCCCGACCCGGAACGCCTGGAAGAGTCGTTCCCGTTCGTCGACGGGGGTGGCACCGGTCAGCTTCGGAGCGCCGAGGGCCTCGGCGAGCTCATCGATCTGGTCGAGGTACTGGCCGATCACCAGAATCCGCTCGCCCGGGTGCCGCGCGACGAGGTCGCGGACAACGTCGAGCTTCGCAGGGGCGGTCGCGGCCAGGCGGTACCGGTCGTCGTCGGATGCCGCGGCATAGCTGAGCCGGTCAGACTGCGGAAGGTCGATGCGCACTTCGAAGCAGGATGCGGGGGAGATGAAGCCCTGGGCTTCGATCTCCTTCCACGGTGCGTCGAAGCGCTTCGGACCGATCAGGCTGAAGACGTCGCCCTCGCGACCATCCTCACGAACGAGGGTCGCAGTGAGGCCGAGCCGGCGGCGGGCCTGCAGCTCGGCGGTGAGCTTGAACACCGGAGCGGGGAGCAGGTGCACCTCGTCGTAGACCACGAGGCCCCAGTCCATGGCGTCGAGGAGTGCGAGGTGGGCGTATTCGCCCTTCCGCCTGGCCGTGAGGATCTGGTAGGTCGCGATGGTGACCGGCTTGACCTCCTTGAGCTGCCCGGAGTACTCGCCGATCTCGTCCTCGGTGAGGCTCGTGCGCTTGAGCAGCTCGTCGCGCCACTGGCGCGCGGAGACGGTGTTGGTCACGAGGATGAGGGTGTTCGTCTTGGCGGTGGCCATCGCTCCGGCACCGACGAGGGTCTTGCCGGCGCCGCAGGGCAGGACGACGACGCCTGAACCGCCATCGAAGAAGTTGTCGACGGCCTTCTGCTGGTAGTCGCGGAGGTGCCAGTCGCCCTCGAGGAGGTCGATCTCGTGCGGGGTGCCTGGGGTGTAACCGGCGAGGTCCTCTGCCGGCCATCCGATCTTCACGAGTTCCTGCTTCAGCTGCCCGCGGGCCCACGGCTCGACGAGGTACGAATCCGGCGTCGGGTGGCCGATGAGCAGGGGAGCGATGCGCTTGGCGTGGGAGATCTCGGTGAGGACGGCTTCGTCGTGTGACTGGAGGACGAGTTCGCCGTCGTCGTTGCGTTCGATGACGAGGCGACCGTACCGGCCGACCGTTTCGGTGATGTCGATGGAGACCGTCGGCGGGATGGCGAACTTGGAGTACTTCTCCAGCGTCGCGAGCATGTCGGCGGAGTCGTGGCCCGCTGCGCGTGCGTTCCACAGTCCGAGCCGGGTGATCCGGTAGGTGTGGATGTGCTCAGGGGCGCGTTCGAGTTCCGCGAACACGGCCAGATCGTGTCTGGCGTCTTCGGCGAGGGGGTGGGCGACCTCGAGCAGTACGGTGCGGTCGCTTTGGACGATCAGGGGGCCATCAGACATAGCTAGCCAGCCTAGTCCGGTCGGCTGTGAAGTCGATGCGCGGCGTTACTTCAGCTCGAGGATGCTCGACAGCGGCAGTGTGCGTTCGATGTCTGCCTTCTTGTCCCGCCCGCGGAGGCGGCCGCCAGAAACGCCGGTCGGTTCGAGGACGAAATCGATCGGCCCTGAACGGGGAACCTGGACGGTCACGGTGACGGTCTGCTTGGCGCGGATCGCGGCGTCGAGCTGGCGGGCGATCCAGGCGAGGTCGGTTCCGCCGGAGACGTCGGCCTCTGCCTGTCGCAGGCGGGCGATGACGTCGCCGTGGTCGACGACGACGGGAGCGGTGACCGGGTGCGCCACCCGACGGCGGCGCAGGCTCACGAGCTCTCCGTCTTCGGTTTCGGCTGCGACCGGGTACCGTGCGTCGCTCAGCGCCCAGAACACGACGTCGAATTCGAAACGGCTGAGCATCCGGTTGGTTCCCGAACGTCGCAGACCGAGCGAGCTCAGCGCCTGGTCGACGTCGAGCAGGCCGATGAGGGATGTGTCGTCCGACCGGACGTAGCTCCTCGCCTCGCTCGGGGAGGCGCCGGGGTGCGAATCGTTGAGCGGGCCGACACGCACCGAACCGAACCTGGATGCGGCCTGCGAGATGAGGTAGTCCACGGGCTGCGGGATGCCGGTGAGTGACAGCGCCGAGAGGAACTCCAGCATCCCTTCGGCGGTCTCACCGGCGGACAGCGCCCGGTTGACGCTCTCGGCGCTCAACCGGTAGCTGAACGCCTGCGCACGGCCCTCGAGGTCGGCGAAGGCGCGGAGGCGCAGGTCCGTCGTCGGTTCGAGCGGCCCAGGCGCGATGATCGTCAGGTCGTGCTGCAGATACACCTGGCGAACGTGGGTGGGGAAGTGGGAAGACATCGCGGTCGCGGCGGCGGCGGCATCCGTTTCGAGGAGGATCCTGCCTGCAGTGCTCGGAACCTGTGTATCTGGGCTCGGACCGCTCGTGATGCCGAGCATCCTGGCCTGGTCGGTCACCCGCTGCACCTGGGCGTGGATCCAGTCGCCTCCGGCGGGGTAGAGCCACTGGGCGTACTCGTGCAGGGCGGCTCCCCATGACGAGCGTGTGCGTCCGCTCAGGACCTGTCTGACCTGCTGCGGGAGCGCGTCGAGCCAGGCCGCCGCGAGGATACGCCAGCGTTCGCCTGCCGTCCGGACCAGCCAGTCCTCCCCGGCGGGGGCGGTGAGCCACAGGCCGGGTTCGTGGCTGACGAGTTCGGCCCTGACCGTGAGGTCGAGGTAGGCATCGACGGTGGTGGCATCCACCTGCATGGCCATGGCCAGCCGTTTGCGTTCCGGAAGGGCCGGCCCGCCCTTGCCGAGCTCTCGGGCGGGGTTCACGAGGAGTTCGCTGAGCAGTTCGGCGCTCGCCGAGGTGGTCTGGAACGCCTGCTCGGCGGCGCTGAGGTCGGTGAGGGCTGCTGAGTCCTCCGGTTCGGCCGTGGGGAGGGCAGGGGGAGGAGTGGCGGCCAGGTGCGCGGCAACGGGGAGGTCGGGCGTTGCCCAGCCGGCCAGGACGGTGTCGACGGCGTCGATGGCGGCGAAACCGTCACCGACACGGGAAAGCAGTGCACGATCGGCGGCGAATGCGGCCCGTTCGGCGACGGATTCCGTGTCGACGGACTCCGCACCGAACGAGGTGAGGCGTGCGGCGAGGTCTGCGACCGAGAGGGGTTCGGGTGTCGCGACCGCGATCACGCTGAGGGTGGGCCGGTCGAGTCGTTGCAGCGCGCCGCGGATGCTTGCAGCGTCGAGGAGGATTTCTGCCAGGTCGAAGAAGTCCTGGACCCGCGCCTGGCTGGAGACCCGGCGTTCGGTGAGGAGACCCTCGATGGCCGCGTCGGAGAGCGCCCGAAGGCTTCCGGCGAGGGTCAGGATGTCAGTCATGGGCAGCCGGTTCCCCGGTCAGCTCTCCGGCTGGTCTCGCCGTGATTCGCGGGCGCGCCTTGCGGCACTGGAGATCATGAGCGTGATGAGGAGGACGATCGCCAGCGGGAGTCCGATGTACGGAACCATCACGACGACGGGCCACAACCCCTGCCCGAAGTCGTCCGAACCCATGCCCTGCCCCGTGCCCACCATGATCGCGACGAAGCTGCCGATGGACAGCAGCACGAGGGCGAGGAGCATGAACGCGAGGATCCGCTCGAAGCGGCTGGCGTTGTGCGGTTGAGGGTCGGTCACATCTTCAGGTTATCTGCACCGGCGTCGCGATGCCCAATGAGCCACGATGTGCCGACTATTCGCCGACGCTCTAAGCTGGAGGGGCGGGGAGAGTCCCGTTCGTCTGCAGCCCCTGCCGCAGCGACAGCACCGCACTCCGGCTTGGGCCTGGGTGTCCCAGTTCACAGCGAGGTTTCGTCCATGCCCACCGGCAAGGTTAAGTTCTACGATGACGAGAAGGGCTTCGGCTTCATCTCGAGCGATGACGGACAGGAAGTCTTCCTGCACGCATCCGCTCTTCCCGCAGGTGTGACCTCGGTGAAGGCTGGCACGCGGCTCGAATTCGGCATCGCCGACGGCAAGCGCGGTGTCCAGGCTCTCTCGGTCCGGGTGCTCGATGCCCCGCCGAGCCTTGTCAAGCTCAAACGCAAGCCGGCTGACGACATGGCGATCATCATCGAAGACCTCGTGAAGCTGCTCGACGGCCTCGGCGGGGACCTTCGCAAGGGTCGCTACCCCGACAACGCCCACAGCCGCAAGGTCGCCCAGTTGCTGCGACGCGTAGCCGACGAACTGGACGCGTGATCGCCGCGCCAGGCTGGGCCCGCCGTCTTTTCACGAGGAGCACTCCGATGACCGACACAGAGAACTCCACCGCAGAACCGATCGAGGCCGAACCGGCTCAGGTCACGACACCGGCTGAGGCTCCGGTGACGGATGCCGTCGCCGCCGAGCCTGTCGAGGAATCCGCACCGTCGGTCGCCGAAACGGACACCGTCGAGGCACCCGTGACCGAACCCGACGAACCGGCCGTCACCGAGACTGTCGTCGACGAGCCCGTCATTGAACGGCCGGCGCCTATGACGGACGAAGTCCTGCTGGCCTCCGTCGACGTTGCGCGCGCTGCGCTGCTCGAGGTGACCCCTGAGTCGACCATCGGCGACGTCGTCGGTCACGTCGCCGAGGACGATCACGTACTCTCGCTGTTCTTCGACAGCAAGCTGCCCGGGTACCCCGGCTGGCACTGGACCGCCACCCTCGCCCGTGTGGGTGACGACGGCGAGGCGACCATCCTGGAGACCGAGCTGATGCCGAGCGAGAACGCCTTGCTGGCACCCGACTGGGTCCCGTGGTCCGAGCGGCTCGCCGACTACCAGGCATCCCAGGAAGTCGCCGAGAGCGAAGCGCGCGCCCTGGCTGAGGCCGCTGCCGTTCTCGATGGCGACGACGATGACGAGGACGACGAAGACGAGTTCAGCATTCTCCACGCCGGTGACGTCGACGGTGTCGACGTCGACGAGATCGACGAGTCGGCTGACGATGAGTCGGATGATGATGACGAGTCGGATGTCGACGACGATGACGAAGACGATGACGAATCGGACGACGATGACGAATCGGACGACGATGACGAATCGGACGACGATGAGTCGGACGACGATGACGAATCGGATGACGAGGACGACGACGACGAGGACGACGAAGACGGCCCCGAGCGCAGCTACTGAGCGCGCCACCCGGCTCAGTGATCGATGACAAATGCCCCCTCCTCGGAGGGGGCATTTCTCGTCTGGTCGGTGCGGGTCAGAGGGCGTCGACGACGAACTCGATGCTGCGGGTCAGCTGACGCACGTCGTCCGGATCGATCGCTGCGAACGTCGCGACGCGCAGCTGGTTCCTGCCGAGCTTCCGGTACGGCTCGGTGTCGACGATGCCGTTGGCGCGCAGCGCCTTGGCGATCGCGGTGGCGTCGATCGCATCGTCGAAGTCGATCGTGACGACGACCTGGGATCGGTGCTCCGGGTTCACCACGAACGGCGTCGTGTACGAGGTCTTCTCCGCCCAGTCGTAGAGGTGTGAGGAGGACTCGAGGGTGCGACCGGATGCCCAGTCCAGTCCGCCGTTGCCGTTCATCCACTCCAGCTGGTTCTCGAGCATGACGAGCGTCGCCAGTGCCGGGGTGTTCAGGGTCTGGTTGAGACGGGAGTTGTCGACCGCGTTTTTCAGGCTGAGGAATTCCGGGATGTACCGTTCGGAGGCCGCGATCCGCTCGACGCGTTCGATCGCGGCGGGGGAGAAGAGGGCGAACCACAGTCCTCCGTCTGAGGCGAAGTTCTTCTGCGGGGCGAAGTAGTAGACATCCGTCTCGGACGCGTCGACCGAAATGCCGCCGGCCGCGCTTGTCGCATCGACGACGGTGAGCGCGCCTGAGTCTCCCGCCACGCGTGTGACCGGGGCCATCACTCCGGTGGAGGTCTCGTTGTGTGGCCAGGCGTACACGTCGACGCCCTCTGCGACCTCGACCTCGCTGCGGGATCCGCCAGGGGCCTCACGGACGAGAGGAGCCTCGAGCCACGGCGCTGCCGCTGCCTTGGCGAATTTCTGACCGAACTCGCCGAAGACGAGGTTCTCGCTGCGACGCTCGATCAGGCCGAACGCGGCGGCATCCCAGAAGGCCGTCGACCCGCCGTTGCCGAGGACGACCTCGTAGCCGTCCGGAAGGGAGAACAGGGTCTCGAATCCCGATCGCACACTTCCGACGAGGTTCTTCACGGGGGCCTGGCGGTGCGAGGTGCCGAGCAGGCCGGAACCGGCGCGAACGATGGCGTCCACCTGCTCCGCCCGAACCTTGGAGGGGCCGCAACCGAAACGACCGTCGGTGGGCAGGAGTTCTGTGGGGATCGCGATCTCAGGCATTCCCCAATTCTAGGAGCCACGGGATGCCGTGGCGGCGATACGCGGGCGGTGAACGCGCCACAGCGCCGAGTGTCTGCTCAGGGCCGCTAGGCTGGTCGCAATTGCGCTTAACCATGGGGAGCCGTCAATGACTGACTTGATTGACACCACCGAGATGTACCTCCGTACCATCCTTGAGTTGGAAGAAGAGAACATCGTGCCCCTTCGGGCACGCATCTCCGAGCGGCTCGGTCACTCAGGCCCCACGGTGTCACAGACGGTCGGACGCATGGAACGCGACGGTCTCGTCGTCGTCTCCGGCGATCGGCACCTCGAACTCACCGGCGCCGGCCGGAGCAAAGCCGTGCACGTCATGCGAAAGCACCGCCTGGCGGAGCGTCTGCTCAGTGACGTGATCGGCCTGGAGTGGGAATACGTCCACGAGGAAGCATGTCGCTGGGAGCACGTGATGAGCGAGCAGGTGGAGCGCAAGCTCCTGGCGATGCTCGACCACCCGACCGAGTCTCCATACGGCAACCCGATCCCCGGGCTGGACGAACTGGGCGACGCACCGGCCGGTACGTTCTCGCACGGTGTGACGAACCTCGTCGAACTGGTGCGGAACGGGTCCGATCGCGTGACCGCCACCATCCGGCGGCTGGGAGAACCTGCACAGGTCGACCCGGAACTCCTCCTCCAGTTGAAGCAGGCAGGCGTCGTTCCTGGCAATGAGGCAGTCTTCTCGGCCGTCGGTTCGTACGTTCTCGTTCAGGTTGAAGGATTCGGCAACGGACTCGAACTGCCCAACGAGGTCGCCGGGCACATCTTCGTCCAGAACGCGTAGTTCCGGGCCTCGCGGGCGCTGTAGCGTCGCGCGCAGACGGTCGGGACGCCTCCGTCTGGCGTTCTTTCCTGTTACCCGTTTGTTATTTATTGGTGGATAAAGGTGACAAATTGGTAACGGTCCCGTACCCTCGGATAAGTCCGAAGGTCGCAAGTCGATCGCAGGACCCGATATGGGGCGCCTCTCTTGCTCGTCTCCCCGTATCGCGAAACCCGATATTTTCCTTGCGGACGAGACAACGCCCCTAAGCGTTGTGCGAGGCGCCGGAGGTTCGCACTTTGGCCGAAAACACAAACCAGGAGTCGCTCGGTGACTCGTTGAAGCTGACAGGCTCCGACACCAGTGCACGCCAGGTAGCGGTTTCGCCGCGCGGTTCAGTCAGCCGCCGCACTGCTCCCACGACCACCGCGTCAACCGGCCCGGCTGCCAAGCCGAAGCCCGCAGCCAAGCCAGGCAAGTGGCGTTCATGGCGTTCGACCGCGATCATGGCTCTCGTCGTGCCCGGCCTGTTCGCCACCGTCGCCCTTCCGGCGTACGCGTTCACTCCTTCCGCTGATGACGCGTCTGCTACCTCCGAACTGCAGTCGCTGAAGGAGTCCGGCGCGCAGTCCCTGTCGGTCGACGCCGATGTGGCCTCCACGGCCGTGACTCGCGACGGCTACTCGGCGACCACGGTCGCCGAACTCGCCGCGGCGAAGGCCCAGGCCGAGGCAGCCGCGCAGCGTGCGACATTCGTCGACACGCAGGCGACCTTCTCGGGCCCATCGGCCGAGGACTATCTCACAGCCCCGCCGTACCCCGACTTCAGCCTCGAACAGGTCTTCTCGGTCGCGCTGCAGTACCAGGGCGTTCCTTACGTCTACGGCGGTGCGACGCCTGCCGGCTTCGACTGCTCCGGCTTCGTGAAGTACGTCTACGCGCAGTTCGGAATCGACATGCCTCACTCGTCGACCGCCCAGGGCAACATGGGTACCCGCATTTCCGTCGAGGATGCCGTGCCAGGCGACCTCGTGGTGAGTGCCGGTCACATCGGCTTCTACGCCGGCAATGGCATGATTCTGCACGCGTCACGTCCCGGCACCCCGCTGCGCATCGGCCCCATCTACGCCGAGAACTGGTGGATCGTCCGCATCGGGATCTAGTCGACCGAGGTCCTTCCCGACCTCATGCGACACAGCACGCGCTCAGAATCGGCGTGCCTCCGTTCGGGGGCACGCCGATTGTGCGTTACATTAAAGCCCTGACCTTTGGAAAGTGCGGGAAGCTCATGGATCGAATACCCGGTATCCACACCACGGATGCTTGCGGTTGCCTCGGACCTGGGCCCGCCGGCCACACATGTCACAGCCGCCTGTCGGTTGTGGAAAGGCGCTGTCTGTAAAGACGGCGCCTTTTTTGTTGTCTGGATCCCGTTCTCTCATCGGTCGGAGAGAACCGAATGACCGTGAAGCCGTCACGGCGATTTGAGAGGAACCGACATGCGCACACTGGTGTTGAACGCCGGGTACGAGCCCCTAGCTATCGTTTCGTTCCGACGGGCACTCGTGCTCGTCATGAACCAGAAAGCCTCGATCGTGGAGATCGACACCGGTCACCCGGTGTGGGCGACCGACGGTGCGCATGACCGCCCGGCGGTGATCGTGTTGTCGCGCTACGTGAAGATCCCGACGTCCCGCCGCGTTCCTGTCACCCGCCGGGGCGTACTGAGGCGCGACGCGAACCGGTGCGGCTACTGCGGCACATCCGCTTCGACGATCGACCACATCCTGCCGCGGTCGCGCGGGGGAGCGGATTCATGGGAGAACCTTGTGGCCTGCTGCCTGCGCTGCAACAACGCGAAGAGCGACAGGACCCCCGGCGAGATGGGCTGGTCCCTCCGCACGAAGCCGCGGATGCCATACGGACCGACCTGGGCGGTGCGCGGTGCCGAGCGGGCCATGCCGTTGTGGGACCAGTACCTCACGCCGGCTGCGGCCTGATCCCTACTGTATTGTCTGGGCGAGGCAGACGAAGTTTCCTTCGCTGTCCCTGAACCAGGCGCTGTACTCGCCGTCGATTTCGACGACGCCGTCGACCGTCTTGAGGCCGTCGAAGTCGTAGTCCTCGAAGGTGATGCCCGCAGAGCGGAGTTCGTCCATCGTCGCGCGGATGTCTGTCACGGCCCAGCAGATCTGGGTATTCTTGGCGGTCCCGACGTTCGGTGTCTTGTAGATCATGAGTTCGGGGTCTTCGGTCGAGCCGTACAGCAGGCTTTCGTCGTCCTCACGGAACGGTGTCAGCCCGAGCTTGCTGTAGAAGTCGCGGACGCGGGCGATGTCTTCGGCTGGAAGGACGGGGAATGAGGCTGAAAGGGTGAGCATGATGTCAACTCCATGCGGGTGTGGCCGGATGCGGCCGGATGTGTCGCCACCGGATAGGTGGGCCTGATCAGGGATCAGGTGAGGGAGGAAAGGTGCCCGCTCGATGTCGGATGTTCCGCCGGCCTCGGGAGGCGCCGCGTATGGACCGTGTTCCACCTCGCATGGTACGCCCGGGCGGGTGCGTCGCACAGGGGGTATTCGGCTCCGCTAAACTTGGACGGTCAGCCTCTGTAGCTCAATGGAAGAGCACCTCCGTCCTAAGGAGTTGGTTGGGGGTTCGAGTCCCTCCAGGGGCACTTTTCCTTCGGGCGTCCGCCGGGGTCAGTCCTCCGCGCGCAGCTCGTTTCCGTGCACGGTGAGCGCGTAGATGATCAGGACGTCGATCGCGATCACGATGAGTGACCACCATGGTTGCGCCGGCATCAACAGCAATTGACCGAGTGCGCTGAGAACCGCCAGGATGATCGCGATCACGCGTGCCCAGGTCTGGCCGGCGAAGAGGGCGACAGCGGTGACGATCAGAAGTGCACCGATGATGAGGTTCCACCAGCCCCACCCGGTGAGGTCGAGCAGCCACAGTGTCCCGTTCTCGACCGCGTAGTACGTGTTGGGACCGATCAGCGCCACAAGGGCCTGCACGACGCTGAACGCGCCGCTGATGAAGAGAATCACGCCCGCGAATTTCGCCCAGCCGACCCATCCCGTTTTCGTTACCGTGGTCATTTCCACACCTTTTCTCTCATGTCCGCGGCACATGGCCCGTGTCTTCGCCGCAACGCCATCGCGAGGCTGCGGTTGAAAGATACGGTGCTCACTCACCGGTGTGCATCATGCGGATCAGGTGACTCTCGCCGAAATCGGTTGCGCGGGGAAGGGGAGCGCCTTAGCCTCAATCGACCTGACAGTGAGGCGGGACGCGGTGAAGAAGTGGCTTGTCGTCATCATCCTGGGTGCGGCTCAGTTCGTCATGGTGCTCGACGGCACTGTGATGAATGTTTCGATCTCGACCGTGGTGGTCGACCTCGACACAACGGTGGCCGCGATGCAGTCGGCGATCACCTTCTACACGCTGACCATGGCATCCGTGATGCTCCTCGGCGCCAAATTGGGCGACATCTGGGGCCGTCGACGTGCGTTCGTCATCGGCTCGATCGTCTATGCAAGCGGTTCGCTCATCACGGCGATCGCTCCCACGATCCAGGTCCTATTCCTCGGCTGGTCGATCATCGAGGGCCTCGGCGCCGTGCTCGTGATCCCGGCGATCGCTGCCCTGATCGCCGACAATTACACGGGCAAAGATCGCATCACCGCGTACGCAATAATCGGCGCGGTATCCGGTGGGGCCGTTGCAGCGGGCCCGCTGATCGGTGGCTTCGTCACCACCTATTTCAGTTGGCGGTACGTCTTCGTCGCCGAAGTCGTCATCATGGCGGTCGTCGTCCTCACCCATCGCCTGATCACCGACAGTACGCCCCGCCAGAAGACCAGGATCGACCTGCTCAGCGTTTTGCTTTCGGCATTCGGTCTCGTGTCCGTCGTCTTCGGGATGCTGCAGAGCAAGACCTGGGGCTGGATCACTCCGCTCGACTCACCCGAGGTCAACGGCCAGGACATCGCGCCGCTGGGTATCTCCCTGACGTCGTGGTTCATGCTCGTCGGCGGCATCCTGCTCTGGGCCTTCATCCGCCGCCAGTCCGCGCTCGTTTCCGCGGGCAAGGCTCCTCTCGTCCACGTTTCGCTGTTCAGCATCAAGCCTCTCCGCAGCGGTCTCTCCGTGCTGGGGTCGCAGTACACCATCACGGCAGGGCTCTTCTTCATGGTGCCGGTCTACCTGCAGATGACACTGGGGCTCGACGCCCTCGAAACCGGCGTCCGCATATTCCCCCTGTCGATCTCCCTCATACTCTTCTCGATCGTCGGGACACGGCTCTCCAGTCTCTGGTCGCCGCGCCGGATCGTTCGTGTGGGGCAATGGGTCCTCGTCATCAGTTCGATCGTGCTCCTGAGCGCCATCGATACCGAGCTGAAGAGTCCTGCATTCGGCATCGGCATGTTTTTCGCGGGTGCCGCACTCGGCCTGCTGGCCAGTCAGCTCGGCAACGTCAACATGTCGAGCGTCGGCGAGAAGGAGACGAGTGAGGTGGGCGGGCTTCAGGGCGTGTTCCAGAATCTCGGGTCGTCTCTCGGTACAGCGTTGATCGGTTCGGTGCTGATCGGGGCGCTGACGACGTCGTTCGCCACAGGCGTCGCCGCAAGTGACCTGCCCGACGGGGTCAAGGCGACCGTGAGCGAACAGACCCAGGGCGCTCTCCCGATCGTTCCGGTCTCCACCGTCGCCCAGATCGCCGAGGACGCCGGCCTGTCCGACAGCGAAGGCGAAACGCTCAACACGATCTACACCGAGTCGCAGATCTCGTCCCTCCAGACGGCGTTCTTCGCCCTCGTCGTGATCGCGCTCGTGTCGCTTCTGTTGAGCCGCGGCATCCCCAACGTGGTCCCCGTTCGGGGTCCGCGCGCGCCATCCAGCCGAGCCAGGAAGAAGGAGACCCCGTGAGCCAGCCCAGACCGATCGGCCGCATTCTGCGACGTCCCATCGCCGACTCCGAGTCGGTCGAATCCAGCGCGCTCGTCGTGGCCGCCCTCGTCCTCGTCATCTCCTTCATCGTCGCGGGGATCGTCTTCTGGGGCAGCTACCTGCCGATCGCCGGCCCGGGCTCACTCGGCCAGTTCATCGCCATCGGTGGTGCGATCGCGTCGTTCGTCACATTCATCGGGGGGCGGATGCTCGTCGCCAGATCCGGGGGCGGGCCGATGTCCGCCACCCGCCTGCACTGGTGGGACGTGGCCGCAGTCGCTCTCGCTCATGCTTTCGTCGCCTTGTTGGGATGGCTGGGGATGTCGTCGCTGCTGGAGATGAGCTTCCAGGGTGCGGTCGTCTTCGCCCTGTCAGCATCGGTGCTCGCGGGGGTGGGCATCGGGCTGACCGCCTATGTGACGTTCATCTCATCGGTCAGCCTCACCCCGATGCTGCTCTCGCTCGTCCTTGCCGTGTTCCTCGTCGTCGGCGCCCTGGCAAGTATGTTGAGCGCGTCGGATCCGCTCTGGTGGAAGCTCAACCTCAGTTCGCTCGGCATCACCGACGACGTGTCGGCTCGGGCGTTCAACCTCACCCTGATCATCGCCGGAGTCATGGTCACGACGATCGCGCACTACGCGACAGCAAACCTCCCGACGACGACGCCTCGTGAAGCGCGAGGCAGACGATTCCTGCGGATCGCGCTCGTGCTCATCGGAATCTTCCTCGCCTGCGTCGGCATCTTCCCCGTCGACGAGTTTCTCGAGATCCACAACACGGTGGCCTCGGGAATGGTCGCGATCTATGTGGTCATGGTCATCGCCCTGCGCTGGTGGGTCCCGTCGATGCCGCGTATCTTCCTGATCCTCGGCTACGTGTACATCGGCGTGATTGTCGTCCTGGCCGTCTTCTTCATCACCGGGTACTACAACCTCACCGCCGTGGAGCTCGTTGCAGGCGTCCTGATCTTCAGCTGGGTCATCGTCTTCCTGCGCAGTACAGGATCCCTCGGTGCTCGACCGGCCACGGCGGCCGTGCCCTCCGCGACGCACGACGGCGTTGCCGTCAGCTGAGCATTGGTCTGAAGCCTGCACCCGCTCCCGACCGAGCGCATCCTCTCCACCGCCCTATGAGTCTCAAATCCCTCACGACACCCCTGAACCGTCGTCCTGGGGGAGCACTCAGTGCGCTGAGGCTGCGCACGACAACGGGGTCGGTACCGGAGCTGAGCTTCGGTACCGACCCCGTTCGGTCGCGGTCATTTACTTGAGCCGGGTGAGGTCGGCGCCCCACATCTCGTGCTCATTGTGGAGTTGTTCCAGTTTGCGGCGGGCTTCATACGTTTCGGCCCAGGAGGCGAGCCCCTCGCGAGACTTGCGCTGGTTCGGTCGACGCCCCCATTTGATGAGAGCGACACCGAGGTGCAGCGCGGCTCGATCGAGCAGTCCGACGCGGCGCACGGGGCGCTGGTCGAGGGCGGGAACAGGTTGGGGCGGGTGGGATTGGCGACCGGGCGCGGTTACCAGTTGGGTATTCATGATGGAATTCCTTGCGTTGGCTGGCGATTCCGGGCGCACTGAGGAGAGCGTTCGGGGTCGCCGAAGAGAGAGATGGCCGCACTAGGCGACACGGGGATGACACGCGGATGCGCGTCACACGCGGGGTGATCGACCTGCGGGCAGGAGAACGCAGACTTCTGCTGGACCTGCCTGGTCGGGCTTCGAAAGCGTCACCACCGTCTGGACCGGTGGGTTATCTACTGGCCGATCAGGCGGTGAAGACGCCGACGAAGCCGACGGACGTGTGGAATGCGATTGCAGACTTGAAATTGATCACGCTGGGCTCCTTTCGTAAATGGCGCAGGCATCACCGTAGTGGAATCGACTCGGAGCGCGCAACAACTTTTTTCGGGAACTTCTCCTGAGCTTGTCGCGATTTTGCTCGAGCGCTACAGCTCCCGTCGAACGCTGCAGTTGCAACTGCCGCGCTCGACGGAAAGTGCAGCGCTCGGTGGGCGAGACTCGACCGGCGGATGCCCACGAGGCAGTATGGACGGATGGTGGATTCCGGGGGGACCGAAACTGACGCTGTCGAGAACACGCCGGCGGTGCCCTCGCGACGGATTCCGTGGTGGGAAACGGCTCTCGCCATCCTGTCGGGCATCCTGTGTGGCGGGGGCACGATCCTCGTCGGCGTGCTCTTCTTCCAGTTCGTCGACGTGTACTTCACGATCTGGACTCCCGCGGTCGTCAACGGCGGAGATGTCCACCGGTACGAGCTGACGGCGGCCATCTGCGTGATCGCGCTCGGAGCATCCGTTCTCAGCGCCGTGATTTCGCGACGCTGGGAACTCGCGTGGGTCGCCGGCATCCTCGTCGTCATCGGATTGGTGGCCGCACTCCTGTTCGCTGTTCCCCAGGGGCGATGGATGCGTGCCGACGAGGCCCCCGAACCCCTTCCAACGAACTACCAGCCGTGCTACAGCGGGAGCAACAATTGCGTGGGCGGGTGAGGGCGCGGGCCTGAATACCTCGAGAACGAGTCCAACTCGGCGAAAAACCGGTGAAGCTACCGGCGATTGGCCACCCGAGCGCTTAGGGTGTGGGTTGTGTGGCGGCTAGACAAGAAACCAGATGCGCGTGATTTTGATATCGACGACGCCAATACTTCGCTTGCGCTCTCAGTCACCAGTCCGACTGGCTTGAGCACGGGCGATCCTAACTTCGCGGTGGGCAACGTGGCAGAAACGGAACGACAGCGCTGGCGCAGCCAGCTCGCAGCAGTGGGCGGTCGCTCACCTCTGCTGCACTTCGTCGACGAACCGCGCACGCGCATCGAGTTGAGCTCCACCCACCCCGGCGGTCTGCCGCAGTTCATCACCGGACACTCCACACTTCTGTCCAACCTCATCCGCGACGAACTCGCCCTCCGCAGCGCGAAAGCCGCCGCAGACCAGATCACCGTCAAGGGCATCGAGCTCCGAACGGTCCGAGGGATCGAGTCGGTGCATCTCGCCATCGGCCTCGCCCAGTGGCGCAACGACGGCGAGGACTTCTCCGCACCCGTTCTGCTTCGCCCCGTGGCGATCCGCCGCTACGGCCGCGATTTCGAGCTCAAGCTCAAGGGCGCTCCGTTCCTCAACCCTGAGCTCGCCCGTGCGCTCCACGAGCAGTACCGGATCACCCTCGACGCCGAGGCGTTCGAAGCGCTCGCCGTCACGAACGGCGTATTCAAGCCGCAGCCGGTCATCGACCGGCTCCGCGGCCTCACCCAGCACCTCGAATGGTTCAGCGTCCAGCCGCGCCTCGTCGTCTCGTCGTTCGCAGACGTCGGCACCGCCCTCTCTCGCGACGCCGGCGAACTCGAACACCCGGTCCTCGACGCGCTGGCAGGCAACCCGGGCGCGCGGAGACTCGTCGAAGGACTGTTCAGCCCCGTGGATGCCATCGGCCAGGACGACCGCCCGCCGACAACGGACACCCTCCTCCTCGATGCAGACACCGAGCAGGAGAACGTGATCGCCCAGATCTCCGCCGGGCACTCCATCGTCGTCACGACACTCCCGGGCACCGGAGGCACCCAGACGGTCGTCAACGCCATCGGTGAGCTCGTCTCCCAGCACAAACGGGTCCTCGTCGTGAGCGCCAGACGCTCCAGCCTCGACGGCATCCGTCACCGTTTCAGCAAGGTGGGCCTTCCCGGATTCACGGTGAGCCCGGGGACCATCCGCCGCGACCTGATCCAGGCGATCTCACGCAACGAAAAGGCCGTCGCGCCCAAGGTGGCCGACGTCGACGACGCACTCGTTCGTCTGCGCAAGGTTCTTCTCGACTACCGCGGCTCGCTCGGGCGCGTCGACGGGGGACTCAAGGTCAGCGTCATCGACACCCTCGAAGCACTGACCCGCCTCGGCAACCTGCCCGTTCCGCCGACGACCTCGGCACGCCTCGACCTGGCATCGCTCGAGAAGCTCGCCGGCAAGCGCGAACTCATCGCCCGCAAGCTCGCCACAGCCGCATCCCTCGGTGAATTCCAGTACGGCCCGGACGATTCGCCGTGGTACGGCGCCCAGTTCGCGAGCACCAAGCAGGCCAAGGCGACCCACGACCTCGCCAAGAAACTGCACCGCACCGAGCTGCCCCGCCTGCTCGAGCGCGGCTACGAGCTCATCGGCCAGACCCGGATGCGCGCATTCGAGTCGGTGGAGGAGCTCGGCGTCTACCTGCGACTCCTCCTCGACGTCCGCGAGACCCTGGACAAGTTCCAGCCGAGCGTCTTCGACCGGTCGCTCGGTGAACTCATCGCCGCGACGAGCGCGAGGCGGGATGCCCCGGCCATGTCAGGCGCGAACCGTCGCCGTCTGAAGAAGCTCGCCCGCGAATACGTGCGCCCGGGCGTCCATGTCGCCGACATGAACGCAGCGCTCCGTCGCATCCAGCAGCAGCGCACACTGTGGCAGCGCTACGTGGCCGCCGGTGTCACGCCCGAGGTTCCGCTCGGTATCGCCGACGTCCAGGTCGCCTACCAGCGCGTCGTCGAGGACCTCGGCAAGCTCGATGTGCCCCTCGGCCGCGACAAGTCGCAGGCCCTGATCTCCCTCCCGGTGAAGGAACTCGTTCGCCTGCTCTCCGGCCTGGCCGCCGACTCGCAGGTGATGGAGAACCTCCAGGAACGCACCACCCTCATCGCCGAACTGCGCGAGAAGGGCCTTGCGCCGCTCATCACGGACCTGTCCGTCAGGCACGTCCCCGAGGAGCAGGTCTCCGCCGAGCTCGAACTCGCCTGGTGGCAGTCCGTGCTCGAACACATGCTGGCCACCGACCGAGCCCTGCTCGGAGCCAACACGAGCGTCATCGACCGCCTCGAGGCAGACTTCCGCCTCGTCGACGAAGCGCACGCCTCGGCATCCGGTGCTCTCCTCGGTTCGCTGCTCGCCGACACCTGGAAGATCGGCCTCGTCGACTTCCCGGAGGAGGCGACCGCCCTGAAGAAGCTGCTCCGCGGCGACGGCGCCACCGCCGCTCGCCTCGAGGCGACGGCACCTCACCTGTCCCGCGTGCTGTCACCGGTCTGGCTGGCGTCGCCGTATGAAGTGCACGTCATCCCAGACGGAGTCCGCTTCGACACCGTCTTCCTCGTCGACGCCGGCGCAACGACGCTCGCCGAGAACGCCGGAGCGATCCGACGGGCACGACAGGTGGTCGCCGTCGGTGACCCGGTCACGCAGAGCCCGACCCCGTTCGACATCGCCATCGGCGAGACGGCCCACGCCGAACCCGCCGCAGACGACGTCGACGCCAGGCATGCCGACTCCGCCCTCGCGCACCTGTCGGGACTGCTGCCGACCCTCACACTGACCCGCAGCTACCGTGCAGGCGGTGAGGACCTGGCCGAACTCGTCAACCACCGGTTCTACGGTGGAGAGATCGAATCCCTGCCCTGGGCAGGATCGTTCCTCGGCCACGGCAGCCTCACCCTGGACTACGTTCCCAACGGCCACGGCATGCCAGACCCCGAGACCGGGGGAGTGGAGAGCGTCGACGCCGAGGTCGCCCGCGTCGTCAACCTCGTCCTCGAACACGCCATCAATCGGCCGCGCGAGTCGCTCATGGTCATCACCGCGAGTGAGAAGCACGCCACCCGGGTCCACCAGGCCGTCATCTCCGCCTTCGCGATGCGCGCCGATCTCTCTGACTTCATCCTCAAGGAGCGGGCGGAGCCGTTCACGGTGCTCACCCTCGAGCAATCGGTCGCAGAGAGCCGCGACCGGGTGATCTTCTCGCTCGGCTACGGGGTCACCCCGCACGGCCGCGTGCTGTCCAACTTCGGCTCCCTCGCCAAGCCGGGCGGAGACCGGCTGCTCGCCGTCGGCATGACCAGGGCCCGCCGCTCCATGGTCATCGTCTCCTGCATCCGCCCCGAGGACATCGACGTCGATCGCATGCAGCACGGCATCGCCGCGCTCACCGAGATCCTGCGCCAGCCGGTCCAGCACGTCCCGACCCCACCGGCGACGGACGGTGCCGAGCCGATGCTGCTCGACCTGGCCGAGCGCCTGTACCGCCACGGCCTCTCGGTCGAGGTCGGCTACCGGGGCAAGCTCGCACTTGTCGCGTCGTACGACGGCAAGGCCATCGCCGTCGAGTCCGACCCCGAGGTCGGATCGGACTCGCTGCGTGAGTCCCTGCGCTTGCGGCCTGATGTGCTCCGGCGCCTGGGCTGGCACTACCTCCGTGTGCACAGCTTCGACCTCTTCAGCGACCCGGACGGCGTCGCGTCGAAGATCGTGTCGATGCTCGGGGCACCGCAGCTCGACGCGTCGACGCGGACCGGGCAGACGGATGCCACGGACGGCGACACGCGGTTCTGATGCTTAAACTGGGAGCATGAGCGCCCCACCCCCCGCAGCAGGCGAGCGAGGCGACCCGCCCGTACGACGCATCCGCGGTTCCCGGCGCGCCGTCCGTCCTGGCGTGCCCGGTGCGGACCCGACTCCGCAGGACGTCCAGGTGCCGGTGAAGGCGACAGAGGACACGGACGCCACGTGGGGGTCGCGCGGAGCGGACAGCAACGACGACCAGCTGAAACGGGACGTCCCTCCGCACTGGGGCTGACCGGCCGTCCGCCAGGACACCACCGTTAACGACGAACCGCGAGCAGCCTGGCTGCTCGCGGTCGGACGTTCAGTCCTCGTCAGGACCTGGCGTTGTTCTTGGCCAGGAGGTCGCGGATCTCGGTGAGCACGTCGATCTCGGTGACTGGAGCCTTCTCGGTGACAACGCCGGCCTTGCGGCGGGCTTCAGCGTGCTCCTTCATCTTGTTGATCGGGAGGACGAAGACGAAGTACACGACGGCGGCCACGATGAGGAAGGTGATGATCGCCCCGACCACGGCGCCGAACTTGATCGTGGCGTCACCGATCGACACATTGAACGCCTCGTTCAGGCTGTCGGCCTTGAACAGGGCGCCGATCAGCGGGTTGAAGATGTTGACGACGATCGAGTTCACGACCGCCGTGAATGCGGCACCGATGACGACGGCGACGGCAAGGTCGATGACGTTGCCCCGCATGATGAAATCCTTGAAACCCTTGAGCATGGCAGGTGTCTCCTGTCTGACGAGCGAACTACGAAGCGGAAGCGGTGCTGCCTGAGGAGCTCGAGGTCGAGCTGCTGGCAGCAGGAGACGACGATACAGCCTTCTCCGCCTTCTTCGCGGGTGCCTTCTTCGCTGAGCTCTTCTCCGACGCCCTCGAGTCGTTCCGGTAGAAACCCGACCCGTTGAACGTCACGCCGACGGCGCTGAACAGCTTGCGCAGCTTGCCCTGGCAGGTGGGGCATTCGGTCAGGGACGCGTCGGTGAACGACTGCTGGATGTCGAAGGCGGTGTCACAGACGGTGCATTTGTACGAGTACGTGGGCATGAGTATTCCTGGGTGGTTGCGGCAGTGTGCCGGGTCGTGGAGCTAGAAATCGTAGATGCGGGACGGCGTCACGGCGCCGTTGACCGGCTGGTCGTGCTTCTCGCGGGGGACGTCCGACTGGACTTCGTTGTCGAAGACGACGGCATAGACCGGCGGGCATTTCTCCATCGAGCCGAGGGTCTTGTCGAAGTAGCCGCGGCCCCAGCCCAGGCGGGTTCCGTCGGTGCCGATGGCGGCGGCGGGGACGATGATGAGGTCGACCTCGTTGATGGCGATCGGTCCGAGGAGTTCGCCGACCGGCTCGGGCATCCCGAACAGGCCTTCGGTCTCGGCGCCCTCGTCTCCGACGGTCCAGTCGAGGAGTCCGTCCTCGCGGCTGACGGGGAACAGAACGCGGATGTCATTGGAGAGGGCCCAGTTGAGGAAGGGCCGCGTGTTGGGTTCGTTGACCGCGGAGAGGTAGCAGGCGATGCTCCTGGCATCCAGGCCGGTGACCAGGGCGACGAGGTTGTTCGTCACACCGATGGTGGCCTTCTCCCGCTCGTTCGCGGTGAGATTCTGCCGCCGTTCCCGCAGTTCGGCACGGAGCGCGCGCTTCTGATGATCGGCGGGACTGGGCATGGCCTCATTCTAAACGGGGGATGCGTCGTAACCGGCATCCGTTCGCTCAGGGGTTATCCGGGCGAAATCGGCTCCCACTACGATTGACCCATGTCTTCATCAGTACGAAAAGTCGTCATCCCCGCAGCCGGACTTGGGACTCGCTTCCTTCCGGCAACCAAGGCCATGCCCAAGGAGATGCTGCCTGTCGTCGACAAGCCGGCGATCCAGTACGTGGTCGAGGAGGCGGTAGAGGCAGGTCTGCACGACGTCCTGATGATCATCGGCCGCAACAAGAACGCCCTCGCGAACCACTTCGACAGGGTCACTGAGCTCGAACACGCCCTCGAGGCGAAGGGTGACACCACCCGTCTCGACCGTGTCGTCGAAGCGAGTGAGCTCGCTGACATCCACTTCCTGCGTCAGGGTGACCCGCGGGGCCTCGGCCACGCCGTCCTTCGTGCCCGCCGTCACATCGGCAACGAGCCGTTCGCCGTCCTGCTCGGCGATGATCTCATCGATGCCCGCGACCCGCTCCTCACCACCATGATCGACGAGCAGGAGACCCGCAACGCGACGATCATCGCCCTCATGGAGGTCGATCCCTCCACCATTCAGATGTACGGCTGCGCGGCCGTCGAGGCCACCGACAACCCTGACGTCGTCCGGGTTACCGGGCTGGTCGAGAAGCCGTCCCCTGAGGATGCGCCGTCGAACCTCGCCATCATCGGCCGGTACGTGCTCCGCCCGGAGATCTTCGACATCCTCGAGACGACCGAGCCGGGCAAGGGAAACGAGATCCAGCTGACCGACGCGCTCCAGGTGCTCGCCGCTGACGAGTCGATCGCCGGGGGCGTGTACGGCGTGATCTTCCGCGGCCGCCGCTATGACACCGGCGATCGCCTCGACTACATCAAGGCGATCGTCCAGCTCGCGTCGGACCGCGAGGATCTCGGAGTCGACCTGAAGCCGTGGCTCAAGGAATTCGCCGCCAACCTCGAATAGCCCTCGCCGGACAGCCTGAAGGAGAACAGCGGTGCCTCTACCCGTGCCCGTGCTGAGCGACGGCCCGATCTCGGTCCGCCCGGTTCGCGTTCGCGACGCGAAGGCGATGGAGCACGAACTCCTGAGCAACCGCACCTGGTTGCGCCCATGGGAGGCGACCAGCCCGTACGCACCGCGCTCATTCGACATGCGGTCCAGCATCCGTTCGCTCCTGCAGAACGCGCGGTCCGGGGGTGGACTGCCTCTGGTGATGGAATATGAGGGCCAGTTCGCCGGCCAGCTCAATGTCTCCGGGATCACGTACGGCTCCCTCTCATCGGCGACCCTCGGTTACTGGGTGTCCGAGCGCTTCGCGGGCAAGTCGGTGACCCCCACGTCAGTCGCGCTCGCCACCGACTACTGCTTCGGTCAACTGGGCCTGCACCGGATGGAGATCTGCATCCGGCCGGAAAACGGTCCGAGCCTGCGGGTCGTGGAGAAGCTGGGATTCCGTTACGAGGGATTCCGCCGCCGCTACATCCACATCAACGGGGACTGGCGTGACCACTTCTGCTTCGGGCTCGTCCGCGAAGAGGTTCCGCATGGCGTGCTGCGTCGCTGGCGCGACGGCACAGTACCGGCAGGAGCCGCGAGCATCCCGGCCACCGACCTTCTGGCGTCCCAGACACCGTTGCTGCCGCCCCCCGCACTGTTTTAAACCTTCAACCTCAACTTTCGGGTGACACACCCCCCGCAATGAAGTCCGAATGACCGGAACGCTCATACCGTAGAGCCATGAATGGTGGCGGACTCCTCAGCGGCGGAATCGTCTTCGCCGTCGCCGCCGCGCTCTGGATCGTCTACCTTCTCCCGACCTGGCTGCGTCGCAGCGAGTACGTCGCGGTCGAACGGAACGCGATCCGGCTTCAGCAGACACTGCGGATCCTCGCCGAGACCTCTGAAGTTCCGCAGGAGATCCGGGTCGAAGCGACAGCACGCGATGTCGCCGAACAACAGAAGGTCCTCAAGCAGCTCGAAGCGGAGGCCCGCGAACGCGCTCGCCTCGAGGCCACCGTCTCCGCCGAGAGCGCTCGCGCCTCAGCATCGGCCGCGATCGCCTCTCTGCGCGCCGAACCGCGGGTCCGGCTGGCCCGGGCACGCCGCCGGGCACGGCTCGCCGCTACGGGCGTGCTCATGGTCTCTCTTCTCGCCGCAGGAGCAGGCGGGTGGCTGTTCGCCACCGCCGGATCCCCCGTCCTCCTGGCAGCAGCAGGCGGCACGGCCGTCCTCGCGCTCTCTGCCCTCGTCCGCATGGCCAGGGTGACCGCACGTGGTGTTCGGGTAGCTGCGCCCGCACAGGCGGCCAGGCAGGCCGACGTGTTCGAGCCGGTCGATGTCGAAGAGTCTGCACCCGAGGTCGCGACCTGGACGCCGTCGCCGCTCCCCAAACCGCTTCACCTCTCGCAGGGTTCAGCGGCCTCAGATGCCATCGCGCAGGCCGACGCGCACGCAGCCCTCCGACGTGCGGCACTGGCCCAGGTCATGGCTGCACGCGCTGCCGAACAGGCACCGGTTCTGCCGTCGATCACCACACCGGTCGTCGACCAGCCTGCGGCCGGCACGGAGGCTCAGAACCGCTTCGCGGGCATGGGAATCGTCGACGACACCGAGATCCCGCAGACCGACGTCGCGGCGATCCTCAGCCGCCGCCGCGTCGCAAGCTAGTGAATCGCGCGCGATGAATCGCGTGATAATCTGGACAACATCAGGGCCTATGGCGCAGTTGGTAGCGCGCCTCGTTCGCATCGAGGAGGTCAGGAGTTCGAATCTCCTTAGGTCCACCCTGAAAACCGTCGCCGTTTCGTAAGTGCCGCACCGTCTGGACCCTGGGGTCCGGCATCCGAGCTGGGAAGGGCACACGTTGTCCGAATCGAAAAAGTCGAAGAAGAAGCAGAAGCGGGTCGACAAGGCGCTCTATGAGGCCGAACTCGCCCGACTGCAGGTCGAACTGGTCGCCATGCAGCGCTGGGTCGTTTCGAGCGGCGCGCGCGTGCTGGTGCTCTTCGAGGGGCGTGACGCCGCAGGAAAAGGCGGGGCGATCAAGCGAATCGTTCAGTACCTCAACCCCCGGTCGGCCCGGGTCGTCGCGCTGCCCACTCCGAGCGAGCGCGAACGCGGCCAGTGGTACTACCAGCGGTACATCGAGCACCTTCCCACTGCTGGCGAGATCGTCCTCATGGACCGTTCCTGGTACAACCGCGCCGGTGTCGAATGCGTCATGGGTTATTGCTCGTCCGAGGAATACGAGAGGTTCCTCGTGCAGACGCCGACCTTCGAGCGGATGCTGGTCGACGACGGAATTCTTCTCATCAAGTACTGGTTCTCGGTCTCGGACGTCGAGCAGCAGAAGCGCTTCGCTTCGCGACTGAAGGATCCGATGCGGCGCTGGAAGTTGTCGGATACCGACCTGGCGTCGATCACCAAGTGGGAGGACTACTCCCACGCGAAGGACGCCATGTTCGCCGCGACGGACATCCCCGAGGCTCCGTGGTGGACCGTGGAGAGTGACGACAAACGAGCGGCGCGGTTGAACAGCATCGCCCACCTGCTCTCCCAGGTACCGTACGAGCAGACCGAACCGCCTGAGGTGACGATTCCCGATCGGCCCGACGCCAGCGACAAGGATCGCCCGGACATCGACGAGCAGCACTTCGTCCCCGATCACGCGAAGAGTCTCGCGGCGAAGAACTGACCAGGCGTCAGCGGCTCATTTGAGAAGCCGGGACAGCACCCTGTCGGCGAGCGGCTTTCCGCCGGTCTGGCAGGTGGGGCAGTACTGGAAGGTCGAGTCGGTGTAGATCACCTGGCGAACGATGTCTCCGCACACCGGGCACGGTTCTCCGGTCCGGCCATGCACCTGCATTGCGGACTTCTTCTCCTTCTTGAGCTCCGACGCCGCCAGCCCGTCAGCACGTTCGATCGCGCCGGCCAGCGTCCACTGCATGGCCTCGAACAGCCGGGCCACCTTCTCGTCGTCCATCGCCGCCGGCGCGAACGGCGACATCCGAGCGGTGTGCAGGATCTCGTCGGAATACGCATTGCCGATGCCGGCGATGAGCGACTGGTTGCGGAGCACCCCCTTGATCTGCGACCGCCCCGCCCCGCCCAGGATGCCTCTGAACACGTCGAGGGTGAAGTCGGGGGAGAGCGGGTCGGGTCCGAGCCGGGTGATCCCAGGGACGTCGTTCGGATCGCGCACCACGTACACGGCGAGGCTCTTTTTCGTGCCTGCCTCCGTGATGTCGAAGCCGGACCCGTCGTCGAGGACCAGTCGTGCGGCGAGAGCGGTCCTCCCCGGCCTGCCCGACGCTGCGGGTGGATCGGCGCGCCAGCGGATCCACCCGGCCCGAGCGAGGTGGATGATCACGTGGAGGTCGTCGACCTGGATGTCGAGAAACTTTCCGTGCCTCGTCACCTGCCGGACGGTGCCGCCGGCGAGCGCGGCGACCGGAGGGTCGAATGTCTTGAGCGCGGCGAATGCCACGATGTCGAACCGCTCGAGGAGACGGCCGTCGAGGCGTGAGCCGAGATCGGTGACGAGCGCGTGTACTTCCGGAAGTTCAGGCACCGTCCCAGTGTCCGCCAGACCTCGGACATCCGTCCAGCACTTTCACCCGGCTCGGCGGGACATGATCCACGCGAGGAGGTAGGTACGGCTGTTTCCGTCGTCGATCCGAGTTTCAGGCAGCTTCGTCGCGGCGTCGAGCGCGGCGGCCGCTGCGGCCGTTCCGGCCAGGGCGGAGTACATCAGGAGGTAGTCGCCGAAGAGCACGTCGAAGCCATCGGGCGCTGCGTCGTCGATGTTCGCCTGGATCCGTTCCGGATCGCCTGCGAGGTAGGAGGACACCGGACTCATGGGCAGCACCAGGATTCCCAGCATGGCGCTCGGCTCGGCGCTGAACCATGTGGCGTAGTCGCGCTTGCCACCCCACACGAGCGACGTGATTGTGCGGTCGAAACCGTCGTACACCGCCTCACTGAGGGGAAAGTCGGTCCAGTAGGAGCGCGCGGACTCTGCCTCAGCCGACAGCATCCAGGTCGCCTCGGTGAGCAGGCCTGGCTGGCCGCTGACCTGCGCCCAGAGAGCGAGACCGTTCCAGGCGGTGACGGCCTCTGAACTCGATTCCTGGTTGTTTCCGTCTGCGAACGGCGCTGTGCCGCTGGCCCAGGAGTGGCCGGCGTAGGCGTCGAACACGCGTCGCTCAGGGAAGAACGAACTCGAGCCGCTTGTCGCGAGATCGGCTGCCAGCAGGTTCAGCACCGGCGCCCACTCATCCGCCAGCTCGTCGTTTCCTGCCGCGACCACGCTGGCCGCGTAAAGAAAGTACCCGTAGTGGAAATGGTGGTCATTGAACTGGTCGGAGCCGAACGACGGCTCGAGTCCGACCATGCCCTGTGCCGTTCGGTCGTAGACGAAGCACCGGGCGGACCGATCCTCGCAGCCAGCCGGATCCATCCAGGTTCCGATCTCGGCGATGAGCCGGTCCTCCACTGTCGCTGCGATGTCGTCGGCTCCCAGGTCGCGCGCGATGCTGAGCAGGTTCGCCGACCGGTAGAGGGCCTTGCCACCGAAGTAGGTGTCCGCTGGGAAATCGGGCGACGCAGCGACGTCGGATTCCAGTTGCGTGACGAGTCGGCTCCGTTCCTCAGCATCCAGGCCAGAGAGGTCGACTGAGCCCGCTGGCGTGAGGAGCGGAGTGGTCCAACTCAGCGTCGATGTGCGGCAGAGCCGCAGTTCACCGTAAACGCTTGGGTACGTCCCCGCGGTGCAGTCGGCGTCAGTACGTTCCTGATGCGGCATCGCGGCCACGAGAGTGTCCGCTGCTCCCGTCGTCCGGTACGTGAGTGAGGTCTTCGCGTTCCGTTCGTCGATGCCATAACTGAGCGCTGTCCCTGTCACCCGGTGGCGGGCAGTCGCGGCCAGCTCATCGAGATCGCCGTCCGTCGGGAGGGCGAACCACGTCACACTCTGCGCTTCTCCGACGCTGACCGATGACCCATCTGTCCCGAGCGTCGCGTCTGAGACGAGTCCGTAGGTCGTAGATCCGACGGAGGCCGTCGCGACGCCGTACTCTGACGACGGGGTGAACGAAGTACTCATATTAACCGTCGAGTCGACTGATGCCGTAAACGTGACGAATGGCGAACCCTGGGCGATCACGGTGCGGCCGATCTCGTCGCCATCGACCAGGTGCGACAACGTGACGGAGGCCGTGTCGTATGCCACTACCTCGTGCTCCTGGGCGCCGATGTCGGCGACGACGGCCCCGAGGAAACCACCCATGATGACCGCGGAGGATGACGAAACGACTGGGAGGCCGAAACTCATTCCGTCGTCCGTCAACTGGAAGGACAGCGGGAGGGGGAAGATGGGCATCGACGGTTCCCCGTACACCAGGCCGGAGAACCACCGATTCGTCGGGGGAATCAGTCCGTCCGCCAGGCGGGCGAGGGGGAGAGCCGTCACCGTGCGTTGAGGAACATCGCCCAGGAGCGGGGCGATGGCATCGTCGGGGAAGATCGTCGCAGGCATCGACGAGGACGTCGCAGGCTCGGTCCGACCCTCGTGCGGCCACGCACAGCCGCTCACTGACGCCACGACGACTGCCGCCGCCAGGAGCCGAAGATTGCGAGAGAGCACGTCACACCCCGATCTTTCGAAGGAAGTCGAACAAGCCATCACTGAGTCCGGCGAATATGCCGTCGTTACGCAGCTGAAGGGTTGCGGTGACCGGTGTGCCGCGGGACATGAGCCCGTTGTTCCCACCGTCCACCAGTTCATCGCTGGTGACGACAACGGTGGTCGTTGCGCTCCCGTCGGTCGTCGAGACCTCGACGGATGCCGCACGACCGGTGATCCGCTGGAAGTCAGGGAGGAGGATGTCCACGCTCGCACCTTCTTCGATGCGGCCATAGTCGCGGCTCGTGAGTTCGTACTCAGCGGCTACGAAGAGCGAACCGGTCCGGTCGATCGTGGCGAGCACCTGCCCTGCCTGGGCGAACGATCCCCGCTCCGTCGTGACGTCCCTGACAGTACCCGCCACCGACGCCGTCATGGTGATCGTGCCGTCGGCCGTGACCGAGTACGCGATGGTTTCCGGTTTCAGCAGACCCTCGGCGAGATCCGCCTGCAGCGTGGTGCTCAGAATCACGAAGAGGGGGTCGCCCTGCTCGACGCTTTCGCCGTCGTCGACGAGGCGTTCGACGACCGTGCCTCCGTAGTCGATGCCGACCGGGAACCGTTCAGCCTGAATGGTGGCGGAGTCGCTCGCGACCTGCGACTGGCGCTGGGTGAAGACCAACGTAAGCACGGCGACGATACCGACGACCGCGATGAGGCCGAAGAAGAGCTTCAGCCGGCTTTGCCACGTCATGAGGTCACCGCGGACGGGACTGCCGTCGCCGTGTCGTTCGCGAGGACACGCGGCGCCGACCGAACAGGGCGGACCGCCCTGGATGCCTCGCGGACAGCGGTAGCGACGAATCCGCCGAGGATGACGGTGTTGGTGACATTCCACGCGGTGGCGAGCGTCAGCATCCCGTTGTCGATGTCGCGCCAGATGGCGACGATCGAGGTGAGGAACAGGAAAACGAAGAAGAGGATCTGCGGGATCATCACGTTGAACGGTGACCGTGCCCGGTTCCTGTCGCCGGTCGCCGTCCACTTCTGGTCCTTACCGACCAGCACGTTGAGCAGGGCAGTGACGTAGATGGGGAAGGACGCGGTCGCCAGCATCAGGGTCTCCCAGCGGAACGAACCCATCGTGTAGAACGCCAAGAGGATCTGCAACAGGTAGAAGCCCGCGTAGTACACGAGCCAGGTGGCCAGGGTGGTGGAGAGGTGCACCGGTCGCAAGTCGAAGTAGATCTCCAGCGGGGGAACGAGAAGGAGAAGCAGGGGCGAGATGCCGGTGAGGTAGAACGACGCCGTCACAAGGTACTGCAGCCGCTGATCCACGGTGAGCCGGCTCCGACGGCTGAACAGGTTGTGCTGGAAAAGGATCTCGAATCCGCCTGTCGCCCAGCGCAACTGCTGCTTCGTGTAGGACTCGATGGTGTCTGGGGCGTCGCCGACGGCGAGGACCAGCGGGATGTAGACCGTCCGCCATCCCCGCTCGTGGAGCATGAGCGAGGTCCAGACGTCCTCAGACTTCGAGTGGGTGTACAAGCCGCCAATGTCGGAAACAGCCGTGCGGCGGAGGATGACATTCGTCCCCACGCAGAACGCGGCATTGAACCGATTCCTGCCGGGTTGAATGAACCGATAGAACACCGATTGCATGTAGCCAGCGCCTCGCGAGATGACGTTGTGCAGGTTGCCGTAGCTCTGCGGGGTCTGGACGAAGGCGACCCGCTGGTCGGCGAAGAACGGCATCGTTTCGACGAGGAAGTCTTCCTGGGGGACGAAATCGGCGTCGAGGATCATGAAGAACTCGCCGTTCGTCAGAGAAAGGGCGTGATTGATGTTGCCTGCCTTTGCGCCTCCGGTGCTGAGCCGTCTCACGTAGCGGGCTCCGAGTTCCCCGGCCAGCGACTTCACCTCGTCGGACTTGCCGTCGTCGAGAACCCAGGTGAGATGCGAGCCGGTCATCGCGAGCGCAGCGGTCACGGTCCGCCTGATGGTGCTGAGATCCTCTCCGTATGTCGTGATGAACACGTCGATCGACGCTGGGTTGTTCTCCAGATGCATCACCCAGCGTTCCGGGGAATCGCCGTGGCCGTCCCGCATGATGTCCCGCGAACGGAAGAGTGACCCGTGCGCGTGGTGGAAGGCGAAGTCCCTCGGATCGTGGGCGGCGGACAGGATCGTCCACATCGAGAGGAGCGCCTGGGCGATCAGAATGGATTCGGCGGCTATGACCATGATGTACGGCAGCCAGTCTCCGCGGCTGGCCGGGTTCAGGAGGAACCCGGTGTACGCCAGGATCCCGATCGTCGCGATCAGGACGAGGAGGATCAGCGAGGGGGACTGCGACCTGCCACTCTCAGCTGAACGCAGGGGCAGGGCCGGCTCAACGACGAGGCTCGTGGACAGGCGGGATCGGGACTCGATGGACGTCATGGCGAACTCTATTCGGGAGAAGAGCTGGTGCGGTCTGTCTCGTCACGGCCGGTGCCAGGCATCGGCCGTGCGGGTCGAGAGGTCAGAGCGACATCGTCGGCGTCCGGGCGGATGCGGCAGGTGCGGGTTCCGCGTCCGGTGGTGCCACTCTAAGTTCACCGGACGAACCTGAGTAGTCCTCACTGTTTCGGGTGTGTAAACACTTGGTTGCGTCTCGTACCGACGCCGATCAGTAAGCTGGGATTTCTGCAGCCAGGAGGAGTCCCATGTTCGACAGTGTGCCAGGTGGATGGCTCTGGGGAGTCGCCATTGCGGCGATGCTCGTTGTCGTGATCGTTCTCTTCGGCCGGAGGATGAAGGGCGCATTCTCGGCGGAAGGGTCCGCGCGGTTCGACACCACCGAGATCCCACCTGACGACCCCGAATCCCGCGAGTTCATCGTCCGGGACGACAAGACCGGGTCGCGCATCCAGTTCGCCACCCTCCACGAGCAGGGCCGGGTGCTCGGCATCGTCGTGCCCGCCAAACACCTGAGGACCGGCGTCGAGGTGGACCTGTTCGAGGCTGCACTTCCCTCAGCACCACAGGTCCGCACGTGGCACTGGCCGCAGACGACACCGGACGGCTACGCGGCGCTTCAGATCATCGCCAGACGGATGCCTGACACCACGTTCCTCGACGCGCAGGGCAATCGCGTTCTCTGAGCGCGCGGCGTCACCCAGCTGGCGGCCGCGGCGCGGATAGTGTGAAGTCATCGTTCACCGATCGGTCGGACGAACAGCGAAGGCCGCTGGGAACAGACATCGGGGAGGGCTCGGCAGTGGGTCCTCTGGTGCTGGCAGCGAAGCGGTCGCGCGCGCACGCTGGCCTGCTGGCAGCCATCGGCTTCGTCGCCGCCATGATCGTCGCGCTTCTGGTCGGCCTCGCGGCCTTCCTCGCAACGGCGTCGGAGTCCGGCATCCGCTCGACGCTGGAGACTGCGCCGCCGACCGCGTCGGCGATCCTCATCGAGACGAACCTGTCCGACGACCCCGAGGCCCAGACCGCAGCAGCGAGTGCGCAGTTCGATACCGTGTTCGGCGATCTGCCGGTGACGGTGGTCCGTACCGTGCAGTCGTCAGCGGTCGAGGTGTCGAGACCCGGTGAACCGCTCGATGCGGCACAGGTCCTGCTGCGCGTCGACCCTGAGCTGGAGGACCACGCCAGCCTGGTCGACGGCGACTGGGCGGGGAACTCCGGGATGGGAGACCAGGCCACCATGCAGGCGGATGCCGCCGAGCGTCTCGGCGTCGGCGTCGGAGACGTGCTCGACCTCGCGCAATCGCCTGAGCCGGTCACCGTCGTGGGCACGTGGCGCCCGAACGACGCGACCGACCCTTACTGGTTCGCCGAGCCGGCGATTCTCTCAGGAGCCGACGGCGATGTCGCCGGTCCGCTCGTTCTCGGAGAGGACGAGCTGGCCTCTCTCGACGTGCCGGCGACGGTCCGCTGGCAAGTGGCGCCTGACACGTCGGTCGTCGCCGCAGAGGACATCGCCTCACTCTCGGCGGCGTTGCCCCGGCTCGAGGCACGCGTCGCCGACGATGAAAACCTGACAGTCGACTCCGCCACCGTCCGGGGCACCCTGGCCGCCACGCTCCAGGTGATCGGTGACCGGCTTGCCACCGTCACCGCGATCGCCGTGGTGCCCATCGCCCTCGTCGCGACACTGGGGCTCGTGGCTGTCTGGCAGCTCGTCCGGCTGCTCGCTTCCGCGCGTACCGCCGACTCCCGCCTGCTCCGTTCCCGCGGGTTCTCAGCCGGGCAGCTGGCGGCCGTGACCGTGGCCGAGGCCCTGCTCGTCGCACTGCCCGCCGCCGCCATCGGCGCGGCAGGCGCGTGGCTCCTGCTCGCCCTCATCGCCGGAGGCACCGCGGCCTCGGAGGTCGCATCCCTCTGGCCCGTCGCCCTGGCCGTCGCCCTGGCCGTGGCGATCGCGTCCCTGCTCGCGGTTCGACGTTCGGAGCGGGAGGCACGGGACATCGGGACGGCGCGCCGTGCTCTGGCCGTCACATCGGGTGCCACGGTCATCGCCGTGATCGCTGCTGCGGTCTCGCTCTGGCAGCTCAGACTCTACGGGGCTCGGGAAGGCGGCGGACAGGTCGATCCGATCGCGGTCGTCGCGCCCACGGCGACTCTCCTCGCCGTCGGGCTCCTCGGCCTCCTGCTGCTGTTTCCGATCCTCACGGCCGTGGAGCGGCTCGCCGCTGCCCGGCCGGGGATGCTCCCGGTGTTCCCCGTCCGACAAATGGCGAGGCGGCTCCCGATCTACGGTCTGGTGGTTCTCCTGGTCACCCTGGCAGTCGGAGGTGCGACGTTCGCGGCCGGGTACGAGAACGGGTGGCGCACCCTCGACGACCGGGCAGCGGCGCTTCGCACAGGCGCTGACGTGCGCGTCGCGATCGACGTGTCCAGCAGCATCCGTGACGACGGGTCCTTCGTTTCGGCTGTCCCATATGCGGCACTGGCCGGAGTGCAGGCGGCCGCCCCCGTGCTCGCCACTGAGGCGACCGTCGGCAGTGACGCGATTCCCTTCATCGCGGTCCGTGCGGCGGCCGTCCCCGGTCTGATGACCTTTCCCGGTGGAGAAGCGGATGCCGTGGCTCTCGCGGACGCACTCGCCGCCGAGCCGGCGGGAACTCCGCTGGAGCGCGGCCCCGTCAGCATCACCCTGACGGTCGCGGCGCCGACCGCAGACAGTGAGGGGACAGTGGGGGCCTTCCTCTGGATGGCCGATGAAGACGGAGCACTCACGCGATTCCCACTCGGAACGACGACGATCGGCGACGCGAGTGAGACCGTGACCTTCACCGTCGATCCTCCGGCCGGCGTCTGGCGGATCCAGGCTGCAGAGGCGAGCTTGTCCGGATCCGAGGGCGCCGAGAACGTCGCCGTGACCCTAGCAGGGAATTCTCTCCCCGCGCCCCTGGAGCTGACGTTGTCGTGGCGGGACCCCACCCGCCGCGCGATGGTCGGCGGCGACGCAGAGGCGAAGGATCTGGCCGTCGTGGTGACGGAGAGCACGGCCTCTCGGGTCGCTGCGACCGTCGGCGACCGGCTGTCTCTTCGCCTGGCAGGGTCCGGCGCATCTGTGGAGGCCGTGATCGTCGGTACGACGACGGTTCTTCCCGGGACGACGGGAAGCCAGGGCATCAGTGCCGACCTGCCCAGCCTCAACGACTACCTCCTGCGGACGTCCGAGCGCATTCCGCAACCCGGCGACGTGTGGCTTCGAACCGATCGACCGGACGCCGTGACCGCTGCCGTCGGGGCGCTGTCCAACCACACCAGTCTCGTCACGTCGCGCGCCACCGAGTCGAGCTCCCTCCTCCTCGAACCGGTCCTCGCCGTCCTGTGGTGGGGGATGGCGGGCGCCCTCCTCCTCGCCGCGGTCGGTTTCGCGGCCATGACGGCCACTCTCGCGGTCGCCGGGAGGGACGACGTCGCGGTGTTGCGTGCGTTCGGGATGCCACAGAGAGACCAGGCGCGGAGCCGCTTCTCCGAACTCGTCGCGATTCTCGACACAGCTGTCGTCCTCGGTCTCGGTGCAGGCATCCTGGTCTCTGCGGGAACCGTCGAGGTGCTCTCGCGCGCGGCGGTGGGGGCGACACCGGGGAGCGTGCCCATGGGGTTCGGCTTCGCGCTCCCGCCGCTCGCCGCCCTTCTGGCCGGTTTCCTCGTCGTCGCCGTCGGGATCGCCACTCTGTCCGCAAGCCGCGTGAACGTTCATGCCCGTCGGGGAATACGAGCGGAGTCCCGATGACCGCCCGTCGCTCCCGAGTCGAAGCCCGGTGGCTGCTCTGGCGGCACATCGCCTCAGACGTGAGCGCTTCCCTGCTCGTGGCCGTGCTGACCTTCGCGATCGCTGCGCTGTTCGCGTTCACGCCAGGCACCATCGAAGCGTCGAATACGGCAGGACTGGGATTCGACCTCGCCCGGCTGTCCGCCGCCCAGCGCGACATCATGTCGAACGACAGGATCCCGCCCGCATCCGGTGCGCCACGGGAAGCCGGGTCCACCGACCTGCCTGCCGACCTGGAGGCGGTATGGGGGAAGTTCGACGAGGAACTGGCCGACGTGCGCAGCGATATGCCGGAGCTCCTGCAGTCAGCGGTGGGTGCGGCCAGATACACGGCGACATACGATCCGGTCATCGTCGAGGGTGCAGACGACACCGGTGGCCAGCGGAACTTCATCTCCCTCACCTTCGACCCGCGGATGGAGGACCACATCGAGCTCGTCGACGGCGAGTTCCCCGCGGCGGTCACTTCGCCTGTGCCGACAACCGGAGTCATGCAGGTGGCGTTGTCCGAGGCGACGGCATCGTTCATGAGATGGCCGGTCGGTGAGGTCCGGTCGATCGGAGTCGCGAACGGGGGCAGACAATCCGTCGAGCTCTCCGGGACTTTCGACGCGCGGGCGAGCGACGACCCGTACTGGGATCACACCCTCGCCACCCTCCGCCCGTCGATCATCGATGACGGAGTCTCCCCTCCGACGTACATCGGCGGGGCGTACGTGAACCCCGAATCGTGGCCAGAGTCCGCAGGCGTCGGGGTGCGCGTCCAGACCCGCGTCTGGTTCCCGCTCGACGGATCCGCGATCCACGCAGCAGACGCCGAACCTCTCGCCACGTCCATCCGCGAGTTCTCCCGCGTCCGGTACGAGGTCACACCACCGGAGGACTTTCTCAGCCTCGCCCCGCCGACCCGGGCGTTCACGAGCGGCGCACTCTCCACCATCCAGGAGTCGATCGACCGGGTGCAGGCGACGAACGCCGTCATGGCCCTCGTGGTTGCCGGTCCGCTGGGGGTTGCTTTCGCGGTGGTGTGGCTGGCCGCAGGGCTGATCGCGTCCCGGCGTCGCCCCGGCCTGGTGCTCGCGGCGGCACGTGGAGCAACCGACGGACAGGTCCGGGGCACCCTGGCTGTCGAAGGCCTTCTGATCGGCCTTCCCGCTGCCGTGATCGGCACCATCGCCGGAACGATCCTCCGGCCCGGGAACCTGGCCGTCGGCGCCCCCGCCGTCGTTGTCGGCCTCCTCGTCGGGCTGGCGCCCGCTGCCCTGCTCGCGGCGAGCAGCCCGGGGAGTTTCCGCCAGGTCAGATCCGACCTGGGCGACCGGAGCGGGACCCGGCCGCTTCTCGAGCTTGTCGTCGTTGCCCTTGCCGCGGTGTCCGTCGCCTTGCTTCTCACCCGCGGGCTGACGACGTCTGCCGAGCAGACCGGCGTCGATCCGCTCCTCGCGGCGACACCGCTGCTCCTCTCGCTCGCCGGTTGCGTTCTCGCACTCCGGGTGTACCCGATTCCCCTGCGCAGCCTCGTCCGGGTCACTCGGGCACGCGCTGGCCTCACGGGTTTTGTCGGATCGGTTCGAGCGCTGCGGGACCCTGTCGCCGGGGTCGTCCCCGTCCTGGCCATGACGGTCGGAGTCTCGGTGGCCGTCTTCTCCGGTGTGTTCTTCACCACGCTCGACGACGGCATCTCGACGGCCGCCAGAACCCAGGTGGGCGCAGACCTCCGCGCGAAGTCTTCCGTGGTTACCCGCGACGGCGTTGCCGAGATGGAAGGACTCGACGGTGTCGAGAGCCTCGCCGTCGTCTACGACGAAGCACAGACCCAGACGGTCATCGACGGGACGCGCACAGACGTGACCTTCCTCGTCGTCGACGTCGATGCTCTCCGCGCCGTTCAAGACGGAGCCCCTGGAGCCCTCCCGCTCGGAGCCGAGCTCACCGTGCCCGCCAGCGACGGTGCATCCGTTCTCGTCTCCGCGGAGCTCGCTGACGCCCTCGGCCCCGCCACCGGGATCGAGCTCGGGTCGGAGACGGTCGACGTGGCGGGTGTGGTTCCCAGCGAGACCCCGCTGTCGAGTCGACGGACGTGGGCGCTGATCGACAGGGAGGTCGCCGACGACCTCATCAACGTGGACTTCTCCCCGAAGATCGTCCTGATCGACCTCGTCGACGGCGTGGACACCCCGGAACTGGCGGGCGAGATCGAGTCGATCCTCGGCCCCGGTTCCGATGTCACGTCACCGGTCTCCGCCGCGAACGAGCAACGGGCCAATCCGGTGGTCTCCGGCCTGACCGGAACCCTCGTGGCAACCCTGATCGTCACCGGGCTTCTCTGCGCTCTCGCACTCGTGATCACGCTCGTGGTCAACGCGCCAGCGCGCAACCGGGTCCTGCGGATGCTCCGGATCCTCGGTGCAGACAGGAGGGAGAACGGCCGTCTGGTCTGGTGGGAGCTCGGGCCGATGCTCGCAACGGCCGTCGTGGTCGGCGTGCTGCTCGGCCACGTCCTCCCGTACCTGGTGATCGCGGGGATCGACCTGCGGCCGTTCACCGGTGGAACGGTTCAGCCCTCTGTGTCGATGAACCCGCTGCTCACCGCTGTCATCACCGGCAGTTTTGTTATCGTGGCCGGTGGCGGGGTGCTCGCAGCGACGTGGTTGCTCCGCCGTGTCAACCGATCCGGCACGATCGGAACGGGAGAAGAGGAATGATGGTTCCAGGAACACCACCGGACATCCTGTGCATCGACCTGGTCAGGATTTTCACGGCCAAGGGCATCGAGGTCCAGGCGCTGCAGGGACTGAACCTGAGGGTCGACCCAGGTGAGATGGTCGCGCTCGTCGGGGCATCCGGCTCCGGCAAGTCCACCCTGCTCACGATCCTGTCCGGTCTCGACACCCCGACGGCGGGCGTCGCGCATGTCGCCGGGCACAATCTGCTGGAGATGGGGCGGGCCGAACGCATCCGCTACCAGCGACGGAGTGTGGGATTCGTGTGGCAGCAGACCTCGAGGAACCTTCTGCCGTACCTCACGGCAGCGGAGAACGTCGCCATGGCGCTCACGGTCGCCGGCGGCACGACCGCGAGGGAACGGGAAGCCCGGGTCGCTGAGGTGCTCGAGCTGCTCGACGTGGGCGATTGCCGCGACCGGCGGCCGTTCGAGATGTCGGGCGGGCAGCAGCAGCGCACGGCAATCGCTGTGGCGATGGCGAACGCTCCGAAGGTGCTCCTCGCCGACGAGCCGACCGGGGAACTCGACGAGGCCACCAGCACGGAGGTCCTCGCGGCGATGCGGACGGTGAACGAGGAGAGCGGGGTGACGACCCTGATCGTCACCCACGACCCGGCGGTGTCTGGACATGTCCGCAGGACGATCCAGATCCGTGACGGTCGCACATCCACCGAAGTGCTCAGACGGATGGAGACCGACGAACACGGAACGGAGTACAGCATCGCCGAGGAGTTCGCCGTGATGGACCGTGCAGGGCGGCTGCAGCTGCCCGAGGAGTTCACGTCTGCGCTCCGGCTGCAGGACCGGGTGCGACTGGCGCTCGAGCCTGACCACGTCGGCGTCTGGCCGGGCGATGAGGGCGGCCAGGGGCGCAGAACAGAGGACGGGCAGGAATCATGACGGTGGCACTTCGGGCCGAATCGGTCTCCAGGGTCTTCACCACGGCTGCCGGCGACGTACATGCCTGCCGCGACGTCTCCCTCGAGGCGCACGCGGGGGAGCTTCTCGTCGTGCGCGGTCCGTCCGGGTCGGGGAAGACCACCCTGTTGAACCTGCTCGGCGGCCTGGACACGCCGACGCACGGCCGGGTCTGGGTCGGCGACCGTGAGCTGGGGACCATGAGCGAGCAGGACCTCGCGGCGGTGAGGCGCGACGAACTCGGCTACATCTTCCAGTCGTTCGGCCTGATCCCGATCCTGTCTGCCGCGGAGAACATCGAGGTCCCCCTCCGGATCACCCGGACGGACCCGGCCGACCGCTCGCGGGTCGTCGCGGAGATGCTCGACCTGGTCGGTCTCGGTTCGCATGCCGACCAGCGGCCGTACGAGCTGTCCGGCGGGCAGCAGCAGCGGGTCGGCATCGCCAGGGCGCTCGCCTCGTCGCCGCGCATCCTGCTCGCCGATGAACCGACGGGGCAGCTCGACAGTCGCACGGCGGCCGACATGATGGACCTCATCGGCGACCTCGTGCACTCCCGCGGTGTCGCCGCCGTCGTCACCACACACGACCCCCTGCTGATGGAACGTGCCGACCGGGTCCTCGAGCTTCACGACGGTGTGCTGCGTTCGCCCGGCTCGCGTCCCGGTCGTCACGCGGCGGCCGTCATCGACCTGGCCTGATTCAGCGGGCGACCTGCACGGGAGTGTCGCACCGCCAGCACACCGCGGCTTCGCGCTCGTTCAGTGCGCCGCAGACGTCGCAGACCAGGGTCAGCCAGCAGGCCTGCTCACCGCCAGGCTCCTCATCGTCCGACTGAAACACGGCGGCCGGCTCAGGACGCGGAGTTGAGTGATGCCTCGGCGTGTTCGAATCCGTTGGCGATGAGCTCGCGGAGAACGTCCTCGTCGACGCTCTCGAGTTTCTTCACGTACACGCAGCCCTTGCCGAGTGTGTGGGAGCCCAGCCGCGCCAGCAGGTCGGCACTGCCCGGGTGACCCTGCAGGCCGTACAGCGTGAGCGCGCTCTTGCGCGGTGAGAACCCCACCTTCATGGAGTCTCCCTCACGGCCACTGGCATACCGGTAGTGGAAGGCACCGAACCCGATCATGGTCGATCCCCACATCACCGGCGCTTCTCCTGTGACGTCGGTCATGATGGCGAGCAGTCGTTCGGCGTCTGCCCTGCGTGCGTCACTCTCGACCGACCGAAGAAATTCGGCGGGATCGCTCGAGCTCGGAAGGGTCTTCTGCTCTGCCATGGCTCCATCGTCGCACCGCGGCGCGAGAGGGTCAACGGCCGCCCGGTCGTTACGCGTCCTGCCGTCCCCGCCTGGCCAGACGGCTGGTCCACTGGTCGGCGTTGATCTCGATGGCGGAACTGTAGTGGCCGATCAGGGCGCTGCAGACGCTCTTCCAGGTCCTTGGCTCTGCGGCGAGCCTGGCTGCGGCGCCGAACGCCCGTCGTTTCGTCTCGTCACCGGTGAGATCGGCCACCCGGTCCCTGAACTCGTCGAGGTCGCCAGGTCGGTAGAGCCAGCCAGTGCGGCTCGAGTCCACCAGGTCCACCGGGCCGCCTCTGCCGGTTGCCACGACGGGGACACCGCTCGCCATAGCCTCCTGGATGGTCTGGCAGAAGGTCTCGAGTTCTCCCGGGTGGACGAAGACGTCGAAACCGGCGACGGCGGTCGCCAGCTCGGTACCGCCCAGGAAGCCGAGGAACACGGCGTGGGGGAGGAGCCGCTGCAGGCGGGAGCGCAGGGGTCCGTCGCCGACGATCACCAGCCTGGTACCGGGGATGCCGGCCAGGGCCCTGAGGTCCTCCACCTGCTTCTCGGCTGCCAGCCGGCCGACGTAGCCGATGACGCGCTCGCCGTTCGGGGCGACCAGCCGCCGCCAGCCGTCGTCGCGCCGAGCCGGGGAGAACCGCTCGGTGTCGACCCCGCGCACCCACAGTCGGGTCCTCCCGATTCCGTGCGACTCCAGCTGCGCCAGCGCGTAACCCGACGGTGCGAGGTTGAGAGTGGCGCTCCCGTGGATGCGCCTGACCTGGTCCCAGAGGAACGGTTCGGCGAGTGGGAACCCGTACCTGCTGGCATACGCGGGCACATCGGTCTGGTACACGGCGACCGTGGGAAGGGCGAGTCGTTCAGCGGCGCGGAGCGCTCGCCACCCCAGCACGAACGGGGAGGCCAGGTGCACGACGTCAGGACGGAACGCGGCAAGGATCCGGCTCAGCCTGGCGACGCTTCCCGCTGCGAGCCTAACGTTCGGATACGACGGCAATGAGAACGCGGGCAGGGAGGTGACGCGGTACCCGTGGAGCTCGGTCGGGGTGGCGGATGCCTTCGGCGCGATGACGAGAACGTCGTCGCCGCGCTCGGCGAGGTGGTCGAGCACGCGGAGGAGCGAGTGGGTCACTCCATTCATGTGAGGCAGGAATGATTCGGCAACCAGTGCGACTCTCATGCCCTCAGACTGTCCCGCGAGGGTCGACGGCAACCGAATGTCCTGCTGCGCCCAGCTGACCGGAAGGTGAAAGCTTGGCGTCAGCCGCCGAACAGGGCGGTCGCCACCGTGTAGATCCCCAGTCCGGCCAGTGCGCCGACGACGGTGCCGTTGATCCGGATGAACTGGAGGTCCTTGCCCACCTGCAGCTCGATCTTCTCGCTCGTCTCCTGGGGGTCCCAGCGTTCGATGGTCTCGGCGATGATGCCGGCGATCTCGTGTCGATGATTTCCGACCAGCGTGACGGCGGCATCCGTCACCCAGTCGTCGATCTTGCCGGCCAGCCGGTCGTCACGTCCGAGGCGCTGGCCGACGTCGACGAGGGTGGCGGCGAGCTGGGTTCTGAGCCCGCTCTCCGGGTTCTCGAGTGAGACGATGAGGGCCTGCCTCGTCGTGTTCCACGCCCGGGTGGCCAGATCGCGGACCCGTGGGCTGTCGAACACCTCGGTCTTCGCCCGTTCGAGGGCGGCGATCGTCTCGGGGTCTTCCTGGAGTTTGCGGGTCAGTTCGGACAGGTAGGTGTCGAGGGCGAGCCTGGCCGCGTGCCGGTCGTCCGACCGCACCCGCCGCACGAAGTCGACGGCTTCACGGTAGATCCGCTCGTCGACGAGACGGTCGACGAAGGACGGCAGCCAGCCGGGCAGCCGTGCGGACACGAGCCGGGAGAACGCTTCGGGGTTCGCCGTGAGCCACTCGTCGAGACCGTCGATGAACAGGTTGACGGCGCTGTGGTGCCCGCCGTCCGCAATCAGCCGCTCGCCCCACGCCCCGACATGTTCGCTCCACGCCGGGTCGATGAGGTGGGTGCGGGCGAGCTGTTCCACGACATCCCGCACGTCGTCGTCATCGAGGAGCTCGAGCATCCCGCGTGCCGCGCTCGAGGCTTCGTCTGCCACACGGGCCGCGTTCTCCGGGCGGGCCAGCCACGCGCCGATCGTTCGGCCGACGCCGATCGACTCGAGTTTCTGTCGGACGACGGCGGCGGAGAGGAAGTTCGACTCGACGAACTCTCCCAGGCTCGCGCCGATCTCATCCTTCCTGCGGGGGATGATCGCGGTGTGCGGGATCTTCAACCCGAGCGGATGCCGGAACAGGGCGGTGACGGCAAACCAGTCGGCGATCGCGCCGACCATGCCGCCCTCGCTCGCCGCCCGGACCCATGCCAGCCACGGCACCTCGTCCTGCAGCGCGAATGACACGCAGAAGATCACGGCCATCAGCCCGAGGAGGGCCGTCGCTGTTCCTTTCATCCTGGTGAGCGCGACACGGCGCTCGGCGTCGGCCGGGCTGTCGATCAGAGTCGTCATGGGCCCATCGTATGTCGGCTCATGCCCGGGTCCCGGCGGGCTTGCCTTCTATCGGACGGCGCCGTCGACCCCGGCTTCCTCCTGCCGGGGAGGGAGCGGTGGGCGTGGGGGGATGGCGTCCTGCGTCGTCGTGCCAGGGCCACCCTGCGCCGGTGGGGCGGTCGCGGAGCGGTCGCGACGGCGGACCAGCCACCAGATCAGGAGGGCGAGCAGCCCGACCGGGATGAGCCAGGGCAGGATCACGCCGACGACGACGAGCAGGCCGCCGAAGAACGCAATGAGGGACTGGAAGCCGACGACGATGCCACCCCAGAAGTCGCCGGGGGCAGCACCGGCCACTTCGCCCGGTGTCGAGATGTACATTTCGACGGTCGCGAAGTCGACGAGGTCGCCGAGGGCGTCGCGCTGGGCGGAGAGCCCGTCGAGCTCGGTCTGGCGCTGGGACAGTGCAGACTCCAGGTCGATCAGGTCGGCGGTGGTCGTGGCCTGCGACATCAGCGTGAGCAGTCTGGCGACACTGGTCTCGAGGGCCGAGATGCGGGCATCGAGGTCAACGGCCTGGGTCGTGACGTCGCTCTGGCTCAGTGACGACCTGACGAGTTCGCCGACAGTCTTCAGTTCGACCATCGTCGCGTCGAGGTCTGCCGACGGCACCCGCAGGACCAGCTGCGACGACTCCTCCTGGAAGTCATCGGTGGGGGTGTCTGTGCGGTTGTCGACGTGCCCGTCCACATCGAGGACGATCTTGACGGCGGAGTCGGCCGCGGCGACCGGGTCGTTCGATGTCAGCGACAGCGAGGCGGTGCTGACGACCTGGCGGTCGGCATCCAGAGCACCCTCATCGATACCGCCGCCATCCTCAGACGATCCGAGGTCCCTGCCGGGGATCGCGCCGCCATCGGCCGGGCTCTCGCTGTCCGAGCTCCCTGCGGCCGAGCAGCCGGCGAGCAGGAAGCAGGCGAGGACGAGTGCGACGAGCGGCACAGCGCGGCCGGCAGCACGGCGGCGAGTCGATTGGAGCTCCATGGACACACTCTAGGAGTCGGGGTCTGCGTCGCAGAAGAGCGATTGCTCACAGTAGCGTCACGATCCGAATCACAGGATGACACTCCGTGTCATCAGCCCCATAGTGGGGGGTTGCAGGGGCGCTCCAGCAGAGCATGCTAGAGGTCACGTACGAAGGGTTGCCCCACCCGAGTACCTCCCCGAATCCCGCGAGGACTGCTGCCCCCAGTTTCTCCTTTTGCTGGAGACATAACCCTTATGTTGGAAAATTACCCAACTGACCGGGGGCCCGAAACCCCGATCAGACTCATGGTCATCATTGGTAGCGTACGACCAGGGCGGTGCGGACTCTCCGTCGCCCTCTGGGTCCACGAACACGTGACGGAACGCGGCGGCTTCGACATCGACTTCGTCGACCTGGCAGAACTCAATCTGCCGATGGTCGATGAAGTGCGGCTGCCTCGGCTGCACGAGTACAGTCGCAGGCACACGGTCGCGTGGAGTACGCGGGTGGCGCAGGCGGACGCGTTCCTGTTCGTCTCACCCGAGATCAATTTCAGCTACGCGCCTGCACTCAAGAACGCACTGGACTTCCTCTTCGACGAATGGGGCAGGAAGCCGGTCGGGCTGGTCAGCTACGGCGGACGAGGTGGTGGAGCCTTCGGCGCCGCCGCGCTGCGGCCGGTGTTGTCCTCCCTCGGGCTCGTCGCGGCGAGCACCCACGTCGACATCATGGAAGCGTCCAGTCAGGTCGACGACGGGTTCTTCACCCCGAGTGACCGACAGGTGGCTCAGCTCGACGGCCTGATCGACGAACTGGGGGCGCTGGCACCTGCACTGCGCGCGGTCCGCGAAACAGCACTCATCGCCGGTTGAGCGAAACGATCCAGGTCTGCCCGTCAGGACGGGTGGACCTGGATCGGTTCTGTGTCAGGGATCGGGCTGATGTCCCTGCCACGGAGATCGGGATGCCAGCGCTTGCCGAGCAGCGGCACGAGGAAACCGACGAGAGCGAACAGCGTCGCCGCCCAGAATGCGCCCGTCGCGCCGTTCTGGTCGATGAGGAGCCCTGCGACTGCTGAACCGAGCGCGGCGCCGATGAGCTGTCCGGTGCCGACCCAGCCGTACGCCTCGGCGGTGTCGCTGAACTTCACGCTGGCCGAGACCATCGCGAAGAGTACCGTGAGGGCCGGCGCGATCCCGATTCCGGCTACGAACAGCGTGATGGACAGCAGAATCGCGTTGGAGAAGAAGATCGACGCCGCCATGCCGACGAGAACGATGAACATGCGCCTGGCCAGCGCCCACGGCCCGATCGGGATGTGACCGAGGGTCAGTCCGCCGGCGAGGCTGCCGAGCGAGAAAATGCCGAGCACGATCCCGGCATCGAGGCCGTCGTGGCCGAAGGTCGCGACGACCCCGGCTTCGACGGCGGCACAGGCACCGATCAGGAGGAACCCCACCACGGTTGCCAGGAGGACGGGCGGACGTTTGAGGACCTGCCCGAGCTTGCGCTTCGAGCGGGGGATCCGCACCCGACCGACCTCGGGCGACGAGATGAACCAGGTTCCGCCGAGCACCATGATCACGACGGCCACGAGGATTCCCCAGTCGGTGCCGACCTGCGTGGAGATGAAGGTCGTGATCACCGGGCCGAGGATCCAGATGATCTCCTGTGCGGAGGCGTCGAGGGAGAACAGGGGAGTGAGCTGCTTCGAGTTGACCATCTTGGGGTAGATGGTGCGCACGGCCGGCTGGATCGGAGGAGTGGACAACCCTGCGACGAGCGCGAACGCCATGTAGCCGGGAACGGGCATCTCGATGAGAGCGACGGCGGTCACTGTCACCGCGCAGACGACGAGCGTGAGCGTGAGGACGGGGCGCATGCCCCAGACACCCATCCACCTGCTCGTCAGGGGTCCAGCGGCGGCCTGGCCGACGCTCGCGGCGGCGAGGACGAGCCCAGCGGCCGCATATGAACCGGTGACCTGCTCGACGTGGAGGAGGAACGCGAGCGACAGCATCCCGAACGGGAACCGGGCCACGAGCTGGGCGGTGATGATTCGAGCGACGCCTGACGTCTTCAGCAGGCTCGAATATGCACTCATGGGGTCAAGTCTAGGGAGCGGCGAGGGCGACACGCTGGCGTGCGATGTCCGGGGTGCGCGACACGCCGGAAACGGCCGCGCGCGGGAAATTAAATGTCGGTGGTTCGCCGTAGCGTGAGAACTGTGGAGAAGGCGGTAGCGAACGCCCCGGAATCTGCTCAATTCCGCCTGTTCCGACCCTCGCGAACATGTGGATAAGAAGGTGGAGAAACGGTGGAAAACGGAACAAATCGGTGGAAACAGGTGTTGATAACTACAGGCGTGTAACTACTAGTGGTTGGGGTGCTCCCCAAAGGCACCAACTATATGTAGTATTGGGACACCCGGTCAGCCAGTACCGGCCGGCGGCAAGTAAGAATGAAGAAGAAGGGCCTCAGTTCGATGACAATCACGGTCTACACCAAGCCTTCGTGTGTCCAGTGCACCGCGACCTATCGCGCACTCGACAACAAGGGGCTCGAGTACGAAATCCTCGACCTTTCTGCCGACGAAACCGCGCTCGAGGCCGTCAAGGCTCTTGGCTACCTGCAGGCCCCTGTCGTCATCACCGACGAGGACCACTGGTCCGGTTTCCGCCCCGACAAGATCAACGAGCTGGCATCGCGTCTTTCCTGAGTGATTTCGACAAGCTCAATCAACGCGCTATCGGGGTGACAGCCATGACGAAGCTGGTGTATTTCTCCAGCGTCTCGGGGAACACCCGGCGTTTCATCGACAAGCTCGATGTGCCGGCCGCGCGCATCCCGCTCCACGCCAAAGAGCCCGCTCTCGCCGTGGACGAACCGTACGTGCTCGTCACCCCCACCTATGGCGGGGGAGACGGGCATGGCGCGGTGCCCAAGCAGGTCATCCGGTTCCTCAACGACGAGAAGAACCGGAAGCTCATCCGCGGCGTGATCGCCGCAGGCAACACGAATTTCGGTAAGGCATACGGCCTGGCCGGAGACATCATCTCCGCCAAGTGCAGTGTGCCGAACCTGTATCGCTTTGAAGTATTCGGAACACCAGACGACGTACGAGTCGTTCACGAAGGATTGGAATCATTTTGGCTGGAACAGTAGTGACCGAGGTGCCCATGGACACCGGTATGGATTACCACTCGCTCAATGCGATGCTCAACCTCTACGGCCCGAACGGTGAAATCCAGTTCGACAAAGACCAGGAGGCCGCGCGGGAGTACTTCCTGCAGCACGTCAACCAGAACACGGTCTTCTTCCACTCGCTGCGCGAGCGCCTCGACTACCTGGTCGAGAAGGAGTACTACGAGAGGGAGGTGCTCGACGCGTATTCGTTCGAGTTCATCACCGGACTCAACGACCTGGCCTACTCCAAGAAGTTCCGCTTCCAGACCTTCCTCGGTGCGTTCAAGTACTACACGTCGTACACGCTGAAGACCTTCGACGGAAAGCGTTACCTCGAGCGCTTCGAGGACCGTGTCGTGATGACCGCCCTCGGACTCGCCCAGGGCGACGAGAAGCTCGCCACTGCGCTCGTCGAGGAGATCATCGCCGGTCGCTTCCAGCCAGCGACCCCGACCTTCCTCAACTCGGGCAAGGCCCAGCGCGGCGAACTCGTCTCCTGCTTCCTGCTCCGTATCGAAGACAACATGGAGTCCATCTCCCGCGGCATCAACTCGTCGCTGCAGCTGTCGAAGCGCGGAGGGGGTGTCGCCCTCCTCCTCTCGAACATCCGTGAGGCCGGCGCGCCGATCAAGCAGATCGAGAACCAGTCCAGCGGCATCATCCCCGTCATGAAGCTCCTCGAAGACTCCTTCAGCTACGCCAACCAGCTCGGAGCCCGCCAGGGTGCAGGCGCGGTCTACCTGCAGGCGCACCACCCGGACATCATGCGGTTCCTCGACACCAAGCGTGAGAACGCCGACGAGAAGATCCGGATCAAGACGCTCTCCCTCGGCGTTGTCGTTCCCGACATCACGTTCGAGCTCGCCAAGAAGGGCGAGGACATGTACCTGTTCTCGCCGTACGACGTCGAGAAGGTCTACGGAGTTCCCTTCGGCGACATCTCGGTCTCCGAGAAGTACTACGAGATGGTCGACGACGCACGGATCAAGAAGACCAAGATCAAGGCGCGCGACTTCTTCCAGACCCTCGCGGAGATCCAGTTCGAGTCCGGTTACCCGTACATCATGTTCGAGGACACGGTGAACAAGGCGAACCCGATCGAGGGTCGCATCAACATGTCGAACCTCTGCTCCGAGATCCTCCAGGTCAACACGCCGACCACGTACAACGCCGACCTGTCGTACGACGTCATCGGCAAGGACATCTCCTGCAACCTCGGCTCGATGAACATCGCCCTGTCGATGGACTCGCCCGACTTCGGCCGCACCGTCGAGACCGCCATCCGCGGCCTCAGCTCGGTGTCCGACCAGAGCCACATCGAATCTGTCCGCTCCATCGAAGACGGCAACGACAAGTCGCACGCCATCGGCCTCGGCCAGATGAACCTCCACGGCTACCTCGCCCGCGAGCGGGTCTACTACGGCTCCGAAGAAGGCATCGACTTCACGAACATCTACTTCTACACCGTGCTGTACCACGCGCTGCGGGCATCCAACCGGATCGCCATCGAGCGTGGCATCGCCTTCGACGGTTTCGAGAAGTCGACCTACGCCTCAGGAACGTTCTTCGACAAGTACACCGATCAGGTGTGGGAGCCCGCGACCGAACGCGTCGCCGAGCTGTTCGCCACCTCCGCCGTGGCCATCCCGACGCAGGCCAACTGGGCCGCGCTGAAGGCATCCGTCATGGAACACGGTATCTACAACCAGAACCTGCAGGCCGTGCCGCCCACCGGGTCGATCTCGTACATCAACAACTCCACGTCATCGATCCACCCGATCGCGTCGAAGATCGAGATCCGCAAGGAAGGCAAGCTCGGTCGCGTCTATTACCCGGCTCCGTTCATGACGAACGACAACCTGGACTACTACCAGGACGCCTACGAAATCGGCGCAGAGAAGATCATCGACACGTACGCCGCTGCAACGCAGCACGTCGACCAGGGCCTGTCGCTGACGCTGTTCTTCAAGGACACCGCCACCACGCGTGACATCAACAAGGCTCAGATCTACGCATGGCGCAAGGGCATCAAGACGATCTACTACATCCGCCTGCGTCAGCTGGCACTCGAGGGCACCGAGGTTGACGGCTGCGTCAGCTGCATGCTCTGATCTCGACTCGCTCGATCAACGTACTCATAAAGGAACTCTTCAATGATTGACAAGCTCAAGCTGGTCGACCACGTCCAGGCGATCAACTGGAACAAGATCGAGGACGAGAAGGACGTCGAGGTGTGGAACCGCCTCGTCAACAACTTCTGGTTGCCCGAGAAGGTGCCGTTGTCCAACGACGTCCAGTCGTGGAACACGCTCACCCCCGAGGAGCAGCAGCTGACGATGCGGGTGTTCACGGGGCTCACGCTCCTCGACACAATCCAGGGCACCGTCGGCGCCGTGTCGCTGATCCCGGATGCCGTCACTCCGCACGAAGAGGCGGTGTACACGAACATCGCGTTCATGGAGTCCGTGCACGCCAAGAGCTACTCATCGATCTTCTCGACCCTGTGCTCCACCAAGGAGATCGACGAGGCGTTCCGCTGGTCGGTCGAGAACGAGAACCTTCAGAAGAAGGCCTCGATCGTCATGGACTACTACACCGGCGACGACCCCCTGAAGCGGAAGGTCGCCTCGACACTGCTCGAGTCGTTCCTCTTCTACTCCGGGTTCTACCTGCCGATGTACTGGTCGAGCCGCGCGAAGCTCACCAACACGGCCGACATGATCCGGCTCATCATCCGCGATGAGGCCGTTCACGGGTACTACATCGGCTACAAGTTCCAGAAGGGTCTCGAGAAGGAGACCGAGGAGCGCCGCCAGGAGATCAAGGACTACACGTTCAACCTCCTGTTCGAGCTCTACGACAACGAGGTGCAGTACACGCAGGACCTCTACGACGCCGTCGGCCTGACCGAAGACGTGAAGAAGTTCCTGCACTACAACGCTAACAAGGCGCTGATGAACCTCGGCTACGAGCCGATGTTCCCGAAGACGGTCACCGATGTGAACCCGGCGATCCTCTCAGCGCTCTCTCCGAACGCCGACGAGAACCACGACTTCTTCTCCGGGTCCGGTTCGTCGTACGTAATCGGCAAGGCCGTTGTCACCGAAGACGAGGACTGGAACTTCTAGCCCGTCCGGTTCGTTGTACAGAAGGCGGTCACCCATCGGATGACCGCCTTCTGCGTGCCGGGCAGGGCTGCGACACCTCCGCCCTCCGTGCCCGACGTTCTAGCGCGATGAACCGTCCTTCATCAGGCGGCGGGTGGCCGGACTGATCCGGTCGGCATTGCGTGTCACGAAGGCCTCGAGCGCGTCCGCGTCGACCCGGCCGACCTCACGGAGCGCCGTACCGACCGAGGTCTGCACGAAATGCTCCTCGTCGTCGAGCAGGAGGTCAGCGATTGCCAGGGGGTCGGTGAGATCACCCGAGCGGATGATCCAGAACGACGCGGTGATGGCCGTGCGTCGTTCCCAGATATTCACCGATCTCGCGAGGTCGAACAGGGGAGCCCGCGAGCGGTGCAGCAGGTAGCCCCCGATCACGCGGGGCGCCGCGCGATCGACGAGGTCCCATGTGTCGATGTGGCTGTGCTCGGACAGGTACAGCTCGTACAGGCGGCGTCGCTCGTCCGTGTCGGCGGGAGAGCGGCGAGCGCGGGCGTCGAGGATGCTGATGGCCACCATCCTCGCTTCGTACCACGGCGACCGGAGCAGTCGGCGTACCTCGTCGAGGTCCATCGTCGACTCCCGTTTCGCCAGGTCGAACTGGGACTTCATCCGCACGCCGATCACCTGGCCGGGGTCGACCCGTGTGCTGATCTTCGCGAATTCGGCGGGGTCCGCCATCTCGCGAAGCCGTTCCAGGATCTGGTCGGCCGTCGCTGTGCTCTGGGGGCGGCGGGCGGATGTCATCGGCCGGTCAGAAGACGGTGTTCCAGTCGTTCCGGATGCTCACGACAGTCCAGCCTTCGTCTCTCGCCCGCTCGAGAGCGCGTTCCGACCCTGAGGTGTAGTCGAATTCGCGCTCGGCGTCGTCGTGCAGAACAAGCAACTGCAGGGACGGCCTCCCCGAGCGTCGGGTGAACTCCAGCATCTCGATGTCGCCGTTCGAGTTTCCGGCGGCGAGAACCGGGCGCCGACCCGTTCGATCCCAGATCCGCACCGGCTTCTCCGGTCCGTCATCGAGGTAGTCGGCCTCAGCCCGCCTGACGATGGTCCCCCCGTCGTCGTCGGCCGTGTACGCGAGGGCGGTCGCGCTGCCGATCACGTTCTCCCGCGGTATCCCGTACACGTCGGCCGTGATCGGTCGCATGAAGTCACGTCCGCCACCCGACGCGATGTACGTGGCGAAGCCGTTCGCCCGAAGATAGCCGAGGAGGTCGATCATCGGGGCGTAGGCACAGTCGAGGTAGCTGCGGTCGAGCGTCGGGTGGCGCGCCGTGCGAAGGAACTCGGCAGCAAGCTCGTCGAACCGGTCGACGCTGATGTCGGCGTGGGCTTTCAGGATGCCGGCGGCCATCCCGGCCAGCTTCGTGTCGTCGCCGGCGTAGTGGTCGGAAAGCACAGAGGCCAGCCAGACGTAGTCACGTTCGGAGGCGGCACGCCACGGCTCAGCCTTGCGCAGGTCCGGGTCGTCTTCCGTCATGGCCACGAGTCGTCGCAGGATGAAGTCGAGCTGGATCGGCATCGGTTTCTCGCACCAGAGCGTGCCGTCGTTGTCGAACACGGCGACACGATCCTCTGGCGGCACTGCTTCAGCGGAGTCGTCGGCCGTGCTCCTTCTGACGAAATCGAGGATGGCATCCTTCGCCGTCCCCTCGTTCCAGCTGGCCAGCTGTGTGCTCATGAGGTTCCTCTCGCGCGAATGCCCGGCGTCCTGTCGCGGGCGCACCCGTCACAGGACCGGACTCCTTGATGGTGGACGCACCTCGGCCAGCCCACATCATCCTTCAGGGGTGAACGGATCAGAAGATGCGGACCCCGGTTTCCCGTCGGCGCTGTTGCGCCAGGGGGTGATCCGGCCGGTGGCGGTCACCCTCGGCGGGTGAAATTCGGCGTCGGTGACCACGGGGCGTGGCATCGGACGCCCGCGGGTGCCAAGCTACGAGTCAGAACAGCCGCGGGTCGACGCCCGCGCGACGAAAGAGGTCTCAGCATGGCTGCCGCGCAGAAGTCGCAATCACGTTCGTCATCCACGGTCGACAGCTCGAAGGCCGGGATGTGGGGGTTCTTCGCCGGAGTCGTCACTGCGGCTCTCATCGCGGTCCCTCTCTCGGCGGCGTTCGCCTTCGCGACCCACCCTGAGACGCGGTTCCTGTTCACCAACGCGGTCGACGTCTCGGCGACCGGGTACGCCACGTTCTGGTGGGTGGCCACCCTGTTCCTGCTCTCGCTCCCGTTCCTCGTCGGGTTCGGAGTGGCGAAGATGTCGCGCAAGACGCTGGGAATCCTCGCGGGAATCGTGGTCGTCTTCCTGATCGGTCTCCTCGTTCTCGCGCAGGTCAGCTTCTGGTGATCGGCATCCTACTGGCGGTGTGACGGTGGCCCTGGCCCACTGATGGTTTCGGGCCGCACCATACAGGATGCGGGGCTACCCTGAACCCATGAGAGACCGGCGCGGCCCGCGAGGGCACTGGGTGCTGCCGGCAGCAGCCGGTGTGGCATCCGTCGTCTTCGGAACCGGCGTCGGTGAGCTGGGGGCGGCACTCCTCGCTCCCTCATCGAGTCCGTTCGTGGTGGTGGGCTCGCTGCTCATCGACCTGGCGCCGTCATGGGCGAAAGAGACGGCGATCGCGCTGTTCGGCACCAACGACAAGATCGCGCTCCTCATCGGAATCGGTGCCGTGCTCGTCGCTGTCGCCGGCGCCGCCGGCGTGCTCGAGGCCCGTCGGCCGCCCCTCGGGCGGGTGGTCATCTGGCTCCTCGGAGTCGTCGGAGCGATTGCCGCGTCGACGCGCGCCAACCCACCGATGCTCGCCATCGCGCCCGCCGCGATAGCGGCTCTGGCGGGGGTCGTCGCGCTGCAGTTACTCGTGCGCCGGTTGCCAGAGGTCCAGACGCTCTCGGCGCCGGTGCTCCCGGCTCGTGACGGCGGGGTGGACAGGCGGCGCTTCCTGGGCTGGGCGGGCGGCGCGGCGGCACTCGGGGTTATTTCCGCCGTCGGAGGCTACGCGCTGCAGGCGGGTTCCCGGACGATCGCGGCGGCCCGCGACGCCATCCGTCTGCCTAAGCCCGCCTCGACGGCGTCGGTTCCGTCCGCCGCCGAACTCGGGATCGACGGCCTTACCTCCGTGATCACGCCCAACGCCGAGTTCTACCGCATCGACACGGCGCTCGCCGTCCCCGCGGTCGACCCGTCGACGTGGAGCCTGCGCATCCACGGCATGGTGGATCGCGAGGTCATCATCACCTGGGACGAACTGCTCGCGCTGCCACTTGAAGAGAGCATCACCACTCTCGCGTGCGTCTCGAACGAGGTCGGCGACGGACTGATCGGAAACGCGCTGTGGCTCGGCTATCCCATTCGTGAGCTGCTCGCCCGGGCGGTACCGAGCGCCAGGGCCGACATGGTGCTCTCGCGCAGCATCGACGGGTTCACGGCCTCGACGCCACTCGCAGTGCTCGAAGACGACCGCAACGCGATCCTCGCGCTGGGAATGAACGGCGAGCCCCTTCCGCCGGAACATGGATTTCCCGTTCGCATGGTCGTCCCCGGACTCTACGGGTACGTCTCGGCCACGAAATGGGTCACCGAACTCGAGGTGACGCGATTCGACGCCGCGTCCGCCTACTGGACCGATCGTGGCTGGGGGGAGAGGGGCCCGGTGAAACTCTCGTCGCGCATCGACGTGCCGGCCACAGGACAATCCCTCACGGCCGGTCCGATCACGGTCGCCGGTGTCGCCTGGCACCAGCATGTCGGGATCGGTCGTGTCGAGGTGCAGGTCGACGAGGGGGCATGGCAGAAAGCGACTCTGGCCACGGCGATCTCGATCGACACGTGGGTCCAGTGGCACTACACCTGGGACGCGGGCGCCGGCACCCACACTCTGCGTGTGCGCGCTGTCGACTCCGATGGCGAGAAGCAGACCTCGAAGAGACAGGGCGTGCTACCTGATGGGGCGACCGGGCTGCACGAGCGCACCGTCGAGGTGCGCTGAGCCCGAAACGGCGCCTGCGGCGGCCTGACCCCCGTCGCTGTTGGGTTAGTCTCGGTGTAACGCCAGCATTGGCGTTTGCGAACGTAAGGACGATCTTCATGCGCATCAAAACCTTTGTTGCACCCCTGGCCCTGGCGGCAGCCGCTGCCCTCGTGCTGACCGGCTGTGTGAACAACGAGGACGCCCCATCGAAAGGTGGCAACGGCGGCAGCGGCGTCTCCGTCGACGAGGCCAGCGTCGCGCTCCTCCCGGACGACATCAAGGAGGCCGGCAAGCTCGTCATCGGCACGGACGCCAACTACGCGCCGAATGAGTACAAGGATCCCGACGGCAAGGTGATCGGCTGGGAGATCGACCTGATCGACGCCATGGCCGCCAAGCTCGGGCTCGAGACCGAGTACAAGTCGTCTCAGTTCGACAACATCATCCCCTCGATCGTCGGCAACAAGCTCGACTTCGGTCTCTCCTCCTTCACCGACACGCTCGAGCGTGAAGAGCAGGTCGACTTCATCAACTACTACACGGCAGGCGTCCAGTGGGCGTCGACCAAGGGTACCGAGGTCGACCCGAACAACGCCTGCGGGCTCAAGGTCGCCGTCCAGTCCACCACCTTCCAGGACACCGAAGAGGTCCCGGCCAAGTCGGATGCGTGTGTGGCTGCAGGCAAGGAACCGATCGAGAAGCTGCAGTTCGAGGCCCAGGATGCCGCCGCGAACGCGGTTGCTCTCGGCCAGGCCGACGCGTTCAGCGCTGACTCCCCGGTGACGCTCTACGCCATCGCTCAGAACCCCGACAAGCTGCAGGCCGCTGGCGAGACCTTCGACGAGGCGCCGTACGGCCTCCCGATCGCCAAGGACAGCGAGCTGACCGAGGCCATCGTCTCCGCCTTCGAGTCGCTGATCGCCGATGGAACCTATACCGAGATCCTCGACGAGTGGGGCGTTGCAGACGGCGGCCTCGACGAGATCACGATCAACGCAGCCTCGAAGGGCTAATCATGTCCGCGGACATGCAGAACCCATCGGCGCAGCAGGAAACCGCCGCGCCGGTGGGTGCCGGGCCGATCAAGGCCATCAAGCTGCGTCACCCGTGGCGCATGGTCATCGCCGTCGTCCTCGTCGCAGCGCTTGCGCTGTTCGTCTGGGACGCGGCACTCAGGCCCGCGTACGACTGGCCTGAATACGGCAAGTACATCTTCGACCGGCGCATCGCCGCGGCGGCGTGGGTGACCCTCCAGCTCACCGTCTACTCGATGGTCATCGCCATCGTTCTCGGACTTCTGCTCGCCGTGATGCGGCTCTCGCCGAATCCCGTGGTGAAGAGCGTGGCCTGGCTCTACCTCTGGATCTTCCGCGGCACACCCGTGTATGTCCAGCTCGTGTTCTGGGGCCTCATCTCTGTGATCTACAACACCATCGACATCGGTGTCCCCGGGCTCCAGCCGCTGGCCTCATGGGAGACCAGCGAACTGCTGAACACGTTCACCCTCGCCGTCATCGGTCTGGCGCTGAACGAGGCCGCATACATGGCGGAGATCGTGCGTGCAGGTATCCTCTCGGTCGACAAGGGCCAGGAAGAAGCGGCCACTGCACTCGGGATGAGCTGGGCGCAGACGATGCGCCGGATCATCGTCCCGCAGTCGATGCGCATCATCATCCCTCCGACCGGCAACGAGGTCATCTCGATGCTCAAGACCACGTCGCTCGTGGTCGCTGTGCCGTTCAGCCTTGACCTGTACACCCGGTCGCGTGACATCTCGGCAGTGAACTTCAACGTCGTAGCCATGCTGCTCGTCGCGTCGAGCTGGTACCTCCTGTTCACCTCCATCCTCATGGTCGGCCAGTACTTCCTCGAGAAGCGGTTCTCCCGCGGCATCGGGGCGATGCGCCTCGACAGGAACGCCCCCATCGACGACTCGGCCGACGGAGCCAACACCGGAACCCAGCCCGTACAGACACCGAAATCGCACGAGGAGGGGGGCAGAACATGACCGACGCACCGATGGTCCGCGCCGAAAGCGTCTGCAAGAACTTCGGCTCCAACCAGGTCCTCAAGGGAATCACCCTCGAAGTCGCGCGTGGCGAGGTGATGTGTCTCGTCGGCCCCAGCGGGTCGGGCAAGTCGACGTTCCTCCGCTGCATCAACCACCTCGAGCGGGTCGATGCCGGACGTCTGTTCGTCGATGACGAGCTTGTCGGGTACGAACAGCGCGGAGACAAGCTCTACGAGCTCAAGCCGAAGGTCGCCGCCCGCCAGCGCCGGGACATCGGCATGGTGTTCCAGCGGTTCAATCTCTTCCCGCACATGACCGCCCTCGAGAACGTCATCGAGGCGCCCATCCAGGTCCGCGGGCTGAGCCGCTCCGCAGCGGTCGCCAAGGGCAGGGAACTGCTCGAGCGCGTCGGTCTGGCCGGCCACATCGACCACTATCCGGCTCATCTCTCTGGCGGGCAGCAGCAACGTGTCGCCATCGCCAGGGCACTGGCCATGGAACCGAAGCTCATGCTCTTCGACGAGCCGACCAGCGCCCTCGACCCGGAACTCGTCGGCGAAGTGCTCGACGTGATGAAGGAACTCGCGAGCACCGGGATGACGATGATCGTGGTCACCCACGAGATGGGTTTCGCCCGCGAGGTCGCCGATTCCCTCGTCTTCATGGATGGAGGGGTCGTCGTCGAGTCCGGTGACCCGCGAGAGGTCCTGGCCAACCCGCAGCACGGCCGGACGCAGGCATTCCTGTCGAAGGTGCTCTAGCCGGCGAGAACCTTGCGGATGCGCTGCAGGGACACGGTCTCTGCAGCGCCGATGTTCTGGGCGAACAGGCTGAGTCGTAGTTCCTCGAGCATCCAGCGCGCTTTCGCGAGGTGCGGGGGAGCGAACGCGTCGAGCGGGATCGTCCCTCCCGCCGCTTCGAACAGCGCCGTGGCGGCCTGGATCTCGTTCATCCAGACCCGGTCGCGATTCGGGTTGTCCGGGAGCTTCTCCGCGCGGTGGGCTATCCCGGCCAGGTAACGGGGCAGGTGGGCAAGCCGTGCCGTTCCCGTCGACGAGACGAACCCGGGGAAGACGAGGCCGTTGAGCTGGGCCGTTGCGTCTGACAGGGCTGGGAGGAGGGAGAGGCTCGTGGCCCGTTTGAGCGATTTCTCCGCTGTCCTGGCGGCGGAGAGCACCTTGGCGACGAGGGAGACCGTGTCGAACATCGTGTTCATCATCGCGCCTGAGACCCGATCACGGACGGTCTCGAACTCGGCCCGCATGAACAGGGATCCGTCCGGAGACACGCGGTAGAGGATGTCGTCGATGCACGCGACGAGGCAGTCGTCGAACAGGGCCTGGGTCGACGGATACGGGCTTGTGGCGAGCACGAGTTTCTCGGCAGAGGTGAGGTGCTGCTGCACGTAGCTCACCGGCGACGGCACCGCCAGCAGCAGAAGCCGCCGGACACCACCAGGCATCGCCCGGCGCTGGTCGGCCTCCGTCGCCATGATCCGGATCGACACGGACGCGCCGTCATCGACGAGCGCGGGGTAGCCGCGGATGGTGTTCCCGGCGTGGCGGGTGTCGACGTACCTGGGCAGCTCGTCGAAGTCCCACCGGGTGATCCCCGAGCGTTCGAGGGCGTTCGGAGTCGCCTCGGCGACCTTCGCCACACTCTCCCTGGTACGGGAGGCCAGGCGGCGCTGCAGCTCGACGAGGTCTTTCCCCGTTGCGACCTGCCGTCCCTTCTCGTCCACGACCCGGAAGGTCACCTGCAGATGGCCGGGAATGCGGGAGAGATCGAAATCGGATGCTTCGATCGGCATATATGAGAGTCGCTTGATCGCGATGGCGAGGTGTGCGGCAAGTGTGTCGTTGTTCGTGGCCTGCGGAAGCGGCTGGGGAGGAGCATCCGGCAGTTCGGCCATCAGCCGGCGGGCCCAGTCGGCCGCAGGGACGACATTGCGCCTGATCGCCTTCGGCAGGGACTTGATCATGGCGGTGACGAGGTCCTGGCGGAGACCGGGGACCTGCCAGTCGAATCCGGCCGGCGACAGCCGGGGGAGCAGGGGAAGCGGGACCTGGACTGTGACGCCGTCGTCCTCGGCGCCCGGTTCGAACCGGTACCGCAGGCTGAGCTTCTGATCGCCCTGTCGCCACACCGGCGGGAACTGGGCCTCATCGACCTCGGGAGCGTCATCGGGGAGGAGGTCCTCCTGCCGCATGGTGAGCAGGTCGGGCGTCGACTTCCTGGCATCGCGCCACCAGCCCTCGAAGCTGCGGGTGGAGAACACCTCGGCGGGGATGCGGGAATTGTAGAAGTCGAAGACGGCTTCGTCGTCGAAGAGAATGTCACGGCGCCTGGTGCGCTCTTCGAGTTCGGCGAGTTCCTTGCGGAGCTTGCGGTTGGCTCGGTCGAAGGCCTGGGGCGAGTCCCATTCACCTTCGACGAGCGCGTGCCTGATGAACAGCTCACGCGAGAGCTCCGGGTCGATCCGGGAGTACTGGACGCGGCGACGGGGGACGATGGCGAGACCGTAGAGCATCACCTTCTCCCAGGCGACGACGGCACCCTGTCCCTTCTCCCAGTGCGGTTCCGAGAAACTGCGTTTGACGAGGTCCCCGGCGATCTGCTCGGCCCACGCCGGATCGATGGCCGCGTTGGTGCGCGCGAACAGCCGGGACGTCTCGACGAGTTCCGCCGCCATGAGCGCATTCGGCTGTTTCTTCGACAGGGCGGAACCCGGGAAGATCACGAAACGGGTCTGCCTCGCGCCGATGTAGTCGCCCTTCTTCGCGGGCCCTGGGCGGCCAGGGGTCTTGCCGCGGGCACTGTTCGCTGCCGCTGCGGCGGCATCCTTCAGACCGATGTGGGAGAGCAGGCCGGCGAGAAGCGATTTGTGGATGCCGTCGGGGTTCGTCGCCCGGTCGGAGAGGGTGAGCCCGAGCGGTTTGGACAGCTGCCGGAGCTGGCGGACGACGTCCTGCCACTCCCGCACGCGCAGGTAGTTGAGGAATTCGGTCTTGCACAACCGCCGGAAGGCGCTCGAGCCGAGCTCTTTCTGCTTGTCCTCGAGGTAGTTCCAGAGGTTCAGCAGCGAGAGGAAGTCGCTCGTCGGGTCGGTGAACCTGGCGTGCTGTTCGTCCGCCTGCTGCCGCTTCTCCAGTGGCCGCTCCCTGGGGTCCTGGATGGTGAGGGCCGCGACGATGGCCATCACCTCGCGGGAGACACCGTGCCTCTTCGACTCGACCACCATGCGGGCGAAGCGCGGGTCGATGGGCAGGCGGGACAGGTCACGGCCGACCCTGGTCAGGGCAGGGGTCTGTCCTTCGGCGGTGCTGATGGCGCCGAGTTCGCGCAGCAGATCCAGCCCGTCCTTGATGCCGCGGGAGTCCGGCGGCTGGAGGAACGGGAAGGCCTGGATGTCGCCGAGACCCAGCGACACCATCTGCAGGATGACGGCGGCGAGGTTGGTGCGGAGAATCTCCGGTTCGGTGAACTCAGGCCTGGCCTCGAAGTCCTGCTCCGAGTACAGGCGGATCGCGATGCCGTCGCTCGTGCGGCCGGAGCGTCCTGAGCGCTGATTCGCCGACGCCTGCGAGATCGCCTCGATGGGGAGCCGCTGGATCTTCGACCGCACGCTGTAGCGGGAGATCCGCGCGGTGCCTGCGTCGATGACGTACTTGATGCCGGGAACGGTGAGGCTCGTCTCGGCAACGTTCGTGGCGAGGACGATCCGGCGGCGGACCCCGGCGACGGTGCTCGGCTGGAAGACACGGTGCTGCTCGGCCGAACTCAGACGGCCGTACAGGGGGAGGACCTCGGTGACGCCGGCGCCGCCTGAGGCATACCGGGCGCGGAGGGCGTCGGCAGTGTCGCGGATCTCCGTCTCGCCGCTGAGGAAGACGAGCACATCGCCCATCGATTCAGTGGCCAGCTCGTCGAGGGCTGCGGTGATGCCGTCGATGGGGTCGAGGTCTGGCTGCGTCTCGGAGGCGTCGTCCTGGTCGTCGTCCTCGGCGGGCGCGTCTGCGACGAGTGGCCGGAAGCGGATCTCCACCGGATACGTGCGGCCGGACACTTCGACGATCGGAGCATCCTCGAAATGGCGGGAGAAACTCTGCGGGTCGATGGTGGCCGAGGTGATGATGACCTTGAGGTCCGGCCGTTTCGGCAGCAACTGCTTGAGGTAACCGAGCAGGAAGTCGATGTTGAGGCTGCGTTCGTGGGCCTCGTCGATGATGATCGTGTCGTAGGCCCGCAGCATCCGGTCACGGTGGATCGCATTGAGCAGGATGCCGTCGGTCATCAGCTTGACCTTCGTGTCCTTGCCGGCCTGGTCGGTGAACCGCACCTGATACCCGACGAGACCGCCGAGCTCGACGCCGAGCTCCTCGGCGATGCGTTCGGCGATGGTCCTGGCGGCCAGGCGCCGGGGCTGGGTGTGCGCTATCGACTCGCGCCCGAGTTCGAGGAGGATCTTCGGCAGCTGGGTGGTCTTCCCCGACCCGGTGGCTCCAGCGACGATGACGACCTGGTGGTCACGGATGACCTCCATGATCTCGTCCTTCATCTGGCTGACGGGCAGCTCGGGAGGGTAGGAGATCGTGAAAGACATAGCCCTCCATCGTAGGACACGCGCCCCGCGAGTTGCCCGGTTCGATGGGTGACGGATGCCCTGACACCCGTAATACTCGGCAACTCGCGAGAAACTTCGAGCAAACCTCTTGATTGAGCAAAGTGGTTTGTGTTACAAAGTAGTCATGGACAACGCAGACCACGGAGACCGGCAACCCGGATCCGCATCGAACGCTCGCACGGTCGATGGCGATGAGCCGCTCGACCCGGCGGCCATGCTCGAGCTCGTGCAGGCTCAGCAGCGCAGCGCCACGACCCAGATGGGCAGCTTCGTCGGAGTGATCACCGCCACGTGGGGGATCGCCTGGCTCGTCGGCTTCCTTCTCCTCTGGCTCATCGATGGTGCCGAGCCCGCGTTCTCGCTCCCGGTGCCGATCGCGGCCACAGGATTCGGCATTCTCGTCGCCATTGCGATCGTCATTTCGATCGTTCTCGGCATCCGCAACACCCGCGGTGTGAAAAATTCCCCGGCGAGCGCATTCACGGGTGCCGTCTACGGTTCGACCTGGTCGGTGTCGATGATCGCCCTGTACGTTCTCGGGGCTGGGCTCATCGTCAACGGGATGCCTCCAGCGGTGGCGAGCATCTACTTCCCTTCTGCTTACGTGCTGATGACCGGGGTGCTGTTCATGGTGTCTGGGGCAATCTGGCACGCGGTCCCCGCCCTCGTGAGCGGGGTCTGGCTCGTCGTCGTCGCCGTTGTCGCCCCGTTCTTCCAGTACCCCAACCACTACCTCTTCCTCGCGCTTGCCGGCGGTGGAGCGTTCATCGCGCTCGCGATCGGCTCCGAGATCTATGCGCGGCGGGTGCGTCGCGCAGCGCTGTCCGGAGCGCGGCGCAATGGCTGACCTCGACCCCGTCATCCACGCCCAGGCGAGGCTCCGCATCACCGCAGCTCTCGCAACGCTGGAATCCGGAGAGAGCATCTCGTTTCCCCGACTCCAGGAGATCCTCGAGATGACCGCAGGCAATCTCTCCACCCATCTCAGCAAGCTGGAAGGGGCGTCCTACGTTCTCGTCACCAAGACCCACCAGGGAAAGACGCCCGTGACCTACCTTGAATTGACCCGGAGCGGTCGCCGCGCGTTCGAGGACTACACGGAGTCGCTGCGCGCTCTGCTCGGAGAAGCATCATGACCTCCCTCGCCCGCTTCGACCACGTCACCCGGCGGTTCGGTGACGTCACCGCGCTCGACGACGTCTCGCTCGAGATCGGCGCCGGCCGGATCGTCGGCCTCCTCGGGCCCAACGGCGCAGGGAAGACCACCCTGCTGTCCCTCCTGCAGGGCCTGAGGCGCCCGACCAGCGGCAGCGTCGAGCTGTTCGGTGCCAGCCCGTCCGATTTCCGGACGCGTCGGCTGCTCGGCTCGACTCCGCAGGAGACCGCGCTGCCGCCGACCCTCCGCGTCGGCGAGGTGATCGACTTCGTCGGCAAGCACTTCGAAAATCCGGTTCCGACGGCCGCGGTGGCCGACGAGTTCGGCCTGTCCGCCATGCTCAAGAAACAGACCGGCGCCCTCTCCGGAGGGCAGAAACGCCGGTTGAGTGTTGCGTTGGCCTTCGTCGGGCGCCCCACTCTCGTCCTCCTCGACGAACCCACCACAGGGCTCGACGTCGACGCCAGACGGACGCTGTGGGATGCCGTCAGACGGCAGCATGACCAGGGAGCGACCGTCGTCGTCACCAGCCACTACCTCGACGAGATCGAGGCGCTCGCCGAACGGGTCGTCGTCCTCGGCGGTGGCACGATCCTCGCCGACGACGACCTCGGAGCCGTCCTCGACCGGGTCGGGGTGCGCATGATGCGGCTGACGACGCCGGATGCCGCGGCCGTCGCCCGGCTCAGCACCGTCATGTCCACCCAGCAGGAGGACGACGGCTCACATACCTTCTTCGTGAAGGACGCCGACGCCGCCGTGACCGACCTCGTGCGGTCGGGCATCCCGTTCGCCGGCCTCACCGTCAGGGGCGCGAGCCTCGAGGAAGCTTTCCTCACCCTCACCGGCGCCGCGGCAGCGGTGCCGGCCACCGAAGGGAACACCGGGCCATGACCGTTCTCCGCCTCGCCGTCGTCCACGCGAAATACTCCCTCATCGAGACTCTGCGCGTGCCCATCGCCGTCATCGGTTCCCTCGTGTTCCCCGCGCTCGCACTGCTCTTCTTCGTCGTCCCCCAGGAGACGGTGGCGGCGAACCCGCTGTTCGCGACCCATGCCGTCATCTCGCTCAGTGTCTTCGCCGTGATGAGCAACTCGCTGTTCAGCTTCGGCCTCAGCATCGCCCAGGACCGAGAGAAGCCCTGGGACCCGTACCTGCGAACGCTCCCAGCCCCTGGGATGTCCAGGGTCCTCGCCTACATCTTCTCGATCGGCCTGATGGGACTCGTCGCCATCATCCCGGTGATCGTCATCGGCGGGATCTTCACAGCCGCGGAGGCGCCACCGTGGCGGATCCTTTTCGGGTTCGGTACCCTCGCCGTCTCGGCGCTCCCGTTCATGCTCATCGGAATCGCCGTCGGCTACTCGATGCCGTCCAAGGCTGCGATCGCCGTCATCCAGCTCATCTCGTTCGGGTTCGCCTTCGCGGGCGGGTTGTTCCTTCCCCCGGTGATGTTCGCGCCGTGGCCCGACACCCTCTCGAAGTTCTTCCCGTCGAGACAGGCGAGGGAACTGGTGATCTGGGCGGTGCAGGGCGGGGCACTGGAAACGTGGGCCTGGGTCGGCATCCTCGTCTGGACCCTCGTCATGCTCGTCGTCGCGCTCGTGCTGTTCCGCCGCGACCAGGGCCGCCGATTCCGCTGACGGCGAAGCCGACCCCGCTGAAGTTGGGAACCCCAGCCGCTGGTGGTTAGCTGGAACGATGACGACAACGTGGACTGGTCCGGTACTCCCTCTCAACTCAGGCGCAACGATCCCGCAGCTCGGCTTCGGAGTCTTCCGGGTCGACCCGGATGAGACCGAACGGATCGTGACGGATGCCCTCGAAGTCGGTTATCGCCACATCGACACCGCAGCCATCTACGGCAACGAAGAGGGCGTCGGACGGGCGATCGCGGCCAGCGGCATCCCGCGCGAAGACCTGTTCATCACCACCAAGCTGTGGAACTCGGACCAGGGCACCCAGTCCGCACACGACGCCATCGACCTCAGCCTCGAGAAGCTCGGGCTGGACTTCGTCGACCTCTACCTCATCCACTGGCCCACCCCGAAGCGGGACCTCTACCGTGAAAGCTGGAAAGCGTTGCAGCGGATCCAGGCAGACGGCAAGGCCACATCGATCGGAGTCTCGAACTTCCTCGTCGAACACCTCGAGAAGATCATCGCCGACGGCGGAGCCGTCCCGGCTGTCAACCAGATCGAACTCCACCCGGCGCTCCAGCAGCGGGACGTCGTTTCGTACTCACGGGACAACGGGATCCAGATCGAGGCCTGGGGCCCGCTCGGCCAGGGCAAGTACCCGCTCTTCGATGAGCCAAGTGTGGCCGGAGCGGCAGCAGCCCACGGCAAGAGCCCCGCCCAGGTGGTTCTCCGCTGGCACCTGCAGAACGACAACATCGTCTTCCCCAAGTCGAACAGCCGTGGGCGGATCGCCGAGAACCTCGACGTCTTCGACTTCGAACTGACGGATGCCGAGGTGGCAGCGATCTCCGCTCTCGAGCGCGACGGCCGGGTCGGCTCCCACCCGAACGACGTCAACTGATCGGACAGGGAAGACACACCATGACGTTGCCTGACACGTTCGACTCGAGCACAGACGCATTCACGTCCGACTGGGACACCTGGCACGAAGCCCGGGAACGGGGCACAGGTTCCCCCCTCGGCCTCGCCGCTCTCGCGGCCACCCACTGGCTGGCGGGTGCTCCTGCCGAGTACGACGGTGTGCCAGGCCGGTGGCATGCCGCGCCGGACGGGATCATCGGAACGGGTCCAGACCTCGACGGCCTGACACTGCTCCAGAGCGGACGGCCCATCGGCGCCGTCACCGGTGACTCGGTGACCCTCGGCGCCGGCCAGGACATCGAGTGGGGTGAGAAGCGACTGCGCTACTTCGAGCGCGACGGGGCACTCGCGCTCCGCCTGCTCGATCCCGACGCGCCGACGCGCACCGTCCTGCGCGGCATCGAAGCGTTCGATCCGGACGAGTCCTTCATCTTCGAGGGCACCTTCCGCCCGGCGGCACCTGACGCAAGCGTGGAGTTCACCACGATCGACGGGCACCGGTCTGAGGACGCACCCGCCGGCGTCGTCGACCTCGACCTGCCCGACGGACCCGTGTCGATCACCGTCACGCGCGAGCGAGGTGGCCTGCACGCCGTCTTCGCCGACGGAACGAGCGGCACCGAGAGCTACCGGTTCCGGTTCCTCGACATGCCCCTCGCGGACGAGGACGGCCGCGTGGTCGTCGACTTCAACCGGGCCTACCTTCCGCCGTGCGCCTTCAGCGACTTCTACGTGTGCCCGCTGCCCCCCGCAGGGAACCGGCTGTCCACGCCGATCCGGGCCGGCGAGAAGAACGTCGTCCTCGCCTCCTGACACGCGCGTTACGTCGTGTTGCACGCGCATGGCATCGCCGGTGTGAACCGGCGTAGCGTCGCAGCATGGTCGAGAACACAGGAAACCGTCCCCTGAGGGTCGTCGCGGTCTGCGGCAGCCTTCACGCGCCGTCCAAGACGAGCGTGCTCGTGACGACCATTCTCGACGCGATCGCCGAACGCCAGGAGATCTCCCGTCACGTCATCGAGCTCAGCGACATCGGTCCCGAGTTCGCCGGTGCTCTCACGCGCGAGCAGGTTGCGCCAGGGGTCGAAGAAGAACTCCGCCGGATCGAGGACGCCGACCTCCTCATCGTCGCCAGCCCCGTCTACCGGGGTTCGTTCACCGGCCTGTTCAAGCACCTCTTCGACTTCGTCGGCCAGTACTCCCTTGTCGACAAGCCGGTGCTGCTGGCGGCGACGGGCGGCGGCGAACGCCACGCCCTCATCCTCGAGCACCAGTTCCGGCCGCTGTTCGGATTCTTCCAGGCGCTCACCCTGCCGATCGGCGTCTATGCGTCGACGACGGACTTCACCGAGTACACCCTCACCTCGGATGCGGTGAAGCAGCGGGTCGAACTCGCCGTCCTCAGGGGACTGCCGTTCGTGCACAACCGCGACCGCGAGATCGACGAGATATCCGCGTACGTCGGAGCCTGGTAGCCCAGCCGAGCCTAGGCTGAAGGCATGGTCAACCGCCTCGCCACCGCCATCAGCCCCTACCTCCGCTCGCACGCCGGGAATCCGGTCGACTGGCGTGAATGGGGAACGGATGCTTTTGACGAGGCAGCCACGCGCGACGTCCCCGTCTTCCTGTCGATCGGCTATTCGACCTGCCACTGGTGCCACGTCATGGCCAGGGAGTCGTTCAGCGACCCGGCGATCGCCGCTGTGCTGAACGACAACTTCGTCAGCATCAAGATCGACCGCGAGGAATACCCGTCCGTCGACGCCAGCTATCTGGCACAGGCCGCCGCGTTCACCGGGCAGCTGGGCTGGCCACTGAGCGTCTTCGCGACGCCGGGTGGAGTCGCGTTCCACGCAGGGACCTACTTTCCCCCTGAGCCGGTGCAGGGGCATCCGTCGTTCCGGCAGGTCCTCGACGCGGTAATCGACGCGTGGTCGAACCGGAGGACGGAAGTGATGCAGAACGCGGCAGCGATCGGGGAGGCCATTGCCGCGTCTCCCGTTCCCACCGGCGGAGCTTTGCCTGCCGACGCGGACCTCGACACCGCCGTCGCCCTGCTCGCCGCACACGAAGACCCCCAGTACGGCGGCTTCGGCGGGGCGCCGAAATTCCCGGTCGCCCCCGTCCTGGGATTTCTCCTCGCATCAGGGGACCCGCTCGGCGTCCGGACGCTCGAGCGCATGGCCGCGTCGCCTCTCCGCGATCCGGTCGAAGGTGGATTCTTCCGCTACGCCACGAAACGCGACTGGAGCGACCCGCACTACGAGCGGATGCTCTACGACAACGCTCTCCTCCTCGACGCGTGCACGACCGCGTGGGCAGCAGACGACAGCCGTGACTGGGCAGGCGAGGCAGCCGCAGGGGTGGCCGGCTTCCTGACCGGCGTGCTGCAGTTGCCCACCGGCGGCTACGCCAGCGCCCAGGACTCGGAGTCGGTGATCGACGGTGCGCGTTCCGAAGGCGGCTACTACGCCGAGGATGCCGCCGGACGGGCTCTCCTGGACCCTCCTGCCCTCGACGAGAAGGTCCTTGCCGGCTGGAACGGCCTGGCCATCGCGGCCATGGCCAGGGCCGCAGTGGTGTTCGACAGGGACGACTGGCTGGAGTCGGCGAGATGGGCGGCAGACTACCTGCTCGAGAACCACCGCGACGGCGACGGCCGGCTGATCCGTGCATCCGTTGCCGAACGGCGCTCGGCAGCCCGAGCCACCCTCGAGGACTACGGCATGCTCGCAGACGGCCTCCTCTCGCTCGCCACAGCGACAGGCGAGCCGGTCTACGCGATCGCAGCGCGCGCCCTGGTCGATGAGATCCTCACGGCCGGTGAGGCGGCGGGCACGGTCTTCGCCGAGCCGGGCGGCGGCGACCCGGTGCTGGCCGGCCACGGCATCGCCATCGGCAGCGACCCCTCCGAGGGTGCATACCCGTCCGGGACGAGCGCGAGCGCGCAGGCCGCGTGGCGCCTCCATGTCCTCACCGGCGGTCGTCGCTACCTCGACGCAGCCGTCAGCGCCCTCGAACCGGTCGCGGGGCTCGCCCTGGCCAACCCGATCGCGTTCGGCACGTCGCTGACCCTGATGCGTCGCCTGGCCGGGACGCCTGTGCAGCTCGTCGTCGTCAGTCCTGACGACTCCGGACGCACCGCGGGCCTGCCCGACGGCATCCGGCACCAGGCCACCGACGTGACCGCACTGGTCACCGAGCAGCAGGCGCGGGAGTTCGCCTCGGCCGGATTCGAGCTGTTCGAGGCGCGAACCAGCAGGAACGGGGCGCGGGCAGCGTACCTGTGCGAGGACTTCGTCTGCCGTCTGCCGACGGCGGTCTGAGCGTCAGCCCGTCGACACCGGTGCTGCCGGGTCGGCCAGCCATTCGTTGAGCGAGCCGTCGAAGACAACCACGTTGCCGTGCCCGGTCAGCACGAGACTGAGGGCGGTCGCGGTCGCGGCGATCCCTCCGGCGCAGTAGGCGATCACACGGTCGGCGCCGGTGACGTCCGCCGGGTACAGGGCACGCAGGTCGGTGGGGTCGAGGAACGTCCTGGTTGCGCGTTCGATGAGTGTGGAAGCAGGGACGTTCACGCTCCCGGGGATGTGTTTTGGGCGTCGCCCGGTCGGAGAGGCGCCGGAGAACTCTGCAGACGGCAGGCCGCAGACGAGAGCACCGCCGGCATCACCGGCGACGACCCGCTCGACCTCGGCCTTGTCCACCCAGAACCCCGGTCGGGATCTCGCGACGATCGTACCCGCCTCAGGCTCGATGTGCCCGGCGTCGGTGTCCCGGCCCTCGGTGTGCCATGCGGTCAGCCCACCGTCCAGCACCGCGATCGTCTCGAACCCGTAGCTGAGAAAGAGCCACCACAGCCGGGACGCCCACGCCCCGCCTGCACTGTCGTACACGACGACGGTGCTGGAATCCCGGATGCCGACGGATGCCGCAGCGCGCTCGAACGATGCGGCGTCCGGTCTGGTGAACGGGAACCGGGCGGAGGGGTCGCTGAACACCTCGAGAAGATCCGCGAAGACCGCGCCGGGGATGTGCGCGTCGAGCAGGTACCTGTCGTAGCCGGAGATGAAGGCAGGCGTCCCCGTGGCGTCCCTCACGACGAGGACCGTGGCGTCGAGGATGACGAGGTCGTCCGAGCCGAGATGGTCGGCGAGCCACTGCGTCGTGACCGTCGGGCCGCTGAGGAGGGGAGGCATGATTCCACGCTAGGCCGGGACAGGCCGGCGTGTCCCACGCGGTGACACACACGGTCACGCTGCGTCACACGGTGACGGTGGTCAGCACTCGATCACGTTGACGGCGAGGCCGCCCTCGCTCGTCTCCTTGTATTTGGTCGACATGTCGACGCCGGTCTGCCGCATGGTCTCGATCACGGCATCCAGGGACACGAGGTGGGTGCCGTCGCCGTGCAGCGACAGCCGGGCTGCGCTCACCGCCGTCGACGATGCGATGGCGTTCCGTTCGATGCACGGAACCTGCACCAGGCCGCCGACCGGGTCGCAGGTCAGGCCGAGGTGGTGCTCCATCGCGATCTCCGCGGCGTTCTCCACCTGGCCTGGGGTGCCGCCGAGCACAGCGCAGAGCGCCCCGGCGGCCATGGCGCAGGCAGAACCGACCTCGGCCTGGCAACCGCCCTCCGCGCCGGAGATCGAGGCGTTCGCCTTGAACAGGGAACCGATGGCCGTCGCGGTGAGCAGGTAGCGCCGGATGCCGTCGTGGGACGCCCCTGGGACGAAACGGAGGTAGTACGAGCCGACGGCGGGGATGATACCGGCCGCGCCGTTGGTCGGCGCGGTGACGACGCGTCCGCCTGCGGCGTTCTCCTCATTCACGGCGAGGGCGAAGGAGTGCAGCCACTCGCTCGGCAGTTCCCTCCCGCTTTCGGCCTCGGCGATCTCGAGGTGCTCGCGCACCGCTGCTGCGCGTCGTTTGACGCGGAGTCCTCCGGGGAGCAGCCCGCTGCCTGCGAGGCCGTTCTGTACGGATTCGGTCATGGCCGCCCAGATCGCGTCGAGACCCGCGTCGACGTCGGCAGGGGAGCGGACGGCTTCTTCGTTGCGCCTGGCGATTTCGTCGATCCGCAGTCCGGACTGGTCGCAGAGTTCGAGGAGGGCGACGGACGTGGCGAACGGCAGCGGATAGGCCGGGGAGGGGCGCGCGCTGAGATCTTCGCCCTCGCGGCGGATGAATCCTCCGCCGACCGAGTAGTAGGTCTCACTCGAGAACGGCTCGTGGCCACCGGACCAGGCGTGGATGGTCATCGCGTTCGGATGCCCCGGCAGGCGGGTGCGGGGTTCGAAGCCGACATCCGCTTTCTCGAACCGGATCGGACGCCGTCCGGCCAGCATGAGGGTCGAGCCGGGTTCGAGATCCGTCCAGGCCCGGTGAACGGCCGCTGGATCGCAGGTTTCAGGATTGGCGCCGCTGAGCCCGGCGACGACGGCATCCGGCGTCCCATGGCCGATGCCCGTCGAACCGAGCGAGCCGTAGAGGACGCACGTGATCCGCTCGACGTCGTCGAGGGCCCCGGCGTCGTCGAGCGCAGCGACGAAGGCGAGCGCAGCGCGCATCGGCCCGACCGTATGCGAACTCGACGGCCCGATCCCGATCGAGAACAACTCGAACGCAGAGACGTACGCCGTCATATCGCCTCCTTGCGAATCCGCTCCCAGCGGGAGTCCTCCGCCACTATAAACGGGGCGGAACCCGGGTGGGCAGAGTGCACACGACACGGGTGATCTGGCGCAAGAAAACGGTGCAGATCCTGCGCACACCGCAGAAAAGGTGCGTGGGAGCGCGAACGGCTAGCGCAGGCTCTTGCGTGACGTGATCTGTCCGGTGTCGAACCCGAACAGGTTGAGCCCGCCGTTGAACCGCGCGTGCTCCACCTTGATGCAGCGGTCCATCACGACGGTGAGGCCCTTCTCCTCGCCGTACCGCGCAGCCTCCTCATTCCAGATGCCGAGCTGCACCCACACGGTTTTCGCGCCGCTGGCGAGCACGTCGTCGATCACGGCGGGGATGTCGCTCGCCTTACGGAACACATCGACGATGTCAGGCACCTCGGGGAGCGAGGCGAGGTCCGGGTAGGCCTTCTGGCCGAGGATCTCGGTCGCGTTCGGGTTGACGAAGTACACGCGGAAGTCGCTCGACTGGAGCAGGTAGGTGCCGACGAAGTAGCTCGAGCGCGCGGGGTTCGGTGAGGCGCCGACGATCGCGACGGATTTCGCCGTGCGCAGGATGCCGAGGCGTTCCTTCGCGTCAGGGCCCACCCAGGTACGCTGCGACTTCAGCAGCTTCGCGAGGGGGGAGTCCGCCGGGAGCGAGCAGGTCAGCCCGTTCTGCAGCTGCGTGGTGACGAGGTCGGTCATGGTCATGCCTCCACTGCCTGTGTGAGTGCCTGGTCCAGGTCGTAGATGATGTCGTCGACGTCTTCGATGCCGACGCTCAATCGCACCACACCGGGAAGCACGCCGGCGTCGACGAGCTGCTGCTCGGTCAGCTGAGCGTGGGTGGTCGATGCCGGGTGGATGATGAGCGTCTTGGTGTCGCCGATGTTCGCGACATGGCTGGCGAGGTCGACGGATTCGATGAGCTTCTGCCCGACGGTACGGCCGCCCTTGACGACGAAGCTGAACACGCTGCCTGGGCCCTTCGGAAGGTACTTCTTCGCGCGCTCGTGGTGCGGGTGCGACTCGAGGCCGGCCCAGTTGACTGCTTCGATGCGCGGGTCCTGTTCGAGCCAGCCGGCGACGGCGGCCGCGTTGTCGACGTGAGCCTGGATCCGGTAGGACAGCGTCTCGACGCCCTGCGCCAGCTGCGCTGCGGACGTGGCCGACAGGGCGGGGCCGATGTCGCGGAGCTGCTCGGCGCGCAACCGGGTGAGGAAGGCGTATTCGCCGAAGTTGCCCGACCACTGCAGGCCGCCGTAGCTTGGCACCGGCTGACCGAACAGCGGGAACTTGTCGCTGTGCCAGTCGAACCGGCCGCTCTCCACGACGACACCGCCGAGGGTAGTGCCGTGCCCGCCGAGGAACTTCGTGGCCGAGTGGGTGACGATGTCAGCGCCCCACTCGATCGGGCGGTTGAGGTATGGCGTTGCGATCGTCGAATCGATGACGAGGGGGATGCCGTGGGCGCGGGCGACGTCGGCGAGTCCCTCGATGTCGGCGATCTCTCCTGACGGGTTCGCGATCGTCTCGGCGAAGATGAGCTTCGTCTTGTCAGTGATGGCAGCGGCGTAGTCCTCGGGGTTCGCCGACTGAACGAACGTCGTGTCGACACCGAAGCGGCGCAGGGTCACGTCGAGCTGGGTGATCGACCCGCCGTAGAGATTCGCGGACGCGACGATGTGGTCGCCTGCGCCGACGAGGCTGGCGAAGGTGATGTACTGCGCGGCTAGGCCGGATGCCGTCGCGACGGCACCGAGTCCGCCCTCGAGACTGGCCACCCTTTCCTCGAAGCTGGCCACTGTCGGGTTGGCGAGCCTGGAGTAGATGTTGCCGTACTTCTGCAACGCGAAGCGGGCCGCGGCATCCGAGGTGTCGTCGAAGACGAACGCCGTCGATTGGTAGACCGGCAGGGCGCGGGCGCCTGTTGCCGAGTCGGGGATGTTGCCCGCGTGGATTGCTCTTGTGCGGAAGCCGTATTCGCGATCTGCCATGATACCGAGGCTACCGGCTCAGTCGACGGCCGGTTCTGCGTCGTCGTAACACTGTGACGCAGAGGGCTGGGCGGCTCAGCCGACGAGGTGAACCGCGGCGAGGGCGAGGAGCGCGATGAGCAGCCAGGCCAGCAGGCCGACGACGAGCGCACGCCAGCCGGTCGTCAGCAGTCGGCGGAGATCCACACCGGCACCGAGCGCGAACAGGGCCAGCGCGAGCAGGATCGTCTGCACGGTGTCTGCCGCCGAGAGCGCCGTTTCGGGGACCGGCAGGAAGGTCCGCACGAGGATGGCGAGGAGAAAACCGACGACGAAGAGGGGGACGATCGGCGGCCGCGTGCTTCCGGTCGGGACAGCGCGGCGACGCTCCACGACGGCGGCGACGGCCACCATCGGCGCAAGCATCAGCACGCGGGTGAGCTTCACGACGAGGGCCACGGCCAGCGCGCCCGAGCCGGCGAGCTGGGCTGTTGCGACGACCTGGCCGACGTCATGGACGCCTGCACCGACCCAGTGACCGAACTGCAGGGTATCGAGCCCGAGTGGATGCCAGAACGCGGGAAGGACGAAGATGGCGAGTGTCCCGCACAGGGTGACGAGGGCGATCGGCGGCGCCTGGTCCGAGTTCTTCGCCCGGACCACTCCGGCCATCGCGCCGATCGCGCTCGCCCCACAGACCGCGAATCCGGTCGCGATGAGCAACGGCTCGTGACCGGGCAGGCGGAACAGCTTGCCGAGTGCCCACGTTCCGCCGAAGCTCACCAGCACGATTGCCACCGTGCTGAAGAACGTGGCCCAGCCGAGGCCGGCGACGTCGACGAGGCTGAGCTTCAGCCCGAGCAGGACGACACCGATCCTCATCAGCCGTCTGGCCGAGAAGGCGATGCCTGCGGCGAAGACGCCGTCCAGGAGGGCGCGGCTCGCCGGGATTTGCCCGACGACGATGCCGAGCACCACGCAGAAGGTGAGCAGCGGAACGACGGGCACGAGGAGATGGACGCCGGAGGCGACGGCGACGGCGACGGCCGCGAGGGCCAGCCCAGGGGCGCGGGACCGCCACACCGGGAGGGCCTGCGGTGCTGTCACACCCACGTCGGCAGCCAGGAATGCAGCATCCAGAACCAGTACGGCACGGTCGTGGCCGACCAGAGCGGGTACCAGAACACGCTGAGGAGCACTGCGGACACGAGGAAGACGGCGGTGAGGGCGATTCCCCTGCTCCTGCGCCAGGTTTCGTCCTCGGCGGAACCGAGGACGAGTCCGAGAACGAAGGCCAGCCCGAGAAGAAGATAGGGGAGGAAGACGATCGTGTAGAACTGGAAGACGGTTCGCTCCGTGTAGAGCAGCCAGGGAAGGTAGCCGGCGACGACCCCCATGAGGATCAGGCCCACCCGCCATTCGCGGTAGCGGGCGAGGCGGTAGACGAGGTAGAGCAGCGCTGCGACGGCCGCCCACCAGATCACGGGGTTCGCGATCGACGTGATCGCCTGGGAGCACGGCTCGGCAACGCAGCCCTCTTCGCCCGCGCCAGGCGACGCGTACCACATGCTCGTCGGCCTGGTCATGGCGAGCCAGCCCAGCGGATTCGCCGAGTATGGATGTGGCTGCGTCAGCCCGACGTGGAAGGTGTAGATCGACTGCTGATAGTGCACGAAGCTCTGCCAGACCGGAGGGACCCAGGCGAACGCTCCCGTCCAGGCGTTCGAGGCCTGATCGGCCCAGTGCCGGTAGTAGCCGTTGTCCGTGACGAACCAGTTCGTCCAGCTCGCCACATAGACGGCGATGGCTGGCGGCACGAAGAGGAGGAACGTGGCCGGACCCTGCTTGAGCACGGCCGCGCTTGTCCACAGCCCGAGGCCGAGCCTGCGCCTGGTCAGTGCATCGACGACGATCAGGTAGAGGCCGAACGCGGCGAGGAAGTAGAATCCGCTCCACTTCACTCCTGAGGCAAGGCCGAACGAGAGCCCGGCCGCGAGCACCCAGGGGCGCCACCAGATGACCGGACCCCAGGCCGGGTTCCGACCGGCTGCCCTGGCGGCGGCCACGCGCGCGCCGAGCACCCGTTCGTGCCTGGTTCTGTCGAGCAGTACGCAGCCGAATCCGAGCAGGGTGAACAGCATCACGGAGTTGTCGAGGATGGCGACCCGCGACATGACGATCGCCTGGCCGTCGATGGCGAAGAGGAACCCGGCGAGAACCGCGAGGAGGGTGGAGGCGAAGAGACGGCGCGCGATGAGCATGAGCAGCAGGACGGCGAGAGTACCCACGATCGCCGTGGAGATCCGCCAGCCGACGCTGTCCCCTGCGCCGAACACCGCCAGCCCCAGGGCGATCATCCACTTGCCGAGCGGCGGGTGCACGACGTACGACGGGTCGTCCAGGAATCCGGACGTGTCACCGCGGTTGAACGCGGCATCAGAGTCCGCCGGCCACGACGACTCGTACCCGTTCTGCAGGAGCGTCCAGGCATCCTTGACGTAGAAGGTCTCGTCGAAGACGAGGGAGTGCGGGTGACCGAGGTTCCAGAATCGCAGGATGCCGGCCAGCAGCGTCACGAGAAGCGGCGCCCCCCAGTACCAGGCCAGTCGGCGGCGCCTGGTCGACAGCATCCGCGTGGCCCACTCGTCCAGCCGGGAACCGCGTTCGACGGGTTCATCGTCGACGGTGTCGACGGGGCCGGTGACGTCGGCCTGGTCGCCGGTCACGACCTCGCCGAACGGCGCGCGATTCGGGGTGGACACCCTGCAATGCTAACGACAGGCGCGGCTCTGCCTGCCGCCCGGGGTGGGAGACTGGAGCCATGATCATCCTCGCAGCGACCCCGATCGGAAACCTCGGGGACGCATCGAAGCGCCTCGTCGACGCACTCAGCACGGCAGAGGTCGTCGCCGCCGAGGACACCAGGACGACCGTGAAGCTGCTCAAGGGGCTGGGGATCGCCCACAAACCGCGGCTGGTGAGCCTGCACGAGCACAACGAGCGGGAGAAATCGGCAGAGCTGATCGAACTGGCCCGCGAGTCCGACCTCCTGGTGCTCAGTGACGCGGGGATGCCGACCGTGTCAGACCCCGGCTATCACCTCGTCGTCGCGGCCGTCGACGCCGGAGTCGCTGTCACCGTCATCCCCGGTCCGAGCGCGGTCATCACGGCGCTCGCCGTCTCAGGGCTTCCCACCGACCGGTTCACGTTCGAGGGCTTCCTGCCGCGCAAGCATGGGGACCGCGTGCAGGCCCTGCGCCTGCTCGAGCACGAGCGACGCACGATGGTCTTCTTCGAGTCGCCGAACCGCCTCGCGGCCTCGCTCGCCGACACGGCATCCGTCTTCGGCGCAGACAGGCGCGTCGTCGTCTGCCGCGAGCTGACGAAGATGTTCGAGGAAGTGAAACGCGGCACCGCCACTGAACTGGCCGAATGGGCCGGGGCCGGCGTGCGCGGCGAGATCTGCGTCGTCGTCGCCGGCGCAGAGAAACGGGAGTTCAACCTGCACGACGGCGTCGTCCAGGTCCTCGAACTCGTCACGGCAGGGGAGCGGCTGAAGGATGCCACTGCGCAGGTCTCCGAGGCCACAGGTCTGAGCAGGCGCGAGCTGTACCAGGCGGCGCTCGCCGTCAAGAACTGACGCGAGTTGCAAGGTATGAGGGGGTCGCGCCCGCCTCGTACCCCCGCAAACCCAGCAACTCGCGGGCGGGCGTAACGCAGGGGGGTCCGGCCATAGGATTGTTCCCATGGCCAGCGGCAAATCCTTCTACATCACCACGCCCATCTTCTATGTGAACGATGCGCCCCACATCGGGCACGCGTACACAGAGGTGGCCGCAGACGTCCTCGCACGCTGGCACCGCCAGGCCGGCGACGACACCTGGTCGCTCACGGGCACCGATGAGCACGGCGAGAAGATCCTCCGCACGGCGACCGCCAACGGCACCACTCCGAAGGAATGGGCCGACAAGCTCGTCAACGAGGCGTGGAAGCCGTTGCTGAAGACGATCAACATCAGGAACGACGACTTCATCCGCACCACAGATGAGCGTCACGAGACCAACGTGCAGCTGTTCCTCCAGCGGCTGTACGACGCCGGCTTCATCTACTCGGGCGAGTACGAGGCCCTGTACTGCGTCGGTTGTGAGGAATTCAAGCCTCAGTCCGAGATCGTCGACGGAACAGGACCGTTCGAGGGCCAGAAGGTCTGTGCGATCCACTCCAAGCCGCTCGAACTGCTCAAGGAGAAGAACTACTTCTTCCGGATGAGCGACTTCACCGACCGACTGCTCGCCCTCTACGAGGAGCGGCCGGACTTCGTCCAGCCCGAATCCGCGCGAAACGAGGTCATCCAGTTCGTCCGCCAGGGACTCAGCGACCTGTCGATCTCCCGGTCCAGCTTCGACTGGGGTGTGAAGGTGCCGTGGGACGACTCACACGTCGTCTACGTCTGGTTCGACGCCCTCCTCAACTACGTCACAGCGGTCGGCTACGGCCAGGACGACGAAGAGTTCGCCCGCAGATGGCCGGCCACCCACATCGTCGGCAAGGACATCCTCCGCTTCCACGCCGTCATCTGGCCCGCCATGCTGATGGCCGCAGGACTCGACGTGCCGAAGCAGGTCTTCGGCCACGGCTGGCTGCTCGTCGGCGGCGAGAAGATGTCGAAATCGAAGCTCACCGGCATCGCACCGACCGAGATCACCGACACGTTCGGGACGGATGCCTTCCGGTATTACTTCATGCGCGCCATCGCCTTCGGTCAGGACGGCTCGTTCAGCTGGGAGGACCTGTCCGCCAGGTACCAGGCCGAGCTCGCGAACGGGTTCGGGAACCTGGCCTCCCGGGTGGTGGCGATGGTGAGCCGCTACTACGACGGTGTCGTCCCGTCCGAAGCCGAACCGACCGAAGCCGACCTCGGCATCCGCGCTGTCGTCGCGGCCGCCGCTGCAAACGCGGATGCCGCCGTTGACAAGCTGGCCGTCCACGACGCGCTCGCGGCCATCTGGACGATCGTCGACGAACTCAACGGCTACATCACCGACCAGGAACCGTGGGCCCTCGCCAAGGACGAGGCCAACCGGGACAGGCTCGGCACCGTGCTGTACACGGCCGTCGACGGCCTTCGTGCCCTCGCTGTGCTGCTCTCACCCGTGCTGCCTGACGCGACCGCGCGGCTGTGGACGTCGCTCGGCGCCGCCGAAGCCCTCGGCGCGCTCGACGACCAGCCGCTCCGCGAAGCGGGGACCTGGGGCCAGCTCCCGGCAGGAACGACGGTCTCGGCTCTCGAGGCACTGTTCCCGCGCATCGAGAGCACCGTCAACTGACCGGCCCGGATCCCCGGCCTCGATTCGCCGCCCAAGTGGGGTACCGTCGAAGCCATGACTGATCCCGCTTCCACGCGCACGGAATTCAGCTACCCCCCGCTGCCTGAGGCTCTTCTCGTGCCGGTGTACGACAACCACACGCACCTCGACCCCGACGTCGCATCCGGTCGCCCGGTCGCCGACGGCGCCCTGGACTACCGGCAGCACCTCGACCGCGCGTCGAGTGTCGGCGTCCGCGGGATCGTCCAGGTCGGCACGGACGTGCCCAGCTCCATCTGGAGCGCCGAGACCGCCGCCATCGAACCCCGGATGCTTGCCGCGGTGGCCATTCACCCGAACGAGACACCGCGGCTCGACGCCGATGGCACCCTCGACGACGCCCTGGCCGCGATCGACGAACTCGCCGCCCGCCCCCGCGTCCGCGCCATCGGCGAGACCGGTCTCGACTTCTACCGCACAGGACCGGACGGCAGGCACGCCCAGCAGCGTTCGTTCGAAGCCCACATCCGGATGGCGAAGGACCACAACCTCGCCCTGCAGATCCACGACCGCGACGCGCACGCAGAGGTTCTCGAGACCCTCCGCCGTGTCGGAGCGCCCCAGCGCACCGTCTTCCACTGCTTCTCCGGTGACGCCGAGCTCGCCCGGGAGTGCGCCGACAACGGCTGGTTCATGTCGTTCGCCGGTACCGCGACGTTCAAGAACGCGCAGAACCTCCGGGACGCCCTCGACGTAGCCCCTCGGAACCTGCTGCTGATCGAGACGGATGCCCCGTACCTCACGCCGATGCCGCACCGCGGCCGGCCGAACGCCCCGTATCTGCTTCCGTACACGGTGCGGTCCATCGCGGCCCACCTCGGCACCGATCCGTCGATGCTGGCCGCCCAGATCTCGTCGAACACCGAATACGTCTACGGTCACTGGGACGACGACCCCGTGAGCTCGCCCCCTGACCCCTACGACACCCCCTCACAGAAGGACGGCTCATGAGCCTGCTCGGCCCCGCAGAGATCCGTGACCTGGCCGACCTCCTCGACGTCCAGCCGACCAAGAAGCTCGGCCAGAACTTCGTCGTCGACGCGAACACCGTCCGCCGTATCGTCAAGGTGGCGAAGGTCACCGCGGGCGAACATGTCGTCGAAGTGGGTCCAGGGCTCGGTTCACTCACCCTTGGACTGCTCGCTGCAGGGGCAAGTGTCGTGGCGGTCGAGATCGACCACCGCCTCGCCGACCAGCTCCCGAAGACGGTCGAACTGCTGCAGCCGGGCGCGCCGCTCACGGTCGTGAGCGCCGACGCCATGCGGATCACGGACCTGCCGGGAGACCCGACCAGGCTCGTCGCGAACCTTCCGTACAACATCTCGGTGCCTGTCCTGCTGCACCTCCTCGAGCACTTCCCGTCGATCAGGGCTGGCGTCGTCATGGTCCAGGCCGAAGTCGGACACCGGCTCGCCGCTGAGCCCGGGTCGAAGATCTACGGCAGCCCCAGTGTGAAGGCGAGCTGGTACGGCGCGTGGCGGACCGCAGGCAACGTGAGCCGTCAGGTCTTCTGGCCCGTCCCGAACGTGGATTCGGTTCTCGTCGGCTTCGAACGACGCGAAGACGCGATCGGTACCGAGGAGGAACGCGTCACCACGTTCAGCATCGTCGACGCCGCATTCCAGCAGCGCCGTAAGATGCTGCGACAGTCGCTCGGACAGCTCCTCGGCGGGTCTGCGGCGGCAACGGATGCCATGACCGCTGCGGGCGTCGCGCCGACGGCACGCGGTGAGGAACTCACCGTCCACGATTTTCTTGCGATTGCCAGGCAGGTCGGGTCGCTCTGATGGTCGTCTCGCCGCAGAGCGGGAACACGGGGGACGCCTCCGTGCTCGCGGCGACAGGGCGGAGCCGCGAGCACTGGCGGGAGACGCTGGCGGACGTCGGGGCGGGCGCGTGGAGCCACAACGCCATCGCCACCTGGCTCGTCGCCGAGAACGGTGTGAACCCGTGGTGGGCGCAGAACATCACCGTGGATTTCGAACAGCACGCCGGGCGACGCCGTCCAGGGCAGCGTGCCGACGGCACGTTCGAGGTCACGGCATCCCGTCGCGTCACCGATGAACAGGAGGCGGCCCTCAGCGCCGCAGTTGACTCCGTCTCTGCAGCCCTCGGCCGACCGGCGTCGTCGGTGAATGCGTCAGGGAAGTACTACAGCGCCAGGTGGAAGCTCGACGACGGAACGGCTGTGACCGCGAGCGTCCCGCCGAGCTCAGGCGGCAAGAGCACCGTCGCTCTGACCTTTCTCGGGCTCCCATCGGAGGAGGCCATGCCCCTGGCGAAGGAACTCCTGCGAAACGCCCTGCCCCCTGCGCTGCGTTAGGTTGGATCCATGACCGCTCCGCTTGCCCAGACGTTCGCGCACGCACGGGCGCCAGGCAAGATCAACGTCTTCCTCAAGGTCGGCGAACTCATGGACGACGGCTACCACGACCTCGCCACCGCCTATCAGGCCGTTTCGCTCTACGAAGAGGTCCGTGCATTCCCGGCGTCCGATTTCTCCGTCAGCTTCAGCGGTCCGATCGACACGTCGTCACTCGCGGTCGACGGCAGCAACCTCGCCATCAAGGCCGCCCGGATGCTCGCCCGCAAGGCCGGCTACCGCGGAGGAGTCCGGCTCGAGATCGAGAAGCACGTCCCGATCGCCGGTGGAATGGGCGGCGGGTCCGCGGACGCCGCTGCCAGCCTCCTCGCCTGCGACGCCCTGTGGGGCACGGATGCCTCGCGCGAGGATCTCATCGCGATGGGAGCGAGGCTCGGCGCTGACGTCCCGTTCGCCCTCATCGGCGGCACGGCGATCGGCACGGGCAGGGGAGACCGCCTCAGCCCGGCGCTGGCGAAGGGCACCTTCCACTGGGTGCTGGCCCTCGCCGAGTTCGGGATGTCGACTCCCGACGTCTACCGCGCTCTCGACGCCCACCGGGAACGCCACGCACAGGACATCTTCCCCGCCCAGGCACAGCCCACCGTCGACACCGAGGTGCTCCAGGCCCTCCGCGCCGGAGACGCCAGGCAACTCGCCGAAGCACTGCACAACGACCTCCAGGCTGCGGCGCTCCACCTCGCGCCCGGGCTCGGCACCATCCTCGAACTCGGGGAACAGATGGGTGCGCTGGCCGGTATCGTGTCGGGATCAGGACCCACCGTCGCGTTCCTCGCCCCTGACGCCGACACCGCACTCGAACTACAGGTCGGACTCAGCGCCTCCCGGCTGCACGTCATCCGGGTGACAGGGCCCGTCCACGGGGCGCGGCTGCTGCACGACTGAGTGGTGGGACCGTCCGCCTCCGGCGCTTAGTCTTGGAGGGTGGCCCATCTTCTCGGAGCGGAACAGCTCCACCTTGAATACCCGACCCGTGTGATCTTCGATAACGTCACTGCCGGGGTGAACGAGGGCGACAGGATCGGCGTCGTCGGACGCAACGGCGACGGAAAGTCGACCCTGCTCTCCCTCCTCGCCGGCCGGATCGAGCCGGACGGCGGCCGCGTCACCCGACGCCGCGGCGTCACCATCGGCATGCTCGACCAGCGCGACGAGCAGCCGGACGATCTCATCGTCTCCCAGGCCATCGTCGGATCGGCCGAGGAACACGAGTGGGCAGGAAGCTCCCTCATCCGTGACGTCATCTCCGGGCTCATCCAGGACATCCCGTGGCACGCCACCATCGGCTCGCTCTCCGGCGGCCAGCGCCGCCGCGTCGCCCTCGCCGCGCTCCTCGTCGGCGACTGGGACGTCATCTTCCTCGACGAGCCCACCAACCACCTCGACGTCGAGGGCATCGCCTGGCTGGCCAACCACCTCAAGAAGCGCTGGTCGCCCTCCAGCGGCGGACTCATCGTCGTGACACACGACCGGTGGTTCCTCGACGAGGTCTGCACGGCCACGTGGGAGGTCCACGACCGGATCATCGAACCGTTCGAAGGCGGTTACGCCGCATATATCCTCCAGCGCGTCGAACGCGACAGGATGGCCGCGGCAAGCGAATCGAAGCGGCAGAACCTCATGCGTAAGGAACTCGCCTGGCTGCGCCGCGGAGCGCCCGCGCGGACGACGAAGCCGAAGTTCCGCATGGATGCCGCATACGAACTGATCGAACACGAACCTGAGCCCCGCAACACGGTCGCACTCGCGCAGATGGCCACCTCCAGGCTCGGCAAGGACGTCGTCGACCTGCTCGACGCCGGGGTGGTCTACCCGGATCCCGAATCGGCGACAGGGACGAGGACGGTCCTCAAGGACATCGAGTGGCGGATCGCGCCGGGGGAGCGGACAGGCATCCTCGGCGTCAACGGTGCAGGGAAGTCCACCCTGCTCGGTCTCGTCACCGGAACGGTCGAACCGACCTCCGGCCGGGTCAAGCGTGGCAAGACCGTTCGCATCGCCAGCCTCACCCAGCAGCTCGACGAGCTCACCGAGTTCGAGAACGAGCGGGTGTCGACGGTCGTCGGCATGCAGAAGACCTCGTACGTGACCGGTGACAAGGAGATGACCCCCGGGCAGATGCTCGAGCGGCTCGGCTTCTCGAGCGCCCAGCTCTCCACACCGGTGAAGGACCTGTCAGGAGGGCAGCGCCGCAGGCTGCAGCTCCTGCTCATCCTCCTCGACGAGCCGAACGTCCTCATCCTCGACGAGCCCACAAACGACCTCGACACCGACATGCTCGCCGCGATCGAGGACCTCCTCGACTCGTGGCCCGGCACTCTTCTCGTCGTCTCGCATGACAGGTACCTCGTAGAACGGGTCACCGACCAGCAGTACGCGGTGCTCGACGGGCACCTGCGCCACCTCCCTGGAGGCGTGGATGAATACCTCGCGCTCCGTGCCGGCCAGGGCGCTGCAGCGCTGATCGCCCCGCTCGCCGCCGACGGTTCCGTCCAGGCATCGACCCCGAAGCTCGGGGGAGCCGAGCTGCGGAACGCGCAGAAGGAGATCGCCTCGACCGACAGGAAGATCCAGAAGGTCAGGCAGAAGATCGTCGACACCCACGAGCTCCTCGCCACCCACGACCAGGGTGACTACGTCGGCCTCGGCGACCTCAGCGAAAAGCTGCGAGGGTACGAATCCGACCTGGTCGAGCTCGAGACACGCTGGCTGGAACTCTCCGAACTTCTCGAGTAGCCACCCGGAGCGGCCGGCCGGCGTTCCGGCCGGTTGCCCCGTCGTCGCCTACCGCACAAAAAACGCCGGCCTCCACGGTTTCCCGTGAAGGCCGGCGTTCAAAGAATCACAAGGTCAGCCGAGGCTGACGGAGTAATAGTTTTGGTTACAGCGGGCGGATGTTCTCAGCCTGCAGGCCCTTGGGGCCCGTTGCGGTTTCGAATTCAACCTTCTGGTTCTCTTCGAGCGAGCGGAAGCCGCTGGAAGCGATGGCCGAGAAGTGCGCGAACACGTCGGCGCTTCCGTCATCGGGAGCGATGAATCCGAAGCCTTTTTCTGCGTTAAACCACTTGACGGTTCCTGTTGCCATGATGATCTCCTTAGGAGTCTTGCGTGGATGCCGACTGTCGGCATCCCAAATGCGGCGTACCTGTCCGCTCCTACAAGAAACGGCGGTTCTTCAGATGAAGGAACCGCCGTAAATCAATCACTGCGTAACACTACTACTGCGTTGCCCACACTAACCCACGCTCCGGCAAAGCACAACCGCAAGCCAAATTTCGCTGATTATATGCCCAGAGCCGTACTGTAATCAGTTCCGGGCATATGCACTCGCGTAGTGTCTGGAACATCCCGTTTACATCACGGCTGGGAAGCCGGACCTACCACTTTGGGAGGTGCCATGACGCTTACTGCGACCCTTGGCCCTGTACGCAAGACCACCGCACGCATCGATGGGCTGGAAAATCCAACCACGACCTTCGCATCGCTTCTGAAGACCATCCGGGAGGCCGGCCTCCTGCAGCGCCGCACCGGGTTCTACATGCTCGTCCTCTCTGCCCTTGCCCTTGCGCTCGGCGGACTCGCTACCGGGTTCATCCTGCTCGGCGACTCCTGGTTCCAGCTGCTCATCGCAGCGGGCCTCGGCCTCATCCTCACCCAGGTCGCCTTCGTCGCCCACGAGGCCTCGCACCGCCAGGTGTTCGAGTCCGGCCCGGCAAACGACCGCCTCGGGCGGATCCTTGCCGATGGCGTTGTCGGCATCAGCTACGCCTGGTGGATGACCAAGCACACGAGGCACCACGCCAACCCGAACACGGTCGGCAAGGACCCCGACATCGAGATCGACACGATCTCGTTCATCGAGGAAGACGCTGCGAAGGCGAAGGGCGTTCTCGCGTTCATCACCAGGAAGCAGGGCTACCTGTTCTTCCCGCTGCTCACCCTTGAAGGCATCAACCTGCACTTCCGCTCCATCCTGACGCTGTTCACGACCGAGAAGGTCGACAAGCGCTGGCTCGAGCTCACCCTCATCGCCCTGCGGCTCGGACTGTACCTCGCCGTTCTCTTCACCTTCCTCCCCATCGGAATGGCGTTCGCCTTCCTCGGTGTCCAGATGGCCGTCTTCGGCGTCTACATGGGTGCGTCCTTCGCACCGAACCACAAGGGGATGCCGCTCATCGCAGAAGGCGCGAAGGTCGACTTCCTCTCCAAGCAGGTCCTGACCAGCCGCAACATCCGCGGCCGCGGCATGAGCTACTTCATGGGCGGGCTCAACTACCAGATCGAGCACCACCTCTTCCCGAGCATGCCCCGCCCGCACCTCAAGCACGCTCGCGAGATCGTGATCGAGCACTGCAAGACCATCGGCGTCCCATACACGGAGACGACCCTGGTCCGCTCGTACGCGATCGTCGTCGACTACCTCAACCGGGTCGGGCTCTCCGCTCGCGATCCGTTCGACTGCCCAATGGTCAACCAGTTCCGCCGACCCTAGGTCCTGTCGCCGAGATCCCCCGCTGAGCCCCGACCAGGGCCGGCGGGGGATTTTGCATTCCCGCGGGAAAAAAGCTTGCGCCATTCTTACAACGCTGTAAAGTTGGCCGGGTCCACGAGGGAGTGCACAATGACCGACCTGACCCACCTGTCCAGGCGAACACTGCTGATCGGCGGAGCCGCCGTTCTCGGCGGGGCGATGATCGGGCCAGGGCTCGCCGGCTGCTCCGTCGTCGGCGGCGACGAAGCACGTCCGCTGAAGTTCTGGCACCTGCTTTCCGGCGGTGACGGGATCGTCATGGCCGGCCTGGTCGACCAGGCCAACGCCGACAATCCCGAGTTCAACGCCACGCAGACGGTGCTTGCCTGGGGCACGCCGTACTACACGAAGCTCGCCATGGCATCCGTCGGCGGGCGGGCCCCTGACGTGGCCATCATGCACGCGTCACGGCTGCCGGGCTATGCACCTGGGGGCCTCCTCGACCCCTGGGACCTGGACCTGCTCGAAGAATTCGGTGTCACGGAGCAGGACTTCCCCGAACGGATCTGGGAGAAGGGGATCATCGACGGCGACCTGTTCTCGATCGCGCTCGACGCGCATCCGTTCATCCTGATGTACAACACGGACGTCGCGGAACGGGCCGGGGTCCTCGGCGAGGACGGACAACTGGTCGAGATCACGTCGCCTGAGCAGTTCCTCGAGGTCGCAGCGGCGATGCAGGAAGTGACGGGAAAACACGGGCTCTCGTATGGCTACCTCGGTGACGGTGCGCAGATGTGGCGGCTGTTCTACACGTTCTACAAGCAGCTCGGCGCGGACATGTCGCTGAATCCCGGCGAACCCGCACAGATCGATCACGACGCAGCCGTGACGGCCCTCGACTTCATCAAGCAGCTGCTGGACGGCACCATCGCCGCCACCAACGGCGACTACGCGACCGCCGTCGCCGAGTTCGTCAACGGCGAGAGCGGCATGTTCTTCACCGGTGTCTGGGAACTGCCGACAGCCGTCAAGGCCGGCATCCCGTTCGACGCCCAGCCCATCCCGAACCTCTTCGGCACCCCTGCCGCATACGCCGATTCGCACGCATTCGTGCTCCCGCACCAGTCGACACCGGACGAGGCACAGCGCCGCGAGGTTTACCGCTTCGTCTCCAGCGTCCTGAAGGGATCGTTCGACTGGGCCGGTGCCGGCCACATCCCGGCATTTCTCCCGATCATCGAATCCGACGGTTACGCCGACCTCGTTCCGCAGGCTCACTACGCGTCAGCTGCCGAGGTGCTCAACTACGACCCGCCGGCATGGTTCACGGGCTCCGGCTCGGACTTCCAGACCTACTTCGCCGAGTACGTCCAGGGCGTCTATCGAGGCGGCGACTCCGCTGAGGGCATCCAGGGCTTCGAAGACCGCCTGAACAAGCTCCTCGCCAAACCAAACCCGGTCGCCTGAGTAAGGAGCCTGCAATGACGACATCAGCAGTCAGCAGCCGCGCACAGGGCCAGGCGGGCCCGGCAGCGGCGGATACAAAGAGCTCGAGGCGGAGGGCGGCAAACCTCACAGGCTGGGCGTTCTTCGCGCCGTTCGGCATCTTCTTCGCTCTCTTTCTCATCTGGCCGATTCTCTACGGCCTCTACCTCAGCTTCACCGGAACGACACTGACCGGCGCCAACACGGATTTCGTCGGCTTCGCGAATTACGCGGAAGCTCTGGGCGATCCGGACATGTGGCGTTCGATGGGCAACACGCTCTGGTTCACCGTCCTGTCGACGATCCCCCTCGTGCTCATCGCGCTCATCATGGCGCTGCTCGTCGACCTCGGTCTTCCCGGCCAGTGGCTCTGGCGGCTCTCGTTCTTCATGCCGTTCCTCCTGGCGTCGACCGTGGTGTCGCTGTTCTGGGTCTGGATGCTCAACCCTCAGCTCGGGCTCATCAACGAGATGCTCAAACCGTTCGGTGTCGAGCCGATCGCCTGGCTCCAGGATCCGGCGTGGGCCATGCACGGAATCGTCGTCGCGACCGTGTGGTGGACGGTGGGCTTCAACTTCCTGCTCTACCTGGCCGCCCTGCAGAACATCCCCGAGCAGCAGTACGAGGCGGCATCGATCGATGGAGCGGGCAAATGGCGCCAGCTCTTCTCGATCACCCTCCCGCAGCTCGCCCCGACGACCGGGCTGATCCTCATCCTGCAGGTTCTCGCCTCGCTCAAGGTGTTCGACCAGATCTACCAGATGACCTCTGGCGGTCCTGGCGGCGCGACCCGCTCAGCCGTCGTGTACATCTTTGAGACAGGATTCACCGGATACCGCTTCGGCTACTCCGCGGCGATCTCGTTCATCTTCTTCGCGATCATCATCATCATCTCGATCATCCAGATACGCATCTCGCGCAGCAGGGGGGCACGGTCATGACCGCCGTCGACACGACCACCGTCGAGGTCCGGGCCCGCACGACGACCTCGCGCAAACCGGGGGAGAAACGTTTCGGCGTCGGCCGGATCGTCGCGATCGCCATCCTCATCCTCATGGCCGCGGCCTGGCTGCTTCCGTTCGCATGGGCCATCGTCACGTCGCTGAAGAGCGAAGCGGATGCCGGGGCGACGCCCGTCACCTGGTCCGCTCCCAACGGCTTCACGTTCGAGGCGTACGCCAACGTGCTCAGCGAGGGGAACATCCCGATCTGGGCGATCAACAGTCTGCTGACGTCTGCGGTGATCACCGTCATCACGGTCGGCACGGCCGCCCTGGCCGCGTACGCGTTCTCGCGACTCGATTTCGCCGGCCGCGGCTGGCTGTACTTCCTCGTCATCGCGTCGATCATCATCCCGCCGCAGGTGCTCATCATCCCGCTGTTCTACGAGATGCTCGCCTTCAACCTGGTCGACACCTACTGGGGACTCATCCTGCCTCAGGTCGTCCACCCGGCCATGGTGTTCATTCTCAAGAAGTTCTTCGACCAGATCCCGATCGAGCTCGAGGACGCCGCGCGCGTCGACGGGGCGCACCGGCTCCGGATCTTCTGGACCATCGTGCTGCCGCTCTCGCGTCCCATCCTGTCCGCGGTGGCGATCTTCGTCTTCATCGCGGCGTGGAACAACTTCCTCTGGCCGTTCATCATCATCAACGACACGTCGCTGATGACCCTCCCGGTCGGTCTGCAGACGGTCAAGAGCGCGTACGGCGTGCAGTACGCGCAGAACATGGCGATGGCTCTCCTGGCAGCAGCGCCGCTGATCATCCTCTTCCTCTTCTTCCAGCGACAGATCATCAAGGGCATCGCCACCACCGGCTTCGGCGGGCAGTAGGCGCGTGACCGACGAAAGGCACACATGAGCACGGCGCGAATCACCCTCGACCGCGAGTTCACGGTGGGGGATGTTCCCCGCCGGTTGTTCGGATCCTTCGTCGAGCACATGGGCCGGTGCGTCTACACCGGAATCTACGAGCCTGGACACCCCTCGGCCGACGCGTCCGGGTTCCGCACAGACGTGCTCGACCTCGTGCGCGAACTCGGCCCGACCGTCGTGCGTTACCCGGGCGGGAACTTCGTCTCCGGCTACAACTGGGAAGACGGCGTCGGTCCGGTCGAGAAACGGCCGCGGCGACTGGACGGCGCCTGGCACACCGTCGAAACCAACGAGTTCGGCCTGCACGAGTTCATGGACTGGTCCCGGCTCGCCGACGTCGAGGTGATGCAGGCCATCAATCTCGGGACACGGGGAGTGGATGCCGCGCGCGAGCTCGTCGAGTACGCGAACCACCCGGGTGGCACGTACCTGTCCGACCTGCGCAAGGCCAACGGCTCCGATGAGCCGTTCGACATCAAACTCTGGTGCCTGGGCAACGAATTGGACGGACCCTGGCAGATCGGCCACAAGACCCCAGAGGAGTACGGCCGCCTCGCCAAGGAAGCCGCGAAAGCCATGCGCTACGTCGACCCGAGCATCGAACTCGTGGCCGTCGGCAGCTCCAACTCAGGGATGCCGACTTTCGGAGAGTGGGAGCACACGGTGCTCAGCCACGTGTACGACGAGGTCGACTACATCTCCCTGCACGCCTACTACCAGGAACACGACGGCGACGCCGCGAGCTTCCTCGCCTCAGCACTCGACATGGACCACTTCATCGAGTCGGTGATCTCCACCGCGGACGCCGTCCGCGCGCGAGGCAGGCACAAGAAGCACATCAACCTCTCGTTCGACGAATGGAACGTCTGGTACCAGCGCGGTAAGGACACCGAAGACCAGGAGCATCGGGTCAAGGAGTCCGGCTGGCGGGAGCACCCGCGGCTGATCGAGGACGAATACACGATGACGGATGCCGTCGTGGTCGGCACCTTCCTCAACTCGCTTCTTCGGCACGGGGACCGGGTGCACATCGCCAACCAGGCGCAGCTGGTGAACGTGATCGCACCGATCCGCTCGGAGGAGAACGGGCCGGCCTGGCGTCAGGCCATCTTCTGGCCGTTCGCGAGGATGGCCGCGCTCGCTCGCGGCAGGATTCTCTCCGCGAGGGTCGCAGCCGACCGCATCGACACCGCCCAGTTCGGCGGCGCGGACGTCGTCGACGTCAGCGCGACCTGGGACGAGGAGAACTCGAGGGTGGCGCTGTTCCTGGCCAACCGGAGTCTCGACGATGCGGCCGACGTCGACCTGGTGCTCCACGGCTTCCGGGCCGAGCACGTCGTCAGGGCCGAGGTCCTCGAAGCGCCGGACGGCGACCGTCACACGTCGAACTCTCCTGACGAGGAGCGGGTCCGCCTGCGCCCGTTGTCCGGAGTCAGCGTGATCGACGGGGGAGTGAAGCTCAGCCTTCCCGCCCTGTCGTGGGCGGTGCTCGAGGTCGACGTCGCCGTCTGACGGCCGTAGGCGGCCGGGCCCGGCGTACTCTCAGAAATCGGCCGGACTGCGACCACAGCGCGCGCCCGCCGACGGTCGTTTCCCCGGCATCCGGCGGAATCGAAGATTCTGAGGCCGGAGGACGTTTCAGCCGGACATTCTGTTACGGAGCATGACGACTCGCTTCGCTTTCTGGAGAATTCCCAGCTATTTTTGCTCTGTGCCAGCGTCGACGCGGCGCAGCTCCCCTTTTCCTCCGGGAACCTCCGGTGTTCGCTGTGCCCGCACGTCGCCCACCGATGGCACGCACCACGCGTCACGAACGCTGAACAAAAGGAACCACTGTGAAGAAGTCATCCCTCAGGAAGAGCATCCTGGCCTCTTTGGCCGTCGTGCCGCTCGCAGCGCTCCTCGCTGGGTGCGCCGGGAACGCCGGCGGCACCTCCGACGATGCATCGGGCGAAAACGAGACCGTCAAAATCGGAGTCGTCGGCGCGAGCGACCCCTACTGGGAGACCTACGTCGAGGCTGCGGCCGACGAGGGAATCACTGTCGAGCTCGTCGACTTCTCCGACTACAACCAGCCGAACCCGGCGTTGGCCGAGGGCGAAGTCGACCTCAACCAGTTCCAGCACATCATCTACCTCGCGCAGTTCAACGAGGCCAACGGCCAGGACCTCGTGCCGATCGGCGCGACGGCGATCTACCCGCTCGGCCTCTACTCGACCCAGTACGAGAACGTCGAGGACATCCCCGACGACGCCACCGTCGCCGTCCCCAACGACCCCAGCAACCTGGCTCGCGCGCTCCTCGTCCTGCAGTCGGCGGACCTCATCACGCTGAAGGGCGGCGGAAGCACCTTCTCCACCGTCTCCGAGATCGATGAGTCCAAGTCCCGTGTGAAGGTCACCGAGCTCGACCCGACCCTCACGGCCACGTCGCTTCCTGACGTCGCCGCGGCGATCATCAACAACGACTTCATCGTCGACTCCGGCCTCGAAGCCACCGACGCCATCGCCCAGGACGACCCGTCCGACCCGAATGCGCTCCCGTACGTCAACATCTTCGCCGCGCGGTCGGAGGACGCTGACAACGAGACCTACAAGAAGCTCGTCAAGATCTACCAGGACACGCAGGCCGTCACCGACGGTGTCATCGAGAACTCCGGCGGAACCGCTGTCATCGTGAAGACCCCGGTCGAGGACCTGATCGCGTCGCTCAAGACCGAGCAGGAAAACATCGCCAAGCAGGGCTAGGACCCACGTCAAAGCACGAGAAAGCGTGAGAGGCGCCGGAGCATCCGCTTCGGCGCCTGTTCGCGTCAGCGAGAGGAACACCCCGTGAGCATCGTCAGCATGACTGATGTCGTGAAGTCGTACCCATCGTCCGAGAAGGGTGGCACCCCCGTCGTCGCGATCGACGGCGTGACCATCGAGGTCGAGCGGGGTGACGTCTACGGGATCATCGGCTATTCCGGCGCCGGTAAGTCCACGCTCGTCCGCCTGGTGAACGGACTCGAGAAAGCCACCTCAGGCAGCATCATCGTCAACGGCACCGAGATCACGTCGCTCCGCGAACGCTCGATGCGCGCCGTCCGCGGTGACATCGGGATGATCTTCCAGCAGTTCAACCTCTTCAACTCGAAGACAGTGGCCAGGAACGTCGCGTACCCGCTCGAGGTCGCCGGCCGCCCGGCTGCAGAGGTCACGGCCCGCGTCGCCGAGATGCTCGCCTTCGTCGGGTTGAGCGACAAGGCGAAGAACTATCCCGACCAGCTCTCCGGCGGGCAGAAGCAGCGCGTGGGCATCGCCCGCGCTCTCGCCACCTCCCCGTCACTACTCCTCGCAGACGAGGCAACCAGCGCGCTCGACCCGGAGACGACGAGCGAGGTGCTCGGCCTGCTCGACCGGGTGAACCGTGAGCTCGGCGTCACCATCATCCTCATCACCCACGAGATGGACGTCATCCGCAGCCTCGCCACGAAGGTCGCGGTCATGGACGGCGGTCGGATCGTCGAGCGCGGCGACGTCTTCGACGTGTTCTCCCAGCCGCAAAACGCGGCATCCGCGCGGTTCGTGTCGACCGTCGTGCAGGGCATCCCGTCCCCGGTCGAGGTCGCCACGCTCAAAGCCCGCCACGATGGCAGGATCGTCACCTTCTCGTTCCGAGACGGCAACGACTCCCAGGCGCAGGTCTTCCTCGACCTCGCGGCCGCTGGCATCCGTTTCGAACTCGTCTACGGCGGGATCAACGACATCCGCGGCCGGGCGTTCGGCCACCTGACGCTCGCCCTGACCGGTGAGGATGCCGCGATCGATGCGGCGCTGACCCGAATAGCCACCCACTCAGAAGTGACGGAGGTGAGCTGAGGTGGACAAACTCATCGACCTTCTGCCCCTGCTCGGTGAAGCGGCGTGGGAGACGCTGTACATCGTCGCGGCCAGCCTGCTGTTCGGCGGGATCGCGGGACTGTTCATCGGCCTCGGCCTGTACACGACACGGGCGGGCTCGATCCTCGAGAACCGGTTCGCCTTCACCGTGATCAACGTGCTCGTGAACATCTTCCGCCCGATTCCGTTCATCATCTTCATCGCTGCCATCCAGCCGCTTGCGCGCGCCGTCCTGGGAACGGGCATCGGCAACGGCGCACTCATCTTCGCCATCTCGATCGGTGCGGCGTTCGGCATCAGCCGCATCGTCGAGCAGAACCTGCTCACCGTCTCGCCCGGCGTGATCGAAGCGGCTCGCGCAGCGGGTGCAGGACCGTTCCGGATCATCCGCACTGTCCTTCTGCCTGAGGCTCTCGGACCGCTGATCCTCGGTTACACCTTCGTGCTGATCGTTCTCGTGGACATGTCGGCGGTCGGCGGCTACATCGGCGGCGGCGGGATCGGTAACTTCGCGATCCAGTACGGCTACCGTCAGTTCAACCCGGTCGTCACCTGGGCGGCCGTGCTCGTCGTCATCGTGTTCGTGCAGGTGATCCAGTTCGTGGGCAACAAGCTCGCGCGCAAGATCATGAGGCGCTGACGTCCGTCAGTTCTGGTCGAACCCCAGGCTGAGCTTCCGCAGGAGCGCGGCCAGCTTGTGCTGGTCTGCGGTCGACAGGGCGGACAGCAGCTCGGACTCGGCATCGACAAGCCGGGTGATGGCCGCGTCGACGCGTGTGAGACCGGTTGCGGTCATCACGACGAGGATGCCGCGGCCGTCCCCTGGGTCCGCCTTGCGTTCGACCAGGCCCGAATCGACGAGCCGGTCGATCCGGTTGGTCATGGTTCCGCTCGAGACGAGCGTCTGCTGCAGCAGCTGCTTAGGGCTCAGGGTGTACGGTCTCCCTGCCCGGCGGAGGGCGCTGAGCACGTCGAATTCCCACGACTCGAGCTTCGACCTGGTGAACGCGGTCTTGCGCGCCCTGTCGAGGTGCCTGGTCAGCCGGCCGACTCGGGACAGCACCTGCAACGGGGCGAAGTTGAGGTCGGGGCGTTCGGTCTGCCACGCGTCGACGATGCGGTCGACTTCGTCGGTGTCTTCGGGCATGTTCCCATTATGACGGCGAGACGGCGGCGGGCGGTCCGGCAAGTATCTGGCAGACTTGGTTCCTGCACGCGAGTGCGGTCCGCCTTAGTGTAATGGCAGCACGGCAACCTTTGGAGTTGTTCGGTCCAGGTTCGAGTCCTGGAGGCGGAGCGGAGAATCCCGGCCAACCGGACCGGCACGACAGACCACCATCCGGGCTTCGCGCCCATCGCACTCTCGGGGAGAACCTGTGCCAGACACCAAGCTCGCCATCGTCATCCTGGCCGCAGGCCAGGGGACACGGATGAAGTCCTCGACCCCCAAACTGCTGCACCCGATCGCGGGTGTGCCGCTCGTCGGTCACGTCCTCGCCACGGCACGGGCGCTCGACGCCGCGCACGTGGTCGCGGTCGTTCGGCACGAGCGTGATCGCCTCGTCGAGGTCATCACCGCCGAGCTGCCTGACAGCATCATCGTCGACCAGGACGAGGTGCCCGGCACCGGTCGTGCCGTCGAGCAGGCCGTCGCCGCGCTCCCGGCCGACTTCGACGGCGACGTCCTCGTCGTCAACGGAGACGTTCCGCTCCTCGACGCGGAGACTCTCGCCTCCCTCGTCGCCCGCCACCGCGACGCGGGGACGGCTGCGACCCTGCTCTCCGCGATCCTCGACGACGCGACCGGATACGGTCGAATCATCCGCGGCGACTCCGGCGGCCTCGACTACATCGTCGAGCAGAAGGACGCATCGGACGCCGAGCTCGCCGTCCACGAGATCAACGCCGGGGTATACCTCTTCACGCTCGGCACCCTGCGGGCACAGCTGGCGAACCTCACCACGGACAACGCGCAGGGGGAGAAGTACCTCACGGACGTCGTCGGGCTGCTCCGCTCGGCCGGCGGCGGCGTGGATGCCATCCCTGTCGCGGAACCGTGGCTGGTTGAAGGGGTCAACGACCGGGCACAACTCAGCGCACAGGCCTTGCGGCTCAACGCACTGATCGTGCGGGGATGGCAGATGGCCGGTGTCACGGTCCAGGACCCGGCGTCGACGTGGATCGACCTCAAAGCGACCCTCGCCCCAGACGTCACCCTCAAGCCGGGTACACAGATCCTCGGCGCCACCGCGATCGAGACCGGCGCCGTCATCGGGCCAGACACCACCCTCGTCGACTGCGAGGTCGGTGAAGGCGCCGAAGTGAAGCGCACGGACGCGACCCTCGCTGTGATCGGTGCCGGGGCATCCGTCGGCCCGTTCTCCTACCTGCGACCGGGAACGATCCTTGGTTCCGACGGAAAGATCGGGGCATTCGTCGAGACCAAAAATGCCCGGATCGGCACCGGCAGCAAGGTGCCGCACCTCTCCTACGTCGGCGACGCCGAGATCGGCGAGGGCTCCAACATCGGCGCAGGCAGCATCTTCGCCAACTACGACGGTGTGAAGAAGCACTCCTCGGTCGTGGGCTCCCACGTGCGCACCGGGTCGCACGGTGTCTTCGTCGCTCCGGTTAGAATTGGCGACGGGGCTTACACCGGCGCAGGAACAGTCGTCCGCAAGGACGTCCCGGCCGGAGCGCTGGCCATCAGCGTCGCCCCACAGCGCAACATGGACGGGTGGACGGTTTCGCACCGGCCAGGCACGGCAGCAGCCCAGGCGGCTGAGGCAGCACAGCAAACTTCTCTCGAAGAAAACTAGGCAGTAACGCCGACGGTGTCGGCAGGAAGCAGGGGTCGTGTCGGGCATCAAAAGCAGTGGAGTGAAACGACTCGTTCTCGTGTCAGGCCGTGCGCATCCGCAACTGGCCGTCGACATCGCTGCAGAGCTCGGTTCGGAACTCGTGCCGACGGATGCCAGGACCTTCGCGAACGGCGAACTCTACGCCCGCTTCGATGAGAGCGTGCGGGGGAGCGACGCTTTCGTCATCCAGTCCCACACGGCACCGATCAACGAGTGGCTGATGGAACAGCTGATCATGGTTGACGCGCTCAAGCGGGCCTCAGCGAAGCGCATCACCGTCGTCGCGCCGTTCTACCCTTATGCCCGCCAGGACAAGAAGGGCCGCGGACGTGAGCCCATCTCCGCCCGTCTCGTGGCCGACCTCTTCAAGGTGGCGGGCGCCGACCGCATCATGTCTGTCGACCTTCACGCCGCCCAGATCCAGGGCTTCTTCGACGGCCCCGTCGACCACCTGTTCGCGATGCCCGTTCTCCTGGGCCACTTCCGCGAGAAGCTCGATCCGAGCACCCTCACTATCGTCTCCCCTGACATGGGCCGGGTCAGGGTCGCAGACATCTGGAGCGACAAGCTCGGCGTTCCCCTCGCGATCATCCACAAGCGCCGCGACCCGCTGGTCCCGAACCAGGTCTCCGTGCACGAGATCGTCGGTCAGGTCGAGGGGCGTGTCTGCCTCCTTGTCGACGACCTCATCGACACCGGCCGTACCATCGTTCGCGCCGCGGAGGCACTCAAAGCCGCAGGGGCCATCGGCGTCGTCGTCGCCGCCACTCACGCGGTGTTCAGCGACCCGGCCACCGAGATCCTGCAGAGCGACTTCATCGACTCCGTCGTCGTCACCGACACGCTGCCGATCCCGGAGGAGAAGCGGTTCGAACGGCTCACGGTGCTGCCGATCGCCCCGCTGCTCGGGCGCGCCATCCGTGAGGTCTTCGAGGACGGCTCCGTGACGAGCATGTTCGACGGCGCGGCATAAGCCGACACCCAACAGGCCAAGGAAGAGGGCGGAATATCCCGACTATCCCGCCCTCGAGGATTCTCCGGAATATCCCGTCGTCCGGGTGCTCTCACTAGCGCCTAAGCGGGGTAACTCGGGGGAGAATCTTCTACTTCTGAGGGTAGTTCGGAATGGGCCCCCGCACAGGGGGTTGACAGTTTTCGAACCCGTGATCTCAGCCGACCTGCCTCACTCGCTCGAGAACGACCCGGCGTCTGCTGCGGCGATCCGGGTGCTCTGCTCGAGAATTTCGTCCTCGGAGATGGCGATGCCTGCGTCCGAGAATCGCTGGCGGAGTGCCTCGAGAATCTCGGCCTGATCGTGCCCGGCGAGGTCGGCTTCCTCCTGGATGAGGATGCCGGCCACCTTGTCGTCGAGCGGTTGCGGGTGCTGGTCCTCGACGGGCGTATCCAGGGTGTGGTCGTCGGTCATGATGATCTCCTCGTGGTTGGGGTCCCCATTGTCCTCCGCAGCGGGCGCGCCGCCAACGGGCAGGCGAGCCACCCGGGCGATTCCCAGCCGGGGACTCTCAGTAGGGGAAGATCGTCAGCCACTCGGGGTTGTGGGCGTGCAGCAGCACGAGGAACAGCACGAAGTCGAACAGCAGGTGCACGCTGACGATGTAGCTGAGCGACTTGGTCTGCTTGAAAATCCAGCCCTGAACGAGTGCGAACGGGAAGATGATCAGAGGGCCCCAGGCGTGGAAGCCGAGTTCCCAGAGGAACGAGGTGAACAGCACGGCCTGGATGAGGTTCGCCTGCCAGTCGGGGAAGTGCCTGCGGAGCAGGGTGAAGCACGTGCAGATGAAGAACAGTTCGTCCCAGATACCGAGCGCGTTGGTGCCGAGGAAGAGGCGCGCGATCTCGTCAGGGGAGGATGCCGCCGGCCAGTTCTCGTAGACACCGGTCGGGATCATGTAGATCGGCAGCAGGATCCAGCCCAGCACGACAACGGCGATGAGGTACCACCATTCGACCTTCGTCCAGCGTTGCCCTGTCGCCACCGGGAACCGGATCGCGTGGTCGCGGTACAGGAAACGTGACGTCAGGTACGGGACGAGTACAGCGGCAGCGAGGGCGATCCCCATGATGATCATGTGGTCCCAGGAGATGTCCGTGTTGATCTGGACGAGGCTGATGATCACCAGGCCGGCGGCGATGAGCAGCAGGTCCTTCGCGAAAGCGCGATTGACGATGACGGCGGCGATCAGCGCAGCGAGGAGGACGACGTAACCGCCAGGGCGCCAGTGGACTCCGAAGAGCAGGAAGCCGGACGCGGCGAGCAGAAGCCCGGGCAGGAGGTTCCAGCTGACCACGCGGCGGGTCTCGGGGGTGGTCGTCGACAGGTTCGAGGTCATGGGGCCTTCCGGTGTGCGGCGTTACCTCGAGCGTACCGGGCCGAACGGTTTCCGGCCTCGCCCGCAACCGGAACGGGCCCCCACCGCGGAAGCGGTGGGGACCCGTCGGCCGGTGGGTGTCTAGTGGCTGTCCGTGGCCTGGATCTCGGAGCGGTCCCCGGACCACAGCGTGTGGAACGTTCCTTCCGCGTCGACCCGCTTGTAGGTGTGCGCGCCGAAGAAGTCGCGCTGGCCCTGCACGAGGGCAGCGGGCAGACGCTCGGCACGCAGGCCGTCGTAGTAGGAGAGCGACGATGAGAAGGCAGGGGCCGGGATGCCGGACTGCGCCGATGCGACGACCACGCGACGCCAGGCATCCTGGGCACCAGCCATGGCGTCAGCGAAATACGGCGCAGAGAGGAGGAGCTTCAGGTCGGGCACGGCCTCGTAAGAGTCGGCGATCCGGTTGAGGAACTGCGCACGGATGATGCAGCCACCCCGCCAGATCTTCGACACGGCGCCGAGGTCGATGTTCCAGTCGTACTCGTCAGCGCCGGCGGCGATGGCGTCGAAGCCCTGCGAGTACGCGACGATCTTCGATGCGTACAGCGCGAGGCGAACGTCTTCGATGAAGGCGTCCTTGTCGTCCACGGTCCAGGTGTCGCTCGGGCCCGGCAGGCCGGATGCCGCTTCGCGCTGCTCCGGGTGAGACGACAGGCCGCGGGCGAACACTGCTTCGGCGATGCCTGACACCGGGGTGCCGAGGTTGAGGGCGGTCTGCACGGTCCAGACGCCTGTGCCCTTCGAACCGGCCTGGTCGACGATGACGTCGACGAGCGGCTGCCCGGTCTTCGCGTCGGCCTGACGGAGGACCTCCGCGGTGATCTCGATGAGGTAGCTCTCGAGCTCGCCCTTGTTCCATTCGGCGAACACGTCGGCGATCTCTGCGGGGGACTTGCCCGTTCCGCGGCGGATCAGGTCGTAGGCCTCTGCGATGAGCTGCATGTCGGCGTATTCGATGCCGTTGTGGATCATCTTGACGAAGTGGCCCGCGCCGTCGGTGCCGATGTGCGTGACACACGGCTCGCCTTCGGCGACCGCGGCGATCGACGAGAGGATCGGGCCGAGGGTCTCATAGGCCTCGGCGGAGCCACCCGGCATGATCGACGGGCCCTTGAGCGCGCCTTCCTCGCCGCCGGAGATGCCTGCGCCGACGAAGTTGATGCCGGTTTCACGGACGGCTTTCTCGCGACGGATGGTGTCGGTGAACAGCGCGTTGCCGCCGTCGACGATGATGTCGCCCGGTTCGAAGAGTTCGGTCAGCTGGTCGATGACCGCGTCGGTGCCCTTGCCCGCCTGCACCATGATGATCGCCGTGCGCGGCTTCTGCAACGACGCGACGAAGTCCTCGATTTTCTCCGAGGCCACGAATCCAGCCTCGGGGTGCTCGGTGAGAAGGGTGTCCGTCTTGGCCCACGAGCGGTTGTAGACCGCGACCGTGTTGCCCTCGCGACTGGCCAGGTTCCGGGCCAGGTTCGAGCCCATCACCGCCAGCCCGACGACGCCGATGTTGGCCTGGGCCTGTGATGTATCCGCCATGGAGGTCTCCTCTTGTGTTCAGCGGTCAGAAGTTCGGACAGTCCACGCGACGGCGCACCGAAGGAAGACGAAGAAAACATGGGGCGGCCGGATCACGGCGGCTCTGTGTACACGCTAGCAAACCGGGTGTGTCCGATTTCTCACGTGACGACGCCGATGATGTGAGGCCGTCGGTTACAGGCGGGTCCCGAACGTGTCACACCAGACGTTCTCGTTGAACGTCCCGGTGAACTCGGACAGGCCCTGGATCTTGTCGACGGCAGCGGAGATCGCTTCACGGCTCGGCGCGTGCGCGTGGATCATGGTCTTCACCATGGGCACGTCGATGAGGTGGTTCGGCTGTGCGAGCGAGACGAAGACGGTCGGTATTTCGGTGACGTACCAGGGGATCTCCGCCGCCATCGGCGTCGACCAGATGATGCGGACGCTGGCTTCCTGCGCGAAGCCGGTCACGTTGGCGAACACGATCGCCGCGTCGTACTTCTCGGCGTACTGCTCGTTCGCTTCGTCAGCCATCACGGTGTGGAAGTAGACGTTCTCCTCACCCTCTGCGGCCCGCTGCTTCGCGTTCTTGAACACGTGGACCTCGAAGCCGGCGTTCTCGAGTTCGTCGCGAGCGATCTCGAGATAGCCGTTCGGGTCTGTACCTGTGAAGTCGGCCTGGCCGCTGATGCCATACAGGCGGATTCGCTTGTGAGTCGCCGGCGTGAGGGGCAGGTTGCCCTGGGTGTCCTTCACGAGCGTGACCGTCTTGTCGGCGATCTCGGCGGCGATGGCGTGATGCTCGGCGTTGCCGATGACCGAGAGTGCCTCAGGCGACGGGACGAGTTCGTCGCGCGGAGCGGTGTGCAGGCCGAGGGATGCCTTGAGCGCCAGGATCCGGAGGACGGCGTCATGCAGTCGCTCCTCGGTGATGATGCCGTTTCGGTAGCCGTCGAGCATGTACCGGAAGTCCTCGTCGGCGTTCCGGAAGAAGAGGAACATGTCGCACCCGGCGGCGATCGCGGCCGGGACGAGGTCCTTGCGCTTCTTCGCCTGGGTCATACCGATCATCATCGACGCGTCGGTGAGGATCAGCCCGTTGAAGCCGAGCTCGTCGCGCAGCAGGTCGTTGAGGAGCTCGGGGGCGAGAGTCGCCGGCAGGACATCCGCATCCGTCATCGCAGGGCGGAAGTGCTTGGACAGTTCAGGCGCTCCGATGTGCCCGATCATGATCGACTGCACGCCGTGGTCGATGAGCTCGCGGTAGACCCGGCCGTATGTGGCGGTCCAGTCGTCGTAACCGAGCGTGTTGTAACTCGTGACGACGTGCTGGTCACGCTCGTCCATTCCGTCACCGGGGAAGTGTTTCATCGCGCAGACGGTCTTCGATTCGCTGATGCCGTCGAAGTACTCCTTGGCCCGTTCGATGACGACGTCAGGGGTGTTGCCGAACGAGCGCGTGCTGATGACGGTGTTCCGCCAGTTGTAATGGATGTCGACGATCGGGGCGAACGCCCAGTTGCACCCCATCGCTGCCGTCTCCCGGCCGGCGACGCGGCCCATCCGGCGGGCGATCGACTTGTCCGGGTGTGACCCGGCCTGGAGGTGCGTCGAGACGAGGGTGCCGTCGTCTGCGCTGCCGGCTCCGCCCATCTCCGGGTTCGAGGCGACGAGAAGGGGCACCTTCGCCTTCGACTGCGCGTAGCGGATGTGCTTCTGGACCGCTGCAGAGTCGGCGCCCATGTAGCGGATCCCGCCGACGTGGAGGTTGTTCACGACGTTGTCCAGGTAACCCTCGTCGAACGAGACGTTGAGGTTGATGAAGAGTTGGCCGATCTTCTCCTCGAGGGTGAGAGATTCGGCGGTCCGCTCGACCCACGCGACCGCTTCGTCGTCGAGATTGAACGGTTTCGCGCGAAGATCGACCATGAGGACATCCTTGTTTTCAGGGGACGGATCGGCGGGAAGAACACACGCCGCAGCATCCATGAGACACCATCGCCCCGCAATTTGTCAACCGATTGCCAAACCGCAGGACATTCTCGACCCGGCCGCTCCTGCGAGGTTTGGCAATCGGTTGCACAAACTCGTACTCCGGCCTAGAGTGGGCGCATTGCCTTGCGGAGTTGCTCCGGCGAGGTTCCCAGTGACGTGAACACACGCAAAGGTGGTTTTCCTTTCATGACCCAGTCCAATCCGGTGACCTGGACCCTGTCCGGCTTCGGCGACGAGATCGATCCCGACCCTGCCGTCCAGGTCGCCGTGCTCAAGGCCCTCGGCGCTTCCCACATCGAAGTGCGAAGCGCCTGGACCACGAATGTCGTAGACCTCTCCGACGACCAGCTCTCGACCCTCGCCGGCTTCCTGGCGAAGGAGGACATGGGCGTGTCCGCGGTGGCGTCGCCGATCGGCAAAGTGGACATCTCACTCGACCCGGACCTCGAAGTCCAGCGCCTGCGCCGCATCATCCGTGTCGCCCACGCACTCGAGACCCCGAACATCCGCATCTTCTCGTTCTTCCGAGGTGACGGCGTCTCCGTCGAGTCGACCCGCGACGACGTGATGCTCCGGATGCGACTGCTCGCCGACGAGGCGGAGCACGAGGGCGTCGTCCTCCTCCACGAGAACGAGAAGGACATCTACGGTGACACCCCCGAGCGCGTGCTCGACCTCGTGGAGTCAGTGGGTTCCCCTGCGCTCCGCCTGGCCTGGGACAGTGCCAACTTCGTCCAGGTCGGTGTCGCCGCACCGCACGACGACGGCTTCGCGATGCTCCGCCCCTACCTCGACTACCTGCAGGTGAAGGATGCCGTCGCCTCGACCGGCACGGTCGTTCCGGCCGGGCAGGGTGACGGGCAGGTGCTCCAGACGCTCACGGCGTTGCGCGACGACGGGTACACCGGTTTCGCCTCACTCGAGCCGCATCTCGACGAGGCCCACGCGCTTGGCGGCTTCTCCGGTCCCGCCGCTTTCGGCGAGGCCGCCAGGGCCCTCGACGTACTGCTCTCCGGCATCGGGGTGGCGACCAGATGAGTGGGTCACCCGCTCTCGTCGCGATCGTCGGATCCGGTGAGCTCGCCCGCGCGCACGCCAGGGTCGCTGTCGCTCACCCCGACCTGAGGCTCGTCGCCCTGATCGGTACGGACGAACAGTCGGGACAGGCCCTTGCCGACGATGTCGTGAATCGCTTCGAAGGCGAACGCCCACGTCTCTTCCCGGACCTGGCTGCCGCGCTCGACGCCACGGCGATCCATATCGTGGCCATCAGCGTCCCCGACGACGCGTCGGGCACCGCGACGGCCGCCGTTCGCGCCGGTACGGCAGTCGTCGGCGGACGCGCACTCTCTGACGGAGATGCCGCGACCTGGTTCCCGTTCGATGCCGGCCCTTCCGACGGCAGAAGCGCCGATGACGTCGCATTCGCCGACCACCTCCGCCAGTACGAGGGCATCATCGGGCGGATCGGATTCGGCCCGCTCGCCGATCAGGCAGGGGCGCGCTCGTGACAACCATCCGCGCCGCCGTGATCGGTTGCGGCGACATCTCAGCTCTGCACTTCGATGCCATCGCGACCGTGCCTGGGGCCACCCTGGTCGGGGTCTGCGACACCGATCAGGGGAGACTCGCGGCGGCATCCACGGCGAACGGTGTTCCCGGCTTCGCCGACCACCGGCAACTGCTCGACGAGCTGAAGCCCGACGTCGTGCACATCTGCACCCCGCACCACACCCACTCCGCCATCGCGGTCGCCGCGCTCGACCGCGGGATCGACGTGATCCTCGAGAAGCCGCTTGCGCACACCCGGGACGAGGCCGACCGGCTTCAGCTGGCGGCTGAGACGAGCGGCGCGCGCCTCGCCGTCTGCTTCCAGAACAGGTACAACGCCCCTGTCCAGGCCGCCAGCGCCGCACTCGCCACCGGCGATCTCGGCGCCGTTCTCGGGGCATCGGCAACGGTGCTGTGGCACCGGAGCGCCGACTACTACCTCGATCGCCCCTGGCGTGGGCGCTGGTCGACCGGGGGCGGTGGGCTGCTGATGAATCAGGCCATCCACACCCTCGACCTCGTCCAGTGGCTCGTCGGCCCGGTTGCATCGGTCAGCGGCAACGCGAGTACCCGATTCCTCGACGACGTCATCGAGGTCGAGGACACCGCGGAGATGACGCTGCGGCACGTCAACGGTGCGCGCAGTGTCTTCTACGCCACACTCGCCCACTCGGCGAACGCCCCCGTCGACATCGAGATCGTGACCGAGCGGGCGACGTTGCACATCCGTGGCGATCTCACGATCACGCACGCGGACGGAGCCGTCGAGAGGGTCGCGGAGCGGAAGACGGCAGAGGGTGAGCGAGCCTACTGGGGTGTCTCGCACGAGCTGCTCATCCAGGATTTCTACGCCGGCTTCGGAACGGGCAACCCGTTCTGGATCGGGCCGGCAGCAGCCCGCGCCTCGTTCGACATCATCCAGGACGTGTACGACCAATCCTTCCCCGACAGGGCCGGATTTCCCGGCTCCCCGACGCTCGACAACTCAGAACGGAACCCACAGCAATGACGACAAAAGTCCGCCTCGGAATCATCGGGCTCGGCGCCCAGGGCTCGATGTACGCCACGTTCATCGCCGACGGCCTCGTGCCCAACATGGAGATCGGCGCCATCGCCGATATCGACCCGGCGAAGGCTGCTGTCGCCGCCGAGGCCTACCCCGATGCTGCGTTCTTCGATGACCACATCGCACTCCTCGAGAGCGGAACGGTCGATGCCGTCGTCACATGTGTGCCGCACTACCTGCACCCTCAGATGGGCATCGACGCCCTGGCGCGTGACATCCACGCGCTCGTCGAGAAGCCTGCTGGCGTCTACACGAAGCAGGTGGCAGAACTCAACGCGTTCGCGGCATCGAAGCCGGAACTCAGCTTCGGGATCATGTTCAACCAGCGCAACAACCCGCTCTACATCCGGCTCAAGGAGATCGTCGACAACGGCGAGATCGGCACGATCCTGCGGTCCAACTGGATCATCACCAACTGGTGGCGGCCGCAGGGGTACTACGACCAGAGTGCCTGGCGCGCGACCTGGGGCGGCGAGGGCGGTGGGGTACTCGTCAACCAGGCACCCCACCAGCTCGACCTGTGGCAGTGGATCTGCGGCGTCCCGAAGTCGGTCTACTCGAAGGTCGCCTTCGGCTACCGTCGCAACATCGCCGTGGAGGACGAGGTCACCGCCCTCGTCGACTACGGCAACGGCGCGACAGGCGTCTTCATCACCGCCACCCATGAGCTCACGGGGACGGACCGGTTCGAGATCGTCGGCGACCAGGGCAAGATCGTCGTCGAGAACAGCAAGACCGCAACGGTCACGCGGCTGAAGCGGCCCGAGCGGGAACTCTCCGAGAGCATGGACATGGGCGACGTCATGAAACTGTTCATGGGTCAGCTCGACGTCGACGAGCTGTACACGCAGGAAACCATCGAGTTCGATTCGGCCTGGGGCACGCAGCACTCCGGCGTCCTCCAGAACTTCGCGGCGAACATCCTGGACGGCACACCGCTGCTCGCCCCAGGCTCGGACGGCGTGAAGGGTGTGCGACTTGCTAACGCCATCCACCTGTCTGCGTGGACGGGCAAGGAGGTCTCACTGGACTTCGACGAGGACGAGTTCCTGTCGGAGCTGAACTCGCGGATCGTCGACGAGGGAACTTTTGCCGTCCGCGGCTGACTGGATTCCAGGAGGGCCCCGGCGCGAAAGCGGCGGGGCCTTTCGTGTTTCCGCGGCATGGTCCTGGAGAATTATGCAACCGATTGCTTTGTTGCATTCTCCGGCAAATACCGGAGTTATCACACCCAGGTAACGGTCGATGAGGCAATTTTGACAATCGGTTGCCAAACCGGGCAATTCTTTGTAGCCTGAGTCCAGCGAGGCCCGCTTCGCCCCTTTACCCGGAGAAAGATCCGGTCCTTCCCGCAAAGATGCACAGGAGCCAACAATGAAGTTCGGTAATTCACTCACAGTCGCTGCGTTCGCAGCCGGGGCAGCAGTGCTGCTCTCGGGTTGCGGAGCCGGTGGTTCTACTCCAGCCGGCGACAAGACGTCAGCCCGCGGTGGAACTCTCACACTCGGCGCCGTCGTCGACATTCCCTCGTGGGATCCCAGCCAGGCTCACGTGGGTCACGCGCTCCAGCCGTACCAGGCCGCGTACGATTCGCTCCTTCTCCGCGAGCCGGACGGCACCCTGAGCCCGATGCTCGCCACGAAATGGGAGTACGACGATTCGCTCACCAAGCTCACCGTCGACCTTCGGACCGATGTGACGTTCAGCGATGGCGAGGACTTCACCCCGGAAGCAGCGAAGGCCAACCTCGAAGGCTTCACGGCATCCAACGGACGTCAGGCCGCGCAGGCCAAGGCCCTCGACTCCGTCAGCGTCGTCGACGAGGACACGATCGAGATCGCGCTCACGTCACCTGACCCCGCTTTCGAGTACTACCTCAGCCAGGCCCTCGGCCTGATGGGCAGCCCCGAGGCCCTCGGCACCGATGAGATCGCCGCCGACCCGGTCGGTTCAGGCCCATACGTGATGGATGCCAAGGCCTCGGTCGTCGGCTCCCAGTACACCTTCACCGCTCGCGAGGACTACTGGAACAAGGACCTCCAGAAGTTCGACAGCATCGTCTTCAAGGTGCTCACGGACCCGACCGCCCGGACCAACGCGATCGTCTCCGGCCAGGTCGACGCGACCCTGGTGGACGCCCGCGCCGCAGCGCAGGTCGAGGGCGCTGGCCTCACGCTCAGCGACAACCAGGTCGACTGGGCAGGACTGCTCCTCCTCGACCGCGACGGCGCACTCAACCCGGCAATGGGCGACGTCAAGGTTCGCCAGGCGATCAACTACGCTCTGGACCGCGAGAGCATCCTCGAGCAGTTCCAGCTCGGCTACGGCACCGTCACCAACCAGGTCTTCGGGCCGGACAGTGGCGCGTATGTGGATGAACTCGATGAGAGCTACCCGTACGACCCCGAGAAGGCGAAGGAACTCCTCGCTGAGGCAGGCTACGAAGACGGCTTCGACCTGACCATCCCGTCCTTCGTCGGCCTCGAATCCCTGATGGCCATCCTGACCCAGCAATTCGCAGATGTCGGCATCACGCTCACGTCCGTGACAGTTCCTCCGGCCAACATCGTGACGGACATCTCTTCTGGCAAGTACCCGGCTGCATTCTTCTTCCTCTTCCAGGGCGAACCGTGGGTGGCCATCAACCAGATGATCTCCACTGACGCGTTGTACAACGCATTCGACTCGACCGACCCTGAACTGCAGGAAATGATCGACGCCGTCCGCACGGGTGGCGACGAATCGGCCGAACTCGCGAAGGACGTCAACACGTACGTCACCGAAAACGCCTGGTTCGCCCCCTTGTTCCGCGTCGACCAGATGTTCTACATCAACGGCAAGAAGATCACCTCGACGCCGCAGACGCAGCAGGCTGTTCCGTCCATCTACAACTTCGCTCCGGCGAGCTAACACCCATCGACGCGCCGATTCCCGGCGCGGGGGCGGATGCATCGGCATCCGCCCCTACCCCCGCATACCTCAACCAACTTGCAATGGAGCAGCATGGTTACCTTCACTCTCAAGCGTCTCGCGGCGGGAGTCGTCCTCCTCGCGGCGATCAGCATCCTGACCTACACGCTTCTGTACTTCTCCAGCTCGAACATCGCCAGGAACATCCTCGGGGACCAGGCGACGGAGGGGGCCGTCGCGCTCAAGGAGGCCGAGCTCGGCCTCGACCAGCCACTCCCCGTCCGCTTCTTCGGCTGGGCAGGGTCCGCGATCACCGGTGATCTCGGCCGCTCCTGGTTCAGCGCCGAGACGGTCGCCGACGCCCTCACCAACCGGCTCCCGATCACCCTCACCCTCGTCGTCGTCGCCATCCTCCTCACCGCGATCGTCGCCACTGCCCTCGGCATGGCCGCAGCGGTGAAGCGCGGCTGGGTCGACCGGGTGGTGCAGATCGGCGCCGTCATCGGAGACGCCATCCCCGGGTTCGTCCTCGCCATCGTCCTCGTCACCGTCCTGGGTATCCAACTCGGATTCTTCCCCGCCATCTCGACGATCACGCCTGGAGCAGGCGCGGATGCCTGGATCGCCTCGATGGCCCTTCCGGTCATCGCCCTCACCATCAATGCCGTCACCTCAGGCGCCCAGCAGATTCGGAGTGCCGTGATCAAGCAACTGGAGAAGGACTACGTTCGTACGCTCCGCAGCCGCGGCATCTCCGAACGCGAGATCCTGTTCAAGCACGTGCTCCGCAGTGCGGCTCCCGCCGGACTCACCGTGCTCAGCCTGCAGTTCGTCGGCATGCTCGGCGGTGTCGTCATTATCGAGCAGATCTTCGCCCTCCCCGGGATGGGCGCCCTCGCCGTCAGTGCGACGACCCTCGGCGACATCCCGCTCGTGATGGGGGTCGTGCTCTACACGGTCGTCATCGTCATCATCGTCAATCTGGTCGTCGACCTCATCAACGGCTGGCTCAACCCGAAGGTGCGTGTCTCATGACCCAGCCCGTCGACATCCCCGGCCAGGCGGGCACGGTCGTGCGTGCCCACGTCTTCCGCCGCATACTGAGGAACCCGCTCGGTGTCCTCGCCCTCTCCGTCCTCAGCATCGTGGTGCTCGTGGCCGTCTTCGCCCCTCTCATCGCTCCGTTCGACCAGAACTTCGCGAACATCACCAATACGCTGGCGCCCCCAGGCGGCGACAACCTCCTCGGTACCGACAGCGCCGGCCGGGACGTGTTCAGCCGGCTCGTTTACGGAGCACAACTCACCCTGCTGTCCGCGTTGCTCTGCGCGATCGTCGCCATCGCCATCGGATTGCCCACCGGCCTGATCGCCGGGTACTACGGCGGCAAATTCGACCAGGTCGCAAGCTGGTTCGCGAACATGCTGATGAGCCTCCCGGGCATCATCGTCCTCCTCTCCGTCCGAGCCGCCTTCGGTCCGTCGGTCTGGACGAGCATGATCGTCTTCGGCGTGCTGATCAGTCCCGGCTACTTCCGGCTCACACGGACGGCGGTGCAGTCGGTCCGCAACGAGTTGTATGTCGATGCGGCACGAGTGGCGGGTCTCAGCGACGTGAGCATCATCACCAGGCACATCTTCAGCGTCGTACGGGCCCCGATCATCATCCAGACCGCGATGGTCTGCGGAGTGGCGATAGCCATCCAGTCCGGACTTGAGTTCCTCGGTCTCGGTGACCCGAGTGAGGCCACCTGGGGCGTCATGCTCAGTGACGGGTTCCGCAACGTCTACCTCAACCCCCTCCTCCTGCTCTGGCCAGGTCTCGCCATCGGCCTCACGATCGGTGCGCTCGTCCTCCTCGGGAACGCCGTGCGCGATGCTCTCGAGGACGGCCAGAAGATCCCGAAGCCGAAGAAAACGGTCGTCCCGGCGCCGTCGCCGCGCAGTGACACCCCGTCACCGCGCACGGGGAAGCTCCGCAAGATCATCGCGAAGGTCGAAGCCGGAACCGAGAAACATCTGCTCAAGGTCAACCACCTCGCTGTCGGCTACCCGCAGGCGGACGGGTCGATCAAGAAGGTCGTGGACGACGTGTCCTTCTCCCTCGACCGCGGAGAAGTCCTCGGGATCGTGGGGGAGTCGGGCTCCGGCAAGTCCCAGACCGCGTTCTCCATCCTCGGCCTGCTCCCGGATACGGCGCGGATCGTCGGAGGCAGCATCCAGTTCGACGGAAAGTACTCGGTCGCTCCTGGCGACGAGACTGTGCACCAGGACCGCCTCCGAGACCTCCGCGGCAAGCGCATCTCGTACATCCCGCAGGAACCGATGTCGAACCTCGACCCGGCATACACCGTCGGGTCCCAGCTCGTCCGACCGATGGTCAAAGTCCTCGGGATCTCCAGAGCCGAAGCGAAGAAGCGTGCCCTCGCTCTCCTGGAGAGCGTCGGAATCGTCAACCCGCAGCGAACATTCGACGCCTATCCACACGAGGTGTCTGGCGGGATGGCGCAGCGTGTGCTCATCGCCGGAGCGATCAGCTGCGAACCGGACCTCATCATCGCGGACGAGCCGACCACGGCGCTTGACGTGACCGTCCAGGCGGAGGTGCTCGACCTGATCCGCGACCTGCAGAAACGTCTGGGCGTCGGTGTCATCCTCGTCACCCACAACTTCGGTGTCGTCGCAGACCTCGCCGATCGTGTCGTCGTGATGAAGAGCGGCCGGGTGGTCGAGTCCGGCGAAGTCCGTGACATCCTCCGCAATCCGCAGGATCCGTACACGCAGACCCTGCTCGGCTCGATGCTCGAAGGCAAGACGCCGATGTCCATGCTCACGACAACCGGAAAGGACGGTGCATGATGGGCGACCGTCTCCTCACCATCGACAGCCTCAACGTGGAATACCCGGGCTCGGGCTTCCGGGCGAAGTCGTTCCGCGCACTGACCGACATCAACATCTCCATCGGGCAGGGCGAAACGCTCGGTCTCGTCGGAGAGTCCGGGTCGGGCAAGACGACGCTCGGCAGGGCCGTCCTCGGCCTCGCCCCGGTCACCGCCGGCTCGATCACCTTCGCCGGACAGGACATCAGCCACGCCAGCCGGAAAAAGCGCAAGGAACTGAGTCGTGACCTCCAGGTCGTGTTCCAGGACCCGTACACATCGCTCAACCCCGCCCTTGAGATCGGAGACATCCTCGCCGAACCGCTCGGTGTCCAGGGCATCGGTAAGGCGGCGGCCCGCAAACGCGTCGGAGAGCTCCTCGATCAGGTCGGACTGCCGTCGGATGCCGCCCAGCGGCTCCCGCGGGAGTTCTCCGGCGGGCAGCGCCAGCGCGTCGCGATCGCCAGAGCTCTCGCGCTCTCGCCGAAGCTCATCGTCTGCGACGAGCCCGTCTCAGCGCTCGACCTCACCACGCAGGCCCGAGTGCTCGATCTTTTCCTCCAGATCCAGAGGGACACAGGAGTTTCGTACCTGTTCGTGTCGCACGACCTCGACGTCGTGCGCCACATCAGCCACCGGGTGGCCGTGATGTACCGGGGTGAGATCGTCGAACAGGGGCATGCAGGAGACGTCACCGTCACCCCGGAGCATCCGTACACCCAGCGGCTTCTGCTCGCATCACCCGTCCCTGATCCCGACCGCCAGGAGGAGCGCCGCGCGAATCGGCTCCGACTTCTCGCGCAACAGCGTGAACAGGACATTCAGGCCGGCGTCGCGGCGTAGGCCGAGTCGCAAATCCGTGCGATACCGTAGACCCGACCGCAGAGGCGGACGAGACGGCGCCGAGATCGCGCCCGGAGGAGTACCGACATGCCGAGTGACGCCGTAGCCGAAGAACCGCAGCAGCCGGTGCGGCAGCGTGGCCCGCGCGGCGGCAAGTCCGCCCCGACCATTTACGACGTCGCGAAGCTCGCCGGGGTGAACCCGTCGACCGTCTCACGGGCGCTCAGTCAGCCCGGCCGGATCAACATCAAGACCGAGGAGCGGATCCATCAGGCGGCGAAGGAGCTGAACTACCGGCTCAACCCGATGGCCCGCGCCCTGCCGACCGGCCGGACGAACACCCTCGGGCTGCTCCTGGCCGACATCACCAACCCGATGATCTTCGGCATCGTCCGCGGCGCAGAGCACGCGGCATCCGAGCAGGGATACACCCTGGTCATCGCCGAGTCGCAGGAATCGGGGGAGCGCGAGGCGACGACGGCCGAGCGTGTTCAGCCGTCCGTCGACGGCCTGATCCTCGGTACCACCCGACTCAACGACGAACAGATCCAGAAGCTGGCCGAATCGAAGCCGCTCGTGCTGATCAACCGCGACGTTGAAGGCGTGTCGAGCATTCTTCCGGATGTCTCGCCGGGCATCGAGGAGGCACTCGCGCACCTCGAATCCCTCGGTCACACCAGCATCGCCTACCTGTCAGGCCCGGCGACCTCGTGGATGAGCGCGACCAGGTGGGCAAGCCTGCTCGATCGTGCTCCGGCGCGCGGGATGTCGATCGTTGAGATCGGGCCAGGCGTCCCGACCCTCGACGGTGGTCGCGCCGCGCTGTCGCGCGTCGTTGCCGCAGGCGTCACCGCCGTCGTGGCGTACAACGACCTCATGGCCATCGGCCTTCTTCGCGCGGCTGCCGAGCAGGGGATCGACGTCCCCGGGCGGATGAGCATCATCGGCTTCGACGACATCTTCGGTTCGGACTTCACCACCCCTGCACTCACCACCATCCGCACGCCGCTGGCGCTCGCGGGGGAGCGGGCCGTGCGTCTCGCGCTGAGCATGATCAGCGGCGGCGGCGGTGCGGACGTGGCCGCCGATGCCGACGAGCAGCCCATCGTCACCGAACTCGTCATCCGCGGTTCGACCGGGACGCCCAGGCGCTGATCGGGCGTTCCGGGCGAAACCTCCCGGCGATCCTAGAACAGGTCGGCGTAGCCGAGCCTGACGAGGTTGTCCTTCGACGTGGTGAGGCAGTCGAACACGTCCCGCCCGTAGAGGTCGTCCTGTTCGACGAGGAGGTACTTCGCCTCGCTTGCGATGCTCTGTTCGATGATCCCGCGGAAGTCGAGGTTTCCCTCGCCGACCTCGGCGAACTGGACGACGCCGGTGAACGCGGTCATGAAGCCGGGGAAGTCCCCGGCCGCCAGGGCCGTGAACGCCGAGTCGGGCAGCGTGCCGATCCGGTAGTCCTTGAGGTGGATCATCGCCACGCGGTCACCATACTTCGCAATGGTGGAAACCGGGTCGAGACCTCCGCGCTGGATCCAGTGCACGTCGAGCTCGAGGCCGAGGAGCGGGGCCCGGTCGGCGATGATGTCCAGCAGGTGCTTGCCGTCGTACTTCGCGAACTCGATGTGGTGGTTGTGGTAGTACAGGCTGATCCCGTGCCCGGCGAGGCGTCCGGCCACGTCATTCGTGGCGTCGCAGAAGGCGAGCACCTTGTCGAGAGACCCCATTGCATCGAACGGGAGCATGCCGATGCGGACCATCGACGTATCCAGTGCTTTCGCGTCTGCGACGATCTTGTCGAACCCCGTCGTCAGCGATTCCCCCGGCATCCCCGGAGCGATCGTGAGGTTCGCGGAGAGTGAGGCGATGTCCATGCCGAGTTCATCGCGTGCCCTCGCCAGCTCGGCAACGTTCTCGCCTGTCATCGGGATCTGCGAGATCTCTACGGCCGAGTAGCCGATGTCGCTGACGCGGCGGAGTGTCTCGAACGGACCGACCTCCGCGAAGCTGTCTTTGAGCATCATGGCCTGAACGCCGATTTTCGCCACAGTGAAGTCCTCCATTGGATTCGCGGCCGCCGCCAGTGGAAGCCGGTTGACAGATACCGGGACCGCTGGGCGGGTCCCTCGATAATCCTCAGTGTGGCACAGGGGCAGTGACTTGGCAACCGGTTGACAAAACGGTAGGGTGCAGATTGAATGAAGGAGTGTCAATGAAGCTGCAACTCGACCAGGACCGACTGTTCCCGTCAGACCCCGCCACGCGTGACGTGGCCAGGGCGCTGTACGAACGGGTCGCAGACCTGCCTATCATCTCCCCGCACGGCCACGTGGACCCAGCGCTCCTCGTCGACGACGAGCCGTTCCCGAATCCGGCCGAACTGTTCATCCGGTTCGATCACTACGTCACCCGGCTCATGCACGCGTCCGGTGTCGGTCTCGACGCTCTCGGCATCCCTGACCGGACCTCGGGTGGGGCTGTTGCGTCCCCCCGCGAGGTGTGGCGCACCTTCAGCGCCCACTGGCACCTCTACGCCGGAACCGCTTCGGGGTACTGGCTGCAGAGCACGTTCAGCGAGTTGTTCGGCATCGACGTGCACCCGGACTCCACCAATGCGGATGCCGTCTTCGACAGGATTCAGGCGTCGCTGGCCACCCCGGCTTTCCGGCCGCGTGCCCTCTTCGAGCGCTTCGGCATCGAGGTGCTGGCCACGACCGACGACCCGATGGACGACCTCGCCGGCCACCGCGCCCTTGCGGGGGACCCGTCCTTCGCCGGTCGTGTGTTGCCCACGTTCCGTCCGGATGCCTACCTCAACCCCGCTGCGCCAGGATGGGCCGCAAATGTGGGCCGGCTCGCCGACTGGAATGGAACATCCCTCTCGAGCTACACGGGTTATCTGGAAGCTCTCGCCGGCCGCCGGCGCTTCTTCGTGGACAACGGGGCCGTCTCAGCCGACCACGGCGTGCTCGAACCGTACACGGTCGACCTGTCGCCATCGGATGCCGCTGCGTTGTTCGACCGCGCGCTCTCCGGCGCGCTCGACGCAGACGAGAGCCGTGCGTTCACCGGACACATGCTGCTCGAGAGCGCCAGGATGAGCGTCGAGGACGGTCTCGTGATGACCGTCCACCCTGGTGTGTACCGCAACCACTCGAGCGAGACCTTCGCCGCGTTCGGACCTGACACCGGCCACGACATCCCAGTCACGACCACGTACGTCGAAAACATCCGCCCCCTGCTCGAGAAGTACGGCAACGAGAAGGACTTCCACCTGGTCCTGTTCAGCGTCGACGAAACCGTTTACTCGCGTGAGGTCGCGCCCCTGGCCGGCTTCTACCCCAGCGTGTTCATCGGTGCGCCGTGGTGGTTCCTCGACGCCCCCGACTCCGTGCTCAGGTTCCGGTCGGCCGTGACCGAGACGGCCGGCTTCTACCGCAGCTCCGGGTTCATCGACGACACACGCGCATTCCTCTCCATTCCTGCCAGGCACGACATGGCCAGGCGGCTCGACTCCGTGTTCCTCGCCAGGCTCGTCCGCGAAGGACGGGTCGACCAGGCCGCCGCCGAACGCATCGCCGTCGACCTCGTCGACACCCTGCCCCGAAAGGTCTTCAAACTGTGACTTCGCCCTCCGGCACACCCGCCCAGCCGCTCACCCGTGAGACGTATGCCGCCCGTGAGGGGCGACAGGCATCTGTCGCCCCGGTCCGGATCGTGCACATCGGGCTCGGCGCCTTCCACCGCGCGCACCAGGCCTGGTACACGGCCCAGGCCGACCCGGAGGGGGAGTGGGGTATTGCAGCTTTCACCGGACGCAACGCCACCGCCGCACAGGAACTCGCACCGCAGGGCGGGCTCTACACGCTCATCGAGCGGTCGGCCGATGGGGACTCGGCATCCGTCGTCCCCAGTATCGTCGAGGCGATCGACGGCGCCGATCTCGACCGGTTCGTCGACCTTCTGGCCGCATCGACCACCGCCATCGTGACCACCACCGTCACAGAGCCGGGCTATCGCCTCACCTCGGCCGCGCTGCCGAACCTCGACGACGCCGCGGTCCGCGCCGATATCGACTGGCTGTCGGCCGCTCTCGGCGACGAGGCTCCGCCGTCGCTCGCCGGCGGGCCGACGACGACGCTGGGTCGCCTCGTTCTCGGCCTGCACGCCCGCCGGCTGGCAGGCGGCGGACCACTCGCGATCATCCCCTGCGACAACATGCCGGACAACGGCGCATTCGTCGCAAACGGCCTGACGGCTCTCGCGAACCTCGTCGACCCGGCGACCGCATCCTGGATCACCGGCAACGTGTCGTTCGTCTCGACGTCTGTCGACAGGATCACGCCGAGAACGACGTCGGCTGATATCGACCAGGCTGCGCGGATCTCCGGCTGGCTCGATACCGCACCGGTCATCACGGAACCGTTCCGAGACTGGGTCCTGTCAGGCGATTTCCCGGCAGGGCGCCCGGCATGGGAACGCGCAGGAGCACGGTTCGTCGACGACATCGAACCGTTCGAGCGCCGCAAGCTCTGGCTCCTCAACGGCGCCCACAGTCTTCTGGCCTATGCGGGACGCCTGCGGGGTCATCAGACCGTGGCCGCGGCCATCGTCGACGAGACCTGCCTGGCGTGGGTCACCGCCTTCTGGGACGAGGCCTCCAGGCAGTTGCCTGAGGGACTGGACCTCGACGAGTATCGAGCCTCGCTTCTCGAACGCTTTCGAAACGCGCGCATCGAACACCAGCTGGCCCAGATCGGGATGGAGGGCGTGACGAAACTCAGGGTCCGGGTCGTCGACGTGCTCCTCGCGGAGCGAGCGGCCGGCCGTGACGGCGGCGGCGGCACCCGTGCCATCGGATCGTGGCTGGCCCTCGTGACGGCGGGAACCGAGCTGCCGGACGCCCAGGCGCCCGCGATCGCGACCGCTCTGGCCTCGGGTGACGCCCGGGATGCCGCACTGCTGCGCCTCATCGACGCCCGGCTCGCCGCGGACGAGAGCCTCCTCTCCGACATCCGGGCCATCGCCGCGGAAGTCGTGCCCACCCTCGTCTGACGCACGACCCGACGCGGGGCCCGGTGGGATGCCGCGACGCCGCCGGTCGTTCGTTGGACGCAAAGTGCGCGTTCGCGACTCGTATTCCGACCGTTTGTGACGCGTGAACGGGTGAAGCGCGTCGCCGCTGGCTCATCCGGCGCGTGTGCCGAGTGTCCGCGCCGGAACCCGACATTCGCGACGGATGAACGGATGCCGGGACACATGAGCGGATGCAGGGTCGCCGCCGGGTGGTTCGTCGAACGTGAACCTGGCCGCAGGACATCTTTCGGGACAAGGATGGCAACCGTTTGCCAAATCGAGAAATCCGTGCTTCACTGTTAACCAGCGGCCGGGTATCCCGACCGAAATCATTCGAAGTTTCGCGAGGACGCGTTCCCGCAACGATGCGTAGAGGAGACACCATGTCGGCAGTTGCCTTCCGCCGGTCGGCTCGCTCCGTCGCGTCGCGCACGCTCATCGCAACGATCAGGAATCGACGCGATTCCATCGAGCTCGGCAACCTTGCCATCCTGGCGAGCACCACGACCGGTGAGGTTGCCGACACCACGAGAACGCCAGCGGGTGCCCGCACCTCCTGGCCCATGCTGTTCCGCACGCGGAGCGCCCTCGACGCATAGCCGCTCGCGGCCACACGGGTAAAGGAGCCCCCATGAGTTCGACAACGACGACGCCACCGATCGAGGCGCTCGGCAAGCTGCCGAAGATCAGCATCATCGGGTACGGCGCCGGTGACGCGGCCAACAACCTGGCGTTCACAACGGCCACGATGTTCCTGCTCATCTACTACACGGATGTCGCGGGCATTTCGGCTGCTGCTGCAGGAACACTGCTGCTCGTCGTGCGGGTGTTCGACGCGTTCGCGGACCTGTTCGCCGGCCGCATCGTCGACAAGACCTACAGCAAGCGATTCGGTAAGTTCCGTCCGTTCCTCATGTTCGGCTCGGTTCCGCTCCTGCTGCTGAGCGTGGCCACCTTCTCCATCCCGCAGATCGGTGAAACCGGCGTGCTCATCTACGCCTACCTCACGTACGCGGCCCTCGGCCTCGCCTACAGCCTGGTGAACATCCCGTTCGGTTCGCTCGCCGGCGCGATGACACAGGACCCGGGGGAGCGGGCCAAGCTCGCGAGCGCCAGGACCATCGGCGCCATGATCGTCGGCGCAGGCCTCGGCATCTTCGTCGCGCCCTTGATCACCCCGGAGAACGACCTCCAGTCGATCTTCACGTCGATGACGCTCGGCTTCGTCGTGGTCGGGACGATGCTGTACTTCTTCACGGCGTTCACGGCGAAGGAGCGCGTGAAGCGCGACGTGCCGCACGTGACCATGAAGCAGAGTTTCGCGATTCTCAAGAGCAACAAGCCGCTCGTCATGCTCTGCATCAGCTCGTTCGTGTTCCTCACCGGCATGCTTGCACTCAGTACGGTGCAGCTGTACTACCTGCGTGACGTCCTCGACGCGCTCCCGCTCTACGCTGTGTTCTCGATCATCCAGCTCGTCATCGTCTTCGGCATCGCCGGCTTCGTGCCGAAGATCGTCCGCACGTTCGGAAAACGCGCCGCATACATGGCCGGCGCAGGAATCATGGCCGTCGGCGGCGTGATCGTCTTCCTCGCCCCGCCGAATCTGGTCTGGCTGGGCTTCAGCGGACTCGTCGTCTGCCAGCTCGGCATCGTGCTCGTGAACATGCTCGTCTGGGCGCTAGAGGCCGACACCGTCGAATACGGCGAATGGAAGACCGGCGTCCGCGCCGAGGGCATCATCTACGCCCTGTTCTCCTTCACCCGCAAGACCGGCCAGGCCGTCGGCGGCGCGCTCGCCGCATACGCCCTCGCCTGGGGCGGTTACGTCTCCGGCGGAGTGCAGCAGTCCGTTCAGGCCGAGTGGGGCATCCGGGCCGGTGCAGGCCTCATCCCCGTGGTGGCATCCGTTCTCGCCATCGTCGTGATGTTCTTCTACCCGCTCACCGACAAGCGCCACAAGGAGATCGTCCTCGAGATCGCCGCGCGCCGCGACGACGCCGGCCAGGATCCGTCGCCGATCGACCCTGCTCTCTCCACCGCTGCCTTCACGGCACAGCGCCCGGCGGCTACGGCGGTCCCGCCGACCGACGTCGACGACCCCGCCGCCAGATAGCCCCTCCTGAGAATCATCCCCAACGACACAAGGAACCCAATGAAAATCGAGAAGGCCGACGTCATCGTCACGAGTCCCGACAGGAACTTCGTCACCCTCAAGCTCACCACGGAGGACGGAATCACCGGCCTCGGTGACGCCACCCTCAACGGCCGGGAACTCGCCGTCGTGGCGTACCTCACCGAACACGTGGTGCCGCTGCTCATCGGCCGTGACGCCCACAACATCGAGGACACCTGGCAGTTCCTGTACCGCAGCGCCTACTGGCGTCGCGGACCGGTGACCATGGCGGCCATCGCCGCCGTCGACGTGGCGCTCTGGGACATCAAGGCCAAGGCGGCGGGCATGCCGCTCTACCAGCTTCTCGGAGGCGCGTCCCGCACCGGTCTCATGGCATACGGCCACGCATCGGGCAAGTCGCTCCCCGAGCTCTTCGACAGCGTGCGCGAGCACCAGGAACAGGGCTACAAGTCGATCCGGATCCAGACGGGCGTTCCCGGGCTGAAGTCGATCTACGGCATCGCGTCCAACGCGACGTTCGAGGCGAACACCGGCGTGCGCTACGACCACGAACCCGCCCAGCGCGGTGCGCTGCCGGCCGAGGAGGACTGGGACACGCGCAGCTACCTGCGCCACGTCCCCACGGTTTTCGAGGCTGTCCGCAACGAGTTCGGCCCCGAGATCCCGCTCCTCCACGACGGTCACCACCGGATGACTCCGATCCAGGCCGCGAAGCTCGGCAAGTCGCTCGAACCGTACGACCTGTTCTGGCTCGAGGACTGCACGCCCGCCGAGAACCCCGAAGCCCTGCGCCTCGTGCGCCAGCACACCACGACTCCGCTTGCCATCGGAGAGATCTTCAACACGGTCTGGGACTACCAGCAGATCATCCGTGAACAGCTCATCGACTACGTGCGGAGCGCCGTCACCCACACGGGCGGAATCAGCCACCTCAAGAAGGTGCTCGACTACGCGTCGCAGTACCAGATCAAGTCGGGCATGCACGGACCGACCGACATTTCGCCGGTCGGAATGGCCGCGGCCATGCACCTCGGGATGTCGATCCACAACTTCGGCATCCAGGAGTACATGCAGCACGGAGAGAAGACCAACAGCGTCTTCGAGCAGTCGTTCACCTGGAACGACGGCATGCTGCACCCGGGCAACAAGCCGGGTCTCGGCGTCGAACTCAACGTCGACGAGGCAGGCAAATACCCGTACGAAACCGCCTACCTGCCGTACAACCGCCTCGCCGACGGCACCGTCCACGACTGGTAACAGGCAGAATCGACGCATGACGAATTCACACGGAACATCCGAGGGCGCCCAGATCATCGTGATGGGGGTGTCGGGGTCGGGCAAGAGCACGATCGGAGCGCTCATCGCCGGCGCCCTCGGGGTTCCGTTCGTCGATGGTGACGCGCTGCATCCCCAGTCGAACGTCGAGAAGATGGCCGGCGGGACCCCGCTGAACGACGACGATCGCTGGCCGTGGCTTGCGACAGTCGGCTCCACCCTCGCCACAGCGGGCAAGGAGGGAACGGGAATGGTGATCGCGTGCTCAGCACTCCGCCGTGTCTACCGGGATGTCATCCTGAAGAACGCGCCGGCGACGCGGTTTGTGCACCTCTCCGGCTCGCGCGAGGTGCTGGCCTCACGCCTCGAGGGCCGCAGCGACCACTTCATGCCGCCCAGTCTCCTCGATTCGCAGTTCGCGGCCCTCGAGCCCCTGGCGGACGACGAGCCGGGAATCGTCGTCGACATCGACCAGGCCGTCCCCGCCATCGTCTCCGAAGCCGTCGACGCGATCAACTCCGTCAACGCCGAGCGCTGATCGCCCGCCGTCTCGCTTGCCCGCGTTACCGCTCCGCGTCATGGGGTAGACTTGGCGACTGAACTTCGGCGAGGGATGCTGCACAGCGGCATCCGTAATCGACGCGGTGGGCAAGGCACCCAGGATTTTCTCCAGGAACCGGCTTTTCCTCACGCTGACATGCGTTCGAGTTGACACGGAGTCCGGTTCGCCGGCCCTCCTCCCAGACCATCCGGAGTGCGCTCCGGTTCACGCGAAAGAGCCCAGGCTCACCCCAAGGAGATCACCATGGCTGACGACAACAAAGTAGTCGCAGAAACCCGCACCTCATTCGGCAAGGGTGCGGCGCGCAAGCTTCGCGCCGCAGGCAAGATCCCGGCCGTCATGTACGGTCGCGGCACCGAGCCGAAGCACGTTGCGCTCCCCGCGCACCAGATCGGCCTCATCATCCGCAAGTCGAACGCGGTCCTCGAGCTCGAAATCGACGGCAAGCAGAGCCTCGCCCTCGTCAAGGACGTCCAGAAGGACCCCGTGCTCCGCATCATCGAGCACCTCGACCTCATCGTCGTCATCAAGGGCGAGAAGGTCACCGTGGACATCCCCGTCCACCTCGAGGGCGAGTCCGCTCCCGGCTCCGTCGTCAACCGCGACGCGACCACGCTGTCCATCGAGGCCGAGGCGACTCACATCCCCGAGAACCTCACCGTCTCGATCGAGGGCCTCGAGGTCGGTGCGCACATCCTCGCCAAGGACGTCCCGCTGCCCACCGGCTCCAGCCTGCTCAGCGACCCCGACCTGCTCGTCGTCGCGATCGCCGAGCCGGAGGAGACCGAAGAAGAAGCCGAAGCTGCAGCCGAGGCCGAAGCAGCCGAGACTCCGGCCGCCGAGTAACGTCCCGTCGAACAGACCGAGCCTGCCCGGTTCGCAGCCGAATGGTTGCGAACCGGCGGGCTCGTCCGCTTAAGGAGAACTCATGTGGTGGCGCAGAAAGAAGGAGCCGATTGTGGCGGAGAACACCTGGCTCATCGTCGGGCTCGGCAACCCGGGTCCTGCATACGCCCGCAACCGGCACAATGTCGGGCACATGGTCGTCGACGAGCTCGCCACACGTCTGGGTTCAGGGTTCAAGAAGCACAAGACCCCTGCCCTGGTGGCAGAGGGGTTCGCGGCTCCCGGCGGACCGAAGCTCGTCCTGGCGAAGCTCAACAGCTACATGAACGTGTCGGGCGGACCCGTCGCCGCCCTGCTCCGCTTCTACTCGCTGGAGCCTGAGCGCCTCATCATCGTGCACGACGAACTCGACCTTCCGTTCGACACGATCAAGCTCAAGCAGGGTGGCGGGCACGGGGGCAACAACGGTGTCCGCGACATCGTGAAGGCCGCTGGGAGCCCGGACTTCCTCCGGGTTCGCGTGGGAATCGGGCGTCCTCCCGGCCGCCAGGATCCCGCCGACTACGTGCTGAAGGACTTCGCGGGCGCTGAGCGGGACGTCCTGCCCAATCTGATCGCGGACGCGGCGGATGCTGTCGAGCTCATCGCGACGGTCGGGCTGCAGGCCGCACAGCTCAAGGTCCACTCGCCCTCCTGACGCTGCGGGCGGCAATGTCGGACGTGCCGCGTAGACTGTCCCGGTGATCCTTCAGGGCTTAATCGCAGCGCTTTCGCGCGCCTCCACGTTCGACAACGCCCTGGGCTATGCCACCCGTGACGCGGACTTCTCCGTCACCGACGGCCTCCGCGCGCCCCTCCTGGCCGGGCTGATCGAGGCGAGGCGGCGTGCGGGTCTTCCCGCAGCGCTTTTCGTCGTCACACCGACCGGACGCGACTCCGAATCCCTGCGAGCTGCGCTCGAAAGCGTCGTTCCTGATGCCAGGATCGTCGACTTCCCGGCCTGGGAGACCCTGCCGCACGAGCGACTCAGCCCGAGCGCCGAGATCGTCGGCAAGCGGCTCGCCGCCCTGCGCGAGATGACGGACTGGTCAGGAGACGCGCCGCTCATCGTCGTCGCCTCCGTCCGCGCTGCCCTGCAGCCCCTGGCAGACAACCTCACCGCGGTCGAGCCGCTTCCGCTCGTCGCCGGTGCCCGCGGTCACGATCTCGGGCAGCTTGCCCGCCAGCTCGTCGAACTCGCGTACGTCCGCGTCGACATGGTGTCCCGTCGTGGCGAGTTCGCCGTCCGAGGCGGCATCCTGGATGTCTTCCCACCGGTGGCGGAGCATCCGTACCGCGTCGAGTTCTTCGGCGACGAGCTGGAGCAGATCCGCGCGTTCTCGGTCGCCGACCAGCGGTCCATCCCGGATGCCGTCGCCCGGATCGCCCTCCCGCCGGCGCGCGAGCTGCTGCTCAACGATGCCGTGCGCCAGCGTGCGGCCGAGATGCAGCACGAGTTCCCGAGCATGACCGCGATGCTCGAGAAGATCGCCAACGGCATCCCGGTCGAAGGCATGGAATCGCTCGCACCGGCGCTGCTCGAGCGGCTCGTCCCCGTGAGCCACTACTTCCCGGCCGGAGCGGCGGTCGCCGTCATTTCGCCTGAACGGGTCGCGACGCGGGCGATCAGCCTTTCCGAGACCAACCGCGAGTTCCTCGCTGCGGCGTGGAGCGCGGCAACCGCGGGCGCTCAGGCGCCGATCGACCTCGCCAGCGGCGAGTTCATCAGCCTCGGTGACCTCAGGGACGCCACGAGGTTCACCGCACCAGGTGCCCCGGCCTCCGACCACCCGTGGTGGACGTTCAGTACCTTTCAGCAGGGGCCGGACGACGTCCTGCCCGAGGAACGCGAGATGGACGAGCTCCTCACCGTGCGAGTCTCGGCCGACCCGGTCCCGAGCTTCTCCGGAAACGTCGACGGTGCTATCGATCACGTGGCCGAACGGCTCCGAGACGGCTGGGTTGTCGCTATCGCAGCCCGCGGAACCGGACTCGTCGAACGAGCGAGGGACGTCCTTGCGGAGCGTGAGGTACCGGCGAGGCTCGTCGCCGAGTTCCCCTCCGATCCCGAACCGGGAATCGCGTACCTCCTGCAGGCGACGGTCGAGAACGGCTTCGAGCTCGTCGACGCCAGGCTCGCCCTGATCAGCGAGAACGAGTTCTACGGCCGCACGATCGGCTACGACTCCCGCCAGGTCAAGAAGCTGGCCTCACGGCGCAAGAACGTCGTCGACCCTCTGCAGCTCAAAGCCGGTGACTACGTCGTGCACCAGACGCACGGCATCGGCCGGTTCGTCGAACTGAGCCAGCGTGAGGTGTCCAGCGGCGGCCGCAACCCCACGAAGACGCGCCGCGAGTACCTCACCCTCGAGTACGCGCCGTCCAAGCGCGGCTACCCGGGAGACAAACTCCTCGTCCCCACCGACCAGCTCGACCTGCTCAGCCGATACGTCGGCGGAGAAGCCCCCGCCCTGTCGAAGATGGGTGGAAGCGACTGGTCGCAGGCCAAAGGCCGGGCGCGCCGTGCCGTGCGCGACATCGCCATCGAACTCGTCAAGCTGTACTCGGCGCGGATGGCGTCGAAGGGGTTCGCCTTCAGCAAGGACACCCCGTGGCAGCGTGAACTCGAAGAGGCCTTCCCGTTCGCGGAGACTCCCGACCAGCTGACTACGATCGACGAAGTCAAGGCAGACATGGAACGGCCCATACCGATGGACCGGCTCCTCTCCGGCGACGTCGGCTTCGGCAAGACCGAGGTCGCCATCCGGGCGGCGTTCAAGGCCGTCCAGGACGGCAAGCAGGTCGCCATGCTCGTGCCGACCACCCTGCTCGTCAAACAGCACTTCGAAACCTTCTCCGAGCGGTTCGCCGGGTTCCCCGTGCACCTGCGGGCACTGAGCCGGTTCCAGACGGCGAAGGAGGCGAAGGAGACCAGGGACGGACTCGAACGTGGAACCATCGACGTCGTCATCGGAACCCACCGGCTCCTCAGCGAGGGAATGAAGTTCAAGGACCTCGGACTCGTCATCATCGACGAGGAACAGCGGTTCGGTGTCGAGCACAAGGACGCTCTCAAGAAGCTCAAGACCAACGTCGACATCCTGGCGATGAGCGCCACGCCGATCCCGCGCACCCTCGAGATGGCGGTCACCGGCATCCGGGAGATGTCCACGCTCGCCACCCCGCCCGAGGAACGGCATCCGATCCTCAGCTTCGTCGGCCCGTACAGCGAGAAGCAGGTGGGTGCAGCCATCCGCAGGGAGCTCCTCCGCGAGGGCCAGATCTTCTTCGTCCACAACCGGGTATCGAGCATCAACCGGATCGCGGCACAGCTCGCCGAGATCGTTCCGGAGGCCCGCATCGCCGTGGCCCACGGGCAACTGTCCGAGAACGTGCTCGAACGCGTCGTCGTGGACTTCTGGGAACGCAAGTTCGACGTGCTCGTCTGCACGACGATCATCGAGACCGGCCTCGACATCCAGAACGCCAACACCATCATCATCGACAGGGCAGACAAGTACGGGCTGAGCCAGCTGCACCAGCTCCGCGGTCGAGTCGGCCGCGGTCGCGAACGCGCATACGCCTACTTCCTCTACGACGAAAACAAGCCGCTCTCCGAGACGGCACACGACCGGTTGTCGACCATCGCCGCGAACAACGAACTCGGCAGCGGGATGCAGGTGGCGCTCAAGGACCTCGAAATCCGTGGAGCGGGCAACCTGCTCGGCGGCGAGCAGGCGGGGCACATTGCCGGCGTCGGCTTCGACCTCTATCTGCGGATGATCGGCGAGGCGGTCTCCAACTTCCGCGGGGACGTCGCCGAGGGCCAGACGGAACTCCGTCTCGAGTTGCCCGTCGACGCCCACATCCCCGAGGACTATGTCGATAGCGAGCGACTGCGGCTCGAGGCCTATCAGAAGCTGTCCGCGGCATCCGGGCCCGCTGCGGCCGACGACCAGATCGGACTCGTCATCGACGAGCTGACCGACCGGTACGGAGAGCCGCCGGCCCAGGTACAGAACCTCATCGCCGTGTCCCAGCTGCGTCAGCGTGCCCAGCGCGTCGGGCTCAGCGAACTCGTGGCGATGGGCAGCAACCTGCGCGCCGCCCCGGCGAACCTGCCCGACTCTCTGCAGGCACGCCTCCGACGGATGTACCCCGGCGGCAAATACCTGGCGCAGGCCAACGCACTGATCGTCCCGATGCCGGAGAAGCACGGCGAGAAACTCACCGACGCCGACCTCATCGCGTGGGTGGCGCAGTTCCTCGACGCACTGTTCCCACTCCCTCCGAAGGGGGCCGAGGCCGCTTCCTAGCGTGCCCCGGCCCTCGTGCTTCCGGCATGGAATAGGGTGAGAATCCTCAGCAACCGATGGAGGTTCCCGTGGCTTTTACCGTCGCACACGCCCGCGTCCTGGTGACGGGAGGGGCGTCAGGGATGGGCCGGCTCTACGCGCAACGCGCCGTCCAGGAAGAGGCGGAATCGGTGACCCTGTGGGACATCGATCCGCTCGCCCTCGATGCGACGGCCAGCGCCCTCTCCGGCTACGGGACGGTGATCCACACCCGCGTCGTCGACGTGTCGAAACTCGACGACGTGAGGAGCGCGGCCAGCCACGAACTCGATGAGGGACGCGTCCCGGACGTCCTCATCAACAACGCCGGAATCGTTCGGGGGAACGACTACTTTTGGAACACCGACTCGGAACGCGACACCGAGCCGACGATGCGCATCAACGCGATCGCTCCGATGCACGTCACCCGCGAATTCCTGCCGGCCATGATCCTGGATCCCACCAGGGAGAAGCGGATCCTCAACATCGCGTCGGCAGCAGGCACCCTGTCCAACCCGAGGATGAGCGTTTACGCGGCGTCCAAGTGGGCGCTCATCGGCTGGAGCGACTCGGTCCGGCTCGAACTCGAACGGTCCGGCAACACCCACGTCAAGATCACCACGTTCTGCCCGTCGTATGTCGCGACGGGAATGTTCGACGGTGCACGCGGGCCGTTGCTCACGCCAGTCCTTCTTCCTGACATCGCGGTCGCGCGGGCCTGGCAGGCCATGCTCTCGGGCAGGCCGATGCGGATGACACCGTGGACGGTGAGCCTCGCCACCGTTCTCAAGGGTGCCCTCCCTCAGCGCGCCTGGGACGTCGTCGCCGATCAGGTATTCCGCGTGTACTCGAGCATGGATGAGTTCACCGGCAGGACGGAGCAGACCGCTCCGTCCGTTGCCGTCGTTCCGGAGGAGCCGAAAGCATGAGCACGACAGAGACCGGCGTCCCCGTCGTGTCCGTTCCCGGTGCGGATGCCGCGTCGATCGTTGGCACGCTGCGCAACGCGTTCGAACGGGGCGGCACCAAGCCGCTCGCCTGGCGGGTGCGGCAGTTGACCGCGCTCAAGCGCATGCTGATCGAGCGCGGACCCGACTTCGAGCGGGCCCTCGCCACCGACCTCGCAAAAAGCCCGACAGAAGCTCAGATCAGCGAGATCGGGCTCATCGTCGGCGAGATCGACTTCACCCTTCGTCACCTCCGGTCCTGGCTGCGCCCGCGCCGCGTCGCGGTCCCGCTCGCTTTCGCCCCAGCGAGCGCGAAGGTCGTGCGGGAGCCGCTCGGTGTCGTCCTCGTGATCGGCCCGTGGAACTATCCCGTACAGCTCTCGCTCGTCCCGCTCGTCGGCGCACTTGCCGCGGGCAACGCGGTGCTCGTGAAACCGAGCGAACTCGCCCCCGCGTCATCCCGGTTGATGGCCCAACTCCTGCCGGAGTACCTCGACCCGGCCGCCGTCGCCGTCGTCGAAGGAGGCGTCGACGAAACGACCGCTCTCCTGGCCGAACGGTTCGACCACATCTTCTTCACCGGCAACGGACGTGTCGGACGCATCGTCGCGCGCGCGGCCGCCGAGCATCTCACCCCTGTCACGCTCGAACTCGGAGGCAAGTCACCGGTCTTCGTCGACGACGGCGCAGACCTCGCCGTCGCGGCACGGCGCATCGCATGGGGCAAGTTCCTCAACGCCGGGCAGACCTGCGTCGCGCCCGACTACCTTCTTGCCACGGCGAAGACGGCCGCAGCCCTCGTACCGCACCTCGCAGCGGCCATCGCCGAGCTCTATGGGAACGAACCACGCACGAGCGCGGACCTGGCTCGAATCGTCAACGGGCAGAATGTCGACAGGCTCGCTACGCTGCTCGCAGGGACGACCCCGGAGATCGGCGGGGAGGTGGACAGGGACGCCAGGTACATCGCACCGACGGTGCTCAATGGCGTCGATCCAGACCACCCACTCATGGAGAACGAGATCTTCGGCCCTGTGCTGCCGATCGTGCACGTCGCCGGGGTGAGTGACGCCATCCGTTTCATCACCGCACGTGACAAGCCGCTCGCCCTGTACGTCTTCAGCCCGAGCCGGTCGGTGGAGCGCCGGTTCCTGAGGGAGACCTCCTCCGGTGCTGTCGGGCTCGGCATACCCGCCGCCCACCTGCTCGTTCCGACCCTGCCGTTCGGCGGAGTGGGGGAGAGCGGCACAGGGCGATACCACGGCAGGTTCTCGATCGACACTTTCAGCCACGAGAAGGCCGTGCTGTCGAAGTCGACGAAGCCTGACACCCTGCAGATCATCTACCCCCCGCACGACGACCTCCGCGATTTCCTGATCCGCGCCGTCATCGCCAGGACCTGGCGTCGCAAGCGATGACGGACGACCTCGGAGCGGGGAACCCTCGCGCCCTGCCGAACATGGACGCGCTTGCCGCGTCGATGAGAACGGTGCTCGACACCTGCGTGTGGAGCAAGACCATGACCCACGCCTCCCTCGTCACCTACCTGATCGAAGAGAGCTACGAACTGATCGACGCGGTCGAGGCCGATGACCGTGACGTCATGCTCGAAGAACTCGGAGACGTGCTTCTCCAGGTGGTCTTCCACGCGGAGATCGCCAGGCGGACCGACTCCGAGCGGTTCTCGCTCGATGACATCGCGAGAGCGGCCAACGAGAAGATGATCCGTCGGCATCCCCATGTCTTCGGCGACGAGACCGCGCTCACGGTCGAGGATGTCTGGCGGGTCTGGAGCGCAGCGAAGGCCGCCGAGAAGTCGACGCGGACGAGCGCCCTCGACGGGATTCCCCAGAGCATGCCTGCCCTCGCCCTCGCTGAAAAGGTCCTCACCCGGGCAGAACGCGCGGGACTCACACCACCCGTCGAGCGCCCGATCGAGAGGTTCGCCGACGAATCGGAGCTCGGCCGCGTGCTGCTCGACATCGCCGCGGACGCGAGGTCGCAGGGACTCGACGCCGAGCGCGCCCTCCGCTCAGCGCTGCGCGAGCTTCAGGACGGCATCAGGGAGCGGGAACGCGCAGACCGCGGCGACTGACCGGGGCCGCGCCCGACCGCGTGCCAGAATTGAGCCATGGCCTCTCCTGTGACACCGCCCCGCGGCATGCGCGATTTCCTTCCCCGAGACAAGGCCAGGCGAGAACACGCCCTCGGTGTCATCCGGCGCGTGTTCTCCGCATACGGTTTCGACGAGATCGAGACGCCGGTCGTCGAAGACTTCGCCCGCCTGCACTCCGGGCTCGGCGGTGACAACGAGAAGCTCGCCTTCAACGTGCTCAAGCGCGGCCTGACCGCTGAGGATGCCGCCGCCGCGGCGTCATCGGACAGCCTGGACTCGCTCACCGACCTCGGCCTGCGGTTCGACCTCACCGTGCCGCTCGCACGGTTCTACGCCACCCACCGCGCCGAACTGCCACCCGTCTTCCGGTCGATCCAGATCGCGCCGGTCTGGCGGGCGGAGCGGCCGCAGAAGGGCCGCTATCGCCAGTTCGTGCAGTGCGACATCGACATCATCGGTGAGGCAGGGCCGCTCGCCGAGATCGAACTGATCACGGCGACCTCCGCCGCGCTCGCCGCCCTCGGCCTCACAGACTGCCGGGTCAGGATCAACGACCGCCGACTGCTGACAGGCATGCTCGACGCCTTCGGTTTCGTCGCGGACGAGCACCCCGGGGTGCTCATCACCATCGACAAACTCGACAAGGTCGGCACGGCCGGCGTCATCGCCGAACTGCGCGAACGACAGGCCACCCCGGCGGCCGTCGACCGGCTGGAGGAGTATTTCGCCCAGCCCGAAGCACCCGCGCTGCCGTTCGGCGCCGAACAGATCCGCTCGAGGCTGCCCCGCGGGGTCGACGAGTCGGTGATCGCCGAACTGGCGGCCATCGGACTGGCGGCTGGGCAGGGAGACGCAAGCGGCGCGACCCCCGTCGTCTTCGACCCGTTCCTCGTGCGGGGGATGGGCTACTACACGGGCCCGATCTTCGAGATCGAACACCCCGGTCTCGGCTATTCCCTCGGTGGCGGCGGACGCTACGACGGGATGATCGGCCGATTCCTGGGCCAGGATGTGCCCGCGACCGGCTTCTCGATCGGTTTCGAACGGATCGTGGACCTGCTCGACCTGCCCGAGGACGCCGGTGTCGAGTCCGTCGTGCTCGTCTACGACCGTGACGTCGACCCAGCCGCCCTCATCGCACTCAAATCTGACCTCGTAGCCTCCGGCAGGCGGGTCAGGCTCGAACCGCGGGTGAAGAACATGAAAGCCCTGCTCGACCGCGTCACCACTGCCGGATTCAGCGCGTTCGCCTTCGTGGCCGCGTCGATGGCATCCGCAGAGGACCTGGAGTTCAAGCCACTCAGCTGACGACGCGAGGGGCGTGGATGACGGATGCCGGCTGGCCCCGTGATCCACGCCTCTCGAGTTGGTCAGACCGAGTCGGCTGCGGCCTCGGCGCGCGTGGTGAGGACCATGCGACGGACGAGAAGTGCTGCTCCGGCGAGCACGAGCACCAGGACAGTAGCCCAGAGCCACGGGGAACCGGTCAGCTGGCTCGCACTGAAGGCAGCTGCGCCGCTGTGCAGTTCGGTGGTGCCGTCGCTGATCTTCGCGTTGCCGTCGGCGAGCGAGGCGGCGCCATCGGCCAGCGTGGTGGTGCCGTCGCTGAGCGTGCCTGCGCCGTCGGCCAGTTTCGTGGTGCCCTCAGCGAGTGAGGTCGAGCCTGCCGACAGGGCGGCGAGTCCTGCGTTCAGCCTGGATGAGCCTTCGGCGAGTGTCTGCGTGCCGGTGGAGAGGCTCGACGCGCCGACCGCCAGCTTGTCGTTGCCGACGGACAGGCTCGACGCGCCGGCCTGCAGCGTGGACAGACCTGCGTTGAGGCTCGTCGCGCCGACGAAGAGTTTGTTCACCCCGGCAGACAAGTCGGATGCTCCGGCAGCGAGCGTCGGCAGGTTCTTGACGTAGAGCAGGCCGCCGGTGGGGAGCACATCCTTGATCGGCGGAGTGGCCCCGAGTCCGGCTGCGAGCTGACCGGCGCCAGCGGCGAGTGCGGGCACGTTCTCGGCGTACAGCAGCCCGCCCTTGGGCAAAACGCCCTTGATCGGTGCGGTGTCGCCCAGTCCGGCCGCAAGGCCGGCGCTTCCGGACGCGATCGTCGGGAAGCTTGCCATCGCTGTCACAGCGGGCTCGAGCGCATCGAGGGTGTTCGCCGCTCCCGTCGCCATTGCGCGTGTCGCGGTGGCGGTCGTCTGGATGGCTTCGAGCTTGGCGACGAGGTCACTGGTGGGGCCCGTGTTCTTGAGATCCTTGATGAGGGTTTCCAGCTCGGAGACGACGATGGCCGAGTCATCCCGTGCTGAACCGGCGAAGGTCGTCACCATTGGCAGGACCGAGTTGAGGCTCTTTGCCGCCGGGGCGAGCTGACCGGCGCCCGTCGCGAGAGTGGTGGCACCCGTGCTGAGCTCGATGACCCCGGCATTGAGCCGCTTGGCGCCCGCGGCGAGGTCGGTCGCACCCGGGTACAGCTTGTCCTCGATCGCGTCCCTGACGCCGGCGACCCCGGCGGAGACCCGCGCGGCGCCGTCTGAGGCGCTTCCGGCGCCAGCCGCGAGCGTCGAGCTGCCCGCCGATGCATTCGTCGCACCTGCGGAGAGCTTCTGCGCTCCCGCGGCGGCGCTCGTTGCACCGTTCGAGAGGGCGAAGGCGCCATCGGCGGCACTCTGCGCACCCGTCGCGATCTTTCCGGCTCCCGCAGAGGCGCTTGTCGCTCCCGCCTCGAGCTTCTCCGCCCCTGCGGCGGCGCTCGTCGCGCCGTCCGCGAGGGTCGCAGCACCGTCGTCGATCTCGGTCGCACCGTCCGAGAGGTCGCCTGATCCGGCGGCGGCCAGGCTCGCACCCGAGTCGAGCTGCTGGGCGCCGTCTGTGATCTTCTGGGTGAAGTAGAAGAAGAACGCCACCGCGGCGATCATCAGAACGCTGAGGACGATGGTCGCGATCTTCCAGGCGAGGGCCGGGGCCGGGCCTGATAGGGGAGTGCTGCTCAAAGGATTCTCCTGAAGTGTGCCGAAGAGGGACCCTCACAGGCGCGACGAAGAGACCGGGCAGCCGCCACCGGAGGAGCAGGTGGGAAGCCGAACGCGAGTGGTCTGCTGTGACGTACGTCTGTTCGGGGTGCCGGCGAACCGGCGGGTTGCGGGATGCTGCGACCAGCCGGTTTGTGGCCTCGACGCCTCCGGTCCGGTCGTCTCTGACGCGGCCCATCGGTGTCACTCCTGGTAGCAGGGTGAACGTAGCAGCGTTGGCGATGGTGAACGACGATCGGATCGAATTGTTGGGGAACTCCACAACTCCCGGCTGGCCACGGTTCGCCTTCTTTGTGCACGGGATGCAACTTTCCGGGCGTTCGGGGGGGGTGCCTCCCGCAACGCACTCGTAACCTGCCTGAACCGGATGGCTAGACTGATCCTCGGGTCAACGTCGCTCCACACAATCCACCGCACCACCCCGAACAGGAGAAATACTGTGGCACTCATTGAGGCTGTAGGCGCTCGCGAAATTCTGGATTCCCGTGGGAACCCGACCGTTGAGGTCGAGGTCCTCCTCGACAACGGCGTTGTGGAGCGCGCTGCCGTTCCATCCGGCGCATCCACCGGCGCATTCGAAGCGTACGAACTGCGCGACGGTGACTCCGACCGTTACCAGGGCAAGGGCGTGCTCAAGGCCGTCGACGGCATCCTCGACGAGATCGGTGCAGCGGTCGAAGGCCTCGAAGCCGACGACCAGCGCCTGCTCGACAAGACCCTCATCGACCTCGACGGCACCGACAACAAGGAACGCCTCGGCGCCAACGCCATCCTCGGTGTCAGCCTCGCCGTCGCGAAGGCCGCAGCGCAGGCTGCGGACCTCCCGCTCTACCGCTACCTCGGTGGGCCGAACGCACACGTACTCCCCGTGCCGCTCCTCAACATCATCAACGGCGGATCCCACGCGGACAACGACGTCGACATCCAGGAGTTCATGATCGTTCCCCTCGGGGCCGAGAGCTTCTCTGAAGGCCTGCGCTGGGGCGTCGAGACCTACCACGCGCTGAAGGCGCTCCTCAAGTCGAAGGGCCTCGCAACCGGGCTCGGCGACGAGGGCGGATTCGCACCGAACCTGCCGAGCAACCGCGCAGCGCTCGACCTCATCGTCGAGGCAATCACCAACGCCGGCTACACCCCCGGCAAGGACATCGCCCTCGCGCTCGACGTCGCGGCGACCGAGTTCTTCAAGGACGGTTCGTACCACTTCGAGGGCAAGCAGCTCTCGGCACAGGACCTCAGCGCGTACTACGCCGAGCTCGTTGCCGCGTACCCGCTCGTGTCGATCGAAGACCCGCTCGAGGAAGAGGACTGGGAAGGCTACCAGCACCTCACCGCCGAACTCGGCGACAAGGTCCAGATCGTCGGCGACGATCTGTTCGTGACGAACCCGAGCCGTCTCGGCAAGGGCATCGACCTCAAGGTCGGCAACTCGATCCTCGTCAAGGTGAACCAGATCGGAACGCTCACCGAGACGCTCGACGCCGTCGCCCTTGCGCAGCGCTCCAGCTACACGGCGATCCTCTCCCACCGTTCGGGTGAGACCGAGGACACGACCATCGCCGACCTCGCGGTCGCGACCAACGCGGGCCAGATCAAGACCGGTGCGCCTGCCCGATCCGAGCGGGTCGCAAAGTACAATCAGCTGTTGAGGATCGAAGAAGAGCTGGGCGAATCCGCGGTCTACGCGGGTCGTGGCGCCTTCCCGAGGTTCTCGGCGTAAACCACTTTCACCCGACTCCCGGTGCGCGCTGAGAAATCGGCGCACACCGGGAGTTGTGCGTGGAGCGACGACAGGAACGGGGCGGTACGCATGGCCAGACGACCGGGTTCCACCGGCACGCAGGCAGGCAAGTGGCGCATCGGCCGGGAGCGCGACGCGCGCCTGCCCGAGCCCGTTGTCGCTGTGCCCGAATCCGAGGCGGGAAGCTGGATCCGCGGCATCCGTTTCTCCGGGTTCGGACTGCTGATGATGGCGCTTCTCGTTCTGGGGATCATCGTCATCGCGCCGAACCTCAAGTCATACATCGAGCAGCGCCAGCAGATCGCGCAGCTGCAGGCATCCGTCGACGCCAGCGAAGACGAGATCAGCCGGCTCAGCGAAGAACGTGAACGGTGGAACGACAGCACATACGTGATGACGCAGGCGCGCGACCGGCTCTTCTACGTGAACCCCGGTGAGATCAGCTTCATCGTCATGAACGACGTGGATGCCGCGCTGTTCGGAGAGTCGGAAGCGCCGGTCAGCACGGAGCTACAGGCCACCAGGGTCGACTGGGCGGAATCCATGCTCGCTTCACTCGTCAGCGCAGGTCTCGCCGAGGTCGCCACCGACTCGGGTGTCCCGGCGACGCCCACCCCTGAGCCGACGCCCTGACCCGTCGTCCCGAGCAGGGATAATGGATGCATGACGACACCGCCTTTCGAGACCGTGACGGCTGAGGACATCCGGGCCGTCTCAGCCCAGCTGGGCCGCCCCGCGCGCAACGTGGTGGGGATCGCCGCCCGCTGCGTGTGCGGAGCACCGACCGTGGTCTCCACCTCTCCGCGGCTCGACGACGGGACCCCGTTCCCGACTTTCTACTACCTCACCCACCCCGCGGCAACCGCAGCAGTGTCTGCCCTCGAGGCGACCCAGGTGATGAACGAGTACAACGACCTGCTGGCTGACGACGACGCGCTGCGGTCCGGCTACGCCGCAGCGCACGCGGCGTACCTCGCCGATCGGGAGAGCATCGCCGTGGTTCCTGAGATCGCCGGCATCTCCGCAGGGGGGATGCCTGTGCGCGTGAAATGCCTCCACGCTCTCGTCGGTCATACGCTCGCGGCAGGGCCGGGAGTGAATCCGGTCGGCGATCTTGCGCTCGAACGTGCAGACTGGAGTCCGACGGTGTGCCAGTGCGTCGTCGACATCGCAGAAACCGCTCCGGCGGGGGAGTGAGCAGGGGCATGAAGTATCGGGGGATCTTCGCAGGCGGGCTGACCGCCCTCATCGTGGCGGGCACGGTGACGGCCGGCGCCAGCCCGGCGAGTGCCGACCCCGTCAGGGACGCCGAATACTGGCTCGCCGACTACGGCGTCTCGGAGGCCTGGAAGTTCAGCACAGGTGCTGGGGCGACGATCGCGATCATCGACACCGGCATCGCGAGCGGGCCCCCTGAATTCACCGGCGCGGTCGTCGCCGGTCATGACGCATCCGGTGTCGGAAGCGCAGACGGACGCACACCGGTCGGTGGAGCGGACGAGAACCCGCACGGCAGCTGGGTGGCATCGCTCGCGGCCGGCCGGGGCAACGGAAGCGACACCGGGGTCATCGGCACCGCGCCCTCAGCGAACCTCATCGCCATCTCCGTCGGTTTCGGCTCGAGCGGATCGACCATCCAGTTCGCCGACCAGATCGCCGACGCCATCCACTTCGCAGTCGACAACGGTGCTGACGTCATCAACATGTCGCTCACGACGAACACGAAGGACTGGCCGGAGAGCTGGGACGAAGCCTTCACCTACGCCAACGAGCACGACGTCATCATCGTTGCTGCCGCAGGCAACCGCGGCAGCGGCACAGACGAGGTCGGTGCCCCTGCAACGATCCCCGGCGTGCTCGTCGTCGCCGGGGTCGACCCGTCAGGCAAGGCCAGCTATGACGCGTCCAGCCAGGGCATCACCTTGTCGGTGGCCGCACCGAGCGAGGAGCTCGTCGGAGTGTCCCCGGACGGCAGTTACGTCCAGTGGGCCGGTACCTCGGGCGCGTCGCCGATCGTCGCGGGAATCGCTGCCCTCGTGCGCTCGCGCTACCCGGACATGGATACCGCCAACGTGATCAACCGGATCATCAAGACCGCGTCGCCCGTGGCAGGCGAGAAGCTCCCCAGCGCGATCTATGGATACGGCTACATCAACGCTCTCGCCGCACTCACGGCTGACGTTCCCTCCGTCGACGCCAACCCGATGGGCGACCTGGCCGCGTGGATCACCCAGCACAGGAAGGCCGCATCCACACCTCAGCCTGTGCCTGAAGATGAGGGAAGCATCCCGACCGTGCCTCCGCTCGATACCGTGGCCGGACCGGCCAATCCGTTCCTGCCGACGCGGGACAGCCTGCTCTATGTCAGCCTCCCGCTCGCCCTGTTCCTGGGAACTGGTACCCTAGTAGTGCTCGGTGCCATCGCCGCTACCCGGCATTTCAAACGTGTGTCTCGCAGTAAGTAACCTGTTTGAGTCCTTGTGACCCCCCAGTAGGAGAATTCTCACCGTGCCAAAAATTCTGATTGTCGGCGGCGGCTATGCCGGTTTCTACACCGCATGGAAGCTGGAAAAGTGGCTTCGCCACGGCGAAGCAGAGGTCACCGTCGTTGACCCGCTTCCCTACATGACGTACCAGCCTTTCCTCCCGGAGGTCGCTGCAGGCTCGATCGAGCCCCGCCACGCGGTGGTCGCCCAGCGACGCCACCTCAAGAAGACGACGGTGATCACCGCCAAGGTCACCAACATCAACCACGCGGACAAGAAGGCCACCATCCAGCCTTCCCTCGGCGAATCGTGGGAGTTCGACTACGACATCGTCGTGGTCACCGCAGGCGCCGTGTCGCGGACCTTCCCGATCCCGGGTGTCGCCGACCAGGCCATCGGCCTCAAGACGATCGAAGAGGCGATCGCGATCCGCGACCGCATGCTGGCCAACTTCGACAAGGCGGCCAGCCTTCCCGCCGGCCCCGAACGCGACCGCCTGCTCAACTTCGTCGTCGTCGGCGGAGGGTTCGCCGGCATCGAGGTGTTCGCCGAGCTGCGTTCATTTGCCAGCGCTCTGCTGAAACGGTACCCGCAGATCACCTTCGAGGACGTCCAGTTCCACCTCATCGAGGCCATGGGACGGATCATGCCCGAGGTCAGCCTGAAGACCAGCCACTGGGTGCTCAAGAACCTGGCCCAGCGAGGAGCCCTCGTGCACCTCGACACGCAGCTCTCGTCTGCGCTCGACGGCAAGATCGAGCTGTCGACGGGCGAGACATTCGAGTCCGACCTCATCGTCTGGACCGCCGGCGTCATGGCGAACCCGCAGATCGTTCGCAACACCGACCTTCCGATCGAAGAGCGCGGGCGCCTCGTCGTCCGTCCTGACCTCCGCGTCGGCACCGATGACGAGTTCATTCCGGATGCCTGGGGCGCCGGTGACGTCACCGCGATCCGCGACCTGTCCGGTGGCGGAGTCGGCGGCTTCTGCGTTCCGAACGCACAGCACGCTGTGCGTCAGGGCAAGCTCATGGCCAAGAACATCGTTGCCGTGCTGCGGGGCGAAGAGCCCAAGCAGTACTTCCACAAGAACATGGGTGCCGTCGCCGGCCTCGGTCTTGGCGTCGGCGTCTTCCAGGCCGGCAAGATCGCCATCAAGGGCCTTCCGGCCTGGCTCGCGCACCGTGGCTACCACGGACTCGCCATGCCGACGTGGGAGCGCAAGATCCGCGTCATCGTCGGTTGGGTGAACAACTTCTTCCTGGGCCGCGACATCGTGAACCTCAGCGCCGCGCAGAACCCGCGCGCCGCGTTCGAGGAGTTCGCCTCCCGGCCCAAGCCTGCTGCGGCCGAAGTGGTGAAGCCGGTCGAGACCGTGAAGAAGCCTGCGACGAAGAAGGCCCCCAAGCCTGTGGCCGAGAAGGAAGCTGTCGCCGCGTCGAAGTAGCTCGAGAAAGAGAAAGGCCCGGTCCGGGAACGGACCGGGCCTTTCCCGTTGGCGGGGATGCCTGTCTAGAATCGCCTCAGCCGACTGTTGGGAGGCGATCGATGAACAGAACAGCGATTCTTCGCTCCGTGGATGCCGTCATGATCCCCGTGCCGGATATCGAGGAGGGGCTCCGCTTCTACCGGGATCGGCTGGGCCACGAGCTGGCGTGGCGCAACGACGACATCGGGCAGGCGGGTTTGCGTCTGCCGGCGAGTGACACCGAACTGGTGCTGACCACGACGCTCGACGCGGCCGTGAACTGGCTCGTGGAGTCCGCTGACGATGCCGTGGTGGACATCGTCAGCGCCGGGGGATCGGTCGTCGTCGCCCCGACGGACATTCCCGTCGGACGCCTCGCGGTCGTCAACGATCCGTTCGGAAACACCATCGTCGTGCTCGATCTCTCCATCGGCCGTTACGTCACCGACGGTGACGGTCGCGTGGTCGGTGCCGAACCGGCTGACGCATGAAAGCCGTCGTTCACGACCGGTACGGCCTGCCGCACGTACTGAGGGTCGAGGACGTCCCCGTGCCGGTGCCCGGGGCTGGCCAGGTGCTCGTCGAGATCGCCGCGACCTCCGTCAACCTCTCGGATTGGGAAGGGCTGACCGGATCTCCGGGGTACGCCAGGATCGGCGGCCTGCGAGCGCCGAGGCGTCGAGTGCTCGGCTCCGACATCGCCGGGCGGGTCACTGCCGTCGGACCCGGAGTCACCCGGTTCCGGGTCGGGGCCGAGGTGTACGGCGACAATCTGGCTCTTCTTGGCGGGTTCGCCGAATTCGCTGTGGCGTCGGCGGATGCTCTCGCAACCAAACCGGTGGAACTCACGTTCGCCGAGGCCTCCACCATTCCACAGGCCGGAGCGATTGCGAGTCAGGGGATGTCGCTCGCTCGTCCGGGCGCGCGGGTGCTGATCAACGGGGCGGGTGGCGGCGCCGGGTCCTTCGCGATCCAGCTGGCCGGGCTCGCCGGTGCGCACGTGACAGGTGTCGACAACGCAGGCAAGCTCGACTTCATGCGCGAGCTCGGCGCTGACGCCGTGGTCGACTACCGCACGCAGGACTTCACCCGTATGGAGCCGTTCGACCTGGTGCTCGATCTCGTCGCCCATCGATCCGTCTTCGCGTACCGCCGGGCGCTGGCGCCGGGCGGGCGGTACTACTGCGTGGGCGGCAGCGTCCGGGCGCTCCTGAGAATCGTGACGGTGGGGGCGGCGATCGGGCTCGTCACCGGTCGCCGAATGGGGATCCTCGTCGCTCGGGAGGGGCCTGCATATTTCGAGCCGGTCGCGGAACGATGTGTCGCCGGCGAAGTCGGCATCCACATCGACCGTACGTTCACCCTCGACGAGGTGCCGCAGGCGCTCGGCCGGGTGGGGGAGGGCCGTGCACTCGGCAAGGTCGTCGTCGTTCCCTGAACGTGGTATTCCGTCTAAATCGCTGTGACGCGCCCCATAAGCTGGAACCGCACGCCCCCGTAGTCCAATGGCAGAGACAGGCGACTTAAAATCGCTCCAGTGTGGGTTCGAGTCCCACCGGGGGTACCACTGCCCTCACGTCAGCCGCGGGCCGCGTGATGATCTCGAGCGTCGCCTCGCTGCCTCGCCGACGGTTTCAGGCACTGCACCTCGTTGTGGTGCTCGCAGTACTTGTTGTGGCAGCGCCAGGCAGGAGCGGTGTCGTTGATCGCACCCTCGGAGAGCTCCAGGATCAGACTCAGTTCCCTGCAGAACTGACACACACGCCGAGGACGCCCGCTCATGTCTTCGAGAATAGGATCCGGGATGCTCCGGCGGCAGGGGTGCACCAGATATTCACCGAATTGCAACCGTTGACGGCGATCATCGATGCCACGGCCCCGTCCGAGGGATACCGGAGTGCCTGGGCGAACCAATACGGTTGAGGGGCCCGGGAGTGCCCCCGATCGGGCAAATGTCCCCTCGCAATGCATTCGGAGTATTGCGAGGGGACTATCGCTTTCTCCTGAGCAATGCCCCTTGCCCAGGCCGTCAGCCTATGCCGATGCTCCGGGTAACGATCAGTCCCCTCTCTGGGGGACTGTGTCCGAGCTGTGTGCTCGACGGATTTTCATCCGACACACAATCCAATCGGCGAACGACAAGCTCCGGCAAGAGCCGGCGCTCTTCCCGTGATCCAGACCACACCCCTTTTGGGGGATCCATGGCTGGTCGGTTGAGGCTCGACCGCTGGCAGGGTACAAGTACAGGATCGCAATTTCCACAAAACAGAGACGAGGGACTCCTGCATGGCGATCAAGCCTCGCGACACGGCCCCACAACAAAGCAAGCAGCGAATGGGGTCGCGGTCTGGGCAGACCCAGGGCCTCGTTATCCGGTCGGTTCGCATTGCGGCTGCAGCTGTCATCGTCCTTGTTGCTCTTGCAGGGGTGGCCCTTGCGGTTACTTCGGTTCCTGTTTTTCTTCTGAGCTGGACTTGGACCTGGCCGTGGGAACGAAAGCCCCACGGGATTTCCGGGGCGACTTGGGCAAATGCCGAGAGTACCGCGCGTCAAGGTGTGCTGCTCGTGCTCGGTGGCGCGCTCGCTGTGGTCGGGCTCACCTTCACGTGGCTTCGCCATAGGAGGGAGGAGTATCTCTCCAGGCTCGAGGGAGACCGTCACTGGACTCACCGATACACAGAGGCCGTCTCCCAACTCGGGGCTGAGCCGGTCGCAATTCAACTGGGCGGCATCTATGCATTAGAACGTCTCGCGCAAGATGCGCCGAGCGAGTCGGATCGTCAAACAATCGCCGAAGTCTTCGCCGCTTACCTCCGCGAATACTCACAAGTTCCCTCCGAGTCGGAATTCGATGCGATGGACGAATCTCAAACTCAAGAGGTTGACCCATCCCAAATCGCGTCCGTATGCAAGACCGTGGCGGAATCGTTAGGCCGAGTCGCTAAAACGAAGCTGCTTAGACCGTTGAATCTCTCTAACGTGAACCTATCTGAGGCTTCATTTGCGAGGGCTCAACTGTCTGGCTGGGACTTTAGTCGAGCATCGCTCTGGCGAAGTGACATGAGCTCAGCAAACCTGACAGGGGCGTGGCTGCGTGGAGCGGTCATAACAAACGCGTCTTTTCGCGAAGCAAACCTGACGGATGCGCTCGTCTACGACGCGCAGATCGATGGGGGCGACTTCACAGATGCCAACTTCACCGGTGCAGAATTATCGCGGTCGCGGCTTCAACATACATGGGTTGAAGGCGCAGACTTCAGCGGCTCCAACATGCTCTGGACCGACCTGTCGAGCATCTCACCTGTGGACGCGGATCAACTCACCGCCATAGGCGGCTGGGATGAGAAAACGATCTGGCCGGAGGGGTTTACGCCTATTGAAGACTCTCGCTTCCTCCAGGAGCATCCCCCAATGCACGACTGAACATGGATGACAACAGTGCGTCCAGGGTATGCGAAGCGCGCCTCGCCTATTCGACCGAAGGTGCCCTTGGGTTTGTCGATCTGAGTTGGCTAGGAATCAACGTCGGTGGTAGCAGTCCGTCACGGCAGCTTCTTCCTCGCGGTCCCTCGGGCCGGAGCGATCACCCTCGTTCCTCTTGCCTGTGTGTCGAACCCGAAGGTCGCAGGCTGACGGCAGTCGGTCTCCTCGCCTTACCCCTGTCCCGGCATGTGCCTCCGCGCGTATACTTCGCGGACAACTCGATGAAGAGGACATGCCATGGACACCGACACCGCCGTCGCCCGCCACTACGGTAACCCTGAGCTCGAGGACTCGATCCTCGACGCACTGGTGCGAACAGGGCATGACCTGAATCGGCTCGAGCCCGACGACCTCCTCGCCGTCGATGAGTTCCACGTCGGCGGTGTCCAGGCGACCCGCGACCTGGCCCGCGCGGCCGGGATCGCTGCAGGGTCGACCGTGCTCGACGTCGGCTCAGGCATCGGCGGACCTGCGCGGCTCTTCGCGCACCACTTCGGGGCGACGGTCGTCGGCGTGGACGTCACGCCGGAGTTCGTCCGAACCGCCACGTCCCTCACCGGCAGGACCGGCCTCTCCGAGAACGTCGCCTTCATCGAGGGAAGCGGACTCCGACTGCCGTTCACCGACGACGAATTCGACGTGGCCACGATGATCCACGTCGGGATGAACATCGCAGACAAGCCGGCCCTGTTCACCGAAGTGTCCAGGGTTCTCAAGCCGGGGGGAGTCTTCGCCCTGTACGACATCATGATCACGAGTTCCGGGGAGATGACCTATCCCCAGCCGTGGGCACCGACGGCAGACATCTCGTTCGTCGGCTCGCCGGACGACTACGCGAAGGCGCTCCAGGCGGCAGGCTTCACCGTCGAGAGCACCACCGATCGCCGTGACGCCGGGATCGAGTTCATCGAACGGGGCCCGCAGCCGTCACCGGGCGGTCAGCCGTCACCACTCGGGATGCACCTCGTGCTCGGTCCGGACGGCAGGAACCGGATGGGCAACCTCCTCGCCGGCATGAAGGCCGGGGTGCTCGCTCCCGTCGAGATGGTGGCGAGGCTGGCGTGACGGCGCCCTACTTCGCCTGGTCGTAGCTCGACACCGCTGCAACGGTCAGCGCGAAGTCCACCGGAAACGTGCCGAACAGGAGGCGACCGGCCTCCGCGGCTGCTTCGCGGATCGCGTCGCCGACGGCATCCGCCAGGTGCTCGGGGGAGTGGACCATCACTTCGTCGTGGAGGAACAACACCAGGTGCGGTTCACCCCGCTCGTCGCCCAGCGCCCGCAGTCGTTGCCGAAGGCCGGCCATCCAGCACATGGCCCATTCCGCCGCGGTGCCCTGGGCGACGAAGTTTCGTGTGAAGCGGCCCCAATCGCGGCCCACCTGACGAGCGCGACGTTCGTCGTGTGCGGTTGCCTCAGGGTCGGTCCCCGCGCGCTGGACCTCGTGCCAGTTCTCGCCGGGCAGCGGGGAACTGCGACCGAGCCAGGTGCTCACCTGCTCGCCACGCTCCCCGGACCTCGCTGCTGCCTCGACGAGGCCGATCGCCCGCGGGAACGCCCGGGTGAGCCTGGGCATGAGCTGCGCGCTTTCGCCGGTGGTCGCGCCGTACAGTGCGCCGAGCATCGCCACCTTGGCGTGCGCCCGAGTGTCGACGACGCCGGCGTCGACGAGCCCCTGGTAGAGGTCGCGTCCGCGGCCGGCATTCGCCATGGCCTCGTCTCGGGACATCGCCGCGATGATGCGCGGCTCGAGCTGTGCGGCATCCGCGACGACGAGGGTCCAGCCGTCATCGGCCATCACCGCGCCACGCACCTGGGCAGGCAGTTGCAGCGCGCCGCCGCCCCGCGTCGCCCACCTCCCGGTGACCACGCCCCCGACGACGTACTCGGGATGGAACCGGCCGTCGCGGATCCAGGCATCCATCCACACCCAGCCGTTGGCAGACAGCAGTCTGGCGCGCTTCTTGTACTCGAGGAGCGGTGCGATCGCCGGATGCTCCAGCTCGCGGAGGTCCCATTTGCTCGTTCCGGTGACGGCCAGGCCGGCCCGCTTCAGCGCGCGGAGCAACTCGGGCTGCGAATCGGGGTTGAGGCTCGGGGCGTCGAGCGCTACGCGGATCTGCTCAGCCAGGATCTCCAGCTTCGCCGGGCGTCCGCCGAACTGCGGCCGCGGACCGAGGACCTCGGACAGGGTGGCCGCGTGAACGTCCGCCCGCCATGGCATCCCGCGCTGTCGCATCTCTTCCGCGATCAGCGCGCCACACGACTCAGCGGCCAGAAGCAGCCGCAGGCGCGACGCTCGCTCCGGCTCGGCCCTCGCGACCTCGTCCAGGGTGCGCCGTTGCAGCAGGAACTCCTCCACCGGGTCGGCTTCGTCCGGGGATGGCCCGTCATCGAAAAGCGTGTTCGCGTGATCGCTCGACGGGACGGCGGCCTGATCCCAGGCGTTCTGCGGTGCGTCGGCCAGCTGCGATCCCCTCGTAGCCTCTGACAGCTTGAGAATGCGGTGGCAGAGGCGCAGATCGTGCGTGCGTTCGATCGTGATCCCGGCGGCCAGGAGCACCGGATACCAGAGGGTCGTGTCGCTCCATACCCAGCGCGGGCGGTCGCGCTCACGTCGCGCGATGTCTCCAGACACGTCGGCGCCGAGCAGGAACGACCCCGTGACGGCACCATCGTCGTCGAGTTCTGTCAGGGTCACCGCACCGCGGGGGGATCCTGACAGCACGATGAACACGCTCCCATTCTCCTGCAGGCGACCGACATGGACGACGTCGTCAGCCCGTGGGCGGTGGATTCAGTCCGAGGTCAGGTCGGGCTGGACGAGGCGGCGCCAGAGCCAGACGGAGATCCCGATGGCGCCGAACACGACGAGAGCGAACAGCCCGATCAGGATGCCGCCGCTGTTCTGCCACACGTCGACGACGGGAGCGAGGAGCGCGAAGAGGACGGTCAGCACGACGAACGCAGAGGCGAACCAGGCTGGTCGTGACCAGATCAGCAGTGCCCGGCCATCCAGTCTCCCCAGCGGTACGAGGAGGATCGCCGCGGAGCCGATGCCGGCGGTTGCGGCGATGTTCGCTACTTCGGTGAGGAGGATGTCGGCGAAGCCGGAGGGCGCGCCGAGCACCGTGGAGGCGAGCCAAGCCACGAGGCCGAATGTGAACACCACACCGATGCGGATCAGGGCGAGGACGCCACGGGCGGTGCGGAGTCCTGTTACGGCGGAGACGGTGAAGACGACGCCGAACAGCAGAGCGGGCTGCAGGTCGAGCAGGCGTGAGAAGAGGGCGACGGCGGCGACCGTGACGAGGAACCGCGGCGACAGCGCGATCCGCGCTGTGCTCGCCGCCCAGCGGGGCACAAGGAGCTTCGGCAGGTATGTCGAGGCCAGGTTCAGCAGAGCGATCGCGATCACCGAAGCGAGGAAGACGCGGAGGTATTCCGGCTGCCCGTGGACGGGATTGGCGAACAGGACGATGCCGCCTGCGGCCACGACCGCACCGCCGGCGGTGAGGACGGCGCCGGGTGTCGAGACGAGGGGATCGGGATCGTCGTGCGTCGGTACCCGGTTCCTGCCGGTGAGGCTCGGCGGGCGGTGGCCCGCGCGGCGTGCGCCGACGGTGGTCGCCAGCATCCGGGCCGGCACGAGCAGGAGGAGGATGGCCACGGCGGCCAGGGAAAGCGCGCGGAGCCAGGACAGGTCGACGGCGCCGAGCGCCGACGGCACCCCGGACGTGAACGGCGTCGCGTTCACCCAGCCGTTCGACTCGGGGGTGGTCGTCGGTCCGGATCCGGGCGGAGCCGGGCTGGGTGTCGTCGGCGGGACGGCGGGAACCACGGGAGCCGGATCGGGCCCTTCGCTGTCTTCCTGTGTCGGGCTCGGGGACGGCGACGTCGTCGATGGCGCCACGATCCGAAGCTCGAGCGGGGCGCTCCCTCCGCCGACGTTGCCTGCGGCATCCTTCTGGAACGCCGTCACCCTGGCCGTGCCGGCGGGCAGAGCAGCACCTGTGCAGGTCCACGACCCGCGGGAGACGACGGCCGAGCACAGGGCGACGTCTGAGCCCGATGCCGTGACCGCGAAGACTTCGACGGTCGCCTGATTCTCTCCGGTGCCGGCGAACACCACACCGCTCGTGCGCACGGTGCTGCCGGGGGCGGGGGATGTCAGCCGCGGAACGGCTGGTGCGTCGACGTCGAGGAGGATTCGTCTCTCGGGGGCGGGGCTCGATTGCCGGCTGTGGCTGAACGAGGTCGCCTGTGTCGCCGTGAGCGTGTGTGCACCGCTTCCGATGGAGCGGGGCAGGACGTAGGCCCACGTGCCATCCGGACCGGCAGGGAAGCTCCACGATGATCCGCCGCCGACGGAGAGGGTGATCGTCGCGTTGGGGTAGCCGCCGCCCTGGACCAGGCCGCTGGTCAGCTGGAGCGTCGACCCTGCGATCGTGGGCTCAGCGAGGACGTCGACTACGACGGGAACCGACTCGAGGTTGGGGCCCCCTTCGCCCAGTTGTACGGCGGAAAGACTGATCGACGGGCCGCTGGGCAGACGAGAGACTTCACAGGAGAAGTCGGTGTCATCGCTCTCGACCGTGCAGACATTCGTGCGCGACGAGCCGGCGAGGATCTGGACTTCCGATCCCGCGGCCTTGGTGCCGGTGATCACCGTGCTCGCAGAGCCGAGGAACTCTCCGGTGTCCGGCGAGGTGATCGTGGGTGCGGTTTCAGGGGCCAGCGGAAGGTCGTCGGGGTCGGCATGGGCGGCGGTCGGAGCGGCCAGGAGCAGAATGAGAGCGACGGATGCTGCCATGATCGACCCGGAGGCTCGCGAGCGTCGCCAGGTCAGCTGCGCCGACCGGCCCCCAACACGTCGAGCAACTCTGAGTATCCCCACCGTGCTTCCATTTACGAGCCGGCCCTGCCTGATGTCAAACCGCCACGCCTGTTTGGGGGTCATTCTCAGTCTCAGAGACAGGGCGTCCTGGGGCCGGGAACCGCTAGCGTGGAGACCGGAAGGGAGGGCCGATGGCCATCACGCTCTCCGCCATGGGCAAGGCGGCCCCAACTCCGGCGCCCTGGCAGGACCCGAATCGGTTCTGGACGGGGCTCGATGCCGCGACGGCAGGTCTTGAAAGCCCGCTCGCCGTGCTGCACCTCGGGGCCCTCCAGCACAACACCCACGACCTCGTCCGGCGTGCAGCAGGCAAGCCGATCAGGGTGGCGAGCAAGTCGATCAGGGTGCGGGGGCTCGTCGACGCCCTTCTGGACACCGACGGCTACGCCGGAATCCTTGCGTTCACACTGCCTGAGGCACTCTGGCTCGCTGAGACCGTGGACGACATCGTGGTGGGCTACCCGACGGCGGACACCGCGGCAATCTGCAGGCTCGCAGCGGACCCCGTTGCGGCCTCGCGCGTGACGCTGATGGTCGATTCGGTCGAGCATCTCGATTTCGTCGACGCGTGCGTGCCGCCGAACGCACGGGAGAACATCCGCGTCTGCCTCGAACTGGACGTGTCGTGGCAGACCGCTGCTCCACTCGGCCACGTGGGTGTCTGGCGCTCGCCGGTCCGCACGGCGGAAGAGGCGGCGGCTCTCGCGCGAGCGATCGAGGCGCGGCCCGGGTTCACGCTGGTCGGGATGATGGCGTACGAGGCACAGATCGCCGGCCTGGGCGACAAGACCGCGTCGAGGGGTGCCTGGTCCAAAACCATGCGCTGGATGAAGCGAAACTCGATCCGCGAGCTCACCGAGCGCCGTGGCGAGGCCGTTGCGGCCGTGCGCGCGGTCTCCGACCTGGAATTCGTGAACGGAGGGGGCACCGGCTCGGTCGAGAGCACCTCCCAGGACGACTCGGTCACCGAGATCGCCGCAGGAAGCGGCATCCTCGGCGGCCACCTGTTCGACAACTACCGCACGTTCCACCCGGCGCCCGCGGCATCGTTCGCGCTCTCGGTGGTGCGCAAACCCTCCCCGTCGATGGCCGTCATCCTCGGCGGCGGCTGGGTGGCATCAGGCCCGCCAGGCGAGGACCGGCTTCCACGACTGGCGTGGCCGGAAGGCCTCGAGCTGATCCCGCGCGAGATGGCGGGGGAGGTGCAGACGCCGATCCGCGGCGCGGCCGCATCCGGCCTGAGCACCGGCGACCGGGTCTGGCTCCGGCATTCGAAATCGGGCGAGCTGAGCGAGCGGGTGAACGACTTCGTGGTCGTCGACGGCGACCAGGTGATCGACCGGCTTCCGACCTATCGCGGCGAGGGAAAGGCGTTTCTGTGACGGCGACCGGGGCAGTGTGGCACAACTGGGCGCGAACCGAGCAGTCGAGGCCACTCCGGGTCGAACGACCACGCACCACGGCGGCGGTGCAGCGCGCCGTCCGGGCCGCCGCCGGGTCAGGAATCCCGATCAAGGCCGTCGGAGCAGGACACTCGTTCACAGGCATTGCGGTCGCCACAGGAGTCCAGCTCGCGCTGGATGACCTCACCGGCCTGGTCGGGCGGCCGACCCCGGACGGTCATGTCTCGTTCTACGCGGGCACCCGGCTGCACCAGATCCCGCGTCTGATCGCACCGTTCGGCCTTGCCATGGCCAACCTCGGCGACATCGACCGGCAGAGCATAAGTGGAGCGATCTCCACGGGCACTCACGGCACCGGGTCGCGGTTCGGCGGACTCGCCAGCCAGGTCGTCGGCGCCACGCTCGTCACGGCGGACGGTGAGGTGCTGCGGATCGACAAGGAGGACAACGCCGATCTCCTCCCTGCCGTCGCGCTGGGCCTCGGCGCGCTCGGCATCCTGGCCGAGGTGACGATCGCGTGTGTGCCGACGTTCCTCCTCGACGCGGTCGAACGGCCCGAGCCCCTCGCCGACGTGGTCGACACCATCGCCGAGCGGGCGGCGACGGCAGATCACTTCGAGTTCTACTGGTTCCCCCACACCGAGACCGCCCTGACGAAGACGAACACGAGACTGCCGGCATCCGCACCCCGCAAACCCCTCCCTCCGCTCTCACGCTGGGTCGACGACACGGTCATGGCCAACGGCATCTACCGAGCCAGCTGCTTCGCTGGGACGGTCGTGCCGTCCGTGACGCCGACCGTGAACCGGCTGGCCGAGAAGCTCACGGGCAACCGGCGGTTCACGGACTCCTCCCATCGGGTCTTCACGACACGGAGGACGGTCCGTTTCCGCGAGATGGAGTACGCGGTCGCCGCTGAACACGTTCCGGCCGTCGTCCGCGAGATCACGACGCTCATCGCGCGCAGGAAATGGCGCGTCAGCTTCCCGATCGAGGTGCGTTTCGCCGCATCGGACGACCTCTGGATGTCGACGGCATCCGGTCGCGCCACCGGCTACATCGCCGTGCACCGGTATCACCGCGAAGACCCGGACTCGTACTTCGCGGCGGTCGAATCGATCTTCCAGGAGTACGGCGGCCGGCCGCACTGGGGCAAGATGCACACGCAGGATGCCGCGTCGCTGTCGGCGCTGTATCCGCACTTTGGCGACTTCATCGCCCTCCGAGACAGGCTCGACCCCCGCCGCCTCTTTTCCAACGCGTACCTGGACCGGGTTCTCGGTTCCTGACCCCGAGGGTTTGCCTTGAGGTGGGTTGATTACCGCGCTCCCGGGCTGGTCAGGCACGTAGAATGATGGAGTTCACAGGCGTCACCCGTACGCACTGCACACAGCACATAAGGGAGTTCTCGCCATGGAATGGCTCATTCCGGTACTCATCGTCGTCGCACTGGCGGCCATCATCGGCATCTACTTCTGGGTCACCTACAACTCGCTGGTGTCCCTCAATGTCCGTGTCGACGAGGCATGGAGCGACATCACGGTGCAGCTGAAGCGACGGGCCGACCTCATCCCCAACCTGATCGAGTCGGTGAAGGGTTACGCGGCACACGAGCGGGCAGTCTTCGAGAACGTCACGCGGGCGCGAGCCGAAACCCTCAGCGCGCAGGGCCCGGCAGACGCGTCAGCGGCCGAGAACCACATGCAGCAGGCACTCAAGTCGATCTTCGCGGTCGCCGAAGCGTACCCACAGCTCCAGGCCAGCCAGAACTACCTGCAGCTGCAGGGTGAGCTCGTCGACACCGAAGACAAGATCCAGGCCTCACGCCGGTTCTACAACGGCGGCGTCCGCGAACTCAACACGAAGATCAAGGTCTTCCCGAACCACCTCATCGCCAAGAACCTCGGTTTCAGCGAGCGCGAGTTCTTCGAGGTCACCGACAACGCGGCCATCGCAGAGCCGCCGCGCGTGCAGTTCTAAGCGCCAGAGCGATTTCCGGGCTCGGGTGCGCGCGAACAGCGTGCACCCGAGCCTGTTCTGTTTCCCCGAAAGGACACTGAATGTACCGGGCCATCCGCAAGAACAAGGTGAACACCGTTGTCATCATTCTCGTGTTCCTGCTCATCATCGGGGGACTGGGCGCCCTGGCCGGCGCGATCTACAACAGCCTGACCATCACGATCTTCACGCTCGTCGGAGCGACGATCTACGCCGTCATCCAGTACTTCTTCGCGTCGAGCCAAACCCTCGCTGTCAGCGGCGGGCACGAGATCCAGAAGTCGGACAACCCGCGGCTCTACCGCATCGTCGAGAACCTCGCGATCACGACGGGTATGCCCATGCCGAAGGTCTATCTGATCGACGACCCGGCGCCCAACGCATTCGCCACCGGCCGAGACCCCCAGCACGCCTCGGTCGCCGCGACGACCGGACTGCTTGACATCCTGACGGACTCCGAGCTCGAAGGAGTCATGGCGCATGAGATGGGCCACGTGCAGAACTACGACATCCGCGTCTCGATGATGGTCTTCGGGCTCGTCGTCGCCATCGGTTTCCTCGCCGACATGCTCATGCGCATGGTCTGGTTCGGTGGCGGAAACCGCAACAGCAATGGTGGGGGGAACCCGATCGTCTTGATTTTCGGGATCGCCGCGATGATCATCGCACCGTTGCTGGCCAGCCTCGTGCAGATGGCCGTCTCGCGGCAGCGTGAGTATCTCGCGGATGCCACCGGTGCCCTGACGACCCGCCACCCGGACGCCCTCGCGAGCGCCCTCGAGAAGCTTGCGGCCTACGGTCGGCCGATGCGGCGGCAGAACACGTCGATGGCGCACCTGTGGATCTCCGACCCGCTGAAGCCGGGAGCTGTCGCGCGCCTGTTCAGCACACACCCGCCGATCGACGAGCGGGTCGCCCGGCTGCGGACCATCGGCGGAGGTTTCTAGCCGTCGACAGCGATACTCGCGACTCATACGCGGCACAGCTGCTCACGGACTCACGTCGGTCGAACTCACCCGGTGCGCCGGGTGACAGGGTCCGGAACGGGTGGACGCTGGGAGGAGGTGGCGTACGGGCCGGCGGTCATCTACCGCTGAAACGCAGAAGCGGAGCGAGCCTGTCGGCCCGCTCCGCTTCGTTGTACCGCGCGTTTAGTAGATGTCCTCGAGGGTGACTTCTTCACCGTCGATGACGATGGAACCGTCGAGGTTCCAGTCCGTACCTGTCGTGTAGCTCTCGGTGCCTGTGCCACCGCCGTAGAGCGTGCCGGTCGCGACTGCCGTGACCTTTCCGCCCTCGGTGGAGAAGTACCGGCCGGACTCGTCGACGACGGCAACCGGGTACTTCTCGACGGTGTACTTCATCGTCGGCTCATCGGCGAAGTCATAGACAGCGCCGGTGTACATCCCGCAACCCTCAGGGTCGTCCGTCTTCGACGTTGCGCACTCGTCCAGGTGGGCGTCGAGTGCTTCCTGGACCGCCGTGGTCAGACCTTCACTCGGGGTGAACTCGAGTTCGACCGCTTCGTAGTTGGCCTTCGAACCGGTACCAGCGACGAACGTCTGCGATTCGGCCTCGAAGAAGTCGCCCTCAGGTGCGCCGATTTCGTAGGTGCCCGGGTACGCGGCGAGTTCGTATTCCTTGCCGAAGTCGACGTCCTTGCCGTTGACCGAGACGACCGTGCCCTGGTCGGTGTACACGTACACCGATGACAGGAGCGGCTTGTCGATCTTCCACTTGTCGAAGAACACGCCCTGCTTGCCGTCCTTGCTGAGTTCCAGGACGTCGTCGAAGGCGGTGCCGTCGACGCTGTAGCTGACCTCGGCGTACGCGGAGTCGCCGCGCGAGGACACCTTGGTGACCTTGGCGTTCTTCATGAGCGCCTTGGCTTCGCCGAGCACGTCATCGGAGAGGAGCGACGCGGCGTCCTTCGTCACTCCGGGGTCGACGAGCTTGTTGGCCTGCGACGCCTTACCCTGGCTGATCGCCGTCAGGTAGCTGCGCACAGTAGCTTCGGGGCCGTACTGGGTCGAGTTGATGACGTTGATGACGACCGAACCGATGATGAGCAGGAGGACCAGTGCGGCGGCGAGCGACGAGAAGAGAATGATCTTCCTCTTCTTTTTCGGGTCCATCGGGGGCCGCTGTCCGCCCGCCGGCTGCGGGTAGCCCGCCGGGGTCGGTGCGCCGGCAGGACCTTGAGGGTACGCGCCGGGAGCATAGCCGGCCTGCGGGTAGCCACCCTGGTTACCTGCCTGCTGAGCGCCCTGGCTGTATGCGCCTTGCGTGTACGCAGCTGCAGCCTGTGCCCCCTGGCTGTAACCGTCGACGGGTGGTTGTCCCTGCGTGTACGGGTTCTGCGCGGGGGTCTGACCGTAGGGGTTCTCACCGTACGGAGCCTGGGGAGCGCTCGGGTCCTGGCCGTATGCGGGCTGGCCTTGCGTGTACGGGTTCTGCGGACCGGCCGGGGCCTGCCCGTACGGGTTCTGCGGCGAGGCCGGGTTCTGGGGTGCTGCCTGACCCTGGTTGTAAGGGTTGTGCTGGTTGTCCTGCCCCGGAGCGTATGGAGCCTGGGGGTCGCTCGGACCCTGGCTGTACGGCTCCTGACCGGTACCGGGAGTGCCGGGCTGTGGCGCGTTTATCGGCTCACCGTCCTGGCCATTCCCATTGCCCCCGGGTGTTGCCGGCGTCTTGTCGTCCTCGGCCATGTGTGCGTTCCCCTCGTCGTACGTGATCGCTGCAAACCTAGCATCGAAGAAGGGGACTCACTGAGCGCAAAATGCCCTGATCTATGGGGACTTCTCCCCATCGTCATCGACCGGGACGCCGAGAGACACGCCGAGCGCCCCGGCCAGCGCCCGCGCCAGCGTGCCACGGTCGGCCACGGTGACGGAATCGTTTCGCTGCCAGGCGGCTGCCCGGCGGACGAGCTGCGCGACCCGTTCTGGGGTATCCGACGGGGCACCGGGTTCGAGCCAGGCGGACTGCACGCGGAGCGTGCCTGCGGCGCGGTCGTTCTTGAGATCGAGGCGTGCGACGAGGCGGTCATCGAGCAGTACGGGAAGCACGTAGTAGCCGTGGACTCGCTTGTGTTTCGGCGTGTAGATCTCGATCCGGTAGTGGAAGTCGAACAGCCGGTGTGCCCTGTTGCGCGCCCAGACGACCGGGTCGAAGGGTGACAGGAGAGCGGATGCCTCGATGCGGCGAGGCCGACGTGCGTCCCGGTGGAGCCAGGCCTCCCTCGGCCGGTTTCCCCGGAGCCAGCCCGGTACGGTCACGGGCAGGAGCTCGCCCGCGTCCTCGAGGTCGGCGACGGCCAGCCTGGCGTCTGCGGAGGGAAGGCGGTAGTAGTCCGCCAGGTCGTCGAGGGTTCCGATGCCGTGCGCGACGGCCGACCGCCTGACGAGTTCCCGGATCGCATCAGCCTTCGGGATGGTCCGGTCGAGCACCTCGCCAGGCAGAACCTGCTCGGGGAGCGCGTAGCGGCGTTCGAACCCGACACGGCCCGCTGAGACGATCTCGCCCCAGCGGAACAGGGTCTCCAGGCCGATCTTCACGTCCGACCAGCCCCACCATGGACCGACCCGCTTGTTCGCGTCGTGCTCGATCTGGCTCGCGGGCAACGGCCCTTTCTCGGCGAGTTCCGAGTGGAGCCAGCGCAGGAATTCGGTGTTCGCGTTCGACCAGCTCGCGGGGTCGGCGGAGCTGCGATCGCGGTAGCCCTGCATCCGCCACCGGAACAACGGCCAGCTGTCGCGCGGCATGATCGTCGCCTCATGACCCCAGTACTCGATGTACCGGCCCTTCGGTGCGAAGGTGAGGGCGTCGAGCGCTGCTTTGTCGTAGGCACCGAGCCGGGCGAACACAGGAAGGTAGTGGCTGCGTTCGAACACGTTCACCGAGTCGATCTGCAGCACTCCGAGCCGGTCGACGAGGGCGTTCAGCTGACGAGTGCCGGCGTCGGCGGGGAGGGGCCGCCCGAAACCCTGCGCGGAGAGGGCGATCCGTCTGGCCAGCGCCGGGGAAACAGTGTCGGTCATAGCTCCCGACGTTAGCGCGTGCCGCCGACAGTGGCGGCATAGACTGATCCGGTGGCCAAATCGACTGAGAAAAGCTGGTGGGCCCGCGTGTTTCGGCCCTCAGAAACCGAAGCCGTAGCCCACGACCCCGTGCCATCGAGCGGGATCGAGCACGACGTCCCCCGCGGCATGCGGATCGCCGGCGCCTGGTCGTGGCGATTGCTCGTCATCGCCGGTGCGCTCGCCGTCCTGGTGGTCCTCATCGTCCAGTTGCGACTCATCATCATCCCGTTGCTCATCGGTGTGCTGGTCTCCGCGCTCCTCACGCCGCTGGTCGGTTTCCTGACCCGCCATCGCTGGCCGAGGGGACTGGCGATCGCCACGGCCATCCTCGGTACCCTCGCTATCGTCGGCGGACTGCTCTGGCTGGCGATCTGGCAGATCACGCGTGACTTCGACGTCGTCCGCGAGCGGACGGTCGCGTCGTTCGAGGACCTGAAGACGTTCCTCCTGCAGTCGCCGCTGCATCTCACCGACTCGCAGATCAACGATTTCATCGCGGATGCCCTCAGCGCGGTCCAGAACGACGGCCAGGCGCTGTTGAGCGGTGCACTGTCGTTGGGCTCCACCATCGGGCACGTCGCCACCGGTGTCTTCCTCGCGCTGTTCTGCCTGATCTTCGTCCTCATCGACGGCAAGGGCATCTGGGGATGGATCGTCCGGCTGATGCCGAAGAAGGCCCAACCGGCGATCGACGGCGCGGGTAAGGCCGGGTGGTCCACGCTCACCAACTACGCGCGGACGCAGATCCTCGTTGCATCCATCGACGCCGTGGGCATCGGTCTCGGCGCGTTCCTCCTCGGGGTGCCCCTCGCGATCCCGATCGCCGTGCTCGTCTTCCTGGGTTCGTTCGTTCCGATCGTCGGTGCTGTCGTCACCGGTACGGTTGCCGTCTTCATCGCCCTCGTCTACAACGGCTGGGTCATCGCCCTGCTCATGGTCGGCGTGGTGCTCCTGGTGCAGCAGCTCGAAGGCCACGTGCTCCAGCCGCTCCTGATGGGTGCGGCGGTGAAGGTCCACCCGCTTGCTGTCGTCCTCGTCGTCGCAGGAGGCACGCTGCTCGCCGGGATCCCAGGCGCGCTGTTCGCCGTTCCGGTGGCCGCAGTGATCAACGTGATGGCGAAGTACATCTCGTCCGGCGCGTGGAGAACCCGGGCACCAGGCACCCCCCTCATCCTCGGCGATGTGATCTGGCAGACCGTCCCGACCGAGCGGCACGTCCGCAAGAAGCCCGCAGCGCACCCGCAGGCAGCAGCGTCACCACAGCAAGGAATCCCGAATGACTGACACCCCCCTCGCAGGACCCACGCTCGACCAGTTCGAGAAGGCACGCACGGTCGTCGCCCGGGTCGCGGAGGAGACACCGATGGAGAGCTCGCGGTACCTCGCCGAGCTTCTGGGCGCACCGGTCTTCCTTAAATGCGAGAACCTCCAGCGGACGGGGTCGTACAAGATCCGCGGTGCCTACAACAGGATGGCGCAGCTGACAGACGAGGAGCGGGCGCACGGCGTCGTGGCGGCTTCGGCCGGAAATCATGCCCAGGGCGTGGCATTCGCGGCGAGGGAACTCGGCATCGCGTCGACGATCTTCATGCCGATCGGTGTTCCGCTGCCGAAGCTGCAGGCCACGAAGCAGTACGGCGCCCAGGTGATCCTCAAGGGACACACAGTCGCAGAGCCCCTGCTCGCCGCGGCCGCGTACGCCGAGGAGACCGGGGCGATCTTCATTCCGCCGTTCGACCACCCCGACGTGATCGTCGGGCAGGGCACCCTCGGTCTCGAGATCTGGGACTCCGTCCCCGAGGTCGAAACCGTCATCATCCCGATCGGTGGAGGAGGGCTCATCGCCGGCGTCGCCTCAGCGCTCAAGCAGCGCGCTGCGGCGGCCGGCCGCACGGTCCGCGTCGTCGGCGTCCAGGCGGCCAACGCGGCCGCCTACCCGCCATCGCTGGCCGCAGGAACCCCGCAAGAGGTGATCGTGCAGGCCACCATCGCCGACGGGATCGCCGTCGGCAAGCCCGGCCTGCTGAACTTCGACATCATCCGCGACGTCGTCGACGAGGTCATCACGGTGAGCGAGGACGACATCGCCAAAGCTCTTCTCGTGCTGCTCGAACGGGCGAAGCTCGTTGTCGAGCCGGCCGGAGCCGTCGGCGTCGCAGCCATCCTCGCCGGCAGCGTTGCCCCGACCGGACCGACCGTCGTCATCCTCTCTGGCGGAAACATCGACCCGCTGCTCATGCAGAGGGTGATCAGCCACGGTCTCGCGGCATCCGACCGGTACCTCACCCTGCGCATTCCGCTGCCCGACCGTCCTGGGCAGCTGGCACGGACCGCGGAACTCGTCGCACAGGCCAACGCCAACGTGATCGAGGTGCTGCACACCAGGCACGGGCACGGACTGAAGATCGGCGAAGTGGAGCTCGAGCTCAGCGTGGAGACCAGAGGACCTGAACACCGAGACCTCGTCGTCCGGACGTTGCAGGATGCCGGTTACTCACCTCAGATCGTCGAGGACTGACCGAGGCGGGATACGAGAAACGGGCCGGTGAGAAGAATCTCGCCGGCCCGTTCGTGTGTCGTCGGGGCTACTGTCCCGCGTAGGTGTCGACCTTCGTGATCTTCACTGTGATCTCTTTGCCGTTCGGAGCGGTATACGTCGTGCTCTCGCCGACCTTGAGCCCGAGGATGGCGGAGCCGAGGGGGCTCTGCTCGCTGTAGACATCGAGGTCGGAGTTGGCGGCGATCTCACGGTTGCCGAGGAGGAAGACTTCCTTGCCCCCGGCGACGGTGGCGGTGATGACGGTGCCGGACTCGACGACGCCGTGGCTCTCGGGGGCTTCACCGACCGTCGCGTCGCGAAGAAGCTGTGTGAGGGTGCGGATGCGCGCTTCCTGCTTGCCCTGTTCGTCCTTGGCTGCGTGGTAGCCGCCGTTCTCCTTGAGATCGCCCTCTTCGCGAGCGGATTCGATCTTCTTGGCGATCTCTTCGCGCCCGACGGTGGACAGCGTCTCAAGCTCGCCGGCGAGTCGGTCATAAGCATCCTGCGTGAGGAAGGTGACCTGAGTCTCTGCAGCCATGGCGAACTCCTTACATAAACGGACGCCCTGACGGTTGCGTCAGGGCGTATCAACTGGACCCGGCTTCCGGGTATCAGATGAGCTTATGCCAGCCAGCAGCGATAAATCAAACCCGTCGAAGCTTTTTCGATGGTGGTGACCGACTCGGTGAATGTCCGGGTTCGCTGCTCTGAAGCGGGGACTTCGATGACCTTCCAGCCGACGACGGCGAACGTGTCATTGAGCGCCTGGACGGCGCAATGGGTCGTCGTTCCCTCACCGACGGACAGCTCGAATGTCACGTTGACTGTCCGTTCATCGACGACCACGTGCGCGGTATCCCTCACGTCGATTCCCGGACCGGCTGCGTCGAGCCCTGCCCACACCACCCAGGCCACGAAGACGAGGGCGAACGCGCCACCGAGAGTCCAGGCGATGCGGCGTTCGCGGGTCCGCCGGCGCGGGGTGCGTCCGTAGCGGTCATCGATGACGGAGGCGTCCCGCTCAGTGTTCGAAACCATCAACCCTCATCCGTGCAAACGTTAGTCTGTAGAGACAAGGCTAATCGCTTCGACGCCTCCACACTCTCACCGGAAGACCAGGCCATCGTGACACTCCGCTTGCTCTCGGTCCACGCGCATCCCGACGACGAGTCGAGCAAGGGCGCAGCGACCTCCGCTTACTACCGTTCGCGGGGCGTCGAAGTCCTCGTCGTCAGCTGCACCGGCGGCGAGCGGGGCGACATCCTCAATGACGATCTCGCCGAGCGGGCGATGGGGGAGCGGGACCTTGCAGGACTCCGACGCAGGGAGATGGCCGAAGCGGCGCGGATCATGGACGTCAGTCACCGCTGGCTCGGGTACGTCGACTCGGGAATGCGGCAGGAGGACGGAAGCCTGCCGCCGAATTCGTTCGCTGCCATCCCGCTCAGCGTGTCCGCTGAGCCGCTCGTGCGAATCGTCCGCGAGTTCAAGCCGCAGGTGATGATCACCTACGACGAGAACGGTGGGTACCCGCACCCCGACCACATCCGTTGCCACGAGGTGTCCGTCGCTGCGTTCGATGCGGCATCCGATGCATCGGCCTATCCGGAAGCCGGACCGGCCTGGCAGGTCTCCAAGCTGTACTACGACCACATCTTCAATGCGGAACGGGTCCAGGCGAACTTCGACGAACTCCTGCGGCAGGAGCCGGATTCGCCGCTCATCGAGCAGCTCAGCGAGATGGTGTCCTGGATGAAGGATCGTCCTGCCCGTGCGACGACGCACGTGCCGGTCGGCGAGTTCTTCGAGGTGCGGGATGCCGCGCTCAGGTCGCACGCCAGCCAGGTCGCTGCAGACTCCAGCTTCTTCTTCTGGTCGAACGACCTGCAACGTGCGGCGTGGCCGTACGAAGACTTCGAACGGGTGCGTTCCCTTGTGCCGCCCGTCGCAAACGAGAGCGACCTGTTCGCCGGGATTGAGGACACTGAATGACCGCCAGCTGGAACACCGTGACGGATGCCATATGGCGGCTGGCGGCGACCCCGACTCCGACGCCGTCGCTGAACATCGACGCCAACGATGTCACCCCGGGGCCGGCCGGTTTCTTCATCGTGGCGGCCATCGCGGCAGCCGTCTTCCTGCTCATCTTCGACATGCTGCGACGTATCAGGCGGGTCAACTACAAGGCGGAGATCAGCGAGCGTCTCCAGGCCGAGCTGGACGAACGTGACGGCACTGCCGCCACGGATGACGGCCCGGCCGGCGACGCGCCACGGCCAGGCGACGAGCGACCGTAGCGGTCAGAGGCTGCGCCGCATCTCGATCTCGTTCTTCGACGGGTCCAGGTTGTACGGAACGGTGTGGCCGGTCGCCTCGTAACCGCGCCTGCGGTAGTAGGCGATCGCCCGGTCGTTGTCTTCGTGTACGTGCAGGGTCAGTACGTCGCTGAGGCCCCGCGCCCACTCCTCGACGGCGTCGAGGAGTGCATCGGTCACGCCGGCCTCGCTGCCGCGGAAACCGGGCGAGACGTAGACGCCGACGAGCAGCGGACCGCTCGTCTCGACGTGATCGACGAAACCGCTCATCGTCCCCACCCAGGATCCGGCCTCGTCCACGGCCACGAGCTGGACGCTGTCAGGAGTGGAGCCGCGGTTCGCGCGCATCCGCCAGACGTCCTCGGTGTTTGCTTCGGCCGCCTCGACAGTCTCCATGAAGGCGATCGGCGTGTCCCTGAGCATTTCGATTCGGAGGGCGCGCACGCGCTCCCAGTCGTCTTCGGTGGGTGACGTGATCCTGACAGAACTCATCGAACCAGCGTATCGACCCGCCTCGGGCGAGCGCGCCGCACGCCGGCGTCCTCGAGCGCGCGGCCGAACACCGCCGGCGCGGGCGGGCCCGCCGACTCCGCGGCCACGAATCCGTCGGGGCGGACGAGGTAGAACCGGCCGCTCACCAGGCGGCTGCCTCCTGTCGTCGCGAAGAGGTGGAGCGGGAGTCCGGTCCCTGATCTCACCCGGACCGCGTCGCGGCGCTCGACCGGGCCATACGCGTGCACCTGCCAGTCGAGGCTCCGAAGGACGTCAAAGTTCGAGCCGGTCCACGGCAGCCGCCGGCCGACCACGCGTCCCCGTCTGCCCGTCTTCCTGGCATCCTCGCTCATCCAGTAGTGGATCCTGGTCTGCGACAGATACTCGAACAACCTGCTCGCGCCTGGCACCCCCGGGACGACCTGGACGACGAGCGGTACGACCACGCGGCTGGCACGGCGACGGATGAACCGGGACAGCCGCGAGGTGCCGGTCACGAGAGCGAACACCCGGTCGGTCGTCGACACCAGCCGCAGTGCCACCGGCCGGCGCTCGGCTTCATACCGGTCGAGCGCAGACGGATCCACGCCTCGCCGAAGCACGCCGACGAGGGCCAGGGCGAGATTGTGTGCGTCCTGGAGACCGGTGTTCATGCCCTGCGCACCGACCGGCGAGTGCACATGCCCGGCGTCCCCGGCCAGGAACACGGGGCCGTCGCGGAACCGAGCAGCCACCCGGTGTGAGATCCGATAGGTGGAGAACCAGCTCGTGGTGTCGTAGTCGACCCCGAACACTTTCGAGAGTTTGGCCCTGGCGGCGTCCTCGGTGACGACCTCGCCCGAACGCGACAACCGGATCGTGCCGAGCAGGCGGTCGTGACCTCCTGGAGCCATCGGGAATGTCACGAGGAAGTCGTCCGTGCCGAATCGGACACAGACCGCACCGGGTTCGAGACCGGTGACGCCGTGGGCGTCGGCGACGTAGAACGTGTGCTCGTTTGTGATGCCCTCGAACGGGATGCCACGGAGTTTGCGCACGGCCGACGAGGCCCCGTCGGCACCGACGCAGTACTCGGCGGAAATGGTCACGGGGCCGTCAGGTCCGTCGATGACGGCATCCACGCCCGTTCCGCTCGAGCCGGGGGAGACGAGGCCGGAGAGTGCGTGCTTCCACAACACCGCCCCACCGAGTCTGGTGAGCTCGTCGACGAGGATCCGCTCCGTGCGTGACTGCTCGAGGATGTTCAGCCCGGGGAACGGTGACACCCCCGCGCCGATGCTACCGATCGGGACGACGCCGAACGATGTGCGTTCGAACCCGGGACTCACGCGTGTCGCCAGCATCCGTTCGTCGAGGAAGTCGTCGGCGAGCCCCAGTTGGTCCAGGATCTCCATGGTGCGAGCCTGCACCGCAAGCGCGCGTGATTCGCGGGTGGGTCCGTCCTTGCCGTCGATGAGCATGACATCGACACCGAGCTTCGTGAGCGCGACCGCCAGCAGGAGGCCGGTCGGGCCGGCTCCCACGACGAGGACCTCGGTCCTCCTGGCTGCGGATGGTTCGCCCACGCTCCCATGGTAGGGACCGGGAAGCGGCGACACTACACTGATCGGGTCGGACGCGAACGCCTCCGACACGTGGAGGGGATCATGCCGCTGGAAGGCGAGTACGCACCGGGGAAGTCCAACTGGGCCCTGAAGCAGGTCGAGTTGTACGAGAGTTCGGGCGGTACGGAGGGGACGACCCTCCAGGGCCGTCCGGTGATCGTCCTCACCACCCTGGGTGCGAAGACCGGCAAGATCCGCAAGACAGCCCTCATGCGCGTCGAACACGACGGAGAGTACGCGGTCGTGGCGTCCCTCGGCGGCGCGCCGAAGCATCCGGTCTGGTTTTACAACGTTCGGGCACACCCGCACGTGGAACTGCAGGACGAGACCGAGAAGCACGACTACACGGCCAGGGAAGTGACCGGGGACGAGAAGGCGCTCTGGTGGGAGCGCGCGGTAGCGGCCTTCCCGCCGTATGCCGGCTACCAGACGAAGACGAAGCGCGAGATCCCGGTGTTCGTTCTCACCCGCCGAGACTGAGCGGGATCAGCCGACGTTGTAGGCCGGATCGATCGCCAGGAGCAGGATGCCGGTCCAGTGGCAGAGGAACGCCAGCACCGTGCAGACGTGGAAGATCTCGTGGAATCCGAAATGCCCGGGGAACGGGTTCGGCCGTTTCATCGCGTAGACGACGGCGCCGCCCGTGTACAGCAGTCCTCCGACGATGATCAGCGTCATCGTGGCCGGGTTGACCCGGAAGATGTCGAACAGGTACATCACGGCCGCCCAGCCCAGAGCGATGTACAGCAGCACGTACAGCCAGCGAGGCGCATGCAGCCAGAACACCCTGAACGCGATGCCGAGGATGGTTCCGCCCCAGACCAGCGCGAGGAGGAGCGTCCCTTTCTCGGGCGGCAGGGCGAGCACCGCGATCGGCGTGTAGCTGCCCGCGATGAGCAGGAAGATGTTGGCGTGATCCATCCTCTTGAGGAGGATCTTCGTCCGTGGAGCCCAGTTGAAGCGGTGGTAGAGCGCCGAGATGCCGAACAGCAGCATCGAGCTCAGCGCGAACACCGCAGTGCTCCACTTCGCCGGTGGGCCGTGGGCAATGGTCACGAGCACGATTCCGCCCACGATGGCGAGCGGGAACGTGCCGGCGTGGATCCAGCCGCGCCAGGTCGGCTTCACGTCCTCAGGGGTGGCGATCTCATCGTCGAGGAGCGGGATGTTGGGGAGCGACGGGCCCTCGGCGTCGTCGCGGGCGACCGCTGCATCCACGGCCTCGTCCGACCCGACCGGCGGATTCCCGGCTCCGCGCCGGGGACGTTCAGCTGCAGGGGGAGTTCGGGGCATAGATCACAGGATACGCGGCAGGACCGCAGGAATCCGACGGATTGGACTAACGTAACGGTGTGACAAAGAGCCAGTCGAAGCCGGGACCCGGGTTTCTCTACAACCTGTACCAGAAGCGCCTGCGCCGCGGTCTGACATCCGAGTCGCTCCCGCACCACGTGGCGATGATCATCGACGGCAACCGCCGGTGGGCGAGGCAGCTCGGCTACGAGACCGCAGCGCACGGCCATCGCGCCGGCGCTGCGAAGATGCGCGAGTTCCTCGAGTGGTGCGACGATCTCGGCGTCAAGGTCGTCACCCTCTATCTCCTGTCGAGCGACAACCTCAGCTCCCGGTCGTCCGACGAACTGCACGATCTGATCGAGATCATCGCCGACCTCGCCGAAGAGCTGTCGCACTACCGCGACTGGCGGGTGAAGCGGGTCGGGTCGACTGTCGGACTGCCCGAGCCCCTCATCGGCGCACTGGACGCCGCTGAATCGCGGACCGCCCAGAAGAAGGGCCTCCACATCAACCTGGCCGTCGGGTATGGCGGGCGCACCGAGATCGTGCACGCCATGCGCGACATCGTCGAGAAGCACCACCTCACCGGCGGCAACCTCGAGTCCCTCGCCGAACTCCTTACCCCCGACCTCATCGGCGAGCACCTGTACACGAGCGGCCAGCCGGACCCCGACCTCGTGATCCGCACCTCCGGAGAGCAACGGCTCAGCGACTTCATGCTCTGGCAGAGCGCCCACAGCGAGTTCTACTTCGTTGAAGCGCTTGGCCCTGACCTGCGCGAGGTGGACTTCCTCCGGGCGCTGCGCGACTACTCGAGACGGCAACGTCGTTACGGCGGCTGAGGGGGAATGATGACCGGAATCGACGAGTTTATCGACGGATTCGGTGAGGAATCCGGCTATCTCGACTATGGGAGGGTGGGTCCGCTCGCCGCGGTCGTACAGGACGAGGTCCGCGGCCAGGTCGACCTGCTGGGGCGGGCACGATTCGGCGCCGCCGACGCGCTCCGCAGCCAGGACGAACGGATGCGCACGGCCGTCTCTGCGCTGACCGGCTTCGCGCCCGAGAACATCGTCAGCCAGCCGAACACGAGCATGGGCCTCATGCACACCATGTTCGGCATGACCGGGGGACTGCTGCTGTCTGCTGGGGACTTCCCGAGCCTGACCGTGGCTGCGACCAGGGCCGCTGAGTCGATGCAGGTCCTTCAGCCCACCTGGCTCGAGACCGACCACGGGCGGGTCACACCACACACCATCAAGGAGCAGCTCACGCCGGCCATCACGGCCGTCGCCGTCAGCCTCGTCGACACGAGGACCGGCTACCTCGCCGACCTCGAGGGCATCAGGCAGGTCATCGGGGAGCGCCTGCTCATCGTCGACGCCATCCAGGGCTTCGGCGTCGTCGACGCACCGTTCGAGCTCGCGGATGTCGTCGCATCCGGTGGCCAGAAATGGGTACGCGCCGGGTGGGGGACCGGATTCCTCGCGTTGAGCGACCGGGCACTCGATCACCTCGTCCCCGTCGTGAGCGGCTACACCGGAACAGACGAGTACGAACCCTGGGACGCCGTTCCACCCCCGTCTAAGACGGCGCGTGCCTACAGCGTGGCGAACCCGGACTATTCAGCCGAAGCCCGGCTGTCCGCCGCACTGGAGGAGATCGCCGGTGTCGGTGTCGGTGTGATCCACTCGGCGGTGAGCGAGCGGGTCAGCGAAGTCCTCGAGCTCGCCGACGAGTTCGTGATCTCGGTCGTATCGGCGAGGGCTGAACACGAGCGGGCCGGTATCGTCATCCTCGACCCGCCCGAAGACCAGGTCACCCTCCTCGTCGCTTCGCTGCACAACCACGGCGTCACGGCGACGATTCGGCAGAACCGCATCCGGCTCAGCATTCACGCCGGGACGACGAGCGAAACGCTCGGGATGCTCCGCGACTCCTTCGTCTCGTTCTCCACGGCGATCGCGTACTGATCCGGCGTTCGGGAAAAGTTTACCTGCGCGCAATGTCCAGTCAGCGTGTCGGGTGTGGCACCGCGGCAGAGGAGTCGTAACGTCTCAGTTATCAGGCACGGCGCCTGGTCGAGACGGCCATATAAGTTCGACTCGAAACGTACGTGGCCGCACTCGCTGGAGAACCGAACCGAAAGGTTCGGCTGGGAGTGGCTATGACCGCGACACGCACCCACACAGCACAGCAGAGAACAGAAGGGCAAGCACAGAACACAACCTCACAGCCGTCACACCAGAAGCAGACCGAGCGTACCTATGTTTTGGATACCTCGGTTTTGTTGTCTGATCCGAAGGCACTGTTCCGGTTCGCGGAACACGCCGTCGTGATCCCGGTGGTGGTGATCTCAGAGCTCGAGGGAAAGCGTCACGATCCCGAGATCGGGTACTTCGCCCGCCAGGCCCTGCGGATTCTCGATGAACTCCGGATCGAACACGAGCGGCTCGACTTCCCGATTCCCGTCGGCGAAGGCGGAACGCTCCGCGTCGAACTGAACCACTCCAGCATGGCCGTTCTCCCCAGTGGGTTGCAGCTCGGCGACAACGACTCCCGCATCCTCGCCGTTGCCATGAACCTGGCCAACGACGGACTCGCGGTGACCGTGGTCTCGAAGGACCTGCCTCTCCGGGTGAAGGCCGCGTCGATCGGTCTCGCCGCCGAAGAGTATCTCGCCGAGCAGGCGGTCGATTCGGGCTGGACCGGGATGGCCGACATCACCGTCTCGGCGAACGAGATGAGCGACCTCTACGAGACCGAGATCGGGCTGTCGAAGTCGGTGGAGAACCTGCCGGTCAACACCGGTCTGGTCATCCACTCCGACCGTGGTTCGGCGCTCGGGCGGGTCACCGGCAAGCGGGAGTTCAAGCTGGTTCGCGGCGACCGTGACGTGTTCGGCCTCCATGGTCGCAGCGCCGAGCAGCGCCTGGCGATCGACCTGCTCCTCGACCCGGAGGTCGGCATCGTCTCCCTGGGAGGTCGAGCAGGGACGGGGAAGTCCGCGCTCGCCCTCTGTGCTGGACTCGAAGCCGTTCTGGAACGCCAGCAGCACCGCAAGATCATGGTGTTCCGTCCGCTGTACGCGGTCGGCGGCCAGGAACTCGGCTACCTGCCGGGTGACCAGGGCGACAAGATGAACCCGTGGGGCCAGGCCGTCTTCGACACCCTCGGCTCGGTCGTCTCCCAGAACGTCCTGGAAGAGGTGGTGGAGCGCGGCATCCTCGAGGTGCTGCCGCTGACCCACATCCGTGGCCGTTCCCTCCACGACGCGTATGTCATCGTCGATGAGGCCCAGTCCCTCGAACGCAACGTGCTCCTGACCGTCCTGTCGCGGATCGGCCAGAACTCGAGGGTGATCCTCACCCACGACGTCGCACAGCGGGACAATCTCCGGGTCGGCCGTCACGACGGCGTCGCCTCCGTCATCGAAACCCTCAAGGGTCACGATCTGTTCGCGCACATCACACTGACCCGGTCGGAGCGGAGCAACATCGCCGCCCTGGTGACCGAGCTCCTGGAGGGCAACGAACTCGCCTGACAGCAATGCCGGGCTGTGGATAACCCCCTCGGGGCGCCACAGCCCGGCTAGCGTGTCGCCATGGCTCTGCAGACTGCACCTGGAATCGAGACGGATGCCCGTCGGCACCGGTTCCTGCTCGTGCGTCGCACCGCTGCCGCACTGATGCTCGCGGCCGTCGCCGCGCTCGCGATCGGGCCAGGTCCGCTCCTTCTTGGTCCGCTGGCCGTCGCCGCCGTCACCCTCGACCTTGTCCGTATCGACGTCGAGTCGAGCAGGCTGCCGAACCGGCTCGTCCTGCCCTGTTATCCGGCGGCCATCGCCGGGATCGCGCTGCACGGAATCCTGACCGGGACGCCGCCGACCGTCGCGCTCGCCGCGGGTGCGGCCTGGTTCGGGTTTTTCCTGCTCCTGAACCTGGGCGGGGGAATGGGCATGGGTGACGTGAAGCTCGCCGGTGTGCTCGGGCTCTGCCTCGGTTCGTTCGGAGTGGTCCCCGCCGTGCTCGGGATCGTGCTGGCATTCGTCGCAGGAGGCGTCGCGGGGGTCGTCGTCCTGGCTCGCCGCGTGGGTGGTCGACACACCCGCATTCCGTTCGGGCCTTTCCTTCTCGCGGGTTTCTGGGTGACTCTCGCACTCGCTCCGATGACGGGGTCCACCCCGTAGGCTGTGGGCATGGAACAGCGCACCCTCGGCCGCACCGGCCACCCCGTCTCGATCATCGGCCTCGGCACCTGGCAGCTCGGCTCCGACTGGGGCGACGTGTCAGAGGCTGATGCGCTCGCCGTGCTCGACGCCGCCGTCGATTCCGGCGTCACCTTCTTCGACACCGCCGATGTCTACGGCGACGGCCGCAGCGAGCAGGTCATCGGCCGGTTCCTCGCGGCGAATCCCGGAACCAATGTGTTCGTGGCCACGAAGATGGGCCGTCGCGCCGAACAGGACCCAGCCAACTACACGCTCGCCAACTTCCGAGGGTGGACAGACCGGTCGCGCCTCAACCTCGGCGTCGACCGACTCGACCTCGTGCAGTTGCACTGCCCGCCCACTTCGGTGTTCTCCTCAGACGCCGTCTACGACGCCCTCGACACCCTCGTCGCCGAAGGCGCCATCGCGAACTACGGGGTGAGCGTCGAAACCTGCGACGAGGCCCTCGCCGCGATCGCGCGTCCTGGCACGGCGAGCGTTCAGATCATCCTCAACGCGTTCCGGCTCAAGCCCCTCGACAAGGTGCTCCCGGCCGCGAAGGAGGCCGGCGTCGGCATCATCGCCCGTGTCCCGCTCGCGTCGGGCCTGCTCAGCGGTCGCTACACGCCAACGACGGAATTCGCCGCCGACGACCACCGCAACTACAACCGAGACGGCAGCCACTTCGACGTCGGCGAGACCTTCGCCGGGGTCGACTTCTCGACCGGTGTCCGTGCCGCGGCCGAACTGGCCTCGTTCGCCCCGGCAGGGCTCACGCCCGCTCAGGCCGCTCTGGCATGGGTCAGCCAGCAGGACGGCGTCACCTCGGTGATCCCCGGAGCACGGTCGATCACCCAGGCCGAGGCCAACGCCGAGGCCGGCACGGCAGGCCCGCTTCCCGCCGCGTACCTCGACGCCGTGCGCACCATCTATGACGCCGACATCAAGAGCGCGGTCCACGACCGCTGGTAACCGCCGTTGACGCGAGTTGCCCGGTCTGGCGGGTTCTGCCTGGACAGAACCTGCCGAACCGGGCACCTCGTGACGGGTTTAACCGGGGTGGGTCATCGACAGTAGGTCGAGGGCGCTGTCCAGCTGCTCCTCGGTGATGTCGCCGCGTTCGACGAAGCCGAGGCCGACGACGGCCTCACGGACCGTGATGCCCTGCGCGACGGCGTGCTTGGCGATCTTCGCGGCCTTCTCGTAGCCGATGATCTTGTTGAGCGGGGTGACGATCGACGGGGACATTCCGGCCAGAGCCTCAGCCCGTTCGACGTTCGCTTCGAGCCCGTCGACGGTCTTGTCGGCGAGAACGCGAGACGCGTTCGAGAGCAGGCGGATCGACTCGAGCAGGGCGGTTCCCATGACGGGGATCTGCACGTTCAGCTCGAACGAGCCGGATGCCCCGCTCCAGGCGATCGTCGCGTCGTTGCCGATGACACGAGCGGCGACCATGAGCACGGCCTCGGGAATCACCGGGTTGACCTTGCCCGGCATGATCGACGAGCCGGGCTGAAGGTCGGGGATGTGCAGTTCGCCGAGCCCGGTGTTCGGGCCTGAACCCATCCAGCGCAGGTCATTGCAGATCTTGGTGAGGCTCACGGCGATGGTGCGGAGGGCACCGGATGCCTCGACGAGTCCGTCGCGGTTGGCCTGCGCCTCGAAGTGGTCTGCCGCCTCGGTGATCGGGAGTTCGGTGTCCTCGACGAGCAGCTGGATGACCAGCTGCGGGAACCCTGCCGGCGTGTTGATGCCGGTGCCGACGGCGGTTCCGCCGAGCGGGACCTCGGCGACGCGGGGGAGTGCGGAGCGGACCCGCTCGATGCCGAGCCGGACCTGGCGGGCGTAGCCGCCGAATTCCTGGCCCAGGGTGACCGGCGTCGCATCCATGAGGTGCGTCCTGCCCGCCTTGACGGCATCCTTCCACAGCTCGGCCTTCGCCTCGAGCGCGACGGCGAGGTGGTCGAGAGCGGGGATGAGGTCGTCGATGAGGGCGCTGGTGACCGCGATGTGCACCGACGTGGGGAATACGTCGTTCGACGACTGCGAGCAGTTCACGTGGTCGTTGGGGTGAACGGGAGAGCCCAGACGGGTTCCGGCGAGGTTCGCGAGCACCTCGTTCATGTTCATGTTCGACGAGGTCCCTGAACCGGTCTGGTACACATCGATCGGGAACTGGTCGTCGTAGCGGCCGGAGATGACGTCGTCAGCGGCGCCACCGATTGCCTCGGCGATGGCGGGGTCGAGCACACCGAGGCGGGCGTTGGCGGCCGCGGCGGCCTTCTTGATCCTGGCAAGCGCGGCGATCTGGGTCGATTCGAGTCCGGCGCCCGAGATCGGGAAGTTCTCGACGGCGCGCTGCGTCTGTGCGCTGTACAGCGCGTTCGCCGGCACCCGGACCTCGCCCATGGTGTCGTGCTCGATGCGGTACTCGGTGGTGTCAGACACGGTGTGATCTCCTTGATGTGTGTTCTGCGACGCTGCTCTGCGTCGTTGTGCTGCGTTGTTACTCCGCCTCGGGGGTGGAGCTGATGTTTCCGATGATGATGTCTGGCACGGCGGTGCCTTCCAGAAGCTTGTAGTTGGCTCCGACGATACCGAGCGTGCCTGCGGCGATCGCGTCGCTGATCATCTCCGACCGTTCGAGCAGTTCGGCGACCGTGTCGCGCAGGTGCTCGCGACCGACCTCGAACGGGTCGGCGTTCTGGGGTTCGACGCCGCGGGCTTTCGCGACCCGATGGACGGCGGGAACGATCTGCTGGATCAGGCCGTCGATGTGCGGGGGCAGCGGTGTCGCATCCGGCGCGCACGCGTCGATGGCGGCCCGCACCGCGCCGCATCCGTCATGTCCGAGGACGACGATGAGGGGAACGTGGAGGACGCCGACGGCGTATTCAAGGGACCCGACGACGGAGTCGGAGATGACCTGGCCGGCGTTCCGCACGACGAAGAGGTCACCGAGTCCCTTGTCGAAGATGATTTCGGCGGCCAGCCGGGAGTCAGAGCAGCCGAAGAGCACCACGTCCGGGTCCTGGGTGAGCGCGAGGGCTTCCCGTCGCTCGACGTCCTGGCGCGGATGCTCCGGTTCGCCCGACACGAACCTCGCGTTGCCGCGCTGCATGACTGACCATGCCTTGCTGGGCCTGAGAGTGGGCATTACTCGTCTCCCTCGTTCAGATTGGCCGTGACCTGATCGCTCAGTGCGGATGCCACGGTGAGGAATTCCTCCTCGGTCGCGGTTCCGAAGACGATGAAGGTCGACGTGCCTGCTTCGGTGGTCAGTGCATACTCGACGTTGCCGACGTCGTCGAGCTCCCGGTTGTCGTAGACGGTCCACTCGACGCCGTCGACGGTGAGGGTCGAAGAGGCCGCGGACTTCCTGAGCTGGTCGGAGAGCCAGGTCTCGTTGGCGTCGAAGCCCTGCGTGATCTGGATGAACTGGTCGGAGGGCGTGATCAGCCCGATGTTCCAGGACGACACCCCGCCCTCGGTGTCGGTTTCGGCGCGGTTCGCGCTCCAGCTGCCCGGGAGCTCGGGGTCGGCGAGTGGTGCGTCCGAGGACTTCTGAGCGTCGGCGGCGACGGCGTGATAGTCGACGTCCTCGAGGAGGGAGGTGTCTGAGCGGGGCACCGCCAGCGCGATGACCACGACGAGGGCGACGCACACGAGCAGTGAGTAGACGAGGTTGTTGATCGTCTTGCGTTTGCGGTAGTTCCGCGAGTTCTCGGCCTTGCGAGCGGCCGTCTCCTCGGGAGTTTCGGGGCGGCCGAGCTCAGCGACGACTCGCGGTGGGCGGCGGGGACTCATTCGGTGATCTGCGCCTCAGTCGACCCAGTCGCCGCGCGCGCAGCATCGAGCCGTGCCTTCGCGCCGATCAGCCAGTCCTCGCAGCGGCGTGCCAGTGCTTCGCCGCGCTCCCACAGGGCGAGGGACTGCTCCAGTGTCGGAGCCCCTTGCTCGAGTTCGGAGACGACGCGGACGAGTTCATCGCGCGCGTCTTCGTAGCTGAGGCTGGCCACCTCGGAGGTTTCTGGCATGGTCCAATCCTAACTGCGGACGGCTTCGGCCTCGTCCGGTTCTCCGTCCGAGTGGGCGGTGATCCGACCGGCGGCCAGGGTGAGGGTGAGTGCGGTGCCTGCTGGGGCATCCGCAGGGGTGCGCAGGATGCCGCCGTCGACGCGCTGGGCGATCGCGTAACCCCTGTCGAGGGTGCGTTGCGGAGACAGTGCGCGCAGATGAGAGCGGAGGTCGGCGATCTCGCGCGAGCCGTGGTCGAGCATGCGCTCGATCAGTTCGGACCCGCGGGCAACGTATCGCGTGAGTTCCTGCGCCCTGGTGTCGACGATCCACGTCGCTGAGGCCAGGGCGGGTCGGGACCGGATCTGGTGGATCTTCGCGGTCTCCGTGTTGAGGTACGACGCCAGTTTCATTCCGAGCCGGGCATGGGCCTGCTGGACGCGAGCCAGTTCCTCGGTGACGTCGGGGACGACCCGCTTCGCCGCATCGGTCGGTGTCGAGGCACGGAGGTCGGCGACGTCGTCGAGGAGCGGCCGGTCGGCTTCGTGGCCGATTGCGCTGACCAGGGGGGTGGATGCCGCGGCTGCGGCCCGGACGAGGCGCTCGTCACTGAAACCGAGCAGGTTCTGGAAGTCGCCGCCACCCCTGGCGACGATGATGACATCGACCTCCGGATCGGCGTCGAGGCGCTTGATCGCCGAGATCACCTCGGGCACTGTGCGGTCGCCCTGGACGGTGGCATGGACGACGCGGAAGTTCACGGCGGGCCAGCGCAACTGTGCGTTTCGGATGACATCCTTCTCGGCGTCCGAATCCTTGCCGGTGATCAGCCCGATGCAGTGCGGCAGGAATGGGAGCCGCTTCTTGCGCGATACGTCGAACAGGCCCTCACCGGCCAACTGGGTGCGCAGGCGCTCGAGGCGTTCGAGGAGATCGCCGAGCCCGACGTGCTTCATCTGCAGCACCTGCATGGTCAGGCTTCCGCCCTTGACCCAGTAGTTGGCCTTGATCAGGGCCACGACATGATCGCCGTGCTTGAGGTCATCGGGGATCCGTGCCTTCACCGACGACCAGATGGTGAAGCCGACCGTGGCGTCCTGGTTGAGATCCTTGAGCTTGCCGTAGATGTTCCCGGCCGATGTTCCCCACTGGGTGATCTCGCCCTCGACCCAGACCGTGCCGAGCCGGTCGATGTAGTCCCGGATCTTCGCGCCGAGCAGGCCGACCGGCCACGGATTCTCTGCGGTGGCGGGGGCGTCCGGCATCCGTTTGCTCTCTTCTTCGTCGTCCAGCGTGTGCACATCGGGAGCCACCTACAATTGGAACGTGAGTGACGCAACAATCAGCCTGCCCATGCCGAGAATCCCCGGCGTGCGTTCGAGGCTCAAGGATACCCCGGTGGTCGGACACAAGCGGGTGCTGCTCGCTGCGCCCCGCGGGTACTGCGCCGGTGTGGACCGTGCCGTCATCGCTGTGGAGAAGGCGCTCGAGCACTACGGCGCCCCCGTCTATGTGCGCAAGCAGATCGTGCACAACATCCACGTGGTCTCGGAACTCGAGAGCCAGGGTGCGATCTTCGTCGAGGAGGTCGACGAGGTCCCCGAGGGGTCGCACATCGTCTTCAGCGCACACGGGGTCTCTCCCGCTGTGGTGAACGCGGCATCCGATCGTGGCCTGCAGGCCATCGACGCCACCTGCCCCCTGGTCACCAAGGTCCACCGCGAGGCCGTCCGGTTCGCCCGAGACGACTTCGAGATCCTGCTGATCGGCCATGAAGGCCATGAAGAGGTCGAGGGAACCGCAGGCGAAGCGCCCGAGCACACGACGCTCGTCGGCAGCCCAGACGAAGCGGACACCGTTCAGGTCAGGGACCCGGACAAGGTGGTCTGGCTCTCCCAGACGACGCTGAGCGTCGACGAGACAATGGAGACGGTCCGCCGCCTGCGCGCCAGGTTCCCGAACCTGCAGGACCCGCCCAGCGACGACATCTGCTACGCCACCCAGAACCGCCAGGTGGCGATCAAGAAGGTCGCGAAGGATGCCGACGTCGTGATCGTCGTCGGCTCGGCGAACTCCTCCAACTCGGTCCGGCTCGTCGAGGTCGCCATCGAATACGGGGCGAAGACGGCGTACCGCGTCGATTACGCCAGCGAGATCAAGCAGGAATGGATCGACGGGGCCGAGACCATCGGCGTGACGAGCGGCGCATCGGTGCCCGAGGTTCTCGTGACCGAAGTGCTCGACAGCCTTGCGTCGGCGGGATACGTCGACGTCCAGGAAGTGAAGACGGCCGAAGAGGACCTCATGTTCTCGCTGCCGAAGGAACTCCGCACCAATCTGAAGGGCGCCAAGGACTCCCGAGCCCTCGGCGGACGCAACCGACCATGAGCGACTCTCCCCGCCCGCGCCCGCAGTTCGGCGAATACGCTACGCCAGACGAACAGCGCGCGGCCATCAAGGTACCGCTTGACGACATCGAGCCGGTTCCCGTCGAATCGCAGGTGTCGCCCACCAGCCACATCAGCGTCCAGACGCCGGAACGCAAGGCGCCGAGCGGTGACCGGTTCGCCACGGTGCTTCTGCTCGGTATCGGACTCGTGACGATCCTCCTGTCGTTGTCCGCCCTCGTCGATCTGCCGGATGCCATCACCGCCGCGTTCGCGCAGCTGGATGTCGGCGAGTTCACCTCCACCGGTCTCGCCGCGACGATGGGCTGGACCGCCATCGTCGTCGAGGTGCTGCTCTGGGGTCTCGCCCTCTGGCTCTCGCTCCGTGCGCTCGGCCGCGGCAAGGTTGCCTGGTGGATTCCACTCGTCTTCGGCGTGATCGCGAACATCGCGGTGTTCGCCTGTATCGCCATCGCCATGGCAGGCGACCCGGCTTTCGCCGAGTACGTCAACCGGATGAACTGACCGCTTTTCCCGTGGAATGACGGATGCCCCGGCCGAATCGGCCGGGGCATCCGTCGTTGTTCGGGCGGGGATCAGCCGCGAGAGTGTCCTGCCGAGCCGAGCTGGCGGGTCGATTCGACGACGCGAGCGGCCATGGCGGACTCGGCGACCTTGCCCCAGGCGCGGGGGTCGTACACCTTCTTGTTTCCGACTTCGCCGTCGACCTTGAGCACGCTGTCGTAGTTCTTGAGCATGTAGTCGGCGATCGCACGGGTGTACGCGTACTGGGTGTCTGTGTCGATGTTCATCTTGATGACACCGTTCGCGACGGCCTCGGCGATCTCGGCGTCCGTCGAGCCGGATCCGCCGTGGAAGACGAGGTCGAGGGGCTTGGCAGCCGTGCCGTACTTCGCGGCGATCCCTTCCTGGATCTCCTTGAGCAGCTCAGGCTTGAGCTTGACGTTGCCCGGCTTGTAGACGCCGTGCACGTTGCCGAAGGTGAGAGCAGCCATGTAACGGCCGTTGTCGCCGAGGCCGAGCGCTTCGACGGTCGCGATCGCGTCATCGAGGGTCGTGTAGAGGTGCTCGTTGATGTCGTGGCTGACACCGTCTTCCTCGCCGCCGACGACGCCGATCTCGACCTCGAGGATGGCGTTGATCGCGCGGGTGCGCTTGATCATTTCCTTGGCGATCTCGAGGTTCTCGTCGAGCGGAACGGCTGAACCGTCCCACATGTGCGACTGGAACAGCGGGTTGCGGCCGGCCTTGACCTCTTCTTCGGAGGCGGCGATGAGCGGCATCACGAAGCCGTCGAGGGCGTCCTTCGGGCAGTGGTCCGTGTGCAGCGCAACGGTGACGGGGTAGTTCTTCGCGACCTCGGTGGCGAACTTCGCGAAGGCGATCGCTCCGGCAGCCCGGTTCTTCACGGTGTGCCCGGCGAAGTAGTCTGCGCCTCCGGTGGTGACCTGGATGATGCCGTCAGAGCCTGCTTCGGTCAGACCCTGGAGTACGGAGTTGATGGTCTGAGAGCTCGACACGTTGAATGCGGGATAGGCAAAGCCCTTCGCCTTCGCGGTGTCAAGCATTTCTGCATACTGCTCTGGGGTTGCGACGGGCATAGCTTCTCCTTGACGAGATGGATGTCTTCGGATTCAGTGTAGCGATCAGCCCATCGGCGACGCGTCCGCGCGGGGACAGGGCAGGATGGAGCCGTGCCTTCTCCTGCCTTGACCCCCGACCTCCTCGAGGGCTTCACCCACGCCACGCGCAGGGCGGCCATCGCCACTCTGGACCTCATCGGCTCAGGCGACAAACACGAAGTGGACCGGGTCGCCGTCGTCGCCATGCGCGACGCGCTCGCCTCCCTCGACGTCGACGGACTCGTCCTCGTCGGGGAAGGCGAGAAGGACGAAGCGCCGATGCTCCACATCGGCGAGAGGTTCGGTTCAGGCAACGGACCGGCCGTCGACATCGCCGTCGATCCCGTCGACGGAACCAGACTCGCCGCCGAGGACCGCCCGGGATCGGTCGCCGTGCTCGCCGCTGCCGCCCGCGGCACGCTGTTCGACATCGGTCCGGCGCACTACATGGAGAAGCTGGTGACGGATGCGTCGGGCCTGTCGCTTGATCTGGCCGCCCCGCTGCGCGAGAACCTCGCGCGCCTCGCCGCAGCGCGCGGCATCAGCGTCAGTGATCTCATCGTCGCAGTGCAGGACCGGCCGAGGAATGCCGCGTTCGCGGCGGAGGCGACCGCGGCCGGTGCCCGGGTCGATCTCTTCGGCGACGGGGACGTCGAACGCTCCCTGCTGGCCGCTCAGACCGGCACGGAAATCGACCTCGTCGTCGGCATCGGGGGAGCACCTGAGGGAATCCTCACGGCCGCGGCCGTTCGCGCGCTCGGCGGGCAGATGCAGGGCCGACTCGCGCCGCAGCGCCGCAGGGAGGCAGACAGCATCCGTCGTGCCGGTCTCAGCACCGGCACGATCCTCTCACTCGCCGATCTCTGTGCCGGAGACGCCTGGCTGTTCCTCACGGCCGTCACCGACTGCCGGCTGGAGACGGGCAGAGTCCTCGCCGGCGTTCGGGTCGACGGGGACCACATCGTCACCCGCTCCTGGAGCGTCGGGCCGGGAATCGACATTCGGGACACCGAGGTCCGAACACCTCGCTGACAATGCGACGCAGCCGCGCACGGGTGGTGTCGTTCACCGAGGCGACCGCACATGCGTTCATCTTCGTGGCCCGGGGAGTGTGTCGCCGATAAGCTGAAGGGGTACACAGCGAGCCCGCCATCGCAACGCCGTCGTTTTCGATTAAGGACCATTGTGACCACCTACAATTCTTCGCTCCTCGCACACCCGGATCGCAACCTCGCTCTAGAGCTCGTGCGAGCCACTGAAGCGGCAGCGATTCGCGCCGTTCCGTTCATCGGCCGGGGAGACAAACTCGCCGCGGATGGCGCTGCGGTCGACGCCATGCGCGCGTTCCTCGGAACGGTGAACTTCGATGGACTCGTCGTGATCGGTGAGGGCGAGAAGGACGAAGCCCCCATGCTCTACAACGGGGAGCGTGTCGGCAACGGCCGCGGCCCCGCCTGCGACATCGCCGTCGATCCGATCGACGGCACGAGCCTCACCGCGGCCGGGCGACAGAACGCCCTGTCGGTCATCGCCGTGTCCGACCGTGGCACGATGCTCGACGCGTCCAGCGTGTTCTACATGGACAAGATCGTCACCGGCCACGAGGGGATCGGTGTCGTCGACATCCGCAAGCCGATCGGTGAGAACATCCGTGCACTCGCGAAGGCGAAGGGCAAGTCCGTCGGTGACATGACCATCGCCGTCCTCGACCGCCCGCGCCACGCGCAACTCATCGACGACATCCGTGCAGGCGGCGCGGGAACGCGGCTCATGCTCGACGGCGACGTGGCCGGCGGCATCAATGCCGTCCGTGACTCGACCCGTATCGACATGTGCGTCGGCGTCGGCGGAAGCCCTGAAGGCATCGTCACCGCGTGTGCGGTCAAGGCCCTCGGCGGTCTGATCCAGGGCCAGTTGTGGCCGAAGGACGACCTCGAGCGCCAGCGTGGCATCGATGCCGGTCTCAAGATGGACTACGTCTACGAAGCGAACGAGCTGGTCGCCAGCGACAACACGTTCTTCGTGGCCACCGGCGTCACCGACGGTGGGCTCGTGGACGGCGTGCGCCGGCTCGGCTCCATCATCCGTACCGAGAGCGTCGTGCTCCGCTCCAAGTCAGGCACCATGCGTCGCATCGTTGCCGAGCACCTCGCGGAGAAGTGGCTCTAGGAGCTACTTTTCCCTGCAGCCCCGGTCAGTTGTTGGCGCGGTCACGGATCTCCTGGGTGATCCTGCCCGCCTCGATCCCGCTGTCGAGCTCGGCGACGAGTTCGACGGCGGCGAGGTCGCGAGCCGACTCGTCGAGGGAGGCGAGCGCAGGGATCGTCTTCGACTCGTCGAGCACGTTGAGTTTGCGTGCCGAGGGCAGGACCTGGCGTTCGAGTGATCCGACGAAACGGTTGTAGTCGGCAACGGTCGCCTTCACCGAGCGTCCGAGCTTGTCGATGTGCCCGGCCATCGTCGCCAGGCGGCCATAGAGCTCGCGGCTGAGGTCGAAGAGGGTCTTCGCCTCCTGGGAGACGACATCCTGCTGCCAGCTGAACGCCACCGTTTTCAGCACCGACCACAGGGTGACGGGGGAGGAGAGGGCGACGCGCTTGCTGAACGCGAACTCCATGATGGTCGGGTCGGCCTCGAGGGCGCTGGAGACGAGTGACTCGCTCGGGATGAACGCGATGACCATCTCCGGGCTCGCGTCGAGGCCGTCCCAGTAGGTCTTGCTGCCGAGCGCGGTGATGTGGTCACGCATCGCCTTCACGTGCGCCTTCAGCAGGAGCGCCCGGCGGGCGAGTTCGGGTTCGGATGCCGTCAGCGGGATCGCACTCGCCTCGATGTACGAACTGAATGGCACCTTGGCATCCACTGCGATGCTCTTGCCGCCTGGCAGGTAGACGACCATGTCTGGGCGGCCGGCGCCGCTGTCGCTCGTCACGCTGGACTGCACATCGAAGTTGACCCGTTCGAGCAGGCCGGCGGCTTCGACCACGCTCCGGAGCTGCGTTTCACCCCACACCCCACGCGTGGAGTTGTTGTTCAACGCCGCTGCGAGCGATTCAGCCGTCGAACGGAGCCGTTCCTCTGACTCGGTCGCACTCCGCAGCTGCTGGGCGAGTTCGCCATGCTGACGGCTGCGCTGGGTCTCGAGTTCGGTCACCTTCAGCTGCATCTCCTGCAGGCTCTCGCGCACCGGGGCGAGCGTCTGCAGCACCCGGCTCTCGGCGCGGGCGCGTTCGGCCTCGTCGTCGCGCTCGCGGCGGTGCCGGTCGACGAGATCCTGGTACTGGTCGCGTTGAGCGTCGATGCGCTCCTGGAGGGCTTCTGCGCGGGTCTCGGCTCGGGCGAGGAGCTCGGCGAGCTGGGCCTGGCGTTCGCCCTCTGCCGCGCGCAGGCGCATGAGTTCGGACTCGTGCCTGGCCTCGGTGACAGCCGGGTCGCCCGGACCCGTCGACCGTCGCCGAACGACGACGAGCGTGGCCAGAGCGCCGACGAGAGCGCCGAGCAGTACTCCGAGAACGAGAGCCAGTATGGGATCCATGTCGCCAGTGTGACAGCGACCGCCGACACGCGACGGGAGGCAGAGCGGCCGGTTGCGGTCCCGCTGACGCCCGCAACTCGACCGGCGGAATGACTCGATAGGCTCGAGCAATGGCTTCGTGGCGGGTGTACCTCTTCCTCGTGCTCGCCAACCTGTTCTGGTCGGGCAACTACGTCGTCGGCCACCTCGTCGCCGGGCACGTCAGTCCGCTTCAGCTGACGTCGATCCGCTGGGCTGTCGCGGCCCCGCTCCTGGTCGGCCTTGCCGTTGTGATCGACAAGCCGAACTGGCGTGCGGCGCTCCGTGAGTGGCGTATGCATCTGCTCCAGGCGTGCCTCGGACTCATCGCGTTCTGCCTGTTCAGCTACGAGGCGCTCCGGCACACGACCGCGCTCAACGCGGCCCTCGTCGGCGCCACCAATCCGGCGCTGATCGCGGTCGTCGCCGCAATCGTGATCCGGCAGCGGATGCGCCCGGCTGCGAGTATCGGACTGGCCATCTCGCTCCTCGGGGTGCTGCTCGTGCTCACCGACGGTCGGCTGCTGCAGGTCTTCACCACCGACTACAACATCGGCGGACTGTTCATGCTCGGAGCCGTCGCCGTGTGGACCGCGTACACGGTGATCGGGCGGTCCCTCTCGACGCCGCCGGTGGCATCCGCCGCTGTACAGGCGGTCATGGCCGCTGTCATCCTCGCCCCGATCAGCCTGACGATCGGCGGCCCGATCACCCTCGACGCCGCAGGCTGGTGGGGTGTGGCGTACATCTGTCTGTTCCCGTCGGTGCTCAGCCTGATGCTGTGGAACATCTCGGTCAAGAAGATCGGAGCTGACCGCGCCGGGGTCTACCTCAACCTCATGCCCGTCTTCACTGCCCTGATCGCGCTCGCGATGGGCACGCCGATCACCGTCGTTCAGCTCATCGGCGGGGCGCTCGTGATCGCCGGTGTGTGGCTCACCAGCCGTCCGGCACCTGCGGTCGATCTCGCCGACGTGTCCGGGCGGAGTGCCGTCCGTTAGCGTGAACCGATAACCAGGGAGATTCCATGCGTGACCGCAGCCGGCTTGAGCACCATGCGCTGTCCTTCGGGCAGGCCGCGGAAGCCTACGCGGTTGCACGGCCCAGCTATCCGGCGGATGCCGTCGAGTGGCTCGTTCCTGATGGCGCGGGCACTGTGCTCGACCTCGGGGCGGGGACCGGCAAACTGACCACCCTTCTCGCACGGAGCGGCCGAGACGTGATCGCCATCGATCCGTCCGCCGACATGCTCGCCCAGCTCACGGCATCCGCCCCCGACATCACAACCCTCGTCGGAACCGCTGAGACGATCCCTCTCGCCGATGCCAGCGTCGACGCGGTCACCGTGGCGCAGGCCTGGCACTGGGTCGATGCTGAGCGGGCGGTGCCGGAGGTGGCGCGGGTGCTCCGCCCGGGAGGGACCCTGGGCCTCGTCTGGAACACCCGCGACGAGAGCATCGACTGGGTGGCGCGGCTCGGCGAGCTCATGGGTGGGACGGCCCACTACGAGGTGGACGATGAGGCGCCTCCGGTCGGTCCGCCGTTCGGGCCGCTCGAGACCTGGCAGACCCGGTGGGTGCAGACGCTGGACCGTGACGGGATGCTCGACCTCGTCCGCTCGCGAAGCTACTTCCTGGTCAAGTCGAAAGCGGAGCAGGATGCGACGATCGCCGCTGAGATCGAGCTGCTCGAGGACCACCCCGACCTGTCCGGCCGACCGGTGGTCGGGCTGCCGTACATCACCGAGTGCTTCCGGGCACGGCTCGTGGAGGAACGCCCGGTACGATAGACCCTCGTGGCTCTAACTATCGGTATCGTCGGTCTTCCTAACGTCGGCAAATCAACCCTGTTCAACGCGCTCACCAAGAACCAGGTGCTCGCGGCAAACTACCCGTTTGCCACGATCGAGCCGAACATCGGTGTGGTGAACCTGCCAGACTCGCGTCTGCCTGTGCTCGCCGAGATCTTCGGCAGCGAGCGGATCCTTCCCGCTGCCGTGTCGTTCGTCGACATCGCCGGCATCGTCCGTGGCGCGAGCGAGGGGGAGGGGCTGGGCAACAAGTTCCTCGCCAACATCCGTGAAGCGGATGCCATCGCGCAGGTCATCCGCGGATTCGCCGACGAAGACGTTGTGCACGTCGACGGCGCGGTGAACCCGGCGGGCGACATGGAGACCATCAACACCGAGCTGATCCTCGCCGACCTGGAGACCCTTGAGAAGGCGCAGTCGCGCTTCGAGAAGGAAGTCCGTGGCAAGAGGCTCGACCCGAGCGTTCTGACGGCTGCTGAGGCGGCGAAGGCCTATCTCGACACCGGCAAGCCGCTGTCGAGCTCCGGCCTCGACCTCGAGCCGATCAAGGAACTCGGACTGCTCACGTCGAAGCCGTTCATCTACGTCTTCAACATCGACGAGGCCGTGCTGCAGGACGAGGCCAAGCTCGCCGAGCTGGCCGCTCTGGTCGCCCCGGCGAAGGCGATCTTCCTCGACGCGAAGCTCGAGTCCGAGCTCATCGACCTCGACCCCGAGGATGCCGCCGAGCTGCTGGCATCCACCGGCCAGGCGGAGTCCGGCCTCGACCAGCTCGCCCGCATCGGCTTCGACACGCTCGGACTGCAGACCTACCTCACGGCCGGTCCGAAAGAGACCCGCGCATGGACGATCCCCAAGGGGGCGAAGGCGCCTCAAGCGGCCGGTGTCATCCACACCGACTTCGAGCGTGGCTTCATCAAGGCTGAGATCGTCTCCTTCGACGACCTCGTCGAGACCGGTTCGGTCGCCGAGGCGCGGTCCAAGGGCAAAGCCCGCATGGAGGGCAAGGACTACGTCATGAGCGATGGCGACGTGGTGGAGTTCCGCTTCAACGTCTGATCGCTTCAGAGACCGCCGCCGAAACCATCCATCGATGGGCCCGTGTTCGCAGCCCGGGCCTGGGCGTCGGCTATCTCCCTCCTGGAGGACTCCGGATCGGCCCCAGTGTTTCGTGCTCTTTTGTCGCGGCGATGAATAAGGAACGCGACGAGGAAGAACCCGAGGGCTCCTACCCCGAGAAAAATGATCATCCAGGTATCCACTGCGGGCCTCCTCTTCAGATGACAGTGGCGGCGTCGTGCGAGTTACCGGCGAATGCGGACCACCGAGTACTCGGTGTCCGGCGTAGGCGGAGTGCCGAAGCGCGCGTTCGGCAGATAGAGAGCCTTGCCGTACCGTGCGATCGTCGTCGGCACCTGGAAGTCCGGATCTGTGCGCTCGTCGACGAGCGTTCCGCTGGTCCCCGACGCGTTGAGGCGGATCACGGCGACCTGATTCAACTGGTTCTGCACGACGTACAGCGTCCGTCCGACGACGAGCAGCCCGTCGCCGTTGGGCAGCAGGGCACCCCCCAGATCGACCGCCGTAGCGACACCGGTCCTGGCGTCGACCCGATACAGGATGCCGGTGGCCGACTGAATGACGAGAAGCGCCTTGTGATTGGGCGTTTCTGCGATGCCGTTGGCGTTGAACCCGGGCTGCTGCACCCATGCGCCCGACAGGGGGAGGACCTTGAAGCCATCAGGTTTCGGCAGAGCACCGTGTCGTCCCAGAGGGAGTTTGTAGAGTTGCGCCTGCTGGCTATCCGTGAACCATGCTGCGTCGCGCGTCAGGACGACATCATTCACGAACGTCGGCGCATCGGTGAAAATGTAGCTGCGAAGAACATCGCCAGAGGCGGCATCCACGACCCGGCCCTCACCGGTCGGCCCGCCTGCGACGAAGAGCCGGCCCCGATTGTCGATCTTCAGGCCGACCGACGGGGTGCCGGGGCCCTCGAGGGTCCTGATCTCCTCGCCGGAGCGCACGTCGAAGGCGTAGATGTCGCCGTCCGCGAGTGAGCCGACGTATGCGGTGCCGCGATGGTCGATCGTGATGCCCTCCGGTTGGAACCCGTCTGGAAGCGCGATCACCTCCTCGACGTGGCCTCGCGTCACCTGGGGAGCGGCGACGACCGCGGGTGCTCCCGAGATGATCAGGAGGGCGCTCAGTGAGGCGGCGGACAGGGTGCGTGCGACGATGCGACCGGACATGCGAAAAATGCTACTCAGGGTCGAGCACGCGTCAAGCGGGTCGCACTGGCCGACTCGGGTGGACCGCTAGGCTCGCGACTCGACCAGCTCGGCGAGTTGTCGTGTGACGGTGCCCCAGCCGTCGTGGAACCCAAGCTTTTCGTGTTGGTCACGGTCGGTCACATTGCGGTGCATCGCGGTGGCCGTGTACTCGGTGCCTTCGGGGTGATCCTTCATCGTGATGACGGCGGTCACGAAGGATGCTTCCGATGGGCGCCAGCCGGCGACGAGGGCGTCGGTGAAGACGATGCGCTCGAGTTCGTCGACGACGAGGAAACAGCCGGTGATGTGCGGGCCGAACTCGCGAGCATCCTGGCTGATCTCGGTGCGGAATGAGCCACCGGGCCGCAGGTCCATCTCCTGCACCCGGCAGATCTCCGGCGCGGGAACCCACCACTGCTGGAACCTCTCCGGTTCGGTCCACGCGTTCCAGACCACGGTCCGTGGAGCCTTGATGATGCGCGAGACGGTCAGGTCGAGTTCGGGATGCGGCGTCGTGTTCATTCGGATGCTTCCTTGTCGTGATTGGTGGTGACGAACTGCTCGAGACGGTCGGTGCGGTCCTCCCAGATGCGTCGTTGGTCGCTGAGCCAGGATTCGAGCACGTCGAACGACTTCTTCTCGATGGTGCAGGTCCGCACCCGGCCGCTCTTGCGGGTCGTGATCCACCCCGTGTCCTCGAGGTAGCGGATGTGCTTCATGAACGAGGGCAGTGCCATGTCGAATGGTTGCGCTAGCTCACCGATGCTCGCCGGACCCGATCCCAGACGTCCGAGAACCGCACGTCTGGTGGGATCGGCGAGGGCCTGGAAGACGCCGTCGAGCGGGGCCGAATACTGAGCCATACGGCTAAGTTATCGGGAGAAGATACTAAGCACAAGGGCTAAGTTTTGGAGCGGGGATGGTGATACTTCACCGGCTAGCCGAATGGACCCTCCTTCACCTCGAGTCGCCGGCTTTCTGCTTCACGAAGCTGCGCGACGCGTCTGCGTCTTTCGCCGGGCGGACGGGTCGACGGTGGGCGCCTGCGGAACTCATCGGTCGCCATGTAGACCCTGTACGCAAAGAAAGAGACCATGAATGTCGCCAGCGACCACCACTCGACGACTCCTGCCAGCACCACTGCGAGAGCCGCGACGGCGATCAGGACGAGCACGCCAGGGACGGCGATCCGACGGATCGACCTACGCCTCTCGGCCCGGATATTTTCACTGATCGGGTCGCGGGCCTGCTCACTCTCCGACTCCCGTCGTGTCGCCTGGCGCCACCGGTGGAGGAACCCCGAGCTCCCGTCCGGGGCCGGAGACACCTCAGCTGTCGGGGGCTCGGGCGCCAGGGAGGTGAACGTCGGTGGATGCGCGGGGTTTGCCGGGTACAGATACGACTCGGAAGAGATTCGAGCTACATCGAATGGGTTCAGCGGTTCAGCAGAGTCAAGAGCATTCGCGTCGTCAGAGGGTTCTCTAGCGTTCACATGACATCTCGAGGGCAGGCGGCGTTGCCGGCGCGACGATCGTTCGGGGCATAGCCCCCAGAATATGGTTTCGCCGGCCCGTCGGACGCCACCCACTTCGGGTGCCCGCACTCCGCGGTTGGCGTCAGTCGTAGATGACCGCCTGGCCTCGGCGTCGGAGGTCAGCGAGGCCGTCGCGCATGGCCTGCACCTGGTCGGGCGTGTGTCCCACCCATTCCACGAGTTCTCCCACGACCTTCACCGGTTCCCGGGTACGGAATGACCGGGTCGGATTGCCGGGGAACTTCTTGTCCGTCACGTTGGGGTCGTCCTCCAGCGCGCCGGTCGGTTCCACGATGTAGATCCGACCGCTGCCCTCACCGACGGCCAGCTCAGCGCCCCAGGTCGCGGCATCCAGAGTCGCGGTGACGTAGACGTGGTTGGCCGTCCTTCCTTCTTCGAAGTTCGAGCCGCGTCCGGGAACCAGGAATTCTCCGATCGTCAGGTCCGCCTTTGTGCCGTGAAACAGGGCTCCCGATTCGTGGACCTCGAACGCTGTGGGCGCGCCGGTCATGCGCCGCCCTCGTCACTCATATCGCCTGTCTCGGGGACAGATCCGGTCGGGCCGTAACGCAGGAGGACCGCGCCCTTCGAAGAAGCAGGCTCTGCAGCGAGCAGAGTGAGGGCGGTGGGTGGTCCGTCGTCGGCGAACAGGCGTTTGCCGGCACCGACCACGATCGGGTACACCCACAGGTTCAACTGGTCGAACAGGTTCTCGGCGACGAGGGTACGGGCGAAGTCGATGCTGCCGATGACGTGGATCTCCTGGTGCCGCTCGCGCAATGCTGAGAGCTCGGCAACGAGATCGCTCCCGAGCAGGTGCGAGTCGCGCCAGGTCAGCTCCGGCGTTCCCCGCGACGCGACGTATTTCGGGATCGCCTCGAACTTGCGTGCGATCTCGGCAGCGGGCCCGTCGAGATGATGGGGCCAGTAGGAGGCGAAGATGTCGTAGGTTCGCCGCCCGAGGAGGAGGGCGTCCATGGCCTGTATCCCCTCGGATACCTGGGCGCCGTCGGCCTCGTCGATCAGGGGCGCCTGCCAGCCGCCGAACCTGAACCCGCTTTCGGTGTCTTCGTCGGGGCCACCTGGGGCCTGGGCAACCCCGTCGAGCGTTGTGAAGTGGTCGATGTGGATGCGTCCTGGCATGGGAATCTCCTTTCGCCGCGGCCCTGTGCTCCGAAATGCACTGACGGATCCGAAACCGTCGCCCGCGAACGTCTCACACACGATACGTCCGAGACACAGGCCTGCACCAGGCATCCATGAACCATTGGAAGAGGAGCCTCGGGCGAAGAGGAGGAAAACAGGCAACGTTCGCCTGGGTAGATTTCACCCCCATCGACCTACTTGCAGCTGATCGATGTCAGCTGCGCATAGTCGTCGCCCTCCGCTTCAGCGGCTTCGACGACGATGGATGTCATGGGTTCGACCGTCACTAAGCGCTCGATCTCGTGAGGGAAGTTGCCGTACATGTTGGTGAATGTGATTGTGACAGTGGCGGTGGCGCACTCCGGCTCGGTCATGAGCACCCACTCCCAGCATGACTCGCTCGCGCACAAAGTCCACGCCTCCGCAACCTCTACGACCTCGACGCCGTCCACGAGGTATGGGTCGGAATAGATTGCCCCAACGGGGTCGGCAAGGAAGTCGGAGCCCTGCACCGCGTCGGTGACCGCGTCGGCGACGAGGGTGCCGGCCTGGAGCGTCAGACCGAGCACCAGGGCCGCGCCGCCGATCCAGGCCGCGATGACGAGCCATCCCCTTCGCTTTCTTGGAGCCGGCGGAGGAGGCGGCGGCGCCTGGAACGGAGCGGCAGGCGCATACGAATAGTAGTTGGCCTGCTCCACGGGACCCCCGGCGTACCCGGGAAACACGATTGGAGGGCCTGTTGTTTCGGGGTTTGTGGCAAATGGGTGCGTGAACGGTGCGGGGTGGACGCCGCTCGCGCCGTTGTCGGGGAGGTCAGTGTTCACGCGGGCGGTCACACGTTGACGGCGTTGCCGGCGCGACATTCGTTGGAGGCATGGCCACGAGCGTATTGTCCGGGGGCGCGTGCGCACCCCACCCCTTTCGGGGCATGATTCGCTCCGGACGACGTATGAGCAGCACCGATCGTCGCGCCGCCCGGGCCGCGTCTAGGGGTGACTCTTTCCCGCCCACGGGTCGTAGTCGACCTCGAGTTCCTCCTGTTCCGGGCGCTCCTTCTCTGGGACGTGCTGCAGGTTCACGCGGACTCGGTACCAGAGCGAGCTCGATCCACGCATCCCGTCGACCAGCACGTCGGCCGGCTCGAGGAGCTTGACCACGCCGGGGTGTTTCGACTTCCAGTGCTCGAGGCCGTCCAACGCCTCCGGCTTGGTCTTTGCGCGGGCGATCTCGATGAGCGGCATCGTCGACGCCCGTCGCCCGGATCCGTCGGAGGATTTCGGAGGCTTCTCCGCCGGGCCGAGCTCGTCGGCGAGAGCGAGCAGCGCTTCAAGGCTGCCGACCGCGCGGTCGATTCCGGATGCCGGGTCGCCGCGCTCTGCGAACCGCTCCATGACCGAGCGCACGGTGAACTCCTCCGGGCGGCATCCCGGAACCTCTTCCCAGTCCAGTGGCGTCGACACGCGGGCATCCGGCAGTGCGCGAACCGAGTACGCCGAGGCGACGGTGCGGTCCTTCGCGTTCTGGTTGAAGTCGACGAAGACGCTCTCGCCGCGCTCCTCCTTCCACCACTTCGCGGTGGCGAGGCCTGGCGCGCGTCGTTCGACTTCGCGCGCCAGGGTCTCGGCCGCGAGCCGGACCTGTCGGAAATCCCAGCGTGGTTCGATCCGGGCGTAGATGTGGATGCCACGTGATCCGGATGTCTTCGGCCAGCCGACGAGACTATGGTCGGTGAGCACGTCGCGGGCGATCATCGCGACGTCGACGATCTGGCGCCAGTCGACGCCGGGCATGGGATCCAGGTCGACGCGGAGCTCATCCGGGTGATCGAGGTCCTCCGCTCGGACAGGGTGGGGGTTGAGGTCGATGCATCCGAGGTTCACAACCCAGGCGAGGGAGGCGGCATCCCGGAGGACGACTTCCTCAGCAGAATTCCCTGAGGCGTAGTGCAGCGTGGCGGTGTCGATCCACTCCGGCCGTTTGTCGGGCGCGCGCTTCTGGAAGAAGGCCTCCTGGTCGATGCCCTTCACGAACCGCTTGAGAACCATGGGCCGGCCGGCGGCTCCGCGAAGCGCTCCGTCGGCGACGGCCAGGTAATACTTGACCAGGTCGAGTTTCGTGACTCCCGGCTCGGGGAAGACCATCTTGTCGGGACTCGAGACGTGCACCTCGCGGGCGTCGACCTCCAGCACGGCGGCTGGGCTCTTCGATGGGCTCACGGGCTCACAATAACCTGCACGCGGTCGGTGCGGCAGCCCCTTGAGACCGCGGACTTCCGCAGTGGTCGGTTCGCCGACGGTTGTTTTCGACAACCCTGAGGAGTACCTTGCGAGGAAACGGCGCCGTGGGCGTCACGGCCGGCGTTCACCCGGCCAGATCACTCCGCAGTCGGCGTCGTCCCACACTCTGGGAGGCGGAAATGAAACGTCCACTTCGATGCCGGCTGGGACTCCACAAATGGGTCCTGAAGCAGGACGCGCCAGATGGCGGGCGTTACCACGGGTGCGCCCGCTGCGACCGGATGAAGGAGAGCGTGTATCGCCCGCACGCGTTCCCGCCGACGATGTGACAGCTCACTCGTCTCCGGGGAACGCTCGCACCAGCTCGGCGGGGAACGCGTTCAACAGTTGACGCCGCAGACGTCTCTTCTGCTTCCAAGCGCGCACGACCAGTTCCAGACTCCTGCCTTCGCGATCGATCAGGCAGATGCATCCGCAACTGCGATTCCCGACTACCGCGACATCGGCCAGCCGGATCGAGGTCAGGCGACCTGCCTTGCGCCTCAAGAGATGTGTCTTCGTGAGCCAAAGCCGATCATTCGAAGATCTGTTGTGCCAGCTGGGCCGGGACTCTCGCATATTCTTGTGCTGACGTTCCGCCTTCTTGCCAGTGTGCTGACGCCAAATGCTGTAGTCGTCTATGGGCAGAGCAAGCTCTTGGATCGCTTTCTTGGGCAGGCGACCGTCGCGCTGCACGGCCACGATCAGGGACGGAAGACAGCTGTTGAGCACTGATTTCAATCCCGTCGCCGTCGCCGACTCCGCGGCGTCGATCAACGACGCGGGGGAGGGAGTCGCCCGCCCGCGGAGCGCGTCAACCACCACGCTGTCGAGGTATACAGTCCCGTTCACCCTGTCCTGGCTGACGGCTGCTGCGACAACGTTGCGGGTGTATTCGATGGCGTCTGCAGAGAATCCGAGAGCCGCAAGCTCGCGCAGGGTGTCGATGCTTGTCGTAAGCGTGATGATGAGATCTTTGTCAGTGGGGTCGAAGATGAGGTCCAATTGACAGACGTCGTTGTCAACACGGGTGATGAAGTGTTCGACGCCGTAGATCAGCCCGCGGGCGTGCCGAAGCCGGGTGAACAGATCGGCGGTCAGCGCCGCACCGAGGACATCCACCTGCGCCGTCGGCACGAGGAGTGACAGCGCGACTCCGTCCTTAGGGGATCTGATGATTCTCGGTGAGGTTGCCGGAGATTGTGCGGGCTCGCGCGTTTCGGGACTGCCCGATGGGAGCACGAGGTCAAGGGCTGCTGGCACCGCTCCTGTGAACGACAACGTGGCGTTCTCCGCGGTCAGCCAACGCCGAGCCCATTCGACGAGTTCGGATCGGCTGAGTCCATGAACCGTCGGAGCGCCGAGTCCCGCGACTCCAAGCCCCCGCAGTCCGAACCGATACGACAGAAGTCCAGGAGATACATGATGGAACGCCAACGCATTCTCCGCTTCGATCACGCGCTTCTCGAAGGACACAGCTTCGTCGGAGATGGAGGAGAGCCCGGCGATCGCCGCGCTGACGGCGTTCAGGAAGTTGGCAACGGCGGCATCCGTCCCCGAAGCAAAGAACTCGACGGAGTCAGTATCGACGCTGCCGCTGTGGAGGATCGGAACGGGTTGGACCAGGCGCAGTATGACGTGCTCGATCAGGTGGGTGATCCCTGCCAGCGTCGGAGGCTCGTCGCGTCGGCCAACCCCAAAGGTCAGCGTCCCCGTCGTGACTCCCTCGCGCCCGAGCGAGTAGGCAGGTATGCCGTTGTGTGATGTGGGTCTCAACTCGTGCATGGTGGGCATCAGTCTGGCAGAGCGGAGGTGACGAATTGCGACTTGCCGCAACGTCGCTGTCCCATCTTGTGGGGGAGTGCGCGTCACCATCGTGGCGCGACATGGCGATAGGCTCGGCCGGCGCACAGAGAGGCCAGGGATGACACACGTAGCGAGAACTGTGGTACTCCGACCTCTTCTTGCAACGCGTATTGCCTGCCAAGCTGTACCCCTTGGGTTCCTGTACGTGGCGCTGATAGCCGTCCGAGAGATGGTTATTCCCGAGTCATGGACCGCACTAGCGTTGATCGCGTCCGCTGGAATGGCCGTTCTGTTCGGCGTGCGTTCCTGGCGCCAATCGGTGATACTCGCCCCCGACCGAATCGTCGTCCGCGGCTTTCTGTGGAGTCGCACGGTCAGCCGCGACCGAGTCACGGGCGTCTCCGATTTCAGTTGGCTCGTCTGGACAGACGCCAGGGGGCGAAAGTTCCTGTCACCGCTGACCGTGTTCTGGATCGTGCCGGGAGCCTTGCACAGGTATAACGAACACGCTGCACGAGGATTGCAGCGGACTCAGATGTGGGCGCGAAAAAAGAAGTGGTGAGGGCATGACGGTAACGGTGCCCTTCCCAAGCCTGTGCGCGATGTTCCCACCGTCCCTGATCACGCCGGATGTGGTCCGTGCAGGACACCGGGCGGGGATGATTCGATCGCGCGAGGTGTGCGACTTCTTTCTCGACCTCCAGACGTCGCGGCCCCTGGGCGCCATCGAAGAGGAGATCGCTCTGGTGTTGTCGGATGAGTATGACCAGCTAGACCACCTCCTGGCCCGACTGTCGCCTCAGGACTCGCCGACCGAATACGCGGCGGATGTCTGGATCTACGGTTCCATCCGCTACCTCCGTGATCGCTGGGCCGAGTTCGCCGATCCGTGGGCCGAGGCTTGGACGACGGTTTTCTACTGGGGCGATCCCGACGATTGGACCCACCTGACTCTCTATCCACCGCCCAGGCGCTCGCCGTTGTTGCGATGGTTACCCCTGCGACCCGACCAGCCCTTCGGCGTTCAGGTCGACGAGGCCCTCCATTCCGATCGCGCCTGGCGCGGTGCGGGCGCCGACGAATACTGGCCGCCCTTTGTGGTCCGCCGGCCGGCCCCCGAGCGCTCGCCGCTGCTCCGGTGGTGGCCGCGGACTCCGGCGGAATCCTTCGAGGTGCAGGTCGACGACTTCCTTGAGCTCAAGCGAGTGCAGCTCGGCGCCCACTGAGACGCCTGGCAAGCAGATGGGTGTCAACCGTGTCAGGATGGGCCGATTCCACCGAACACAGGGGAGAGGTCCTGACGATGGCGACACCGGAGTTCGTGCTGGCCCTGCGCGAGAAGATCGGCACCGCCCCCCTGTGGCTTTCCGGCGTCACAGCCGTCGTCGTTCGAGGGAACGAGGTGTTGCTCGTGCGGCGAGTCGACAACGGGGCGTGGACACCGGTTACGGGGATCATCGACCCGGGCGAAGAACCCGCGGTTGCGGCGGTTCGCGAGGTGGAGGAAGAGGCGGGTGTTCAGTCCCGTCCGGAAAGCCTGGTCTGGGTGCGTGTCACCGAACCCGTCGTTTACTCGAACGGTGATGTGACCCAGTACCTCGATCTCGTGTTCCGCCTGTCGTGGGTGGCCGGAGAACCTGAGCCGGCCGATGACGAGAACACCGAGGCATCCTGGTTCGCCCTGGACGCGTTACCCACGCTGTCGCCCGACATGGCCCGCCGGATTCAGGCCGCCGTGGAGAACCGCCCAGAGGCACGGTTCGAGTTCGCCGACTAGTGAGGCGAAAGCTCCGGGTCAGACGAGACTCCGCCGCATCAGGATTCGCGGGAATCCGCCCGCGATCGAGTCGGTGTCGGCGGCCTTGGTGAAGCCCGCCCGCTCGAACATGCTGCGCGTGCCGACGAACGCCATCGTCAGATCGACACGTTCACCGGCGTTATCGACGGGGTAACTCTCGACCGCCGGCGCTCCGGATGCCTGTGCATACTCGACTGCGCCCTCGATGAGCGCCTCGGTGATGCCCTGTTTTCGGAAACCGGGCCGAACCCGGATGCACCACAGTGACCACACCGGGATGTCGTCGATGTGAGGAATCTTCTTCGAGTTCGCAAACGGATGCAGGTCTGCGCGCGGCGCGATTCCGGCCCAGCCCACCACCTCGCCATCCCGATGCGCGAGAACGCCCGGCGCAAGCTTCCGCGAACAGAGCTCGCGGACCTTGTCCGCCCGTTGTGTTCCCTTGAGCTCCCGATTCTCCTTCGCACTCAACCGCCACGAGAGGCACCAGCAGACCGAGGACTCCGGCTTCTTCGGTGCGAACATGGTCGCCATGTCGTCGAAGTCGTGGGCCGGTCTCACCTCGATGGTCATGACATCCGCCTCCGTCCGTCCTTGTGGACGCGGGTCCATCGTGCCATCAACGATCACTCGGCGGGAAGAGGGCGCGTCGAACGATCGAGAGTGCAGCAGCGGCTCGAAAACCTCGCCAGATAGAGCCACTACTGCAGTCTCGATTGAGGCGACTAGACCGAAGCGGGTGCCGCCGTGCTCTCGCGGACGACGAGCCGCGTGGCGAGATCCATGCGCGGGGCGGAGTCGAGCGGCGTCTCGCTCATCCGGATGACGAGTCGAGCCGCCTCTTCCGCCATGGCGGTGAGCGGCTGATGCACGGTCGTGAGCGCCGGGCTCGACCACTGTGCGAGCTGCAGGTCGTCGTAGCCGACGATCGACAGGTCGTCGGGCACGCGGAGTCCGAGTGTTCTGGCCGCCTCGATCACGCCGAGTGCCTGAAGGTCGCTTCCCGCGAAGATCGCCGTGGGACGGTCGGGAAGCGAGAGTAGTTCGAGCGCGATGCTGCGCCCACCGTCGACCTGGAAGTTTCCGAAACGTACGAATCGATCGTCGATCTCGATGCCGGCCGAGTTCATGGCTGACCGGTAGCCGTCGACGCGGGCGAACGAGCACATCATGTCGTCACGGCCGGTGATCGCTGCGATTCTGGTGTGTCCGAGCTCGATGAGGTGACGGGTGGCGACGAGGCCGCCGGACCAGTTCGCGGATCCGACCGAGGGGACGTCGGGTGCCGGGTCCCCTGCGGGGTCGATGATCACGAAGGGGATGGCGCGTGACCGCAGTTTCGCTTTCGCCTCGGCGGCCAGATCGGAGAAGACGAGCACGACCCCGACCGGGCGACGTCGCAGCACGCCGGTGATCCACGGCGCGGAGGGGGAGTGACGGTCACCGGACTCAGTGAGGACGACACTGAGCCCGTTGGCACGGGCGATATTTTCGACGCCACGAATGATCTCCATCGCCCATGCCGTCTCGAGTTCCGGGAATACCAGCTCGATCAGCGTGCCGCGATTGGGGAGTCCAGCCCGTCGTTTGTACCCTTGGCGGTCCAGAATTTTCTCGATCTTCGCCCTCGTTCCGGCAGAAACATCGGATCGTCCGTTGAGGACTTTTGAAACCGTGGAGAGCGAAACACCCGCCTCATCGGCCAATTCAGCAAGCTTTACCTTGTGTTCGGTGTCGGCCATGGAGAAACCAATCCCTATTTGTTGTCTGAGACAACTTGCGCTTCGCCAGGCAAATGCCTAGGCTCAAACCATCCTAATCACTTTCGACGTGGTTGTCGAAACTTTCGAGAGGCGTTCAACGATGAACAAACGCAGCATCAAAAAGCTGCTCGCGGCGGGAGCTGTCGCGACAGTGTCGCTCGCAGGCTTGGCAGCCTGTAGTTCGGGTGACCAGGGCGGAGATGGTGGCGATGTCACCATGACGTTCTGGCACAACTCGACAACCGGCGCAGGCAAGGCCTACTGGGACTCAACGGTCGCCGACTTCGAGGAGGCGAACCCGGGCGTCAAGATCAAGGTCCAGTCCATCCAGAACGAAGAAATGGATGGGAAGCTCCAGACGGCGCTCAACTCCGGTGACGCTCCCGACATCTTCATGGCACGTGGTGGCGGCAAGCTCGCCGACGTCGTGGCGGCCGGACAGGCGATGGACATCACCGACCTGGTCGACGATTCCACCAAGGCCGCGGTGCCGGAAGGCGTGCTGAGCGCCTTCGCAATCGAAGACAAGATCTACGGAATGCCGACGGCCGTGCTGCCCGGCGGCATCTACTACAGCGGGGACCTTTTCGCTGAAGCAGGTGTCGAAGGAACGCCGACGACCCTCGACGAGCTGGGTTCAGCCGTTGACAAGCTCAAGGGTGCAGGTGTCGACCCCATCGCCGTCGGGGCGAAGGATGCCTGGCCTGCAGCGCACTGGTACTACTTCTTCGCGGTTCGGGCCTGCTCGCAGGACACCCTCAACACGGCAGCAGAAACCATGAAGTTCGACGACCCGTGCTGGCTGGAGGCTGGCGAAAACCTCGCAGACTTCGTCGAGACCGAGCCGTTCAACAACGGATTCCTCACCACCTCGGCGCAGCAGGGTGCAGGTAGCTCCGCAGGCCTCATCGCCAACCACAAGGCAGCCATGGAACTCATGGGTGCGTGGAACCCGGGTGTCATCGCTTCGCTGACCCCTGACGAGAAGCCGCTGCCCGACCTTGGCTGGTTCCCGTTCCCCGAGGTCGACGGTGGCGAGGGCGAGCCTGGCGCAATGATGGGCGGCGTCGACGGTTTCACCTGCTCGGCACAGGCCCCGAAGGAAGAGTGCAGCGCTTTCCTGAACTTCTTCATGCAGAAGGAGTACCAGGAAGGCTACGCGGAGGCGTTCCAGACGATTCCCGCCAACCAGGAGGCTCAGGGCGTCGTGAAGGACGCTGCGCTGCTCTCCATCATCGAGTCCTACAACGAGGCGCCGTACGTCACGGTGTGGCTCGACACGCTGTTCGGACAGAACGTCGGAAACGCGCTCAACAAGGGTGTGGTCGACCTGTTCGCCGGTCAGGGTACAGCTGAAGACATCGTCTCCGCCGTGAACGACGCAGCAGCAAAGGGATAGCACCAGATAATGACTGAACCTGCAGGGGGTGCTTCGTCAATGACCGACAAGCAGCCGCCGCAGGCCACGGTTACGGCAGGGGATGGCGCACGCGCGTCGTCCCCTGCCGCACCGCGGCCCAGACGGCGTAAAACTGACTGGCGCAAGCGCCTCGAAATCACGGTCCTGGCCGGACCAGCGATCGTCGTCTTCGTCGGCTTCGTGATCTTCCCGGTCATCCTCGCCGGTTACTACGGTTTCTTCCGCTGGAAGGGCTATGGGCCAGCCACCGACTTCGTCGGTTTCGACAACTACATGATCATCTTCCAGGACCCTGCGTTCCACGACGTGCTGCGCCACAATGGGTTCATCCTGGTGCTGTCACTTGTGATCCAGGGACCCATCGCGGTCATCCTCGCACTCCTGCTCAACCAGAAGATCCGAGGCCGTTCGCTCATCCGCGTCCTCATCTTCGTCCCGTACATCATCTCCGAGGTCATCGTCGGGATCGGCTGGGGCCTCATGCTCCAGACCTCAGGTGCTGTCAACGCACTTCTCGAGAGCATCGGACTTGGCGCACTCCAGGCCGACTGGCTCTCGGATCCGAACATCGCCATCTGGTCTCTGATGGTCATCATTTCGTGGAAGTACATCGGCTTCGCCGTGATCCTGTTCCTCGCGGGTTTGCAGAGTATTCCCGACGAACTGTTCGAAGCGGCTGCGATCGACGGAGCCAGCTACTGGCAGATTCAGCGCACGATCACTCTGCCCCTCCTCGGACCGACCCTCCGGATCTGGGCGTTCCTCTCGATCATCGGCTCACTGCAGTTGTTCGACCTCGTCTTCATCATCTGGGGTCAGTACGTCGCATCGACGGCTGGAACCTCCACGATGGCCACCTACATGGTCGCCAACGGACGCACATCGGGCAACTTCGGCTACGGCAGTGCTGTCGCGGTCGTCATGTTCCTGATCTCCCTCGTCATCGCATTGATCTACCAGCGGTTCGTCCTTCGACGTGACACAGCCGGCGCTCTCACAGAAGGAAAGAAGTGATGACTGTTCTCGAAGCCCCCGCGCTCCCTCGCGAAAAGCGTCCACCAGGTGGCCGCCAGCCGTGGGGCAGCCCGGCGACCTACTTCATTGCGTTTGTCTTCATCGCACTCTGTCTCGGACCCGTCATCTACATCATCCTCGGTGGGTTCCGCGACAATTCGCAGATCACCAACTCGCCTGCAGGATTCCCGAACCCGTGGCGATTCGACAACTACGCCGAGGTGCTCGCAAGCTCCACGTTCTGGCAGCAGGTCGGCAACTCGGCAATTGCCGGGATCGCCACGACACTCGGTGTGGTGGTGCTCGGTCTCATGGCGAGCTTCATCCTCGCTCGATACAGGTTCGCCGGTCGGGGAGCGATGTACTCGCTGTTCGCCGCCGGGCTCATGTTCCCCATGACCGTGGCGATCACACCCCTCTACATCCTCGTCAAGGACCTGGGCCTGATGAACAGCCTGGCGGGCGTGATCCTCCCGCAGATCGCCTTCGGCCTCCCTGTGACGATCATCATCCTGGTGCCTTTCCTCAAAGCCATCCCCGATGAAATCGAGGAGGCCGCGTCGATCGACGGTACCAGCCGACTCGGCTTCTTCTTCCGGATGGTCGTTCCGCTATCCCTGCCCGGCGTGGTGACGACAGGCATCCTCGCCTTCGTGGCGAGCTGGAACAGCTATCTCCTGCCGCTGTTCATCCTCAGTGACCAGTCGACGTACACACTGCCGCTTGGCGTCCAGGCGTTTGCCTCGCAGTATTCGGTCGACACGGCCAAGGTGCTCGCGTTCACCTCGCTCTCGATGATTCCGGCGCTCATCTTCTTCACGCTGTTCGAGCGCCGCATCGTCGGCGGACTCACTGGCGCCGTCAAAGGTTAGGACCTCCCTTGAGCACCACGACACCGACTACAACCGCGCCTGCGTGGCGTGACGTCACCGCATCCGGTCCAGACCGGGTCGAAGCACTTCTCGCCGAACTCACCCTCGAGGAGAAGATCGCCCAGCTGTTCGGAGTCTGGGTCGGCGCCTCAAGTGAGGGAGGAGACGTCGCACCGCACCAGCACGACATGGACGACGTCGTCGACCTCGATGCTCTCCTGCCGAACGGTCTCGGTCAGCTGACCCGGCCGTTCGGATCCGCACCGGTGGACCCGGCTCTCGGAGCCCTGTCGCTCCTCCGCAGCCAGCGCCGGATCGCGGCATCCAATCGCTTCGGCATACCCGCCGTGGCCCACGAGGAATGCCTGGCCGGATTCGCGACGTGGGGGGCAACCGCATACCCGGTGCCGTTGGCATGGGGTGCCTCGTTCAACCCCCGCCTCATCGAACGGATGTCACACCGCATCGGCTCCGACATGCGCTCAGTCGGCATCCACCAGGGCCTCGCTCCGGTGCTCGACGTCGTCCGGGATGCCCGTTGGGGTCGCGTCGAAGAGACCATCGGAGAGGATCCGTACCTCATCGGCGCGATCGGAACCGCCTACGTCCGCGGCCTTGAATCGGCCGGGATCATCGCAACCCTCAAGCACTTCGTCGGCTACTCGGCGTCCAAGGCCGGGCGCAACCTCGCTCCTGTCTCGGTCGGCTCGCGGGAGCTCGCCGATGTGCTGCTCGCGCCGTTCGAGATGGTCGTGCGGGAGGGCAAGCCGCGTTCGGTGATGCACTCGTACACCGACATCGACGGCGTACCGTCGGCCGCTGACGAGTCACTTCTCACCGGGCTGCTGCGCGACACCTGGGGCTTCGACGGAACCGTTGTCGCCGACTACTTCGGCATCGCCTTCCTCAAAATGCTCCACCGGGTCGCTGGTTCCTGGGGCGAGGCTGCGGCGCTCGCGCTGACCGCAGGTGTCGATGTCGAACTCCCTACCGTGAAGACCTTCGGTGAGCCGCTCGTCGAAGCGATCCGATCCGGGGCCCTCGACGAAGCCGTCATCGACCGCGCCGTGCGTCGCGTGCTGCGTCAGAAGGTCGAGCTCGGTCTGCTCGACCTCGACTGGGATGCCACCCCTGACGCCCTGAACGGCGTCAACGTCGATGACGCCGAAGCGCTTCGCGGGACCATCGACCTCGACAATGCCGGCAACCGCGCCGTCGCCCGCGAGATCGCTGAACAGTCGATCGTTCTGCTGAGCAACGACCGCACCCTCCCGCTCGCCTCGCCGCGGCGCATAGCCGTCGTCGGTCCGACAGCCGACGATCCCTTCGCCGTTCTCGGTTGCTATTCGTTCCCTGCCCACGTGGGTGTCCAGCATCCCGATTCGGCCATGGGAATCGAGCTGCCGACCCTGCTGGAGAGCCTGAGTGCCGAGTTCCCCGGGGCCGAAATCGAGTACGTCGTCGGCACCACGATCGACGGGGGAGAGACGTCCGGGATCGACGCCGCGGTGGATGCTGCCAATCGGGCAGACATCGTCATCGTCGCGCTCGGCGACAGGGCCGGGCTCTTCGGTCGCGGCACGAGCGGTGAGGGATGCGATGTCGAGTCGCTCCGTCTGCCCGGCGCCCAGCAGGATCTGCTCGACGCGGTCCTCGCATCGTCGACCCCCGCCGTCGTCACCCTGCTCGCCGGTCGGCCGTACGCTCTCGGCTCCGCCGTCACCGGTGCCGCGGCGATCGTGCAGGCCTTCTTCGCAGGTGAGGAAGGAACCGGTGCACTCGCCGGCATCCTCTCCGGTCGGGTCAACCCGAGCGGCCGGCTTCCGGTGAGCATCCCCGCTTCTGAGGGTACGCAGCCGTCTACGTACCTCGCCGCGCCTCTCGCTCGCTCGAACAGCGTGTCGAGCATCGACCCGACCGCGGCGTTCGCGTTCGGTCACGGCATCGGATACTCGCACTTCGCCTGGAGCGCTCGCGACCACGGCCCTGACACGATCTCCGTCGACGGTGTCGCGACCGTGGGTCTGCGCGTCCAGAACACAGGGGAGCGGAGGGGCGTCGAAATCGTGCAGGTCTATGTCCATGACCCCGTCGCATCCGTGGTCCGGCCGGTCCAGCGTCTCGTCGGCTTCCACCGTGTGGAACTCGAGCCCGGGGAATCGGTCGACCTCTCGATCCACGTCCCCGCCGATGTCACGAGCTTCACCGGGCGAGACGGACGGCGCGTCGTCGAGCCGGGCGAGATCGTGGTCGGACTCGGAGCGTCGAGCACCGACATCCGAATCTCGCACTCCGTTCGGCTGACCGGCGACACGCGCCGGGTCGGGTTCGACCGTGCGTTCCACCCGAGTATCGACGAGATCGCGCGGCACACCGGGTGAGCGTCGACCACCGACGCGCGACCGCACAGGTCACCGTGCTCGACGCTCGCGGTGAGCGGGTTCGCGATGCGACCGTCACCGTCGAACAGCAGCGTCATGCCTTCGCCTTCGGCAACATCGGGTTCGATTTCATCCCGCTCGCCAACGGTGAAACGGGTCGCGACTCGGCGAACGAAGCGACGTTCGGTGGTGCGTCGCTCGACGGGCTCGCCGATCTGTCCGCGAAATGGCTGGAGCTCTTCAACACCGCGACCCTGCCGTTCTATTGGCGGGGGTTCGAGCCGGTTCAGGGCAGCCCAGACACCGCGCGTCTCCTCGCCGCGGCGAAGTGGTTCGCCGACCGGGGAGTGACGGTGAAGGGGCATCCGCTGACCTGGCACACGCTCGCTCCCGAATGGCTCACCGCAGTGCCGGTCGACGAGATCGAGAAACTGCAGCGGGCGCGGATCCGACGTGAGGTCACCGACTTCGCCGGTGTCATCGACACCTGGGATGCCATCAACGAGGTCGTCATCATGCCGGTGTTCACGGCAGAGGAGAACGGCATCTCCCGGCTGGCCAGAAGCATCGGTCGTGTTCCCATCGTGGGGCTGGCGTTCGAGGAGGCGCGGGCCGCGAACCCGTCGGCCACGCTGGTCCTCAACGACTTCGACCTGTCGAGCGAATACGAGGCGCTGATCGAGGCCGTCCTCGACGCGGGCATCACCGTGGATGCGATCGGTCTCCAGACTCACATGCACCAGGGCTACTGGGGTGAGGAAGCCATGCTGGAGACGGTCGACCGCTTCGCCCGTTTCGGGCTGCCCCTGCACCTGACCGAGTCGACGATCCTCTCGGGACACCTCATGCCGCCGGAGATCGTCGACCTCAACGATTACCAGATCCCGTCGTGGCCGTCGACGCCGGAGGGCGAGGAGCGCCAGGCCGACGAGATCGTCCGCCACTACCGATCGCTCGTCGGGCATCCGTCGGTCGAGGCGATCACCTACTGGGGAATCACGGATGACGGTGCCTGGCTCGGTGCCCCAGGCGGTCTCGTCCGTGCTGACGGCTCGGCGAAACCGTCGTTCGAGGCGCTGCGGTCGCTGATCAAGGGCGAGTGGTGGCTGCCGGAAACGCACATGCGTACGGATGCCGACGGGAGGCTGTCGCTCTCAGGGTTCCTCGGCGACTACGTCGTGCGGTCGGACGGGCACAGCGCGTCAGTGACCCTGACCGCGGACGAAGACGCGCTGACGGCGCAGCTGGGCTGAGACGCCCGGCTGTGTCTGAGAACGATTCCAGGCCACTCGGACCCGGTCCCGTCTAGAAACGGCGACGCCGCCCCGGTGTGACGGCTGCCGTGACCACGGCCGCTTTTGCGACCGGGGCAGGGCCGGGGCGGACCGCGGCTCCGACGACAGCGGCGCGGGCCACCGGAGCGCCGACGACGCCCACCCGTCCGACTCGTGCAGCTCTCAATGGCATCTCATGCTCCTGTCTTCTCGCGTGCTTCATCGGCCTCGACCGAGGCAATGATCGCCTGGATAGGAATTCGTCCGCTGGCGATCAGTTGGCCACCGGCATGCCGCGCCGCCGACGCGAAGGGCGCCGCCCAGAGGTTCTCATAGACGAGAACACCGGCGACGCTTCCCGGCTCCATCGCGTTGGCGAGCCGCTCCACGTCCTCCGCCGCGAGCAGCTCGGCGAGCTGGGCTTCGAGTTGGACCAGAGCGCCGAGATCGCCGAGATCCGACAACTCCATCGCCTCGACGCTTCCATCGTCGTCCTTGGAAAGGATGACCATGTCGATCACCCTGATCGTGCCTGCGTCTACCAGCTTCACCAGTTCCTGAGCGATCTCGCCCGTGAAGTTCGCCTGGCCCGCCGGAAACTCGATCACGAGAAAATCCACCGGTCCCAGTTTGTCCACGTCACTGTCAGCCATGTCGCCAATCCTTTGGGTGTTCCTTGCTCAGCGCGAATTTCGCGCGCATGGACAGGCTCTTCCTGCCGCGCCAACGAATCATCACCCGATCGGGATGATTCGTGTCACGGCGGGGACGCAAGCCCCGCTCCCTGTGCAAATGCGGAGCAAACGGGCCAGGAACGCGCATCCTTGCTAACCTGATCAGAGGCCGCGGGATGCGGCCCCGGACGAGGGATCAGTACCCGGAACGCGACAAGACTGGCCAGGAACGAACAGTCATGTCGTGGGTCATTCTTATTGCGTCCGGAATCCTTGAAGCCGTCTGGGCGACGGCCCTGGGCAAGTCCGAGGGCTTCACAAAGCTCTGGCCGTCTGTGATCTTCGGCGTTGCTCTCGCCGTCAGCATGGGCGGTCTCGCGTGGGCCATGCGTGAGATCCCGATCGGCACCGCATACGCGGTGTGGGTGGGCATCGGCGCGGCATTGACCGTGGCGTGGTCGATGATCACCGGTGATGCGAGCATCTCCTGGATCAAGATCGCGCTGCTTCTCGGGCTCATCGGATGCATCGTCGGCCTGAAGCTCGTCGACGACGCACACTAGAGCTCTGGGGGACGGGCCGCCGCCTATTGCCTCGCCATCGCGACACGCATGCGTTCGTCCGGGTCGATGAAATGGTCGTTGTCGTCGTCGCCGACGTCGATCTGCACCCAGTTGATCTTCCCGGTGAAGCGACTGCTGTGCAGGTCGTAATCGGGGCTGACGGACGTGCCGGATTCGTACCCCACGTCCGTCGTCTCATCCGCGGAGAAGATCATGGCCTGGGTGGCACCGACCCGGCCGGTCCCGACAGTGGTGCCGTCGTAGTACAGCGTCACGCCGCCGCCTTTCGCGAGCCCGCCGCCGTCGTAGGCGAACTCCATCCGCACCTGATGGATTCCCGTCGGAAGCGGTTTTTCGGCTTCGGTGCCGAACTCGTGGATCCCGAGGACGTTGTAGACGAACTTCGCCGTCCCGTTCCTTAGATAGAGGCTCCAGCCCCCGAAACGACCGCCCTGGGCGATGATGACACCGTTGGCGCCCTTCGCGGGGATTTCCAATTCAGTGGTCACCGAGAACGATTTGTTCTTGATGTTGATGACACTGTTTTCCGAGAGTCGGCCCATTCCGGAGAAGAGAAGCTGCGAGGTGCCACGGATGAGGGTCGGCCGGCCGGCGATGTCGGCGTTCACCCGGTCCGCGGTGCGGTCGTCAAGAGGAAGCACGTTGTACTTGACCGCCTCGATCAGCCAGAGCCGCTGAAGTTCGTGGAGCTTGTCGGGATGTTCGGAGGCGAGGTTTCGGGCCTGACTGTAGTCAGCAGTGCCGTCATAGAGTTCCCAGGCGTCGTCGTCGAACGCGATCGTGCCTCCTCCGACCATGTCCCACGGGGTCCGGTGTTTCGTGACGGCGCTCCAGCCGTCGTGGTAGATCCCGCGGTTGCCGAACATCTCGAAGTACTGCAGGCTGTGGCGTTCGGCGGCAGTCTGATCGCCGAACGCGTACAGCATGCTCGTGCCCTCCATCGGCGTCTGCAACACACCGTTCACCATGGTCGGCTCGGGAAGGCCGGCGGCTTCGAGGATGGTGGGGGCGACATCGATGCAGTGAGTGAACTGGGATCGCATTCCACCCTTCTCGGCGATGCCGTTCGGCCAGTGCACGATGGTTCCGTTCCTGGTGCCGCCCCAGTGCGAGGCGACCTGCTTGGTCCACTGGAAGGGCGTGTCCATCGCCCACGCCCAGCCGACCGCGTAGTGGTTGTAGGAAGTGGGAGTGCCGAATTCATCCATCTTGGAAACCATGAATTCGGGGGTCTCGAGAGCCGCCATTCCGTTGAAGTTCGCCATTTCGTTGAAGGCGCCGTTGAGCGTTCCCTCCGCTGACGCTCCGTTGTCGCCGATGATGTAGTAGATGATCGTGTCGTCGAGCACTCCGAGGTCATCGATGGCGTCGATCACCCGGCCGACATGGTGGTCGGTGTGCTCGAGGAAACCGGCGTAGACCTCCATCTCCCGTTCTAGAACTGGCTTGAGCTCGGCGGGCATGTCGTCCCATGCGGGGATCTCCTTGTGCCGCGGAGTGAGTTCGGCATCGGCCGGAATGACACCCAGCTCCTTTTGCCGAGCGAAAGTCGATTCGCGTTGGGCATCCCAGCCGCCGGCGAACTTGCCCTTGTACTTTGCCGGCCATTCCGGAGGAACGTGATGCGGAGCGTGCGTCGCTCCTGGTGCGAAGTAGACGAAAAACGGCTTGTCAGGCATGAGCGCCTTCTGCGAACGGATCCAGCTGACGGCGTGGTCGGCCAGATCTTCGGTGAGGTGGTAGCCGTTTTCGGCGGTCGCGGGGGGCTCGACCGGTGTGGTTCCGTCGTACAAGGCCGGCTCCCACTGGTTGTTCTCGCCACCGATGAACCCGTAAAACGTCTCGAATCCGCCGCCGCCAGACGGCCACGCGTCGAAGGGTCCCATCGGGGATGACTGCCAGACCGGCACTTCGTGGCATTTGCCGAACTGGGCCGTCGAGTAGCCGTTGAGTTTGAGCGTCATGGCGAGTGGCGCTTTCGAGTTGGGTCTCAACGAACTGTTGCCTGGAGCGGAGGTAGCCGTCTCGGTGATGCTACCCATCCCGACGGAGTGGTGATTGCGCCCGGTGAGCATCGCCTGGCGTGTGGGTGCGCATAGTGCTGTCGTGTGGAAACGGTTGAATTTCAGTCCGCCTGCGGCGAGCTTCTCAGCATTCGGCGTGTGGCACGGGCCGCCGAACGCGCTCGAGGCGCCGAAGCCCACGTCGTCGAGCAGGATGACGAGCACATTTGGTGCTTCGTGTGGTGGGAGCAGCGGCTCGATCGGTGGATAGGCCGTGGCCGGGTCTTTGGCATCGTACGTTGTCAGACCCGGGGCCGGCCGGTCCGGAATCGGCAACATGGAGCGGGCGTGACGGTCGTGTGTTGGCATGTCAATCTTCCATTCGTGAGCGAAGCTCAAAGCCCCTCGGATCGGAGCAGCATAGACCCGGCGCAAGATCGCCTGCCACCCCCTGCACGGTGACTTCACGCAGAAGAGATGAGACGCGAATGCGGGACAGAAGAGGTCCTCACCCGTTCCGGATGAGTCGGCGTGAAGACCCGGTGGATAGCCTGAGCCGACCAGCCCCGTGGGACCGGGCGACGCGTGGCCCGCAACGGTACGGAGGGAAGGTCGTGGGATCAGTAATCGGAGACATCCTGCCGCTGGCACTCGGTATTGCGATCAGTCCGATCCCGATCATCGCAGCGATCCTCATGCTGCTCGCGCCGAAGGCTCGAGGGGCAAGCGTCGGGTTCCTCGTCGGCTGGCTTCTCGGCATCATCGTCGGCGTCGTCCTCTTCACCCTGTTGTCGTCAGTCATCCCCGAGCAGGATTCGGATGCCTCGAAGCCGGTCGCTGGAACGATCAAGATCCTCCTCGGCGCCGGGCTCCTCTTCCTCGCCCTGAAGCAATGGCGGAGCCGTCCGAAACCGGGCGAGGAGGCAGCATTGCCCAAATGGATGGCCGCGATCGACACGATCACTCCGGCTCGAAGCCTCGGCCTGGGCTTCCTGCTCGCAGCGGTGAACCCCAAGAACCTCCTAATGGCGGCAGGCGCCGGCGTGATCATCGGCACCGGCGAGCTGACCGCGGGGGAGACCGCGGGAGTTCTTCTCATCTTCGTCGTCATCGCCGCGAGCTCGGTCGCCGTTCCGGTGATCGCTTACCTCATTGCATCGAAGCGCATGGCCGGTCCCCTCGAGAGTTTGCGAGGCTGGCTCGTGCACAACAACGCGACCGTGATGGCGGTGCTTCTCCTGGTGATCGGAGTGGTGATGGTGGGCAAAGGTATCGGGAGCCTCTGATGTCAGGCAAACCCTCGATGAACGATCCGAATGATCGATGGGCAAACGATGAGTGACCCGACGCGTCATCACCACCATGAACACGTTCACGGGAAGCCCCGGCTGCTTCTCATCAGCGAGGAGTCGGTCTATGGGACTGTGCTCGTCGGAGGGATGATCGTGGTCTCGCGAAGTGCGGGCGCAACCGCGTGGGAGACGCTCGAGGCGGTACTCGGCACGGTTCTGGTCTTCTGGATCGCGCACCTCTACGCAGGAACAGTGGCCAGCTATCACACGGTCGCAGGGGACGAGACGACCCTGCGAGCGGCATTCAGAAGCGCACTCCGCCGGTCCGTCGGGTTCCTGACCGCCGCCATCGCGCCGTCGATCGTGTTGCTTCTCGGCGCACTCGAGGCAATCTCGGACGACGCGGCGGTGTGGACAGCCCTGTGGCTGGGAGTCGGAATCCTTGCCGTTGTCGGGTACCGGGTCTTCGCTGTTCGAGGGGCGAAGCCGAGCATCCGCGTCCTGGGCAGTCTGGGCACGGCACTGATGGGAGTTGCGATGATCGTGCTCAAGGTGCTCGTCCACTGATGGGTCGCGCGCTGCCTGTTCGGCAGCCGCCGGTCTGAAAACCGACCGACATCATCCGGTGCGGGTGAGGCTCCGTCGTCTGCATCTGCCTACGCTTTCGAGAAAGTGATGGTGTCGCGCGGACCCATGCCAACGAAGAGAAGACGGAGCGCAGATCATGTCGGATTTTGAGTACGGGCCGGTGGAGCTCTACCTGATCGGGTTCGATGGAGACCGGCCCGGTACAGCTGTGATCGGAGCGATCATCGACCTCGTTCAGGCTGACACGGTGAGACTGCTCGACCTCCTCTTCGTCTCGCGCTCGGCCGAAGACGAACTACGGGTGATCGAGTTGGACGCCGTCGCCGACGAGTACGGCCTGAGTCAGCTCGAGGTCGTCGAGGTCGGGCTTGCCGGCGAAGAAGACGTCGAAGATCTCGCCGGTGCGATCGAACCGGGAACATCGGCGGCGATCCTCGTCGTCGAGCACCGATGGGCCAGGGAATTCGCGCAGACCCTCTATTCAGCAGGCGGCCGGGTGCTTCACACCGAACAGATTCCCGCGCCCGTCGTCAACGAACTGGTTGCGGCGATGAGCGCCGAAGCTACGAACGAAGGAGAGTAATCATGCTGGGTAGACGGAGGCGCGGAGGTTTGCTCCGCGCGGCGGCGACGACCGCGGTCGTGGCTGGAACCGCCACAGCGGTGTCGGGTGGGATGCAGAACCGCCAGGCTGCAAAGGCGCAGGAAGCGGCCCAGGCGGACGCCTGGGCGCAGCAACAGCAGCAGGCTCAGATCGACGCCGCTGCGCAGCAAGCAGCGGCGCAGTACGCGCAACAGGCGCCTCCGCCTCCACCACCCGCCGGCGGCGGAAACGACATGATGGCGCAGCTCCAGAGCCTCGCCGCACTCCACAGCCAGGGCATCCTTTCCGACGAGGAATTCTCGGCCGCGAAGGCGAAGCTTCTGTCGTAGCCCTGGTCGCGTGACCCGCTGGACGCGGGTCACAGATCGTTCGGCTACGGTGGAGGTGCTCCAGCGTTCAGGTACTTCCTCCTCAACGACACGATCCTTGAGGAGGACATGGGCATGAGCCTGATCCGGCTGAACGACGTCACCGTCCGCTACGAGAACACCCCGGTGCTCCGTGACACCTTCTTCCGGCTCGAGACCGGCGACCGGGTCGGTCTCATCGGCCGCAACGGCTCTGGCAAGACGACCCTGATCAAACTGATCCTCGAGCAGGTGACGCCGGATGCCGGAACGCTCGCGCTGGAGAATGGCATCCGCCTCGGCTATTTCTCGCAGTTCTCCGAACTGGACGGGTCTGCCACCATCAGCGAGGTCCTCGACGACGTGTTCAGCGACATCCGTGCCGTTGAAGCGGAGCTCGCCGGAATCGACGCGGCCATCGCCGCTGACCCGACCGCTGACCTCGACGCACTGGTCGGCCGTCAGGGTGAGTTGTTCGAGGAGATGGACCGGCTCGACGGATGGGACTACACGCGCCGGATCGACGAGGCCCTGACCCGACTCGGGTTCGACGCCGCGCACCGAGTGTGCCCGATCGACGAGCTGTCCGGCGGATGGCGCAACCGCGCCGCGCTGGCGAAGATCGTGCTCGAGCGCCCTGACGTGCTTCTCCTCGACGAACCGACCAACTTCCTCGACGTCGCGGGTGTCGAGTGGCTCGAAGCCTGGTTCCGGGACTTCCGCGGCGCGGCCATCATCGTCTCGCACGACCGGCGGTTCCTCGACTCCGTGGTCACCCGCATCGTCGAACTCGAGAACTTCCACCTGCACGAGTACCCGGGCAACTTCGCCGAGTACGTGGTGCAGAAACAGTTCAGGCTCAAGACCCTCGAGCAGCAGTTCGTGCATGAGTCAGAGCTGCTGGCGTTCGAGGCGGAGGGCATCGCCGACCGTCGCGAGGCCGCGAAGGCCGCGAGTCGCGGGCTCGACAAGAAGCTGTCGGGCATCAAGAAATCCCGCGCGCCTCGGCCCGTCGACCAGATCATCACCGAGATCTACGGCGGCCTCCATGTCAAGGACATATTGTGCCGCGTGTCAGGACTGTCGAAGGCCTACGGAGATAAACAGCTCTTCTCGGACCTCACTTTCGAGGTCCGACGCGGTAACCGTATCGTCGTGATCGGTGCGAACGGCAGCGGCAAATCGTCCCTCCTGCGTGTGCTGACCGGCCAGGAGAAGGCGGACTCTGGTGAAGCGGTCTGGGCCAGCGGTGCCCGAGTGGTGTCGTACAACGAGGTTCTCGCCGAACTCGACGACGAAGACACCATCACCCACTCGGTCAACGCGATGCCCGGCAGCCTCGCCTTCGCGGCCACGCGAAAGTCGGTCGGGCGGTTTCTCGCGATGTTCCAGTTCTCCGAGGCCGAGCTGAAGCAGCGCATCGGCACCCTGTCCGGAGGACAGCGGGCACGCGTCGCCATGGCCCAGTGCCTGCTTTCCGGTGCGTCTGTGCTCGTCCTCGACGAGCCGACCAACCACCTCGACATGGCCAGCACCCAGGTGATGGAGCGGGCTCTCGTGCACTTCCCTGGCGCAGTGGTCGTGGTCAGTCACGACCGCTTCTTCAGCGACAAGGTCGCGAACCGCAAGCTCGTCTTCGGGGTCGACGGCGCGCTGCCCGGCGAGATCGAGGTCCGCGCGGCGTAGGTCGTCGGCTCAGGCGGCGACACCAGCATCCGTCCGTCCGGAGAACTCAGCCGGGTAAGCCATCGACGAACTCGACGACGGATGCCGTCACGAGCCTGGCAACGTCTCCGGCGGTCAGCGGGGACGCTTTCAGCACCTTCATTCCGTGGTCGGCACCGGTCACCTCGACGACGCGGATGTTGTCGCGACCGGCCGCATCCGAGGCCACATCCGTCGCGATCCCGAAGGTGTCGCGATCGCCCTGGAGCACGAGCACAGGGGCCGTCGGCTGCAGCAATTCCTCGATTCGCGACACGGCAGGTCGCCCGGGCGGATGCAACGGGAAGGCGAGACAGACCACGCCGGCAGCACCGAGCTCCGCGGCTGTCCGGCAGGCGACCCGCGCGCCGGCGCTTCGACCGCCGACGATGAGAGGCACCCCTGCGGCCAGCCCGGCGACGACCGGCGCGGTCTCCCGCCAGGCGATGTCCAACGTCGCCGGGCGGGACGCGACCTTCTTGCCGGCCACCCGCCAGGGCTGCTCATATCGCACGACAGTGATCCCACGCGACGGGAGAGCGCCGGCGAGAGCCGTCAGGTCCGCGGCTCCGATGCCCCCGCCCGCCCCATGTCCGAGCCACAGGAGCGCCCTCGGCTCAGCGGCTTCGCTGACGGTCAGGCGGCCGGGGCCCAGCGAGGTCGGTACGTCGATGATCATGCCGTCCACGCTAGCGTCGTGCGGAATCCGTTGTCTCGTCCGCCGGGTCACGACGTTCGGCCCTCGCCTGCCGCCAGGCCCGCCAGGCGCCGGTGGCCCAGAGTGCCCAGATCACCAGAAGCGGCTGGAACAGCAGACGGATGCCGCGCGCCAGGTCGGTGTTGAGTCCGAACGAGTCGGTGCCGGTGGTGAATTGCGAGATGTTCCCGGGGAACACCGCGACGAAGAAGGCCGCAGTCATCCAGCCGACCGGAACCCGCCAACGAGCCAGAAGGAGAAGCGAGAGCCCGAGGAGAATCTCGACCACGCCGGAGGCGAGAACCACGAAGTCGGTGTCGAGCGGCAGCCACGTCGGAACCTGGGCCCGGAAGGCCTCCCGGCTCCAGGTGAGGTGACTGATACCGGCCATCAGCAGGAAGGCCCCGAGCGCGAGGCGCGCGATGGCGCGGGGGATCGAGGTGCGTGGCGCCGGCCGGAGAGCGAACTGGATCATGCCTGACAGCCTAGGCGGCTGAAGATTCCTCGCCGGCTCAGCGCGACTGCCGTCGTTTTCCTGGGCGGGGCTGCCCTTTCACGGCCGGCGCGCGCCCTTTGCCCTTGTTCGCCTTCGCCTTGCCGCCGGCCGGCTGGGGACGAAATTGCACTGACGCTGCCGTGGCATCCGCCTTGCGCTGCTCCTCGGCGAGGAGTTCCCGCCCTGCTGCGGTCAGGGTCGTGGTCGACGCACCCGTGTCGAAGAGGGGAGTGCCGAGCTCGTCCTCGAGGCTGCGGACCGACGCGATGAGCGTCGACCGCGGGATGCCGAGGTACTTGGCGGCGTGGGCGAAGTGCAGCTCCTCGGCAGCCACGACGAATCGTTTGAGCGCGATGGTGTCCATGGGCAGCCTTTCGTCTGGCCACGAAGAACCGCGACCGCAACCTTCAGGTTACGCGGTCCTGCTGGCAGACGATCACGGAGCGGTGGCGCCATCCGCCGTCGGTTCCGCGATGGGCAGGACGCCGCCGTCCTCGTCCTCCTCGATCGTGTCCGAGCGCTCTCCGGCTGACGTGAGCGGCGCATCGGGCGAGTCGGGAGAGCCGGGAACTTCCCGCGGAGACTCAGTCGGGTCGTGCGGATCTGTGTCGAAGCTGTCTGAAGTCATCCCCACACGATAGGAACATCCGGGCATTCACGACAGAGCCTTGCTTTTGAGCCTCCTGTGCCCGACGATGGGGTCCTCGTGACTGACACTCCTGACGCCTCGGCGATCACCGGAACATGGGCCTGGGGCAACTCGGTGGACCCAGCCGTCGACGAGCGTGGTCGCGGACAGGCCGATCTCGCCCCAGCGGAGATCGCGTCCTTCGCCCGACAGCACCGTCTCCGGCGGGTGTTCTGCAACGCACCCTGGGCTACGCACACCGGTGCGATGGCGGGCTGGTTCTCGGCCTCGGTCGATGGGCTGACCGCCGAGGGCGTTCGCGTCTCCGCGCTGGGCGGTGACCGGCCGTGGTTCCGCGACCCGCGGCTCGCCGCACAGTGGATCCGCGATGCCCGCGCGACGGCGGACGTCCCCGCCGTTCAGCTGAATGTCGAACCGTGGGCCGGGAAGACGGAACCGATGGAACCCAAGAAGCTCACAGAGGGGTTTCTCCGGCTGCTCGACTCTGCCCGGTCGGCATCGGGTGCACTGCAGCTCGGCCTGGACCTGCCGTGGTGGCTGGCACGGATGCCGTATCAAGCCGGCACCGTCTTCGACAGGCTCGTCGCCGAACTCGACACCGTGGCCATCGTCGCGTTCTCCGACCACGCCGGCGGGGAGGAGGGAATCGTGGAACTGGCCACTCCCGCTGTGCGAGCCGCCGTGGCATCCGGAACCCCGTTCTCGATCGGAGTGGAGACGGATACGCCCGATGTGGCGGGCGGTGCGCAGTACACCTTCTTCGACGAGGGCCGGGCGGTTCTCGAGGCGGAGACCGCGAAAGCGCGACGCGCCTTCGGTGCTCTGCCGGGCTACGAGGGAATCACGGTCGAGCACTTGCTCGCGTGGAAGGTCCTCCGGCCCTGACCGGAGTCGTCATCGCCGCGCATCAGGGAGGCGGGGGCGCTTCGCCTCCACGCAGTTGGGCCAGGTGCGGCAGCAGGCCTTCAACCGGGCTGTGCGGCTTGCGCAGCTCGGACAGGTCGCGCCGAGTGGTTTCCAGGCTCTCGGTCGCCGTCGAGTCATCGAGTTTCAGCGCACTCGTCACCCCGGGCCGTTTCGGCCTCCGCTCGGATGAATTGATCTCCATGACGCCACCGTACGCCCGAGCAGAGGCGAACGGAAGATCCCCGTTTTCGCTGTGATAGTCCGGTTCAGCCGAGGGCGGAGACGGCAGCGACGGATGCCGCAACAGCGTCGGCGGCGGAGTCGGCCTGCTCGCGGGTCAGGTCGGCGGCGAAGGTGAGGCGGACCGCTGTCCTGGCCAGGTCCGCGGGCACACCGAGGGCCGTGAGGACGTGTGACGGCTCATCACTTCCTGCCGCGCAGGCCGATCCGCTCGATGAGACCACTCCGCGTCGTTCCAGCTCCAGGAGGATCGCCTCGCCGCTCGTGCCGGGGAAGCAGAACGACGCCGAGTTCGGCAGCCGCAAGGTCGTCGACCCGGTGAGGACAGCGTCTGGGACGTCGTGGAGGACTCGCGCGATGACCTCGTCGCGGAGCGCTCCGACTCGCGCTGCGGCATCCGTCCGCTCGGATTCGGCGAGTTCCAGCGCGGTGGCCAGGCCGACCGCTGACGCGACGTTCTCGGTGCCTGAGCGGCGACCGCGCTCCTGCCCGCCGCCGTGCACGAGCGGTTCGATCGGGATGCGGCCGCGCAGCCACGCCAGGCCGATGCCTTTCGGCGCTCCGATCTTGTGCCCGGCGAGTGACAGGGCGTCGACGCCGAGACTCGACACACGGAGGTCGAGCCAGCCGGCGGCCTGGACGGCGTCGGTGTGGAACGGCACGCGGTGAGCGGTCGTCACGGCGCCGAGGGCCGCGAGGTCCTGCACCGTGCCGATCTCGTTGTTCGCGTACATCGCAGTAACCAGGGCGGTCTCAGGTCGGATCGCCGCGTCGAGGGCTTCGGCCGTGACTGTGCCGTCCGGCTCGAGATCGACGAAGGTCACGTCGAAGCCGTGCAGGCGCCTGAGGTAGTCGACGGACCCGAGCACGGCCTCGTGCTCGGTGGCCGCCGTGACGAGATGCCTGCCACGAGGCGATCCGAGCGCGATGCCCTTCACCGCGAGGTTGTCCGCTTCTGTGCCGCCCGACGTGAAGACGACGTCTCCCGCGCGCACGCCGAGGACTGCAGCTGCCCGGTTGCGCGCGTCGGCGAGGGCGACCGCCGCCCGTTCACCGACCGTGTGGTGGCTGGACGGGTTGCCGAACTCGCCGGTCAGGTACGGCCACATCGCCTCGAGTACTTCCCGACGAACCGGTGTCGTTGCGGCGTGGTCGAGGTACAACATCAGGGTTCCTGCGGCGCGCTGATCGACACATCCAGCCCGAGGTCGAGCGACGGCACGCTGTGCGTGAGCGCGCCGGACGAAATGACGTCGACGCCGGTCCTGGCGATGGCGCCGACCGTGTCGAGGGTGACGTTGCCGCTGGCTTCGACGATCGCTCTCCCGGCGATGAGGTCGACGCCGGTACGGAGGTCGTCGAGGCTGAAGTTGTCGAGCATGATCGTATCGACCCCGGCGGCGAGCACGGCGTCGATCTGGTCGAGTCGGTCGACCTCGACTTCGAGGTGGGTGGTGTGCGAGAGCCGGGCACGGACCCCGAGAAGTGCATCGGTCACAGACAGGCCGCCTGCCGTGAGTACAGCGAGGTGATTGTCCTTCGCCATCACGGCGTCAGACAGCGAGAAACGGTGGTTGTGGCCGCCGCCGGAACGCACCGCGTGGCGCTCGAACGCGCGGAGCCCCGGTGTGGTTTTGCGGGTATCGACGATGCGCGCGTTCGTGCCGGCCACAGCGGCGACGTATCGCGCGGTGAGCGTGGCGATTCCCGACATCCGCTGGGTGAAGTTGAGGCCGATCCGTTCGGCCTGCAGGATGCCGCGGGCCGGTCCGGTCACCGTCGCGAGCCGGTCCCCGCGCGAGAACTGATCGCCGTCTGCGACGAGCAGGCTGACCTCGATCGTGGGGTCGACCAGCCGGAATGCGGCCTCGAAGACCTCGCCACCGCTGAAGACTCCGTCCTGGCGGGCGGTGAGATCCGCGGTCGCGACGGCTTGTTCTGGGATGAGGGTCGAGCTGGTGAGATCGCCCCACGGGGCGTCTTCCTCGAGGGCGGCGCCGACGACGCGATCGATGAACGGGCGGGTCAGCATGCGGTGACGACCTCTCGGGGTTCGGCCGGCGTTGCGACCTGTGCGGGGAAGTCCGAGCGCGCATGCGCCCCGACCGATTCGGTGCGGGCGATGGCTGCGCGGACGAGCTCGACGGCAAGGGCGAGCAGGTTGCGATCCTCGAGGGAACGGATGCCGTCGGCGGGCAACGCGCGACCAGCCCAGGCCCCGAGAACACGGGCGGCTCGGCGGAGGCCGGCGCCGTTGCGGAGGAGGCCGGCTTCGTCCCACATCAGGTGCTGAAGGGCGTCGCGTGAGAATTCAGGAGCGTCAACGGCGGGATCGGGGAGGAGCGCGACCGTGTCGACGGCCGCGACCGGCCAGTCCCTGTCGGTATCAGTGTCGAGCGCGTTTGCGGTGCGGGCCCCGAAGACGGCGCCTTCGAGCAGCGAGTTCGAGGCCAGGCGGTTCGCCCCGTGCACGCCCGTGCGGGCCACCTCGCCGACGGCGTAGAGTCCTGGCACCGTCGTGCGACCCCACAGGTCGGTGACGACACCGCCCATCCAGTAGTGCGCGGCCGGGCTGACAGGGACGAACTCACGCGACCAGTCGATTCCGGATGCCCTCACGGCCTGGTCGATGACGGGGAACCGCTCGGCCAGGTAGTCCGCTCCGAGCGCGGTCGCGTCGAGGACGACGGGAAGCCCGCCCTGTGCGGCCATCTCGGAGGCGATTCCCCTGGCGACGACGTCGCGCGGGGCGAGTTCTGCGTCGGGGTGGATCGCCTCGAGGAACCGGTGGCCGTCGGCGTTCCTCAGCACGGCGCCGTCTCCGCGAACCGCCTCTGAGACGAGGAAACGGTCGGGTGTCGTGAGCGCTGTGGGGTGGAACTGGTAGAACTCGAGATCCGCCAGCGCCGCACCGGCACGAAGCGCGGCGGCGGCCCCGTCGCCCGTGGCGACAGACGGATTGGTCGTGTACGGGTACAGGTGCCCGGCGCCGCCCGTGGCGAGAACGACCGCATCGGCGTCGACAGTGCGCTCGGTGCCGTCGGCCAGCCGGAGTCGCGCACCGGAGACCCGTCCCGCTTCGAGAGTGAGGTCGATGAGGAATGTGTCCTCGAGTATTTCGGCCCCGCTTTCGCGGATGCGTGCCACGAGTGCCGCCTCGATCCGCGCGCCGGTCGCGTCGCCGCCGGCGTGCAGGACGCGGGGGTAGGAGTGGGCAGCCTCACGCCCGCGGGCGAAATCGCCTCCGGTGCGGTCGAATTCAACCCCGAGCCCGATGAGCTCACGGATCCGGTCGGGGCCCTCCGCACAGAGCACCCGCACGGCGTCCTCGTCGCACAGCCCGGCCCCTGCTGACAGGGTGTCGGCGATGTGCGCATCGACGCTGTCGTCCGCGAACATCACACCGGCGATGCCACCCTGCGCGTAGCGGGTGTTGCTCTGGCCCAGGGTGGACTTGGTGACAAGGACGACCTCGTGGCGTGCAGCGGCGGACAGCGCTGTGGTGAGTCCGGCGATCCCGCTGCCGACGACGAGCACGCGGCTCATGGTCAGGCCCCCGCCTGCACGGGAGGGCGGGCGGCGAGCATCCGCTTGAGGGCGACTCGTGCCGGAAGGGCGACGTCGTCCGAGACGGTGATCTGGTTGAGCACCTCGCCGTCGAGCAGAGCGTCGAGCACCCATGCCAGGTAGCCGGGGTGGATCCGGTACATCGTCGAGCACGGGCAGATCACCGGATCGAGGCAGAAGATCGTGTGCTCCGGGTGTTCGGCGGCGAGCCGCTGCACGAGGTTGATCTCGGTGCCGATGGCGAAGGTCGTGCCTGCGGGCGCTGCTTCGATCGCTTTGCGGATGTAGTCGGTCGAGCCGGCTTCATCTGCGGCGTCGACGACCGGCATGGGGCATTCGGGGTGCACGATGACGCGAACGCCGGGGAAGTCGGCTCGGGCCTTCGCGATCTGGTCGACCGTGAAGCGCTTGTGCACCGAGCAGAAACCGTGCCAGAGGATGACGCGTGAGTCGTCGAGCGACTGCGCGTCGTTGCCGCCGAGGGGCTTGTTCGGGTTCCACATCGGCATCTGCTCGAGCGGCACCCCCATCGCCTTGGCGGTGTTCCTGCCGAGATGCTGGTCGGGGAAGAAGAGCACGCGCTGTCCGCGCTCGAAGGCCCACTCGAGGACCGTCTGGGCGTTCGACGATGTGCAGACGATTCCGCCATTGCGGCCGCAGAAGCCCTTGAGAGCGGCGGAGGAGTTCATGTAGGTGACCGGGATGACGGGGACGCGGCCCGAGGCGTCCGGTTCAGTTCCGTACAGCTCGGCGAGCTGTTCCCAGCATTCCTCGACCTGGTCGATGTTCGCCATGTCGGCCATCGAGCATCCTGCGGCGAGGTTGGGCAGGATGACCGACTGTTCCTGGGTGCTGAGCAGGTCGGCGGTCTCCGCCATGAAGTGCACGCCGCAGAAGACGATGGCCTCTGCCTCGGTTCGTTCTCTCGCGGCGGTCGCCAGCTGGAACGAGTCGCCGACGTAGTCCGCGTATGCGAGGACTTCGTCGCGCTGGTAGAAGTGCCCGAGGATGACGAGCCGGTCGCCGAGGGCGGCCTTGGCGGCGCGGATGCGGCGGTCGAGTTCGTCGGCGCCGGCCTCACGGTAGAAGGCGGGCAGGGCACCCTGGCGCGGCGAGCCGGCCGGGATGACATCGCCCATCGACGAGCCAGGGCCGTAGCCGGGTGGCTGCAGGTCGAAGACCCAGGGCTTCTGCACGAGGTCGGGGCTGCACGACGCGCCCGGTGCGGTGCCGGCGGAGATCTGCGTCAGGGTGCTGTCGACGGAGGCGGTGATGGTCATGATGCTCCTTGCACCGGGCGGGGAGAAACCGACCGGGTCCCGAGGGGTCCGTTGTTCTCGGCGGTCGCCGCGCGGTTGTAGCGGTAGAGGCGCGCCGGGCGATGCCGGCCGCCGGTCTGCAGGTGTTCGGTGGGAACGACCTGGCCTGAGCCCTCGATCTGGCGCCGGAAGTTGGCGGGATCCAGTGATTTCTGCAGCACGGCCTCGTGGACTTCGCGCAGTTCGGAGAGGGTGAAGGTGTCGCCCAGGAATTCGTGGGCGATGTGGCTGTACTCCAGTTTGTTGCGGAGGCGCCAGAGGGCGTATTCGACGATGAGGTTGTGGTCGAAGGCGAGGTCGGGCAGGGTGTCCGCTTCGAACCAGCGCACGTTCTCGGTCTCGACCGCCACGTCGGCTTCCTCCGAGCGCACGAGTGCCCAGTAGACGATCGAGACGACACGGTCGCCGGGGGAGCGGTCGGTGTTTCCGAAGGCGTACAGCTGCTCGAGGTACCGCGGGGTGAGCAGCGTGGTCTCGGCGAGGGTCCTGGCTGCGGACTCGGCGAGATCCTCGTCGGATTCCAGCGGACCGCCTGGGAGCGCCCACTGACCCACGTACGGCTCGCGGATGCGACGGACGAGCGGCATCCACATCGTCATCAGCCCGGTTTCCGGATGGGGACGAAGCGCAAAGATGACGGTCGAAACGGCAACCTGAACGGCGGCGTGCGCTGCGGTCATAGTGTCCTCCCGTTCATCTGTGGTTAAAGTCGAAATGACTCTAAGTCTCTGACCATCTTAGTGTCATTGTGACCAAAACAGAAAGTCCGGTCTTTCATCGTCCGTCACATCCACAGATTGCGGCGCGGGGAGGGGCGCGCTCGCGGTAGGCTGGGCGCAAATCGAATATCGGGCCGCACACGCGATGCGGGAGAGCCGGGCACGCCCGGCACCGAAGGAGCAAGCCTCCCCGCCAATCTCTCAGGTTTACGTACCGCATCGAACTGGCCACTCTGGAAAGCGAACACGCTTGCGCGTTCCGCCGACGGTGAAAGCCGCCTCTCGTCAAGACGACGGAGGCGCGCGAAACTCTCAGGCCGATGACAGAGGGGGAGTTCCCAAGGCACCTCGCGTGCCGCAGCCGCATTTGCGACCGTCCGAGCGACTCGGGCGGAACTCTGGAGAACTCGTGTCGGACCCCATCCCTGAACGCACCAGCCCGCTCTTCCCGATCCATGAGAGCCTCGGGGCGAGCTTCACCGACTTCGCCGGTTGGCAGATGCCTGTCCGCTACTCCAGCGACCTCGCCGAGCACGCGGCCGTGCGGACGGCCGCCGGTATCTTCGACATCTCGCACATGGCCGAGATCGAGGTGACGGGCCCCGATGCCGCAGCGTTCCTCGACTACGCCCTCGCTGGCAAGATCTCCACGGTCAAATTCCTGCAGGCCAAGTACAGCCTGTTGCTCACCGAGACCGGTGGGATCATCGACGATCTCATCGTCTACCAGAACGCCCCAGGCGCGTATCTCGTCGTGGCCAACGCGGGGAACCGTGAACCCGTCGTCACCGCCCTGACCGAACGCGCCGACGGTTTCGACGTGGCTGTCCGCGACGTCAGTGACAGCGTTGCGCTCATCGCCGTGCAGGGTCCGAACGCCCTCGCCATCATCGAGAACACCGCAGGGTTCGCCGTCGCGGAGGGCCAGCAGTCGCTCGCCGACCTCAAGTACTACTGGTCGACAGGCGCAACCTTCAACGGTCGTTCCGTGTTCGTCGGGCGCACCGGATACACCGGCGAGGACGGGTTCGAGCTCTACGTCGACGCCGCCGATGCCGCCGATCTCTGGCGCGCGCTCACCGTCGCGGGAGCGGAGCGCGGGCTCGTCCCAGCCGGCCTCGCCAGCAGGGACACGCTGCGCCTCGAGGCGGGCATGCCGCTCTACGGCCACGAACTCGGCGTCGACACCCTGCCGGTTCAGGCCGGGCTCGGCCGCGTCGTCCATCTCACCAAGGAGGGTGACTTCGTCGGCCGTCGTGCCGTCGAAGCCGGTCCTGCCGACGGCGCCAGGGTCCTCGTCGGCCTCGTGTCTGACGGGCGTCGCGCCGGCCGGGCCGGATACCCCGTCGTCGCCGACGGCGCCACGGTCGGAATCGTCACGAGTGGCGCCCTGTCGCCGACCCTCGGGCATCCGATCATGATGGCGTACGTCGATCCGGCGCTCGCCGAGCCTGGCACCGAACTGGCCGTCGATGTCCGCGGCACCGCGATTCCCGCAACTGTCACAGCACTCCCGTTCTACAGAAGAGAGAAGTAAGGCCATGGCTGACAAGACCACGCTGAAGTACACGCCCGAGCACGAGTGGCTCGACATCGACGGCGACATCGCCACGGTCGGCATCACCGACTACGCCGCCGAGAAGCTCGGTGACGTCGTCTTCGTCGAGCTGCCCGACGTCGACGGCACGCTCGCCTCGGGAACCGTCGTGGGCGAGATCGAGTCGACAAAGTCCGTCGGCGAACTCTTCGCACCTGTCGACGGCACGGTCACCGCGCAGAACTCCGACGTCGTCGATGACCCGAGCCTGGTGAACAGTGACCCGTTCGGAGCCGGCTGGCTGATCAAGGTGCGCTTCGACGCCCTGCCGGACGGCCTGCTCAGCTGGGACGAGTACTCCGCGCTGGTCGGCGAATAATGGCGGAACTGTTCTCCGAGCGCCACATCGGAACGGATGCCGCGGCGCAGGCCGGAATGCTGGCCGCCGTCGGCTACGAGAGCGTCGACGCACTCGTCGAGGCCGCAGTGCCCGAGTCGATCCACGTGAGCGAGATCCTCAATTCATCGATCCCCGCAGCGGCCAGTGAGCGGGAAGCCCTCGCCGAGCTTCGGGAACTCGCCGACCTCAACACGGTCCGCACGTCGATGATCGGGCTCGGATACTACGGCACGGTCACCCCAGCGGTCATCAAGCGGAACGTGCTCGAGAACCCGTCCTGGTACACGGCGTACACGCCGTACCAGCCGGAGATCTCGCAGGGCCGCCTCGAGGCGCTGATCAACTTCCAGACCATGGTCACCGACCTCACCGGACTCGACACCGCGAACGCGTCGATGCTCGACGAGGGCACCGCCGTCGTCGAAGGGATGCTCCTCGCGAGGCGAGCGTCCAAGCTCGCGACGAACGTGTTCGTCGTCGATGAAGACGCGTTCCCGCAGACGAAAGCACTCCTGGCCAGCAGGGCAGAAGCCGTCGGCATCGATCTCGTCGAGGTGGACCTCGCAGGCGGAGGCGCACTCCCTGACGCCAGCTTCGGCGCGTTCGTCCAGTACCCGGGCGCATCGGGCCGCGTCTGGGACCCCTCGACCGTCCTCGCGTCAGTGAAGGCACAGGGCGGGCTGACGGTCGTCGCCGCAGATCTGCTCGCCCTCGCTCTCGTCACCTCGCCCGGCGAGCTCGGCGCCGACATCGCCGTCGGCACGAGCCAGCGACTCGGCGTGCCGATGGGCTTCGGCGGCCCTCACGCCGGCTACATGGCCGTCCGCAAGGGACTCGAACGCCAGCTGCCCGGCCGCCTCGTCGGGGTGAGCCAGGATGCCGCGGGGCACCCTGCATACCGGCTCACCCTGCAGACGCGGGAGCAGCACATCCGCCGGGAGAAGGCGACGTCGAACATCTGCACCGCGCAGGTCCTCCTCGCCGTGATGGCATCGATGTACGGCGTCTACCACGGCCCGCACGGGCTCCGCCGGATCGCCACCGAGACAGCGCACCGCGCCGACGTGCTCGCGAGCATCCTCACGAGCTACGGACTCACTCTCGTCAGCGACACCTTCTTCGACACCATCCGGGTTCACATCCCCGGCAAGGCGTCGACGATCATCGGCCGGGCTCGCGAGTTGGGCATCAACCTGCACCTCGTCGATGACGCCACCATCGGCATCTCGGTCGACGAGACCACGACCGCCGCGGAGCTGAAGGCCGTCGTCGTCGCGTTCGGTTTCTCACGGGACGAGAAGATCGACATCGTCGACGGTGCTGAGACCACCCGACTGCCTGACGGCCTCCGTCGCACGAGCGAGTACCTCACCCATGCGGTGTTCAACACCCACCACTCCGAGACCGCCATGATGCGTTACCTCAAGCAGCTGGCCGACAGGGACTACGCGCTCGACCGCGGCATGATCCCGCTCGGCTCGTGCACGATGAAGCTCAACGCGGCGACCGAGATGGAAGCCGTCACCTGGCCCGAGTTCGCCGGGCTGCACCCGTACGCTCCTGAGGCCGACGTGATCGGCTACCTCGGACTGATCGAGCAGCTCGAGAGCTGGCTCGCCGAGGTCACCGGGTACGACTCCGTGTCCCTCCAGCCGAACGCCGGCAGCCAGGGCGAACTCGCCGGGCTCCTCGCCATCCGTGGCTACCACCGCGCGAACGGAGAGACGGAACGCACCGTCTGCCTCATCCCGTCGAGTGCACACGGCACCAACGCGGCATCCGCTGTTCTGGCCGGCATGAAGGTCGTCGTCGTCGCGTGCGACGAGCTCGGCAACGTGGACCTCGACGATCTGAAGGCGAAGATCGCCCTGCACGCCGACGCGCTCGCCGCACTGATGATCACCTACCCGTCGACGCACGGCGTCTATGAGCACGAGGTGACCGCGATCACGCAGGCCGTCCACGACGCCGGCGGACAGGTCTATGTCGACGGCGCCAATCTCAACGCGCTGCTCGGTTACGCCAGGTTCGGTGACTTCGGCGGCGACGTCTCGCACCTCAACCTGCACAAGACGTTCTGCATCCCTCACGGCGGTGGCGGCCCGGGTGTCGGGCCGGTCGCGGCGAAGGCGCACCTCGCGCCGTTCCTCCCCGGGCACCCGCTCGCCCAGCGTGACGACCACGGTCCGTTCGTCCACGGCGGCGGACCGGTCTCAGCCGCTCCGTACGGCAGTCCGAGCATCCTCCCGATCTCGTGGGCATATGTGCGCATGATGGGCGCAGAGGGTCTCAAGAAGGCCACAGGCGCCGCCGTCCTGGCGGCGAACTACATCGCCACCCGGCTGCGCGACCACTACCCGGTGCTCTACACCGGCGACAACGGTCTCGTCGCGCACGAGTGCATCCTCGACCTGCGTCCGCTCAAGGAAGCCACAGGTGTGACGGTCGACGACGTCGCCAAGCGCCTCGTCGACTACGGATTCCACGCACCGACAATGTCGTTCCCGGTCGCAGGCACACTCATGGTCGAGCCGACGGAGAGCGAGGACCTCGCCGAGATCGACCGATTCATCGAAGCGATGATCGCGATCAAGGGCGAAGCGGATGCCGTCGCGGCCGGAACCTGGCCGGCGGACGACAACCCGCTGGTCCACGCACCGCACACCGCGCAAGCCGTGATCGAGGGGGAGTGGGAGCACGCCTACACCCGCGAGCAGGCCGTGTACCCGGTCCGTTCACTCGTGCGGACGAAGTACTGGCCGCCGGTGCGCAGGATCGACAACGCGTTCGGAGACCGCAACCTCGTGTGTGCCTGCCCGCCCCCCGAGGCGTTTGAGGGTTAGCAGGTCGCTGGAGCATTGCTCCTCAGCTTCACGAGGCGAAGCCTTGTGAAAGGCGGCAGCCTTAACTCAGGCAATCTTTGGAAAGAGACTGCGACCCGCAACCACGTCGCGCGATGTGGTTGCGGGCCTGAGGCTGACTAGTCGTTGCTCAGCGCCATCGCGCCCCAGCCGGTGCCGATCGCCTGGCGGGCACCGAACTTGCCGGTGAGGATCGGGTAATAGAACAGCGCCCCGGCCGAATCCTTGCCGATGAGGCCTGTGGTGCCGGCCCCGCCGAAGCCGCTGAGGACGACGGATGTGAAGCCCGACCAGCCTGAACCGATCCTCGTCCGAGTCTCCGCGACGAATCGTCCGGCGCCGGTGGTCCGGTAGAGCCAGATCTCACCCTTCGCGTTCGTCGCGAGGACGTCCTGCTTGCCGTCCTTGTTGTAGTCGGCGATCTTGACGCTCAGCGCCGACCAGCCGCTGCCGATCGATGTGCGGGCGGAGAGCGTCGTACCGCGGGTGTTCGGGTACAGCCAGAGCGCGCCCGCGGCATCCTTCATCACGACGGACGGGTACCTGTCCGTCGTCTTCCACTTCGCGATGTCGACCTCGACGTTGCCCCAGCCGCCGGAACCGATGAGCATCCTGGGCGTGAACCCCCCGGCTGCGCGACCGGGGTAGACGTGCATCTGCCCGTTCTGCCACTGGACGACGAGATCCTGGATGCCGTCGCTGTTCCAGTCGTTGACGTGGAGTTCCCTGATCCCCGTCCAGCCGCTTCCGATGAGCGTCCTCGCTGTCGTGCCGACCTGACCCTGCCTGCCGTAGTTCCAGAGCCGACCGGACGTGTCGGCGACGACGATGTCGCCCGGCGTCCTGATGCTCGGTCTGGTGCCGGCGATGGCAGACGGGACGCCTCCCGGGTAGGTGGCGAAATTCTGGGTGTAGTAGAGCGACCCGTTGCTGGCTGTCGCCACACCGATGCCCAGTGCGTTGGCGGATGCCTGGGTGATGTTCTTGTAGTGGCCGGGGGAGGCCTTCCACGCGGCGACGACGGATTTCACCGCGTAGCCGTATGCGACGTTCTCGCTCGCTGTCGTCCAGCCGGCCGGGTACTGCTTCGCGTACGACGGGTTGTGGGACATCGTCCTGACGCTCGCCTGTTTCGCCGACCAGTTCTGGGCGACGGTGTTGAGCGCAGCGCTTTGGACCACCGGTTTGAGTCCGAGACCCTTACGGATCGCGTTCGTGTCGTCGAGGATGATCTTCCTCGCCTCAGTGAGTGTGTAGCCGCCGACGACGGGCTCTGCAGCCTGGGCGGTGACCGGAACGGCGACGAGGGCGGAGGCGAGCAGCGCAGTGGCAAGTGCAATGACGGTGAAACGGCCGCGTATGTACGACGTTGTATCAGTGGACATGTTTTCCCCTCAGAAATCGGCGTCCCGAAACGCCGTGTCCCGGCCAACCCTACCAATCGGCCCTTTTGGCCCCCGCCCCCAGCCCGGGGCGACCTTCCAGCGCTCAGCGAGCCCGCCCGTCCACCTAGCGAGCCCGCAGGTCCTGGGCACGGCCGCACCACTCATATTCGCCGGGTGAAGGGAGTGTTTTCGGGGTGTCGAGTTATGACAAGGAACGCCCCCGGACTGGACGGCCCGCCGAAGCGGAAGCACGGTGTCCGGGGGCGTTCCTTGTCATTGTCTGAGCTGAGGAGAAAATACTCCCTTCACCCTATGTGCCTAGTGGGAAGAAGCCTTCTCCGCCCCATGACCGGTGAGCGAGCGCACTTCCATTTCAGCAGCCACCCTCGGATCCTCCTTCACCGACGACGTCACCGTTCCGAGCCAGCCGAGCAGGAACCCGAGCGGGATGGAGATGATGCCCGGGTTGTTCAGTGGGAAGAACGCGAAGTTCGCGTCGGGGAACATCGAGGTCTCCGCCCCTGAGATGACGGGGGAGAAGATGATCAGCAGCAGTGCGGAACCCAGCCCGCCGTACATGCTCCACAGTGCGCCGCGCGTGGTGAACTTGCGCCAGTACAGGGAGTAGAGGATGGTCGGCAGGTTGGCGCTCGCTGCGATGGCGAACGCGAGTGCCACGAGGAACGCGATGTTCTGGCCTTGCACGCCGATGCCGCCGGCGATGGCGAGGAGTCCGATCACCACGACGGTGATGCGGGCGACCTTCACTTCGCCGTTCGGCGGGACGGCACCCTTCTTGATCACGTTGGCGTAGACGTCGTGTGCGAACGAGGTTGCCGCTGTGATGGTGAGCCCGGCGACGACCGCGAGGATCGTCGCGAACGCCACGGCCGAGATGATCCCGAGCAGGATCGACCCGCCGAGTTCGAACGCGAGCAGTGGTGCCGCGGAGTTCACCCCGCCCGGTGCGGCCAGGATGGTCTCCTTGCCCACGAGGTACGCGGCTCCGTAGCCCAGCACGAGAGTGAACAGGTAGAACAGCCCGATGAGCCAGATCGCCCAGACCACGCTTCGCCTGGCCTCCTTGGCGGTCGGGACCGTGTAGAACCGCATCAGCACGTGGGGGAGACCCGCGGTCCCGAGTACGAGCGCGAGCGCGAGCGAGACGAAGTCCAGCCGGGACAACCCGGTGAGTCCGTACTGAGCGCCCGGGTTCAGGATGCCTTCGCCCGCGACCTCCGCCGCGCTGCCGAGCAGTGTGGACAGGTTGAACCCGTTGAGGGCGAGCACCCATACCGTCATGACACCGGCGCCGGCGATGAGGAGAACGGCTTTGATGATCTGCACCCAGGTGGTGCCCTTCATGCCGCCGATGAGTACGTAAAGGATCATGATGACACCGACGACCGCGATGACCACGGACTGACCCAGGCTGTCGTTGACGCCGAGCAGCAGCGAGACGAGTCCGCCGGCCCCTGCCATCTGCGCGAGCAGGTAGAAGAAGCAGACCGCGAGTGTCGCTGTCGCTGCGGCGAGACGGACCGGACGTTCCTTGAGACGGAAGGAGAGGACATCCGCCATCGTGAACTTGCCCGTGTTGCGGAGCAGCTCGGCGACGAGCAGCAGAGCGACGAGCCAGGCGACGAGGAAACCGATCGAATAGAGGAATCCGTCGTATCCGTTGACCGCGATGGCCCCACAGATCCCGAGGAAGGATGCTGCAGAGAGGTAATCGCCGGCGATGGCTGTACCGTTCTGCCCGCCGTTGAACGATCGCCCTGCAGCGTAGAAGTCGTTCGCCGTCTTGTTCGACCGCGAGGCGCGAATGACGATGACGAGGGTCACGGCGACGAACGCCGCGAAGATCGAGATGTTGAGTATGGGTTCTCCGACGGTCATGAGCGTTCCATCTCCTCGAGTTCGTTCCGGAACTTCTCAGCGGCCGGGTCGAGCTTCCGGTTCGCGAACGAGACGTACCAGGTTGTGATGGCGAACGTCGTCACGAACTGGCTGAGTCCGAGCAGCAGTCCGACGTTGATGTTGCCGATGACCTTGATCGACATGAACTCGTGCGCGTAGTCGGCGAGAAGGACGTACGCGAAGTACCAGACGAGGAAGGCGATGGTGAGCGGGAAGACGAAACTTCGATGCCGTCTCTTGTGTTCGATGAATGGCGGGGATTCTTCGATGGCGATGTAGTCGATCGCGGTGTTAGGGGCGTTCGTCCCTGTGTCGTCGTGTGCCATGATCCTCCTGGGATTCAGCGCAGCGATGCGCAGCGCACCGCTCTGTGCACTGCGTGACACCCTAATGGGGTCGATGATCGCGCGACAAGGTGATGGACGGCGTTACTTCGGTTGCATGAACAAGTCCGGCCAGAGCATGACGGCCAACGGGTAGCCGACGAACGACGCGACGTCGAGCAGCGTGTGAGCGACGACGAGGGGCGCGACGCGGCCCCATCGGCGGTAGCACCAGCCGAAGACGATCCCCATGACGACGTTGCCGATGAACGGACCGATGCCCTGGTAGAGGTGGTAGCTTCCGCGGAGCACTGCCGTTGACAGGATGATTGTCCAGTCAGACCAGCCCCGTTCCTTCAGCCGGGTGAAGAGGTACCCGACAACGATGACCTCCTCGACGAGTGCCGCACGCAGGGCGGAAAGGATGAGGATGGGAACCGTCCACCAGTGGGTGTCGAGGGGTGAGGCCACGATGGCGACGGTGATCCCGGTCAGCCGTCCCGCCGCGTACAGGGCGATGCCAGGGATGCCGATGGCCAGGAACAGCAGGATGCCGCGGGTCGCGTCGCGTCCGGGCTGACGGAAGTCCAGACCGATCCGCGCCATGCCGCTCATGCCGGGCCGCCAGAGAAGGTACAGCGCGAGTGCGACGGCGAAGAGCTCAAAGGTGATGCCGAGGAACTGGTAGGTGAAATCGAGCCACTCCCGTTCGCTCTGCGACGGGTTGAGGCTGGCGGACTGGTCGGAGAGAGGTCGGTCATCGGTCAGCCGGGCGACGATCGCGACCAGCGAATAGACCGCCGAGGCCCCCACGCTCAGCCCCAAAACGATCGCGATCTCCCACCATGCCCGCGCCCGGCCCTGCTCTGGCATTCTCGCTCCGTGTGCGTTATCGGGGAAAGTTGTGGATTTCGCGCGCCGTCACGCTCAGAAGTGCAAGAAACGTGCGAAAAATGCAAGATTCTTCAGACTGAGTTACCGGTGTGTAACGATTGCCCGCCGAATTTTGCAGATCACCCCAACGATACTTAGGGTTCTTGTATCCAGCGCGGTAGACGGGGCACAATTCTGCCTGCCGTGCTCACTTGCACAGGAGGAAAATTGAAGAAATCACGCATTGGCCTCGGCGCCCTTGCGCTGCTGTCTGCCAGCGCACTTGCGCTGACGGGCTGCGCGTCGGGCAATGAGCCGGCAGCAGAAGACCCCAAGGGTGACGCCACAGCGATCATCACCACGAACGGCAACGAGCCGCAGAACCCGCTGATCCCGACGAACACCACCGAGGTGGGCGGCGGAAAGATCATCGACTCGCTCTTCGCTGGTCTCGTTTCGTACACCGCTGACGGTGAAATCGAGAACGAGGTCGCTGAGTCGATCGAGTCCGACGACGCGACGAACTGGACGGTCACGCTCGAAGACGGCTGGACCTTCAGCAACGACGAGCCCGTCACGGCTGAGTCGTTCGTCGACGCCTGGAACTACGGCGCACTCTTCAGCAACGCGCAGGGTTCTTCGTACTTCTTCGACAACATCGTCGGATTCGACTACGAGAAGGACTCCGAACTGACCGGCCTCAAGGTCGTCGACGAGACGACCTTCACGGTCGAACTCGCCGCTCCCGAGGCTGACTGGCCGCTGCGCCTGGGCTACTCGGCATACTCGCCGCTGCCCAAGGCCGCATTCGAGGACATGGAAGCCTTCGGCGAGAACCCGATCGGCAACGGCCCGTACATGCTGGCCGAAGAAGGCGCCTGGGTCCACGAGGAAAAGATCTCGCTGGTCACCAACCCTGACTACAACGGTCCTCGCAAGCCGGCCAACGGCGGACTCGACATCATCTTCTACGCCACTCAGGAAGCCGCTTACGCGGACATCCAGGGCGGAAACCTCGATGTGCTCGACGCTGTTCCCGACTCCGCATTCGAGACCTACGAAGATGAGTTCGGTGACCGTGCTGTCAACCAGCCGGCAGCGGTCTTCCAGGCATTCAACATGCCGTACTACCTCGAGCACTGGAGTGGCGAGGAAGGCAAGCTGCGTCGCGCCGCACTCTCGATGTCCATCAACCGCGATGAGATCACCGATGTCATCTTCCAGGGCACCCGTACCCCGGCCACCGACTTCACCTCCCCGGTGATCGACGGCTGGACCGACGAGCTCAAGGGTGCTGACGTCCTCGAGTACAACCCTGAAGAAGCCAAGAAGCTGTGGGCTGAAGCCGACGAGATCGCGCCGTACGGCTCGACCGTGTTCGACCTCGCGTACAACTCCGACGGTGGCCACCAGGCCTGGGTCGACGCTGTCATCAACAGCATCGTCAACACCCTCGGCATCGAGGCTGTCGGCAAGCCGTACCCGACCTTCGCGGCCGCTCTCGAAGACCGCGACGCCGACAAGCTGACCGGTGGAACTCGTGCCGGATGGCAGGCCGACTACCCGTCGCTGTACAACTTCCTCGCTCCGCTGTACGTCACTGGCGCCGGATCGAACTACGAAGACTACTCGAGCGAAGAGTTCGAGAGCCTCCTCAAGGAAGGTGCAACGGCAAGCAGCGTTGAAGACGCGACCGCGAAGTACCAGGAAGCTCAGGAAGTCCTCCTCGAGGACCTCCCGTCCATCCCGCTGTGGTACTCCAACGTCACCGGCGTTTCGGCTGACACCGTCGACAACGTGGTGTTCGGCTGGAACTCGGTTCCGCTGTACTACCAGATCACCAAGGGCTAAGTTTCACCAGCCCAGCACAAACAAGCAATGAAATGTCCGGGGCGGATTCGCCCCGGACATTTCATTGATTAGACTTCTCCAGTGATTGCGACATTCATGTTCATTCGACCCGGCGAGACTGCCTGATGCTCTGGTACACAGGCAAACGCATCCTCCAAACGATCCCCGTTTTCTTCGGGGCAACGTTCCTCATCTATTTCATGGTCTTCTCGCTTCCGGGAGACCCGATTGCGGCGCTGTACGGAGACCGACCACCTGCCCCTGGTGTGATCGAGATCATCCGTGAGGAGTACAACCTCGACAAGCCGTTCATCGTGCAGTACTTCCTCTACATCATCGGCCTGTTCCAGGGCGACTTCGGCACGACCTTCTCCGGTCGCCCCGTCTCGGACGTGATGGCCCAGGCGTTCCCGATCACGGCCCGCCTCGCGATCCTCGCGCTGCTGTTCGAATCGATCGCCGGAATCCTGATCGGCCTCATCGCCGGACTGCGCAAGGGCAAACTGTTCGACGCGTCCGCTCTCGTCGTCAGTCTTCTCCTCATCTCCGTCCCGACCTTCGTCATCGGTTTCGTGCTCCAGCTGATCTTCGGAGTTCAACTCGGCTGGGCACGCACAACCGTGTCCGGCGACGCTCCGTGGAGCGAGCTGATCCTGCCGGCCATTGTGCTGGCATCCGTCTCGTTCGCCTATATCGTCCGGCTCACCCGGGCGAGCGTGTCCGACAATCTCAGTGCTGACTTTGTTCGGACAGCAACGGCCAAGGGGCTCTCACGAAACCGTGTCGTGCGCGTTCACGTGCTCCGGAACTCGCTCATCCCGGTCGTCACCTTCCTGGGCCTTGACCTCGGGTCGCTGATGGTCGGTGCGATCGTCACCGAAGGCATCTTCAACATCAACGGAGTCGGAGGAACGGTCTACCGGGCTATCCAGCTCGGCGAAGGCCCGACGGTCGTCTCATTCATCGCAGTGATGGTCATCATCTTCGTGATCGCCAACCTGCTCGTCGACCTGCTCTACGCGTTGCTTGACCCAAGGATTCGCTATGCCAAGTAAGAAGTTCACACCTCAGGGCCACTACGTCGCCCCGATCGAGGAGACCCCTGTCGCCCCGGTCGACAAGCTGGACGAGTCACAGAAGGCGCGCAGCACGTGGGCGGATGCCTGGGACGCGATGCGCCGCAGGCCGATGTTCTGGATCTCGTCGGTCATGATCGTCCTCATCATCGTCGTCGCGCTGTTCCCCGGCCTGTTCACGCAGGTGCCGCCGAACACGGACTGCCAGTTGGCCAACAGCAACGGCGGTCCCGAAGCCGGGCACCCGTTCGGTTTCACCCGGCAGGGTTGTGACGTCTACTCCCGGGTGATCCATGGGGCACAGGCGTCGGTCACGGTCGGCCTGCTGGCTACGTTGATGGTGACCATCATCGGTGTCGTTGTCGGAGCTCTCGCCGGCTTCTTCGGTGGATTCCTCGACTCCGTCGTTTCCCGCGTCGGTGAGATCTTCTACGCCGTTCCCACCGTCCTCGGTGCCATCGTCCTCATCTCGGTCCTCCCGAACCGCACGCCGGTCACGGTCGCCGTGGTGCTGGGCATCTTCGCCTGGCCACAGATCGCCCGCATCATGCGCGGCGCGGTCCTGAGCGCCCGAAACTCCGACTACGTGACGGCATCCGTCGCCCTGGGCGTGGAGAGGGGCAAAATCCTTCTCCGACACGTCGTGCCGAACTCGATCGCCCCGGTCATCGTCATCGCGACCGTCTCGCTCGGAACATTCATCGTCGCTGAGGCGACGCTGTCGTTCCTGGGAGTCGGGTTGCCCACGAACGTCATGTCCTGGGGCAACGACATCAACCAGGCGACGAACTCGCTCCGCACCAGCCCGCAGACTCTGCTCTACCCGGCCGCGGCGCTCTCCATCACCGTCCTTTCGTTCCTCATGCTCGGCGACGTCGTCCGTGATGCACTCGACCCGAAGGCGAGGGCGCGCCGATGAGCCAGCCAGCCACCCAGACCGTCAACTCGCTCGACGACCCGTCGAACGAACCTCTCCTGCAGATCCGCGATCTTCAGGTCGGCTTCGAGACCCAGCGCGGCATCGTTCCTGCGGTGCGCGGTGTGGATTTCACCCTGTACGCAGGCCAGACCCTCGCGATCGTCGGTGAGTCCGGCTCGGGCAAGACGACGACCGCGCAGTCGATCATCGACCTCCTGCCGGGCACCGGTAAGGTCACCGGCGGCCAGATCCTCTTCGAAGGACGCGATCTGACCAAGCTTTCCGCCCGGGAGATCCAGGCGGTTCGCGGAAACCAGATCGGCTACGTGCCCCAGGACCCGATGTCGAACCTCAACCCGGTGCACTCCATCGGGTTCCAGGTCGAGGAAGCCATCAAGGCGAACAACATCGCCCAGGGCAAAGAGGCGCGCCAGCGCACCATCCAGGTGCTGCAGGAGGCCGGGCTCGCTGATGCCGGCGACCGTCTGAAGCAGTACCCGCACCAGTTCTCGGGCGGAATGCGCCAGCGGGTCCTCATCGGTATCGGGCTGTCGTCCCGGCCGAAGTTGCTCATCGCCGACGAGCCCACATCGGCGCTCGACGTCACGGTGCAGCGCCAGATCCTCGACCACCTGGCGACGCTCACGCGCGACTACGGCACCAGTGTGCTGTTCATCACGCACGACCTCGGCCTCGCCGCCGAACGTGCTGAACAGCTCGTGGTGATGTACCAGGGCAAAGTCGTCGAGTCAGGACCGTCGCAGGAGATCCTCGCGAACCCGATGCACCCGTACACCCAGCGTCTCGTCGCTGCTGCGCCGAGCCTTGCCTCGCGTCGCATCCAGTCGGTCAAGCACCGTGCCGCGAACGAAGCGCAGATCTTCTCCGAAGGCTCGCTGGATGACGCGCTCCTCGCCCGGGCTGCCGAGCGGGAGAACGCGGCACCGACCGCGGATCTCATCTCGGTTCAGAACGTGTCGAAGTTGTACCGGATCCGCAAAGCGGGGTTCAAGCACGATGAACTCCTTGCCGTCAACGACGTGTCGTTCGGTGTTCAGCGCGGAACCACGACGGCGATCGTCGGTGAGTCCGGTTCGGGTAAATCCACCGTGGCGAAGCTCATCCTCCAGCTCGAGAGCATCACGAGCGGAAAGATCGACTTCGACGGTCAGGACGTTGCTTCATTGAAGGGGCCGGACCTGCTGAAGTTCCGGCGCCGGGTGCAGCCCGTGTTCCAGGACCCGTACGGGTCGCTGGACCCGCAGTACAGCGTCGGCAACACGATCGCCGAACCTCTGCTCGCCCACAAGGTCGGCAACGCCAAGGAACGGGAGGCCCGCGTCCGCGAGCTTCTCGACCAGGTCTCGCTTCCGTCTGCGACCCGGTTCCGCTACCCGAGTGAACTCTCCGGAGGTCAGAGGCAGCGCATCGCCATCGCTCGTGCGCTGGCGCTGAAGCCGGATGTGCTTGTACTCGACGAGGCGGTCTCGGCGCTCGACGTCCTCGTGCAGGGGCAGATCCTCAACCTGCTCACCGAGCTGCAGTCCGAGCTCGGCCTGACCTACCTGTTCATCACACACGACCTCGCCGTCGTCCGCCTCGTGGCCGACAACGTCAGCGTGATGCAGAAGGGAAGGATCGTGGAGTCCGCGACGACCGACGAGGTCTTCGACAACCCGCGCGAGCTTTACACGCAGGAACTCCTCGAGGCGATCCCGGGCGGCAACTTCGAGTTCGGGCGCTGACCCGACACCACCAGAGCGTCGGTGTCCTTCGACGCCACAGCTGATCAGAGCGGGGCCGCCCTTCGGGGCGGTCCCGTTTCATCGTTCCGGCCCGTGCCACCGGGGCTCCACCGGGGGCTCCCAGCGGGGGAGCGAGCCGAGTGCGGTAGGATATTCTGTTGGGTCGGGCTCTGTGCCCACCTCTCCACTTCCGGCCGCACCGAATTCCAGCGGCATCCATTCTCTGTAAGGATTTTCTTCATGGCGCAAGCTTCGCGCGACGACCTCCGAAACGTAGCCATTGTTGCTCACGTCGACCACGGCAAGACCACGCTGGTTGACGCCATGCTCCGTCAGACGGACTCGTTCGCCGAGCACTCACACCTCGAAGAGCGCGCGATGGACTCGAACGAGCTCGAGCGCGAAAAGGGCATCACGATCCTCGCCAAGAACACGGCGGTGTCGTACAAGGGCAAGCACGCGACGAACGGTCCGATCACGATCAACGTGATCGACACCCCCGGCCACGCCGACTTCGGTGGAGAGGTCGAGCGCGGCCTGTCCATGGTCGACGGCGTCGTGCTCCTCGTCGACGCGAGTGAGGGCCCGCTCCCGCAGACGCGCTTCGTGCTCCGCAAAGCGCTCGAGGCCAAGCTGCCCGTCATCCTCCTCGTCAACAAGACCGACCGCCCCGATGCCCGCATCGATGAGGTCGTCGCCGAGAGCCAGGACCTTCTGCTCGGCCTCGCGAGCGACATGGCAGACGACGTCCCCGACCTCGACCTCGACGCCGTCCTCGACGTACCCGTCGTCTACGCTTCTGGCCGCAACGGTGCTGCGAGCTGGAACAAGCCTGACAACGGCACGTTGCCGGACAACGACGACCTCGAGCCGCTGTTCGACGCCATCATCAAGCACATCCCCGCTCCCGTCTACGACGACGAGCACCCCCTCCAGGCTCACGTCACCAACCTCGACGCCTCGCCGTTCCTCGGTCGCCTCGCGCTCCTGCGCATCTTCCAGGGCACGATCAAGAAGGGTCAGACGGTCGCCTGGGTCAAGTACGACGGCTCCGTTCACAATGTGCGCGTCACCGAGCTGTTCATCACCAAGGCCCTCGACCGCTACCCGGCTGAGAGCGCAAGCCCCGGTGACATCGTCGTCGTGGCAGGATTCCCGGACATCACCATCGGTGAGACGCTCGCGGACCCCGACGACGTCCGCCCGCTCCCGACCATCACGGTCGACGAGCCGGCGATCTCGATGACCATCGGAACGAACACCTCACCGCTCGTCGGCAAGGTCAAGGGCCACAAGCTCACCGCCCGCATGGTCAAGGACCGTCTCGACCGTGAACTCGTCGGTAACGTGTCACTCCGCGTCCTCGACATCGGTGCGCCTGACAAGTGGGAAGTGCAGGGCCGTGGAGAACTCGCCCTCGCCATCCTCGTCGAGCAGATGCGTCGTGAAGGCTTCGAGTTGACCGTCGGCAAGCCGCAGGTCGTCACCAAGAAGGTCGACGGCAAGACGCACGAGCCGTACGAGCACCTCACCATCGATGTTCCCGAGGAGTACCTCGGCGCCATCACCCAGCTCCTGGCCGCTCGCAAGGGCCGTATGGAGAACATGGCCAACCACGGCACCGGCTGGGTCCGCATGGAATTCATCATTCCTTCGCGCGGCCTCATCGGATTCCGCACCGAGTTCATGACGCTTACCCGCGGCACCGGAATCGCCAACGCGATCTCGCACGGATACGACGAGTGGGCAGGCGCCATCGTCACGCGAAACAACGGCTCGATCGTGGCCGACCGCTCAGGTGTGGTCACCCCGTTCGCCATCATCGCCCTCCAGGAGCGGATGACGTTCTTCGTCAACCCGACCGAAGAGGTCTACGAGGGCATGGTCATCGGCGAGAACTCGCGTAATGACGACATGGACGTGAACATCACCAAAGAGAAGAAGCTGACGAACATGCGCCAGTCGACCTCGGACACGTTCGAGTCGATGACGCCATCACGCCAGCTGTCGCTCGAGGAGTGCCTCGAGTTCGCCCGTGAAGACGAGTGCGTCGAGGTCACCCCGGCAATCGTCCGCATCCGCAAGGTCGAGCTCGACGCGAACGCCCGCGCGCGCAACACGAGCCGGCTGAAGAAGCAGAACGACTAGTAGTACCCGCCGAACGGCGGAAGCGCCCGGGATCCCTGATCCCGGGCGCTTTGTCGTTGGACGGTAATCTCTACCCATGCCCAGAATTCGTCTCACCGTCGCCCTTCTCGCCTGCCTGGCCGTCCCAATCGCCCTCACCGGGTGCACCCAGATCGGCGAGGGCATCACCGGCGGGGTCGAACAGGCGATCGAGGATGCCACGGGCGGAGCGCTCGACGTGAAGCTCAGTGGAGGAGTGCCGGACGGGTTCCCGTCCGACGCCGTTCCCCTCGTCAGCGGAAACGTCATGGGCGCAGAGACCACGATCGACGGGAAAGCTGGCTGGGTCGTGAACGTGACCGCGCAGGACTCGGGAGACGCAGCATCCGAAGCCCTCGCCGGGGCCGGTTTCAGCGAGACCGGGCGTGTGTCGAATGCGGACGGTTCCGTCGTGCACCTGTCCGGTGACGGCTACGACGTCACTCTCGTCTCCACGCCTGAGACGGTGATCTACACCGTCGTGCCTGTCGCCTAGCCGATGCGACGACGAGAACGCCAACCGACTACCCCTGAGAAGGCGGCGGCCCGCCAGGGCATCGCTGTCGGCGTCGCCACCGCTGCGTACGGGGTGTCGTTCGGTGCCCTCGCGGTCGCTGCGGGGCTCGACGTCTGGCAGACCTGCGTGTTGAGCCTCCTGATGTTCACCGGAGGGTCGCAGTTCGCCCTCGTCGGCGTTCTCGCCTCCGGGGGAGTCGCCGCCGGCCCTGCCGCGATCGCGAGTGCCGTGCTCCTCGGCTCACGCAACGCCGCGTACGGGATGCGGATGAAGCCCGTGGTCGGCGGCAGGGGGATCTGGCGCGACACCGCTGCGGCGTGGCTCACCATCGACGAATCCACGGCCGTCGCGCTCGCCCAGGACGAACCTGCTGCACAGCGCCGCGGGTTCTGGGTCACCGGGATCGTCGTCTACATCGGGTGGAACCTCACCACCCTGCTCGGCGCGCTGATCGGCGACCTGCTCGGGGACACGCGCGCCTATGGCCTCGACGCGGCGGCCGCTGCCGCCTTCCTCGGCTTGCTGTGGCCGCGCCTGAAGAGTCACCAGACCATCGCGGTCGCCTGCGCGGCGGCGGTCCTCGCGGCCGCCCTGACGCCCGTCGTGTCTCCCGGTGTCCCGGTGATCGCCGCTGCCCTCGTCGCCGTGATCTTCGGGGTGACGAACTGGCTCGGCACACGGACGCCCGCGGGGGAGGCGGGGACGCCATGACGGTCTGGCACATCGTCCTGCTCGCATCCATCGCCTGCGTCGCCATCAAGCTGGTCGGTTATGCGATTCCGCCGCACTGGCTGGAGAAGCCGGCGGCAGCCCGGACGGCTGACCTGCTCACCGTCGCGCTTCTGGCCGCGCTCATCGCCGTCCAGACGCTCGGAGCAGGTCAGCAGCTGGTGCTCGACGCCCGGGTGCCCGCCCTCGTCGTCGCCGCTGCGCTGTACTGGCTCCGCGTGCCGTTCCTGGTCGTCGTGATCGCGGCCGCCGTCGTGGCGGCGCTGCTCCGCCTGTGGACAGGGATGGCCTGAGCGCCGACGGCAACGCTGCCAGCATCCGGTGCTGATTCGCCACGAGATGTCGTCGTTTGCGGGTGCAGGCAGCAGTTCCCGGCGATTCGGCGCTCGAGCGACCATTCGTGGCGACTCGAGGGGTCAACGCGCCGCTCCCTCGGGGTGCACAGCTCAGGCGAACAGTGCCGACCCGATCCAGCCGCCGTCCTTGACGCCGGCCGGGATGGCGAAGATGCCCGAACCGATGTTCCTCACGTACTCGTTCATCAGGTCACTCCGGCCCAGCTGTTTCTGGATCGGGATGAACTGCGTGCGCGGGTCGCGCTGGAAGCAGATGAAGAACAGCCCGGCGTTGAGGCGGCCGAGCTCGTCATTGCCGTCGACGAAGTTGTACCCACGGCGCAGGAGCTTCGCGCCGTCGTTCATGCTCGGATGCGCGAGCCGCACGTGGGCGTCGCGGTCGATCGCTGCGCCCTCCGACGAGTCGAACTCGGGCTCGGTGAACTCGGTTCCACCGCTGAGCGGGGCTCCCTCACCCTTGGTCCGCCCGACGATCCGCTCCTGTTCACCGAGCGACGCCCGGTCCCAGGTCTCGATGATCATGCGGATCTTGCGGGCGACGAGATAGGAACCGCCCGCCATCCACTCGGCGCCGTCATCGGAAGCGGCCCACACCTGCTCGGTGACGGTAGCCGGTTCCTCCGCCTTGATGTTCGCCGTGCCGTCCTTGAAGCCGAACAGGTTGCGCGGTGTCACCTGGGCGGTCGACGTCGACGATGTGCGCCCGAACCCGAGCTGCGACCACCGAAGTGCTGCACGGCCGAAGGCGATGCGTGACAGGTTGCGGATGGCGTGAACGGCCACTTGCGGGTCGTCTGCGCAGGCCTGGATGCACAGGTCACCGCCCGAGATGCTCTCGTCGAGAGTGTCACCGGAGAAGTGCGGAAGATCGACGAGCGCGGCCGGCCGGCGATCCGCGAGCCCGAAGCGATCGACGCCGTCAGCCGTGGTGAACAGGGTCGGACCGAAACCGAACGTGATCGTGAGCCCGGCCGCTGGCAGCCCCTGCGCTTCGCCGGTGTCATCTGGCGGGGCGACATCCGATCCGCCGACGGCGCCCTCCTCGCTCACGTCAAGACCCTGTGTCAGCCGGGATGCCGCATACGTCCAGTCCTGGAGCAGCTCGATCAGATCGGCGCGGTCCGTCGTCCGTGAGACGTCGTATGCGGCGAAATGCAGGCGGTCCTGCGCCGGCGTCGTGATCCCGGCCTGGTGCTCGCCGAAGAACGGGTACGTCGTCGCTCGCCCTGCAGGCGTGGCAGCGACGGCCGCGCCGACCGCGGCACCGGCCGCCCCGCCGACAGCGAGCCCTCCTGCGGCCGCACCGGCCAGGGCGAGCAGCCCCCTGCGGGACAGCCCACCGCGGTCGGTGCGTTCGGGTTCGGCGTCGGTCATCTGCATCTACTCGGTGGGCTCGGCGATGTCGAGGACCGTGTGGGTGAGCACGGCGAGGGGCTCGGCGAGGGCGTTGATGCCGTCGGAGAGTTCCTTGATCTGCTCCGGGGTCAGCTCGTCGTAGTAGACGAACCCGTCAGCGAGGTTGCCGTGCTGTGCCAGGAGGGTGTTGAGGTTCTCGAACTGCTCGTCGATGTCCGCAACCAGCTCCTCGCCTTCCTCGCCGCGAGCTTCAGCGATCTCACGGACGTTGCCGTAGGCGACGGATGCGCCTTCGACGTTGGCCTGGAAGTCCCAGAGGTCGGTGTGGCTGAATTCGTCTTCCTCACCCGTGATCTTCGACGCCGCGACCTCGTCGAGCAGACCGATGGCGCCGTTCGAGATGTCGGACAGGCTCACGGTGAAGTCGTCGGAGTAGACGAGGTCGTACAGTGTTGCGACGTCCTCGATGAGGCCGTCGGCGAGGACGCGACGTTCGGCGGCGTTGCTCGGAGTGAAGCCTTCAGGAGCCCACAGGTCCTTTTCGATGCGGTGGAAGCCGGTGAACTCGATTCCGTCCTCCTCTGCCATCGGCTCACGGAAGTCGAGCTTGGGGTCGAGGTCGCCGAATGCCTCAGCCGTCGGCTCGATGCGCTCGTAGTGCACGCGGGTGGTGGGGAAGAGGGACCTGGCCGTCTCGTCGTCACCGGAGGCGTATGCCTCGCCGAAGGTGTCGACGGCTGCGACCAGTTCGCCGACCTGGTCCTTGACGTAGGAGACATAGTTCGTGACAGCGGCATCCGTGCGCTCCTGCTCGTCGGCGTCGACCGCCCCGGCGTTTCCACTCACGGTGAACTCGGCTGTGCCGATCCCCGCGCCGACCATTCCGAGCTTGCACTCGGTGTAGTACGTTCCCGGTTCGAGCTGGATGACATAGTCGACGGTCTGCCCTGGGGTGATGTTCTCCTTCTCGCCGACGATCCGCAGCTTGTCCTCTGCGAGGATCTCGAACTCGTTCACGGCCGTGCCGTTGTTCGTCGCGCTGAAGGTGATCGCGCCGGATGGCGCTGTTGCGCTGGAGACCGCGCAGTTGTCGTCGGTGATATCGACGGTCAGGGCGTCGGTCGCCGTGTTGTTGGCGACGCATCCGGTGAGGGTAAGGGCGACGGCGGCGAGGGCGGCGAGGCCCAGGGCGGGACGAGCGGTCATATGGTTACTCCGTTAGACAAGGGCGGGGGTTCTTGCTGTCGCCGGTCGCCTGGTGAGCCGGGCGAACAGCACGATGGTGATGGCCGTGTAGGCCAGCCAGCAGCCGACCTGCAGCCAGGTGGGCGCAGGGTTGAAGTTGAGGGTGCCGCCGAGGAGGGTGCCGTACCAACTCGTGGGCGGGATCGCGGTGCTGACGTCGAAAGCCGTCACACCCCAGCCGGGGAGGAAGCCTGCTTCCTGCAGGTCTCCGATGCCGTAGAGCAGAACGCCGGCTGCGACGAGGATGAGGGCATAGCCGGTCCACGTGAAGAACACGGAGAGGTTGATGGTGAGGAGCCCGCGATAGATCAGGACCTCGAGGACGACGGCTGTCGCTATGCCGAGAAGGACGCCGGTGAGCGCCTCAGTTCCCGTGCTGTTGGGGCCGACCGTCGTCCAGACGAACAACGCTGTCTCGATGCCCTCGCGGCCGACGCTGAGGAAGGCTAGCAGGACGATTCCCCATCCGGCCCCCGCTGCTGCCCGGTCGACGCCGGTGCGAAGGTTGCGGCTGAGATCCTTGGCCGTGCGGCCCATCCAGAAGATCATCCAGGTCACGAAGCCGACGGCGACGAGCGAGAGGATCCCCCCGATCGCCTCCTGCGCCTGAAAACTCAGGCCGTACGGACCGAAGGTCAGGATGGCCCCGGTGGTCAGAGACGCGAGAACCGCGATACCGATGCCGAGCCAGATCCGCGGAAGCAGGTCCTTCCTGTCGATCTTGACCAGATAGGCGATCAGGATACCGACGATGAGGGCCGCTTCGAGGCCTTCGCGCAGGCCGATCAGGTAATTAGCGAACACGGGACCTTCTGTGATGGAGGCAGCCGGGAATCAACGCTGACGCGACCGGAGGAGGGGGGAAGTAAGTGTAGCCTTACCAAAGTAGAGACTAGCCGGGGCCGTGGATGCTGTCCAGTTACACTGTGGCGGTGACTCTTGATGACGCCCAGCCGGCCGCCCCCCGCACCGAAGGCGGTTCTCCGCTGTTGTCACGGGTCGCCGGAGCTCTCCTCTGCTTCCTCGTCGGGGCCATCTACGGCGCCGTCGGAACGGTCGTTCACCAGAACGTGTTCCGGATCGGCGAACTCTCGATCCCCATCGCGCTCATTCTCGCGCTCGTCGGCGTCCTCGCGCTGATGATCGGCTTCCGCCTGCTCTTCACGGACCGACTGGCCGTCTTCTGGGCAGCCCTGGGCATGGTCGTCGTCATCGGACTGTTCTCCCTCGCCAGTGCCGGCGGCTCGGTGCTCATCCCGCAGGGTGTTCTCGGTTTCGTCTGGACGTACGGCGCGGTCGGCCTCGCGACGGTGGTCGTCGCCTGGCCACGCCTGCCTCAACGCGCCGCAGCGCAGCCCGGCGGTGACGCCGCGACCGTCCAGGCGGACGAGCGGCACCGGCCCGAGGCGTAGACTTGCCTCACCTGTTTTCGAAGGGAACCGAGCCACTGTGACCTACGTCATCGCCCTCCCGTGTGTGGATGTCAAAGACCGTGCGTGCATCGATGAATGCCCCGTCGACTGCATCTACGAGGGTGAACGGTCCCTCTACATCCAGCCGGACGAATGCGTCGACTGCGGCGCCTGCGAGCCGGTCTGCCCGGTCGAGGCGATCTACTACGAGGACGACCTGCCCGAGGAGTGGGCTGACTACTACAAGGCAAACGTCGAGTTCTTCAACGAGGTCGGTTCTCCTGGCGGAGCGGCCAAGGTGGGCGTGATCAAGTACGACCACCCGATCATCGCGGCCCTTCCGCCGCAGGCCTGACCGGTGGCGCTCCAGCCCCTTCCCGACTATCCGTGGGATGCCATGGCGCCGTACGCCGAGCGCGCCCGGTCGCATCCGGACGGCATCGCCGACCTGTCGATCGGCTCCCCGGTCGACGCGACTCCTGAGGTCGTCCGCGCGGCGCTTTCGGCCGCGACCGACGCCCACGCGTATCCGACGACGGCAGGAACCCCTGCGCTGCGGGAAGCGATCGTCGAGTGGTTCGCCCGCCGCCGCGGCGTCCCCGGCCTCGAAGTCGACAACGTGATCCCGAGCATCGGCTCGAAGGAACTCGTCGCCCTGCTGCCGTTCATGGTGGGGATGGGCGAGGGCGACACGATCGTGCATCCGCTGGCCGCGTACCCCACCTATGCGATCGGCGCCGCCCTGTGCGGTGCGGTCGCCATGGCATCCGACGACCCCGCAGACTGGCCGGACTCGACCAGGCTCGTCTGGCTCAACTCGCCCGGGAACCCGGACGGACGCGTGCTCGGCGTCGACCGGTTGCGTGCAGCGGTGACGCGAGCGCGTGAGCTGGGCGCGCTCATCGTCAACGACGAGTGCTACGCCGAACTCGGTTGGGACGGCGAGTGGGAGTCGACACCGATCCCGAGCATCCTCGACCCCCGGGTGACCGATGGCGACACCAGCGGCATCATCGCGATCTACTCACTGAGCAAGCAGTCGAACATGGCCGGTTACCGCGCGGCCTTCGCAGCGGGCTGCTCCGAGACGCTGGCGCGGCTTCTCAACGTCCGCAAACACGCGGGACTCATGCTCCCAGGTCCGCTGCAGGCTGCCATGGTCGCCGCACTCGGCGATGACGACCACGTGGCGGAGCAGAAGGAGCGCTACCGCGCCCGCCGGGACGTGCTTCTCCCGGCGCTCCAGGGCGCCGGCTTCCGGATCGACCACAGCGAGGCCGGGCTCTACCTCTGGGCAACCGAGGGGAAGGATGCCTGGGCGTCGATCGACAGACTGGCGGGCCTCGGCATCCTCGCCGGTCCGGGTCATTTCTACGGAGACGTCTTCCCTCAGCACGTCCGGCTGTCGCTCACCGCCACCGACGAGCGGATCGCCGCTGCTGCCGAGCGGCTGAGTGCCAGCGGCGCTGGAGGTTAGCTCCAACACCGCATCCGGGTCGTTGGCGGATGCAACAGTTGGCCCGGGAGCCGATTAGGCTGTATCCGGACCTTGCACCGCTCAGAGCGGTTCCAGCAGGACGGTCCGAAGCGAATCACCAGTACAAGGAGGCGCCGTGGGCGACGTCGAGCAGGACTTCCGCGCAGGAAACCACAAAGCGACCCTTACCTATCCTGGGGGCACCGCCGAGTTCCCGCTCCTGGGGTCCAGCCAGGGGGCCTCCAGCATCGACGTGTCCACGCTGACCCGCCAGACGGGGCTGACGGCGCTCGACTACGGTTTCGTCAACACGGCCGCGACGAAGTCCGACATCACGTACATCGACGGAGACGCAGGGATTCTGCGCTACCGCGGCTACCCGATCGAGCAGCTGGCGAACTCGTCGAGCTACCTCGAGGTGGCCTGGCTGCTGATCTACGGCGAGCTGCCGACGGCAGACCAGCTCGGTGAATTCGACGAGAAGATCCGCAGGCACACGCTGCTGCACGAGGATCTCAAGCACTTCTTCTCGGCACTTCCGCACACCGCGCACCCGATGGCCGTCATCTCCAGCGCACTGTCTGCGCTCTCCACCTACTACGAGACAGCAGCGGACCCGCGCGATCCTGAGCAGGTCGAACTGACCACCATCCGCCTGCTCGCCAAGCTGCCCATCATCGCGGCATACGCGCACAAGAAGGCGCTCGGCCAGGCGTTCCTGTACCCGGACAACAGCCTGAGCTTCACCGACAACTTCCTCAGGCTCAACTTCGGCAACATGGCCGAGCCGTACGAGATCGACCCCGTGCTGTCGAAGTCGCTCGACCGACTGCTCATCCTGCATGCAGACCACGAGCAGAACGCATCGACGTCGACCGTCCGCCTCGTCGGATCGACCGGCGCCAACCTGTACGCCTCCGTCTCGGCCGGCATCAACGCCCTCTCCGGTCCGCTGCACGGCGGTGCCAACGAGGCCGTTCTGGAGATGCTCGGTCGCATCCGCGACTCGGGGGAGAGTGTCCAGCGCTTCGTCGACAGGGTGAAGAACAAGGAGGACGGTGTCAAGCTCATGGGCTTCGGGCACCGCGTCTACAAGAACTACGACCCGCGCGCGAAGATCGTCAAGGAGAGCGCGGACGAGGTTCTGGCCCAGCTCGGCGTCTCCGACCCGTTGCTCGACCTGGCCAAGGAACTCGAGCAGATCGCCCTCGAAGACGACTACTTCAAGGAACGTCGCCTCTACCCCAACGTCGATTTCTACACTGGCGTCATCTACAAGGCGATGGGCTTCCCGACGCGGATGTTCACCGTGCTGTTCGCGATCGGACGGCTGCCAGGCTGGGTCGCTCACTGGCGTGAGATGAATCTCGACCCGCAGACCAAGATCGGTCGCCCGCAGCAGCTGTACACCGGTTCGGTGGAACGCGAACTGCCCCAGCGCTGACCGATCCGGCTCATGCGCGACAACACCGGCTCACGACTGCTCAGGAGCCTCCTCGACCCGGAGCGGATCGAATACGGAGTCGCATCCAGCATCGTCGTCGGAGCGCTCAGCCTGGTCGACCCGGCGCGACTTGGCCCGGGCCCGCGGCTCGCGTTCCGAGGTGTCACCGCCGTGATCACTGGTGGACTCACGTTCCTCGAGCTGAGGCGAACCGAGGCGCTTCACGACGAGATCCTCTTGCGGGCAGCGGCCGCCGTCGGCGTCGCCGGTACCGTCTTCGGGCTCTCCGACGTGAGCGAGAAGATCGACGCCAGGATCACCTCCGGGCTGAGGAAGGCGGGCGTGCGGCGCCCGCGGCTCCTTCTCGCCGTGGCCTCTACCCTGACCTCGATTGCAGCTTTCCGCTCGAGCGACCGGATGGGGAGCCCCTGGCAGAGCCCTTACGAGTGGCGCGCTGATCCGCGTGATGACAGGGATGACGCCCCGCGCCACGCCGATGTCGACCCGACCGTCCGGGACCTGGTCGACGGGATGCTGTCCGAAACCACGGCGTACTCCGCCGAGGATCTCCGCCGGCAGTGGGCGACCGCCCAGGCCGAGTACTGGCCGACCGAAGACACGGCCGTCTTCGACGGTCAGGTCGTCATCTCGGTAGACGAAGCCACTCCGAGAGTCGTCCCGAACGACTTCACCTTCCCCGTGAGAGCACAATTTCGTACGCCATCGGGGATTCTCGCCGAGGCATCCGTCGTCGTCTCCGGCGGGCGACTGCGCGCGGTCGTCATCACGGTCGCGGATGACGCCGAACCCGTGGACTTCGACGAAGACCCGCTGGACGACCTGACCGGGTGGCCGGCAGTGGCCGAGGTCATTTTCGTCGCCGACACCCCCTGACCCACGGCAGGCCGCCGTCGGGCGCGGCCAGCCGGTTCACGGTACGAGGGTCAGTGTGTCCCTCGCCGCGTCCTCGACGGCGTCCGGGCTGAAAGGCCAGACCCGCGTCTCGTGCTTCTGCCACAGTGGCGTCTGGTCGACGTAGTTGGCGTGGTAGGCGTGCCCGGATGCCCCGGTGAGGTTGATCCAGGTCGAGGAGTCGAAGTCGGCCAGGTCGACGACCTGCCGCATCGACGGCACCCAGTCGACGGTGTAGCCGTCAGGTGCATACCAGCCGACCGCGTTCACCACACTCGACCCACCGGCAAGCTCGTACGGGCCCCGGTTGAACAGCATCTCGATCGGCGCGATCCCCGACTCGCCGAAGCTTCCGTTGCGGATGGTGAGGGTGTGAAGCTCGCCCCACGTCCAGTTCTCGGGGTTGTCTCCCATGAGGCGGCTCGCCTCGGTCCACGCCTCGCTGAGGGCGAGGGTGAGCGCATCGTCCCGCGTGACGATGTTGTCGTCAGGGCCGGCCCACCAGTCCGAGTCCGGGTCCTCGAGCAAGGCGCCGACCGCCTGGAACCACTGGGAGCCCCCTGCGGGCGGAACGCTCTCCGGCAGCTTCGGTGCGAATGAGTTCTCGAGCAGGTTCCGCCAGAAGATGTTGAAGTACGCGGACTGTGCGCTGTCCGCGTCGTCCTGGAAGTCCCAGCCGTCGAGGAGCTTCTTGCCGAGACTGGCGTTGCTCGACGGTGCGAGGTCGGCGATGAACGGTGCCATTCGTTCGGCAATGGCGTTCGCGTTGTCGGCCTGGATCGAGCTCATGTCTTCCGCGGTGAATGCTCCGCCGGAGTCGATGCCCTCCTCGATCCTCTCGACGATGCGCGATGCGCGGTAGCCGGCATCCCAGTCCCTCGTGATCATGGTGGGAGAGCCGCTGCCTGCCACGGCGTTGTTGGCCGTGACGATGTACCCGGCGGCGGGGTTGTACTGCGACGGGAGCGAGTCGAACGTGAGGTAGCCAGCCCAGCCGGTTGTACTCGTCCAGCCCGGCTGCGGAACGGTGCCGTCACCGCTGCGCCGGATCGGGATCAGCCCGGGGGCCTGGTAGCCGATGTTGCCGTCGACGTCGGCGTAGACGAGGTTCTGCGACGGTACGTCGAACAGTTTCGCGCCTTCACGGAATGACGCCCAGTCCGTCGCCTTGTTGACCGCGAAGATCGCGCCGGGCGTGCGGCCGGGGGTGAGTGCGGTCCACTGGAGGGACAACTCGTAGCTGCCCTCAGGCAGCTCGGCTGTCGCGGGGTAGTCGGCGGCGATGGTGCCGAACTCGTCGCTGATCCCGGTGACGAGGGGGCCACGGGAGGTGGAACGAATGCGGATCGGCACGTCCTCGCCGCCTGCGACCTTGACCGTCTCCTCCCGGATGGTGAGCGGCTCCGAAACGCCGTCGAGTTCCACGGTGTCTTCTGACACCTTCTCGAGGTAGAGGTCGGCGACGTCGGGGCCGAGGTTGGTGAAACCCCAGGCGATCCGGTCGTTGTGCCCGATGATGATGCCGGGCATGCCGGAGAAGCTGAAACCGGCCACATCGAACGGGCACGCGTCCGAGACCGTGGAGCAGCGAAGCCCCATCTGGTACCAGACCGACGGGAGGGCTGGGCCGAGGTGGGGGTCGTTGGCGAGGAGCGGTTTGCCCGACTCGGTGAGGTCGCCTGACACCACCCAGGAGTTGGAACCGATGTCCGACCCTGCGCGGCCGAGCAGGGCAGGCATCTTCGTGAGGATGCCGCGGAGCTGGACGAGCGATTCGACGGTCTCGTCGCTGACCGCGCTGAACGCCGTTGCCTCGCCGACGGATGCCGGGGCAGGCACGGGGGCGGGGCTCGGGACGATCGTCGGGTTCTCGTCGTACGGGTATGGCGGGTACACCTGCGCCAGTTGCTCAGGGGTCAGTTCCGTCGCGAGCAGGGCCCTGTCGATCTCGTCCTCGAGATTCGACCTCAGGTCCCATGCCATCGCCTTGAGCCAGGCCACCGAGTCCGCCGGTGTCCACTTCTCCGGCTCGTAGCCGGGGTTTTGGAGCCCGAGGACGGCGTACTCGAGCGACAGGTCTGCGCCGCTCTTCTGCTCGAGGTAGGCGTTCACCCCGTCGGCGTACGCCTGGTACCAGCCGAGCGTCTCCTCGTCGAGCAGTTTCACTTCCTCCTCGGCCACCGCGCGCCAGCCGAGGGTGCGGACGAACGTGTCGGTCCCGACCTGCGCGTCGCCGAACAGTTCGGAGAGCCGGCCGCTGGTCACGTGGCGACGGAAGTCCATCTCCCAGAACCTGTCCTGCGCGTGGACGAAACCCTGTGCCAGGTACAGGTCGTGTGCACTCTCCGCCTCGAGGGTGGGGATGCCGGCGTCGTCGCGGAGAACGCTGACCTCGCCGTCGAGCCCTGGCACGGAGATCTCCCCGGCGAGCTGGGGGAACGACCGCTGCACGGTCCAGACGACGAACCCGCCCCCGATGAGAACGACGACGACGAACACCGCCACGATGCTGAGGAAGACGGTGAAGGCGCGGGATCGCCGGCCGGGTGTCGCGGTGCGGGCCACATCACTCCTTTGTGAAGAGGTCGGGAAACGGGTCAGGCGTGCAGGGCTTCGTTCAGCTGGATGCCGGCACCGGTGCGGGGGAGGACCTCGACGGCGCCGGTGACGGAGTTCCGCCGGAAGAGGATGTTCGGGACGCCTGACAACTCGACGGCCTTCACCGTCCGCGGGCTGCCGTCGTCGGCGGTGTGTCCGTCGAGGACGACGACCTTCGTTCCGGCGGTGACGTACAGGCCGGCTTCGACGACGCTGTCGTCGCCGATCGAGATGCCGATACCGGAGTTCGCACCGAGCAGCGCCCGGGCCCCGATGGAGACCCGCTGGGTGCCGCCGCCGGAGAGTGTGCCCATGATGGATGCCCCTCCGCCGATGTCTGAGCCGTCACCGACCACGACGCCCTGCGAGATGCGTCCCTCGACCATGGACGACCCGAGGGTCCCGGCGTTGAAGTTGACGAAGCCCTCGTGCATGACGGTCGTACCCGGTGCCAGGTGGGCGCCGAGACGCACCCGGGAGGCGTCGGCGATGCGAACCTTGGCAGGCGTGACGTAGTCGAGCATCCGCGGGAACTTGTCGATGCCGGTGGCGTGGATGCCCTGGCGGGAGAGGGACGGGCGCAGGCGGTCGAAGTCATTCGGCGCGACGGGCCCGGCGTTCGTCCAGACCGCGATCGGGAGGTGACCGAAGATGCCGTCGAGGTTGATCGTGTTCGGCTGAACGAGCAGGTGGCTGAGCAGGTGCAGACGGAGGTAGGCATCCGCTGTGTCCTTCGGCTGTTCGCGGAGGTCGATCTCCACGGTGACGATGTCCACGCGGACGTTCCGGCGATCGTCTGGGATGGCCAGCGCTTCGATGTCAGCTGGGGCGATCCATCGCTCCCGGCCGGCCGGGAGCGTGCCGAGACGCGGCTCCGGGTACCACGTGTCGAGGACGGTTCCGCTCGCACTCACCGTGGCGAGGCCGTAGCCCCACGCGTGTGTCGGGGCGGTTGCGGTCTCGGGTGCGGTCGTCATGCCTCAAGGCTAGCGAATCAGCCCCTGTCCGGCTGACGCCCTGCCGGGCGGTTCGACCGCCCGTAGACTGGGGCGATGCCGGATTCGACCGCCCCAGCCCTTGTCCTCGACCTCTCAGCCGGGTCGATCGACCTCACGCAGGCGATCTGCGACATCGAGTCGGTCTCCGGGAACGAAGCCCCTCTTGCGGATGCCATCGAGCGCGCGCTCGCGCCCCTCGCCCACCTGGAGGTCGTCCGTGAGGGCAACACCATCGTCGCGCGGACGGCACTCGGCCGGGACCAGCGGGTGATCATCGCCGGGCACATCGACACCGTGCCTCTCAACAACAACCTGCCCACCCGGTTCGAGACCATCGACGGCAGGGAGTACCTGTGGGGCCGGGGAACGGTCGACATGAAGGGTGGTGTCGCCGTCCAGCTGAAGCTTGCCGCGGAGCTCACGGAGCCGGCACTCGACGTGACCTGGATGTGGTACGACAACGAAGAAGTCTCCAGCGACATCAACGGCCTCCGCCTGCTGGCCGAGCGCAGGCCTGACCTCTTCGTCGGTGACTTCGCCATCCTCGGCGAGCCGACCCGCGGCGACATCGAGGGCGGCTGCAACGGAACCCTCCGCGTCGATGTCACTACCACCGGCCTCCGTGCGCACTCCGCGCGCAGCTGGGTCGGTGAGAACGCCATCCACAAGGCTGCCCCCATCCTCAGTATCCTCGCCGCGTACGAGCCCCGGTCGATCGAGGTCGACGGGCTCGTCTACCGTGAGGGCCTCAACGCCGTGATCATCTCGGGAGGCGTCGCGGGCAACGTCATCCCCGACGACTGCACCGTACAGGTGAACTACCGGTTCGCTCCCGACCGCACCGCAGAGCAGGCAGCGGATGAGGTGCGCGAGATCTTCGCCGGATTCGACGTGACAGTGACGGATGCCGCCGACGGGGCCAGGCCGGGCCTCGACGCCCCGATCGCCCAGGAGTTCCTGGCCGCGGTCGGCGGACGCGCCATGCCCAAGTACGGCTGGACCGATGTGGCGCGGTTCTCGGCCCTCGGCATCCCGGCCGTCAACTTCGGCCCCGGTGATCCCCTCAAGGCGCACGCGGATGACGAGCGCGTCGCCCTCGACGAGATCACCTCGGTCGAGACGGCGCTGCGCACCTGGCTGACCGGCGCACGTGACTGAGGTCACCGGCAGGTCGATCGTCGGCCTGTGGCGGCGTGTCCCGTGGTGGGGGCAGGCCCTGCTCGTCTTCGGAGCCGCGCGGATCGTGACGACAGGCATCCTTCTCGTCTTCGCCGCGGGGCAGCACGCGAACGCCTGGACCGGCGCGAGCCCCGGTTACGCCGACTTTGCGTCGATGTGGGACGGCCGGTGGTACAACATCGTCGCCGAGGTAGGCTATCCGAGCGAGCTCCCGCTCACGGCGGATGGTCACGTCGCCGAGAACGCGTGGGCCTTCATGCCGGTGTACCCGGCTGTGGTTCGGCTCCTCATGGTGCTCACCGGCCTCCCGTGGGCGCCGGTCGCCGTGCTCGTCTCCGTCGCCTGCGGTTTCGTCTCGGCGGTCCTCGTCGCGAAGGTGTTCCGGCTCGTCCTCGACGCCGGAACGGCCATGTTCGCGGTTGTGCTCTATTCGGTGTCGCCGCTGTCGCCGATCCTCCAGGTGGCGTACGCCGAGTCGATGCACCTCATGCTCCTGGCCGGCGCCCTGTACCTGGTGATGCGCCACAGGTACTGGGCGGCGCTGCCCGTGATCGCGGTGATGTCGTTCACCCGGCCGAGCGGCCTCGCCTTCGCCCTGTTCCTCGCACTGCATGTCTGCCATCGGTGGTGGACGCGTCGCCGGGTGCCGTTCCCGCGCCGGGAAGCGGTCGCGGCAGCCGTCACAGCGTTCGCCAGCGGAATCTTCGGCCTGGGCTGGCTGCTCATCGCGTGGGCCGTGACCGGGTCGCTCTCGGCATACACGGACACCGAACTGGCCTGGAGGTCGAGTTACATCGGCTACGCCCATCTCGTGCCGTTCACGCCGTGGATCCAGGGCCTGGACTGGTGGGCCGTCCGCGGCCTCGGTCTTCCATCGGGCTACTGGTGGGGGTTCTGCGGCGTCGTCCTGCTCGTGGCCGCGGCCGTCGCCCTGTTGTTCTCGCCGCAGGCGAAACGCCTGGGCGTGGATCTCCGGTTGTGGGTGGCGAGCTACCTGCTCTACCTGCTCGCGGTATTCTTCCCGCAGTCGAGCACGTTCCGTCTGCTCGTTCCGGTGTTCCCGGTGGCGGGCATTCTCGCCCAACCGCGGTCTGTCGTGTACCGCGTGTCGATGGTCGCGCTCTCTTTGGCCGGGCAGGTGGGCTGGGTTTTCATCGCCTGGCAGGTCGACGGATACGACTGGACGCCGCCGTGATCGTGCCCCCAGTTACGGGCATTGGGGCGATCGGATTTCGTCTGCCCGCCCTGCATAGCCGATAATAGAAGTCACAGCCACGAAAGGGGAGCCGAATGGCAGCGATGAAGCCGAGGACTGGGGATGGGCCAATGGAGGCCGTAAAGGAGGGTCGGCTGATCATCGTGCGGGTTCCGCTCGAAGGTGGCGGACGACTTGTCGTCTCTGTCAACGATGCAGAGGCCAAAGAACTTCACGATGCGCTGGCCGGGGTCGTTTCTCCCAGCTAGTCAGTCGAACAACAGAGACGCGGATGCCGGTGGTCACCAGACCACACGCATCCGCGTCTTTCGTCGTTTCGGGGCTAGTCGAGCTTGGTGATCTGCAGCAGCCCGTCTCCGACGGGGGAGAGGGCGCTGACGACAGCGCTGGACGAGGCGATCTCCTGGACGAGGGTCCTGAACGCGCTCGTCACGTCGTCGCGCTGCGCGGGGTCTGCGACCCGGCCACGCCACAGGGCGTGTGGCACGAGGACGGTGCCGCCGGTGCGGGCGAGACGCAGCCCGTGCTCGACGTTCTCGATCACCTGGGCAGGGTCGCCGTCGACGTAGACGAGGTCGTAGGAGTTCTCGTTCATCCTGGGGAGCACGTCGAGTGCCTTGCCTGTGATGAGTCGCACGCGATTCGAGGCGATGCGAGCGTCGGCGAATGCCTGGCGGGCGTAGCCGAGGTGCTCGACCTCCGAGTCGATCGACGTCAGTACCGAGCGGGTGGACGCGCGAAGCAGCCAGAGGCCGGAGACACCGGCACCCGTGCCGATCTCGACGATGTTGACGGCGCCGGTGGCAGCGGCGAGCACGGCGACCTGGGCTCCCATGGCGGGGGACAGCGGTTCTATGCCGAGCTCGAGGGACTGCGCCCGTGCCTTCGCGATCGCCTCAGATTCGGTGACGATGTAGTCGGCGTACTTCCAGTTCGAATCTTGTTCAGACACTTCTTCGCTCCCGATGGTGGTTGGCACAACAGTACCGGCGCACGGCGCGCCGAATTGTGAGGCGCGGCGCGATAGTCTGAACTCGTGTTCTTTGGCCTCACGTTCGAGAAGCTGCTCATCATCGCAGTGATCGCCGTCTTCCTGCTCGGACCCGAGCGGCTGCCCGGCTATGCCGCGAAGTTCGCGCAACTCATCCGGACCCTGCGGGACATGGCCCGTGGTGCCAAGGATCGCATGCGCGACGAGATGGGCCCCGAGTTCGACGACGTCGACTGGCAGAAGCTCGATCCGCGGCAATACGACCCGCGCCGGATCATCCGTGAGGCCCTCCTCGACGACGACGACGCCCCCGACCCGGCACCGGTGATCAAGCCGCCGGCTCCTGCCGCGGCCGCCGCCACCCCCGCCGTCAGCACACCGACGATCGTGTCGGCTGCTGCGGTCGACAGGGGTCGTCGCATGGCGGCAGGCGAGGCCGTCGAGCCGCCGCCGTTCGATCCCGAATCGACGTAACCCTTCGGCCCTGCACTCAGGGAACGCGCCGAGACTGCAGTAGTGGCGCTCTGACGGCCCGTTTTCGAGCCACTAGTGCACTCTCGAGAAGCTCCGTTGGATCTCAGGCCATGCCGCAGTGCTCACGGACGAAGTCGAGCAGTGCCTCGCGGACGTCCTCTGGCGGGGTCAGGCGGTAGTCGCCCGTCGTGCCATCCGACAGCGTGACCGAGATCACAAGGACCGTACCGATCTTGTCCTCGGCGATCGCGTGCGGGTCGCAGCGCGCAGGGACGATTCGCAGTGGCACTGTGACCGGTGCGGATGCCGCGTCGACCGCCAGCGTGACCGGCCAGCCGTCCGCATCGCCCGCGGCATCCTGGGCGGGCCGGAGCAAAGGGGTGGAACCGATCCCTGCGATCTCGACACTGCCGTCCGCTCCGGTCGGGGCCAGGCTGAGGGGCAGGACGGCAACGGATGCCGCGCCGACCCCTTCCACGACGGGCGGGCCGACGGAGATCCGGGCGACCCGATCCACGAGCGTGGTGATGCAGCCGGTGGCGTGGAGCCGTTCGAGGGTGCCGAGCGGATCCGTCGCCTCCACGGCGACCGTGGCTCGCCGGTCCCCGGCTCCGGTGGTCAGCTCGACCCGGGGTGACCCTGACGCTTCGGTGCAGTCCTGCTCGGGCACGGAGGCCCGCAGGTCGACCGTCGTCCCCGCCCGAACCGTCGTTCCCCTGTCCCAGGTGGCCGGCTCTGCGAACCCTGGGGCGTCCAGGCTCGCACTGCTCACGACGAGTTCCTCGGCGGACTCGTTGACGATCCGGATCACGAGGGTCCCACTCGTGTAGTCGGTGCGGCCCTGGAGAACGTCGACGGTGACGCCGTCTGGCAGCCCGGCTGGAGTGGGAACGGCGCAACCGGCCAGAGCCGGGAGCGCGACGGCGCATGCGGCCACCAGGAGGGGCGTCGTCCACCACCGGCGCATGGTCTGCTACACCGGCGCCAGGCCGAGCCGGCGCCCGGCAAGGCCGCGACCGTTCGACATCAGCCGGTCGGCGACGGACCTGATCGCGACGCTGGCGGGGTCACCGGGCGCTCCGAGCACGACGGGGATCCCCGAGTCGCCTCCCGCTCTGAGCGGCACACTCAGCGGAACGGAGGCCAGCAGGGGTACGGGTCCCGCGTCATCGGTACTCAGCCGTCTGGCCACCTCCGAGCCTCCGCCCTCGCCGAACAGCGACAGGATGGTGCCGTCCTGTTGGGCCAGGCCGGCCATGTTCTCGACGACGCCGATCACTCGCTGGCCGGTCTGCCTCGCGACGATGCCGCTTCGTTCGGCGACATCCGCCGCCGCGGGTTGCGGCGTGGTGACGACGATCACGTCGGCGTGGGGGAGCGTCTGGCCGATCGAGATGGCGACATCGCCGGTACCCGGGGGCAGGTCGAGCAGGAGCACGTCGAGGTCGCCGAAGTACACGTCGGTGAGGAACTGGGTGATCGTGCGGTGCAGCATGGGTCCGCGCCAGGCAACGGCTGAGCCGGCGCCGGGCTCGACGAACATGCCGATGGAGATCACTTTCACCCCGTAGGCGATGGGCGGCATGATGAGGTCGCCGACCTGCGTTGGGCGGGTGATCGCACCTGCCGCGGCCGCGGCATCCGTCAGACCGAGCAGGCCGGGGATCGAGAAACCGTGCACGTCGGCGTCGACGATGCCGACGGTCAGCCCCCTGGATGCCAGCTCGACGGCGAGGTTGGCGGTGAGGGTGGACTTGCCGACCCCGCCCTTCCCGCTCGTGACGGCGATGACCCTGGTGAGCGAGTCGGGGCCGAAGGGCATGACCCTGGCCGCCTTCGAACCACGCAGGCGATCGGTCAGAGCGCGGCGTTCGTCAGGGCTCATCACGCCGACGGTGATCATCGTGCCGGTGACGCCCGGCACCCCTGCGACCGCTGTGGTGACATCCCGTTCGATGGCGGTGGCGGCGGGGCAGCCGACGATGGTGAGGGAGATGGCGACGGATGCCGCGCCCGCGTCATCGACGGACACGCCGGCGACCATGCCCAGCTCAGTGATCGGTTTGCGGATCTCGGGGTCGATCACCCGACCGAGTGCTGCGGTGATGCGGGCTTCGAGGTCAGCGTTGGACATCGTCCCTGTCCTTGTCGAGCTCCTCCAGCAGCCCGCGAAGCTCCTGGCGGATGAAGTCCTTCGAGGCCATATCCTTCATGGCCAGGCGCAGGGCGACGACCTCACGCGCGAGGTATTCCGTGTCGTTGAGGTTGCGCTCAGAGCGCTGGCGGTCCTGTTCGATCTGCACCCGGTCACGGTCGTCCTGGCGGTTCTGCGCGAGGAGGATGAGCGGTGCGGCGTACGACGCCTGCAGGGACAGGATGAGGGTCAGCGCCGTGAACCCGAGGGCGGCGGAGTCGAACCGGAAGTTCTCGGGGCCCCACGTGTTGTACGCGATCCAGGCCAGGCAGAAGATGGTGAGGCCGGCGAGGAAGGTCGGGGTGCCCATCTTTCTGGCGACCCACTCGGTGAAGCGGCCGAACCGGTCGCTCGACTCCCGGTTGCGGCCGGGGATCATCGACGTGCGAAGGCCCTTCGGGGCGTCGAGGCGAACCTCGTTCCTGCGGATCTTAGGCACGGGCTGCCCTCCTTCCCTGTGGTCTGTGCGTCGTTACGGGGTCGTCATCGTTCTGACTTCGCCAGTCTTCCGGCAACAGGTAGTCGAGGACATCATCAATCGTCACCACCCCGACGAGTCGATGGGTGTCGTCGACGACCGGAACCGAGACGAGGTCGTAGCTGGCGAGGATCCTCGACACCTCGGCGGCCGACGCCTTGGCGGTGACCGGGTCGAGGCTCTGGTCCATGATCGTGCCGAGCCGTTCGTGAGGCGGGTAGCGGAGCATCCGCTGGAAGTGGACGATCCCGAGGTACCGACCGGTGGGCGGTTCGTACGGGGGCAGGGTGATGCACACGGCGGCGCCCAGCGCGGGCGGCAGTTCGGGGCGGCGGATGAGCGCCAGGGCCTCGGCGACCGTCGAGTCAGCCGAGAGGATCACGGGTTCCGTCGTCATCAGACCGCCGGCCGTGTCAGGGGCGAACGCCAGCAACATCCTGACGTCTTCTGCTTCCTCGGGCTCCATTAGCTGGAGCAGGTGCTCGCCGCGCTCGGCGGGAAGCTGCGCGATGAGGTCTGCGGCGTCGTCAGGCTGCATCTGGTCGAGCACGTCTGCGGCACGGTCGTCGTCAAGCTGGGTGAGGATGTGGACCTGGTCCGACTCCGGCATCTCTTCGAGAGCGTCGGCGAGACGGTCGTCGGGGAGTTCTTCCGCGACCTCGATCATGCGGTCCTGAGGAAGGTCGAGGAGGGTGTTGGCGAGGTCGGCAGGCTTCAGATCGGAGTACGTCGCGATGAGCTGCTCGGCGGACTGTGCTTCGCTGCCTGTCTGCTTTTCCCGAATCTCACGCCAGGTGGCGAACGCCGTCGTCCCCTTGGCGAACGGTGAAGAGGACACTTTGGGTCGGCGAACGAAGTACTGGCTGACCGCCCATGCCCCAGGGCCGACCTCTTCGATGGCGAGGTCTTCGATGGTCGCCTCGCCTGAACCGTCGACGAAGACGACCTTGCGTCCGAGGAGTTCCGCGATCACGCGGACTTCACCGCCGCGCTGTTCGAACCGGCGCACGTTGATGAGACCGGTCGTGATGATCTGGCCGGACGCGATCGAGGTCACGCGGCCGATCGATACGAAGACCCGTCGTTTTCCGGGGATCTCGACGATGAGGCCGACGACGCGGGGCGGATCGTTTTTTCGGTAGACAACCAGGACGTCGCGCACCTTGCCCACGCGGTCGCCCGCGGGGTCGAAAACGGTGCACCCGGCCAGACGGGCGACGAAAACTCTGGTGCCACTCACCCCTCTAACTTAGTGCGCGAAGCCGGGAGCGGGGGCACGGATGCCGCGGTCTGCGGCGGATTGCCGGGCTGGGTGGGAGAATGGGGCAGTGAGCAATCAACAGCAGCGCCGCGGCATGTCCCGCGCCCCCCTCGACACCGTCATTCCCCGCGGCGAGACCGTCGCCAGCTTTGAGACGTACAGCGAAGCGCAGCGAGCCGTCGATCTCCTCGCCCAGGCCGACTTCCCGGTCAAGAAGGTCTCGATCGTCGGCGACGGCCTGAAGAGCGTCGAGCGCGTCACCGGCAAACTGAGCTACGGCCGCGCGGCAGGCGCCGGCGCCCTGAGCGGTGCCTGGCTCGGTCTCTTCTTCGGGCTTCTGCTCGTGATCATCAACCCGGCATCCGACCTCGTCTTCGTCGGGGCAGCGGTGCTCATCGGTGCCGCGTTCGGAATGATGTTCACCATCGTGTCCTACGCGGTGAACCGCAGGCGCCGCGACTTCACCTCCGTCATGCAGGTCATCGCGACGAGTTACACGGTCACCGTCGCACCCGACCTCGCCAACCGCGCGAAGAACGTGCTCAACGGAGCGGGGCAGCAGCCGCTCTGACGCGGCGACTGCCCCGATACCTGTCGCGTTTCCTGGAGGGCAGCGGCGGAGCCGCTGACCGAAGTCGCGTTTCCTAGAGGGCAGCGGCGGAGCCGATGACCGAAGGAGAAAGGCGCGCGATCCAGGCCTCGACCTCGTCGGCCGTGCGCGGGATGCCCGCTGACAGGTTCTCGGCGCCGGTGGCGGTGACGAGGATGTCGTCCTCGATCCGGACGCCGATCCCGCGGAACTCCTCAGGAACGGTGAGGTCGTCCGGCTGGAAGTAGAGCCCGGGCTCGATGGTGAAAACCATGCCGGCCTTCACCTCACCGTCGTGGTACATCTCCCGGCGGGCGGCGGCGCAGTCGTGGACGTCGATCCCGAGGTGATGGCTCGTTCCATGCACCATGTATCGGCGGTGGAACTGGTTCTCCGGCTCGAGGGATTCCTCGGCACTCACCGGCAGAAGTCCCCACGCGGCGGTGTGCTTCGCGATGACCTTCATGGCTTCGGCGTGGACGTCGCGGAAGACGATGCCGGGGCGCACGATCGCGAACGCGGCGTCTGCGGCTTCCCTGACGGCCTCGTAGACGGCGCGCTGGACCTCCGAGAACCGGCCGTTCGCCGGAAGCGTCCTCGTGATGTCTGCCGTGTACAGGCTGTCGACTTCGACGCCTGCGTCGAGCAGCATGAGGTCGCCGGGGGAGACGGGGCCGTCGTTGCGGGTCCAGTGCAGGATGCACGCGTGCGGGCCGGACGCGGCGATGGTGTCGTACCCGACCGCGTTCCCGTCGAGCCGTGCGCGCGTGTAGAAGACGCCCTCGACGGCGCGTTCACCGCGTTCGTGGGCGGTGATCCGCGGGAAGTCCGAGATGACGTCGTCGAAGCCGCGCGCGGTGGCGTCGACCGCGAGCCGCATCTGTGCGATCTCGTAGTCGTCCTTGACCAGGCGCAGTTCGGACAGGAACGTGGTCAGTTCGTCGTCCTCTTCGAGCGTGACGTCGGCATCCGTCGTCGTGAAGGTGTCGATGTGCGCGGTGGCCAGACCGAGGTCGGCGGCGACCTGAGTGAGGGAGGGCCGGGCGCCGATCCAGAATTCGCCGATGGCAGGGTTCGCGTAGAACTCGTTCGACGTGCGGTCGGCGCGCTCACGGAAGTACAGCGTCGCGTCGTGGCTGTCGCCGTTCGGCTCGAAGACGAGGACCGAGTCGGGTTCGGCGTCGGAGGCCCAGCCGGTGAGGTGCGAGAACGCGGAGTGGGCGCGGTAGGGGTAGTCGGTGTCGTTCGAGCGCTGTTTCAGCGATCCCGCCGGGATGACGAGGCGCTTGCCAGTGAAGGCGGCGGACACGCGGGCGCGCCGGCCGGCTGTGTAGCCGGCCTGTTCACGCGGAGCGGGGAGCTCGTCGACGCGATCGGCCCACTTGGAGCCGATGAAGTCCTGGAACTGGGTCGACGCCGGTGTTGTCGACCGGTTCGAGGTGCCGCGCGGTTCTTCGCTCGTGGTCTCGTCGCTGGCCGGCACGACGCCAGGGGTCGAAGTCGTGGTTGTTGTGTCGCTGGGGGTCTGCATGCTCCCATTGTTCCACCGATGGCCATCGGGTGGGGGTCAGCCGCCGGTGCCCGCCCGGGTCAATTGGACGATCACGGGCCGGTGGTCGCTTCCTGTGCCGTCGAACTCGGTGGCGACACGCATCCCCGTCACGGTCCAGTCGGGCGTGGCCATGACGTGGTCGATCGGGGCTCCGGTGAGCGCTGGGATGCGGGTGGGCCAGGTTCCGACCGCACCGTTGTTCGAGGCCCGCCCGGCGTCGACACACGCACCGAGCGCGGCATCGGGGGCGCTGCCCAGTCCGGCCATGTTGTCGAGGGTGGCGTTGAAGTCGCCCGCCATGATGATGTTCTCGCCCTGGCACTGTTCGGCCAACCAGGACAGGTCGTCGCGCCAGTTGTCCATCTGCCCGGTGATCGGGGCCACGGCGTGGGCTGCGACGAATGTGGGGCCGTCGCCGTCGACGGGTTCGACGATGATCGTGGGAAGAACGGTGGTGTTGTCGTCCCGTTCCTCGTTGCTCGTGATCTTCATGTAATCGCCGAGGTCGGGGCTGATCAGGACGGTTGTGGACCGCGCAGGCGAGATCTGGTCGAACCATTCGGTGTGCACCCACATCGGGCGGCCGGCGGCACGCATGGTCTCGGCGATCTCGATTCCGGTTTCCTGTGTGGTCTCGGGCAGGGAGATCACATCGGCGCCTGACTCGACGGCGAGGTCGGCAACGGCCGTCGCGCCGGGGGCGTCGCCGAGGGTGTTCCAGCTGAGCACGGTGATGGCGTCCGGGGTCTCCTCGGCGAAGTCGGTGTTCCCGAGTCCTCTCGACACATTGATGGCGGCGTTGCCGACCGCGAAGACGAGGAGCAGGACGACGATCGTACCCGCGAATGCACGGAGCGGACGGAGCAGCGCGAGGAGGGCGAACGCGACGGCGGCGAGGAGCGCCGCGACGATGGCCAAAGAACGCATCGAGGTGATCTGGGCGATGATCCACGTCGTCTGCAGCCCGAAGAATTGCGGCCAGGAGATGATGAGCAGACCGACCGCGACCGCGACGGTGGCGATGGCGCCGAGAAATCTGAGCATGGTCCAGCCACACTATCGACCCAGGACTGGGAGAAGCCCGGAAACGGCTCCGCGCCGCGCGCGCCATACACTGTGAGAATGACCGCCGTTCCCCTCTTCACCGGGCCAGCGGACCTCCATACTCACTCGCGGGTGTCAGACGGCACCGAATCTCCTTCGCGAGTGGTCCGGCAGGCCGCCGAAGCAGGGCTCGGTGTCGTGGCACTGACCGACCATGACTCGACAGCCGGTTGGCATGAAGCATCCGTCGCCTCCCGCGACGTGGGCATCACGCTCATTCCCGGAATGGAATTCAGTACCCGCTTCGGATACAAGAGCGTGCACCTCCTCGCGTACCTGTTCGATCCTGCCGACGGGGACCTGAACACCGAGACGGCCAGGATCCGCGAGTCACGTCTGCGCCGGGCCGAGTCGATCGTGCAGAAGATCGCAGCCGACTACGCGCTGAGCTGGGACGACGTTGTCGCCCAGACGACACCGGGTGCCACCGTGGGACGGCCCCACATCGCTGACGCGCTCGTCGCCCGCGGACACGTGCCCACCCGCAGTGAGGCGTTCGCCGGCATCCTGCACCCGAGAACCGGGTACTACCTGCCGCACTACGCGCCCGACCCGCTCAAGGCGGTCCGGTTGGTGCGAGCGGCGGGCGGCGTGCCGGTGATCGCGCACCCGGCGACGCGCGGCCGAGACGCGATGATCGACGAGAAGCACCTCGGCGAACTCGTCGCCGCCGGCCTGTTCGGCCTGGAGATCGATCACCGCGAGAACACCGACGACGGCAAGAAGCGACTCCGCGAGCTCGCCGATACGTTCGGCCTCGTGCTCACCGGGTCGAGCGACTATCACGGGGCCGGGAAACCGAACCGGCTGGGGGAGAACACGACTCCGGATGCCGTGGTGCAGGCGATCATCGACGCGGCGGCGGGGTCGAAGCCGGTTTATCCGTAGCTCCGCTGTGCCGCGGGAGGCCAGGTGTTTTCTCCTCAGCTCAAACAATGTCGCGTTCAGGACCGGCTCGACACCCCGAAAACACCTGGCCTCCCGCAATGGGACGAGGCCCGTCCGACAGATGCCGGGACGGACCTCGTTCGGTGCTCGGGGAGGATTACTCCGGGCGGTTGGTGCGGCGACGCGTGCGGCTGCGACGGCGCGGTGCGCTGTTGCCGTCGTGGTGCTCAGGGCCCTGTCCGTCGTGCGTTCCGGCGGCGACGACCGTGGCGTCCTCCTGCGAAGCATCCGTTGCCGGTGCCGTCCGTGTGCGGGTGCGACCGCGACCGGAGTCGCGTGCGCCGTCGCGCGGCGGCCGCGAGCTGTCACGGGGCGGCCCCGTGCGTTTCTCGGTCGGAGCACCTGAGGCGGCGGACGGCTTGAGCCTGCCCTTGGTGCCCTCAGGGATGTCGAGGTCGGTGAACAGGTGGGGGCTCGAGGAGTAGGTCTCGGTCGGCTCGGGCTGACCGAAGTCGAGCGCCTTGTTGATGAGCGCCCACTTGTGCAGGTCGTCCCAGTCGACGAAGGTCACGGCGATGCCGGTCTTGCCTGCGCGGCCGGTACGGCCGACGCGGTGGAGGTAGGTTTTCTCGTCCTCGGGGATCGTGTGGTTGATCACGTGGGTGACGTCGTTGACGTCGATTCCGCGTGCCGCGACATCCGTGGCGATGAGGACGTCCTTCTTGCCTGCCTTGAACGCTGCCATGGCGCGCTCGCGCTGCTCCTGGCCGAGGTCACCGTGAACGGCGGCGGCGTTGAAGCCGCGGTCGTTCAGTTCCTCGACGAGCTTCGCTGCCGCCCGCTTGGTGCGGGTGAAGATGACGGTCTTGCCGCGGCCGTTGGACTGCAGGATGCGGGCGATGACCTCGTCCTTGTCCATGTTGTGCGCACGGTAGACGAGGTGCTTGATGTTCGCCTGGGTGAGGCCCTCGTCAGGGTCAGACGCACGGATGTGGATCGGCTTCGACATGAAACGACGCGCGAGCGCGACGATCGGGCCGGGCATGGTCGCCGAGAACAGCATGGTGTGCCGATCCTGGGGGGTCTTCGAGAACAGCTTCTCGATGTCGGCCAGGAAGCCGAGGTCGAGCATCTTGTCTGCCTCGTCGAGCACCATCTCGCGCACGTTCGACAGGTCGAGCAGGCGCTGGTTGTTGAGGTCGATGAGGCGGCCGGGGGTGCCGACGACGACCTGCGCACCGGCCTTCAGCTGCTCGATCTGGCCCTCATAGGCCTTGCCGCCGTAGATCGAGACGATCTTCGTGGGGCGGTTGCCGGCGGCGAGCTCGATGTCTTCGGTGACCTGGACGCAGAGTTCACGGGTCGGGACGACGATGAGGGCGACGACGCCGGGCGCCGGGTCCTTGCCGATGCGCTGGAGGAGGGGGAGTCCGAAACCGAAGGTCTTGCCTGTTCCGGTCTTGGCCTGGCCGATGATGTCCTGGCCGTCAAGCGCGAGGGGGATGGTCTGTTCCTGAATGGGGAAGGGTTCGAGGATGCCCTTGGCTGCGAGGGCGTCTGCCATGTCCTGGTCGACGCCGAGTTCGGTAAAAGTCACGTGTTGGTTGCCTGTCAATGCATATAAGCGGTCTACGCCCTGCATATTCACCGAGGCGTAGTATCCCGATCCAGTGCCGGGAACAGAGCCCAGCCTACCGGAGCATCTACACTGGAGCCGTGGTTTCATGGTTTAGCGCGTCCCGGTCCCGAGCATCGGTCCCGCGCCTGCGCTCCCGGGCGAGCACGATCGAGGCCACCAAGGTCGATTTCGCAGAGCTCGCGCCAGACACGTCGAGTTACCTCGGACAGGTCGCGTACCTCCAGCTCGGCTTCTTCCAGTCGATCTCGAACATCAGCGCCACCTCGAGCAATCTCGACGCCACGCAGACCCTCTCGGCCGCTGCCGGCTTCGCGCTGGCCAAGCACCAGGGCCTCGTCGCGGAGATCCGCCGTCGCGGTGAAGACCCCACGGAGGTCATGGCTCCGTTCGTCGACAGGGTCGACCGGTTCCTCGCACTGACCCGCGGAGCATCCGTCAACGAGAGCCTGCTCAGCCTCTACATCACGCAGGGTTTCCTGGACGACTTCTTCATCCGGCTGTCGGACGGCCTGCCCCCGGACATCGGCGCCCGCTACGCCAGCCTGCTCGGCGCCGATTCAGGATCTGCCGGGATCGTCGGCCTGCTGATGGATGCCATCGCCGTCGACGCGAAGAGGGCCCACTTCTTCGCCATGTGCGGTCGGCGCCTCGTCGGCGACACCCTGCTCCTGGCGCACTCGGCGCTGAACCTCGAGGGGCACAGCAAGAGCGACGAGGAGCGGATCGAACCGGTGTTCACCGAGCTGATCGCCACCCACACCCGCCGGATGGATGCCCTCGGGCTCACGGCCTGACGAGAGCGTCTATCGACTCGGTCCTGACGATTCCCTCGACGTTCCGCACCAGGTCGGCATCGAGCGTCACCAGGGCATCGGCCTGCAACTGGGTGAGGGCGACGTACTCGGCGGCGTAGGTCGACGCCGAGCCCAGGCGGTCGGCCACCTTCCACGCCTGGCGGCGGAGGACGGCGTCGCCGAGGAGCCGGATCGGCATGCGTCCGATCCGGGCGAGCCGGTCGCGGGCGAGATCGTCCTCGAGTTCGCCGCGGGCGACGGCCTCATGCAGCGCCGAAAGCGTCTGGGAGCGGATGAGCGTCGGGGCGAGCAAGTCGTGAGACGGCGACACGTCCAGCTCAGCGGTCACCAGGTGGATGAGTGCACCGGCGTCGACGACGAACCTGGTCATGGCTACCTCCGCGTGGGTTTCCACAACGATAGGCGGTCAGCGTGACGGCTGACCAGAGGTTCAGGCGTTCAGCCGCCGAGCGCGACGAGCCGGTTCTGGTCTGCGACCTTGCGCGCGCGACCGAGGAACAGGTCGACGACCGCGGCGACGATCGTCGCAACGACGAGGGTGACCGCCCAGATCCAGCCGCCATCCCATGCCCAGCCGAGCCAGGTGAGACCGACCCAGACGATCGCCGCGACGATTCCGCCGATGGCAGGCGTCAGGGCGATCCCGTGGGTGCCCCGCCACGGCAGTGCGTAGTGAACGCCGATCCCGGCCGCGATGCCGAACAGGATGATGAAGAGCAGTTCCACGGACAGGTCCTAGCCGACGAAACCGATGCGGCGGGTCTCTTCGCTGCCGACCTCGACATAGGCGAGACCTGCGGTGGGGACGATGTACAGGCGACCCTTGTCATCGGTGAGGGTGAAGTAGCTCTTGTCAGAACCGAGCGCGTCTGAGATCGTCTTTTCGATCTCGGTGGCGGTCTGTGCCGACTCGAAGCTGAGCTCGCGCCCGCTGTTGGTAATACCGATACGGATCTCCACGTAAAGCACCTTTCCATGCGTTACCGCCCACATTACGGCAGTTGCCCTGCCCTCCTCGACCGGCGGGACTCGCCGAGAGCGAACACCGCCGTCCCCGGCGTGCGAGACACGTCGTGTCGGTGGCCCGCGATAACTTTGCTGACGTGACCATCCGGGGATTCAACGCTCAGCGCCGCGCGACGGCAGCTTCCCCGCTGATCGTCCCGGATCCCTCCCAGCAGGCGGTCATCGACCTCGCGGACGGCGTCAGCGCCTCCATTGCCGGAGCCCCAGGCACCGGCAAGACGTCGACCGTCGTCGAACTCGTCGCCGATCGCATCGTGTTCCGCGACTACGAACCGCACGAGGTTCTCGTGCTCGCACCGAACCGGCGTGCCGCTGCCGCTCTGCGCGACCGGCTCGCCCTCCGCGTGGCAGTGCCGACGACGGGGCCGCTGGCCCGCACACTCAGCTCGGTGGCCTTCCAGATCGTCGGTGCCCGCGCGTCTCTCGAGGGACGTGACGCACCGCGTCTGCTCACCGGCGCCGAACAGGACACGGTGATCTCCGAGCTGCTCGCCTGGCACGAGGCCGACGGCACAGGGCCGGAGTGGCCGGAGCCGCTCCTCCCCGAGGTGCGCCGGCTGAAGGGGTTCCGGACCGAGCTCCGCGAACTGATGATGCGCACCGTCGAAGCGGGCCTCCGACCCGAGTCGCTGGCCAGGCTCGGCCGCGACCACGGGCGTCCCGAGTGGATCGCCGCAGCCCGATTCATCTCAGAGTATGAGCAGGTCGTCGACAGCTTCGGCGCCGACCACCTCGACTCCGCAGAACTCGTCGCGCAGGCCACCACCGAACTGAACAGGGGGTTCGGTCTGGATGGGCTCCGGCTCGTCGTCGTCGACGACTTCCAGGAACAGGGCCCGTCGGCGATCGCCCTGTTGCGAGCGCTCGCCGGGCGCGGAGTCGCGGTCGTGGCGTTCGGCGACCCGGATGTCACATCGAGCACGTTCCGCGGGTCGGACCCGGCGGCGCTGGCCGGTCTCGGCGCAGCACTGGGGCGCCCCATCGAACGGCTGACGCTCGACACGGCGTACCGCCACGGCGACGGCATCCGCACACTCGTGCGCGAGATCACCACGAGGGTGGGCGCGGCAGGCGCCGTGGCACATCGTGCGGCCGAGGGCGCTCCCGCGCCAGAGTTCCCGATCGACGTGCCCCAGCCGGTCGTCCGGATCGAGGCGGCATCGACCGCTGCCGAGCACCAGCGCATCGCACGCGTGCTCCGCGAACACCACCTGTTCGGCGGCATCCCCTGGTCCCGTCTCGCCGTCATCGTGCGGTCGGGCGCCACGATCCCTGTGCTGGCCAGGGCTCTGGCCCTCGCCGAGGTCCCGACGTCCACGCCTTCGGGCGGCCGGACGATCCGCGCCGAGTACGCCTCCGCGCAGCTCATCACCGCCGTGGCGTTCGCGATCGGCAGGCTCGAACCGACAGCAGAGCTCGTTACCTCGATGCTGAGCGGTCCGCTCTGCGGGCTCGACGGAATCTCACTGCGGCGGGTGAGACGTGCCCTCCGCCATGAAGAACTCGCCGGAGACGGCAACCGCTCGGGTGATGACCTCCTCCTCGACGCGGTCGAGCAGCCAGGGCGATTCGCCACCATCGACTCTGCGGCAGCACGCGCAGCCGGCCGGTTCGCGCAGACGCTCGCCGACGCACGCTCGGCAGCAGACTCCGGCGCGAGCATCGAGGAACTTCTCTGGCTGTTCTGGGAGAAGAGCGGCCTTGCGGGGGCGTGGTCCGCGCAGGCGCTCGGCTCAGGACTGGCCGCAGACGAAGCAAACCGGCACCTCGACAGCGTGATGGCGCTCTTCACAGCGGCGAAGCGCTTCGTCGAACGACACCCGGAGGAACCAGCAGGTCGTTTCATCGACGAGGTTCTCGCTTCGGAGGTTCCCGAGGACTCCCTGACGCCCCAGTCTGCAGCGGCGGCCGTGTTCATCGGCACCCCGAGCGCCGTCGTCGGCAGCGAATTCGACGTCGTCGTCGTCGCTGGTCTTCAGGACGGCGCCTGGCCGAACCCGCAACTGCGCGGGTCACTGTTGTATCCGCACCAGCTCAGTCAGTTGGCTGCTGGCCTCCCCATCGCCGACCTGGACGCCCGCGCTGAGGTCCTCTCGGATGAATTGCGGATGTTCGCGCTGGCCGTCTCCCGGGCCCGGTTCCAGGTCGTGCTCACCGCGACGGTGAATGACGACGAGCAGCCGTCTGCGTTCCTGCGTTTCCCGGCCATCCGCGCGGTGGAGCCCCTGTCCGGCAGCGAAGCACAGCATCCGTTGTCTTTACGCGGGATGGTCGGAGCATTGCGCCGGCGGCTGGTCACGACCGGAGATCCCCACGCGGCGACCGCGCTCGCCAGGCTGGCGGCCGAAGACGTCCCCGGTGCGAACCCTGATGACTGGTACGGGCTCCTCGATTCGACGACGACGGCGCCTCTCGTGGATCTCAGCCACGAGGATGCCCTCGTCTCCGTGTCGCCGTCCAAGCTCGAGACCTTCGAGAAGTCGGGTCTGGCGTGGTTCATCGACACGATGGCGGCCGCCCCTTCCGGGCTCGCCGCGGGAATCGGAACCGTCGTCCACGCCGCCATGGAACAGGCGGGAAGGATCCCGGCGGCCGAGCTCACGGACGACGACATCAGCGTCGAACGACTCTGGCAGCACATCGACGAGCACTGGTCCGAGCTGTACTTCGAGGCCCCATGGCTCGCCGAGCGGCAGCGCAGGCTCACCCACCGCCTCGTCGAGGGTCTGTCCGAATACCTGCGCGACTTCCGCCGTGCGGGCAGCGAGACGATCAGCGCGGAGGGGACCTTCTCGGTGACTCTCGGCCAGGTGAAACTCTCCGGCACCATCGACCGCGTGGAAAGGCTTCCCGGTGGTGAGGTGGTCATCGTCGATCTGAAGACGGGCAAGACCGCGCCGACGAAATCGAAGGTCGCCGAGAACCCGCAGCTCGGCGGCTACCAGCTCGCGCTGGCCGCAGGAGCCATCGACGGGACGAGCCCCGAGGACACGTCCGGCGGTGCCACGCTGCTCTACGTCTCAGGCGGGCCAGCCGGCAAGAACTACCGCGTGCTCACGCAACAGCCGATGAGTGCCGAGGAGCGCGCTGCGTTCACCGGACGGGTGGTGACTGCCGGGCACGGCATGGCAGCGGCGGAATTCACCGGCAACCCGAACCTCGACGAGCGCGACCCGAAAGCAGGCTCCATGTATCGCATCCACCTCGTCGCGGCGGTGAGCGCATGACCCCGCAGACCGGTGCACCGCGAATCTCGGCGCGGGAGATCGCGGCCAGACTCGGGCTCCCCGAGCCAACAGCCGAACAGGTCGCCGTGATCGAAGCCGACCTGGAACCGGCCCTGGTCGTGGCAGGTGCAGGCAGCGGCAAGACCGAGACGATGGCGAACCGCATCGTCTGGCTCCTCGCCAACCACAAGGTCCGGGTGCCAGAGATCCTCGGACTCACGTTCACCCGCAAGGCCGCCGGTGAACTGGCCGAACGGGTGCGGGTACGCATCGGCCAGCTCCAGGACCTCCAACGCGCCGAGAACCCGGAATCCGAGATCGACGTTCTCGAGGCCCCGACCATCGCCACGTACAACTCCTTCGCCAGCGGGCTGTTCCGCGAGTACGCCCGCCTGATCGGCAGGGAACCCGATGCGACGGTCATCACCGAGGCGTCCGCGTGGCGACTGGCCAGGCGCATCGTCGTCGACAGCGGCGACGAGCGCCTCGTGGGGCTCGACAAGAGCGTCGACCAGGTCACTGCGGCCGTTGTTTCACTCAGCCATGCGCTCAGCGATAACGACGTGGCAGGCCGGACCGATGAGATCCGCTCATTCGCCGAAGCGTTCCACGAGCTCGAAACCCTGCCCCTGCACGACGGCTCATCGCGCAAGGTCACTCCTTTCGCCTCCGTGTCGGCCGCGGTCGCCGACGTGGATTCGCTTGCACTGATCGTCGACCTCGCCGAACGGTTTGCCGCCGAGAAGCAACGGCTCGGCTTCGTGGAGTTCAGCGACCAGGTCGCGCTCGCCCTCGAGATCTGCCGGCGCGTGCCGCGAGTGGTCGATGAGTACCGGGCCCGGTTCCGCGTCGTCATCCTCGACGAATACCAGGACACGTCCGTGGTCCAGACCGATCTCCTGGCCCGGTTGTTCTCCGGACATCCGGTCATGGCGGTCGGCGACCCGAACCAGTCGATCTACGGCTGGCGGGGAGCGAGTGCGGCCAACCTCGCACGGTTCTCCGACGACTTCGCGACGACGGGAACGGCAGCGGCATTCGCGCTCTCGACGAGTTGGCGCAACTCGGGTCGCGTGCTCGACGCTGCGAACGCGATCGTCGCACCTCTTCCTCCTACACCGCGGGTCCCGGTGCGGCAGCTGTCCAGCCCATCGCACGCGGGTGCCGGCGACATCACCGTCGTCTTCGCCGAGACGGTGGTCGACGAAGCGGATGCCGTTGCCCGCTGGCTCGCCGCGGAACTTGGCCGGCCGTCGGGCAGGGGAGGGCAGCGCACCGCGGCCATGCTCTGCCGTTCGCTGAAGAAGGTCGACGTCTTCACTGAGGCACTGCGTCGCAACAACGTGCCGTTCCACATCCTCGGTGTCGCCGGTCTGCTCGAGCAGCCGGTCGTCGTCGACCTCGTCTGCGCCCTCCGCGTCCTGCACGACCCGACCGCAGGTTCGGAGCTGGTCCGGCTCCTCACCGGCGCACGCTGGCGGATCGGGCCGAAAGACATCAAGGCGCTGAGCGGGCTCGCCAGGTGGCTCGCAGACCGGGATCTGGCCCAACAGCCGATTGCGGAAGACATCCGCGAACGGATCGCGGCATCCGCGGCGAACGACGACGGCAAATCCATCGTCGACGCCATCGACTTCCTCCAGACTGCCCCCGCGAATCACAGTGCGCTGCGCGAATTCAGCGCAGAGGGCATCCGCCGGATGCGGCTCGTGGCCCGCCAGCTCAATGCCCTCCGTCGCCGCTCGGGCCTCGACCTCTACGACCTCGTCAACCTCGTGGTGCAGGAACTCCAGCTCGACATCGAGGTGGCGGCCAACGAGCAGAACCCGCTCGGCCAGGCCAGCCTCGACGCATTCTCGGAGCAGATCTCGTCTTACCTCGCCATCGATGACGGGGGAACTCTCGGCCCTTTCCTGTCCTGGCTGGCGGAGGCCGAGCGACGAGAGAACCTCAGTCCGAGGGGCGAGGATCCGGAGCCGGGGACCGTCCAGATCCTCACCATCCATGGGTCCAAGGGACTCGAATGGGACAGCGTCGTCGTTCCGAGAATGGTCCAGGACGAATTGCCCGGCACGCTCCGCAGCAAGCGGGGCTGGACGGCCTTCGGTGAACTGCCGTACGAGTTCCGCGGCGACCGCGGCGAATTGCCCGCTCTGGACTGGCGGGGAGCCGGCACTCAGGCCGATTTCGACGCGGCATACGCCGCGTTCGGCGAGGGACTCGAGGCGCGGAACGCGGGCGAGCAGCGTCGTCTTGCGTACGTCGCCGTGACCAGGGCCAGGGACGCCCTCCTCGCCAGCGGATCGTTCTGGTCCACCCAGGCGAGGCCCCGCGGGCCGGGCCGGTTCCTCCGTGAAATCGTCGCTGCCGTCCCATCGAGCTGCGACGGACTTCCCGACGAATCAGAATTCGAGGAGAATCCGCTCGCTGACGAGCAGAACGCCGTCGTGTGGCCGCTCGACCCGCTCGGCGCCAGAACGGGAGCCGTGCACGCCGCCGCAACAGCGGTGCGATCAGCCGATCCCGATCTCCGCACCATCTGGTCGAACGACATCGCCCTCCTCCTCGCCGAGCGGGAAGCCCGCCAGCAGTCCGACGAGTACGTCGACCTGCCCGATCGAGTCCCCGCTTCCCGGTTCAAGGACTTCGTGACGGATGCCGCTGCCCTCGCCACACGCATGCGGCGTCCGCTCCCTGAACGCCCGTACCGGCAGACCAGGCTCGGCACGCTGTTCCACAGCTGGGTCGAGCAGCGGGCCGGGGTCGCCGGCGGCCAGGAATCGCTGGATTCCACCCTGCTCGAGCAGGACATCGACCAGGCGCCCGGAACCCTGCTGCCACTCGAGCAGAGGGAGATCGACGAACTCAGAGTCCTGCAGCGCACCTTCGAGGCGTCCGAGTGGGCGGATCTCCGCCCGGTCGAGGTGGAGAGGGAGATCAACTTCGTTCTCGGGGAACAGATCATCATCTGCAAACTCGATGCCGTGTACGAGCGGGACGGACGGTTCCAGATCGTGGACTGGAAGACGGGCAAAGCCCCGAAGACAGCCGCTGAGCTCGACGAACGGCAGTACCAGCTCGCGCTCTACCGTCTCGCTTTCGCGCAGTGGAAGAGGGTCTCACCCGAGATCATCGACGCCGTGTTCTACTACGTGACCGATGACCTCGTGATCCGGCCGGAGCGGCTCTACTCCGCCGAAGACCTCGGTCGCCGCTGGACCAGGGGAGTGATCTCGCCGGACTCCGCCGCTTCGAGCGCGGAGAAGTCCAACTCGGCCGTGTAGCCGGCATCGCCGCGGTGGTCGTCTGTGTGCCGTTCGCCGCTGTCGTCCGATGAGCGGTCGTCCGACGAGGAGACGATCTCGATCGGACCGGTCTCGACAGCATCCGGGTCGAAAGCGTCGGAGAAGACCAGAGGAGCATCGTCGGGTTCCGCGGCGTTCTCATCCGCGGTGCGCGCCTGGCCGGCGGGAACCGACGTCTTCTCGGTACCGATCCGTTCGGCGTCCTGACCGAAGACGGCCTCGAGCTCTGAGCGGTCGTAACTGTCGGTCTCCATGCCGATCCCTGACGAACCGGGCGTGCCAGAAGCCTGCGGCGTGCGGGTGAGCATGTCCTCGACATCCGACACGGCCATGATCGGTCCGGTCTGTGGCGACAGCGGATGCATGAGGTCGCCGAGGACGTGGTCCACGAGGCCGTCGAGGAGGCTGACGGCGTCATCGATGATGCTCTTGTCTCTCGCGTCGACTCCGTGGAGCAGCCAGCGGGCCAACTCGAGCTCGGCGTGCAGCATGGAGCGTTGAACGAGCAGACGATCCGGGTTTCGAGACGATGCGGAGCGGTAGGCGGTCAGCACACTTTCCGCTGCCTCGCCCGCGCCGCTCAGCCAGTGCAGATCCCTGGCCGGGTCGCCGACGCGGAGCGCGTTCCAGCCGAGAACGGCCGTGACGATCGGTCCGACATCATGATCGGTGATCACGAACGACTCCGCGCCCAGGGAACCGTGGATCACCGCGGGCTGAAACTGCCAGAGGCTGTCGTCAGCGGCGGCATCCGTCCATCGTTTGCGTACGGCGGTGGGAAGCAATCGGGTCGACGCGGCGCGTTCGATGACACTTCGCGCCTCGTTGCGACACTCGGCGGCGGTGAGATGGGGAAGCCCGACCTCCGCGACGAACGAGCCGGGGAGGGCGTGAATGGCGGCGATCGCCGCACCGATCGAGCTGGCGACGCCGTCGCCTGCGGGAATTCCGGCGGCTTCGACGGTGTAACCGGGAAGGTAGTCGTACACGACGGCACGGGGGCCTTGCGTCGACACCTGCCCGACGACGGCAGGGACATCGAAGGGAAGCCGACTGCGGATGCCCGCGGTCATCGCCTGCAGCGCAATGAGTTCGACGGACTGCTCGCTCGCCGCTCGCTCATTCGCGGGAACCCGGATGACCAGTTCGCGGTCATCGCTCGTGCGCAACAGCGCCGAGTCGAAATCGCCAGTCGATCCGTGCCCGAACGGGCCTGCGCCGACGATCTGCAGGTCCGCGACAGCTGAGGTTGCCAACGCGGCTAGAGTTAGATGCGATCTGGCCATGGCATCTAGGTTAGGTCGCCCACCCCCGTGGCAGCTATCCGCCACGCCCTTGCACTTGGGAGTGCTTTTGTTCGTTCTCGGCGCGCTCACCGATCTTCCCCTCGCTCGGACCGCGGTGAACCGTGACGCCGACGCCCGGGTCAGACCCGACCTGTTTCGCGAACTGCTTGCCGACCCGCAGGCGCGGGTCCTCCCGCTCTGGCATGGCAAGACCCTGATGGACGGCGACCGCCTGGCCCTGCTCACTCCCGAAGCCATGCCGGCCGCAGAGGTGCTGTGCTACCTCGGACGCACGGTCGAAGCCGGAACCCATGCCGAGGTCGGCGCTCCGGTGGTCCTCGCCGTGGTGACGGATGCCGTCGCGCACGCAATCGAAGCGGACCCGGACAGGTGGGTGTCGCTCAGGGAATCTGGGAGCACACTCGGCGCCGGCGACTCGGCCCTCATGACCGCGGCCGTCGCCCTCGCGAACTGGCACGCCTCCCACGGCCACTGTCCCAAGTGCGGGACCGCGACACAGCCGTCGCTCGGTGGCTGGATGCGGCTCTGCCCCAACTGCCACAACCAGGTTTTCCCGCGGACGGACCCCGCCGTCATCGTCCTCGTCCTCGACGACGACGACCGGCTCCTCCTCGGGTCCAACATCCTCTGGCCCGAAGGCCGCTACTCGCTTCTGGCCGGCTTCGTCGAAGCGGGCGAGTCGCTCGAGCAGGCCGTGTGCCGGGAGATCGCTGAGGAGTCCGGACTGACGGTTGAGAATCCCGTCTACCTCGGTTCCCAGCCGTGGCCGTTCCCACGGTCCATGATGCTCGGCTTCTCCGCCCGGGTTGCAGCAGGACACGACCCCGACCTTCTCCAACCGGACGGAGAGGAGATCGTTGACCTGCGCTGGCTGAGCCGCAAGCAGCTTCGCAGTGAAGCGGGAACCCTGCTCCTGCCGGGTCCGGCGTCGATCGCCCGTTCCCTCATCGACCACTGGCTCGTCGCAGACGGTGGCCCCGGTCTCGACGAAGCCGCGCGGGCCGCTTCGGCGGATTCCGCGGTGACACAGGCATGAGCGCTGAGCCGACCGATCTCCTCGCCGGCCTGGACGACGATCAGCGCGTCGCCGCCGAGGCGCTCAGAGGACCTGTGTGCGTGCTCGCCGGTGCCGGAACCGGTAAGACGCGCGCGATCACGCACCGGATCGCCCACGGAGTCGCGACGGGAACCTACGCGGCGAACCGGGTGATGGCCCTCACCTTCACGAACCGGGCTGCAGCCGAACTCCGGGGCCGGCTCCGCCACCTCGGTGCAGGCGGGGTGGCAGCACGCACCTTCCACGCTGCAGCGCTGAGCCAGCTCAACTACTTCTGGCCGCATACGGTCGGCGGAATCATGCCGGCTCTCGTCACCAGCAAGGGACGGATGCTGGGGCACGCGGCGGAACGCCTCCAGCTCAAACTCGACACCGCGACCCTCCGTGACATCGCGGCCGAGATCGAATGGCGCAAAGTGTCTGGCCTGAGCATCGAGCAGTACGCGGCCGCCAACCGCCCTGCACCCCAGAACCTCGCCGCAGACCAGGTGGCGGCGATGCAACAGGCATACGAAGACCTCAAGGACGAGCGCCGTCAGCTCGACTTCGAAGACGTGCTTCTGGCCTGCGCCGGGATGATCCAGACGGAACCCGCCGTGGCCATGCAGGTGCACGAGCAGTACCGGTTCTTCGTCGTCGACGAGTACCAGGACGTCTCGCCGCTGCAGCAACAACTCCTCGAATTGTGGATCGGCGGCAGGAACGACGTCTGCGTCGTCGGTGACGCCAGCCAGACCATCTACTCCTTCGCCGGTGCGCGGAGCGAGTACCTGCTCGACTTCCCGGCGCGGCATCCGGATGCGACGGTGGTGCGCCTCGAACAGAACTACCGGTCGACACCGCAGATCGTCGACACAGCCAACCGCCTCATGCGAGGACGCCCTGGCGCGCTGAGCCTGCACGCGAGCCGGTCGGCCGATACGCACCAGCAACCGGAGATCACGGCGTACCCGAACGACATGACCGAGGCCAGGTCGATCGCGCAATCCGTGCTCGAGCAGATCGCAGCGGGGACGAAACCCGAGCACATCGCGATCCTCTACCGAGTCAACGTGCAGTCGGCGGCGCTCGAGACGGCGCTCGGCGATGTCGGAGTCCCGTACCTGCTCCGGGGTAGCAAGCGCTTCTTCGACCTGCCCGAGGTCCGCCAGGCGATCATGGCGCTGCGCGGGGCATCCGTGTCGATCACGGGGGAGCCTCTGTTCAAGTCGGTCAGCGATGTGTTGCGCTCGCTCGGCTGGACGCAGGTCGCCCCGGAGGTCGCCGGCGCTGTGCGTGACAAGTGGGAGTCCCTCAACGCGATCATGGGTCTCGTCGATCAGGCTCCGACTGGGACGACCTTCCGGCAGTTCACCGACGAACTGCTCGAGCGGCAGGCCGGACAGCACGAACCGACGGTATCGGCGGTGACGCTGGCCACCCTCCACTCCGCCAAGGGACTCGAATGGGACGTCGTCTACCTCCTCGGGCTCAGCGAGGGCCTGGTCCCGATCAGCTACGCGAAGTCATTCGAGCAGGTGGATGAGGAACGGCGCCTGATGTACGTCGGGATCACGAGGGCGCGGTCCCGCCTGTTCATGTCGTGGGCGGAGCACTCCGGTCGGTCGCCGCAACCGCGGGATCGCTCGCGGTTCCTGACAGAGATCGGCATCCGCAATCCGGGTGTGGCCGGTGCGCGAGCAGGTGCCCCGTCACCCGGAACCCGTCGATCCTGAGGGATGCGGAGGCGAGGTCGTTCGTCCCGTCGGCGAGCCGGGCTGTCACGATCCGGGCGACGCGCGCGCTGACCTCGCTCACCAGCGGTTCGCGTTCGGCCAGGGACGGCTGACCGAGCAACTGGGATGCCATCGCGGGCCACGCCGGATCTGCATCCGTCCGTTCGAGGGCGAGGCAGTGCAGGCACGGTCCGGCGCCCGGTTCGACCAGGGGACCGATCTCCACACCGACGTCGGTGTAGACCACCGCGAGATGCGGGATGTCGAGGCTCAGCCACCTCACGTATCGTCTCGGGTCGATCACGTGGGCGGCGACAACCACCGCAAGGTCCGGAGGTCGTTCGGTGTCGGGGTCCTCAGCGTCTGCGAGTCCCTCGCGCAGGAGCAGTGAACGGATGCCGTCGGCAGTGCTTCCGTGTCCGTCGACGATCCAGACGGGCGACTCGCGCTGCGCTTCGGGGGAGACGAGTGCAGGCGCGACACCGTCGAGGAACTCCTGGACCTCGGCGGGAGCCGCTCCGACCCGGACGGCCAGCTCATCGAGTTCTTCGCGGCTGATGCCGGCGATCACCGCGCCGAGCAGATGCTCGACGGCCGTGCTGATCGTGTCGAGCCGGGCGATGGCCTGCTCGGCGCCGATCTGCAGCGACGTCGGAGTTCGCCAGACGATCGGGTACCGGGGGTCGAGTCTGAGAAGCATGCGGGAGATCATGCCCCACTTGGAGCTGCCCCGTGCGGTTTCTCCACAGGGCAGCGTCGTCGGTTCAGACGACCGGCGGGTTCTCGCTGCTGCCTGAGCCCTCTTCGCCGCGGAGAAGGTTCTCGAGCGCCGTGTCGAAGTCGTCCGGTTCCGGTACCTCGCCGCGAGCATGCGCCTCGAGCCGGGCGATCAGCGCTGCCGGGTCGTCGATGTCTTCGCCGGTCGGGATGACGTCAGGGTGCGACCAGAGCGCGTCGCGCTGCTCGTCGCCGACGGCATCCGTGATCTGCTGCCACATCGCTGCGGCTTCGCGCAATCGCCGTGGCCGCAGTTCGAGCCCCACGAGGGTCGAGAACGCGGACTCAGCGGGACCACCGGTCGCGCGGCGACGACGGACCATCTCGGCGATGGCGTCGGCCTTGGGCAGGCGTGACGTCGCGCGGGCGGTCACCACGTCGACCCAGCCTTCGACGAGGGCGAGGATGGTTTCGAGGCGGGCGAGCGTGGCCAGCTGGGCATCGGTCTTCGGTGGGATGAGTGAGCCGTCGACCATGGCCTGGCGCAGTTCCTCGGGGTTCGACGGGTCGAAGCCGTCCGCGAGGCTCTCCAGCCGGTCGGTGTCGATTCGGATGCCACGGGCGAACTCGGTGATCGAGGAGATGAGGTGCAGGCGGAGCCAGCGGGCGTGTCGGAACAGTCTGGCATGGGCGATCTCCCGCACCGCCAGGTACAGCTGCACCTGGTCGTCAGGGATGTCGAGCCCGTCGCCGAACGCCGCGACGTTCTGCGGGAGGATCGCGGCCTGGTTGTCGTCGAGGAGAGGTATTCCGACGTCGCCGCCAGAAACGACTTCCATCGAGAGCTGGCCGACGACCTGCCCCAGCTGCATGGCGAAGAGGGCGCCGCCGATGCTCCTCAGCAGGGCTCCGGCGTTCTCGACCATGCCCTGGAACTCCTCGGGTGCCTGCTCCCTGAGCACGCGGGTGAGGGCATCCGAGATGCTGGTGGCGACCGGCTCGGCCAGCTGGGTCCAGACCGGCATCGTCGCGCGGGCCCACTCGGCGCGGGTGAGGAGTTTCGGGACGCTCGTCAGCTCGGTAATGCCGGTGACGTCGTCGAGCCACAACGCGGCGATCGAGAAGGCCTGGTCGAGCGCAGCTCGCTGCTCGGCACTCGTCGGGACGGCTTCACCGTTCGCGAGCGTCACGGCCTGGTCGGTGGCGGCCTGCCAGTTGATGCTTCCGTCTCCGCCGCCCTGGAGCGCGTTTCGGAGCTGGCTGAGCATCGCGTTGACCGACGCAGGATCACCGGGAAGACCGGCGGCACCGGCGAGCTGACTCGGGTCGATCCCGGCGTTCCCTGCCAGGAACTGCCGCAGCATGTCGCGGAACTCGTCCTCGGGGTTCTTGTCGGATTCGTCGGGCACAGAGGCCACCTTTCAGACAGCATTCGGTTGCGGGATCTACGCTAGTCGGTGATCCTCCGAGTTTCGCGCGGCTGCCCCTGGCTGCTGTCCGCCCGTCGCGAACACCATGAAAGGCACGATGAGTCTCTTGAGCGAATACCCGCCAGGCACCGAACCGCAGGCGCTTTATTCGGAGGCGGAGCTCGCGTCGATGGAGCGCGCACACCGTCGGCGCACCCGCGGCTGGCTGGCCCTCGCCCTCTCCTTCGTGATCCTCCTCGCCCTCGCTCTGTGGCCCACGTCCTACGTGATCCAGCAGCCGGGCCCGGTGTTCAACACGCTCGGCACCGTGACGATCGACGACGAAGAAGTACCGATGGTCACCGTGAAAGGGGCGGAGACCTTCGACACCGGGGGTGCACTCGACATGCTCACCGTCCAGGCGGTCGGAAACAGGGAACAGCGTCCGAACTGGTTCGAGATCGCCCTTGCCTGGTTCTCCCCGAGCAAGGCCGTCGTGCCCGTCGAAGCTCTCTTCCCGGAAGGCGTGTCGACCGAGGAGCGCGAAGCGGAGAACGCCGCCCTCATGGTCGATTCGCAGCAGGATGCCATTGCGGCGGCTCTGACCGAACTCGACTACGACTTCCCGGCGCAGCTCGCTGTCGGGCAGGTCGCCGACGGCGCCCCGGCGGACGGAAAGCTCAAAGTCGATGACGAGATCATCGCGGTGAACGACACCGCCGTCAGCGACCTCACGTCGCTGCGCGACGCCATCACTGCGAACGGAACCGACCAGGCTGCCGCCTTCGACATCGTCCGAGGGGGAGTGCCGTCAACGGTGTCGATCACTCCCGTCGCTGCGACGTCCGCTGACGGCGAGGACACGAGCATCATCGGCATCGCGACGAAGGTTCTCTATGACTTCCCTGTCGACGTGACGATTCAGCTCGACAATGTCGGAGGTCCGAGTGCTGGCATGATGTTCGCGCTCGGGATCATCGACAAGATGACGCCGGGCAAGCTGAACGGCGGCGAGAACGTGGCAGGCACGGGGACGATCGATGCCGAAGGCACCGTCGGGCCGATCGGCGGCATCCGTCAGAAGCTCTATGGAGCCCTCGACGCCGGCGCGAGCTACTTCCTCGCCCCGGCCGCGAACTGCAACGAAGTGGTCGGCCATGTTCCTGACGGCCTGCGGGTGCTGAGCGTCGCGACGCTGGACGACTCGCTGGCGGCCCTCGACGCGATCGAGTCGTCGAACGGACTGGACGCCCTCCCCACCTGTGAGGCGCCGAGGTCGACCGACTGATTTCCAGCCTTCGCCGGGCGCATCCCCACCAGTCGACCGGCTAGCTCCCAGCCTCTGGAGTGCACATCCCCATAGACTTGTGACCAGACCCCGAACACTGACAGAGGCCACAAGTGACATCCGCTCAAGCAGCACAAGCTCGTCCCGCCCCCAACCGCAGTCGCGCGCCGCTCGCCATCACGGCAGCAGTCGTCGGCGCGCTCGTGGTTGCGTTCTTCATCTTCGCCGGGTTGTACTCGGACTACCTCTGGTTCGAGCAGCTGGGCTTCGCGAAGGTCCTGACCACCCAGTGGATCGCGACCGCCGTGATGTTCGCCATCGGCTTCTTCGGCATGGCCATTCCGATCTGGGCGAGCATCCAGCTCGCCTACCGACTGCGTCCGGTATACGCGAAGCTGAGCAGCCAACTCGACCGTTACCAGGAACTCGTCGAGCCGCTCCGGCGCCTCGCGACCTACGGCATCCCGATCGTCCTCGGGCTCTTCGCCGGATTCGCCGCCGCCACGCGGTGGGAAGTCGTGCTTCTCTGGCTGAACCGCACGCCGGTCGGTGAGACCGACCCTCAATTCGGCCTCGACGTCTCGTTCTACTTCTTCGAGCTTCCGTTCTTCCGCGGTCTCGTCGGCTTCGCCTCGGCCGTCGTGCTGCTCGCAACCCTGCTGACCATCGCCGTCAGCTACCTCTACGGATCCATCCGCGTCTCCGGCCGTGAGCTCCGCATCTCGAAGGCCGCGCGGATCCAGATCGCGATCCTCGCCGCCCTCTACATCGCACTCCAGGCCGTCTCGATCTGGCTCGACCAGTACGTCACGCTCAACCAGACCGGCGACCTCATCACCGGTGCGAACTACACCGACGACAACGCCACGATCCCCGGTCGTGTCATCCTCGCCGGAATCGCGGCTCTCGTCGCCGTCCTGTTCCTGGTGACCGCGTTCATCGGACGCTGGCGGCTCCCGGTCGTCGGAACCGCGCTGCTCCTCGTCGCGGGCCTCCTCGTCGGTACCGCGTACCCGTGGGTGATGCAGCGGTTCCAGGTCGACCCGAACGCGAAGACCCTCGAGACGCCATACATCCAGCGGAACATCGACCTGACCAGGGACGCATACGGCGTCGCCGATGTCGAGGAGATCCCGTACAACGCGACGACGGACGCCGCGAAGGGTGCCCTCCGTGAGGACGCCGAGACCACGGCGTCGATCCGGATCATCGACCCGGCACTCGTGAGCCCGTCGATCTCGCAGCTCGAGCGGTTCAAGAACTACTACAGCTTCTCGCCAGACCTCGACGTCGACCGCTACCAGGTCGACGGGGAGAGCCAGGACGCTGTCGTCGCGCTCCGCGAACTCAAGCAGGACGCCGATGACACCTGGTACAACAACACCTTCGTCTACACCCACGGCTACGGCCTGGTCGCCGCCTACGGCAACCAGCGCTCCGTCGACGGCCAGCCCGTCTTCCTCGAGTCAGGCATCCCCACCACCGGTGCCCTCGGCGACTTCGAGCCGCGGATCTACTTCGGTGAGGCGTCTCCCGACTACTCCATCGTCGGAGCTCCGAAGGGCAACAAGCCGGTCGAGCTGGACTACCCGTCCGGAGACGAAGGCGAGTCAGAGACCTACAACGCCTTCGAGGGCGACGGCGGGCCCAAACTCGACAACGTGCTCAACAAGCTCGTCTACGCGCTGAAGTTCCAGTCCGAGCAGATCTTCCTTTCGGACGACGTCACCAGCGAGTCGCAGATCATCTACGACCGTGACCCGGCGACGCGTGTGAAGAAGGTCGCGCCGTACCTGACGCTCGACTCCGACCCGTACCCCAGCGTGGTCGACGGCCGCGTCGTGTGGATCGTCGACGGGTACACCACCTCGGACGCGTACCCATACTCACGCACGGTGGGCCTGTCCACGGCGATCGCCGACTCCGCGACAGCAGACCAGCGATTCGCGCTCGACGACATCAACTACATCCGCAACTCGGTGAAGGCCACGGTCGACGCCTATGACGGATCGGTCACCCTCTACGCCTGGGACACGGACGATGCCATCCTCAAAACGTGGCAGAAGATCTACCCGTCGACGGTGGAACCGATGTCGAAGATGAGTGGCGACCTGATGAGCCACGTGCGCTACCCGGCCGACCTGTTCAAGGTGCAGCGCCAGATCCTCGGGCAGTACCACGTGACGGATGCCGGCAAGTTCTACTCGAAGACCGACGCGTGGTCGACTCCGACCGACCCGCAGTCCGAAGCCGCCGAGAACCTGCTCCAGCCGCCGTACTACCTGACCATGCAGATGCCTGGGCAGGAGGCGCCGACGTACTCGCTGTACTCCACCTTCGTGCCTCGCGGCACCGGTGACAGCGCGTCCAGCGTGCTGACCGGCTACCTGGCCGTGGATGCCGATGCGGGCGCCAGTGCAGGAAAGCCCGGGGATGACTATGGCAAGCTCCGGCTGCTGACCCTTCCGAAGGACGTGACGGTTCCAGGCCCAGGGCAGGTGCAGAACGCGTTCAACACCGACACCGAGGTCTCCTCACTGATCAACCTGCTCAAGCAGGGGCAGTCGAAGGTGCTGAACGGAAACCTCCTGACACTGCCTGTCGGTGGCGGACTGCTCTACGTGCAGCCGGTCTACGTGCAGTCCACCGGTGAGACCAGCTATCCGCTGCTGCAGAAGGTGCTCGTTGCGTTCGGCGACCAGATCGCATTCGAGGACACCCTCGATGAGGCGCTCGACTCCCTGTTCGGCGGCGACTCGGGCGCCAGCGCCGGAGACGGCAACACGCCGGGAACCGACGACCCGGCAGCGCCGGAGACGCCGACCGAGCCGGAGGAGCCGGACGACCTGGTCGATCCCAACACCGGCAACCCGGTTGTCGACGCAGCGCTCCGCAACGCGCTGGATGACGCGAAGACGGCCATGGACGACAAGGCTGCCGCTCTGTCCGAGGGCAACTGGACGGCGTACGGCGAAGCCGACGCCCGACTCAACGCGGCACTCGCCGAGGCTCTCGACCTGCTGGACGGCTAGACGACCGGTAGCGTGGGGTGAATGACAGAGAACTCGTCAGACATCCCACGCCCGGTCGATCTCCGCTCAGGTGACTGGCTCGACGCCAACCGGGCACAATGGGACGAACGCGTCCCGATCCACGTCAACAGCACCTTCTACGACCAGTCGGCGCTGCGCCAGGGTTCCGGTCGGCTCACCCGCGTCGATGAGGCCGAGCTGGCACGCCTGTTCCCGGGGGAGGACGGCCGGTTCGACCTCAGCGGCAAGCGTGTGCTCCACCTCCAGTGTCATTTCGGGGCAGACACACTCACCCTCGCCCAGCGGGGAGCATCCGTCATCGGACTCGACTTCTCTCTCCCAGCCGTCCGCGAGGCACGGAAACTCGCCGAGGAGGTCGGTCTCGCCGACCGGTCCCGCTTCGTCGCGGCGAACATCTACGACGCCAGGCACGCTCTGCCGGAACCCGACTCTTTCGACCTCGTGTTCACCACCTGGGGAACAATAGGTTGGCTTCCGGATATCGCTGAATGGGCGCGCATCATCGAATGGTTCCTGAAGCCGGGCGGGATGCTGTACTTCGCCGACAGCCATCCGTCAGCCCAGGTCTTCGATGAGGACCCGGCGGGCGGGAGCCTTCCCGTGTTCACCTACTCGTACTCCGACGCGGAGCCCGACATTTTCGACGACACCGTCGACTACGCCGACGAGACCGCTGTGCTCCAGAACACGCGCACGTGGGAATGGATGCACCCGCTGTCGGCCACCTTCGGCGCCCTCCGCGACGCCGGACTCACCGTCGACCACCTCGGCGAACACGACGAGCTGCCGTGGCGGATGTTCCCGACTCTCGTGCCGCGAGGCGAGGGCATGTTCGGCTGGCCCGAAACTACCTGGCTGCCCCTCGCGCTGACCCTTGTTGCATCGAAACCGAACGGAGCCGCGTCATGAGAGCCGTCCAGTTCTACGGGCCACGCGACGTCCGCGTCGTCGACCGACCCGACCCGGTGATCGTCGACGCCACGGATGCCGTCGTGCGGATCGTCGCCACCTGCGTGTGCGGCAGTGACCTCTGGCCGTACCGCGGCGAGAACCCGCGCGCATCCGGCTCGACGATCGGGCACGAGTTTCTCGGCGAGGTCACCGAGGTCGGAAGCGACGTCGCGAAGGTAAGGGTCGGCGACTTCGTCATCGCACCGTTCACCTGGAGCGACGGCACCTGCGCGAACTGCCTCCATGGCTTCACGAGTGTCTGCACGCACGGGTCGGCCTGGGGTTCCGCCGGCGCAGACGGCGGCCAGGGTGAGGCCGCCCGCGTTCCCTTCGCCGACGGCACTCTCATCGTCGTTCCCGGTGGCAGGCCGGCCGACGAGCTGCTGCCGTCGCTCCTGTCCCTCTCGGACGTCTTCGCCACGGGCCACCACGCCGCCGTGTCCGCCGGTGTGGCGCCCGGGGCGACCGTCGCCGTCGTCGGGGACGGAGCTGTCGGTCTGTCCGGTGTGTTGGCCGCTCAGCGCCTCGGCGCTGCACGGATCATCGCATTCAGCAGGCACGCCGACCGCCAGGCGCAGGCTCGGGAGTTCGGCGCCACGGACGTCGTGGCCTCCCGTGGTGACGACGCCGTAGCCGAGTTGCTGGAGCTTACCGACGGCGTCGGTGCGGATGCCACGCTGGAGTGCGTGGGAACGGAGCAGTCCATGACGACCGCGTTCGGGCTGGCCCGTGCCGGTTCGCGTGTCGGCTTCGTCGGGGTGCCGCACGGCGTGGACGTGCCGATCACCCTGATGTTCAGGCGCAATATCGGACTCGTCGGGGGAGTGGCGCCCGCCCGTGCGTATGCTGACGAGCTGCTCCCGGACGTTCTCGGAGGTCGGGTAGATCCCGGCCGAGTCTTCGACCTGAGGGTGGATCTCGAGGCGATCCCCGAGGGCTATCGCGCCATGGACGAGCGACGGGCGATCAAGGCGTACGCGATCCTGTCCTGACCCGATCCCGGGCCCGCCTCGATTCGCGCGGCCCCTGATCCCGTGCTAGAGTAAGTTCTTGTGCCGCGGGGTGGAGCAGTTCGGTAGCTCGCTGGGCTCATAACCCAGAGGTCGTAGGTTCAAATCCTGCCCCCGCAACAAAGAAGGCCCGGAATCATTGAGATTCCGGGCCTTTTCCTTTGCCCGGGACAGCCATTCTCTTCTCCGGCTGCGCCCGTCGACCGGCACTTCCGACCGCCTGTTCGCCGCCGCGAGCATCCACTGCGGACGGTCGCCGATGATCGCGCTCTCAAACCCGCTAGCCAACGTCTCTGGCCGTGCGCTACTGTCGTGCCAACAGCGGCTCGGGAGGACGCCGAGCTGCATCCGTCTTTCTAGGGCCGGTGCGACCGCATGGAAGAGTTTAGCTTGCGCGACCTGCGCTCGTCGGAGCGCTCCGCGCTGCTCGACGAGGTCGCCCAGGGTGCCTCGGTTCCGTTCCACGCCCGGGCTCTCGACCCGTCAGCGGCTATCGAGTTCACCCACAGAACCCGCCGTTTTCGCGACATCGAACTCACCAGCACGGATTTCTGCAATTATCTGGGAGAGCGGACGGCGTCTCAGGCCAGGGACCTGTCATCACCGCGTCTCGTTCTGACCTTCTCCGACGGCCGGGTCGACTTCGAGCAGGGCGACGGGCAGGTTCGCGGCAGAGGTCGATCGCTGGTTCCGATCTGGAGCTTGTCGCCCTGGAAAGTGGCCGTGCCTGAACGCAGTTCCTTCTGGGGATTCTCGATTCCTATGGACGAACTCGGGCTCCCGCATCTTCTCGTCCGCGATCTGGTGACGAAGGACCTGAGCAGGAGCCCGCTGGCTTCGCTTCTGTCCCGCCACATCACGAGCCTCGCCGAGCTGCCTCCGATGGAGTCGGAAAGCGAGTCAGTGCTGGCGACCCCGTCGATGGACATCGTCAGAGCCGTGCTGGCGATCGCCGTCGGTGACGAATTCCGAAGCAGGGAGCCCCTTGGGCGCACTCTCGGACTGCGCGTGATGACGTACATCCGTGCCCACGTCACCGAGTCAGATCTCACCGCGGAGCGGATCTCGGCACACTTCGGCATCTCACGTCGGTACCTCTTCACCATCATGCGCCAACTCGGCGTGCCGATGCACGAATGGATTCGCGAAGAGCGACTGATCCGCGCCGCGACCATGCTGGGCGAGCCCAAGAACGCCCGCATCTCCGTTGCCGCTGTCGGGCGGTTGTGCGGCTTCGGCGACCATTCCTCCTTCTCGCGAGCTTTCCGGCTGCGGTTCGGCTGCGCGCCCTCCGAATGGTCCCACCGGAGCCCGGGCGAACAGGTCGTGCTCCGACGGCGACAGGCGTGGTCTCCCGATCACCTTCCGTAGTCCTGACGTCATTCCAGCTCGGGGTACAGCATCACCAGGGGTTGGGAGAGACGCGACTTCACCGAGCGGCAGTACTCATCGACGAGGACCTCGGGATCCTGCCGGCTGATGGCATCCAGTGTCATCGTGGCCACAGAGCGCGCATCGGTTCGCGGGTGCGACGGATCACCGGTCGCGTCACGCAGGGTCAGGCCGAGCACGACACCGACGACGTCGATGCCGGCATAGGCCAGTTCCACCCGCAGCGCATTCGTCACGGACCACAGCGCAGCCTGGCTCGCCGCGTATGCACCGTTCACGCTGATCCATGCCTGGACCGACCGGACGATCACGAGCACGCCTCCACCGTTCTTCGCGAGGACCGGACCGAAGGCGCCGGCCAGGTGGATCGCTCCCAGTGTGTTTTTCATGACCAGGTCCGTGAACGTCCCGTCGTCGACCGCCAGGACCGGGACAGCTGCCGGTTCGGGCGCCGGCATGCTCACCACGACGGTGACGTCCCGAGCGACCGAGACCAGATTCTTCAGAGATCCGGTTTTCCCTTGATCGAATACGAGAGGAACCACACGGCTGTCAGCCCACTCCCGGGGAATCTCGCCCACCGCGTAGACCCGAGAAGCGCCTTCCCGCAGGAAGGCGGCGACGAACTCCTCTCCCAGTTCATCCGCGGCGCGCGTCACCAGGGCGACGTCTGCGCCGAAGCGCTTCATGGGCACCCCTTCAGCCAGCCGCGACGGTCGAAATCCTCCCGTCGAGAAGGACGATAATCGCTGCTGGCCGCGGTCGCGATGGCCGAGCGTGCAACTTCCTGTGCACGGAGTGCCTCCCCGTGTGCCGTCGTGCCTCCTCGTGCACGGGTGGCACAGGAATGTGCACCCTGCGTGAAGGCGGTGCGCACCCACCTGTCATTACATTCGCTCTTGTCATTACAAGCAGCCAGCACCGCCTGGCGGTCCAACGCACAGAACCGACGGAAAGTGATACCCATGAGCTACATCAAGACCCGCGACGACGTCGATCTCTACTACAAGACCTGGGGTGAACCAGGGGGGACCCCGGTCCTGCTCAGCCATGGCTGGCCTCTGAACGCGGACGCCTGGGAATCACAGGCACTCTTCCTGGCGGAACACGGATGCTTCGTCATCACCCACGACCGGCGCGGGCACGGGCGGTCGTCCCAGCCGTGGAACGGCAACGAGATGGATTCATACGCCGACGATCTCGCAGAGCTTCTCGACACGCTCGACGTGACAGGAGTGGTACTGGTCGGGCACTCGACCGGCGGCGGTGAAGTCGCGCACTACATCGGCCGCCACGGGAGCGGTCGGGTGGCCAAACTCGTGCTCGTCTCCGCCGTACCGCCGATGATGCTTCGCACCGACGACAACCCGGAAGGACTTCCTCTCGAGGTGTTCGACGGCATCCGAGCGGGGGAGAAGGGCGGCCGGTCGCAGCTCTACAGGGATCTTGCCGACGGACCCTTCTTCGGCAACAACCGAACCGGCGATGTGCCGCAGGGAGTCCGTGACGCATTCTGGCTGAACGGCCTGCAGGCCGGCCACCGCGGAGCATACGAGTGCATTGCTGCATTCTCCGCCACCGACTTCCGCCCGGACCTGGAGAAGGTCGATGTCCCCACCCTCGTCATCCACGGTGACGACGACCAGATCGTCCCCTTCGAAGTCGGGGGGAAACGCTCCGCGGCGATGGTGAAGGGCGCGCAACTCAAGGTCTACGAAGGCTCAGCCCACGGAATCACCGACACCGAGAAGGATCGCCTTTCCCAGGACCTCCTCGACTTCATCCGGTCTTGACCCCAACCCGAAGGAAGCATCATGTCAGACAACCTCGCACCCAAACCGCCCATCGTCCTCGTCCATGGACTCTGGATGACCCCATCCAGTTGGGACACCTGGGCGCAGCGCTACCGGGACCTGGGCCACGACGTCATCGTGCCGGGATGGCCCGGTATCGGCGATCGGACGCCGGCTGAGGTCCGCCGCAATCCGAAACCCCTCGAGGGCCTCGGTATCACGAAGGCTGTGGACCAGTACGACAGGATCATTCGCGACCTCCCGGCGAAACCCATCATCATGGGGCATTCCTTCGGGGGGATCTTCACCCAGATGCTGCTCGACCGCGGACTCGGTATCGCCGGCGTGGGCGTCGAACCCGGTCAGCCGGCCGGCGTCCTGACATTGCCGTGGTCCACTCTGCGGACCGGGCTGCCGATCCTGTCCAACCCGTTCCGCATCAATAAGGCGAATCGACTCAGCACAGGCCATTTCCATTACACCTTCGGCAATGATCTCAGCCGGGCTGAATCCGACCGCGAGTGGGAAGCCAGCGCTGTGAACTCCGCCAACCGCATCTTCTTCGAGGGCGTCCTCTCGCTCCCGAAGAAGAAGACAGGAATCACCCGAGTGGACTTCCTGAAGAAGGACCGGGCACCTCTCTTGCTCATCTCGGGTGGTATCGACCACGTGGCACCTCCGGCCATCCAGAAAGCGATGCTGAAGAAGTATTCCGCGGGTCCGTCGCTGGTGGAGCGTGTGGAGTTCCCCGGGCGTTCGCACCGCATCGTCAGCCAGAAGGGCTGGGAAGAAGTCGCAGACTATGCCCTGTCCTGGGCGCTGACGCACGCCACAACGAACCGGTCGCAACTTCTTCACTGAGGCTGGAGGTGGGATCCGTGAACGACATCGTGCTCACTCACATCGGTGGTCCGACGGTGCTTCTCGAGATCGATGACTGGAGGATTCTCACGGATCCCACCTTCGATGTCCCGGGCCGACGCTACTCGTTCGGGTTCGGCACATCCTCGGTCAAGACAGAGCCGCCTGCGATTCCGCTGGAGGATCTCGGGCCCCTGGATGCTGTCCTTCTGTCCCACGACCATCACGCAGACAATCTGGATGACGTCGGTAGGGCCCTCCTACCGAACATCCCCACCGTGGTGACCACCCGGCCAGGCAGCCGACGACTGGCGGCATCGAACGTACGTGGCCTGCGTACGTGGTCCAGCACCCGACTCGAACACCCGGGCCGGCGGCCGATCATCGTGACGGCCACACCAGCCCGTCATGGTCCACCCTTGAGCCGGCCGATCGCGGGGGCGGTGATCGGATTCGCGATCCGCCGAGAATCCGAGAAGCAAGCCGCCGTGTGGTTCTCGGGGGATTCCGTCTACTACCGGGGACTGAAGCAGGTCGCCGAACGACTGGACGTCGATGTCGCCGTCCTGCATATGGGGGCGGTGCGCTTCGGCGTCACCGGCCCCCTCCGCTTCACCATGACCGCCGCTCAGGCGACCACACTTCTTGCCGGCCTGAAACCCAGAATCGCCGTACCCGTTCACACGGACGGGTGGAGCCACTTCAGCGAGGGTGCCACGAGCGCCCGGGAAGTGTTCAGCCACGCTCCTGATGCCGTCAGATCGACGATCCGATGGCTCCAGGCAGGCGTGCCCACACCGGTCGAATCGCCATCACAAGAACGGTCGCCGTAGCAACCGTTCGGGCGAATTCGCTCTGCCAAGCAAGGGAGAATCACAATGCAGTTCAGAACCGAAACCCGACGCAGAAAGCCGCGACTCATCGTCCTGGCGCTCCTCACCGCATTCCTCGCCGGTCTCACGTTCGCGGCACCCGCGACGGCGTCACCGGCGAAGGAGGGCGGAGGCAAAGGAGGCGCCAAACCGTCGATCGTCCTCGTTCACGGGGCGTTCGCGGACGCCTCCGGATGGTCCGGTGTCATCGAACGTCTCCAATCGGATGGGTACACGGTCTACGCCCCGCCCAACAACCTGCGGGCAGTGCCCACAGACGCCGAGTATCTCAAGTCATTCCTCTCAACCATTCCAGGACCGATTGTTCTCGTCGGGCACTCGTACGGCGGTGCAGTCATCACGAATGCCGCGACAGGGAACAAGAACGTCAAAGCGCTGGTCTACATCGCTGCGTTCGCCCTGGCCGAAGGTGAATCGGTGCAACAGGCCAACGAACTCGGCGGCGGTCACACGGACGTGATCAATCATCTCGTCACGCGACCGATTCCTGGAGCCACTGATGGGAATCAGGATGCCTACATCGATCCCGTCTGGTTCCACCGCCTGTTCGCGCAGGATCTGTCGAAGAAGCAGGCGGCCGTGATGGCGGCGAGCCAGCGTCCCGGCGCCCTTGCGTCTCTGGTCACCCCGTCAGGGCCGCCGGCATGGAAGACGATCCCGAGTTGGTACATGGTTGCCTCGAACGACAGGATCATCCCGCCTGAGGCAGAACGAGCGATGGCGAAACGGGCCGGAGCGAAGACGGTCGAGGTCAGGAGCTCCCACGTGCCGATGATCAGCCAGCCGGAGAAGGTCGTCGACCTGATTCTCAGTGCAGTGAAAGCGACCCGCTAGGGCAATGACGACGGTCGGGCGGGTGAAGTCCGCCCCGCCCGACCGTTGCAGCTGACAAATCCGACAGCCCCTCTCAACACGCATCACGGCACGAAAGGACCTCCGACGATGGCGTCACACTCCCGATGGGAAGAATCGCACCGACAAGGTGGCATCCGCGTCGCCCTACATCCCGGTGCGACACCTCATCGCCTTCATCGTGCCGTTCACTGCAACGATCGAGCCGTTTCTCGCCAGAGGTGTCTCCAGCCGGGAAGAACTCGAGGCGATGCACCAGGCGCGGTTCAAGGCCGTGACCCTAACGGTTGCTCTCTGGTCGCGTCCCTACAATGCTGAGCTGTGGTGACCATGTCCTCTCGGGACGTGCTCGCGGGTGACGCTCTTATCCGGGCCGACCAGCGGGCAGTACGGCACCGCCTGAAGGGAGCATCACATCAGCCGCACAGTGACAGCTGTCCGCCACGTCGGATTCGAAGATCTCGGCCTTCTGGAGCCGATTCTCGACGCCCGCGGGTATGACGTGACGTACGTCGAAGCCGGCGTTCTTCCGATGGAAGTCGATTCTCTTCTCGCGCCGGACCTCGTCGTCGTTCTTGGGGGTCCGATCAGCGTGAACGACACCACCACGTATCCGTTCGTGTCGAACGAACGTGATGCGATTCGCGAGCGGCTGGCCGTCAACAGGCCCACCCTGGGCGTCTGCCTCGGCGCGCAACTCATCGCGAGGGCGCTCGATGCCCCGGTTCGCGCGTCGACGAAGGCCGAGATAGGCTACGCCACCATCGATCTCGCCCCTGCGGGTGTCGGGTCGGCGCTCGGTCCGCTGGAGGGTGTGCGAGTGTTCCACTGGCACGGGGAGGAGTTCGACCTACCGCCAGGAGCAACATCCCTCGCTTCGACGCCCACGACACCGCACCAGGCGTTCCTGATAGGGGACAGGGTGCTCGGAATCCAGTTTCACCTGGAGGCCGATCATACGCAGATCGAACGATGGCTCATCGGCCACGCGCACGAACTCGCTGCCCGCGGTATCGACCCGAGCACCATCCGGGAGCAGGCCACGACCTTTGGGCCCGCTCTAGCCACAGCGGCCACCCGCGCCCTCACATCATGGCTCGACGGTGCGGAGACCTCCGTGAACGTCACAGGAGAGCGGTCCGAGCAACCGTAGGTGCACTCAGCGCCGCTGGCGCTCCACAGCCCGTTTGGCCTCCGGCAGCGTCGGGAACAGGCCCAGATTCTCGCTCCGGCCGTTCCTGGCGGTGAACCCACGATCGGCGACCTTCTCGATCAACCCGATGAAGTTGCCTGCGGTGCTGCCGGCCCACAGGCCGGTCGCGACGGGCACCCAGACTGCCGAGAACGACTTCTGAGTACCGGCAGGAGGGTGCACAGCTTCGATGGTCATTCTGATCTCCAGCGGGTCATGATCAGCCACGAGTCCGTCTTCCGTCCCGATGGCGGGCAGACTCAGTGAATGATCGTTTACATCAAACCTCAAGAACAGGGGCCCGACAAGGGCTTGACTTTGATGGTGGGTGATGCCGCGCCGCACAGGCCAGGCAGTCAGTGCTCCTGGGGCGGATTCTCGCCGGGTGCGTGGGGCGTGTGAGGCCCGGCGGGCTCGCCGCCGCGACCCGCGGTGGGCTGGTGTGAGCCATCCTCGCCGAAGACCACGAGGCCATGCGCGCTGTTCGCGGAGGCGGTCAGTTCCGCGATCCACTGACGGTTGATGGTCGGTGGTCGGCTTCCCCAGAACTTGAAGTACAGCGGGATCGATGGGTGGAGCCAGACAGAGCTGCGACCGTTGCCGATGCTGACGGCATCCTTCCACGACAGGAGGAAACTCTCGCCGCATCGGAGCTTCTGGACGATCACGATCTGGAGGTGTGCGAGGAGCCGGTCGTCGAATTCAACGATCACGCCGTCGTACGTCAGGGTGCCCATGCCCACTCGTCTCATCCGAACCAGGTCTGCGACCTGGCAAGCCTGATCGCGAACATCCCGCCGTGACCGACGGGTAGTGCCGATTTTGGCCGCTTCGACGCCGAATGGCAAGCAAAAACGTCGCCCGGCCTGTAGGCAGCGCGCGATTCGCAGGAAACTAGACGGTGACGCCGTGCTCGCGCAGGAACGGTGCGGGGTTGGTGTGTGCTCCGTCGATGACGACCTTGAGGTCGAGGTGGCAGCCGCTGACGACGCCGGTGGCGCCGACTTCTGCGATGACTTCTCCGCCAGTGAGGACGTCGCCCACCGCAACCTTGTACGACCCGCCGAGCAGGTGGCCGTAGATCGTCTGCAGGCCGTTGCCGTGGTCGATGATGACCCGGTTGCCGAACGCGCCGGCGTTGCCGGTGAAGCTGACGGTGCCAGCCGCAGTGGCCTTGATCGGGGTACCGCACGCCCCGCCGAAGTCCATGCCTTCATGGAACGAGCTGGAGCATCCGGCGCCGTTGCAGATCAGGCCACGAGGACCGTACTTCGACGTGATCTCGCCGGGCAGGGGACGCCACCATCCGCTGGACGAGGGTGCGAGGTACCCGGCAAGGGCAGCAGCGCTGTCGTAGATGTAGCCGGCGGCTGCGTAGCTCGCTTCGAGCTCAGCCTCGCTCGTGGCCGAGTAGCCATCGCGTTCGACTTCGGCCAGAGTGACGTCGTCACTCACCGTGAGTGACTGGGCGGTGAGGTTGTCGCTGGAGAGCGCTGCATTCGCGTCGGTGATTGCGGCCGTGCCGCTGCCGGGCGAGAACGCATAGGCGGGGAGGGCGACGGTGCCGAGCAGGGCGGGGATGGCCAGGGCGACGATCGCAGGAGAACGGAGTGAACGCCATCGGCCGGGCTTCGGAGCGGGTGCCGGGGCGCTTGCGTCGCTGGCGCGGACCGGTGCGGACTCCGCGCTTGCTGACATGATCAGCGGGCGATGGGTGGCCGTAGGCGGAGCGATGAACGCCGCTGCGATGAAGGAGTGGTGAGCATCGATCGGGGTGAAGGCGTCAGCCGGTGCGTCTTCGCGAGGGGCGTCGGCTTCATCGGACGATCCGAGTGCGTCGTAGGTGGGAGCAGAGGCCGCATCCACAGCAGCCGGCTCGGTGAAGTCCTGCGACGGCGTCGGGTCTGCCCAGACGGGCGACAGGTCGACGGTCTCTTCGACGATCTGGATGTCTTCGAGAGGTGTGGGGCGCTCCGCCTGCACCGCGGCACGGGCGTCGCGACGGCGTCGAAGAGGTGTGGGCTCAGGAGCGAGCGTCGCGGAGGGCTCCTCGACATCAAAAGACGAGAGGTTGGCTGCCCGTGCGGCAGCGGCGCGTTCACGCAGCAAGCGACGGCTGGGGAGTTCCGTGGTTTCGACGGCTGCTTCGCGGATGGTTCGCTGTCTGTCGCGTCGGGTCAACTGGCCGTTCCGTGACAGGGGGGCACCATCATTCGCCAAAGTAAATTCTCCGGGGGCCTCACGAGCGACACGCAAAAGGACGCTGCCTCGTCTGCAACATGATTCGGGATTGACCGCGTGAGAAGACGAGAGGGGAGGCATCTCACGCACGTCCTGTCGCTCAGGTTCGAGCGGTTGGACTACATAGACCCTACGCGAATCGGGTCCGATTTTCATCTCTTAGCGCGGTTAAGTTAACAAATCGGTAACGGCCGGTGAAGCAAGATGTGTGCGATCAGTACGCGGTTGCGCGCAAACTGACACCTGAACAGGGGTCAGTCGCAACATCATGGCAAAAAGGGACCGGATCAACAGTGCGGGCAGATCGACAAATCCATGCAAATGCACAGGTTGTTCCAAGGCGCCCGCGGCGAAGTCTTCGGCTGGTGCAGCGGAGGTCAGGGCTTTGTGGCCGGTGCCTGCTTGCTCGCTTCAGCCTCGCTGATCAGGTGGAGTCCCCGCGGGCCGAAGGAGGAGTCCGCCAGAACCTCGAGCCACTGCCGGTTCAATTCAGGTGTCTTGCTGCCCACGAAACGGAACTGGAGGGGAATGGACGGAGACACCCAGATCGACACCCGTCCTGAGCCCTGCTCGGGGGAATGCTCCCAACTGACGAAGAAGCCCTCCTGCCGCCGGAGCTTCGACCCGACGACGATCTTGAGGTGCGCAAGTGCCCGGTCGTCGATCTCGTACTCAGTGCCATCGCCATAGACCAGAAATCCCATGCACTCATTCTGCACGACGACGGGCATGTCTGCGGTCAAGTCGGGCCACCACTTTGGGGTTCACCTTCCCTAAGCTGGGGCAATGACCGAACATGCGCCCGTCGGGGTCGCCGTCTCCCAGTTCGTTCCCGGTGCAGACGCAGAGGCCAACCTCTTCACCATTCGCGTCCTCGCGGAGCGTGCGGTCGAGCGCGGAGCATCGGTCGTCGTCTTCCCTGAGTACTCGAGTTACTTCAGCGATCCGATGGGGGAGGACCTCGTCTCGCACGCCGAGCCGATCGATGGGACGTTCGTGCAGTCGCTCTCCGGGCTGGCCCAGGAACTCCGCGTCCACGTGGTGGCCGGCCTCGTCGAGCGAACGGCTGATCCTTCTCGGTTCGCGAACACCATCGTCGTCCTGTCTCCTGAGGCTGAACTCGTCGCGCGGTATCGCAAGCAGCACCTCTATGACGCCTTCGGCCAGCGCGAGAGCGACTGGGTGGTTCCTGGTGACCTGGATGAGCCCGAGACCTTCGAGGCGGGCGGACTCCGGTTCGGCATCCAGACCTGCTACGACATCCGTTTCCCCGAGGTGACGCGACGCATCGTCGACGCCGGCGCGGATGTCGTCCTGGTTCCGGCCGAGTGGGTGAGGGGGCCGCTCAAGGAACACCACTGGCGCACCCTGGTGACGGCGCGGGCGATCGAGAACACGGTCTACGTGGCTGCTGCCGACCACGCGCCGCCGATCGGTGTCGGCAACAGCATGATCATCGACCCGAGGGGAACGCAGATCGCCGGCGTTGGAACCGAGACGGATGTCGCTGTCGGGTTCGCGTCGGCGGCGACGATCGCTGCGGTTCGCTCCGTCAATCCCGCCCTTCAGGCGCGTCGCTTCACGGTGGTCCCGCGCACCGAGTGAGTCGGCTGTCTCAGGCGTTGAGGCCGGCGAGCTTAGAGGCTGCCTCCTCCAGGACGGTCGTGCGCTTGCAGAAAGCGAACCGCACCAGTGAGCGGTAGTCGCTCCGGTGGTCCTCGTGCACGAAGGCCGTGATGGGAACCGCGACGACCCCCGCGCGGGACGGCAACTGGCGGCAGAACTCCGCGGCATCCGCGACGCCGAACGCTGCGGCATCCGCCACGATGAAATAGGACGCGTCAGGAAGCGACAGGCTGAACCCCGCGGATGTCAGACCGGCGGCCAGGATGTCACGCTTCGCCGCGAGGTCGGCCGAGATCCGGTGGAAGTACTCGTCCGGCAGGCGCAGGCCGGTGGCCATCGCCGGGTGGAACGGCGCGCCGTTGACGTACGTGAGGAACTGCTTGACGGTGGTGATCGCCGTGATCAGCCCGGCGGGGCCGGTGGCCCAACCGACCTTCCAGCCCGTGGTGCTGAAGGTCTTGCCGCCTGAGGACAAGGTGACGGTGCGTTCCCACGCCCCGGGCAGCGACGCGACCGGCGTGTGTGCGACCCCGTAGGTGAGATGTTCGTAGACCTCATCGGTCACGATGATCGCGTCATGCCGGTGAGCAAGCTCGACGATCAGCTCGAGTGTCTGGCGGTCGAACACCGCTCCGGTCGGGTTGTGCGGGTTGTTGATCAGGATGACCCGGGTGCGGTCCGTCACCGCGCGGCGTAGGTCGTCAGGGTCCGGTTGAAAGTCCGGCCAGCGCAGAGGAACCGTCGTGTGAACGGCGCCGGCGAGGGAGATCAGTCCGCCATACGCGTCGTAGAACGGCTCGAAGGTGAGGACCTCGTCTCCCGGTTCGGTCAGGCCGAGGATCGCAGCGGCCAGGCCCTCCGTCGCGCCCGCGGTGACGAGCACCTGGGTGTCAGGATCGACAGCGAGTCCGTAGAAGCGCTGCTGATGCTCGGAGACGGCGAGGCGCAGGTCAGGGATGCCGCGACCTGGCGGGTACTGGTTCGCTCCGTCGGTGATCGCCTGCCGAGCGGCATCGAGCACCTCCTGTGGCCCGTCCTCGTCAGGGAATCCCTGGCCGAGGTTGATCGCACCGGTCGCGACGGCTAGTCCGCTCATCTCAGCGAAGATCGTGGCTGCGATGGACCCGTCCGGCTGAAGCAGCCCTGCACCCGCTGCCGCTCGCTGCCAGCCTCCGTGCTCCGCCATGACCTGTCCTTTCGCCGGAGGCGCCTGCCGCCGAGGGTTCAAGGCTATCCGTGGGCCGGTCCGATCTTGTGGATAACTCTCCCGCCCCGAGAAGTACTGCTCTAACCTGTCGCCATGGCCTTCGAGCGGTCGCGAACGACGACACGGATGCTGCGGCGCGCGGTCGCAGGATCACTCGCCTGCCTTCTCGGTGCCCTCGCGCTCGCCGGATGTGCCCCCGCGGATCCACCGGTTGCGACGCCAACGCCGACCTCGATTTTCGCTTCCGAGGAGGAAGCGCTCGCGGCGGCGACGGATGTGTATCAGCAGTACACGGCTGCACTGGACAAGGTCTTTGCCGCCGGCGGAGAAGGTGACGACTCCTTGGCCGCGTACGTAACGCCCGAATATCTCGTCGAACTTAGTGAAGACGGGGCGTTGGAGGAAAACGGGTGGCGGACCACTGGAGCCACAACATTCGACACTGCTTCTGTCCAGGAACTGTCTGATGCCGGGGAAAGTGCGACTGTGACTCTGGCCCTTTGCCGGGATGTGTCTGGCGTACGAGTTCTGGATGGTGCGGGAAGCGACGTGACTCCTGCGTCGAGGCTGGAGCGCTTTCCCGTCCAAGTCACGTTTGTGACGGACGAGGTTGGATCTGAATCACTTCTAATATCGGAGAGCGACTCGTGGTCTGGCGAAGATTTTTGCTCGTAATCGGCCCGGTTTTGGCCTTAGGTGCCTTCTCGATTGCAGCCGTACCAGCTAGCGCGTGCACTGAGGCCGACAAGGAGGGCGGCATCTGTACGGAGGGCTCGATCGACGGCGGCGAGGCCATCATCCGGGGTGATGGGGGCACCGACGGAGGGAGCAACGGCGGCAACGACGGTGGCAATGGGAACAACGGGGGCGGTGGGGGAGACGCCGGGCCAAGCGTTCCGAATCGTGACCTCGAATGCGGGAGCGGACCGATGTGTGTGATCGAAGCGATCACCCTCAGCGACCTCGCGAGTTTCCGTCCGATCGCACCGACCCTCACGATGGAGCCGGACGGCTGGATGCTCATCGGCCTCCCAGCGAACTTCATAGCCCGAACGCAGACCCATGTCGTCTCGGGCACGCTGTTCAGCTACCCGCTCGACGTCCGGTTCACCCCCACCAGTTACGCATGGTCGTGGGGCGATGGTTCGACGTCGCGGTCGACGGTTCCCGGGGCATCCTGGGCTGCCCTCGGCCTCCCGGAATTCTCTCCCACCCCGACGAGTCATGTGTTCGACACGAAGGGTGTCTACCGGATCGGTGTGACCGTGTCGTACACCGTGGAATTCCGGGTCGACTCCCTGCCGTGGCAGAGCATCGCAGGCACTCTTCCCGGCCCGGCGACGATCGTCGCCGCGCTCGCCGGAGACGCCAAGACGGTACTGGTCGAACGGGAGTGCACGAGGAATCCGACCGGGCCTGGTTGCTGATCCGGCGTTAGGCTGGAAGTCCGCTCCTCAAGGGTCTGCAAACCCGCGAGCAGTGCCTGTGGCAAGGTCACGGCGGGACCAAAGTCCGCTCACAGCGCGCGCTTATAGAACGTACAGCTTGGCGTTGGATGCTGACTGTGCTTGGAAGGAGCAATCACCATGAACGAACACCCACAGGACTCGAACGACGCTCGGGAGCCCCAGGCTCCTTCTGGCCACGCAACGGATGCCGCCTCCAGCCCCACGGAGACACCCGCTGCCACGGCGACGCCCACGGACGGTTCCCACGAATCCACCCCCGAGTACGTTCCGTCACACGAGCCGGCAGCCGCGACACCCGCCGTCGAAGCGCCCACCGCGCCCGCCTCGGAGAACATTCCGCCGGCGCCGACGTATTTCCCCGAGGCCGCACAGCCGCAGTACTCGCAGACAGCTGCAACAGACGCATACCCTCAGGCATCCGGAGCCGCTTTCGGAATCGGTGCACAGGCGCCGCACGGCCACACCGCCGCCTACCCGACGAACCCCACCGGCTACGCCACAGACGTGTACCCGCCGGTCGGTGACCAGCACCAGTTCGCCGGCCAGCACTTCCCGACCGACCCGAATGGCCCGCAGTTCGCCGGTGCCCCGGCGCCGACCGACAAGCCCGGCAAGCGCCGCGCCAGCGTCGGCCTGCTGATCGCAGGGCTCGCCATCGGCGCCCTCGTCGGCGGTGCGACAGGAGCCGGCACCGCTGCCCTGCTCATGGAGAACCAGTCAGGCACCGTCACCTCCGGCGCCACCGGATCGCAGAACGTCACCATCAACGACACGAGCGACGTGACCCGCGCCACGGCCATCGCGGCGAAAGCCTCCCCGAGCGTCGTGACGATTGCCGTCCAGAGTTCAGACAGTGGCGGAAGCGGCTCAGGCGTCGTGCTCAGCGAAGACGGCTACGTGCTCACCAACAACCACGTCGTCACCCTCGACGGCAAGCTGTCCGACCCGCAGATCCAGGTCACCGACAACGACGGCAACCTCTACAAGGCCACCATCGTCGGAACCGACCCGGTCTACGACCTTGCAGTGATCAAGCTCGAGGACGCCAGCGGCATGACCCCGATGGAGTTCGCCGACTCCGACAAGCTCAACGTCGGTGACGCCGCCGTTGCGATCGGTGCACCGCTCGGGCTCGCCGGCACCGTCACCGACGGCATCGTCAGCGCGCTGAACCGCAGTATCACCGTCGCGTCGTCTGCAGTCCCCGAGGACTCCTCAGGCGACGACAGCTCTGACAGCCCTTACGACGTGTGGGGATTCCAGCTTCCCGGTGAAGAACCGGACACCCAGACCCAGGGCCAGTCCGTGATCTCGCTTTCGGTGATCCAGACGGATGCCGCCATCAACCCGGGTAACTCCGGTGGCGCGCTCGTCGACGGCGATGGCAAGCTCATCGGTGTCAACGTAGCGATCGCCAGCGCCGGCAGCTCGGAGAGCTCCAGCCAGAGCGGAAACATCGGCGTCGGCTTCGCGATCACCGCGAACATCGCCAAGCGCGTCTCCGATGAGATCATCAAGAACGGCGAAGCGACCCACGGTCTGCTCGGTGCCAGTGTCGGAGACGCCGCCAGCTCGGCAGACAGCCCGGTCGTCGGCGCTCTCATCAGCGACGTGAGCTCGGGTGGCGCGGCAGCGGCTGCGGGTCTGGCGAAGGGTGACATCGTCACCAACTTCGACGGACATCCGGTCACCAACGCGACCGACCTCACCGCGCAGGTCCGCGCACTCGCGGCAGACGCAACGGCTGAGGTCACCTACGTGCGCGACGGCAAGACCAAGACCGTCGAGGTGACGCTCGGCGAACTCGTTCTCTGATCCTTCCGCCGAACGCCCGCGAGCGCCGCTCGCGGGCGTTTTGCGTGGGCGGAACACGTTGGCCATGAGGCCCACTGATAGGCTCAACCGACCAAATCATCGAGTGGAGACCATGGCAGAGAGCACATCGACCGGCGCCAACGCCGCTCTTGTCGGAGTCTCCTACGTGATGCCGGTACTCAACGATGTCACCCACGTGCGAGCGGCCGTAGACAGCCTCCTCAGCCAGGACTACACCGGACCGTTCGAGGTCGCCATCGCCGTCGGTCCGTCGATCGACGGAACGAACGAGCTCGTCGAGGAGCTCTCCCGCGCTGACTCCCGCATCCGAGTGCTCTCCAACCCCGTCGGGTCGACCCCTGCCGGTCTCAACATCGCCATCCAGGCGACCAGTTACCCGGTCGTCGTGCGGGTCGACGCACACTCGGTGCTGCCGAGTGACTACGCCCGGATCGCCGTCGAAACCATCCAGCGGACCGGCGCTGACAACGTCGGCGGGATCATGGACGCGCAGGGAACGACCCCGTTCGAGCGCGCCGTGGCGCGCGCCTACGGGAGTCGCGTCGGACTCGGCGGAACCCCACACCACGTCGGCGGAGCCGAAGGCCCGGCCGACACCGTGTACCTCGGGGTGTTCCGGCGTGAACCGCTCGAACGCGTCGGCATGTTCGACGAACGCATCAAGCGCGGTCAGGACTGGGAACTCAACCGTCGCATCCGTTCCACTGGGGGAGTCGTCTGGTTCACGCCTGACCTCAAGGTGACCTACCGTCCGCGGCCGAGCTTCACCGCCCTCGCCCGTCAATTCTTCTCCACCGGCATGTGGCGGGGAGAACTGACCCGCCGATTCCCGACCGCGAACACCCTGAGGTACTTCGCTCCTCCGGTCATGGTGGTGGGAGTCGGATTAGGCATCATCCTCGGCCTCGTCGGGTTGCTCCAGGCAGCGATGGGCAACCCCACCGTCCTCCTGCTCGGCTGGTTCGTCCCCGCCGTCTACCTCCTTCTCGTGATCGTCGCGACGCTCGTCGTCGCTCGCGGTGACGGTCTTCGGTCGCAGCTCTGGTTTCTCGTAGTGTTGCCCTGTATCCATTTCTGCTGGGGAGTCGGCTTCGTGCTGGGCTTCCTGTCGCTGGCGAGCAACATCTCAGCACTGAAGAACGAAAGAACCGGAGGCACGAGTGTCGGAAGCGCCGGCTGAACGTCCGCTCAAGCCCCGGTCGATCGCGGAGTTGCGCGAAGTCGCGCAACCTCCTGAGGTCAGGGGGAGGCGCAACGCGGAACACTGGACGGCGTCGCTGTACCTGCGTGACATCTCGCCATACCTGACCTGGCTGCTGCTGCGCACGCGCATCTCCGCCAACGGCGTCACCGGCCTGATGATCCTCACCGGCTGGTCGGTCGCCGGAGCGTTGCTCATCCCCGGGATCTGGGGCGCGTTCCTCGGCCTGCTCCTCGGCCAGCTGCAGATGCTCGTCGACTGCAGCGACGGCGAGGTCGCCAGATGGCGTCGCACCTCCTCACCCGCAGGCGCGTTCCTGGATGCCGTCGGCCACTATTCGACGGAGTCCCTGATCCCGCTCGCTCTCGCCATCCGGGCCGCCGGATACCCGTTCGAGGCACCGGCCGACTACCTGTACACGACACTCGGTGCGCTGCTCGCGCTCGTCATCGTGCTCAACAAGGCGCTCAACGACATGGTCAGGGTCGCCAGGGCCAACTACGGCGCCCCCAAACTCACCTACACCGAGGGGGAGTCCGCCCCGACCGGCGGCATCCTCGCGGTCGCACGCCGGGTCGCCAAGTTCCTCCCGTTCCACCGGATCTTCCACTCGGTCGAACTGACCATGGTCATCTTCGCTGCGGCGATCGTCGGTCTGTTCGTCGGTGAGCTGACCGCGATGCGTGCCGTCCTCGTCCTCCTCCTCGGCCTGGGCATCATCACGCTCTTCGGCCACTTCGTCGCGATCATGTCATCGAAGCGCGTCCGTGCCTGAGCTGCTCCCGCACGTCGGCGTCGTGATCCTCACCCAGGGGACGCGTCCTGAGGACCTGGCGCGTGGCATCCGGAGCATGCAGGACCAGCGGGGCGTCGACCTGGACATCGTCGTGGTCGGAAACGGCTGGCAGCCGGAGGGGCTCCCCGACGGGGTGCGCGGAGTCGCGCTGCCCGAGAACATCGGAATCCCGGCAGGCAGGAACCGGGGGGCGGATGCCGTCACCGGCCAGTACATCTTCTTTCTCGACGACGACGCCTTCATCCCGGATGCCGGGTTCCTGACCGCATGTATCGCACTGATCGACCGCCAGCCCGGGATCGGCCTGGTCCAGCCACGACTGACCGATCCGACGGGCAAACCGGCGCCGCGGCGCTGGATTCCACGCATCCGCAAGGGTGACGCGCGCGACCCGGGCAATGTGTTCTCCTGCCTCGAGGCGGCGGTCTTCCTGCCCCGCGCGGTGTTCGACGCGACCGGTGGATGGGCGTCGCCCTTCTTCTACGCACACGAGGGCATCGAGCTGGCGTGGCGGGTCTGGGACCAGGGCAAGCGTGCGTGGTACGCGGGCGATCTCGAGGCGCACCACCCCGTGGTCGTGCAGACCCGGCACTCCGAGTACTACCGGCTCAACGCCCGCAACCGGGTCTGGTTGGCGCGCCGCAACCTGCCGCTGCCGCTCGTTCCCGTCTACGTCGGCGCCTGGACCGGCGTGCACCTGTTGCGCTGGTGGCGGCAGCCGAAGGCGCTGCGGGCCTGGTTCGGCGGCTGGCGTGAAGGCTGGCGAAGCAACCCGGAGGAGCGTCGCCCGATTCGATGGTCGACAGTCTGGCGGATGACCCGCGCAGGCCGACCCCCGGTGATCTAGTTGGCTACGCTGGATCCCATGGGTGTATTGAGGGACGCGCGCAAGGCTGTCAGGATCGGCCGGGACCTCCTGGCCAACCGCCGCGCACGTGCCGCCCTGTCACATCGGCTGGCGCAGCTCCCTCCGCTCGAGCCCGGCAAGTACAAGATCGCCGTGTACTTCGCCGACAGCCAGGTGAACATGTACCAGATCCGCCAGTGGTACAAGCCGCTCGAGGTCCTCGGTCGGACGTGGCCGGTCGTCGTCCTCAGCAGGGGCGCCACAGCCGCGACCCGGCTCTTCGAGGAGTCCCCGCTCCCTGTCGCCTACGTGCGCACGGTCGTCGCGCTCGAACAGACGCTCGCCGAGCAGGACATCCGCATCGTGTTCTACGTCAATCAGAACACCAAGAACTTCCAGATGTTCCGCTACGGGCAGCGCTGGCACGTTTTCATCAACCATGGTGAGAGCGACAAGATGTACATGACGACGAACCAGTTCAAGGCCTACGACTACAGCCTGGTCGCCGGCGACGCCGCCATCGCCCGGCTGCAGAAGGTGCTCTGGGACTACGACTTCGACAAGCGCGCGATCAAGATCGGCCGGCCGCAGGCGGACCACTATTCAGGAACCCTGCCGTACACCCCTGACGACCGCACGGTCGTGCTCTACGCGCCCACCTGGGAGGGCGACCGCAGGGCCGCCGCATACGGTTCGATCGCCACGCACGGTGTGCCGATGGTCCGTGCTCTCCTCGCCACAGGGACGCACCGGGTGATCTACCGGCCGCATCCGCGCAGCGGGGTCGTCGATCACGCCTATGGCGCAGCGAACCGGGAAATCATCGGGATGCTCGCGGCCGCGAATGCGTCCGACCCCGGAGCGCACCACGTGTACGACACCGGTTCCGACTTGGGCTGGCAGCTGTCAGCAGCCGACGTCGCCGTCGTCGACATCTCCGCGATGGTCTACGACCGTCTCGCCAGCGGGAAGCCGCTGATGATCACCCGCCCCGCCGATCCGGAAGCCCAGGTCGACACGGCCGGTTACCTCGCCGCGTGCGAATGGCTGGATGCTTCGGAAGCGTCGTCGATCGTCGCACACTCCGACCGCTTGCTCCATGACCCCGAGACCGTCGGGAGGCTGGACCAGTGGGTGCGGCGCTACTTCGGGGACCCTACGCCCGGCGCGGCGACGCAGCGGTTCCACGATGCAGTCGAGCACCTGATGGGGGAGTGGGAGCGCTACGCTGCCCTGCACGCCGACGACGAGGAAACGCAGCTCGCGGCATCCGCCGAGACTGGTTCGACCGCGGTACCGACCGTGCAGCCGACCGGCGCCGACGACCCCACCCAGTCCCAGGAGACCGGCGAGGACGACGACGACCTCCGCTAGTGCGTGCTGTCTTTGACGATTGCTTTGTCGATTCGTCGCGCGCGGCGTGGAAGCGGAAGGCGCTCCCGCAGTTCCCTGATCGTCGGTCGTGGCGCCCGGCCGACCGGCTCGAGTTCCAGCGGCAGGTAGAGCGGCGCCGGCCCGAACGCGTTGCGGGAGGAGTTGACGACCTGCCGACCGGCGATGTTGTTGCCGATACCGCCGATGGCCGCGCCGATGCCGAACGGCATCGCCTTGCCGATGAACGAGGTGCCCTGGTTGACGACGAACATTTTCATGAAGCGCCGCTTGAGCTGGTCGGCGACCGGTCCCATCATCGCCTGGGGAACGCGCTGTGCGACCATCTCGCCCCAGAACACTTTCCGTGCAGGTCCGCTCCCAAGCACCTGACCGGTGAACTGCCGGACGAGGTCCGTTCCGGCGGAGCCGAGCATGAGAGTCATCACGAGGGCGCGGGCTCGCACCGGGTCATCGAGCGAAATGCCGTGCACTTCGGTGACCGACTGCGCGAACAGCGCGGTGGTCTCGAGGAAACCGACGGTCTCGACGCCTGAGAGTGTCAGCGTGAGGCCTGTGCCGAAGCCGGGCACCATCGCGGTCGCGCCGACGGCTGCGCCGCCGGTGGTGATTGCAGCGAGGTAGCGCCGTTCGAGGATGCGCACCAGCTGGGCAGGCGTCGCGTTCGGGTGTGCGCGCCTCAGCGCACGGATGTGGGCGATAACGACGGGGCGCTGTACCGAGAGTGCCTTGTCGATGCCACGGAGCCATGCCGGGCCGCTCTCCGGTGCGGATGCCGGCGTCGCGTCATCCAGAATTCTCACGCGGTCAGATTGTGTGGTCATTCGTCCCCCTGCGGCACGATCGGTGGTGCTGTTCGCGCACAAGTCTAGGTTTCCGTGCTGGGAACGAGCAGGATCGACCGTGGGGTTCCCGAACCGCCTCAGCGGTGGTATTCGGCGTTGTACCGGTCGAGGACGTCGCCGATCGGCCCGTCGAGGACCAGTTTGCCCTTGTCGAGGTAGAGGCCCCTCGTGCAGAACCGGCGCAGATCTTTCTCGTTGTGCGAGACGAAGAACAGCGTGCGCCCGCCGGCGAGGAGCTCTTCGATGCGCTGGTAGCACTTCTCCTTGAAGCCACGGTCTCCGACGGCCAGGACCTCATCGACCAGGATGATGGGCTCTTCGAGCATCGAGATCACGCTGAAGGCGATCCGCACCTTCATGCCGCTGGAAAGGTGCTTGTACGGCGTATCGATGAAGTCGCCGATCTCGGCGAACTCGATGATCTCGTCGAACCGTTCCTCGATCTCGCGACGGGTCATGCCGTGCAGGCCGGCCGTGAGATAGACGTTGTCGCGCACGGTGAGGTCGTTGACAAATCCGCCGGTGATCTCGATGAGCGGCGCGACGCCTCCGTTGACGTCGACGGTTCCCTCATCGGTGAGCACAACGCCGGCGACGAGCTTGAGGAGGGTCGACTTGCCCTGCCCGTTGCGACCCACGACGCCGATCGCCTCGCCGGCCTGGACGTCGAACGACACGTTGCGGAACGCCCAGAACTCGCCAGGGCGTGACCGTCGGTCGCGGCTGGAGAACAGGTCCTTGAAGTTGCGTCGCCCGCCGCGGTTCCTTCGGAAACGGATGCCGACGTTGTCGACGCGGATCACGGGTGCCGGCATCACAGTTCCTTCAGGACGGTGCGTTCGGACCTCTTGAAGATCCACAGGCCAAGGGCGAGGAACAGCAGGGACATGCCGATGGCGATGGCCACGGCGAGCCAGTCGATCTGCGCGGGGAAGAATGCGCCACGGTAGAGCGAGAAGATCCCGGCCAGCGGGTTGAATCGCGCGAAGGGCTGTATCTCGGGCGGAAGGTCACTGAGCCCATAGACGATAGGGGAGGCATAGAAGAGGAACCGGAGGATCAGCTTCGTCGCCCTTTCGAGGTCGCGGAAGAAGACCACCAGCGGAGCGACGATCAGGCCGACGCCGACGGTGAGGATCGCCTGGATGAGGATCGCAAGCGGGAAGAACACGGCTTCCCAGTGCAACGGTGCGCCGCCGACGATCGCGAACAGTGCGAGCACCGGAAGGGCAGCGATGAACTCGATGCCCTTCGACAGAACGAGCCTGTTCACCCAGATCGTGCGGGGGATCGACGTGGATCTGACGAGCTTCGCCTCGCGGAGGAAAGCGCGGGTGCTGTCTGAGACCGCACCGTTGAACCACATCCACGGCAGCAGTCCGATCAACAGGAAGACGATGTATGGCTGCTCGCCGATACGCCCGCCCCTGTCGAAGACGACAGCGAAGACGAACCAGTAGATCCCGGCCATGACCAACGGGTCGAGAATCGACCAGACGTAGCCCAGCGCGCTCGTCGAATACCGGACGCGCAGATCCCTCTTGGTCAGAAGCCAGAGCGCGTGCCGGTAGCGAGTGACGGACGAGCGCTGTGGCGGTCGTACGGCGGCGGGTGAACTCACAGCGACCAACCTACCGGCAAACAAAGACCGGCACGGTCAGGGACGCGTGCCGGTCAGTGTGTCTGTGCGGTCTAGACGAAAAGGTTCGCTCGTTCCAGGTCTTCGGCGAAGTCGACCTCGACTGCGTACAGGTCCGAGATGTCGACGGGCTCGACGAGGAGGCCGTCCTGTTCGATGGCGAGTTCGAGGCCACGCTCGAAGTAGTCCTGGTCGTCGACGCGGGCGAGGTGGCGAAGCAGGTTCGCCTTGTCGTCGCGCGAGATGTAGTTGATGCCGACGGCCTCGCCGAGGCCACCCTTGACGGTCTTCGACAGTTCCTTGATGTAGCCCTCGGCTGAGGTCGTGTACTTGACCTCTTCGTCGGACACCTTCGAGGTGTTGACCGTCACGAAGGACTGGTCGCGAGCCATCATGGCGGCTGCGCGGTCGAGGACGGTCGGGTCGAAGACCACGTCGCCGTTCATCCAGAGGACGCCGCCGGGCTGTGACGCGCTCAGTGCGCGCATCAGGCTCTTCGACGTGTTCGTCTGGTCGTACTGCTCGTTATAGACGAAGGATGCGTCAGGGAACGCCTCGATGATGTGCTCGAGCTTGTAGCCGACAACGATGGTCACCTTGGCGGTCTTGCCGAACGCGTGGTGGATGTTGTCGAACTGCTGCTGCATGATCGTGCGGCCGTCGCTCAGCTCGGTGAGCGGCTTCGGCAGCGAGCGGCCGAGTCGGCTGCCCATGCCCGCTGCAAGAATTACAACCTGGGTCGTCACGAGATTCTCCTCAAGATAGATTCAGGCCCCCCGGCCGCCAGCGATGGCAACGTTTGCGTGGAATTAACCTGTAAGTCGATGAAATGACACCCCGTTATGCCACCGCCCACGTTAGCGCGACACCCCTACTGGGGACAGCAGTGGCCGCTCTGTTGTTGTCGTATCGTAATACGGCACTCGGGGTATTAACAGGTTCGAATGACGTCGAAGTCGGCCTCGGCCTCGAATAGACGGTGGCCACTTGGTAGGTTGTACCAGTGACTCCCGAGCTCGATTCCCCCCAGGACGCGCCCGACCAGAAGATGCAGGACGCATCCCCTGTCGGGCAGTCGTCGGATGCCTCCGCACCCTCGACAAAATCCGCGACGACGAGGTCACCGAAGACCAGCAGCTCGACGCCGAAATCCGGGACATCCGGCGCAAAATCGTCTGCTAAGTCGCAGTCTGCCTCAAGCTCCACCGAGGCGACGGGGACACCAGCCGCGCGTCCCGCTGCCCGCAAGCCCGCCGCCCGTAAGCCAGCGGCCTCAAAGGCCGGCGGGGTGAAAGCCACGCCCACCACGTCCCGCCCGGCGCGGACGACGACTCCGAGGAGCACGGCACCGAAGTCGCCCGCGCCCGAGGGTGATTCGACCACCCCGGCGCCAACGAGGCCCGTCCGCCCCGCGTCGACGGTGAAGCGTCCGGCCACCGGCGGTTCCGCGAAGAAACCCAATGCTGCCGCCAGGAAGCCGGCCGCCGCTGGGACGAAGCCCGTTCCGGATTCCGAGACAGTACCGACCACCATCGACTCCACACCCGCTGCCGTCGACGCTGCCGCGACACCGACTTCTTCGCCTTTGGCAGAGAACACTGCCGGTCCCGCCGAGGAAGGCACGACGGAATCGGCTGAAGCACCTCAGCGCACCGCCAATGCCTCGACGACACCGGCGAAGAAGACGACTCCCGCACGAAAATCAACGTCATCGGCGCCGCGGAACGGCCCGGGCACCACGGCGAAACGAGCACCTGCGAAACGCGCTCCTCTCACCCTTGCCGCGCAGGTCACCTCCGGCGACTTCGCGATCACAGCCCCAGGCGACTCAGGGAAGACCGGTGCGCCGGCCGCAGGCGCGCCCGAGGCCGCCACCGCTGTCCTGCCGACGGACGCCGTGCCCGCTCCCGCCGGTGTCCTTCCTCCGCTGCCATCGCTGAGCCCCGAAGAGGCGGCGCTGAAGTTCGAGACGATGCCAGAGGCTCCCGAGCAGCACCCGCTCCTCGAAGACCAGGAGCCGATGCGGTTCGTGTGGAGCAAGCGCTGGCCGTTCCTCGCGCTCGTGCCGGCATCGTCCGTCACGGAGCCGGACGTCGACGCCCGCCCCGTCAGCGACGAGCCCGACGAAACGGCCTCCGACTTCCAGGAGACCGTCGTCTCTGATGTGCCGCCGGTGCCGCCCCTGCCTCCGCTTCCGGCCCAGGGAGCAGAACCGATCTTCACCGAGCCACAGCCGTCGGCCGCGGCCGAGGAACCCGCGGCCGACGCGCTCGTCCTGGACGAGACTCCCGGCCGGGACACGGCAATCGACGCCGATGCTCCGCTCGTCGAACCGGAGTCCATCGAACCTGAGTTCATCGAACCCGAGTTCATCGAACCCGAGTTCGTCGGGCCCGGCGATACCGACACCGACACATCCAACGACTCCATGGCCGACGAAGCCGCACTCACCGCCGCCATCGCGGCTGCCGCGCTTGTCGCCGCCCCGGCCCCTCCCGTCACCGAGGAGGAGCTCGTCAGTGACGACGCCGTCGACGCAGCATCCGCCGACGTCGATGCAGCGATGGTGAGTGAGCTTCTCGACGAAATCGAGGCCGCAGACGAGACCGGTGCAGCTGACGCCGCCAGGGTCGACCCGTCGACGTCGCCCGTCGTGCTCCAGATCTCCGGCCTGTCACGCCGCTTCGGCGACACGGTCGCCGTCGATGGCATCGACCTCGACGTGCACGAAGGGTCGTTCTACGGAATCGTCGGACCGAACGGCGCGGGAAAGACCACGACACTGTCGATGGTCACCGGCCTCCTCCGTCCGGATTCCGGGTCGATTTCCGTTCATGGGATCGACGTGTGGGCAGACCCCGACACCGCGAAACGATCGATCGGCGTGCTGCCGGACCGGTTGCGCCTGTTCGACCGTCTCACCGGCGCACAACTTCTCTACTACGCCGGGATCCTCCGCGGCCTCGACGGCGGAACCGTCCGTTCCCGGGTGAAGGACCTGGCCAAGGCATTCGGGCTCGAAGACGCGCTCAACCGCCTCGTGACCGACTACTCGGCCGGTATGACCAAGAAGGTGGCCCTTGCCGCCGCGATGATCCACTCGCCACGACTGCTGGTGCTCGACGAGCCGTTCGAGTCGGTGGACCCCGTGTCAGCGGCCAACGTCATCGAGATCCTCCAGAAGTACGTGGCCCACGGCGGCACCGTCGTCCTGTCGAGCCACGGCATGGACCTCATCCAGCGGGTGTGCGACCACGTCGCCATCATCGTCAACGGTCAGGTGCTGGCATCCGGGGCCGTCGACGACGTGCGCGGCAACGGAACGCTCGAAGACCGGTTCGTGGAACTTGCCGGCGGTCGCAAGGCCGCAGAAGGAATGGAATGGTTGCACAGCTTCTCCGACTAAGGCTGCAGCTGCTGGCCAACGGGTTCCGGCGAAGTGTCTGGCAGGTCATCGGTATCGTCTTCGGCACCGCTGCAGGTATCGCGCTCATCATGCTCATCGGCAGTGGGCTCATCGCGCTTCGGTTCGCGCCTGACGAACTCACCAGGAACGTGCTGGTCATCGTCGGGTCGTTCGTCGTGCTCGGTTTCGTGCTGCTCCCGCTCGTGTTCGGCGTCGATGACGACATGGATCCGCGGAGATTCGCGCTGGTCGGGCTGAAACCGCGTGAGTTGTCGACCGGTCTGCTCATCGCGGCCCTCGTCAGCGTGCCGTCCGTCGTGATCATCATCCTCAGCCTCCTCACCGTCGTGACCTGGTCGCGCGGGGTATTTCCGGTGATCCTCGCCGTCATTTCCGCGGCTCTGGCCGTCGCGACCTGCGTCCTGGCCGCCAGGGTCATGACCGCTCTCGCCTCCCTTCTTCTGGCCACGCGGCGTTCCCGCGAGCTGACCGGAGTGATCGGAACGCTCGTCCTCGTGCTGCTTGCGCCAGCCGTGATCCTCCTGTCCAGCGTCGACTGGACCCGCGACGGTGCCGCCGTGCTGGGAGATGCTGCGAATGTCGTGAGCTGGACACCGTTCGGCGCCGTGTGGTCGATCCCCGGGGACGCCGCTCTGGGCGATATTTTCGCCACCCTCCTCAAACTTGTCATCGCCGTGGCGACCGTCGGGCTGCTCTGGCTGGCCTGGGATCGACTCGTCGCCCACATGCTTGTCACCCCCGAGCGCGAGCAGGTCGTCAAGACCTACGGCGGCATGGGCTGGTTCGACGTGCTTCCGGCCCGGCCGGCATCCGTCATCGCGGCCCGCAGCATCAGCTACTGGACTCGCGACGCCCGCTATCTCTCGTCGATCGTGATCATCCCTGTCGTCCCCGTGGTCATGGTCGCAGCGCTGCTCGTCGTCGGAGTGCCGTTGCAGACGCTCGCGCTGCTCCCGCTCCCGGTGATGGCGATCTTCCTCGGCTGGTCGCTGCACAACGACCTCGCCTTCGACTCGACGGCCGTCTGGCTGCACTTCGTCTCCGGAGTTCGCGGGTATGCCGACCGGATCGGCCGGATGTTCCCCGTCCTGCTCATCGGCATCCCGCTGGTCATCATCGGGTCGATGGTGAGCATCCTGCTGTACGGCGACTGGTCGGCACTCCCGTCGATGATCGGCGTTTCGAGCGCGCTGTTCCTCGGTGGTGTCGGACTGTCCAGCTACATCTCCGCACGCCTGCCGTACCCGGCCACACTGCCCGGCGACAGCCCGTTCCAGCAGCCCCAGTCCTCCGGAACACTCGGTGGCCTGTCCCAGTCGATCGGCCTGATCGGGTCTCTGGTCGTCGCGACGCCCGCGCTGATCTTCGGCTGGCTCGGCCTGACCCAGGACCCGGCGCTGCACCTCGCGTCGCTGTTCTTCGGCGTCGGTGCGGGCCTGATCGCCGTCATCGTCGGGGTCTGGGCGGGCGGGCGGGTCTTCGACCGTCGCGGTCCCGAGATCATGGCGTTCGCCCTGAGCCACTGACTCCGCTCGACTGTTCAGCGGACGCGGGTAGAATCGACCCATGATTGACGCGCGCCTGAGCATTGCAGATCCCGGCTCCCCATCGGAGGGCGGCGGCACCTCGGTCCTGGACCGTGAGCTGGAGGAACTCCTCAACAACGAGGGAATCGAACCCGGCGACCACGAACGCTTCTCGCACTATGTGAAGAAGGACAAGATCCTCGAGTCGGCCCTCAGCGGCAAGCCGGTCAAGGCTCTGTGCGGCAAGAAGTGGACCCCGGGGCGCGACCCGGAGAAGTTCCCGGTCTGCCCGAGCTGCAAGGCCATCTACGAGAAGATGAAGTCCGAATAGAGCCGTTCAGTTCCTGAAGGTCGTCGGGAGCGTCGGGTCCCCGCGACCGAGCCGCGAGGCATCCGCCGGCAACTCCGAGAGGATCCGCGCACGGTGCTCACGGGCCAGCCTGGTGCCCTCAGGACCGGTGTACTGCTCGTCGATCTTCCCGTCGCGGACGAGTTGAACCAGCAGGGGGCGCTCCGAGGTGGAACCCGAATCGGAATCCTCGGGGCCGTCGCCGACGTAGATGAGCTCCTCGACGGCGATGTTCGCCCCGTTGAGCCGTCGAACCGGGAACTTGCGTCCGCCGATGCTCACCTTCTCAGCTGATTTCTTGGCGACAGAGATCCACTCGCCGTTCGCGCCGCGGCGCGCAACGAGTTTGTAGACCATTCCCGCCGCGGGGGATCCGGAGCCGGTGACGACCGATGTTCCGACCCCGTATGAGTCGACAGGGACGGCGGCGAGTGTGGCGATCGCGTGCTCGTCCAGGTCGTTCGTCACCGTGATCTTCGTTCCGGTCGCGCCGAGTGAGTCGAGCAGGTCGCGAACTTCGACGACAAGGGTGGGGAGGTCGCCGGAGTCGAGTCGGACGGCACCGAGGCCCGTGCCAGCAGCCCGCACTGCTGCCCTGACCCCTTCGAGGACGTCGTAGGTGTCGACGAGGAGAGTGGTGTCTGCGCCGACCGCTGCCACCTGGGCGCGGAACGCTTCCTCCTCCGAGTCGTGGAGCAGAGTGAAAGCGTGCGCTGCGGTTCCCATGGTCGGGATGCCCCAGGTGCGCCCCGCTTCGAGGTTGCTGGTTTTGTCGAAACCGGCGATGTACGCGGCGCGGGATGCTGCGACGGCGCTGTGCTCGTGTGCGCGGCGTGAGCCCATCTCGGCCAGCGGACGCCCTCGCGCGGCGGTCACCATCCGCGTGGCGGCGTTGGCCACGGCGCTGTCGTAGTTGAGGACGCTGAGTGCGAGCGTTTCCAGCAGGACACCCTCGGCGAAGCTGGACTCGACGACGAGGATGGGGGAGTTGGGGAAGTACGCCTCACCTTCGCGGTACCCCCAGATGTCGCCGGAGAAACGGTAGTCGGCCAGCCAGTCCAGCGTTCTCGCGGTCACGACGTCGTTCTCCCTGAGCCAGGAGAGCTCGGCGTCACCGAACCGGAAGTCGCGGATCAGGTCGAGCAGTCGGCCGGTGCCGGCGACGATGCCGTAGCGGCGGGCGCCTGGCAGCCGGCGTGCGAAGACCTCGAACATGCACTCGGTGTCTGCCGTTCCGTGCTGGATGGCCGCATCGACCATGGTCAGTTCGTAGCGATCGGTGTGCAGCGCGGTCGAGGCCCCGGGGATCGGCGTTGGATTCACGACGCCAGCCTAGCGATGGCGGCGACGATTACGGCCGGTGAATGCGGCGAGTAGGCTGGGAGTGTGAATGACGCGCCTATCGGGATCTTCGACTCCGGCGTCGGCGGGCTCACCGTGGCGCGTGCGATCCAGGACCAGCTTCCCAACGAAGAGATCCTCTACATCGGCGACACCGCTCATTCCCCGTACGGTCCGAAGCCGATCGCCGACGTGCGACGATATGCCCTCGAGGTGCTCGACGATCTCGTCGCCCAGGGCGTCAAGATGATCGTGATCGCCTGCAACACGGCATCCGCCGCCATGCTGAGGGATGCCCGTGAGCGGTACTCCGTTCCGGTGATCGAGGTCATCCAGCCCGCCGTCCGCACGGCCGTGAGCAGCACACGCAACCACCGCGTCGGCGTGATCGGCACAGCGGGGACCATCAACTCCCGGGCATACGAGGATGCGTTCGCCGCAGCCCCGGACCTGGAACTGTTCAGCCAGGCCTGCCCCCGGTTCGTCGAGTTCGTGGAGAACGGCATCACCACAGGCCCCGAGGTCCTTGCCACGGCGCAGGCCTACCTCCAGCCGCTCAAAGACGCCGGCGTGGACACTGTCGTGCTCGGCTGCACGCACTACCCGTTCCTGAAGGGGGCCATCTCGTACGTGATGGGCTCGGACGTGACCCTCGTCTCGAGCGACACGGAGACGGCCAACGACGTCTACCGTGAGCTGGTCTCCAGCGGTCTCGAACGCACCAGCCCGGCACCGCCTGCACACCACTACGAGGCAACCGGCGCGAGCGAGGATGAGTTCCTGCTGCTTGCCCACCGCTTGATCGGCCGCGAGATCTCGCACGTCGACCTCGTACAGACCGGCGTCATCGACCTGTCCGGTCTTCGCGCAGCATCCGACATCCGCAGCCACTGATTTTTCGCCTTTCCGACACCCGCGCCGATCGGCGCCCACCAGGGAGAACCACGACATGACCGACATCACCCGCAAAGACGGCCGAACGACGAGCGAACTGCGTGAGGTGACCATCGAGCGCGGCTGGAGCGCCCAGGCCGAAGGCTCGGCCCTCATCTCCTTCGGCAACACCAAGGTGCTGTGCACCGCCTCGTTCACGAACGGAGTGCCGCGCTGGCTGGCGGGCAAGGGCAAGGGCTGGGTCACCGCCGAATACTCGATGCTTCCCCGGTCGACGAACAGCCGCATGGACCGTGAGTCCGTGAAGGGCCGCATCGGTGGGCGCACCCACGAGATCTCCCGCCTCATCGGGCGCAGCCTCCGCGCCGTCATCGACACAAAGGCTCTTGGAGAGAACACCATCGTCATCGACTGCGACGTGCTGCAGGCCGACGGCGGGACCCGCACAGCCGCCATCACCGGCGCCTATGTCGCCCTCGCGGATGCCATCGAGTGGGCTCGCGAGAAGAAGTTCATCGGCCAGAAGTCCTCACCGCTGATCGACAGCGTTGCGGCCGTGTCGGTCGGCATCATCGACGGCACGCCCATGCTCGACCTCGCCTACGTCGAGGACGTGCGCGCAGAGACCGACATGAACGTCGTCGTCACCGGCCGCGGCCTCTTCGTCGAGGTGCAGGGCACGGCCGAAGGCGCCCCATTCGATCGCCGCGAACTCGACTCGCTCCTCGACCTCGCCCTCGGCGGCGCCGCGGACCTGACGAAGCTGCAAGTCGAGGCCCTCGGGCGCGACTCGGCATGAGTATCGAGGTCGTGCTGGCTACGCACAACCAGCACAAGGTCCAGGAGTTCCAGCGGATTCTCGGCGGCGCCATGCCCGAGATCACGGTCGTCGCGTACGACGGCCCTGAACCCGTCGAGGACGGGGTGAGTTTCAGCGAGAATGCGCTGATCAAGGCTCGGACGGCCGCAGCGCACACCGGGAAGATCTCCCTCGCCGACGACAGCGGCATCTCCGTCGACGTGCTCGGCGGGGCCCCAGGCATCTTCTCCGCTCGGTGGTCAGGACCAGGGCACAGCGACAGCGACAACCTCAACCTCCTGCTGGCCCAGCTCGCCGACATCGCTGCCGAACACCGGTCGGCCAGCTTCCGCTGCACGATCGCTCTCGTCGTGCCTGATGGACTCGCTCACGGCGGGTTCGAGCATGTCTCCGAGGGCGTGTGGGCCGGTCGACTGGCGACGCAGGCATCCGGAACCAACGGATTCGGCTACGACCCGATCTTCATCCCCGAAGGCCACGCGGTCTCCTCCGCCGAACTGCCGCCAGAGACGAAGAACGAGATCAGCCACCGGGCGCGGGCCTTCGCCGACCTCGTGCCGACGCTCCGCACCCTGATCTGACCGCGAGTTGCCCACTTCGACGGGTGAGCCGCCGCGGGCACCCGTCAAGGTGGGCGACTCGACGCAACATCTTCTCTTTCCCGGTACGGCGAAGTGTGCGAGCATCGGCAAATGGACCAATATCTGTGGGTGTTGAAACAGGACGAGCTCGATCTCATTCGCGAACTGGAGGACGCTCGCCTCGCACAGCTGGATGAAGACGGCTTGCTGTCGCTGCACAAGCGCGTCCGACGGGCGCGGAACAAGCACACGACGAACTATCGACGAAAAGCGGCGGGCGAAGTCGTCGACGCCGGGGCCCGTGGCGCTGCCGCCAGCAAGTCCGACAAGGCTCGGGCGCGGGCCTACGTTTTCGAAGAAGCGTTGTCGATCGTCAGCGGCGAACTGGCTCGGGTCGCGCATGACGCCGCTGAGTCGCTCAAGGATGAGCGTCTGGCACGGGCGAGCGCCGGCAAATCGACCGGACCGGGATCATCCGGGATCGAGAGCGCACCCGGCACTGACACGGGTCGAGCGCGCTCGCATCAGCAGACGACCGGGGGAATGAAACGTGACGCATCGAGCCAGTCGCAGGGCGCCAGGCGCCAGGCGAAGAAGGACGGGCGCTAGAGATCCGCTTCGCCTGATCGGAGGAATACACGCGCACCCCTGGGCGCTGCACTCAGCATGACGCGCATCGGGTTCCTCTCCTTCGGCCATTCGCAAGCGGTACCCGGATCGCAGGTCAGGACCGGCAGGGACGCGCTTCTCCAGTCGATCGAGCTCGCGGTGGCTGCTGAGGAAGTCGGCGTCGACGGCGCATATTTCCGGGTGCACCATTTCGCCCGGCAACTCGCCTCGCCGTTCCCGCTGCTCGCCGCTGCGGCAGCCAGGACAAGCCGCATCGAGATCGGCACCGGCGTGATCGACATGCGTTACGAGAACCCGCTCTACATGGCCGAGGAAGCAGCGGCAACGGATCTCATCAGCGACGGGCGGCTGCAGCTCGGCATCAGCAGAGGGTCACCCGAGACCGCCCTGCGCGGCTACGAATCCTTCGGCCATCTTCCCGCCGACGGCGAGAGCGACGCAGACATGGCCAGGCGGCACACGGAGCTCTTCCGTGCGGCCATCGCCGGCGCCGGAGTGGCCCGGTCGAACCCGCAGATGACGGGCGTCGACCAGCCGCTCCCGATCGAGCCGCGCTCAGACGGTCTGCCCGCGCGGATCTGGTGGGGCGCCGGCAGCAGGGCCACAGCCGTCTGGGCCGCCGAGCAGGGGATGAACCTCATGAGCTCGACTCTGCTGACCGAAGACACGGGTGTGCCGTTCGACCAGCTCCAGGCGGAGCAGATCCGGATGTTCCGGGCGGCGTGGGCGGAAGCCGGTCACGATCGTGAACCACGCGTCTCGGTGAGTCGGAGCATCATTCCCCTCATCGACGACGAGACAAGGCACTACTTCGGCCTCCGCGCCCAGGTCGAGGCGAAGGACCAGGTCGGCGTGCTCGACGGCGGACTCGCGCGGTTCGGCCGCAGCTACGTCGGCGAACCCGATCAGATCGCCGCCGAACTCGCACAGGACGAAGCGGTCGCCGCCGCTGACACCCTGCTCGTCACGGTGCCCAACCAGCTGGGCGTGGAGTTCAACGCCCGCATCCTCGAATCGATCGTGCGGGACGTGAAACCAGCACTCGGCTAGCCTCCGGCCCTCGCGGCCGCGGTGATGAGAACGGCGATCATTCCTATCTGTGCGTTCCGCTGGCCCGGAGCCCCAGACGGGGCTTAGCGTGGAAGAACCATGGCACACGATCACGCTCAGAACACGACGAACCGGCGCAAGCTGGTGCTCGTAATCGCCATCGTCGCCGTCGTCCTCGTCGCAGAGGTGGTCGGGGGAATCCTCACCGGGTCCCTCGCCCTGCTTGCAGACGCCGGCCACATGTTCAGTGACCTCACCGGCCTCCTGATCGCGCTCGTGGCGCTCGGGATCGCCGCGCGCCCAGCCACCGAACGGCACACCTACGGCTACCGCCGCGTCGAAGTGATGGGTGCGCTGGCGAACGGAATCATCCTCGTTGTCGTCGCTGTGTCGATCGCCGTGACGGGCGTGACCCGCCTGATGGACCCTGAGGGCATCGAGGTGCTCGGCGGCCCGATGCTCGTCGTGGCGATCATCGGCCTCGTGGCGAATGCCGTGTCGATGCTCATCCTGCGCGACTCGGCAAAGACGTCGATCAACATGCGAGGGGCCTACCTCGAGGTGCTCGGCGACCTGCTCGGGTCGATCGGCGTGATCATCGCCGCTGTCATCATCCTGCTCACCGGGTTCGTCCAGGTGGATGCCATCGCCTCCCTGATCATCGCCGCAGGTATCCTGCCCCGCGCCTGGTTCCTCCTGCGCGACGTGTGGCGGGTGCTCAACGAGTCCACACCGCCTGACACGGACGTGGAGCTGATCCGCAGCCATATCCGTGGTGCGCCGGGCGTGATCGACGTGCACGACGTCCATGTCTGGTCGATCACGACGGGAGAGCACGTGTTCACGGCGCACGTCGTCGTCGAACCGGCGGTCTTCGCAGAAGGCCGAGCAGGTGAGATGCTCGACACCCTGTCAGAGTGCCTCGCCGGTCACTTCGACGTCGAGCATTCGACGTTCCAGCTCGAGCCGTCGAAACACGCCGGTCACGAGCATCCGCGACATTCCTGAGGGGGAATGAAGTCCTAGAGTTCGGGCTTCTTCTCGAACGCCTTGGCGTCGAGCACCATCTGACGCGCTTCGTCCTCATCGGTGACGACGTCTGCGCCCGCTGCTGCGAGACGCTTGGCCTTGCGGCTCGACTGGATGTAGTGCCACACGGTCGGGATCAGCGTGATCACGACGGCACCGATGAGGATGACGTCGATGTACTCCTGGACGAACTCAGCCACAGGAGGGATGTACCCGAGGAGGTAACCGAAGTAGGTAAGACCTGCGCCCCAGATGACGGCACCGATCAGGTTGTAGAGCGTGTACTTCTTGTAGTTCATGTGGCCGACACCGGCGGCGACGGGCGCGAACGTGCGGATGATCGGCACGAAGCGGGCGAGGATGACGGCGAGACCGCCGAACCGCTCGAAGAACGCGTTGGTGCGCTGCACGTTCTCGATGCTGAAGATGCCGGATTCCTTGCGCTCGAAGATGCGCGGGCCGGCCTTGTGGCCGATCAGATAGCCGACTTCACCGCCGAGGAAAGCTGCAAAGCCGATCGCGAGGGCCACCCACCAGATGTCGATGTTGATGATGCCACCGAAGGTGAAGATGCCCGTGATGACGAGGAGAGTGTCACCGGGGAGAAGGAAGCCCACGAGGAGCCCGGTCTCGGCGAAGACGATCAGGCAGATCACAAGTAGCGCCCATGGTCCCGCGCCGTCGATGATGGTCGCTGGGTCGAGCCAGGGAATGAGCCCGGTATGGATCATGCGAAGCTACTCCGATAGTCAGTTGTCTGTGAGGCCGGTCGGCGACATGCCCTCGTGCGGAAGGTGGGACTTGAACCCACACGCTCGAAAGCACAGGAACCTAAATCCTGCGTGTCTGCCAATTTCACCACTCCCGCGAGTGATTACCAGCATAGAGGCAGGGATCTCAGCATCCTGTGAGGTTCCAAAGCGCCGTTGGGACCTCCCTGTGGATAACCCGAACGGGCCGCGGATGGTTTGGGCAGACTTTCAGGATGACGTCGGCAACCGAGATCATCACCGGCCGTGTCCGCGACCGGGTGCGGCGCGAGGGCGTCGACCTGTCGGGGGCAGACGGTCTCGCCGAGGACTATGTGCGCGAAGAGGTTCGGCGCTACAGCGAACGCGCCCTCGGCAGCGCGCTCCCGCTTCTGCATGACGAAGTCGTGACCCAGCGCGAGGTGGTCGCCTCGTTGACGGGGTTCGGGCCGTTGCAGCCCTACCTCGATGACCCGAGCATCGAGGAGATCTGGATCAACTCGCCAACGCGCGTGTTTGTGGCGCGGGACGGCATCCCCGAACTGACGAACACGGTGCTGACCGAGACCTCGGTGCGCGACCTCGTGGAGCGAATGCTCCAGACCACCGGTCGCCGCGTTGACCTCAGCTCTCCGTTCGTCGATGCGTCCCTGCCGGACGGTTCCCGCCTTCACGTCGTGATCCCGGATGTGACCAGGCGGCACATGGCCGTGAACATCCGCAAGTTCAGCCGGCACGTCCGCGACCTGAGCAGTCTCGTGTCCGGGGGGTCACTCAGTACGCAGGCGGCGGAGTTCCTGCGGTGCTGTGTTCTCGCCGGCCAGAACATCCTCATCTCCGGTGCCACGCAGGCGGGCAAGACCACGCTGCTCGGCGCACTCCTATCGAGTGTGCGGACGACCGAACGGATCGTCACCGTCGAGGAGACGTTCGAGCTGGACCTCGCCGCTGCCGATGTCGTCGCGATGCAGTGCAGGCAGCCGAGCCTGGAGGGCACTGGCGAGATCACCCTGCGTCGGCTGATCAAGGAGGCGCTCCGGATGCGGCCGGATCGCCTCATCGTCGGCGAGGTTCGTGAGGCGGAAAGCCTCGACCTTCTCATCGCGCTCAACTCCGGGGTCCCCGGAATGTGCTCCATCCACGCCAACTCGGCCAGGGACGCCCTCGTCAAACTGTCGACGCTTCCGCTGCTCGCCGGCCGGAACATCGACGCCTCCTTCGTCCAACCCACGGTGGCGAGTTGCATCGACATCGTCGTGCACTGCGAGCTGGACCGGAACGGCTTCAGGCGGGTGGTCCAGATCCTCGCACTCAGCGGCACCCTCAATGGGCCGGTGATCGAGGCGAGCCCTCTGTTCGCGATGCGAAACGGACTCCTCGAACCGACGGGGAGCCACCCCACCCGGCTGGTGAAATTCGAGAACGCGGGCCTCAACCCCGCGGCGATCCTCCGGCGAGGCACCTGATGGCCATCGCACTCGGATGTCTCCTGGCGGCCGGAGTACTGCTTGTGGCCTCGCCCTGGCTGTTCCCCAGACGGGCGAGGGAGACACGGCAGCGGACGCGGTCGAGTGGACGGTTTCAGGCGGCGCTCGCGCTCGCGGGCTTGGGGCGGGTGCCCCCGGCCGTCTTCGTCACACTCTCCGTGCTGGCCGGGATCGTTACAGGCGCGCTCGCCCAGGCGGTGCTGCGTGTCGGGTCGCTCTCGCTGTGCGCAGCCGTTCTCGGGGGACTCACGCCTCTTCTCATCGTCCGGTGGAGGGCGCGCGCACGTCGTGCGTCGAACCGTTCGCTCTGGCCGGACGTCGTCGACCACCTCATCGGCGCCGTGCGTTCGGGGCTGGCCCTGCCCGACGCCGTCGCGAGTCTCGCGCACACCGGCCCTGAAGCCCTGCGTCCGGAATTCGTCTCCTTCGAGAACGACTACCGAAGCACAGGGTCGTTCGGCGGATGTCTGGACCGGTTGAAGAACACCCTGGCCGATCCTGTTCCCGACCGGATCCTCGAAACGCTCAGGATGGCACGGGACGTGGGAGGCTCAGACCTCACGGTCGTGCTCAGGAGCCTCGCCGCATACCTCCGGGAGGACATCGCCATCGGCGCAGAGGTGGAGGCTCGGCAATCCTGGATCCGCAACGCCGCGAAGCTTGGAGTCGCGGCGCCCTGGTGCATCCTCCTTCTGCTGGCCACACGACCGGAGGCAGCGCTGGCGTACAACTCCGCTGGTGGGGCTGTGCTCATCGCCGGCGGTGCGGCGCTTTCACTTCTCGCCTACCGCGCGATGCTCTCGCTCGGGCGGCTGCCGCAGGAACGACGGTGGTTCCGATGAGTGCGACACTGGCCTGGGGCGTGCTGTTCGGCGGAATCCTCGGGCTGGGCCTCTGGTCGCTCGCGACCGTGCTGCCGCGAATGGGCGGGCCGACTCTCGCCGAACGCGTCGCGCCGTACATCGTGGATGTGTCAGAAGGCGCACGGGTCTTCACCCTCAAGCGGACCGTGGATCCGATCCCCATCCTCGGGACCCTCCTCGCCCCAACGGTGCACCGACTCGTCGAGGTCCTGGCCGGACTGCTCGGCGGCACGGCCGTCGTGCAGCGCCGTCTGGGCCAGGCGGGCAGCGCCTCCACCGTGCATCGATTCCGGATGGAGCAACTGGGCTGGGCACTCGTCGGCGCCGTAGCCGGCGTGCTCGTCTCCGTTGTCGGAGGCGCCAACCGCACCCTCCCGCCGATCCTCGTCGCGGCGGCGCCGATCATCGGCGCCGCGGCGGGAGCAGTAGCCCGCGACACGGCACTCAAGCGTCAGGCGCGATCACGGCTGGGGAGGATCGCGGCCGAGCTTCCCACCGTGCTCGAATTCCTGAGTCTCAGCCTGTCGGCGGGGGAGGGCATCCTCGACTCGATCCGGCGGGTGGCCCGCATTGGGTCCGGCGAGGTCAGCCGCGAGTTCCGTGGGGTCGTCAGTGCTGTGAACACCGGCATCCCCCTGACCGAAGCCCTTGCTGACTGCGCTCGCCGGGTCGACCTCGCCGCACTCACCCGCTGTGTCGAACAACTGACGGCGGCGCTGGAGCGCGGATCTCCACTGGCAGAGGTGCTGCGGGCCCAGGCGCAGGATGCCCGTGAGGATGCCAAACGGACACTCCTGGAGATCGCCGGCAAGAAGGAGGTGGCGATGCTCGTTCCACTCGTATTCCTGATCCTGCCGCTCTCGATCCTCTTCGCCATCTACCCGGGAGTCTTCGTGCTCCAGTCCGGATTCTGACAGCAGCCCGGACGCATCCCAACGAACCGAAGGAGACATCATGACCACCCTGTCGAGACGATACCGATCCCTGCGCGATCACGTTCATGACGAACGGGGCGACGTTCCGGGCTGGGTCCTCATCACCCTGATGACTGCGGGACTCGTCGTCCTGATCTGGAGTCTCGCCGGTCCGGCACTCAGCCAGATCTTCGAGCAGGCCATTGCCCGGGTCTCGGGAATGTAGTCATGGTTGGGGCGGCGTGGAAAGACGACGACGGGTCCGCCGTTGTCGAGTTCACGTTCGTGGCCATCCTGCTGACCGTGCTCACCCTCGCGGTTCTCCAGCTCGGGCTGGCTTTGCATGTGCGGAACACTGTCATCGACGCGGCCGCGGAAGGAGCGCGAGTCGCGGCGCTCGCCGACAACGAACCGGCAGATGGTGTGGCGCGCACTCGCGAGCTCATCACCGTCGCGGTCGGGTCCGACTTCGCCTCGGACGTCTCCGCCGACTACGGGACGTACCTCGGTCACCCCAGCGTCGGCATCCGTGTCGTCACCCGGCTGCCCCTGATCGGGCTGGTGGGACTCGACAGCGCACTGGAGGTCAGCGGTCATGCCGCCATCGAAACCCTCGACGAGTGAGCACCGTCCGCGCCTGTTCCGGCTCGTCGATGACGCGGGAACGGCAGCACTCGAGTTCGTCACGGCCGGCCTGATCCTCCTTGTCCCGCTCGTGTATCTGATCCTGACGCTGGCCACCGTGCAGGCCGGTGCGCTCGCGACCGAGGGCGCGGCGCGGCAGGCGGCCCGTGTCTTCGTCCAGGCGGAGTCGCCGGAGGACGCAGCCCAGCGCGCAGCTCGCGCGATCGAATTCGGGCTGGCCGATTACGGGATCGACCCGGAGGCGGCATCCGTCTCTGTGTCCTGCAGCGGGTCGACCGGCGCCTCCTGCCCGGCTCGCAATGCCGTGGTGACAGTGACCGTCCGGGTGACCGTGCCGTTGCCGCTGGTCCCCGATGTGCTCAACCTCTCCCATGCGGCGAGCGTGCCCGTGGAGGCGACCGCGCGCCAGCAGGTCTCCCGGTTCTGGGCCGAGCGATGAGACGGATGCTGCGCGGCGGGCCCGGCGAAGACGGTTCGACCCTGATTCTCGCCATTTTCTACGGGATGCTTTCTCTTCTTCTCATCCTGCTGGTCGCGGCGGCCACGTCGCTGTACCTCGAACGGAAGAGGTTGTACAGCCTTGCCGACGCCGCTGCCCTCGTCGGGGCGGAGGCGTTCGAGCTGTCATCCGTGTCACTCGACGGCGGTGAGCCGGCACTCACCCTCCGGTCGCCGGAAGTCAGGGATGCCGTGACCGGCTTCCTCGAGGACAACCCCGTCGGCGTCGGGACCTTCGATCGCCTCGCCCTCGAAGAAGCCGCCTCCCTCGACGGCAAGAGTGCGACCGTGACGGTGTCTGCGGCGTGGCAGCCACCGGTCCTGACCCTGTTCGTGCCGGACGGCATCCGGCTGGAAGTGACGGCGGTGGCTCGCTCGGTGTTCCGGTGACCCTTGTCCGGCGGCGCACCGCATCGCTAGGCTCCGACCCACGCGGGTTCCCGATCGGAGCGGAAGTGCCAGATGGACAGAGCGGATGCCGCAGCGACGCGGCGGGTGCACGAGATGCGGATCTGCGTCGAGAGCCGCCACCCGCTCCAGTCCCCGCCCGATGCGCTGTCTGATGTGCTGAACGGGTCGCTCGGCGACTGGAACATCGAGCCGCTCGCGGCGGACGACGACCGCATGGTGCTGATCTGCGGGCACGTCGACGAGGAGGTCGGCACTGCGGAGTACGCCCGTCGTGCCCACACCCTGGTGCAGGAGATCCTCGAGACCGGGACGGTCAGCAGGGCGGAAGCGGACCTCCCGGTGACGGCGTTCATCGGTGAGCCGCACGACGCCCGGTCGCTCGTCGCCGAGGAGTTCCCTCCGGGGAGCGAGTCCGCGCGCTGGGCCCGTGACGCGATCCGGTGCGATGAGGCCTGGGCGATCGAGCCTGGACAAGGGAACGGCATCCGGATCGGGCATCCGGACACCGGGTACACTCTCCATCCGAATCTCGGCAGGGCGGCACTGGATCTCGCCACCGACCGGGATGTCATCGACAACGACGACGACGCCCGCGACCCGATGGTGCCCCCGAGCGATTCCCCCTGGCCGCTCACGTTTCCCGGGCACGGCACGACGACAGCGAGTGTCATGGTCGGGCAGGGGAGTGAAGAAGACGGCATCGTCGGCGTTGCGCCCGGGGCGCGCGTGGTCCCGCTCCGCGCGGTGGAAAGCGTCGTACAGCTCTTCGACAGTGACGTGGCGCGCGCGGTCGAACACGCGCGGGTCACCGGCTGCCCGGTGGTGTCGATCAGCGTCGGCGGCAAGGGGTTCTTCGGCCTGCGTGCCGCGATCCAACGCGCGGTGGACGCCGGGATGATCGTGATGGCCGCCGCAGGCAACAATGTGCGGATCGTTGTCGCGCCCGCCTCGTACGCGAACTGCCTGGCTGTCGCGGCGACCGGCCCGGACGATCAGCCCTGGCCGGAGTCGTCCAGGGGCCGTGCCGTCGACGTGAGCGCGCCGGGCTGGGGAGTGCACGTCGCCGGGTATCTCTGGACCGGTGACACCCCGCACGCGGACGTGTTCCGGTCCTCGGGTACCTCCTACGCCGTCGCCCACCTGGCCGGCGTAGCAGCCCTCTGGTGCGCGCACCACGGGACGGATGCGCTGAGGGAACGGTACGGCCCACGTGTCCAGGCCGCATTCCTCCACCAGCTCGGCTCAGGGGGATCCCGCGTCCCGGCGGACTGGGATGCCAACGCCTACGGTTCAGGGGTCGTCGACGCTGCCGCCATGCTCACCGCGCCGCTCCCTGCGCCTGAAGCCGTGGCGAGCCGACTCGCGACCCACCCTGCGGAGTCCGCCCTGGCTCGGCTGAGTGCTCTCGTCAGTGTCGACGAAGAGGACCTGGAGCGAGCGCTCACCGAACGTCTGGGCGTCTCACACGACGACCTGTACCGGATCGTCGACCGGTTCGAGGGCGAGTTGGCCTTCCACCTCATCGAGGATGCGGAATTCCGCTCGGTTCTCCTTGACGAAGGTCACCGGTTCCCCGGCGGCCCAACGTCGCGAGAGACCTGCTCGCCTCAGTTCGCGGCAACCTTCGGCTGACGTCCGGCGTCGGGGACGCCACCCCGACCGGGCTATGGCTTCGGTGCCTTCGCCTGCTCGTCCGGGTGGCCGGGGTTCCAGCCGTACCAGCCGTCATCAGACGCCATCACGGTCCAGACACCGCAGGCGTACACCTGATCAGTGCCGTAGGCATCGGGCGCATCGTCAATTGAATAGGCGGGAGCGGACTGTCGGCTGACCTGGGTGCATACCGCCGGATCGAGATCGGTGTCGCTGGTGGCGAGAAGCACCGCTGTGTCGTTGATCGTCGACTCACGGATCCGGATGTCTGTGGCATCTGTCGGCAACCACGGAGCGTCGCCCTGCCAGTCGTCCACGAGCTCGGCTGCCGTCGCGAAGTGCTCGGTGCGCATCTTGTGCGCGACCTCATCGATGACGGAGCAGCCGGACAAGGCGATCCCCAGTGGGAGGGCGAGCGCGAGGGCGGGAAGGAGGCGGTGTCGTGGTGTGCTGTTCATGTCTTCCATGCTGCGGGTCCGACACCGGTCGCCTCGTCCTCCTCCGGGCTTACTCTCGCCGACCGCGGGATGACATCGCATCGCCTGCTGAGGGCGAAATGACGTCAAGGGCTTGAGACGAAGGCGCACGAGGGTGTTCGGTGGGAGCATTCCAACCACCGCACCGGAGGCTTCTCACATGACGTTCACCCCTCGCTTCGCCATCGTCACCGGTTCCAGTTCGGGGATCGGGCGCGCGACCGCGGTTGCGCTCGCCGAAGCCGGGATGGACGTCGGGGTCACCTGGAGCAGCAACGAAGAGGGAGCGCACAGGACGGCCGCAGAGGTCCGCGCGCGCGGCAGGAACGCGGTCGTCTCCCATCTCGACACCACCGACCTGGAGCGTTGTGGCGACGTCATCGACGCGCTCTGCGACGACCTCGGCGGCATCGACGTCTTCGTGAACAACGCCGGTCTCGGTGACAACGTCCCGTTCCTCGGGATGACCCTCGAGCAGTGGCGCCACACCGTCGCGGCCGACCTCGACGGCGCCTTCGTGTGCATCCAGCGCGCTGCCAGACGGATGGTCGACGCAGGGGCCGGCGGACGGATCATCGCCACGACGAGCGTGCACGAACACCAGCCGCGATACGCCTCGAGCGCCTACGACGCGGCGAAGCACGGGCTCGGCGGTCTGATCAAGACTCTCGCCCTCGAACTCGGCGAGTTCGGGATCACGGCCAACTCGGTCGCCCCAGGCGAAATCTCCACCGGGATGACCGGCCAGGAGGACGAAGACCCGCACGACCACCACCGACCGGGAGTTCCGCTCGGCCGACCGGGCGACGCCCGTGAGGTCGCCGCGGTGATCGCCTTCCTCGCATCCGCCCAGTCCAGTTATGTGACAGGTGCATCCTGGGCGGTCGACGGCGGGATGCTGCAGATGGGGCCGCAGGGCGGTTCCCACATCACGAGCGACGATTGGCGAGCGGAGCAGAAATGACTGACCTTCCGGATCCGACCGGGGTACGCAACCAGCCCGCGCTGACCACATCGACCGGACTGGTCTGGCTGGTGCTCGGCGCCTTCCTCACGGGGATCTGCGTCGCGGTGCTGTTCGGCCTTGTCGCGCTGGAACCGGTCGTCGCCTGGATCGGGCTTACTGTCGTCATCTGCCTCTACCTGACCCTGCTCGTCGTCCGCTTCGCCGTCCCGGCCGGGCGGAAGCGGCTCCTGGCAATGGCCAGCGTCTTCGGCGCCATCGCTGTCGTCACGCTGATCTGCGTCGTCGTCATCAGCGGGTCAGCGTGGGGGTCGTTGCGTTAGACCGCCTGTTTCGGCCGACCGGGGATATAGCGGGGGATCATCCGGGCGAGGTGCCAGGCCCCGATCGCCCCGATCACTCCGACCGCCCCAGCCGCGAACGACAGCGACAGGAGGGCGGTCAGCCCGGCGACGACGAGCGGCGCCGTCGCCGAACCCGCGTCACCGGTGAACCGCCACGCCCCGAGGAACGGGGCCGGATGCGCCGGGGGAGCGAGGTCGGCTCCGAGCGTCATCAGGATGCCGCTGCCCAGTCCGTTGGCGACGGAGAGCACGCCGGCTGCGACGATGAACCAGACCACGGCGTCCGGCCGGTCATGGGTGAAGGCGAGCAGCAGCATCCCGAGGCTGAGGCCGATCGTCGACGGCACGGCACTCCAGAGGCGACCGAACCGGTCCATCACCTGGCCGCTGACGTAGAACAGCGCAAAGTCGACGGCGCCAGCGAGTCCGATGATGAGGGCGGTGTTGGCCTCACTGACGCCAAGGCTCACCGCCCACAGCGGCAGAATCAGCGTGCGCGCGGCCCGCATGCCGCCGATCAGAGCGGCCCCCGACCCCATCCGTGCCAGCACGCCCCGAAACATCCAGAGAGTGCGGAACAGGCCGTGGGACTCCTCAGCGGCCAGGTCCTGGCCGGCGGTGTGGGTGTGCCCGTTGCGCCGGGCCTGGGCCACTGAGCCGAACATGGACTCCGGATCCGGGAGCAGCACGAGGATCAGGACGGCGGCGAGGCACGACACCACCATGATCCAGAACGCGCCCTGCGCTCCTCCGGTGAAGTGGATCACCGGGACGGAGATGAGCGGGCCGATGAACAGACCGGCGCGGAACACGCCGCCGAGAGTCGACAGGGCCCGCGCCCGGTACTGCAGCGGCACGTAGCTCGTCATGAACGCGTGCCTGGCCAGCGCGAACACGGCTGTCGAGAGCCCGAGCACGAAGATCGAGGCGCCGAGCAGCCAGGCGTTGGGGGAGAGGACGGCCCCGAGGACGGCAACGATCGAGAGCAGGGCGGCCCCGATCATGGAGGGACGCTCGCCGACCCGGCTGACCAGCCATCCGCTCGGGATGTCGCCGACGAGCTCGCCGATCATGAGCATCCCGGCGATGACCCCGGCGATGGCAAGGCTGGCGCCGAGGCTCGTTGCGGCGATCGGAATGAGGGGGATCAACGCGCCCTCACCGATCGAGAACAACAGCGTCGGGAGAAAGACCCCGGTGGCCACGGAGCGGATGCTGAATGCCGGGGTGCCGTCTGTCATGGTGATTCGAGTCTATGGCGGCCGACCGGGGAGAGCCGCCGGAAGGTAGGCTGGGTGCGACATGTTAGATCTAGACCTGAACGACCAGATCGCGGCCATTCGCACCACCTTCGCCGACATCCGTGAAGTCGTCGGACTCGACCGGCTCCGGGCCGAGATCGCCGACCTGAGCGAACAGGCCGGTGTGCCCGATCTGTGGGACGACACCGACAAGGCGCAGAAGATCACGAGCGCCCTAAGCCACCGGCAGTCCGAGCTCGCGCGCATCACCGCCATCGAGAACCAGCTCGACGACCTCGAGGTGCTCGTCGGCCTGGCCATCGCCGAGGGCGACGAAGAATCGGCAGCTGAAGCCCGCACCGAACTCCTCGACCTGCAGAAGCAGATCGGCGACCTCGAGGTGCAGACGCTGCTGAACGGTGAGTACGACCCGCTGCCCGCCGTCGTCACCATCCGTGCAGGAGCAGGTGGCGTCGACGCCGCCGACTTCGCCGACATGCTGTTCCGGATGTACCTGCGCTGGGCCGAACAGCACAAGTACAAGGCCACGGTGCTCGACACGAGCTACGCCGAAGAGGCCGGCATCAAGTCCGCCACGTTCGAGATCGATTCGCCGTACGCCTTCGGCACGCTGAGCGTCGAGGCCGGAACCCACCGCCTGGTGCGGATGAGCCCGTTCAACTCGGCCGGCAAGCGTCAGACGAGTTTCGCCGCGGTCGAAGTGGTCCCGCTGATGGCGGAGACCGAAGAGGTCGACATCCCAGACAACGACATCCGCGTCGATGTGTTCCGTTCCTCCGGCCCCGGTGGCCAGTCCGTCAACACGACGGACTCCGCCGTGCGCATCACCCACCTCCCGACCGGCATCGTCGTGAGCTGCCAGAACGAGAAGAGCCAGATCCAGAACCGCGCAGCAGCCATGCGCGTGCTCAAGTCGCGGCTCCTCCTCGTCCAGCGTGAGCAGGAGAACGCGAAGAAGAAGGAACTCGCCGGCAACATCACGGCGAGCTGGGGCGACCAGATGCGTTCGTACGTTCTCGCGCCGTACCAGATGGTCAAGGACCTGCGCACCGACCACGAGGTCAACAACCCACAGAACGTTTTCGACGGTGACATCGACGGATTCATCGCCGCAGGCATCCGCTGGCGCAAACAGCCGACTGACGACTGACCGGCGAGCCCGGCAACCCGGAGGGCGTAGGCGTGTCACGTCGGCATTGAGCCGAAGCCTGCCTAGGCTCGAATCGTCATGATTCGGTTTGAGAACGTCACGAAGAAATACTCCGGCACCAAGCGTCCGGCGATCAACGAGATGGACCTGGAGATCGCCAGGGGAGAGTTCGTCTTCCTCGTCGGTGCGTCCGGCTCCGGAAAGTCGAGTTGCCTGCGCCTGATCCTCAAGGAGGAGAAGCCGTCCAAGGGGTCGATCTTCGTCCTCGGGAACGACCTCGGGTCGATCTCCAGCCGGAAGATCCCCTACTTCCGCCGCAACCTCGGCGTCGTCTTCCAGGACTTCCGCCTGCTGCCGAACAAGACGGTCTTCCAGAACGTGGCGTTCACCCTCCAGGTCATCGGCAAGTCACGCGGTTACGTGCAGGAAGCCGTGCCCGACGTGCTGAAGATGGTCGGACTGGAGAACAAGGCCGACCGCCTGCCCCACGAACTCTCCGGTGGTGAGCAGCAGCGTGTGGCGATCGCCCGCGCAGTGGTGAACAAGCCGCAGATCCTCCTCGCCGACGAGCCGACCGGAAACCTCGACCCCGCGACGAGCGCAGGCATCATGCAGATCCTCGAACGGATCAACGCCGGAGGAACGACCGTGCTCATGGCGACCCACGAGGCCGGCATCGTCGACAAGATGCAGCGCCGCGTGATCGAACTCGTCGACGGCGTGATCGTGCGCGATGAGCGCGAAGGCGGATACGGCACCACCGGGATCGTTCCTGAACTCAAGCCCGCCGTGGCCAAGGGCCAGTCGGCCAAGGCCGCCCGCCAGGAGGTCGCAGAAGCGACCGCCCAGGCCGACGCCGAGACAGAGGCACACCAGATTCTCATCAACACCCCAGCACCCGAAACCACGCCAGCACAGCGCAGGACCCTGCATGCCCACGGCGACACCGGTGAGACCGACCGGGTGACCCCGGCCGCAGCGACCGGGGCGATCAACCTCCCTCGGTCGGACGCCGACGACCTCAGCGCCGTCACCGACCACCTGTCGCTCGCTGAGCGACTCGGATTGCGGGCCGCCGACAAACCGGACAGTGACGACGAGCAGAGTGTGGGGCCCGTCAAATGAGGCTCTCACTGATCTGGCAGGAGGCCAGCACCGGCCTCCGCCGCAACGTGTCCATGGTGATCTCTGTCATCCTCGTGACCTTCATCTCGCTGACCTTCGTCGGCACGGCCGTCCTGCTGCAGATGCAGATCGGCCAGATGAAGAACTACTGGTACGACCGCGCGCAGGTGGCGATCTATCTCTGCACCGCTGATTCGCCGGCCGAGACGTGCACCGGCGGAGCGGCATCCGACGACCAGAAGGCCAGCATCACCGCGCAACTCGAGGGGGAGACCCTGGCGCCGTTCATCGATGAGTTCTACTTCGAGGACCACCAGCTCGCCTACGAGAACTTCCAGGAACAGTTCGAGGGCAACGAACTCGCTGCCCTCGTCGTCCCCGAGCAGCTCAACGAGACCTACTGGGTCAACCTCAACGACCCGTCCCAGTCCGAGGTCCTCGTCGAAGCGTTCTCCAGCACCGCAGGCGTGGAAGAGGTGACCGACCAGCGCCAATACCTCGACGCCATCTTCCAGGTGCTCAACGTGGCCAGTTACACGGCCATCGGCATTGCCGGGCTGATGCTCGTCGCCGCCGTGCTGCTCATCGCCACGACGATCAGGCTGTCCGCGTACTCGAGACGCAAGGAGATCGGGATCATGCGCCTCGTCGGTGCGTCGAACCGGTTCATCCAGACGCCGTTCATCCTCGAGGGCGTGTTCTCGGCGGTGATCGGCTCGGTCCTCGCCGGCGCGGCCGTCGTCGGGATCGTGCACTACTTCATCGCCGGTTACCTTGCCCCGCGGATGCCGTTCGTCAGCTTCGTCGACGTCTCCGACGCGTTCGTGGTCGTTCCGCTCCTCATCCTCCTCGGGATGGTGCTCGCGGCGCTGTCGGCCAACTTCGCGATCAAGCGGTACCTGAAGATCTAGCCGGGACCGGCCAACCGGCATCCTTCGTGTTGTTAGACTAATGGGCTGTCGCGCGACCGGTGCGGCAAGCATCCAGCGGCACCCCGCCGCGCATCGACTGTCGGAGTGAACCGTGCCCAGAGAACGTGGTCAAAATGTCGTGGCCACCAATCGCAAAGCGCGCCACGACTACCTGATTGAAGACACCTTCGAGGCGGGGCTCGTCCTCACAGGAACCGAGGTGAAGTCGCTGCGCGCCGGCCGGGCATCTCTCGTCGACGGGTACGCGTTCATCGAGGGCGGGGAAGCTTGGCTCGATGCCGTGCACATCCCTGAGTACTCCGGCGGCAACTGGAACAACCACCCGCCGAGGCGCAAGCGCAAGCTGCTGCTGCACAAGGCCCAGATCCTCAAGATCAGTCACAAGGTCGCTCCTGGCGGGTACACGATCATCCCGCTGCAGCTGTACTTCAGCGACGGCAAGGCAAAAGTCGAGATCGCCATCGCCAAGGGCAAGCGCGAGTACGACAAGCGCCAGACACTGCGCGAGCGCGAAGCGACCCGTGAAGCTGCGCGGGCGATCTCTGCGAAGAACCACCTGGGCGAATGACGACTTCACGCCGGATCGCCGTGAACGGCACGTACAACCTGCGCGACGTCGGCGGGTATCCGGCGGTGGATGGCCGCGTGAGATCCGGACGGTTGCTCCGCTCAGACGGCCTGTACCGGCTCGGACCGGACGGCAAACGCCACCTGCGTGAACTCGGAGTCGGGGTCGTCGTCGACCTGCGGGACGACTTCGAGGCCCAGATCATGCCGGACGATCTCGACGGGCTGGATGTGACAGTGGTCCGGCTCCCGGTGTTCGAGGGGTCTGGCGCGTCGCAGGGGAGCGCGGCGGTGAGCCTCCCTGTGCTGTACACAAAGATCGTCACCCAGCACGCGGGCGTCGTCGTGCGCGCCCTGCGCGAAATCGCGAACGCGAGCACCGGAGTTCTCGTGCACTGCACCGCGGGCAAGGACCGCACCGGCATCGTCGTCGCGCTCGCGCTGCTCGCGGTCGGCGTGGACCGACGGCTCGTCGTCGACGACTACGCCAGGTCGGAGGCGAACCTCAGCGGCGAATGGCTCGAGGGGATGATCGAGCTCATCGTCGAACACGGGGGAGTCGAGACACCTGAACTTCGCGTGCTCATGGGCGGGAGCCCGGCGGAGGTGCTCGATGCCGTGCTCGACGAGATCGACGAGGAGTACGGGTCGGTTCGCCAATACCTGCTCCGCTCGGGGCTGAGCATGCACGACCTCGAGCTGCTGCACGCCTCCCTGATCGATAGCGCCTGACCGCACGGGTCAGCTCGGGGCGTCTCCCCGTGCCGTACACCTCAGGTGGACCTCGACGTCCACGCGGACCGGAGCCGGGGTGAAGTCCACAGGCGCCCCTGCTGCCAGCGCGAACATCCGTGCATCCTCCTGGCGCCCGAACGGCTGGGCGAAGACCGTCGGCTCGGAGAGTTCGAGCGGAGCCACCGTGCTGAGACCGAGCGACGCCGCGTAGACGGATGCCTTGTCGAGCGCGTGCGCGACGGCATCCCGTTGTGCGCGTGCCTCGAGCTCGCGCCGCGTGAGGTCCGTCACCGTCCAGGCGATCCCGCCCACCGTGACACCGTCGCGGTTCGCGGTCTCTTCCAGCCACAGACTCAGCTGGACGAAGTCGACGAAGGTTGCGGATACTGTGGCGCGGGAGTGGTGGACGAGGGGGAGCTGGATGCCTTCGTTGCTCCATGGACGGTCGGCCCAGACCTGCACGTCGTCGCTTGTCCACTCGACGAGAGGTCCGTCGACGCTGTCGTGCAGACGTGTGATCGAGTCGATGCACTCGGCCAGCGCGCGGGTGGACCGCGCGCGGACGTCGGTTCGTTCCGCCCCATCGAACCCGATGGTCAGACCAACGGTCGCCCGTTCTGCGCCTGTCTCGGCGAACGCGACGCCGCGCACGGAAATGACGACCCCACCGGCCTCGGATTTCTCAGTCATGCAGCGACACTACAGGCCGCGGCCGGTGCTGCCCAGAGCGCTCGGCCTCACCCGTTCTGGCAGAGCGCCCCGGGAACGCGTATACTGAAAAGCTGGGCCGAAAGGCACCAGAAGAAGCCGGTTCATCCGGTTTGGCAATTTCACAGCGCGTGACAGCAACTCACTCCACGGAGTGTGCATGGGGATGATCGGTTTCGACATTGCCTGCGCAACTGTGAGAAGCGGGTCGAGGATCCAGGGTTATCTCGTTAACGATCTCTGGAAAACAATAAGTGCCAATTCAAAGCGCACTGACTTCGCCCTCGCTGCCTAAGCGAGCGCACTAAAGAAGTCCGTCAGGCCGGGAATGCTCTCTACCCGGACCCTGGCGCCATTTAGAGAGATTGCTTCTACGTTTCGTCTCAGGGCGTAGAGGGACTCAAACTGGGGCTGGGCTCGTCGGATTAGGTGCCAGTGGCAAATTCCGGAGCCGAGTAGAACGCCTGCACTGGATACACCCGTAGAAGGCACACGACCACAGCAGTGGACCGGGGTTCAATTCCCCGCATCTCCACCATCTGTTGCCGTCACGCGATGTTGAACGCCGAAAGGCCGCCCACTGGGCGGCCTTTTTGCGTGCCGGCGCTTCCGGCGATCCGTGGTTAGCTGGGACCATGGCGGACTGCGAACGGCTCGAGCTCACCCTGCGAAAACCCCGCATCGGCTGGTTCCCCAAGCCAACCGTCGTGTTCAACGGCCGCGGCCAGCCCGCCCAGTGGGGGACTGGCACCTGGCAGGTCTCGGCGGATGGTCCCACAGAGGTGACCGTGTTCCTGTTCAACCGGCTGTGGCGGTTCGGCGCGGCCGAGATCACCATCGCAGCCGGGTCTCCTGCTCCGCTCGTGTACGTGCCTCCGCTGCTGCCGTTCGGGCCGGGCCGGCTGGCATCCGCCCCACGCTGACTCTCGCGGAGCGACGCCGAAAGATGTCAGTGCTGCAGGACCGGCGGCGCGAACGTCTCTGAGGTGCGTGACGTCGTGCGTTTCGCCGTCACCGCCGCGACGATCATCACGAGGAGTGCGACGACGGTGAGCGCCGTCCCTGCCCAGATCGACGACGTGTAGCCGAGGCCGGCAGAGATCGTCAGTCCACCCAGCCAGGCGCCCAGAGCATTCCCGAGGTTGAACGCCCCGATGTTGGCGCTCGAGGCGAGGGTCGGTGCGTTGCTGGCGTACCGCATGACCCGCATCTGCAGCCCGGGAACCGTCGCGAAGCCGAATCCGCCCATGAACAGCAGCGACACGATGGTGACCACCGGGTTCTGCGCCGTCAGCGCGAAGACCGCGAGGACGACGACCAGGCCCGCGAGGATGACGATGAGTGTCCGGTCCAGGGCACGGTCAGCGGCCTTGCCGCCGAGCACGTTCCCGAGGAAGAGCCCGACTCCGAACAGGACGAGAAGCCACGGCACGGCGCCGGCGGGGAACCCGCTCACCTCGGTGAGCGTGAACGCGATGTAGGTGAACGCGCCGAACATACCGCCGAACCCGAAGACGGTGACGAGGATCGACAGCCACACCTGGCCGGACCGGAATGCGCCCAGTTCACTCCTGAGGCTTGTCGATCCATGGGAGCGAACGTTCGGAACGAGGGTCACCAGGCCGATGAGGGCGACGATCCCGATGGCGGTGATGGCCCAGAACGTCGAACGCCAGCCGAAGGTCTGCCCGAGGAACGTGCCGAACGGGACGCCGAGCACATTCGCGGCGGTCAGGCCGGTGAACATGATCGCGATGGCGCCTGCCTGCTTGTTCTTCTCGACCATGCTCGCCGCGACGACCGATCCGATTCCGAAGAAGGCCCCGTGGCAGAGGGCCGCGACGATCCGCCCGATCATCATGCTCGGGTAGTCGGAGGCGAGGGCCGAGAGCAGGTTCCCGGCGATGAACAGGACCATCAGGCCGACGAGCACGTGTTTGCGGGGGAAGCGGGTCACGGCGGCGGTGAGGAAAAGCGCGCCGACGACCACGCTGAGCGCGTAGCCAGTGATCAGCCAGCCGGCCGCCGCTTCGGTGACCTGGAAGTCTCGTGCCACGTCGGGCAAAAGCCCCATGATGACGAACTCCGTGAGTCCGATCCCGAATCCGCCGATGGCGAGGGCGATGAGGCCGATGGGCATGAGGATGTGTCTCCCGATCTGTACTTACGCTTGAATGACGCGTACGCTGTTATTTGCAGGCGCGGGATAAATCATTGCATACGCAACTAACCAGCGCAAGCAACTAATTGTGTTGCAGGTCGGAGCGAATCGATGGAGGGTCCATGAGTATCGAAGACGATGCCGTAGAGGTGCGGACGCAGGGATGGCGAACGCTCGCTGCGCTGCACGGTCTCGTCGAGGCCGAACTCGAACGCGCGTTGCAGTCGGCAGTGTCACTGTCGGCCGTGGAGTACACCGTGCTCGACGCGCTCAGCCGCCAGCAGGGCTGGCACATGCGGATGCAGCAACTGGCCCGCGCGACCGCGCTCAGCCCGAGTGCGACGACTCGGCTCGTGAACCGGCTCGAAGACCGGAACCTGCTCACCCGCATCCTCTGCGCCGACGACCGGCGTGGCATCTATACCGAGCTCACGCCCCCGGGCGCCGATCTGCTCTCACAGGCCCGACCCGTCTACAACGAGGCGCTGGAACGCGCGCTCGGTGAGGCATCCGCGCTCCCGGAGCTGGCGCCACTCGTCGACGCCCTGCCCGGTCTCCTGCGGTCCCCACAGCCCGCCTGATCTTCGTCAGCCGATGGGGGAGTCGGCCCAGGCGCGGAACTCGTCTGCGATGACCTGCCGGACGTCCGAATCGTCTGCGCTGGATTCGCCGTCGCCCGGCTGGACGCCGTAGTCACCGAAGTCCGCATGGTTCGCGCCGGGGATGTCGATGGTGACGGCGTCGTCGGGCAGGTTGCCTGCCGCGCCTTCGACCTTCTCGGGGGTGCTGAGGCCGTCGTTCTCGCCGACGAAACTCAACACCGGCAGTCCGCTTCCCGACAGGTCGGACGAGCAGTAGCTGCCGAAAAGCACGACGCCGGCGGTGTCGCCGCCTTCAGCGTACTGGCAGGCTTTCACTCCGCCGAGGGAGTGGCCGCCCACGAACCAGCGCTCGACACCTGGGGCTGCCGACGTGAACGCATCGAGCGGGCGCAGGTCGGCGATGGCGAGGTTCAGGGTCGGTTTGGTGATGACGACGGTCACTCCGTCTTCGACGATTCCTGAGAGCTTGTACATGTAGGCGTACGGGTCGACCTTCGCGCCTGGCACGAAGACCAGGCCGGTCGCCGACGCGTTGTCGCTCGGTTCCATCACGATCGCCGCATCGGTCGACGTGATCTCGATCGCGTCGTTCCGCCAGGCCTCGAGGGCGGCGTCACGATCGCCGGCCATGACCGAGTGCGCCCAGACCAGGCCGATCACGACGAGGAGCAGCACGACGGCGAGAACCCAGAGCGTCACCGTGCGCAGACGTCGCACGCCGCTCACCTGGATTCGGCCTCGGCGGCCTTGCGTCGCTGACGCTCGGCTTCGACCACTGCGGCCTCCTCCGGTGTCGGAGCGGTTCCGCCGAGGTGGGCGGGCTGCCACCATGCGCCGACACCATCGTCCGGGTAGCTCGACTGAGCCTCATCGAGCAGTGCCTGCATGGTTCGGCGCAAGGTGTCCGTCAACTCTCGGACGTCGCCTGACGCATCGACGGCGAGTGGCGACCCGACGGCGAATCGGATCGGGACACCGTGCGCTTCGCTGAGCGATGGCTTGTGTCCCTTGGTGAGCAGACGGTGGCCGCCCCAGACCGCGATGGGAATAACCGGCACCCCGGCTTCGGCGGCCATCCTGATCGTTCCGGTCTTCAGTTCGCGCACGGTGAAGGATGTGTTGACGCCTGCCTCGGGGAATACACCCAGCACCTCGCCGGACTCGAGTGCCGCGATGGCTTGCGAATATGCCGCGGCCCCCGATTTCATGTCGACGGAGATGTGTCGCATCCCGCGCAGGAGCCAGCCGACCACCGGCTTGTCGAACGCACCCTTCTTGGCGAGGAAGCGGATGCGCCGCCGGTTGCGATGCCAGACCATCCATTCGGTCAGAGCGAAGTCCATGTATCCGAAGTGTGTGATGGCCAGCACGGCGCCGCCCGTTGCGGGAAGGTGCTCGGCTCCGGTGACGACGGGCTTCAGCCGGAGGCCACCGAAGAGCAGCCGTCCCGCTGCGATGGCGGTCGTGTAGACGGGTTCCCTGGTTCGCGCGCTCATACGGAAAGCGTAGAGGGAACGACGGGGAATCTAGCTGTCCTGAGCGAGGATGGCGGGACCGTGGCCAATGGTGCTAAGCACCTGGTCGTGCAGGATGCCATTGCTCGCGAGGGAACTGCGGCCCGCGATCGTGTCGCGACCGTCGATCGACGTGAACCGGCCGCCGGCCTCGCGGACGAGGATCACGAAAGGAGCGATGTCGTACTCCTTCACGTCGAACTCGCCGACGATGTCGATGAGTCCTTCCGCGAGCATCCCGTACGACCACATGTCGCCGAAGGCGCGGTCTCGCCAGACCGACCGGGACAGGCCGATCAGCTGGTCGAGGTAACCGGCCTCATCCCACTGCGCGATGCTCTGGAAGCTGAGCGATGCATCCTCCAGTTTCTCGACGCCGGAGACGTGCAGGCGCCTGGGCTCCTGACCGTCCTCGGCGAGCCATGCGCCGGAACCCTCAGCGGCCCACCACCGCTTGCGGAACGCCGGTGCGCTCGCGACCCCGACGACAGGAGTGCCGTCGACGGCGAGGCTGATGAGCGTCGCCCAGTTGGGAACGCCCCTGAGGAAGTTCGCGGTGCCGTCGATCGGGTCGAGGATCCACTGGCGTTCCGTCGAACCCTCCGTGCCGTATTCCTCGCCGAGAATGCCGTCGTCAGGGCGTTCGGCGGCCAGGACGTCGCGCAGTGCGCGCTCCACCGCCAGGTCCGCATCCGTCACGTGTGTGGCATCCGGTTTCGTCGAAATCTCCAGGGTCGCCGAGCGGAACCGGTCGAACGAGATCGCGTCAGCGACGTCAGCCAGTCGGCGGGCCAGGTCGAGATCGTCAGCGAGGGAGGGGAGAGGCGCAGTCATGCTTCCACGATAGTGCTGCGGGTATCGACGGGTCCTCGTCGCGAGCCCCGCTCGATTGGCGAACGACGGGGATCGCATGCTAAGGTTTTCCACGGTTCACCGCGCAGTCGGTGGGTCGAAAACGCACCTCTAGCTCAATCGGCAGAGCAACTGACTCTTAATCAGTGGGTTCCGAGTTCAAGTCTCGGGGGGTGCACCATCCAGCCCCGGTCGTACACTCGACCGGGGCTTTTTCATGCCGTTCGAGCGCTGGACTCGGCCGAAGATGGTTCGACCGGTTGTGCCACGGGGCGGATGCCGGGAGTCTGGGAGACGACACACCGCATTCCCGAGAACAGGAGCATCGATCGTGACGAAGAACTCGAAGTCGAAGCAGCTGAAGTGGACCGAGATGAGCACCGGACGGAAGGCTGTCGTCCTCGTGATCGGGACGGTGCAGCTCGCGCTGGCCGCAGTCGCGTGGAGGGATCTCGCCACCCGTCCCGCCGATCAGGTCAATGGTCCGAAGGGCATGTGGACCGTGATCATCGCGGTGAACTGGATCGGCCCGATCGTCTACTTCATCAAGGGACGCCGCGAGGGTCTCTGAGGCGCGGGTCAGGCGCCGGCCCGACCCTCACCCCATCCGTGTGATCCACAGGACCCGGCGCGGGACTAGTGTGCCGACATCGGCGCAGGCGAGCCGTGCCGGGCGAGGATCACAGGGAGCGATCAGATGGGCGATCAGTCAGTGTCCGGGGCCCGTCGGTGAACGGGCAGTGGGCCGCCATTCTCGGCGGCATTCTCGTGCTCGCTGACTTCGCCATCCGGGTGGCGGCGCTCATCATCGTGCCCAGAGAGCGCAAGCCGACGGCGGCGATGGCCTGGCTGCTCGCGATCTTCCTGATCCCGTTCATCGGGATCCTCTTCTTCCTGCTGATCGGCAATTCCAAACTGCCCAAAGCGCGCCGCGACAAGCAGAGGGAGATCGACGGCATCATCCGGGCGAAGGCCGAGGGCGTCGATCTTGCTCCTGACCGCCATACGTGGCCCGAGTGGTTCACCTCTCTCACGACACAGAACGAGGAACTCGGGGCGCTGCCTCCGCTCGGCGGGAACACAGCGACACTTCTCGGGGACTATCAGGGGTCGATCGACGCCATGTCCGCCGAGATCGACACCGCAACCCGCTTCGTGCACGTGGAGTTCTACATCGTGTCGTTCGACTCGACGACGACGGGCTTCTTCGCAGCCCTCGAACGCGCCGTCCAACGGGGTGTCAGGGTGCGCCTGCTGGCGGACTACGTCGCGTCTAGGCGGGTCGCAGGAAATGACGAGACGTTCGCCGAACTCGACCGCATCGGCGTGACCTGGAGCTACATGCTTCCGGTCCGGCCGCTCAAGGGGCAGTATCAGCGACCGGACCTGCGCAATCACCGCAAGCTCGTCGTCGTCGACGGGCTGGTGGGCTTCATGGGCTCGCAGAACCTGATCGATCGCAGCTACAACTCGCCGAAGAACCTGAAGCGTGGCCTGCAGTGGCAGGAACTGATGACGAGAGTCTCCGGCCCTGTGGTCGCCGCAATCGACGCCGTCTTCCGTTCCGACTGGTACCTCGAGACCGATGAACTGCTCGGCGACGACGACCACCTCGCCGCCGTCGACGTGCCCGCAGACACGTCGGCGGATGCCCTGGTCTGCCAGGTGGTGCCGAGCGGGCCGGGCTATGACGGCGAGAACAACCTCAGGCTGTTCCTCACGCTGGTGACGTCCGCGCAGCGCAAGGTGATCATCACGAGCCCGTACTTCGTGCCGGATGAGGCGATGATGTACGCGATCACCTCGGCGTGCCAGCGCGGGCTGGACGTGCAGCTCTTCGTCTCGGAGATCGGCGACCAGGGTTCGGTGTGGCACGCCCAGCGTTCTTACTACGGCAGTCTCCTCCGTGCAGGTGTCGGGATCTGGCTGTACCCGGGCCCGTACATCCTGCACTCGAAGCACCTGTCGGTCGACGATGACGTCGCCGTGATCGGCTCGAGCAACATGGACATCCGTTCGTTCGCCCTCAACTCGGAGGGGTCGCTTCTGGTGCGCGGCGCGTCGTTCGTCTCCCAGATGCGTGCCGTCGAGCAGGGCTACCGCGACGCCGGTCGGCAGCTCACCCTGGAGGAATGGCAGAAGGAACCGGCGTCGGCCACGTTCCTCGACGGGGTGGCGCGTCTCACCTCCGCGTTGCAGTAACCCGAGCCGACCGGTTGCGCCACCACCCTTGACATGTGACCAAATGGTCACATAACCTCGATCCATGGATGAGATCTTCAAGGCGCTGGCCGACCCGACTCGGCGTGCGTTGCTCGACGAGCTCTTCCGTGAGGACGGCCAGACCCTGGGCGCGCTCGAGGCTCGATTCGACATCACCAGATTCGGTGTGATGAAGCACCTCAAACAGCTCGAGGAAGCCGGACTCGTTGTGACGAGGCGCGACGGGCGGGAGAAACTTCACTTCCTGAACGCCGTGCCCATTCAGCTCGTCCACGACCGTTGGGTGAGCAAATACGCAGAGAACTGGACCGCTGGACTCAGCGGCCTGAAAAGCGAACTGGAAGAGACCATGGAGAAGATTTTCGAGATCTACATCAAGACGACCCCCGACCGCCTCTGGGAGGCGATCGTCGACAACGACATCCGGAGCAAGTATCAGTTCGGCAACCGCATCGTCACTGACTGGGCGCCCGGATCGCACTACGAGATGACGAACGGGAACGCGTCTGCGCCGCTTGGGGAGGGCGAGATCCTCGAGTTCGACCCTCCCAGGCGCCTGGTTCAGAGCATGGTCGCTCTCTGGGACGACGATGTGAAGAGCGAGGGCACATCGCGTGTGACGTGGGAGATCGAGCAGGTCGAGGACTCCTGCCGTCTCACAGTCACGCACGACCAGTTGCGGGAAGGCGCCAACGATCAGCTCTACGGGGGCTGGCCGATGATCCTGTCCGGACTGAAGACCTGGCTCGAGACGGGGCAGCTCCTCACCACACCCGGGTCGCTGATGTACACCTGAGGCGAGCGCAACCGTGCGGGGCGCGCCACTGGCGTATGGTCGGACCATGACGCAGCCCTCGACGACCCTGTTCCTGCTCGGAGGGGGAGGAGACCTCTCCTCGCGGCTCCTCCTCCCTGCCCTCGGCCAGCTCCTGACCCACCAGCCGGATCGGCGGGTTCACCTCGTCGGAGTCGGCGTCGACGAGCTGACGGATGCCGCCTGGCGCGAGATCGTCAGGGCATCGTTCGCGACGGTCGACGGGGCAGGACCCGCTGTCGACGCGCTCCTCAGGGACACGGTGTTCCGTCACGCCGACGTCACGGATCCGTCCGCCCTCGAGCCGCTCCTCGCGGAATCCGAGGGCAACCCGGTCCTCTACTTCGCCCTGCCCCCTGCCGTCACGGTCCAGGCGTGCACGGCGCTGCTGGAGGTCCGGCTTCCCGAAGGCACTCTACTGGCGCTGGAGAAGCCCTTCGGCACCGATCGTGACAGTGCCGCTGCGCTGAACCGGCTGCTTGCGCGCCTGGTTCCTGAAGAACAGGTCCACAGGGTCGATCACTTCCTCGGCCGGGCCACCGTGTTCAACTTGCTCGGGCTACGATTCGCCAACCGCATCTTCGAGCCCCTCTGGAACGCCGAGCACATCGAACGTGTCGACATCGTCTACGACGAGCAACTGGGACTCGAGGGACGCGCCGGCTATTACGACAAGGCCGGTGCGCTCATCGACATGATCCAGAGCCACCTGCTGCAGGTGCTGGCCGTGTTCGCGATGGAGCCGCCGGCGTCACTGGATGCCGCCGATCTCCGCGACGCCAAGGGACTCGTGCTGCGCGCGACACGTCCGTGGGACGATGACCCGATCGGCGCAGGGCGGCGTGCCCGCTACACCGCAGGGACGGTCGACGACCGGGTCTATCCGTCCTACGCCGACGAGAAGGGAGTGGACCCGGCGCTCGAGACTGAGACACTCGCCGAAGTCACCTTCCACGTCGCCACCTGGAGATGGGCTGGAGTTCCGTTCACGTTGCGGTCGGGCAAAGGGCTCGGGGAGCGGCGTCGCGAGATCGTCGTCACGTTCAAACCGGCCAACCAGGTCCCGGCGGGATTCCGCGGGAGCACAGAGCCCACCGTGCTCCGGCTGTTCCTCGCCCCAGACGAGATGTCGCTGTCGATCAACATCAACGGACCGGACGACCCACACGAACTGGAGCGGATGACGTTCGCCGCTGACTTCGGCCCGGGCCAGCTGAACGCATACGGTGAGGTCCTCGAGGGCATCCTCGACGACGACCCCTCTCTGTCCGTTCGCGGAGACACCGCAGAGGAATGCTGGCGGATCGTGGAATCCGTACTCGCCGCCTGGCGCTCGGGCGAGGTGCCGCTCGAGGAGTATCCCGCCGGGTCGACCGGCCCGGACGGCTGGAAGCCGATCGGCGAGGCGGTGTAGCCGAACGGTGCGCCCCGATCCGTCGCCGATCGTTCACCCGATCGTCAGGGCGCGGCCATCTTTGCGGGGGAGAGCCTTCCTAGCCTGAGGAAATGAGCTCAAGACCCAGGACAACGGTCGTCGCCGTCATCCCCGCGCGCGGTGGTTCCCGGGGCGTCCCCGGCAAGAACATCAGGCGGGTCGGCGGCGTGCCGCTGATCGGCCGCGCGATCGCTTCTGCCCGGTCGGCCACGCTCATCGACTCGGTGTTCGTGTCGACGGACGCTCCGGAGATCGCTGAGGTCGCGGCCGCATACGGCGCGCATGTCATCGAACGACCCGCCGAGCTCGCCACCGATGAGGCGTCGAGCGAGAGCGCGCTGCTCCACGCGCTCCAGGAACTGGAGAACGACGGCATCCACGCGGACATCCTCGTGTTCATCCAGGCGACGTCGCCGTTTCTCGAGCCTGACGACCTCGATGACGCCATCGAACGGGTCACGCTCGGCGAGTGCGACGTCGTCTTTTCCGCCGCCGAATCGCATGCGTTCCTCTGGCGGGAGAGCCCGACCGGGGCGGCTGCCGTCAACCACGACGCGTCGACCCGCCCGCGCAGGCAGGACCGTGATCCCCAGTTCCTGGAAACGGGCGGGTTCTACGTGCTCAGGACTGAGGGCTTCAAACGGTCCGGCCACCGGTTCTTCGGCCGGATCGGCATGGGCATCGTCTCACCGTCATCAGCTCTTGAGATCGACACGGAAGCCGACCTCGCGTCCGCTGTGCTTTCCGCTGAAGGCCGTACTGGGCGTCGTATCGATGTGGATGCCGTCGTCACGGATTTCGACGGTGTGCACACCGACAACCGAGTCCACGTCGCGCAGGACGGCACCGAATCGATCGCAGCGCATCGCGGTGACGGGCTCGGTGTCTCGCTCCTCAAAGCCGCAGGCGTGCCCGTTCTCATCCTGTCCACAGAGACCAACCCGGTCGTCGCCGCCCGCGCAGCGAAGCTCACGGTCGATGTGCGCCACGGCGTGGAAGACAAGGCGTCCGCCCTGCGCGGCTGGGCGTCGAGCAAGGGCATTCCGCTGACCCGGATCGCCTACCTCGGCAACGACGTCAACGACCTCGAATGCCTGCGTCTCGTCGGCTGGCCCGTCGTGGTGGCAGACGCACACCCGGACGTCATCCCGGCCGCACGCCTGATTCTCTCCCGCGGCGGCGGTGACGGCGCCGTCCGCGAACTCGCCGATCTCGTACTCACCGAAAGGACGCAGCCATGACGCTGACCATTGGAACCCACACCGTCGGCCCCGGCCACCCTGTCTATGTGATCGGTGAAATCGGGCTGAACCACAACGGAGACGTCGCCCTGGCGAAGGAACTCATCGACGTGGCCGCAGACGCGGGAGCGCAGGCGGTGAAATTCCAGAAACGGACACCGGCGATCTCGACCCCAGAACACATGAAGAGCGTCCTGCGGAGCACACCGTGGGGCGAGATGACGTACCTCGACTACCGTTACCGGGTGGAGTTCGACCGGGAGCAGTACATCGAGATCGGCGACCACGCCACCCTCCGCGGCCTGGACTGGTTCGCCTCGCCGTGGGACGAACCCAGTGTCGATTTCCTCGAAGACCTGAACGTCGCCGCATACAAGGTGGCATCGGCATCCGTCACGGACGAAGGGCTGCTCCGTCGCATCGGCGAGACCGGCAGGCCCGTGATCCTTTCGACGGGGATGTCGACACTCGACCAGGTGGACAGGGCCGTGTCCCTGTTCGATCCGGAGCGCCTCTCGGTCCTCCACGCGACGTCGACGTACCCGCTCCCGCCTGAGGAAGCGAACCTTCGGATGATCCCCACCCTCGCCGACCGGTTCCCCGGCATCCCAATCGGATACTCGGGGCACGAACGCGGCCTGCAGATCTCCATCGCCGCTGTTGCCCTCGGGGCCTGCGTCGTTGAGAGGCACATCACCCTGGACAGGGCGATGTGGGGCTCCGACCACGCGGCCTCGCTCGAACCGCACGGTTTCGCCACTCTCGTCCGGGACATCCGTGTGCTCGAGGAGGCACTCGGTGACGGGGTGAAACGCGTGTACCCGGGTGAGCTCGCACCGCTGGCCAAGCTCCGCCGCGTCAGCGCTTAGGTGGGACGGCGTGTCGTCGGCATCGCCGATTCGGATTCGTTCGTCAAATGGGGAGCAAGCCTTCTCGACTCGTTGCCTGACGACTGGGAACTGACACTCGTCGTCGTCGCGAGCGCGCTCACCGCGAGCCCGCGGCAGGTGGCGGATGCCGTTGCCCACACGCGGTTCGGGAAGGGCGGAACCCGCTTCCTCACGGTCGCCGAGCTTCTCGCCGACTCCGAGGTCTCGCGTGCGGATGCCGTGCTGGTCGCGTGCAGGGGGCCGGTCGCCGAGGTCATCCTCCATGCCCTGGCCCGCAGGGGCCCCTTGCGCCCCGTGCTCGTGAGCGGGCTGCCGGGGATCTCGATCCCCGCCAAGTGGAAGGGCATCTTCTATAGGGCACAGGCAGACCTGTTCGTGCTGCACAGCCATCGCGAGGTGGCCGCATACGACGAACTCGCTCGGGAACACGAAACTCCGGTCGAGTTCGTGCTCGCTACGCTTCCGTTTGCCAGGGCCGCGAGCTCAGCGCCGAAGCCCGATCGCCCCAGGGACAGCATCATCTTCGCCGCGCAGGCCATCGTTCCTCGCGAGCGCCCAGACCGCCTACGGCTGGTCGGGCAACTGTGCGAGCTGGCGCGCAGACACCCCGACCTGCGAGTCGTTCTCAAGGTCCGCGCACTCCTGGGCGAGGAACAGACCCATGCCGAGTCGTATCCGCTTCCTGACCTGCTGCCGGCGGACGCCCCACCGAATCTCATCGTCGAGGCCGGGCCGATGCGTGGCCACCTGCGCCGCGCCGCCGGTTTCGCGTCCGTGAGTTCCACCGCCGTCCTCGAAGCGGCAGCCCTCGGGGTGCCGAGTATCCTGCTGGACGACTTCGGGGTCGGAGCGGAGACGATCACCGAGGTCTTCGTGGGAAGCGGGCTACTCGCGCCGTCCGACGACCTCCTGAACCTGCGATTCCCCCAGCTCGAACCGGGCTGGCTGGCGCAGAACTACTTCCACGCCGTCGAGGACAACACGTTCCAGGGCCGGCTCTCGGACCTGATGGCCGATCGCGATAACAGCAGACTGGTCGTCCGTAGGCCGGCGCGACGCAGCAGGGGAGGAGCGCTCAGGCGTGCGTGGGATCGCCGCCACGCACTGGGGCGTCACGATCCGTCAGCGCTCGGACTCGTTGCTCTGGTCATCGGCTGGCCGATGTTCGTCATCCGCCGCAGACGACGGGCATTGGTCGCCGCGAAGGCGGCCGAAGCCTGAGGTCGACCGACAGGCGCGCTCAGGACGCGCGAGTGCCGTTCCAGCGCCTTCTGGAGGATCCGGATGGCGTGACCATCTCGGCGTCCACGTGCGACGGGTCGTGGCGCTGCGGGTCCGCCCAGACAGCCACGGTGTTCAGCTCGAACATCACGTGCTCGAGGACCTCGCGGTCCTCTGCCTGAGCGGGCTCTGCGACCGCAGGCGCGCCGCTGAAGGCCGAGTCGAGATCGGTGAGACCGGATGCCGCTGACGGGACGGTCTGGACGGTGATGGTCGGCACGACGTCGGCGGCAGTGGCTGCGGCCTGCTCGGCGGGCGCAGCGACCGGGGTCGCGACGATGGCGGACGTGATCTCACGGGCCAGCGAGAACGCAGCCATTTCGTGGAAGAACGTGTCGGTGTCTGAGTCGCTGCGGCGGACGAGCGTCCAGTCTCCACCGGCTCCCAGATGCTGGTCGAGTCGGCTGCGGATCTTCTCGAAGAGTTGCTCTTCGGAGAGTTCTACACCCGGGATCGGGACCGGCGCCGGAGGGGCGACGATGACCGGTGCGCGGTGACGGCGGCGACCAAACATGTCCGGTGCTCCCTGCTACTGACTGTGGTGATGTCTACAGTGTCGCCGAGCGGCCATGAAACGGGGCGTTGACACGCCGGATCACGGCGGGAAACCTCCTGAATGGAGGGTATTTCCGGCCGCGCGGTCGATCAAACTTTTCCGGCTGCCCTGCGCTTCAGTTTGCTCTCGCCGCCCTCCGCCTCGACCTTGTCCTGGTCGGCCCGCTCCGAGACCTGGGCGAACGCGTTCGCCACGGTGACGAGCCAGCCGAGCCACAGAAGCGCCAGCCGCCAGTCACGCGGGGCCGACTTGCTTGTCCGGATCAGGGTGACGGCGCCGAAAAAGGCACTGATGACCGTGAAGTTCAGGATGTATTTGCGCATCTGGGTGCACCTCCAAGGTTCTCAACGCTATCGGCATTCGCCGGAGGAGTCACGGTCGACGCGTCAGCGCCCGAGCAATGCGTCGAGAGAACGGCGGCGGAACGCGCGGAGATGGTCCGGCCCCGGGCGGTGGTGCCCGAGGTGCCTGCGGGCGAACTCGAGGGTCTCGTGCAGTGCGAGATGGCGCTCGATGTCCGACTTAGCCTTGCGGATGTTCACCTCAGCGACGACCGAACCGCTCCAGCCGGAAGCGCCGAGGAGTTCCAGAACGCGGGCAACCGGCTGGGTGCCGTGCCCTGGGAGGCTGTGCTCATCGAAGACCCGGCCCTCATCGATCGAACCGGAACCGTCGCACAGGTGCACGTGGCGGAGCCTGGGGCCGAGCCTCGTGGCCAGGTCGAAAGCATCCTGGCCGGACAGGGCCGCGTGCGAGAAGTCGAGGGTGACGTCGTCGCAGTCGAGTTCGACGGCATCCCAGCCGGGGGAGTACGCCTTCATGGTGCGCCCGCGGACCTGCCAGGGGAACATGTTCTCGACGGCGATCCGGATGCCGGAGTCTTGCCGGATCGTGCGGACGTGGTCGAGGAAGCCGTCCGCGTACTCCTTCTGCCAGCGGAACGGCGGATGGACGACGACGGTGTCCGCCCCGACATCCCTCGCCAGCTCAGCCGATTTCTGCAGCTTCACCAGGGGATCCGTTCCCCAGACGAAGTGGGTGAGAAGCAGAACCGGTGCATGGATCGAGAGGATAGGCATCCGGTAGGCCTCACTCAGCGCTTTCAATGCGCTCGCTTCCTGGGTGACGTCGTCGTTCGTGACCATCACCTCGACGCCGTCGTAGCCGGCCTCCTCGGCGAACTCGAACGCCCGCTCCGTTCCGAGCGGGTACACGCACGATGTGCTCATTCCGATCCTGATCACGCCATTAGCCTAGGATCTGCGCCTGAACACGGGGTGTCCATTCTGCAACCACTGGTAACCTGTGAGGCCACCGGACAGTCGCCGACAGGCGGTGTCCGAACAGGGGCCGAGGGGGAAACACATCATCGAGACGACATCCAGCGCAGACGAGACATACGACTTCGTCGTCGTCGCCAACCGGCTCCCGGTCGACAGCGTCACTGGCCCGGACGGGAGCTCCGGATGGCGGATGTCACCCGGCGGACTCGTGGCGGCGCTCGAGCCCCTGATGAAGGCGTCGGACGGCGCATGGGTCGGCTGGCCGGGAGCACCGGACGTGCACCTGGATCCGTTCGAGCACGAGGGCATCCGCATGGTGCCGATCGCGCTCAACACCGAAGAGATCGAGAACTACTACGAGGGTTTCTCGAACGACACCCTCTGGCCGCTCTACCACGACGTCATCGCGCAGCCCGGCTACCACCGGGAATGGTGGGAGGCGTACGTGGCCGTCAACCGTCGATTCGCAGATACGGCCGCGAGGATCTCGGATTTCGGCGCCACCGTCTGGGTGCACGACTACCAGCTCCAGCTCGTGCCCGGGATGCTCCGTGAGGCACGCCCCGACCTCACCATCGGCTTCTTCAACCACATCCCGTTCCCCGCGTACGGCATCTTCTCGCAGCTGCCGTGGCGGCAGCAGATCATCTCCGGCCTGCTCGGCGCCGATGTCATCGGCTTCCAGCGTGTCGCCGATGCCGGGAACTTCGCCCGCGCTGTCCGCCGGCTGTTCGGCTACGACACCAAGGGGACCCGGATCTGGGTGCCGGTCGGCGACTCGTCTGACGAGAGCACCGGCGACCGATCCCACACGAGCGGCGCGCCTGTCCGCCGGGTCATCGCCAGGGCGTTCCCGATCTCGATCGACGCCGAGAGCTACGTCGAACTCGCCCAGCGCCCGGAGGTCAAGGCCAGGGCGGCCCAGATCCGTGAGGAACTCGGCAACCCGAAGACCATCATGCTCGGCGTCGACCGCCTCGACTACACCAAGGGCATCGGCCACCGGCTGAAGGCGTTCGGCGAACTCCTCGCCGAGAAGCGCCTGGCCGTCGAGGACGTGACACTGGTCCAGGTCGCCAGCCCGAGCCGTGAACGTGTCGCCAGCTACATGCAGCTCCGTGACGAGATCGAACTCACCGTCGGGCGGATCAACGGCGACTACGGCTCGATCGGCCACACAGCCATCAACTACCTCCACCAGGGTTATCCGCGCGAGGAGATGGTCGCGCTGTACCTCGCCGCCGACATCATGCTCGTCACAGCGCTCCGCGACGGGATGAACCTCGTGGCCAAGGAGTATGTGGCGACCCGCGCCGACCTCGGGGGTGTGCTCATCCTCAGCGAATTCGCCGGGGCATCCGACGACCTTCGCCAGGCGCTGCTGATCAACCCGCACGACATCGACGGTGTGAAGGATTCCATCATCAGGGCAATCGACATGCCGGAGACGGAGCGACGACGGCGGATGAGGGCCATGCGCAAACGGGTCCTCGAGAACGACGTGGTGAAGTGGTCAAGGGTCTTCCTTGACGAACTCGCGCTCGCCTCGACGTCACACCCGGTCTCCCACGAGTATCCGGACCTGCGCAAGTGAGCGCCGTGGACCCGGCCCTCGACGCCGCGCTGGGGCGGCTGGCTGAAACCGAACACCTCCTCGTCGCTCTCGACTTCGACGGAACGCTGGCCCCGTTCGTCGACCGCCCGGAGGATGCGCGTGCCCTGCCTGAGGCCCGTCTCGCGGTCGAGCGGTTGCTCGAGGTCTCGCACACGACAGTCGCCTTCGTCTCCGGACGCGCGGTCGACAGTCTGCAGCGAGCGTCGGAGGCGCCGGCCGGAGTGCTCCTTGTCGGTTCGCACGGTGCCGAGTACAGGTTCGATGGTGTCGACGCGCATCCGCCTCTCGACCCTGAGGACACCGAGAGGGTCGCCGCCCTCGTGCAGGCGTTCGCCGGGTTCACCCATGACCACCCCGGAACGCGGATCGAACGCAAGCCGGCCGGGTTCGCCGTCCACACGCGTGGCGTCGACTCCGACGCCGCGTTCACCGCCGAAGATGCCGCGCGCAGAATCGTCGCAGACGTCTACCCGGATGCGACGATCCGCGATGGCAAGGACGTGCTCGAATTCTCCGTGCTGTCTGCCACAAAGGGAGACGCGATCCTGCACCTGCGCGACTACACCGGCGCCACGGCCGTGCTCTACGCCGGCGACGACGTCACCGACGAGGATGCCTTCAAGGTGCTCGGAGGCGAGGACCTCGCGCTCAAGAGCGGCAACGGTCCCACCGTTGCGCCGTTCCGCGTCGCCGAGCCGATCGAGGTCGCAGCCGTTCTCGAGCGCCTTGCCGTGCTGAGAGCCGCCACCGGCCGATGAAAGCCGGGGCATGTTCGAGGTTCTAGACTCGAACCATGTCAGAGATCGACCTGAAACCTCGCAGCCGAGCAGTCACAGACGGAATCGAAGCCACCACCTCACGCGGAATGCTCCGCGCGGTCGGGATGGGCGACGCGGACTGGGACAAGCCCCAGATCGGTATCGCGTCGAGCTGGAACGAGATCACCCCGTGCAACCTGTCGCTCGACCGGCTTGCGCAGGGTGCCAAGGAAGGCGTCCACTCCGGCGGGGGATACCCGCTGCAGTTCGGGACGATCTCCGTATCGGACGGCATCTCGATGGGCCACGAGGGAATGCACTTCTCCCTCGTCTCGCGTGAGGTCATCGCCGACTCCGTCGAAACAGTCGTCATGGCCGAACGCCTCGACGGCACCGTGCTGCTCGCCGGCTGCGACAAGTCGCTGCCTGGCATGCTCATGGCCGCTGCTCGTCTCGACCTTGCCAGCGTCTTCCTCTACGCCGGGTCGATCGCGCCCGGCTGGGTGAAGCTCAGCGACGGCACCGAGAAGGATGTCACCATCATCGACGCCTTCGAGGCGGTCGGCGCGTGCAAGGCCGGCACGATGAGCGAAGAAGACCTCAAGCGCATCGAATGCGCCATCGCGCCCGGCGAAGGTGCCTGCGGCGGCATGTACACGGCCAACACGATGGCCTCAGTGGCCGAAGCTCTCGGCATGAGCCTCCCGGGCTCCGCCTCGCCGCCCTCCGCCGACCGCCGCCGCGACTACTTCGCCCACCGCTCAGGTGAGGCCGTCGTCAACATGCTGCGTCTCGGGATCACCGCCCGCGACATCCTCACCAAGAAGGCGTTCGAGAATGCCATCGCCGTCGCGATGGCATTCGGGGGCTCCACCAACGTCGTGCTGCACCTGCTCGCGATCGCCCGTGAGGCCGACGTCGACCTCACCCTCGACGACTTCAACCGCATCGGCGACACCGTGCCGCACATCGGTGACCTCAAGCCGTTCGGCAAGTACGTGATGAACGACGTCGACCGCCACGGCGGTGTCCCCGTCGTGATGAAGGCCCTCCTCGACGCCGGCCTGCTCCACGGTGACGCTCTCACCGTGACAGGCAAGACGGTCGCCGAGAACCTCGCCGACCTCAACCCGATGCCGATCGACGGCACCGTCATCCGCACCCTCGACAACCCGATCCACGCCACCGGCGGCATCACCGTGCTCCACGGGTCGTTCGCACCGGACGGAGCCGTCGTGAAGACGGCCGGCTTCGACGCCGACGTCTTCGAAGGACCAGCGCGCGTCTTCGAACGCGAACGTGCGGCGATGGACGCGCTCACCGACGGACAGATCTCCGCTGGAGACGTCATCATCATCCGCTACGAGGGCCCGAAGGGCGGCCCTGGCATGCGCGAGATGCTCGCCATCACCGCCGCCATCAAGGGCGCTGGCCTCGGAAAAGATGTACTACTATTGACGGACGGTCGATTCTCAGGCGGCACAACCGGCCTCTGCATCGGCCACATAGCACCCGAAGCAGTGGACGCTGGTCCCATTGCCTTCGTGCGCGATGGTGATCTGATACGGGTCGATATCGCAGCTCGGTCGCTCGACCTACTTGTCGACGAAGAAGAGCTGGCCGCCCGCCGCAACGGCTGGGCACCGCTTCCCCCGCGCTACACCCGTGGCGTCCTCGCAAAGTATTCCAAGCTCGTCCACTCCGCTGCGGAGGGCGCGATCACGGGATAGCTTCCGCGTTCAGTTCAGATCCAACCATCGACAAGGGAATCCATACGATGCCTGCGGAACCTCGCACCGCCATATCGCCCGCCGATCTCAAAGCCGCCCAAGACGGCCCCGAAACGCTCACCGGCGCACAAGCCGTCGTCCGGACACTCGAGCTTCTCGGTATCACCGACGTGTTCGGTCTTCCCGGTGGTGCGATCCTGCCGGTCTACGACCCGCTGATGGACACGTCCAAGATCCGTCACATCCTCGTCCGCCACGAACAGGGCGCAGGCCACGCGGCCGAGGGCTACGCGGCATCCTCCGGCAAGGTCGGTGTCGCCATCGCGACCTCCGGTCCCGGCGCGACCAACCTCGTGACGGCCATCATGGATGCGCACATGGACTCCGTCCCCGTGCTCGCCATCACCGGCCAGGTGTTCTCCAATCTCATGGGAACGGATGCCTTCCAGGAGGCGGACATCGTCGGTATCACCATGCCGATCACGAAGCACTCCTTCCTCGTGACCGATGCCGCAGACATCCCGGCCACCATCGCATCGGCGTACCACATCGCGTCGACCGGTCGACCCGGCCCCGTGCTCGTCGACATCACGAAGGACGCACAGCAGCAGGAGGCGCCGTTCATCTGGCCGCCGAAGATCGACCTGCCCGGCTACCGTCCGGTGACGAAGGCGCACGGCAAGCAGATCCAGGCGGCGGCACAGCTGCTCGTCGAGGCCAAGAAACCGGTGCTGTATGTCGGCGGCGGCGTGATCCGCGCGAAGGCATCGGCCGAGCTCCTCGAGCTCGCCGAGCTCATCGGCGCCCCCGTCGTGACCACGCTGATGGCGCGCGGGGCATTCCCCGACTCGCACAAGCAGCACCTCGGCATGCCCGGCATGCACGGAACGGTTCCCGCTGTGCTCGCACTCCAGGAGTCGGACCTCATCGTGTCGCTCGGAGCCCGCTTCGACGACCGGGTCACCGGCAAGACCGCGCTGTTCGCACCCAACGCGAAGATCGTGCACGTCGACGTGGACCCGGCCGAGATCTCGAAGATCCGCACCGCTGACGTCCCGATCGTGGGCGACGCCAAAGATGTCATCATCGACCTGACCGCAGCACTCGGCACAGTTCTGCGTGAGTCGACGCCTGACACCGACGAGTGGTGGGCCTACCTCAACGGACTCCGCGAGGAGTTCCCGCTCGGGTACACCGAACCGACCGACGGTCTCCTCGCGCCGCAGTACGTGATCCAGCGGATCGGCGAACTGACCGGACCTGAAGGCATCTACGCGGCCGGAGTCGGCCAGCACCAGATGTGGGCCGCCCAGTTCATCAAGTACGAGCGCCCGAACGCCTGGCTCAACTCGGGCGGTGCAGGGACCATGGGTTACTCGGTTCCTGCCGCCATGGGGGCCAAGGTCGCCGAACCCGACCGCGTCGTGTGGTCGATCGACGGTGACGGATGCTTCCAGATGACGAACCAGGAACTCGCCACCTGTGCGATCAACAAGATCCCGATCAAGGTCGCCGTCATCAACAACTCGTCCCTCGGGATGGTCCGCCAGTGGCAGACGCTGTTCTACGACGGCCGGTACTCCAACACCGACCTGAACACCGGTCATGACACGATCAGGATCCCCGACTTCCTCAAGCTGGCCGACGCATACGGATGCCTCGGCATCCGCGTCACGAAGGCCGAGGAGGTCGACGCCGCGATCAAGCTCGCACTGGAGACCAACGATCGCCCCGTCGTCATCGACTTCGTGGTGAGCGCGGATGCCATGGTGTGGCCGATGGTGCCCCAGGGCGTCAGCAACAGCTACGTGCAGTACGCCAAAGAGCACAGCCCGTCGTTCGATGAGGAGGCCTAGACCATGAGCACCCACGTCCTGAGCCTGCTCGTCGAGAACAAGCCCGGTCTGCTCACCCGAGTCGCCGGCCTGTTCGCCCGTCGTGGCTTCAACATCGAGTCCCTCGCGGTCGGCACGAGCGAGATCCCCGGCCTGAGCCGGATCACCGTCGTTGTGACCGTCGAAGGTCTTCCGCTCGAACAGATCACCAAGCAGCTGAACAAGCTCATCAACGTGATCAAGATCGTCGAGCTCGACCCCGACCAGTCCGTCCAGCGTGAGCACCTGCTCATCAAGGTCCGTGTGGACAACACCACACGGTCCCAGGTGCTCGAGGCAGTGAACTTGTTCCGCGCCCGCGTCGTCGACGTCGCAACGGATGCCGTCGTGATCGAGGTCACGGGCGATTCCGGAAAGACCAACGCGTTCCTCAAGGTGCTCGAACCGTACGGCATCAAGGAGATGGCCCAGTCGGGCCTGCTCGCCATCGGCCGCGGCTCCAAATCGATCACCGAGCGCGTTTTCAAGAACTAGCCGGGCATCCGCCGACACAGACGGCACCGCCCGAACCAACAACCTCAACAACAAGGAGAAACAACAATTGTCTGAGATTTTCTACGACGCAGATGCTGACCTCTCGCTCATCCAGGGGAAGAAGGTCGCGGTCGTCGGCTACGGCTCACAGGGCCACGCCCACGCACTGAACCTCCGTGACTCCGGTGTCGAGGTCGTCATCGGCCTCAAGGAGGGCTCCAACTCGATCGCGAAGGCCGAGGAGCAGGGCTTCACGGTGAAGACCGTCTCCGAGGCTGCTGCCTGGGCCGACGTCATCGTCATCCTCGCGCCCGACCAGTTCCAGCGCACGATCTACGCAGAGTCCATCAAGGACCAGCTCTCTGACGGCAAGGCCCTTGTCTTCGGCCACGGCTTCAACATCCGTTTCGGGTACATCGAGGCTCCTGAGGGCGTCGACGTCATCATGGTCGCCCCGAAGGGCCCTGGCCACACCGTTCGTCGCGAATACGAGGCAGGCCGTGGCGTTCCCGTCATCGTCGCCGTCGAGAAGGACGCGACAGGCAACGCCTGGCCGCTGACCCTCAGCTACGCGAAGGCAATCGGCGGACTCCGCGCCGGCGGCATCAAGACCACGTTCACCGAAGAGACCGAGACCGACCTGTTCGGCGAGCAGGCTGTCCTCTGTGGTGGCACCTCGCAGCTCGTACAGTACGGCTTCGAGGTCCTCACCGAAGCCGGCTACCAGCCGCAGGTCGCCTACTTCGAGGTTCTTCACGAGCTCAAGCTCATCGTCGACCTCATGTGGGAGGGTGGCATCGCCAAGCAGCGCTGGAGCGTCTCAGACACTGCCGAGTACGGCGACTACGTCTCCGGCCCGCGGGTCATCGACCCCTCGGTCAAGGAGAACATGAAGGCCGTTCTCGCCGACATCCAGTCGGGCGCGTTCGCCAAGCGTTTCATCGACGACCAGGACGCAGGAGCACCCGAATTCCTCGAGCTCCGCGCCAAGGGCGAGGCTCACCCGATCGAAGAGACCGGCCGCGAACTGCGCAAGCTCTTCGCGTGGAACGCGTCGAACGACGACGACTACACCGACGGTTCGGTCGCCCGCTAAGGTCCGACCGGCTTGAACAGAACGGCCCTCGCCTCAGGCGGGGGCCGTTCTCTGTTGTGTCGTTGTTCGAGATCGCAGTTGCGCACCGACAGCGGCCATTTCGAGCCCGTTTGAGTACGTAACTGCGATCTCGCTGTCACGCCTCGGTCAGGAAGACCTCGATCACAGGGACAGGGGTGTTCGGGGAACGCACCGGCAGGTGCAGCGTTACCGTGTCTGACCCCAGACCGACGGGCTGCGTGTGCTGGTTCGGCTGGTCATGCTCGGGCAGGTGCACCTTGAATGGGATCTCGGATCCGTCCGCGAGCAGTTGCGCGTAGCGCACGCGACCGCCGAGCCCCGGCAGGTGGACGTGCACGAACGGCCACGAGAACACGTGCACGAAGAGCCGGTCGCCGCGCTGGGTGTACCTGACGTCGGTCGGGGGCGTGAACTCGCTCGCGCCCGCGCCGTAGATCGACCGGCTGTGCAGGCGGAACCAGTCGGCGAGGTCGCTCATCCGCTCGGTGGTCCGGTCGTCCAGTGACCCACGGGCATCCGGTCCGATGTTGAGCAGCATGTTGCCGTTCTTCGAGACGGTGTCGATGAGCATCTTGAGCAGGAGCTCGCTCGACTTGTCCGCGAGGTTGTCGCGGTCGTAGCCCCAGCTCCCGTTGATGGTCTGGCAGGCCTCCCAGCGGATCGGCGCGCCATCGTGGTCGGTCGGCGTGACGGCGGGCTGGTACTGCTCCGGCGTCGTGACGTCTCCGCCGATCTCCAGCCGGTCGTTGACGAGGCAGCCCGGCTGGAGCTCCCGGATCATGTGCAGCAGTTCTTCGGACCCCCAGTCGGCCGCGCCCTTGCCCGGCAGCGAGCCGATGCCCTGCGAATAGCTGAAGTCGAAGAACAGGTAGTCGACCTGGCCGTAGCCGGTGAGCAGTTCCCTCACCTGCCCGTGCAGGTAGTCGCGGTACCGCGAGAAGCCACGTTCACTGTTGCGCTCGATCTCGGCCGGATCGTTGCGGAGCGGGTGGATGCCGTCGACCGTGAAGTCCGGATGGTGCCAGTCGATGAGGGAGTGGTAGAACCCGATGCGCATGCCCTCGGAACGGAACGCGTCGACGAACTCGCGGACGAGATCCCGCCCGGCGGTCGTCTTCGGCGCCGAGTAATCGGTGAGCGCCGAGTCCCAGAGGCAGAACCCGTCGTGATGTTTCGTGGTGAGGACGGCGTAGGTGAAACCCGCCTGTCGCGCCCGTCGTGCCCAGTCGCGTGCGTCGAAGAGGTCGGGGTCGAAGTGCTCGCTGTAGATCTCGTAGCGGTCGGGGTGGATGTATTCGCGGTTCTGCACCCATTCATGCCGCGCCGGGAGTGCGTACACGCCCCAGTGGATGAAAAGGCCGAACCGCCCGTGGTCGAACCAGGCGACGTCGGGCGAGGCGGGGGCGTTGTTCATTCGAAGTCCTTCGCGACGGGATCGAACGGGATGACCGTCCTCGCGGACGACGTTACGGCATCCGTTTCGCCTGGACCGAGTGCCGCATGGGCGGACGGTGTCAGCGTGTGCGGAGAGGGCCGACGCCGTGTAGGTTCGCGTCATGGATTCGACCAGCGCCCGCGTTCCCTCCCACGCCGGAAGCCTTGCCGTCGAGATCGCCGTGCAGAGCGTGGAGGGCGCCCGCATCGCCAGGGAACACGGGGCGACGCGGGTCGAGCTCTGCCAGGGACTCGTGCTCGGCGGACTCACCCCGTCCGTCGGAGCGGTCGGCGTCGCCGTGGCGGATGCTCGCGCGGCGGGCGCGCAGGACGTCCACGTGCTCATCCGTCCCCGGCCGGGCGACTTCGTCTTCTCGCGCAGCGACAGGGACGTGATGGAACGGGACATCGACGAGTTTGGACGCCTGGGAGCGGCCGGAGTGGTGATCGGTGCCCTCACCGAGGACGGGTCGCTCGATCGACCCACCATCGAGAGACTCGTCGCCGCGGCGGGGGACCTGACCGTCACCTTCCACCGGGCGATCGACATCGCGGTGGGCGCCGCATCGCTCGTGTCAGAGCTCGCGGAGCTGGGTGTGCACCGGATCCTCACCTCGGGGCGCGCCGCCTCGAGTGCGGACGGACTCGACGTCCTCGCCGAGTTCGTGCGCGAGTCGGCGGGGCGGGTCGAGATCATGGCCGGAGGGGGAGTGACCGTCGAGTCGATCCCCTCGCTCGCGTCGATCGGCGTCGACGCCGTCCACCTCTCCGCCCGCGCGGCCGCCGGCAGAACATTCGGCAGCGGCCCTGGCGGTGGCGACGACGGCCACGACGTGACGGATGCCGGCACCGTCGCGCGTGCAGTGTCCGCCGCACGAGAGAGCACTTACGCACCCAAAAACCCCTGATCGGTTCGTTTGGGTGCCTAACCGCGATCTCGCAGAGTTCGGGCGACCGGTACGCTGGCAGTCATGAGTTCGGATCACCCAGACGACGACGCCCTGACCTGGGCCGGAGATCCGGAGCCCACGCCACCGCCCGCGCGCGGTGCACAGGCGCCCGCCACGCCCCCGGTCGCCGGTGGGTGGAAGGTCGTCGGCAAGCCCGGCCGTGTCGCTCCCGAGCCCGCCGATCAGCGACAGGGGCAGATGAGCTCGGTCGCCCTCGTCGCGTTCGGGATTATCGCCGGCATCTACCTGCTCTATTCGATCGGCTGGCTCATCGCCGCCCAGCGGAGCACCGCCGCCCCGACCGACATCGTCGGCGCTGCAATGTACACCGTCGGGCTGTGGTTCGCCGTGCTCGCGCCCGCACTCTGGATCGCGGCGACGTTCTGGGTGACCAGAGCGTCACAGTCGCTGCGTGCGCGGTTCATCGCCCTCGTCGTCGGCGCCGTCGTTCTGGCGCCGTGGCCCTTCATCGTCGGGGTGAGCTGACATGACCGAATCCACCGTTCCCGCCGCCCGCACGGCTACGCCGCGCTGGCTCACCCTCACCCTCGCCATCCTGTTCGGGCTCCTCTTCGCTTACGACGTGTGGGAGGCGGTCGGTAATCTCGCCGGGGTCAGTCTCATCGCAACTGGCCTGGAGACGAGCATCAATGCCGTCGGCTGGGTGGTGCTGATCATCGGCATCCTGCTTCCTGTCGCCGTCTTCGCCCTGGCCTTCCAGCTCGGCCGGAAACGGGACGTCCTCTCCCAGGTGTTGCTGTACCTCGCCGGTCTCGGCACGGTAGCTGCCGTTTCACTCAGCCTGCTCGCCCTGTTCGGGGTCGGAGCCGTGCTGACGTAACACCCGCACCGGGTCGAGTAAAGTTGGAGCACGTGCGTCCCGACGGCTGCGACGCCCGGCCTCCCCGTTGCCAGCAAAGGATGTCCCCTGTGTCAAAACCGGTCGTACTGATCGCCGAAGAACTCTCGCCAGCAACCGTCGACGCCCTCGGGCCCGATTTCGACATCCGCCAGGTGGACGGCACCGACCGGCCGGCACTGCTCGCCTCGCTCGCTGACGCGCACGCCATCCTCGTCCGGTCCGCCACGACGGTCGACGCCGAGGCCCTCGCCGCAGCACCGCAGCTCAAGGTCATTGCACGCGCAGGCGTCGGTCTGGACAACGTCGACATCAAAGCGGCCACCACCGCCGGTGTCATGGTCGTCAACGCCCCCACCTCGAACATCATCTCGGCGGCCGAGCTCACCGTCGGTCACATCCTCAGCCTCGCCCGTCACATCCCGCAGGCGCACAACGCCCTCGCCCAGGGCCAGTGGAAGCGATCGAAGTACACCGGCACCGAGGTCTACGAGAAGACGGTCGGAATCATCGGACTCGGCCGGATCGGCGCCCTCATCACCGCCAGGCTCCAGGCCTTCGGTACGACGATCGTCGCGTACGACCCCTACGTCACGAGCGCTCGCGCCCAGCAGCTCGGCGTTCAGCTGGTCACCCTCGACGAACTCCTCGAGCGCTCAGACTTCATCACCATCCACATGCCGAAGACGCCGGAGACCACCGGCATGATCAGTACCGACCAGTTCGCCCTCATGAAGCCGACGGCCTACATCGTGAACGTCGCCCGTGGCGGCCTCATCGATGAGGATGCTCTCCATGAAGCGCTCATCACCGGAACCATCGCCGGAGCAGGCCTCGACGTCTTCGTCTCCGAACCGCCGACGAACGACGCGCTCCTCGGTCTGCCGAACATCATCGTGACACCGCACCTGGGTGCGTCGACCGACGAAGCGCAGGAGAAGGCCGGTGTGTCAGTGGCCCGTTCCGTGCGACTCGCACTCGGCGGCGAACTCGTCCCTGACGCGGTCAACGTGGCCGGCGGCGTCATCGACCCGTACGTGCGCCCGGGTATCCCGCTGGTCGAGAAGCTCGGCCAGATCTTCGCCTCCCTCGCGCACTCGCCACTCACGAGCGTCGACGTCGAGGTTCACGGTGAACTGAACGACTACGACGTGAGCGTGCTCAAGCTCGCCGCCCTCAAGGGAATCTTCACGAACATCGTCAGCGAGACGGTGTCGTACGTCAACGCGCCTCTGCTCGCCGAACAGCGCGGCATCGTCGTGCGTCTGATCACGGACAGCACGAGCGAGGAGTACCGCAACGTCATCACGCTGCGCGGTGCGCTCAGCGACGGTTCGCAGATCTCGGTGTCCGGCACCCTGACGGGCACCAAGCAGATCGAGAAGCTCGTCGAGATCAACGGTTACGACGTCGAGGTGCCGATCGCGAAGCACCACATCGTCATGCTGTACACCGACCGCCCCGGAATCGTCGCCGTCTACGGTCGTCGCTTCGGCGAGGCATCCATCAACATCGCCGGTATGCAGATCGCCCGACGCGAGGCCGGGGGACAGGCGCTCAGCGTCCTCACCGTCGACTCGCCCGTTCCCGACGCGATCCTCGAGTCGGTCCGGTCGGACATCGACGCGACCGTTCTCCGTGCGATCGAGGTCACCGAGCAGTAACCCGCCGATCGAAACGAAGAGGGCCACCGCGGAATGCGGTGGCCCTCTTGTCGTTCCTGCGTGGTCTAGAGCGTGTCGTCGCGCTCAGCAGTGTTGATGCGAGCCCCTGTGGCCGGGTCGACGCCGCTGCGGGTGGTCGTGACCGACCGGCGCTTCCGTGTGAGGAGCGCGATGCCGATGATGACGACGACGAGTCCGGCTCCCATGAGGATCCAGCCGACCAGGTCGAGGTCGATCCAGTCCACGGTGATGTTGAATGCGAACGTGAGGATCGCACCGACGGCGAACAGAAAAATTCCCAAACCAATACTCATCGTGATTGCTCCCTTTCTGGTGGACATCCACTAGATGTCTGGTGAGATCACACTATGGGCTATTCCCCCCGCGGTGCTAGGGATGCCGTTTTCCGGAGTGTCGGCCTCAGTCTGTGGTAGGCGAGAGCCGGCCGATCATCTCGATCAGGCGGTCGAGCCCCTCCTCGGAGGTGTCGGCGGGATCCGGGGTTCCCATCCCCATCAGGGCCGAGTTGTAGTACAGGCCGTCGCTGATCAGCACGATAGCCCTGGCGAGGGTCGCGTCGCCGACGGCCTCGGTCACGATCTCGAGCCACCTGTTCCTGATGGATGCGAGTGCGTCGCCGGCACGCGGATCAGAGGTCTGAGCCAGGCGGGCGGCGGCGATGAGGGCACGGTCGAATGCAGAGCCGACGTTGACGGACGTGCGGACCATGTAATCGACGACCCCGGCCGGAGCGGCACGCATCAGCGTCACATCCGCTTCGGTGAGCTCAGTCAGGCGTTCGATCAGCCCGGCGGTGAGAGCGTCCTTCGAACCGAAGTGATAGAGCAGCCCGCCTTTGGACACGCCTGCCCTTGCCGCGACGGCATCGAGGGTCGCTCCGCGCTCACCGGACTCGATGAGGAGGTCTTCGAAGGCGACGAGGATGCGATCGCGGGCGGTTTCGGTGCGCGTCATGCGGCCATCGTACCGAGGAGGGGAGGGGCTCACATTGCCACTATACCGTCCAGTCGGTATAGTGAACGGATTGACCATTCGTACCACCCGCAAGGACCTCCTGTGACTCTCCCCGTTCTCGGCGCCCGCCCCGAGACCTCTACCGACCGTGTCGGCGTCCGAGGCTGGGTGGCTCTGGCCGTCCTCATGCTGCCGGTGCTGCTGGTCTCCGTCGACAACACGGTGCTCAACTTCGCCCTCCCGGCCATCTCCGAAGCGCTGACCCCGAGCGGCACATCGCTGCTCTGGATGATCGACATCTACCCGCTCGTCCTGGCCGGTCTCCTGGTCTCCATGGGCAGCCTCGGCGACCGGATCGGGCGCAAGAAGCTCCTCCTCATCGGTTCGGCCGGCTTTGGCGCCGTGTCGGTCGTCGCCGCGTTCGCTCCGTCGATCGAGCTGCTCATCGCCGCCCGCGCTGCCCTCGGCTTCTTCGGCGCCATGCTCATGCCGTCGACCCTCTCACTCATCCGCAGCATCTTCCGGAACCGTGACCAGCGCCGCCTGGCGATCGCGGTCTGGGCGAGCGGATTCGCGGCCGGCAGCGCGCTCGGCCCGGTCATCGGCGGCATCCTGCTGGAGCACCACTGGTGGGGGTCCGTCTTCCTCATCGCCGTTCCTGTCCTCCTGCCCCTGCTCGTCCTGGCGCCGTTCCTCGTGCCGGAGTCACGCGACCCGAACCCGGGCAAGCTGGACCCGACGAGCATCATCCTGTCGCTCGTCACCATGCTCCCCATCGTCTACGGCATCAAGCACGCGGCCACCGACGGTTTCGACCTTCTCGCAATCGCCTGCATCGTGGTCGGCCTCACCGCTGGCGTCCTGTTCGTGCGCAGGCAGATCCGGCTCGAGACTCCGATGCTCGACATGGCGCTGTTCCGCCAGCCCGCGTTCAGCGGTGCCGTGCTCATCAACCTGCTCAGCGTCGTCGCGCTCGTCGGCGGACTGTTCTTCGTCTCCCAGCACCTGCAGCTCGTGCTCGGTCTCTCCCCGCTCGAGTCCGGACTGGCGCTCGTGCCCGGGCTGGTGACCATGATCATCGCCGGGCTCGTCATCGTGCCGATCGCCGCTCGGGTGCGTCCGGCGGTCGTCGTCCCCGTCGCGCTCGCGTTCTCAGCGGTCGGTTATGGCGCGATCGCGCTCACCGGCGGTGACGTGTCCGCTGTCGGCATCGCCATCTGCTTCGTCGCCCTCGGGCTCGGGATCGGTGCCGCAGAGACCGTGTCGAACGAGCTGATCCTCGCCAACGCGCCGATCGACAAGGCCGGTGCGGCATCCGCGGTGTCGGAGACGGCCTACGAACTGGGTGCTGTGCTCGGCACCGCGACCCTGGGCACGATCCTCACCGCCAGCTACCGGAACGCCGTCGTGCTGCCGGGCGGCCTCAGCGCCGAGCAGCAGCATGCGGCATCGGAGACGCTCGGCGGGGCGATCTCCGTGGCAGGGGAGCTGCCGGCGACGGCTGCGACGCAGCTCATCGATTCGGCCAGGCTGGCGTTCGACAGCGGGGTCGGCCTCGCCGCCTGGATCGGGTTCGCCCTCATCGTGACCGCCGGTCTCGTTGCGGCCGTCTCCCTCCGTCGGGTGCGGTAGCCGGCGAAGCACGCACAGTAGGCTGGACGGGTCTGAAACCCACACTCTCTCGAAGATGGAGCGTCCATGTCGCGTCAGGTCAAGCTTGCGGTCATCCCCGGCGACGGGATCGGCCCCGAGGTCATCGCCGAAGCCGTGAAGGTACTGGATGCCGTCACAGCGGGCAGCGATGTCAGCTTCGACAAGACGCAGTTCTCCCTCGGTGCCGCGCGCTTCCTCGAGACGGGCGACGTGCTCACCGACGAAGACCTCGCCGCCATCAGCTCGCACGACGCCATCCTTCTCGGTGCCGTCGGGGGAGTGCCAGGGGACCCTCGACTCGCTCAGGCGAACATCGAACGCGGACTGCTGCTGAAGCTGCGGTTCTCACTCGACCACTACGTCAACCTCCGGCCGACCCGCATCTACCCCGGGGTCCCCAGCCCGCTGTCCGACCCCGGTGACGTCGACTTCGTCGTCGTGCGCGAAGGCACGGAGGGTCCGTACGTCGGGAACGGCGGAGCCATCCGGCAGGGGACAGAGCACGAGGTCGCCAACGAGGTCTCCGTGAACACGGCATACGGTGTCGAGCGGGTCGTCCGGTTCGCGTTCGCGAAGGCATCCGAACGCCGCAACAAGCTGACGCTCGTGCACAAGACGAACGTGCTGACCTTCGCAGGCAGCCTGTGGCAGCGAATCGTGAACGCCGTGGCAGCCGAGTTCCCGGCCGTCACCGTCGATTACCTTCACGTCGACGCTGCGACGATCTTCCTGGTAACGGATCCTGCTAGATTTGACGTCATCGTCACGGACAACCTCTTCGGCGACATTCTCACCGATCTGGCCGGCGCAATCAGCGGCGGCATCGGACTGGCGGCCTCCGGCAACATCAACCCGGACGGCACGTTCCCGAGCATGTTCGAGCCGGTTCATGGTTCAGCTCCCGACATCGCCGGACAACAGGTCGCAGACCCGACCGCCGCCATCCTCTCCGTGGCGCTCCTGCTCGAGCACCTCGGCCTTGCCGACGAATCGGCAGCCGTCACCCGCGCGGTCACCGCAGACATCGCCGCCAGGACAGGCGGTTCCCGCTCGACGGCAACGGTCGGGGATGCGATCGTCGCAGCCATCGGCGCACACTAGATCTCAGCACCCAAAGGAACGAACATGACCCTCGCAACAGGAACAGGCACAGACTCCTTCCCCCTCGCCTTCGAGCAGCGTCCGACGGCAGACGCGGTCGCCGAGGCGCGACGAGAGGAGATCCTCGCCAACCCCGGGTTCGGCAAACACTTCACCGACCACATGGTCGCCATCGACTGGACCGTCGACGAGGGCTGGCACAACGCCCGCGTGCAGCCGTACGGTCCGCTGCAGCTGGACCCGGCGTCGTCGGTGCTCCACTACGGCCAGGAGATCTTCGAGGGGCTCAAGGCCTACCGTCATGCCGACGGATCGGTGTGGACGTTCCGCCCGGGCAAGAACGCCGAGCGGTTCCAGCGGTCGGCCCGGCGCCTCGCGCTGCCCGAGCTGAGCGTCGACGACTTTCTCGAATCGCTCCGCCAGATCGTCGCAGCCGACCTCGACTGGGTGCCCTCCGGCGACGACACGAGTCTGTACCTCCGGCCGTTCATGATCGCCAACGAGTCATTCCTCGGCGTGCGTGCGGCCCAGAAGGTCGGCTACTACGTGATCGCGAGCCCGGCGGGCGCCTACTTCTCCGGCGGTGTGAAGCCGGTGTCGATCTGGCTGTCGACCCAGTACACCCGCGCGGGTCGCGGTGGCACCGGTGCGGCGAAGTGCGGCGGCAACTACGCGGCATCCCTCCTCCCGCAGCAGGAAGCAGCCGAGAACGGCTGCGCCCAGGTTCTCTTCCTCGACGCCGAAACCGGCACCCACATCGAAGAGCTCGGCGGCATGAACATCTTCTTCGTACACAAGGACAAGCGGATCGTCACGCCCGAACTGACCGGCAGCATCCTCGAGGGTGTCACCCGTGACAGCATCATCCAGCTCGCCGAGGACCGCGGGTACACCGTCGAGCAACACGCTGTGACGGTCGAGGAGTGGCGTGCAGGCATGGATTCCGGCGAGATCACCGAGGTGTTCGCCTGCGGCACCGCCGCCGTCATCACTCCGATCGGCGAGCTCAAGACCGCCGAGTACTCGATCGGCGCTGCAGACGCAGAGCCCGGCGAACTGACCATGTCGATCCGCCAGGAACTCACCGACATCCAGTACGGCCGCGTCGAGGATCGGCACGGCTGGCTGGTCCGGCTCGACGCCTGACGCATCGCGACGAATCACATGGTGGACGGAACATCACCCACCCGACCGGTGTCGGGTGACGGTGCCCGCGCCGTCAGGTGGGGCGATGAACTGCGGGCCGTCCACCGGCGCCTGCGTGATGCGCTCGAACTCGCGCGGGAATCGCTCGAGGGGGCAGATCCACCTGGCGATCCCACTGCGGATCTCCTCGTCTACTGCCGGGGTTTCTGCGCCGCGCTCGATGGTCACCACCGGAGCGAGGACTCCGCACTGTTCCCCGAGATCGTCGCCGCCCGACCGGACCTCCAACCGGTGATCGCCAATCTCCGCCAGGATCACAACATGATCGACCATCTCATCCAGGGCCTCCGCGCGGCGATGGACCGTGGGTTGAGCGCTGAGGAGCAGCTCGCGCACCTCGATGGCATCGAAGCCGTGATGGAAACACATTTCCGCTATGAGGAACGCCAGCTGATAGCGGTGCTGGATGCCGTCGTCGAGACCTCGGCAGACCGGAACCGGCTGTTCGGCGAGATCGCCTGACGCTCGCGAGACACACCGGCTAGGCTCGACTCGTGAAAATTGCGCGATTCAGTCATGACGGTGCCATCAACTTCGGAATCATCGACGAGTCCGATCTCGTCGTGCTCGCCGCAGACCCGATGTTCGGTGGTTTCGAGACCACCGGCGAGCGGGTCGCCCTGGCGGATGCGGTGCTCCTCGCCCCGGTCATCCCACGGTCGAAGGTGGTCTGCGTCGGTAAGAACTACGCCGACCACGCCAAGGAAATGGGCGGAGAGGCCCCAGCCGAGCCGCTGCTCTTCCTCAAGCCGAACACGTCGGTGATCGGGCCCAGCGACCGGATCGTGCTGCCCGCCATCTCCGAACGGGTCGAACACGAGGGTGAACTCGCCGTCGTGATCGGCTCTGTGGCGAAGAACGTCCGCCCTGAGGATGCCGAGAGCGTCATCTTCGGCTACACCATCGGCAACGACGTGACCGCACGCGACCTCCAGAAGAAGGACGGCCAGTGGACGCGGGCGAAGGGCTTCGACACGTTCTGCCCCCTCGGCCCTGTCATCGACACGGAGTTCTCCTTCGACGGCGCCACGATCGAGACGCGCGTGAACGGTGAGGTACGCCAGCACGCGCCGCTGTCTGACATGATCCACTCCGTCGCCGACATCATCGCCTATGCGTCGGCCGTCTTCACGTTGCTCCCCGGCGACGTGATCCTCACCGGCACTCCCGCGGGTGTCGGTCCCATCGTCTCCGGAGACACTGTCGAGGTCGCCGTCACCGGACTCGGCATCCTCCGCAACACCGCCGCCTGACGCGGATGACCGCCAGCGGACTCGAGGAGGCGGAGCTCGCCGCCCTGCAGCGACGCACCGTCTGGCTCCTGTCTGCCGGTCAGGTACTCGGCGGGTTCGCCATCGGCGCCACGCTCTCGCTGGGCGCCCTCCTCGCCGCTGACATCTCCGGCTCGGACGCGTGGTCCGGGATGGCCGCAACGATGTCGACTCTCGGCGCGGCCATTGCGGCGATCCCGCTGGCCCGACTCGCCGTTCGCCGCGGACGGAGGGTCGCGCTGAGCACGGGGGCGCTGGTCTCCGCGCTCGGTGCCGCGCTCACCATCGTGGCGGCATCCGTTCGCAGCTTCCCTCTCCTGCTGCTCGCCCTCGCCCTGATCGGCACAGGCGCCGCCGTCGGCCTGCAGGCACGATTCGCCGCCACAGACCTGGCCACCGACCGTACCCGCGGCCGTGACCTCTCGATCGTCGTCTGGGCCACCACGCTCGGCGCCGTCGTCGGCCCGAACCTCCTCGAACCGGGAGACGCTGTCGGCCGGATCTTCGGGCTCGTGCCGCTCAGCGGCCCCTTCCTGTTCGGCATCACCGCCCAGGTGCTTGCCGCAGCCGTCTACCTGCTCGCCCTCCGGCCTGACCCGCTCCTCACGGCGCGGGCGCTCGGCGCAACGGCGGATGCCTCGGCGAAGCCAGCGGTGGCCGCCCACGAGTCCCGCGCGAGGGAACGCTTCGCGATCCTCACCGTGGCGCTCAGCCATGCGACCATGGTCGCCGTGATGTCGATGACGCCGGTGCACCTGCTGCACCACGGGGCGACCCTCACCATCATCGGGCTCACCATCAGCCTGCACGTCGCCGGCATGTTCGCGCTGTCGCCCGTCTTCGGCATCCTCGCCGACCGGCTGGGCCGGATCCCGATCATCCTGCTCGGCCAGGGACTGTTCGCAGCCGCGCTCGTCACCATCGCGATCGGCGCCGAGGCCGCCGCTGCGGTCACCGTCGGGCTCATCCTGCTCGGCCTCGGCTGGAGTGCGTCGACCGTGGCCGGTTCGGCGCTCGTCACCGAATCGACGGCTCCGCTCCGGCGGCCGCGGGTGCAGGGCATCACCGACACCTTGATGAACCTGTCCGGCGCCGTCGGGGGAGCACTCGCGGGGCCGACGCTCGCCCTCATCGGCTTCGGCGGACTGGCCGTCGCCGGCAGTGGTTTCGTCGCTGTCGTCGTGGTCGGTGCCATCGTCGTCTCGCGGCGGCCACCGACCCTCGTGCCGCGCAACGGCTAGGATTGCCGGTGATGTCAACCGCAACTTCTTCCCTCTTCTCAACGGCCACCGGCAGCGACGTTCGCGTCCGATTCTGCCCGTCTCCGACCGGTACGCCTCACGTCGGGCTGATCCGCACCGCCCTGTTCAACTGGGCATATGCGCGGCACACGGGAGGCAAGCTGATCTTCCGGATCGAAGACACGGATGCCGCCCGCGACAGCGAGGAAAGCTACGGTCTGATCATCGAGGCCCTGCGCTGGTTGAAGCTCGACTGGGACGAGGGCGAGGGCGCAGGGGGAGACCACGGGCCGTACCGCCAGTCACAGCGCTCGGACATCTACCGCGGCGTGATCGACCGGTTGATGGAGGCCGGGCACGTTTACGAGAGCTTTTCGAACGCCGAGGAGATCGACGAACGCAACGCCGCCGCCGGCCGGCCCAAGCAGTTCGGTTACGACAACTTCGACCGCGACCTCACCGACGAGCAGAAGGCCGCCTACCGTGCAGAAGGCCGCCAGCCCGCACTGCGGCTCAAGGTTCCGGACACCGACCTCAGCTTCGACGACCTCGTCCGCGGTGAGATCACTTTCCCGGCCGGTTCGTTCACCGACTTCGTCGTCGTGCGCCCCAACGGGCACCCGCTCTACCCGTTCGTGAACCCGGTCGACGACGCGCTGATGGGGATCACCCACGTGCTCCGCGGAGAGGATCTCCTGCCGTCGACCCCGCGCCAGATCGCGCTGTACCACGCGCTCATCGACATCGGGCTGACCACCTTCGTTCCCCGCTTCGGCCACCTGCCCTACGTCATGGGCGACGGCAACAAGAAGTTGTCGAAGCGTGACCCGGAATCGAACCTGTTCCACCACCGGGACCGCGGGTTCATCCCCGAGGGCCTCGTCAACTACCTGGCCCTCCTCGGCTGGGGGCTGTCCGCCGACCGCGACGTGTTCTCGCTCGACGAGATGGTCGACGCCTTCGACGTCGTCAACGTCAATCCGAGCCCCGCACGGTTCGACCTCAAGAAGGCCGAGTCGATCAACGGAGACCACATCCGCCTGCTCGATGTCGCCGACTTCGCCGAACGAACGATTCCGTATCTCGTGACCGAAGGCATCCTCACTGAGCCGCTCAGCGATGACCAGCGCGCGATTCTCACCGCGGCGGCGCCGCTCGTGCAGGAACGCATCGGCCTGCTCGGTGAAGCGCCGGGGATGCTCGGCTTCCTCTTCACGGATGCCGCAGGCATCGAGTACCAGGACGACGCGCTGAAGAGCCTCCCGCAGAACGCCGACGAGGTGCTCACGGCATCCGTTGCTGCGCTCGATGCGATCGCCGACGCGGACTGGAACCACGAGAGCGTGCAGGCGTCCCTCGCCGCGACGCTCATCGAGGGAATCGGGCTCAAGCCGCGGATCGCCTACGGCCCACTCCGGGTCGCGGTCTCCGGTCGCCGCGTCTCGCCGCCGCTGTTCGAATCGATGGACATCCTGGGCAAGACGGACACGCTTGCGCGTCTGTCGCGACTGTCGGCGCACCTGGCCGCATGACCGCGCCGGTCGATGTCGTCGTCGTCGGCGGGGGACCGGCCGGCCTTTCGGCTGCCCTGAACCTGGTCCGGGCGCGCCAGCGCGTGCTGGTGCTCGACGGCAACCGCCCGCGGAACGCCGCCACCCTGCACTCGCACGGATTCCTCACCCGCGACGGTGTCTCGCCGCTTGAGCTCCGTCGGATGGGCCGCGATGAGGTTACGTCGTATTCCGATGCAGAGGTGCAGTTCGCCCTCGTCGACAGCGTGACGGCGGTTGACGGCGGATTCCGCGTCACGGCATCCGGAGTGCGTGGTGCTCCCGACCGTGACGTCACCACGACGCGCGTGCTCGTGGCTGCCGGGCTCCGCGAGACTTTGCCGTCGATCGGCAACCTGCGCGCCTACTATGGCACCGCGCTGCACAGCTGTTACGAGTGCGACGGCTACGAGAAGGCCGGCGAGGCGCTGGCGGTAATCGGAGAGACCGACGACCTCGTCGAGCGTGCCCTGATGGTCGCGGTGTGGAGCGACGACATCATCGTCTTCACCAACGGGGTCGCAACCGTGACCGACGACGACGAACGGATGCTCGCTGCGCGCGGCATCCCGGTGGAGCGACGCGTCGTGGCCGAGATCGTCGGCGACCGGGGTGAGCTCACCGGCCTGCGACTCGAAGATGGTGAGGTCGTGCCGCGCACTGCCGGTTTCGTGCGACCGCGCTGGACGGCCGCACTGGACTACCTCGACGCCCTGGGCGCCGACACCGACGAGGACGGCCTGCTCATCGTGGACGCCGCCGGGCGCACGTCGATTCCCGGCCTATATGCCGCTGGCGACATCACTCCGCCGGGGCCTGAGCAGCTCATTGTGGCCGCGGGGGAGGGCGCTCAGGTGTCCGCGACGATCATCCGTGACACGGTCTTCGCTGAGGCCCGCTCAATTTGAGAGTGAGCCGCCGGTAGGCTACAGTTGACACTCGGCCGGGGCAATGCTTTTGGCCATTGGGGTATGGTGTAATTGGCAACACGGATGATTCTGGTTCATTTGTTCTTGGTTCGAGTCCAGGTACCCCAGCAGTGAAAACCTCCGCTTCGGCGGGGGTTTTTTGTTTACCTAATCCGCTTCTCCACCGGGTTTCTGGTCACGGCGGTGTCAGGCAACAAATCCCGCAGCCGCGCGGTTCTACGCAAGCCCTGATGAGGTTCGCTTTGTTCGGCGGGATCACCTATACCTGGGTGTCATCAACTCGATTTCCCTCAGACCGCGGCGTCATTCCTGCCGCTGAGTAGATCTCGTCGATCAGCCGCATGTGTTCCACCGCAGAGTCGGGTCCGGTTCGCACGGGCACCGTATCCCTGACCGCATCCCGGAACGCTTCAAGTTGGTACGAGTAGGTGGAACGCGTCTCGGTGCTCTCGGCGCGACGGCCTTGGGTGCCGTTCACTCTGATGCGGGTACCCATCTGCGGATGGTAGGGGAATGAGACGCGGATAGAGCCAGCCTCGCCAACGATCTCCATTCCCATCGAGATAAGGGTGCGGGACCAGATGGACGACACGATCTCGCCCGTCACGCCCCCCTCAAACTGCAAGGTCGCCTCCATACGGCGATCAATGTCGCCGCGGCGCCACGCCTGCGCGCGCTGTACGACCGGTGAAGAGCCGAACAGCTCGGTCAGGGCGCGGACGGGGTAATAGCCGACATCCAGCAGTCCGCCTCCGCCGAGGGACGTATCCCAGCGGATGTCTCGGCCGGGTGGGATGGGTACGCAGAACACGGCTCGCGCGGACTTCGTGCCGCCGATCTCGCCGGACGCGAGTATCTCTCGCAACCGTCCGTACAGTGGGTGGAAGTGCGAGTGGTAGGCCTCCATGACGACCCGGTTCGAACCTACGAATGCTTCTGCAACTCGCTGCGCTGCTGCCCCGTTGCTCGCGAACGGCTTCTCGCATAGCACGTGCTTGCCAGCGGCCATCGCGGCGATCGTCCACTTCGCGTGCAGGGAAGCGGGCAGCGGGATGTATACGGCGTCTATCTCCGGATCGGCGAGCAGTTCGTCATAGGACGCGTGCACCTGCGGGATGCCGTGCTTCTTGGCATAGTCGGTCGCACGGGCCCGATCGCGGGCCGCGATCGATGCGATCTCGACTCCTGGCATTCCCTGGGATGGTGTGAGAAGCGCACCCTTGACGATACGCGCTGCGCCGAGCACCCCGATCCGCACCGGGGCGTCGGGAGTCACGAGTGAATCCGTCTCGAGTAGCGCTGCCGGGATCCCATCGCCAGCCTAGGCAGACTCTCCCGGTATCACCCTGAGGCCCATGTCGGTGAAGGGTGGTGCATCTTCTCTGCCGAGCGCGGCGAGTGCCGCCGCGACGTTGCTCTGGGCTACCGCCGTGAGGTCCAGGCCAACGGTTGTGAGTCGCGGCTCAGTCACGTGCGATAGCGGGGTGTTGTCCATCCCGATAAGTCCAATGTCTGTGGGAACCCGCCATCCACGACGGGTGATCGCCGTGAGGAGCGTGATGGCGACGTCGTCGTTGTAGCAAGCGATGCCGTAACCGGGCTCGAGACCCTCGAGCGCGGCGCTTGCCTGGTCCCGGTCGATTCCGAGGCTGATGACAGCGGGCGCGGGGAGTCCTGCCTCCTCGCACGCGTCGCGGACGGCGACTTCGCGGTCCGTTCCGAAAGGATCCTGTCGGCTGTCGTGGAGGTGAGCGAACGCGAGGCGCTGGAAACCGCGTTCTATGAGGTGCTCCGCCTGGATTCGCCCAATTTTGTAATTCAGGTCTTCTCCGCTCGAAGTATCGAATCCGGGAACGTCGCGTTCCGCGAGCACCTGCCGCTCGGCATCCGTAAAGGGCTGGAGGGAGAGGACGGCGCGGGGCAGCATGCCGGCGAGGACACGGTCGAGAGACGTCGGTGACTGCGTCGACAGGCGCAGAACCAGAGTCAGTCCCTTCTCCGCGAGCAGGTCGGTGACGGTTTCATAGATGTCCTGCAGATTGCCGCCGAAAGTCGTGTTGGGGATGAGTGCGATGATGAAGTCGCTCGAACCTTGACGTAGCATCCGTCCAGCTGCCGATGGTTCGTAGCCGAGTTCCTTCGCCGCTCGCAGCACTCGCTCGGCGGTGTCAGCGGCGAACCGATTGCCGTGTCCGTTGAGAACCTGGCTCACTGTGGCGCGCGACAATCCTGCGTGCCGAGCCACATCTGCACTTGTCGTCGCCATTAGCCACCTCGTTCTGCGTCGTTGATGAGAGCCTACGGGATTGTCTCGTGACAATCGAGAGTTGACACGTGATAATTGGCTGTGTTCTACTGAGTTGTCACGTGGTAACGAACTGTGAGCTGCACTGCAACAACCCATGTGACAAGCCGGATGCCCCGGCCCAAGACAAAGGAGTCATCATGTCGGATAACCCAAACGCACCGACGGTGCCAGGCGCTTCAACCTCGCCTGCCCAGCAGGCACTTGCTGCTGATACGCGCGCGGAGAACACGGCCACGGGAGCGATCCGTACGCCCGTGAAGGCGAAGTACATCACTTTCCTGCTGCTGGCGATGTTCGGTGCTTACGTCGCGCTGGTCGCACCTATCGGTATTTCACTCGCATTGCGTGTTCAGGAGCTGGCGCCGGCGAACGTCGAGGTGCTCGGCTACATCATCGGTATTGCCGCAATTGTGACCACGATCACCGGTCCGCTCATGGGCCTCTGGAGTGACCGCACACGATCGCGGTTTGGCCGGCGTCGTCAGTTCGCGCTCGGTGGCGCGATCGTCGGTTTCATCGGGCTCGCGGTGGTCGCCTCTGCCAGCGGCATTCCGGTTCTGATCGTGGGCTGGATCATCACTTCCGCGGGGTGGAGCACCGCGATGAACTCCCTGATCCAATCGCAGGCTGATCGACTGCCTGAAGTTCAGTACGGGCGAGTCGCTGGTATGACCGGGTTCGTTCAGATGGTTGCGCCGGTCGTCGGTGTCGGCCTTGCCAGCGCGTTCATCGGCAACAACTTCCTCGTCTTCCTCGTACCGGGCGCGGTCGGGCTTCTGGCGATGCTTGCATGGTTCGCCTTTGTCCCCGAGCGCGACACCCGCGACCTCGATTTCCCCGACCGGATGAGCACAGGCAAGGTCCTCAGGAGCATGGTTTTCAAGCCGAGTGACTACCCCGACTTCGCTTGGAACTGGCTCGCACGTCTCCTGTTCATGACCGGCGTGACGTTCTCCACCACGTTCACCTCTCTGTTCTTTGCCTCGCGGCTCAGCGAAGGCGGACAGGTCGCTGACATCGGCGGCATCATCGTCATCCTTTCGCTCGTGAGCCTCGCAGTCACCGGGGTCGGAGCGCTCCTCGGTGGAATCCTGTCTGACAAGCTCGGACGTCGAAAGATCTTCGTCCTCGGTTCCGGCATCGTCTACACCATCGGCGCAATCACGCTCGCGTTTGGGGGCAGCGACTTCGCCGTTCTCCTCGTGGGATCTGCCCTGACCGGTCTCGCCCTGGGCGTGTTCTCGTCCGTCGACCAGGCGCTCGTTCTGAACGTCCTTCCTGAGAAGGACACGGACGCCGGCCGGTTCCTCGGCATCAACGGCTACTCGACGTCGATCGCGCAGGGCTTCGCACCGCTGGCCGCCGCCCCGCTGATCCTGATCGGCGTAAGCGGAGACGAAAAGAACTATGGCCTTCTCTTCCTCATCGCCGCGGTCCTCACGATCATCGCCGGAATCATGGTGCAGTGGAAGGTCAAGAGCGTCCGCTGAACACCGCCAGATGTTCCCTTGCCACTGACTTGGAGCTGAACCATGACGACGACTCTTTTCACCGACGGATGGACCTTCCACCGCACCGGCGAGGATACGGGCATCCCCGTCCGCCTTCCTCACGACGCGATGATCGGCGAGCCGCGGTCAGCGGATGCCGGCACCGACAACCACGGCGGTTTCTTCGCCGGCGGTACGTATGTGTACCGCAAACGGTGGACGGCTCCCGTGAACGCAGGGGAGCGGTCGTACCAGCTCACGTTCGAGGGCGTCTACGGTACGACCCGCGTCGTCGTGGACAGACAGGAGATCGGACGCAGCGACAGCCCGTACCGGGAGTTCAGCGTTCCCCTGGACGGGATCGTGCCCGGGGAGTCGGTGCTGATCGAAGTGGAAGTCGACAACCGGAACGTGCCGAACAGTCGCTGGTACACCGGGTCGGGCATCTACCGCCCCGTGTGGCTGGAGTCGGCGGGAGCCGTCAGCATTTCGCGAGATGGCGTTCGCCTGGTGACTCGAGCCGTCGGTCACAGCAGTGGGGGCGCGGCCGTCGATGTGGAGGTACACGTCGACGGCCCGATCCCGGCATCCGCCGAGGTCGTCATCGAGTTTGAATGTGACGGACAGCTTGCTGCGCGCCGCAAGACGTCTATCTCGGATGCGGTGGCCCGCCTGACTATCCCGATTCCCGATGCGCGACTCTGGTCAGCGGAGCATCCTCACCTGTATGACGTGCGAGTGAGCGCTTCTGCCGACGGTGAGACACTCGACGAACGTCTCATCCGCACCGGGCTTCGCACGGTCGAGGTCGACGCTCGGCAGGGCCTCCGTGTCAATGGTGAGAAAGTTCTCCTCCGGGGCGCGGCGGTGCACCACGACAATGGACCGCTCGGTGCTGCAACGTGGACCGATGCTGAGCGCCGGCGGGCCCGGCTGCTCAAAGCGGCCGGGTACAACGCGATTCGCAGCGCGCACAACCCGCTTTCGAGGGCGTTCCTCGATGCCTGCGATGAGTTCGGGCTGTATGTCATGGACGAGCTCACCGATGTCTGGTTCGGGCAAAAGACTCCCCACGACGGCGCGGAGCGGTTCCGTGACGAATGGCGTGCGGATGCTGCCGCGATGATCGCCACTGACCGGAACAGGCCATCGGTGATCATGTATTCGATCGGTAACGAGATAGCCGAGTCCGCCATCGCAACCGGCGTCGCCCTCGCCAGCGAGATCCAGGCGTTCTTCACTGAGGTCGACCCGACCCGTCCGACGACGATCGCCGTCAACCCGCTGCTGGCCATGATGGCCGCCCGGGCCAAACCCGGCAGCGCAGGCCAAACCCCTCCCGAGCGGACACCTGCCACCAGTACCGCGGCGAACATGCTTGCTGCCAAGCTCGGTCGGATGATGGTGCTTGCGTCCACGCTGCCTGCCGCCGACAAGGCCACGCGCGGCATCTTTGAACGTGTCGACATTGCCGGGTACAACTACGGCTACGCCAGCTACCGGCGCGCGCGGAAGCGTTACCCGGACCGCGTCATCGTCGGCACCGAGTCGATGCCTGGGGACCTGCCCGCTATCTGGAAGCGCGTGACCTCGGTCCCAGGAGTGATCGGTGACTTCGGCTGGACCGGGTGGGACTACCTGGGCGAAGTCGGCCTCGGATTCTGGTCGTATGGCCGCGAACCGGGCGGGATCGCCAAGCCGTACCCGGGTATCCTCGCCGGCTGCGGTGTGTTCGACATCACGGGTGCACCGACTGCGACGCTGCTGCTCGCTCAGGCGGTGTGGCGCATCACTGATCGTCCCGGCATCGCCGTAAGACCGCTTGACCGTGCAGGCCAGCGTGCCAATAGGAGTCCGTGGTTGTCCACGGATGCCCTGACCACCTGGTCGTGGCGTGGGGTCACCGGAACAGCCGAGGTCGAGGTCTATTCGGCCGAAGATCAGGTTGAGCTGATCCTGAATGGCCGGTCACTGGGCCGACGACCGGCCGGTCCGAAGCGAGGCTTCGTCGCCCGCTTCCGCACCCCGTACGAACCGGGCGAGATCGTCGCGGTCGCCTACCGAAACGGACAGGAGACCGGCCGCGCCAGCCTGCGCTCCGCCCAGCAACCGCGACTGCGTTTGCGCGCAGAGACCGACGAGTTACAGGGTGCCGATGCCCTCGCCTACGTGTGGATCGAGCTCGCTGACGAAGACGGGATCGTCGACGCGGCATCCGTCGATCGTGTCTCGGTGAGCGTTTCGGGCCCCGGCGTTCTCGCCGCGCTCGGCAGCGCCGCACCCTCCACCACAGAGAACTTCGTCGACGCTGTACACACCACCTACCGAGGCCGGGCACTCGCAATCGTGCGCGCCACAGGGCAGGCCGGTGAGGTCCACGTGCGCGTGACCTCGACTCGGCTCGGCGAACAATCGCTGATCCTACAAACGACCGTCGCCAACCAGAACCTCGGCACGGCCGAGCCGGCCCTCCGAGGGAGCCACAGATGACCGCCCCAATTCTCTCCGGCTTCTACCCGGATCCGTCCATTTGTCGCGTCGGCGAGACGTACTACCTCATCAACTCCAGCTTCGAGTACCTGCCCGGTATCCCGATACACAGCAGCGCAGACCTGCTGACCTGGACTCCGGTCGGAAATGCACTGACCCGCGCCAACCAGATCGCCGAGCACGAAGGCTATCCGAGCGCCGGCATCTTTGCCCCGACTATCCGCCATCACAACGGGCGATTCTGGATCATCGGCACCAACGTCAACGAGATTCCCAACGGACGCGGCCATTTCCTCATCCATGCCGAGAACCCGGAAGGCCCGTACTCGGATCCCGTCCACATCACCGGCGCCATTGGCATCGATCCAGACATCGCCTGGGACGACGACGGCACCGCCCACGTGACCTGGTGCTCGCTGAGCCCCGACCTGCCCGGCATCCAGTCTGCCCCCATCAACACGGAAACCGGGGCGATGCTGGAGAATCCACGACCGCTCTGGCAGGGGACCGGACTCGCCTTTCCGGAAGGACCCCACCTCTATCGCATCCACGGTTGGTGGTACCTGCTCTTGGCCGAAGGCGGCACCGAACGCGGGCACGCGGCGACGATCGCTCGCGCCCGAACCCTCGACGGTCCGTTCGAACCGGCGCCCGACAACCCGTTCCTCAGCCACCGAAGCCTGGCCCACCCGGTGCAGAACACCGGCCACGCAGATCTCATCGAACTGGCCGACGGCACATGGGCCGCCGTGTACCTAGGGGTCCGCCCGCGGGGTCAGTCACCAAGCTTCCACGTCAACGGCCGCGAGTCGTTCCTGGCCGGGATCAACTGGGTCGACGGTTGGCCTGTCGTGAACGAATCCCGTTTCTCGGTTCCGTCGGCGGACCGTTCGTTCCACGATCGGTTCGACACGCCGGATCTCAACGCCCGGTGGCTGGGGGTCGGGCGCTTCCCTGAATCGTTTACCCGTCCTGCGGATGGCGGAGGTCTCGTGATCGACGCGGATGCCGGGCCTGGCAAGGCGATCCTGGCAGCGCGTGCGACGGACGTCGTCTGGACCGCGTCGGCCCAGTTGCAGCCCATCGCGGATGGTGCCGTGGGCAGATTCGTGCTGCGAGTCGACGATCACCACTGGTACGGCCTGACGTATGACGGCTCAGTTGTCGAAGCGACGGTAGCGATCGGCCCGATCGTGCACGCCATGGGACGCTGGGACGTGCCCGCTGCGACCGTGCCTACACTGCGCATCAGCGCCAAGGCCCCTCACGTTTTGCCTCACGGGGTATCGATGGAGCCGGACCTGGTCGAGCTGGCGGTCGCGGGTGCTGGCGCGGAGCACATCTTCGGCGCTTTCGACGGGCGTTACCTGTCAACCGAGGTCGCCGGAGGGTTCACCGGGCGGGTCTTCGGTGTTGAAGCGCTGACCGGCCAGATCCGCGTGCACTCCATCCAGTACGCGGCCGACCCCGGCACGACCTCAGCAGCCTGAGCATCCTTTTCCGCATCTGTAACGGCCGCGGACCACATCCCACGAATCGAGAAACACATGACCGAACCGCTCTATCGCGAACCCACAGCATCCGTCGAGGCCCGCGTCACCGACCTCCTCTCACAGATGACTATCGAAGAGAAGGCCGGGCAAATCACCCAATACTTCTACTTCGGCGGTATGGAACTGCCCGAGGGACTCGACATCGAGTCCCTTCCTCCGGAGCACCGCGCCTTTTTGGAGCAGCCCCTGGCCGTCGAGGCCGCAGTGGCGAACGGCGGAGCCGGCTCTGCACTGTTCGTCACGAACCCGACAGTCATCAACCGCCTGCAGCGGATGGCGGTTGAGCAGACCCGTCTCGGCATCCCGTTGCTTTTCGGTTTCGACGTGGTCCATGGGCTCCGTACGATCTTCCCGGCCCCCATCGGCCTTGCCGCCAGCTGGGACGTCGAGATTATCGAACAAGCGCAGGCCGTCGCCGCTCGCGAGGCGCGGGCGGCAGGCATTCATTGGACGTTCGCTCCGATGGTCGACATCGCCAGGGACCCTCGATGGGGTCGGATCTTCGAGGGCGCAGGGGAAGACCCCGTCTTGGGCGCTGCGGTTGCCGCTGCGCAGGTGCGGGGCTTCCAGGGTGACTTCGGTGCCGACCGGGTCCTCGCCGGCCCGAAGCACTTCGCCGGCTACGGCGCCGCACGCGGCGGGCGCGATTACGACGACGCCGACGTGTCCGACTCCGAACTGTGGAACGTGTACCTGCCGCCATTCCAGGCGGCGATCGACGCCGGTGCTGCAAACGTCATGAGCGCCTACATGGACTTCAACGGAGTGCCCGCCTCCGCCAACCGCTGGCTGCTGACCGACATCCTCCGAGACAAGCTGGGCTTCGAAGGTTTCGTCGTCTCCGATGCTAACGCCGTCCGCTCGCTGGAGACCCAGCACTTCGCACGGGACCTACAGGATGCCGCCGCCCGCGCACTCGAGGCCGGTCTCGACATGGAGATGGTGATGGCAGACGCGGCGTACTCCCGCCTTCCAGCGGCGGTGGCTAACGGCCTGGTCAGTGAAGACGCGCTCGACGCCGCCGTTCGCCGCGTACTCGAAGCGAAGTTCCGGCTCGGGCTGTTTGAGAGTCCCTTCGTTGAGGACGCAGCGACCGCAGGTGTCTTGGGTGCCACCGCACACCGCGAGGTCGCACGCACGGCTGCGGAGCGCTCGATTGTTCTGCTGAAGAACGCAGAGAACGCCTTGCCGCTCGCGGCCGACACGCTGAACTCCGTCGCCGTGATCGGACAGCTCGCCGACAGCAAACGCGACCTGCTCGGACCATGGGTGTTCGACCACGACACCACCGAGACAGTCACGATCCTTGAGGGGCTCACATCGCGTCTTGGTGAAGCGAGTGTCTCGTACGCTCCCGGTGCCGGCATCCGGGAGCGGGTGTACGCGTCGGAGTTCGACCGCGCCGACCCGACAGTAGAGGTAACTCCAGACGACTGGGACGATGAGGCCGAGATCGCCAGAGCGGTAGACGTCGCTGCCTCCGCCGATGTCGCCATCGTCGTCGTCGGCCAGCGGCAAAACCAGGCAGGAGAGAAGGCATCCACCGCCACACTCGACCTCCCTGGCCGCCAACTGGAGCAACTGCAGCGCATCGCGGCAACGGGAACACCCATCGTCGTGGTCATGGTCTCAGGCCGCCCGCTCGACCTGCGATGGGCCGACGAGAACGTCGCGGCGATTGTGCAGGCGTGGTACCCGGGCACGCGAGGAGGGGACGCTGTCGCCAGCGTGCTCTTCGGCGACGTTTCGCCCGCCGGCCGTCTCCCGTTCACCTGGCCGCGCCACGTCGGCCAGGTGCCGCTGGTCTACGCGCACTACCGCACATTCCAGCCCGAGAACCAGGGCGAACGATACTTCGACGAGCCCAGCACCCCGCTCTACCCGTTCGGGCATGGACTGTCATACGCGACGTTCGAATACTCAGATTTGCGCCTCGAGCAGAGCATTGTCCGTATCGGCGAGACCACGTCGGTGTCGGTCGTTGTGAGCAACACTTCGGACCGACCCGCAGACGAGGTCGTTCAGTTGTACATCCACCAGCGCTACGGAACGTCCTCGCGCCCGGTGCGCGAACTCAAGGGATTCGAGCGTGTCACGCTCGCTTCGGGTGAAACACGCACCCTCACTTTCCCGCTCGGCCCTGAGCAGCTTCGCTTTTGGAGCGCAGTCACGCGCGGATTCGTCCAGGACGTGACCGATATCGACATCTGGGTCGGCGGAGACTCCACCGCCCAACTGTCCACGACACTGTCGGTCCGCGCATGAGGGGCCTCGAGCACGCGCATCCCATGGCGCTGATGCAACACGAACGGAGAACGAAATGACGGATCCGAAACCGGAATTTTTGTGGGGAGCATCGACATCCCCGCACCAGATCGAGGGCAACAACGTCAACAGTGATTGGTGGGTCTACGAGCAGCGGATGCCGCAGTTGGGCCCGAGCGGCGACGCCGTCGACAGCTATCACCGCTACGAGGAAGACATGCGGCTGCTCGCTGAAGCCGGCCTCAACTCCTATCGATTCGGCATCGAGTGGGCACGCGTCGAACCGCTTCCCGGCGAATTCTCCCTAGCCGAACTCGCTCACTACCGCCGCATGATCGACACCGCGATCGGCCTCGAGCTCACCCCTGTCATTACCCTGCACCACTTTTCCAGCCCGCGCTGGTTCATCGAAGAAGGTGGCTGGCTTGGCGACACCGCCGTCAACCGCTTCTCCACCTACGTCAACAGGGCCTGCGACATTCTCGATGGCGTGGAGTGGGTGTGCACGATCAACGAGCCCAACATGTTCGCGTTCATGATGCTCATGGCATCTGCGATCAACAGCGGTGCAGTGCCCGACATGGACACACCCACCGTCCAGCGCGACGGCGGTTTTGTTCTTCCCCTACCGTTGCCACAGGCGACGCAGCGGCTGATTGAGGCTCACCATGCTGCCCGCGTGATCGTTCGTGAACGCACCAGCGCTGCGGTCGGCTGGACAGTCGCGAACCTTGCGCTCCACGCTGCGGACGTCGCGTCGGAGCGACGACTACACGAAGAACGCTACGCGCGAGAAGATGTGTTCCTCGAGGCTGCGCGCGGCGATGACTTTATCGGGGTTCAGGCGTACTCGACTCAAGCGGTCGATGAGGGCGGTCTCGTCCCCAACCCTCCGCATCCCGATAACACGCTTGTGGGCACGCCCTACCGCCCGGACTCTCTGGGCACGGCCGTGCGCCACGCCTGGCAGGTCACCGAAGGGGTGCCCGTGGTAGTGACGGAGAACGGCATCGCAACGGCCGATGACACTCGAAGGATCGCGTACACATCCGAAGCGTTGACTCACCTCTTCAAGGCCAAAGACGACGGCGTCGACGTGCGCGGCTACCTCCATTGGAGTGCCCTCGACAATTTCGAGTGGGGCCACTGGGAGCCGACCTTCGGTCTCATCGCGGTCGACCACACGACGTTCGCGCGCACGCCGAAGCCAAGCCTCGCCTGGTTGGGGAACATCGCCCGTCAGGGGCACCCGCAATTTGCTCACGTCACCACACGCGGTAAGGGACAGGATGATCTTTGAGGACTACAGGGGCGCACGCGTCGTTGTCACGGGATGCTCCTCCGGAGTAGGCGAGGCCACCGCGCGCGCACTCGTCGAGCTCGGAGCCGAGGTGGTCGGGTTGAGCCGACGCACCCCGCCCATGGGGGTAGGCGAATTCCACAGTATCGACCTCGCATCGGTCGATTCGATCGAGCGGGTGGTTTCGCGGATCAGTGGACGCATCGATGCTCTCTTCAACTGCGCCGGGGCCCCGCCGGTCCTACCGTCGTCAGAAATCCTGAAGGTCAATTTTCTCGGGCCCCGCTTGCTGACCGAGCGGCTGATCGAACAGATGCCCGCCGGCAGCGCGATCGCCAGCGTGTCATCAAGCAATGCCGGCGCCTGGCGAACCCACATTGACGTTGTTAGTGAGTTCGTCGCGACATCCACCTTCGACCTCGGTGTGGCGTGGTACGACCAACACGCAGGAAGAGCTGGGCACGGGTATCCATTCAGTAAAGAGGCGCTGACCGTCTGGACTCTCCAACAGTCGAGCCTCCTGGGACAGCGTGGCCTTCGGATCAACACGACCAGCCCCGGACAGGTGCAGACGCCTTTGCTCGACGTCAGTCAGAAGGCGTTCCCACCCGAACTACTTGCCGAGAGCCTTCGGCCCAGCGGCCGCGCGTCAACCGTTGATGAGCAGGTCGAGCCTCTGCTGTTTCTCAACAGCAGAGGTGCGTCCTACGTGAATGGCGCCGATCTTGCGGTTGACGGAGGTCTTGCCGCGCTCCAGGCGACCGTGGTGTAGACAGGCGAACGATGTGCAGGGGCGTCCGGCGGGCGGCCCGTTCGCGGAAACGAGGGTAACGGCTCACTGTGCTTTTTTGTCCGAGGAGGCCCGTGCTACAACTTCAACGGCTGCGACTGGCCCAGGAGGCGGCACCGGGGTTCCGTCGACAGCACTGACGGCGAGCGCCGCGAAGTATCGCCCAAGGCCGACGATGTCGACGCGCACAGTCGACAAACGGGGCTCGAACATCTGGGCGATCGGGGCATCGTCGTGTCCGATCACCGACAACTCATCCGGCACACGGATGCCCAGGCGAAGCGCTGTGCCGGCAACTGCCGCAGCGATGTCGTCGTTATACGCGGCCACTGCAGTGACACCTTCGGCGACCCAGGAGCGAACCAAATCAGGGAGGTCTGCTGAAAGGTGGTCGACATCGGCGGTGACAAGGGGGGAGATGCCGAGAGAAACCGCCGCGTCTTCGGCGTGGGACCTTCGTAGGGCCACCAGGTCTGCGACCCGGGGGTCTCGCGAGCCGGCGAACGCGATGCGCCGATGGCCAAGGTCGTATAAGTGCTCGACCTGCAGACCGGGCCCGGCCTCCGGATACTCCGCGTTGGAGCTTTCCGGGTCCGGGATCAGTCTGGAGATGCCTGCGGCCCTGATCGACCTGACCTGTTCCTGGCTGAATTGAGTCATCGACATCACGACATCGGGTTGAAGTGTCTCCCACAGCGGTCGCGCCTGGCTCGTCGGGTGGGGCGTGTAGGTGATCAGCGAATACCCGGCTTCGTCGAGGGCCAAGGATGCCTCTTCTATGTTCCGGCGAAGGTTGAAATCGATCGGCCAGTCAGGAAGAACCAGGAGGATGAGGTGAGAGCGACCGGTGGCAAGAGCTCTCGCTGCATTGTGCGGTCGATATCCCATTCTCAGCGCTTCTGCTTGCACTCGCTTCCGCGTGGAAGGGGAGATGGTCTGGCCTGATGTGTTGTTGAGAACGAACCCTACGGTTGCGCGAGATATCCCCAGCGATCGCGCAATGTCCGCCGCAGTCACCCGTTTGTCCGCCTGGCTCACTCTGGCTCCTCCACGGATTGTCACCCGATTAACTTGCGCGTGCTAGTGCCACCAATGTAGCATCCTCAACACGAACTAGCACGCGCTAGTGCCCGTAGCCTTAGGCCAGACAATGGAGTCCAAATGAACCCGCACCCGTATGGCGATGAACCCGTCGTCCCGCCCGCACCTTCACCTCTCCCCACCGCCACGGTGGACCCGGAGGCGCTAGAGAAGGAAACCGCCTCGTCCAGTGGTCTGCCCAAGGTCGGCCCCCGGTACATCTGGCTGATGGTCCTCGCCCAGTTCGGCGTGTTCATGGCTTTCATCACCCCGCTGGCAATCTCGCTCGCGATCCGGGTGCAGGAACTGGCTCCCGGGCACGAGGAATACCTTGGTTTCATCACGGGGGCCGGCGCACTTGTCGTCATGATCTCCGCACCCTTCCTCGGGGTTGCCAGCGACCGAACCCGCACCCGGCTGGGCCGCCGGCGCCCCTTCATGATCGTCGGCACGCTGCTCGGTGTCCTCTCGCTCGTCGTTATGGCATTGGCTCCCTCCGTGTTGGTTCTGGGGCTGGGGTGGGTCCTCGCGCAGCTTGGCTGGGGCCAGGTGCTGAGCAACCTCCAAATCTCAACTGCGGACCGGCTGCCAGAGTCGCAGCGCGGGAAGGTCGCCGGTCTTACGGGCTTTGCGACCCAGATCGCTCCGGTATTCGGTGTCGTTATCGCATCCGGACTCACCGGCGACCCGTTGATGCTGTTCCTGGTTCCTGGCCTTGTCGGGGTCATTCTTGTCGCGCTGTTCGTGCTGTTCGTGCATGAAGATGACAGCCGCGGCAACCGCTTTGACGAACGCATCACGGTTCGCTCGCTCCTCGGCAAGTACCTCTACAACCCCCGCCGCTACCCCGACTTCTCCTGGAACTGGCTCGCTCGTTTCCTCTTCTACTTCGGACTCACCCTCAACACGACCTTCACCGCCTTCTTCTTCGCGTCGCGCCTGGGCATCCCGGTCGCAGAGGTCGCCGGAATCATCGGGCTCCTCGGAGGAGTTGGTGTTCTCGCCACAACCATCGGTGCAATCGGTGGAGGTTTCCTGTCCGACAAGCTGCGTCGTCGTCGCCTGTTCCTGATCATCTCCGGGTCGCTGATGGCAATCGGAATGCTGACGATGGCGTTCTCGACCGAGATGCCCGCGCTTATCGCCGGCTCACTGATCGTCTCCGTCGGTATCGGTGGCTTCGCGGCGGTCGATCAGGCGCTGCTGCTCGACGTTCTCCCCGAGCGCGAGACAGACGCCGGCCGTTTCATGGGCATCACGGGATTCGCGACCTCCATCCCGCAGGCCTCGGCACCGTTGATCGCCCCTCTCTTCCTCGCGATCGGAGCGACGGCCGGCGACAAGAACTACACCCTCCTGTTCGTCGTCGCCGCAGCCTGCGTTTTCGTGGGCGGGCTCGTCGTTCTTCGCATCAAATCGGTTCGCTGACCCGTTCGTCTCAACTGCCCGCGTAAAAGCATCAAGGAGCCCCACCATGTCTGCACCCGCAGCAGCCTTCATCACCCCCACCTTCCCGGCAGGAGGTGAAGGTGACCCGGCACCGTACTTCCGACGTGCCTTTGAGGCGTCGGAAGGGTTGGTGCGCGCAACCCTGCGAATCACCGCCATTGGCCTCGTCGAACCCTGGCTGAACGGTAAACGGGTCGGCGACGAGGTCCTCGCACCCGGGTGGACGTCCTACCGTCACCGGCTCGCCGTCTGTACCTACGACGTCACCGACACCGTGACGACTGGCGAGAACGCTCTCGGTGCGATCGTCGGCGAAGGCTGGGCGCTGGGTCGACTGGGCTGGGAGGAACGACGCAACCACTACAGCGACCTCCCCGCTCTCTGGGCGGAACTGCGTCTCGAATATTCCGATCGTGTTGAGACGATTGTGTCGGATGACTCCTTCCGGGCAGCGACAGGAGCCATCCGTTCGTCGAGCATCTACGACGGCGAGGTCGTGGACGCTCGCCTCGACCCGACCGGCTGGAACGAGCCGGGATTCGATGACAGGGACTGGCATCCGGTGGAGAACATTGACTGGCCCGCTGAGGCGTTGATGGAGCCGATCGCTCCGCCGATCCGCCGGATCGAGGAACTCGTTCCTGTCTCGATAAGCACGAACTCCAACGGACGCGCAACCGTGGACTTCGGACAGAACATCTCGGGCTGGGTACGGTTCACTGTGCATGCTGCGGCGGGTGACACCGTCACCATCAGGCACGCGGAAACGTTGACCGACGGCGAAATCGACGTCGAGACGATCCGGACCGCGAAAGCCACCGATGTCTACACCGCCCGGGGGGAGGGTTCCGAAACCTTCGAACCGAGATTCACCTTCCATGGTTTCCGGTACGCCGAAATCGACGGCTGGCCGGGCGAGCTCAAGCCCGAGGACGTGCGGGCAATCGTCGTGCACAGCGACATGACCCGAACGGGCTGGCTGGAAACATCCAACGATCTCCTGAACCGCCTGCACTCCAACGCTGTCTGGTCGATGCGGGACAACTTCGTCGGCGTGCCCACGGACTGCCCACAGCGTGACGAGCGGCTCGGCTGGACCGGCGACATCAACGCGTTCGCCCCGACGGCGTCGTTCCTCTACGATGTCCGCGGCGTTCTCGGCTCCTGGTTGCAGGACCTTGCCGCGGAGCAGGGAGAGAAGGGGTTTGTGCCCTGGGTCGTACCGGACGTCCTCTCCACCCCATCGTCACCCACCGCCTTGTGGAGCGACGTGGCAGTGAGCCTGCCGTGGGCGCTCTACCAGGAGTACGGTGACTCGACGATCCTTGCGGACGCATACACCTCGATGACCGCATTCATCCGGCAGGTCGCCGCGCTGCTGGACGACGACGGGCTGTGGAGCTCCGGATTCCAATACGGAGACTGGCTCGACCCCGACGCCCCGATGGACAACCCCGCCGGCGGGAAGACTGACCGGCACCTCGTCGCCGCCGCATACCTGTGCAAGACCACGCGGGAGATGGCTGACACTGCCCGTATTCTCGGCCACGACGGCGACACTAGTGAATTCGAAGCCCTCGCCGAACGCGTTCGCACGGCTTTCATGAACGAGTATGTGACCGCGAAGGGACGCGTCGTCAACGAAACGGCGACCGCCTACGCCCTCGCCATCACCTTCGACATCCTCGACGAAGACCAGAAACGTCGAGCGGGAGACCGGCTCGCCACCCTGGTCGCAAAGGCCGGCTACCGCATCTCCACCGGCTTCGCCGGAACACCACTCGTCACCGACGCTCTCTCGAGCACCGGGCACCTCGACGCGGCGTACCTCCTGCTCCTCGAAACCGGATGCCCGTCCTTCCTGTACCCGGTCACCATGGGCGCTACCACCATCTGGGAACGCTGGGATTCGATCCGGCCCGATGGCACCATCAACCCGTCCGGAATGACGTCCCTGAACCACTACGCCCTCGGCGCCGTGGTCGACTGGATGCACCGCACCATCGGGGGCCTGACCGCCCTCGAACCCGGCTACCGACGCGTGCGCATCGCTCCTCAACCCGGGGGAGACCTGACCACTGCATCCCTGCGGCACCACACCCGTTACGGCGAGATCAGCGTTGCGTGGGTCCTTGAGAGCGGAACCGCGTCAGTGCGCATAGCTGTACCCGAAGGCGTGGAAGCAGAGGTCGTGCTTCCACTCCACCCCGACGTCGACTCCGCGGTCACCGTCGGCCCGGGCGAACATCACTGGGAATATGAACTGCCGGAAGGCGCCAACCTGAGAGCTGTTTTCAGCCTCGACTCGACACTCCGACAAGTCGCCGACGATGCACTCGCCTGGAAACTCTTCACCGAGGCCTTCAGCGCCCACTATCCCGGGGTACCACTGGACGGCAGCGCACCGGAAGCCGCCGCCATGTCCGTGCGCACCATGCTCGGCTTCGTGCCCGGGGCCAGCGACGAACTCCGATCCGACCTCACGACGGCCCTCGAAGCCGCCTCACAAGGAGCCTGAACATGACCGTCGACCTCTCAATATTGACCCTCGAGCAGAAGGCATCCCTCCTCTCTGGACGTGACTTCTGGTCCACCAAACCGATCGAGGAAGCGGGGATACCGTCGATCGTCCTGACCGACGGCCCCCATGGTGTGCGTCGCCAGGCCGGCGACGCCGACCACCTTGGCATCAACGACAGCCTGCCGTCGACGTGTTTCCCGCTCGCCGTCGCGGTCGGCAGCAGCTGGGACCCGGAGCTCGCAGCACGCGTCGGCGCAGCCGTTGGCCGGGAAGGACGTGCGTTCGGTGTATCCGTGATCCTTGGGCCGGGCGTGAACATCAAACGCAGCCCCCTCTGCGGCCGGAACTTCGAGTACTACTCCGAAGACCCCTACCTTTCCGGTGTCCTCGGCGCGGCGCACGTCACCGGGATGCAGCAGGCCGGTGTGGGCGCGTCGGTGAAGCACTTCGCCGCGAACAACCAGGAGCATGAGCGGATGCGCATCAGCGCGGACGTCGACGAGCGAACATTGCGTGAGATCTACCTGCCTGCATTCGAACGTGTCGTCACCGAAGCGAGTCCTGCAACCGTGATGTGCTCCTACAACAAGGTCAACGGGATCTACGCATCGCAGAACAGCTGGCTTCTGACCGACGTTCTCCGCGGTGACTGGGGCTTCACGGGCGCCGTCATCTCCGACTGGGGCGCGGTCAGCAACCGCGTTGCCGGCGTAGCAGCCGGTATGGACCTCGAGATGCCGGGAAACGGTGGTGCCACCGACCAGCAGATCGTCGACGCGGTCCGCGCTGGAACCCTCAAGGAGGACCTCGTGGACGAAGCGGTGCGCCGAGTCCTCGCGCTCACAGAACTCCCGCACGACGCTACCGACGATCTCGACGTGGACGGACATCACGCCCTGGCCCGCGAAGTGGCGGCCGACTCGATCGTCCTGCTGAAGAATGACGACAACACACTCCCGGTGCAGGCAAACACACGGGTCGCCGTGATCGGCGCGTTCGCCACGGAACCACGCTTCCAGGGCGGCGGCAGTTCTCACATCAATCCGACGAGGGTCGATGCAGCCCTCGATGCCATCAGCGACCAATCCTGGACCGACGGTGTCACCGTCGAGCACGCCCACGGGTTCACTCTCGACGATTCCGGCAACCCGGCTGGACTGATCGAGGAAGCCACGGCGGTAGCTGGCCGCGCCGACGTCGCCATCCTCTTCGTGGGGCTGAGCGACCGGGAGGAGTCCGAAGGGTTCGACCGGGACACTCTCACCCTTCCGCAGAACCAGGTCGACCTGATCCGTGCTGTGTCACAGGCCGCCCCGCGCACCGTGGTGGTGCTTTCCAATGGAGGCGTCGTGTCCTTTGAAGGTTGGCACGACCAGGTGGACGCCATCGTCGAGGGATGGCTCCTCGGACAGGCCGGCGGCTCCGCACTTTCCGACGTGCTCTTCGGGCACGTGAATCCGTCCGGCCACCTCGCCGAAAGCATCCCCCTACGTCTGGAGGACAACCCAAGCTGGCTGAACTTCCCAGGCGAGCAAGGGCATGTCCGCTACGGCGAAGGCATCTTCGTTGGCTACCGGTACTACACCACCGCGGGAGTGCCCGTCCGCTACCCATTCGGTCACGGCCTCAGCTACACCACCTTCAGCACCGACGACCTCACCATCCAGGCGGTCGGGGACGCCGAGGTCGACGTGTCAGTGACCGTCACCAACACCGGCCACAGTGCCGGTAAACACGTCGTCCAGGTGTACGTTGCCGGCGGGGACACCGCTGTGCGCCGCCCCGCACGCGAACTCCGCGGCTTTGCGAAGGTCTCCCTCCAGCCGGGGGAGATCACCACCATTTCACTCCGACTGGACCGGCGCGCGTTCGCGTACTGGGACGTCGAGCTCAGCCAGTGGGTGGTCCCGGCCGGCGAATATCGGGTGCAGATCGCCGCGGACGCGTCCACCGTCCTGTGTGAACAAGCGATCACCCTCACCGGCGACTCCATCGTGCGCGAACTGACTCTCGATTCGACGGTGGGGGACTGGTTCGGGCACCCGCTCGTCGGGCCATTGCTGATGCAGGGGATGGCGGCGGGCATGAGCGAGGAACAGGCACAGCAGGCAGCGGAGAACCCGGACCAGCTGAAGATGGTGGAATCCATGCCGATGCAGCAGTTCCTCGCGTTCACGCAGGGAGCGATCCCGCCGGAGGCGCTGGAGCAAATGATGCAGCTGTCCAAATCCCCCGCGGCGGCGAAGGCATGACCCTCGCGCCCGCCCAGCCGACTCGCGTCTTCCTCACGGGTGCAGCCGGGAACTGGGGCCGTGCCGTCCTGAATGCATTCCGGGACCGGGACGAGTTCGACGTCATCGCGCTGGTGCTGCCGAACCCCAAAGATCTATCGATCATTCGCCGCTACGAGGACATGCCGAACCTCGAGGTGGTGTTCGGCGATCTCACCGACTACGCGGCGGTAGAGCGCTGCGTGCGCGGAGCCGACTTCATCCTGCACATCGGCGCGGTGGTCTCCCCATTCGCCGACGACCACCCGGAGCTTACCCACCGGGTCAACGTCGGCAGCATGCGGAACATCATCCGGGCCGTGAAAGCGCAGCCCGACCCGTCGCGCATCGGAGTGGTTGGCATCGGTTCGGTGGCGGAAACCGGTGACCGCAACCCGCCCCATCATTGGGGACGAATCGGCGACCCGCTCCGGGTGGCCCGGTACGACGAGTACGGGCAGAGCAAGATCATCGCCGAGAAGGAGCTTGTCGATTCGGGATTGCCGAAGTGGGTGTGGCTGCGGCAAACCGGGATCTTCCATCCCGGGATGCTCGAGATCCGTGACCCGATCATGACCCATTCTCCCTTCGCCGGGGTGATGGAGTGGGTGAGCGTTGAGGATGCCGCCAGGCTGATGGTCGGGGTCTGCGACAGCGCTCCGGAGGAATTCTGGGGCGGCATATACAACATCGGCGGGGGAACATCCTGGCGCCTGACCAACTGGGAACTTCAGACCCGGATGACGGCAGCGCTCGGTGTGAAGGATGTCCGCTCCTGGTATGAGCGGTACTGGTTCGCGACCCAGAACTTCCATGGCCAGTGGTACACCGACTCAGACAGGCTCCACGAGTTGGTGCCTTTCCGAGTGGACACCTTCGAGGATGCGCTCGCCCGCGCGGTCGCCTCGAACCCGACATTGCGGATAGCTGGGCGCCTGCCGGCGGCCTTCGTGAAGAAGCTCGTGATGAAACCACTCACGATGAAACCGCGCGGGACCATGCGCTTCCTCGCTGACAATGACGAAGAACGTATCACCGCCTACTTCGGGTCCCGAGCCGCTCAAGCAGCAATCGGCGACTGGTCCACGTTCTGGCCCCCTCGCCCAAGCCGTGAGCCAGTGCTCCTTGATCATGGTTACGACGAAACGATCCCGGAAAGCTCATGGGACACCGACGTGCTCGCCGGAGTCGCTATCTTCCGAGGCGGAGAACTGCTGACGGCGGCGCCGACGCCGGGAGCGGTGGCCACGCCACTCGACTGGAGGTGCGCGCTCGGGCACACCTTTACCGGCAGCCCCCGGCTGATCCTGACCGCCGGACACTGGTGTCCCATCTGTGTCACCGACCCAGGCGGGTACCCCGACCAGGCCGAGCAGAACCGTTTCCTGGCCCAGCTGGAGACGACCGCGGTCGACGCGGTGGCGCTGCTGTGAAGTCGAAGGCGTGGGTTGCCCGCTATGAGAGCCGCGTCACTTTCGACGACGTGGCCGTCGCAGGCCGGGGCGGCCCGAGTGTCCGCACACGCCAGTATGGTTTCCGTCTGGGATCTGGCGGCGACGTCGCGCCCGTGCTGTGGGTGCACGGCGGCGCGTTCATCGGCGGGAGTCTCGATCAGAACGAATCGCACGCCGTCGCTCTTGCCATCGCCGCAACCGGTCGACCAGTGATCACCGTCGACTATCGGCTCGCGCCCGCCGTCAGCTGGCTGAAGCCACTCAAGGAACACGACCTCAAGCCGGGCGCCCGCTACCCGGCCGCGCTCGACGACGTCTCGGTCGTGTTGCAGTGGTGCGCCGACCGCGCACCCGGCGTCATTCTCGGCGGCGCAAGCGCCGGAGCGGCACTGGCAGCCGCGACAACACTTCGAAACCGAGATCGAGGCGAATACCTGCCGGAATCGCTCGTTCTGACATACGGGACTTTCCATGCCGCGCTGCCGCCCATCTCGCCTGAACTGCGTCGGCGCATCCGCGGCAGGCATGGCATCACACAGTTCCGATCGTCGACCGTCGACTCCATGAACCTGAACTACGCCGGCTCTCGAGCCACGCTCGGGGACCCGTTCGCCTTCCCGGGCAGCGCGAACTTGACAGGCTTCCCGCCGACCCTGCTCCTCGACGCCGACCGAGACTCGCTCCGCAGTTCCGGAGAGAGATTCCGCAACGAGCTTGGAGTCGCAGGTGTGCACACCACCTATCGGGTACTCCCTGAGTCCCGCCACGGCTTCCTCGATCGACCGGGTACGACCCACTTCGAGGCCGGCCTCGCAACCATCCTCGGGTGGCTGGAGCGGTGACAGCTCTGCTGGCTGCGAGCTCAGCCCTGTCTGAGCCGCTCGTTGGTTGTCTCTTCTTGTGCGAGGGCTCCCGGCTGCGCTACGGCGCGGCAAGCTGACGGCGCTATTCATTGCGCGATGCAATAATTCACGTCGAATCAGTTGCTGGGCGAGCGCCGACCCGGGAGAATGTCCCCATGAGCGAGCTCGACGAAACTCAAGCAATTGACCAGGTAATCAACCGTCTGGCCGAGCGGTTTCCCACTCTCGAGCGCGACCATATCGCGCAGGTCGTCGAGCAGGAGCACCGGCAGTTCGGCGAGGGTGGAGTCCGTGACTTCGTTCCGGTCCTCGTCGAGAAAGCTGCGAAGAAGCTGCTCAAGAAGGAAGCAAAGGGCGCCATGGTCGAGCAGCGGGAAGCACCTGCTCTTCTGCCGGACGGTGACCCGGCCCCGGACCCACTGGAAGTCGAGCGCGCAGGCCGCGAAGGACATCGCGGACCGATGCTGGGGGATGTTCTCGGCGGGTCAACCGTGACCGGCCGCTGACGACTCCGGCATCGAATCTACGACGGAATCGCCCGCCACAGAGGGTGGCAGTGCCCCACTTGAGGCCGGTGCCGGCCGATCGCGGGTCTTCGGGCGTGCCCAGTGTGCGGGGGTGTTGTCTCCGTCCCACACGTTGACGACGCCCCAGGCGGCGGCGGTCAGTGGGACGGCGAGGAGAGCTCCTGTTATTCCGCCGATGGCCGTGCCCGCAGCGATGACTCCCAGGACGACGAACGCATGCAGGTTGACCGTCTTTCCCATCAGGATCGGCTTCAGGACGTTCCCTTCGAGTTGGTTGACGATGACGACGATGAGCACGACTAGTGCCGCGGTGAGCGGTCCGTTGCTGACGAGGGCTACAAGCGCTGCGATTGCACCCGCGCTCACGGCTCCGATGATCGGAATGAAGGCGAGCAGGAGGGTGAGAATCGCGAGGGGTACCGCGAGGGGGACCTGCAGAAGAAGAAGACCGATCAGGATTCCCACGGCGTCGAACAGTGCAGCGGCGGCTGTGCTGGAGATGTAGCCGCCGAAAACGGCGACGGTTTTGCGCCCGATGCGCTCCGCGCGGTCGTAGGCGATTCCCTCGAAAGGTCGGAGGACGAACTCCCATATCAGCGGGCCGTCTTTGAGGAGGAAGAAGAGGACGATCGCCGTGATCCCGACGCTGGCGCTGACTTCGCTCACGGCGCCGACTCCGTCCAGCGCTCCGGACCCGAACTCGGCGCTCGTGACGAGACCGCTGATCTGCTCGGTGACGTCGTCCAGGAGACGCCGGTCCAGAGAGAAAGGCAGAGTCTGCCACCAGGCCACGATGCGCTGGAAGCCGTCCTGGCTCTTGAGCGTAAGCTCGCGCCATTCCTGGCTGGCGGACGCTACGACGTAGACGAGCGCGCCGGCGATCACGGTGAGAAGGAACACGAGCACGAGCGCGGCGCCAATGGCGGGCGGGAGCTGGCGTCGCTGTGTCCACTTCATCCACGGTGCGAACGCTGCCGCGAGAATGAGGGCAAGCGCAAAAGGTACTGTGACGACCGCCAGGCGGCTGATCAGCCAGAGCAGTGCCGCGACGACGACGCTGACGAGGATCACCTGCGCCCCGCGGATCCCGGCGCGTCCGAGCGGGTCGCTCCATAGGGACCTGCTTCGTGATCGCATGGTTCTTCCTTCTTCGATCGTTTTGGTGAGTGGGTCAGTGGACGAAAACCTTGAGCAGGACGACTCCGCCGACCGCGGCCAGTTGGAGCACCAGGTAACCCAGCTTCTGTCCCTTCGTGGTGGCGCTCCCGCGTAAGCCCCAGAGCACCAACACGAGCTGGGTGACGGTGAGAATCGCTATCGCGAGCGTCAGAGCTGTCTTCAGACTCCAGATGCCGGTATCACTGAGCAGTAGGAGAAGGGCGGGCACGACGGTGATTTCCAGGGCACGGGTCGACGCTCCCAGGATGCGACGCATCGCGCTGCGCCGTGTTGCCCCTCCGCTTTCGCTGGCGTGTGCGATCGTGTCGGCGACCAGACCTGCGGCAAACAGGCCACCCATGGTGCCGAGGAGACTGCTCGCGGCGGAGCGCCCGGTGAACGCCTCAGACGACGGCATCATGACCAGCAGAGTGGCGACGCCACTGATGGACGCATAAAGCGCCTCCCGGGCGTGCTGCGTCATTCGCGTCGGCCCGGTGCCTCCGGGGGCATCGGTGACAGGCGTATCTCGTTCGGTTTCCATAAGATCCTTCGCTCCTGGTTGGCGGATGCTCTGGGCCAACCGATCAAAACTGCTCGTCTTTGCTGGAGAGTCGCGGCGATCGGGGCACCGCGCGGTACGCTCGGTGCCCCGATTCGCCCGGCGGCTCAGTGGATGGTGAGCTTCTCCTTGATGACCGCCTTCTGTTCCTCGGCCTTCTGGCGGCGCTCAGCCTTGCGCTGTTCGCGCGCTGCCCGATCGGCTTCCTCCTGTGCCTTCGCGTAGGCGTCCTCTGCCGCCTCGAGCTCGGCGAGGACCACATCTGCGGAACGGCGGTACACGGCCCCGCCCTGCTCGGTCATCAGCTTGTCGATGACTTCGACGGCGTACTCGTTGACCTCTGCGACGACGGCCGTTCCGCCGAGTGGGATGGAGCGGCTGATCTCGCCGAGCACGCTGTCTGAGCGGTCCGCACGACGGATGTCGAAGGCCCCTCCAACCAGCAGGCCTCCGGTCCACCCGAACAGCATCCCGATCGGGCCGCCGATGACGCCGAGCATGAGCCCGATCAGGCTGCCTCCCCATGTGGCGGCCCCACCCACGACATCGTCTCCCTCCGGGGTGTCGAATCGGCCCTGCTCGTCGCGGGTGACGAAAGCTCGCAGCGAGCACCTCAACTCGCCCGTCGAGTCCGGCGCGCTTGAGCTCGCTGAGTGCCTGGTACGCATTGCTGCGGTCCTCGAAAGAGACGGCGATGACATTGTGTTCGAACATAAAAGTGACCTCCAGATCACGTTGGTTTTCATTGGACTGCCGCGGCTTTTCCGCGACACATCAACCATCCCGTGAAGGTGTGATCGGGTCATCGTGCGATCTGTCGCGGACCTGGACGCATTTCTGTGCACTCTGCATCCCTGGGGCTAGACTGACCGCGTGTCTACCGCAGACTCGGTGGCGAAGATCATTTCCTCGCTGGATTGGGACGGTGACCTCGGACCGGCCTCTCTGGCGGAACCTGAGGTCCAGCAGCTGCGGTCCCGACTCGGAGACGGCGCAACCCGGTGGGTTGCCGGGGCGGTGGAACAGTCTCTTGGCGCACTGCACGGGCAGATTCACGACTCGCTCGCACCGTGGCCGCTGATTCGGACGTATGCCCGGCACGTACTGACCACAACCCTGCTCAGCATTGCCGGCGAGGATGAGCTGCCAGCCGCCACAGGGACGATCGATCGCCAGATTGCCGAAGATATCGTAGCGAGGGATATCCCGTTGTCGGACATCACTCAGGCATTGCGGCGCATGCAGCGTGAGTGGCTCTCGCTCCTCATAGACGCCGCCGTGGACGCCGGCCCAGACGGCATCCGCCTCGTGCCTGGCCTGGCGACATCCGTCACCGGGGCAATGGATTCGTGGATCAGCGTTGCGACCGACGCGATCGTCGACGAGCGCCGACGGGTCTACCTGGCCGAACAGGTTCGCAGCCGAAGCGTGATCGAATCGCTGGTGGCGGGAGGGCCCGTGGACGCCGATGCAGCCACCCGGTTGCTGCGGATTCCGCTGATCGGCTGGCACCTCAGTTGTGCCATCGGAGTACCTCCGGGAGGTGCGGTCGAGCGGCGAATCCTGGACGGCGTCGTGCACCTGTTCACTCGGTTCGTCGGCAGCGATCGAATGCTGCGCTATGAAACGAACGCAGGGAAGGTTCACCTCTGGGTCACCACAGATCTCCCCGGGCGGGCACCTCGAGTTGAGGATCTACACGTCCCATCGTCGCTGCTGGTTGGCATTGGCGAATCCCATCCCGGTGCCGACGGGTTTCGGCGGACTTACCTGGAAGCTTCCGATGCGCTGTGGCTGGCTGCCAGTCTGGGCAACAAAGGCGGAGTCTCCTACGGCGACGCCGCCTTGGCGATCGTCCTCAGCCGGGACGAGGAACGCGCCCGCTGGTTCGTTCAACATGAGCTTCGCGGACTCGCCACTGACAGCCCTGAAATGGCCGAGATGCGCCAGACGCTCCGGACTTTCTTCGATACCCGGATGCGTATCGCTCCGGCCGCCGAGCGGCTCTTTCTGCACCGCAACACACTCATCAACCGGCTTGAGCGGATTCAGTCCATCCTCGGCCACGGGGTCGCCGAACGCCCGGCCGAGACCCAGGCAGCTCTCGTTCTGGCCGAACTCTTTACACAGCGTCTTGACGACCTTGGGTGACCCTGCCGTGTCCGTGCCCTCCTCGGGACCGCCCTGTTCGAAACGTCCGCTGCGGTCATCGGGCTCTGCATTGCGCTCGTCCTCCGATCAAGCCTCAGGTCGGTCAAGCATTGGCGAGAGAACCTCTGGAGCGCGACCAGAAACGCACCGAAACCTTCCGCTTCGGCGGGGGTTTTTGTTGGCATCATCGACTCATATGGAGAGCTTCGGAGTTCAGCGGCGTGTTGACGGTGAGCACAACCAGAATGAGGGATCGTCTCTCTCGCGGGTGAGGATGGACACATGGATGTAGAACCGGATCACGAGCTCGCAGCGCTGATCCGGGCGATACCCGAGGGATGGACCCGTGTGCAGATCGCTGGTCGAGGTTGGGGAATCACGCGGACCACGCGTGCGGGCGGCAAGACGATCTCGTTCGATGCTGAGCGCCTCGGCGGCAACGAGCATCTCGGAGCAAACGTGTGGGTGACGTCTGAAGGCTCAATTCTCAGACCGTGTGAGGTGCCAGAGGAAAAGGTCATGCAGTTTCTGCGTGATGCCGCGGGAACCTTTGAAGCATGAGCCAGCTCGGGCTGCCGTCTGACGCAAGACGCGTCGGGGTAGCCGAGTCAGATTGTCCGGTCGCTCGGCGATTGCGCGATACTTGATCGTCTTCGCTAGTGCACGATGTTGTGATGCGACCTGGCGTAAATCTGGGCGCGATCGATGGGGCGTGACAAGTCGGCGCGGTTACCCATCTCTCATTCTGAAGGAGTCATCATGTTGAAAGTCGGCATTCTCGGTGCAGCTGCCATCGCCCCAGCAGCGATCATCGATCCCGCTCGCCGGCGCACCGATGTGACGGTAACCGCGATCGCCTCTCGGGGGATCGATCGCGCACGTGACTTCGCACGCCAGCATGACATCGCAACGGCCTATGGTTCGTACGAGGAGCTTCTGGCAGACCCCGCCATCGACCTTGTGTACGTGGCACTTCCGCCATCCGCTCACGCCGAGTGGTCGATTGCGGCGCTTCAGGCGGGGAAGGATGTGCTGTGCGAGAAACCGTTCGCGGTGAACGGAGCGGAAGCCCGAATGATGGCAGACGCAGCAGCAGCAACCGGTCGGCGTCTTGTAGAGGCGTTTCACGATCACTACCACCCGCTCGCGGCCCGGACGAAAGTTCTCGCGAGCACGCTGGGGCGTCTGATCAGCGTCGAAGGGGTATTCCTCGCGCGTAACCCGTTCACGCCAGGGGCTCTGCGTCATGAGCCCGCGCTGGGGGGCGGCGCGCTGATGGATCTGGGTGTGTACCCACTCCATGGCATCCGGAACCTGTTGGACGAAGAGCCCGTTGGCGCCACGGCTGTCGCAACACTCAACCCGGCGGGCGCCGATGAATCGATCAAGGCCGAGCTCACCTTTCCTTCCGGTGTGACCGGCATTGTCCGGGCAAGCATGTCCGCAGACTTCGAGAACTGGCTTCGGGTGGTCGGCGAGCGGGGTGAGCTTCGCGTCAGCGGAGTGGTGTTCCCGTCGAAGGGGCACAGCATTTCGTACACAATCGACGGCATCGAGCGGACCGAAACCGTCGCCGGTCGGAGTACCTACGATCACCAGCTCGAGGCGCTTCTGTCCGGCATCGCGACCGGCGAGCTGCTGCCGACCGAGGGGCATGATTCTGTCTCGACCATGGACAGTGTCGACATGATCTACAGGGCCGCGGGTGTGCGACTGGGCTGACTGGTGCCGGCGTCACACGGTGTCGGGGATCGATAGTCTGATCGCATGATCCGTCACACCGTAGCGTTCACTCTCGTTCACCCTGCCGGGTCTGAGCAGGAGACCGAGTTCCTCTCGTCGGGTTCTCACGCGCTGCGTGCCATCCCCGGGGTACAAGACTTCACCGTGTCTCGACAGGTGAGTCCGAAGAGCGACTACCGGTTCCAATTCGCGATGACGTTCACTGACGAGCGAGCGTACGCCGCCTACAACGAGCATCCTGATCACCAGCACTTCGTGACCACGCGCTGGGCGAACGAAGTGGCCGAGTTCGAGGAACTCGACTTCGCGCCCTACCTCTGAGGCACCGGCGAGGTCATCCCGCCATCGGTTTGCGTCAGGCCGACGGGCTGGTGTCCGCGCTGACCAGAACGGTGCGCCCATCGCCGACCGGGGTATCGGGGGAGTCCGCGCGCGGGTAGAGCACCGTGATCACGAGAAGTCCGATCACCAGTCCGACAATCTGGGCGACCACGTAGCCGGGGACTGAGGTCGGCGCGATACCGGCGAAGGTGTCGCTGAAGGTCCGGCCGATTGTGATCGCGGGGTTGGCGAAGCTGGAAGAGCTCGTGAAGAAGTATGCCGCGCCGATGTAAGCGCCGACGGCCGCTGGCGCCAGTGTCGAACGGCCGGTGCGGGCGAGGCTGAAGATGACAAGGATAAGGCCTGCGGTGGCAACGATCTCGGCGAGGAAATGCGGCCCCGTCATCCGTTCGGTTGCGCTGAATGACGTCGGCTCGCCGAACATGCCGTTGGCCAGGACCGCACCGGCGATGCATCCGAGGATCTGAAGCGGTATGTAATAGACGACGTCGCGCCAGGGGCGGTAGCCAAGGGCGGCGTCAGCGAGCGAGACAACGGGATTGAAGTGAGCACCGCTGGCCGGCCCGAAGATGAGGATCAGCGCGAACAGGCCCAAGGCGGTTGCGAAGGCATTTTCGAGGAGTTGAAGGCCGGTGTCTCCCGGCGACAGATTGCTTGCGGCGATACCTGAACCGATGACGAGCGCGGTGAGAAGGGCGCTGCCCAGGAACTCGGCAAGAGAGGAGCGTGCCCAGGCGGGCGCGGAACGCTTCACGCGCTGATCAGCAGGCGGGAAACGGCGTCGAGTGCACCCGGTACGAGCTTGAAATATGCCCACGTCCCTCTCTGCGTGCGGGTGAGGAAACCCGCGTCGACGAGGACCTTGAGGTGGTGTGACACGGTGGGCTGGCTCAGGCCCACAGGCTCGGTCAGGTCGCAGGCACAGGCCTCTTCACCTTCGGATGCCGCGACGATCGAGATCAGACGCAGTCGAGTCGGGTCCGCCAATGCCTTGAGGCTTCGCGCCAGGCCGTCGGCGTTCTCGGGGCTGAGCGTCTCGCGCGTCAATGGGGCGCAGCAGGCCGCGACGTCGGTGACAGGAAGCAGGGTGATTGTGGACACGACCACAGCATACGGGATATTGACAACTGTCGATATAGGTTGTCATACTCAGTTCATCGAGATCCGTCGATATACAGAAAGCCGGAGTAGTCATGACTTTGCTCGACCTCACGCCCACGGTTCGCCGTTCGTCCCGGCTGGACAGCCTGCCTGTCGCGATCATCGGCGCCGGGCCGATCGGGCTCGCGGCCGCGGCCAACCTGGTCGAGCGCGGCATCGACTTCGTCATCTACGAAAGCGGCGACTCAATCGCGTCCAGCATGAACGCCTGGCGCCACATCCGGCTGTTCTCTCCGTGGGAGCACCTCGTCGACCCGGCCGCCAGGCGATTGTTGGAACCCACGGGGTGGAAGGAACCGCAAGCCGGCGTTGCGCCGTACGCCGCCGCCATCATCGACGACTATCTGACGCCGCTCGCCGCGCTCGAGCCGATCGCATCCCGCACCCGACTCGGAGTCACGGTGGAGTCGGTTTCGCGGGAGGGCATGGATCGCACCCGGTCGACCGGGCGAGCGAGCACCCCCTTCGTCCTTCGTATTCACAGTGGGGCGGACGTGTCGGAGGTGACGGCGAGGGCCGTGATCGACGCCTCCGGAACCTACGGGAACCCCAACAGCCTCAGCTCGAATGGACTGGTTCCCCTGGGCTACGCGGGTGTCGCCGACAGGATCAGTCACGCCCTGCCTGACGTCCTGGGCACCGAACGGGAACGGTTCGCCGGCAAACACACCGTGGTCGTCGGTGCCGGCCACTCCGCCGCCAACACCCTCATCAATCTCGCCAAACTCGCACGGGAGGAATCTGGGACAACGGTCACGTGGGTCATCCGGAACAGCACGGCCGTGCGGGTATCCAGCTCGGACGACGACGAACTCCCCGCCCGGGCATCGCTGGGTCAGCGCGTCGAACGGCTGATCGCCTCCGGGGCGATCGACCGCATCGACGGGTTCGAGATCGTGCGCCTCGCCGGCTCGGACGGAGGCGTTGACGTCATTGGCAGCCGCGCCGGCGGTGTCGAGAGCATCCACGCCGACGTCGTCGTGAACGCGACAGGGTTCCGACCGAATCTTGACATGCTGCGCGAGATTCGGCTTGAGCTGGATGAGATCGTCGAGGCGCCCCGTCGACTCGCGCCGCTGATCGACCCGAATCTGCACAGCTGCGGGACCGTCGCCCCTCACGGTTTCGCCGAGTTGCAGCAGCCGGAACCCAACTTCTTCATCGCCGGGATGAAGAGCTACGGCCGCGCTCCGACGTTCCTGCTCGCGACCGGCTACGAGCAGGTGCGCTCGATTTCGGCGTGGCTGGACGACGATATGACGGCTGCGAGCAAGGTGGAACTCGTCCTGCCTGCGACCGGGGTGTGCTCAACCGATGAAGCATCCGGATCATCCTGCTGCTCATGACCGCCTGATCGCATAGACTCCGGTCTATGAGTGAAGCTCAAACGTCAGTTCCGGCTGCGACCCTTCGCCTTCTTGCAGATCCGACGCGCGCCAGGATCATCACCCTGATCCTGGACAGCGAACACGGGCGGGCGACGGTGACGAGGTTGGCCGAGCGACTGGACCTGTCCCAACCGACGCTCTCGCACCACGCGAAAGCACTCACCGAGGACGGCATTCTCCAGCGCGAACCGGTGGGTCGGCAGGTGTGGTATTCAGTCGCTCCTGACCGTGTCGACGAGGTCTCCGAGGTGCTTCGGAAACCCATGGAGTCGCCTGTGGATGCGGATGTACTCGGTCGTATCAGCCTGGATCTGGCGCAACGATTCGCCGGCACGTTCGGCGCCGAGACGGTGGAGCGTTACGTCCACGAGAGCCACGCGTTGCTCGCAGAGCGGGCGCACATCAGCCGCTACCTCACATCCCTCACGTCGAGATTCGCCGCCGACCGACTATCCGCCCTCGCCAAGGAGGAGTCCAGGCTCGCCACCGAGATCCCCGAAGTCCTGTTCGTGTGCGTGCAGAACGCAGGACGCTCGCAAATCGCCTCCGCGATCCTCCGCCACCTCGCCGGCGACAAGGTTCTGGTTCGCACCGCCGGATCGGAACCCGCGGCAGCGGTGCGCTCCGTCGTCGCAACGGCGCTCGACGAGATCGGCGTTTCCCTCGACGGCGAGTACCCCAAACCGCTCACAGACGAAGTCGTCCGGGCGGCGGATGTCGTGATCACCATGGGCTGCGGTGATGCCTGCCCGGTCTACCCGGGCAAGCGCTACCTGGACTGGGAACTCGACGATCCCGCGGGGCTCCCGCTCAACCAGGTCCGCCATATCCGCGACGAAATCGAGACACGCGTCCGGGAGCTCCTGGCGACCCTCTGAGATGAACGGTCTGTGAACTCAGCCACCTCCACTGGTACAACCCATAGATACGGGTCTATGCTTTATGTACCGACCGAAAGCGAGTCTCCCCATGACTGACAAGCCCTCCGTTCTCTTCGTCTGCGTCCACAACGCCGGCCGTTCCCAAATGGCCGCTGGCTATATGGCCGCACTCTCCGGAGGCCGCGTCGAGGTGCTCTCCGCCGGGTCCGAGCCCAAGGATCAGATCAACCCGGTCGCGATCCAGGCCATGGCCGAAGAGGGCATCGACATCGCGAACAACGTGCCGAAGATTCTCACCACCGAGGCAGTGCGCGATTCGGATGTCGTGATCACCATGGGCTGCGGCGACGCCTGCCCGATCTTCCCCGGCAAGCGCTACGAGGACTGGAAGCTCGACGACCCGGCCGGCCAGGGCATCGACGCTGTGCGCCCGATTCGCGACGACATCAAGGCCCGCATCCAGGGCCTCCTCGCCGAGATCCTTCCCGCGTCCGTCTAGGCGCCCGCCATGTCTGACATCTACTCGCGTCGTGCCCTTCCTGGCCTCACTTTCCCGGAGGACCACCTGAAGCGCCTCGCAGACGATCTCGCCGCGAAGTTCGTCGGCGTCTTCGCTCTCGAAACTGTTGAGCGCTACGTCCTGGAGTCGTACACGGCGCTGTTGAGAACCTCGACGGTCAAGGCTCATCTGACGAACAACACGATCCGATTCGCCACCGATCGTCTCACCGCGCTGGCACAGGCGAAGGGCGCAATCGATCGCCCGGTGCCTGAGGTTCTGTTCGTCTGCGAGGAGAATGCAGGGCGGTCCCAAATGGCTGCCATTCTCACCGCGGCACTGTCGAACGGTGCGGTGCACGTGCGTTCGGCCGGCTCCGCGCCAGCTCATCAGATCAACCCATTGGTCGTTGCCGCGATGGCCGAGATCGGGCTGGATCTCGATACGGCCTTCCCGAAGCCCCTCACCGACGACGTCGTCCAGGCAGCTGACGTCGTCATCACCATGGGTTGCGGAGACGCCTGCCCTCTCTATCCCGGCAAGCGCTACCAGGACTGGGCCCTCACCGACCCGGCCGGCCTCCCGCTCGAGGACGTCCGTCGCGTGCGCGACGACATCCGGGGCCACGTGGAAGCCATGCTTATAGAGCTCGGCGTCGAAAAGACACAACCCGTTTCAACCGCGTCGAAGGCGTGATCGTCGTCGAACGCGGGGAGAGCCGCAATCCCGGCAGCGGGCACTGAAGGTCCTGTTCCTGGCGCTCGCTATGACGGCCGAGTAACCCGTCGGACTCTTGTGGTTGCGACGAGTGCGCAGGCCAGCGAGACGATCACAGAGGCGAGGCCGAGGGCATAGAAGCTGATCATTCCGTAGCCACCCGCCGCATCGGGGTCCAGGAAGAAGTACGGATACCAATTCGCTGCCTGTCCCCGCACGAGTGTGTATGCAGCCCATGCGACCGGAAATGCCAGGGCCAACCAGGCGGTTCGCCAGGGCAGGCGCCTCTGAGTCGCAAAAATGAAATCCCCGACGGCGTACACGGGGAGGACGAAGTGCAGTAGTCGTGACGAGAGCGGTGCTTGAAACAGGAACGGGGAGAGCGACTCGTCGAGGATCAGCAGCGCGAACACGCCTCCGGAAACGACAACGTACGTGGTCGCCAGGAGGCGAAGGATGGTGAGCGATTGAGGTTCCGAATTGCCTCGGATGCCAACTGCGATAGCGAGAGCCAGGGCGATGACCATGATCACGTGACTCTGAATGGTGAAGTAGCTGAGGACGTTGATGGCGGCGCAGGACCCGTAGATGTAGAAGCAACTGGTTCGAGACAGCAGCGCCCACACCGTCAGGGCAAGGATTGCAAGCCTGACGGCCAGGAGCACGAATCGCACGAAGCCCCTTCCACTTGCGGTGTGGCCAGATGCACGTAAGCGTAATGGCCGCTACAGCGCACGGTCCATTCCTGACGGGGTGGTTGCGTCTCCGCGAGAAACACGCAGCGCACGAGCACGGCTCAGGGGTACCCTCGTGGACCTGGTTCGCTCCGCGTGGCAGCGTGGTTTCATGGAGCATGTCGATGACAAGTCCCTTCGGTCGATCTCAACGTGGCACTCCTGGCCGAGGGCTTGCAGGCCGAGAAACCTGAATTGGGCGGAGAGCTGATGGTGGTGCAGAGCGCAGGTATCCTGCTGTATCGACTGACCGATGCGAGGGAGCCCCAGGTGTGGATCGCACATATGGGCGGTCCGTTCTGGGCGAGAAGGCAGGATGCGGCCTGGTCGATTCCGAAGGGGGAGTACGAGCCCGGGGAAGACCCGTTCGTGGCGGCGCGGCGGGAGTTCGAGGAGGAGATCGGCGTGCCGGCGCCCGACACGCAATATGCGTGCCTGGGGGAGTTTCGGCAACCGTCGGGGAAGGTGGTGACGGTGTTCGCCGCGGAGACGGACTTCGCCGTTGATCGTCTGGTGAGCAACACTATTGAGCTCGAGTGGCCCAAGGGATCCGGGGTGAGGCGGGAATTCCCCGAAATTGACGATGCGCGTTGGGTGGGGCTGGCAGAGGCCCGGGTGAAGCTGGTGCGCGGGCAGCTGGCCGTGCTGGATGTTCTGACGGAGAGGCTGCGTGCCGAGGGACGTCTTGGCGGTTAGCCCGGGCACCTGAGCCGGTCACGCCCGAGCGGCCTTGGATCGGCCGACCGACGTTGGGAAGGCGCCTGTTTCGTCGGTGGCACCCCGTTTCGTGCGACGCCGTTACTTCCCGGTGGCCGCTGGCGGGCGCACCGCGCGACGGTTAATCTTAAGTAAATGCTCGCGTGACAGCAGAACCTTTCTGCCAATATCGATCGTATGAATGGTGATGTGAGGGTTCGTCCGCGCGTATGGATCGGGTTGGCGATCTATCTGGGATATGTCGCTGTGGTTTTCACTGTCCAGCGTTTGACCGGTGTCTCCTACGACGATCTCGGTGATAGCGGCGCGACGTTGTTTTGGGGCGCCGGGTTGTCGCTCATCATCGGTGCTGTTTTGCTCGCTCTGACGACGAGCCTCCTCGGTTGGTGGCGACCGGCGATCTTCGAACGAAAACATGGGCCGCGCTGGACGCTCATTGCACCGATCTTGATGACTGTTGCGCTTCTGCTCAATCTGGTGTCGACCGATTGGAGCTCCTACGACCTGGGATTCTTCGCGGCAAGTGTCGTGCTGATCCTGGTTGGTTTCACGGAAGAGCTCGCGACCCGTGGCCTCCTGCTCACCGCGCTTCGCAGCCGACTCCGCGAGGGGTGGGTCTGGTTCATCACATCAGCGCTCTTCGGACTGATGCATCTGGTGAATGCGTTTTCGGGGCAAGACATCGGGACGACGTTGCAGCAGGTGGTTTTCGCCTTTCTGGCCGGTACGGTCTTCTATGTGCTGCGCCGTGCTTCCGGGTCGCTGATTTGGGCAATGGTGCTGCACGGAATGTGGGACTTCTCCACCTTCGCGGTGACTCACGGAGAGCCAGGCCCCCTCGCAGTGCTTGGAGGAACCGTCAACCTCGCGGCTGGTGTCCTTGCGCTTGTGGCGGTGGTGTTTGTCATCCGCAACGCGAACGAAAAGCTGAACTGATGCCACCGTGCATCACGGGGGGAGCCAGATGATCGAGTTGCAGAACGTTTCGAAGCAGTACGACGGAACACTCGCCGTCGACAATCTTTCGTTCGCGTTGAAGCCCGGAATCGTCACGGGTCTCCTCGGCCCGAACGGCGCCGGTAAGTCGACCACAATGCGAATGGTCCTCGGGCTCGATCGACCCTCTTCCGGCTCGATCACCGTCGACGGTAAGCCGTTTCGCGAATCGATCGCTCCGATGCGCACACTCGGAGCGATGCTCGACGCCCATGCCGTTCATCGTGGTCGCACGGCTCGCAACCATCTTCAGGCGCTTGCCGCGACCAACGGCATCCCCGGCTCCAGAATCGACGAGGTGCTTGCCCTGGTGGGACTGACGTCCGTCGCTGATAAGCGCGTCGGCTCGTTCTCGCTCGGGATGGGCCAGCGGCTCGGAATTGCGACGGCACTTCTCGGCGAACCGAGAGCACTGATGCTTGACGAACCGGTCAACGGGCTCGACCCTGAAGGCGTCCTGTGGGTCCGGCAACTGATCCGCTCGCTCGCCGAGCAAGGTACGACCGTGCTTGTGTCGAGCCACCTGATGGCTGAAATGGCGCAGACCGCCGATCACCTCGTCGTGATGGGGCGCGGCCGGCTCATTGCCGATTCCCCGATCGACGACGTCATCGAACGGTTCACACGATCGACCGTGCTCGTGCGAGCGCCGAAACCACACGCGCTCATTGCCGCCATCCGCTCAGAAGGCGGCGACGTGACGGAGAAGTCGGGCGACGAGATCGCCATTTCGGGGATCCCAGTGGAACGGGTGGGAGAGCTTGCCGCTTCGACGACGACTGTGTTGCATGAGCTGGTCGCGCACCATGGTTCGCTCGAGGACGCGTTTCTGCAACTCACGAAAGACGATGTCGAGTTTGCCCCGAGCACGCCGGGGGAGACCGCGTGAGCGCCGCAACGAACGCCGGCATCCGGGTGACGCTTCCCCGTGTCGTGCGAGGCGAATGGATCAAGCTGCGTGGGCAGCGCTCGACCTGGTGGGTGCTCGCACTCGCCGTCGCCGTGCCGTTGCTCGTCATCACCGTATGGGCGCTGAACGCGACACCGGCGTCGTCCGACCCGGTCGACCAGGTGGATGCAGTGCTGGGTTCCGTGACATCCTCGATCTTCGAGGCGCTCGTCCTGTTCATCCTCCTCGGAGCTCTCGTCGGGACGAACGAGTACGACACGCGGACGATCACCACGACCATGGCGGCCGTTCCGCGCAGGTGGCCCGTTGTCGTAGCGAAGACGATCGTCGTCGGAATCATTGCGGCCGTCGTGAGCCTTCTCGTCCTCTTTCTTGGATTCCTCATCGCGTCGGCCATCGTTCCCACGACGACGCCGGTCGGGTTGGGTGACCCTGGCGTCGTCCGCGCTCTCCTCGGGACCGCCCTGTTCGAAACGTCCGCTGCGGTCATCGGGCTCTGCATCGCACTCGTTCTGCGATCCAGTCTCGGGGCGGTCGCCGGCACCTTCGGATTCCTCTATGTGGTGCCGGGCGCACTCAACCTCATCGCGCTCCCACCCGTCGAATCCTTCGCTGATTCGTTCCCCGGCCCCGCGTCCGACTCCCTGATGGCCCTGGCCGCCCCGCTCGACCGCCTCCCATACGAGGCCGCCGCCGCAGCGGTCGTCGTATGGACGTTCGCCTGGATCGTCATCGCCCTTCTCGTGACGCGACGCCGCGACGTCTGACGCGTTGTACCTCAGCCCGCTCCACGATCTTCTTGTTGACGCACGCGGCGGGACAGGTTACTCTGATCAAGTTATACGAATAACCAACTTACGAAGAGGTGAGAGAAATGGCACGCAAGAGCAGCACTCCGACAATGTGGGAGGTCGCCGAGCGTGCCGGCGTTTCACAGGCCACCGTATCGCTCGTTCTCAACAATGTCGGCGGAAGCCGCGTGGCCGAGGCGACGAAGGCTCGGGTCCTGGACGCGGTCGAGGAACTCGGTTTCCGGACCAACGCGTTCGCGAAGTCCCTGCGGAGCGGCAAGTCTGGAATGATCGGATTCATTTCTGACGAAGTCGCCAGCGCACCCTTCGCCGGCAAGCTGCTCAAGGGAAGCCAGCTTTGCGCATGGGAGGCCGGCAACGTCATCCTCAGCGTCGACACCTTCAACGAACCCGAACTCGAAGCGGCAGCAATCGACATGATGCTGTCCTACCGCGTGCAGGGAGTCGTCTACGCGTCGATGTACCACCGTGTCGTCGACGTACCGGCCGCCCTGGCCGGTATCCCCACGGTGGTGGTGAACGCGCAAGATCGCGCCGGCCTCGTGTCCAGCGTCTATCCTGATGAGGAGCTGGGCGGATACACCGCCACGAAACATCTCATCGAAGCCGGCCATACGCGGATCGGGATGATCAACATCCAGCCACCCGAAAGCGACCTGCCTGCCGGAATCGGCCGGCTCGCCGGCTACCGTCGCGCTCTCAGCGAAGCTGGGATCGAACAGGACCCCCGCCTGCTGCGCTACGGTTCCGGAATCGTCGAAGACGGATACGACCTCACTCGAGACCTGTGGAATGAGGGGGACCGGCCGACCGCGATCTTCGCCGGCAACGACCGGACCGCCTGGGGTTCGTATCGAGCCCTTGAGTCCCTCGGCCTGCAGGCCCCTGACGACTGCTCCATTGTCGGCTTCGACAACCAGGACACTCTCGCACCATATCTCGATCCTGGTCTGACCACGGTCGCATTGCCCTACGAACAGATGGCCCGGCGGGCCGTCGAGTTGCTTCTCACCGCTGAGACGCCCACCCAGAATCCCATTGAATGTTCACTGGTCCGTCGTGGATCAGTGGCGAGTGCAAAGGTGCCCGCATGACCACAGAAACCCCGTCGCGGATCCTCTCACCAGAGAGGCCTGCCCCGAAGGCTGGGCGCGTGCGTTCGCACGTACGTCGAGCGCTCCACTCGTGGCAGTTATACGTATTACTAACTCCGGCCGTCATCTACATCATCCTGTTCAAGTACTGGCCGATGTACGGTGCGCAAATCGCGTTCCGCGACTACAACCCGGCGGACGGGTTCGCGGGCAGCCCATGGGTCGGGTTGGAACACTTCATTCGTTTCATCGAATCGTTCCAGTTCGAGCGGCTCCTGGTGAATACCCTCACCGTGAACGCCCTGGGGCTCCTGCTCGCGTTCCCGGTGCCGATCATCCTCGCCCTCATCGTGAACCAGTTGCAGAGCGAGCGGTTCAAGAAGCTCACCCAGACGGTGCTCTACTCGCCGTCATTCATCTCAGTCGTGGTCGTGGTCGGGATGATTCACCTGCTCTTCTCCCCGCGATCGGGCATCGTCAACAACGCCATCGTCACCTTCGGCGGCGATCCGATCTTCTTCATGGGGTCGCCTGACTGGTTCCGGCCGCTGTACATCGGATCTGACATCTGGCAGACCGCCGGTTTCTCGATGATCGTCTACCTCGCCGCACTCACCGCCATCGACCCGGCACTTCATGAAGCGGCCCGCGTCGACGGAGCGAACAAGTGGCAGCGGATCCGGCACATCGACATCCCTGGAATCATGCCCGTGATCACGATCCTGTTCATCCTTGCGATCGGCAACCTGTTCAACCTCGGGTTCGAGAAGGTGCTGCTGATGCAAACCGACCTCAACCTGCCGACTTCCGAGGTCATCCAGACCTACGTGTACAAGGCGGGGCTGCAACAAGCGCAGTTCAGCTACTCGGCCGCAATCGGTCTGTTCAACTCCCTCATCAACCTCGTTCTGCTGCTGACCTTCAACTGGGTCGCCCGCCGTTCGGGCCAATCGAGCCTTTGGTGACGACCCCATGACCCACACACTGCACACCGCGCCCGAACGACTCGACGAGTCGTCTCCCTCAGACGGCCGTCTGACGCCCCCTCGGCCCAGGAAACGCGCCACTTTCGGCGATCGTTTCGCAGATCCGCTGTTCAACACCATCGCGATCGGCGCCCTGATCCTGGCCATGGCCGCGATCATCTACCCGATGTACTTCATCGTCATCGCCTCGGTCAGCGAACCGACCGAAATCCTCAACGGCAACGTCTGGTTGTGGCCGCAGGGCTTCACGATCGAGGGCTACACGAGGATCTTCTCCGACTCCACCATTCTCCGCGGGTTCGGAAACTCCGTCCTCTACACCGTGCTCGGAACGATCATCAGCGTGGCGACGATCCTCTGCGCCGCATACGCCCTGTCACGGAAAGACCTCTACGGCCGCACGTTCTTCATGCTGCTGTTCATCATCACGATGTTCATCGACGGCGGACTCATCGCCCGCTACCTCGTGGTCCGCGACCTGGGCATGCTCGACACCATCTGGGCGGTCGTACTTCCTGGTGCTGTCGGAGTCTGGAACCTCATCATCGCCAGGGCTTTCTTCGAGAACAACGTTCCCGGGGAGCTCCGCGACGCGGCGCAGATGGACGGCGCAAGCGACTTCCGCTTCTTCTTCAGCATCGTGCTTCCCCTGTCCAAGCCGCTGATCTTCCTGATGATCATGATCCACCTCGTCGCCAACTGGAACGCGTTCTTCGACGCACTGATCTTCCTCGACGACGAGAGCAAGTACCCGCTCCAGCTGGTTCTGCGCAACGTGCTCATTCAGTCCGAAGTGACCTCGGCCGGAGGCACGGGTGCACTCGATTCCTACGCCGCAGCCCAACGCCTGGGTGAGCTGATCAAGTACGGAATGATCGTCATCTCCACGATCCCGCTGCTGATCATCCTTCCCTTCATGCAAAAGCACTTCACCAAGGGCGCCCTGCTCGGCGCCGTCAAGAGCTGACCTCCCACATTCCTGCACCACACCTCGAAATCAAAGGACAAAACACATGAGACACCGCCGTTTCTATACCGCCACTGCCATCGCGATTGCGGGCACCGTTCTGCTCGCCGGCTGCGCCGGCGGAGGGGATGCCAAGAAGATCGAAGACAAGTCGGCCGACTTCGGGTTCAACACCGAAGGTCTTCCGATCGTCGACGACACCCTCACCCTCACCTTCGGCGGCACGAAGTCTCCGCTCGCTCCTGAGTACTCCGAGATGGAACTCGTCAAGCAGTGGGAGAAGGACACGAACATCGCGATCAGTTGGAAGAACGTCCCTGAACAGGTGTACGCCGAGAAAAAGAACCTCATGCTCGCCAGCGACGAGCTTCCCGACGTGCTGTACAACTCCGGACTGACCGACGCGGAGATCGTCCAGAACGGTGACAACGGTACCCTGCTACCGCTCGAGGATCTCATCAAGGAACACGCGCCGATTCTCTCCGGCATCCTGAACGATCGTCCAGACATCCGTGCCGCCATCACGGCATCCGACGGCCACATCTACACGCTCCCTTCTGTCGAAGAGCTGGGCATCCTGCAGTACCCGAACTTCCTGTACATCAACACGTCGTGGCTCGATGCTCTCAACCTGCCGATGCCCTCGACCATCGAGGAATACCGCGACGCTCTCGAAGCATTCAGGACTCAGGACCCGAACGGGAACGGCAAAACGGATGAGATCCCGCTGTCTTTCAGGACCGACTCCTTCTGCGCCAACCCCAACGACCTCATCGCCGCACTCGGCGGCCAGCCCGAGAACAACGACCACCGCATCGTCCGTGACGACAAGGTCGAGTTCACCGCGAACACCGACGGCTACAAGGCGGGCGTCGCCGCGCTGGCAGACTGGCACGCCGATGGGCTGATCGACCCCGAATCCTTCTCCCAGGACGACGTCGCCTACCTGTCGAAGGGCAAGGCAGCGACCCCGGTCCTCGGTTCGTTCTTCTGGTGGGAACTGAAAGAGATGGTCGGTGACGACAGAGTCGGCGACTACGAGATGGTCGGCATCCTCGAAGGCGTCGACGGCGAGCAGCTGGCCAGCGTGGCGAACAACCAGGAGATCGGCCGTGGCGCCATGGCAATCACCCGCGCCAACGAATACCCCGCCGCCACCATGCGCTGGGCAGACCGGCTGTTCGACCCGGTGATGTCCGCGCAGGTCAACTGGGGACCGATCGGCGTCACCCTCGAAGAAGACGAGAACGGAGTCCTCCAACAGATCCCCGCAGCAGCAGGGGAGTCCGAGGGCGAACGCCGTCAGAAGGTCGCCCCGGGCGGACCGAAGATCACCACCAAGGAAGACTTCGAAACCGTCGTCGCACCCGAGCCGCGCGCCAAGGAACGACAGGACCTCGTCGCCGAGTACTACGCCCCACACAAGGCCAACGACGCCTACCCGCCCGTGATGCTGTCGAACGATGAACTGGATCAGGTGTCCTTCGCCGTCACCGACATCAACACCCTCGTCAAGGAGAAGTTCGCGTCGTGGATCGTCAACGGCACAGTCGACGACGAATGGGACGGCTATGTCTCCCAGCTCGAGTCGATGGGCATCGATGACGTCATCGCCACATACCAGAGCGCATACGACCGCTTCCAGCAAGGCGGCAAGTAGCCGGTAGCCGGTGCAGGAAGAGACCCTTCCTGCACCGGCTCAAATCTCTGCAAATTTTGCACCGAATGCTCACCCCAACCGATCCACCAGGAGTTCTCTGTGACCGCGCCCCGCCCCGAAGTGACCACCGTCGCCGACCAGCCCACCAGCACTCCGGCGCGCCCGGCAGCACACTTCACCGCTGCCGCCTCGTGGCTCAACGACCCCAACGGGCTGCTCTTTCACGACGGCGTCTACCACCTCTTCTTCCAGACGAACCCGCACGCGAACGTCTGGGGCAACTTGTCCTGGGGTCACGCCACCTCGACAGATCTGATCACGTGGACCGAGCAGGACATCGCGATCCCGTACACCGCAGAGGAAATGGTGTTCTCCGGTAGCGCCGTCGCCGACGTCAATAACACGGCCGGGTTCGCTGCCTCGGGGGAGACCGCGCTCGTCGCGATCTTCACCAGTGCCAGACCACCGCGGGACGGTCACCCCGGATCTCAGGCTCAGTCCCTCGCGTACAGCGTGGACAGAGGAGCGACCTGGACCCGTTATGCCGGGAACCCGGTCCTGGACATCGGCTCGGATGAGTTCCGGGACCCGAAGGTCTTCTGGTACGGCGGCACCGACGGACACTGGGTCATGGTCGCCGTCGAAGCCGTGGCGCGCGAGGTCGTCGTCTACACCTCCGATAATCTCCGTGACTGGAACCTGAAATCACGCTTCGGACCCGCCCACGCCGTCGACGGCGTCTGGGAGTGCCCCGACCTGTTCCCGCTCCGCGTCGACGGGACCGACGAGACCCGATGGGTACTCGTCGTGAGCCTGAACCCGGGCGGCATCGCCGGTGGCTCCGGCGCCCAATACTTCATCGGGGACTTCGATGGCGCGACGTTCACTGCGGATAGACTCACGGATTCCAAGAACCTCGCAGACTACGACTGGCTGGACTACGGCCGCGACTACTACGCACCCGTCTCTTTCAACGACGCACCGGATGGACGGCGCCTCATGATCGGCTGGGCCAGCAACTGGCAGTATGCAGGGCACACCCCCACGCACCCCTGGCGGTCCGCCATGTCACTCGTCCGCGAAGTTGTGCTCGTTCGCGACGGTGGCGGTCAGCTCCGGGTTCGACAGCAACCCGTGCTTCCCGCCGGCACCGTCGGAGTCGACATTTTCGAACTGTCCGTTCCGTGTGGTCCCAACGACAGGAACGCTGTGGTTCTGACGGGTGAGGGCGGCGCGGATCGCGTCGTCATCACGATCGACGGAGACGACAGAAGCATCACGTTCGACCGGACCCAAAGCGGGAACGTCACTTTCCACCCGGATTTCCCTTCCGTCGACTGGGCGCCGCTGCCCGCTGGCCACACTGGCGAGATCGACGTGCGCGTGATCGTCGACGCGTCGATCGTCGAGGTCTATGCCGCCGGCGGCCTCATCACCTTCACCGAACAGGTTCATCCTTCGGTTCCGCTGACCACGCTGCATATCGAGCCGATCGACGTCCACTGACAAAGACTGCCACGAGAGGACCTGGAGGATGAGCGAAAGCAGCAACTCCACCACTGAGGGCGATGTATTGGTCGTCGGGGAGACGATCATCGACATCGTCGACCGCGGCAGCGCACGTACTGAACACGTCGGCGGCTCGCCCGCCAACGTCGCGCTCACCCTCGCACGGCTCGGCCACCCTGTGAGACTCGTCACCGACATCGCCGCCGACGACCGGGGTCGACGTGCCCGCTCGCGCCTCGCCGAGTCACACGTACGGGTCATCTCCAGGGCCGCGGAGCGGACGCCAACTGCACTCGCCCGAATACAGATCGATGGATCTGCCGAATACACATTTGACATCGCGTGGGACCCTGTGGCACCGGAAGTTCGGGGAGCGGCGCATGTTCACGTCGGGTCGATCGCGGCCTTCCTCGCCCCGGGCGCGGACAAAGTCCGCGAACTCCTCAGCACGCTTCCCGCCGGAGTCACCAGCAGCTTCGACCCCAACATCAGACCGTCGATCATCGGTCCCCATCACGAGGCCCTCAAGCAGTTCGAGGCCTTAGCCTCCGTTGCCGACGTCGTGAAGTTGAGTGACGAAGACGCGCTCTGGCTGTACCCGGGCGAAACTCCCGCACGGGTGATCGCCCTATTGCTTGCGCTCGACGTTCGACTCGCCATCATCACCCGTGGCGGGGATGGCCTGTTGCTCGCATCGGGACACGCCAGCGTCGACGTGCCCGCCGCAAGCATCACCGTGGCCGACACGATCGGATCTGGGGACTCCGCCATGGGTGCGATCATCGACGGCGTGCGGCGAGAAGGACTCGAAGAACTTTCCGCTCCAACGCTTCGTCGAATCGGCGACTGGGCGGCAACCGTCGCGGGCGCCACGACCTCCCGGGCAGGAGCGAATCCGCCGTGGCGACGCGAGCTGAGGACACGATTCGGGCTCGAGCCCGATGTCACGGACTCAAGTGTGCCCTGTCGTTGAAGCGGTGGACGATGTGATGTCCACCGGCGCGGAGCTCGATTTCAGTGATCGCCGCGTTCGCCACAGCCAGGTGGGTCCACGACGACTCGGATGCATCCAACGCTCGCGCCACAAACCAGGCGACGACAAACGCATGTGTGACCGCCACGACCGTCCCTGGACTGTCGAACTCCGAGGAGATCGTCGTCCACGCAGCGGAGAGGGCTGCCCCACCCGGATCCCTGTCGACAGTGGGAATGTCGGTGAACCACTCCCGTCGCGCTTGCGAATAGTCGCCCCAGCGACCATCAGCGGGATACGGTGTTCGGTCGTCCAGCAGCTCGGTTCGCAGTCGTTCGCATCCGACCAGGTTTTCGATCGTGATTGCTGTCTGTTCGGTCCTGAGTCTCGGCCCATGCCAGACGACGCCAACGTCGAGTTCCGCGAGAGCCGTGGCCAACTGTTCCGCCTGAACCACCCCTTTCGGAGAGAGGCCCGGGTCATCAGCGTCGTGACCGGTTGCATCCGCATGCCGGATCAGTAGAAGTCGTGGCATGACGTCATGCTGCCACACCGATCGTCGGGCCGGTTCCTGTGTTGGCGTAACTCATCACGAGGTTCGATCGGGGCCCTCGGCGTCGCGCCCTATCGCGCGGTGTACGTCTCCACGGCCGACGAAGCGGAGAACCCGGCCTGCACTCCGCCGCCGGCCACCGTGATTCTGTTCCCGGTGAGCACAGGGAAAATACCGTGCCGGGCGGTCAACATCGGTGTTCCGAGGCGCCAGGTGTTCGTCACCGGGTTGTAGATGTCGACCCGGGAGTACACGTTCCGGTTGGTGGCTCCGGGGCCGTTCTGGGTCTCGCCACCCATCACATACAATTCACCCCCAAAGAACACTGCCTTGCCCATCCCACCCCTGGCCTGGGGGAGCGCTGCGAGCCCAGACCCAGCTGTCGTGCTGGAGCGCCACGTGTTGGTTGCCGGGTTGTAGACCTGCAGGGTGTTGAACCCGTTTGCGACCGTGTTCCCGTCTCCGCTGCCGGGGCCGCGACCGCCGGCCACGAAGAGCAGGGAGCCATCGGTAGTCGATGCGGCGTGGTTGCGACCCAGCGGCATCGCGGCCATTTCCGTCCACGTATTCGAGGCGGGGTCGTAGCGGGCCGTGCGGTTCGTCGTGACCGACCCGATGATGCCGCCCGCCAGGTAGATCCGCCCTCCGATGAGGGCGGAGGAGCTGGATCCGGCGGCAAACGGCATGTCTTTGCCGAGCGTCCAGGCGTTCGTCGCCGGGTCGTAGATCTGCACCTTGCCCGCCCCGGCGCCCAGACCGCCGAGGAGGTACAGCTTGCCGTTGACCACCTCAGCAGCGTGGTGGTGACCGACGAACGGCCGGACAGGCAGGTTGGAGCGCCAGACGCCAGTTGCCAGGTCCAGTGCGAGGGTCGCGTTGCTGCTCTCACCGACCAGGTAGAGGGTGGATCCGATACGGCCGCCGGCAACTTCGCCGAGCGCGACGGGCATCGACGGGCCGGTCTCCCATCGCGCGGCGAAGCGGCCCGCATAGGTGCTGGTCGCGAGGCTGCCACCCGTGAGGTAGACGACACCATTCACGAGTCCCGCCACCGAGGTCTTGCGGCCGCCCGGAAGCGAGGGAAGCTTCGACCAGGTGTTGCTCTCAGGCGCGTACGCCGTCACATCGCTGCTCGCCGTGTTGCCCGGGTTGGTTCCGCCGAGCACCAGGATCTGCCCGTCGCGCACCACGCTCACGATGTGGCTGCGGGCCTTGGGCAGGCTCGCCATCTTCGTCCAGGCGTTTGTGGCCGGATCGAACCGATGGACATCGGACTGTAGGCCGGTATTCTCGTTCTCATTGTGCTGGCCGCCGATCGCGTAGATCTTGCCGTCGACAGTCGCGCCTGCGAGGTGATTCCGCGGATTCGGCAGGGCTGCGCGAGCGGCCCAGGAGGTTCCGTTGTCCAGGTTCAGCACCCAGTGGTCTGGCTGATCCGGGTCGGCCGTCGACCCGGCCACGCGGCTGGTGCCGCCGAAGAAGTGCAACTCCCGCCCCACGATCGCCGCGCCGCCCGCGCCCCGTGGTGCAGGAAGCAGCGGTCCGCGAGTGTACGTGCGATTGACGGTGTCGTACTTCCACACGCTTCGGGTTGAGGGCCCAGGGTGGTTGTCGACGTAACCGCCGACCAGCCAGACGGTGTTGCCATCGGCGGCCACCGCCGAGTGCGTCAGCTCCTCCGGCAGATCAGGGAGTTGCGACCAGGAGTTCGCGGCAGGGTCGTAGACGTCGCTTCTCGCCGTGGTGGTTGTGCCGGTGTAAAAACCTCCGAACACGTAGAGCTTGCCTGCCACGACGGCGCCCTGGCCTTCAGAGCGCGCGATCGGTGACTGCGCTCGTGTATCCCAGGTGAACGGGGTGGAATCTCCGGTCGGAAGCGGGGGAGTCGTCGGGCCGCCGGCAGGCGGAAGGACGGTTATTGCCGCGACGGATGGTTGATCGACTTTCGCCGTGAACGCGATGTCCAGCCGGCCATCCGTGACGGGAACGGCGAAGGAGCGTGTCGTGGCCGTCATCGCGCCCACGGTCGCGAAGATGTCGAAGTCGACCAGCTCAGCGTTGCCGCCTTCGAAGTTCGCGCTGAAGACGCGCTTGCCTGCACCGCCGGGGCCGCCTCCAGTCGCGCCGTGGTAGATCTCCGCGAAGTGGAGCGTGACGTTGTGCGTTCCGGAAGCGCTGACGGGAATGGAATAGCTGAACCCGCCGAGCCTCTGGGTGGCGCTGCGCTCATTGAGATAGACCAAATCGTCGGTCGTTCCCGCGATCGCCGTGACAGCTGGGTTGGAGTACGACTTTCCGCCAGAGAAATTCGCGTCAGCGGCCCAGGTCGCGCCGCCCGTCGTAACCGCGCCACCACCGGCATTCCAACGCAGCGCCGATGCCGGTGCGGGCGGCTGTGGCTCCGGGATGTTGTCGACGGTGAATGTCGTCTCACCGGTGAGCATGTCGCCGTCGGTGTATGTCACCCGCGTCGAGATCGTGTGGGAGCCTTCGCTGACCTTCGTCGTGTCGAAGGAGTTCGCGGTGGCCGTGGATCCGCCCGCGAAGTCGTAAGGAGCGCCTCGCTCGACTTGGCGCGGAGCGCCGGTCATCGACGTGTTGTCGAGCCAGAACTCCACAACGCTGATTCCCGTTTGTTCCGGCAAGAACGGGTAGATCGGTCCCTTGACCGTCGCGCCGCTGAGCGATGCGGCTGCGGACCGGTTGGCCGCAGAGCTGACGAGAAGCGAGGGCAGGTCCCCCTCGTGCGCGCCGGCCGGCTGCGGCGTGGCGACGACGAGGGTGGCCGCGACGGCAATTGCTGCGAAAACGGCGACGGTGCGCCGTCGAATTCCTTGCCCTTCGGCGCGAAGGCGCTGAGCGTGGAGCGGAGTTGGCGACATCGGCTTCTCCTCAGGTTTCGGGTACCCGGACGACTTCGCACGGACCGTCGAGGGACGCGGCCGGCGAAGCGTGGCTCGCACGTTACTCCCCATCAGGAGGTGAATGCGAGCATTTCTCAGATATTGGTCGCGACGCGGATGCCTGACCGAGCTTCGGCAACGACGTCATCGGTACCTGTGACGGAGTGGCCGACACCGCGGACGGCGCCGGCACGACCACTGGCACAGGTCGTGTCACCGAAAGCACACTCCGTATGAAGCGGCCGTATCACTCGGGCGATGCGAATGACTACTCGTACGAGCCGTCGACCTCCTTGTCCAGCTCGTCGTCGTCGACGGCCAGATCCCTCCTGGTCACCTTCGTCGAATTGGTCAGGAGTTTCTCCACCTCGTCAGCCTCGGCGGGAGCGACCACGAAGACGATTCCCGCGCTTCCGGCGTCCAGTGTCGCGCCGATCGCGTCGAGGTCCTGTGAGGGGGTCTTCCGTTTGATGTGTCCAGCGATGGCGCCGATTCCGGCTCCTGATCCGCCGGCCACGACGAGCGCACCGCCGAGGGCGACCGCCGGGAACAGGGCCACGGCGAGTCCGCTGGCAAGGCCGATGCCCAGGCCTTTCCTCGTTCCATGGCTCTTTCCGCCGTCATCCCGCCTGACGATGGAGAGTTTCCCATCGAGACCGCGCGTGATCACGGCGGCATCCAGCGGACCGTGCCCGTGGTTGGCGTCGTCTTTGTAGTGGGAAGACAGGTTGTCGAAGTCTGCCACTGCCCTGTCCTCGCTTGCGTACTGCGCTGCTACCGCTACATACGTTTCTTCGGCCATGATTATCTCCTTCTCGTTGGGGACGGCACTATCGTCGACAGGCCGTCCGTGGTTCATTTGATGGGCTGCGACGCAGAGAACTCCTCGATGAAGAGCGTCTGCGCGACGATCATGCGTTCGATCTCACCGGGGTCGACTGACTCATCCGATGCGTGAATGCGCGATTTTTCGGTGTCCTCGACACCCCACAGCACGATTGCGGCGCCTGGCGCCACCTTTTTGAGCGAGGCCACGAGCGGGATCGAAGCGCCGCTGCCGATTGACTCGACGGATGCGCCGTACGCCTTCGCCAGTGCATCCGTCGCTGCGACGATTGCGGGGTGCGACTCGTCGACCTCGAACGGGTTGCCGACCTTCACCCTTTCGACAACCACCTCGCAGTTCCAGGGACGCTGCGCGCGGAGGTGGGACATCAGCGCCTCGAGCTGAGCATCCGCGTCCGAACCCGGGATGACGCGCATGGAGAGCTTCGCCGTGACTTCGGGGAGGAGCACATTCGACGCCTCAGCTGTGTTCGGAAGGTCCATGCCGAGCACCGTCACCGAGGGCTTCATCCAGATCCGGTCCGACAACGATCCCGTTCCCAGGAACTCGACGCCAGGCAGGATGGATGAGCCGTCACGGTAGACGGCTTCGTCCATGTCTGCGCCCTCCCAGCGGCCGCTGTCGACACCGCTGATCGTGGTATCGCCGTGCTCATCGTGCAGAGTGTCGAGGATGCGGATCATGGCGGTCATCGCATCGGGAGCCGCCCCGCCGAACATCCCCGAGTGCACGGGATTGCCGAGCGTTCGCACGGTGACGGTGCAGGCCACGTCACCGCGGAGCGCCGTCGTCAGCCCGGGCCGCCCGACAGCCTGCGGGCCGATGTCGGCAATCACTGCTGCGTCACAGGCGAACAGCTCCGGGTTGGCCTCGACGAATCCCTCGAGGTGCGAGATGGTCTCCTCCTCGCCCTCGATCAGGATCTTGATATTGCAGGGCCAGGAGGGGCCCAGAAGCTTGAGCGTCGCGTAGTGGATGACGAGCCCGGATTTGTCGTCTGCGGCGCCACGGCCGTAGATCCGCTCATCATCCTTCGTGACTGGCTCAAACGGTTCGCTCGACCAGCCCTGGCTGGCCGGTGCCGGCTGCACGTCGTAGTGCGCATACAGAAGAACGGTCGGCGTACCCTCGGGGCCGGCAAGGTCTGCATAGACGCAGGGATATCCATCCGGAACCTGGAGGAGCCGGACGCCAGTGGCACCCGCGGCGGTGAACAGATCAACGACTGCCTGGCCCATGCGTTGAACGGGCTCGGCGTCGAACCCAGGAAAGGCCACTGATGGGATACGCACGAGCTCCTCGAGGCGTTCGATCACCTCCGGCATCAGGCGTGCGGCATTCGTTGACGTGTCTTCGGACATACTTCCTCCTCCGTGACGGACGATGGGCTCACTCGGATCTGGTCGATTGGATCAGGCGGGAATCAGGAGCTGGATCAGGAGCCCGGACGCCACGACGGCGACCCAGGAGACCAGCATCGGAACCGTGAAGGAGTGCCAGATCGGCACCTGCGTCAGCTTCGTCGAGCCCGTGAGGTCCGTCTCGACCGAGGCGATCTGGCCGCCGTTCGCGGGGAACAGCCACACGCCGATCAGCGACGGCCACATGGCCGTGATGACGCCAGGGGCGAGGCCTGCGGCGAGCGCGATCGGGATCAGCGTGTTGGTCGTCGCCGATTGGCTCGTCGTGAGGCCACAGACGAGGAACAGTGCGACGGCAAGCAGAAGCGGGTTTGTTTCGATCAGGGCGCCCAACGGCTCGATGATCGTCTCCTCGTTAGCGGAGATGAACGTATCGGCCATCCAGGCGATCCCGAAAAGGGCGACGGCGGCGACGTACCCGGCACGAAGCAGCGGCTGCTCGACGACCAGTGACGGCTTCACTCGTCGGACGAGGATGATGACGAGCGCAACGGTGAACATCACCATTTCGATCACTGTCGACATCGAAAGGGAGACGAGCTCGCCTTCCTCGTCCGGGAACGCGGGCCGGAGACCCGGGAAGAGCCCCAGAAGTACCACGAGAAGCGTGCCGGCGATGAAGATCCATGCCGCAGTGGCGCCTCCCGGGGGCACCGGATGCTCTATCGGAACCGGCCGCGAGGCTTTCGTCCGCCGGGGCGCGCCTCCCGCTGGACCTGAACCGCCTCCCGCTGTGACGATCTCCGGCTCCTCCACGATCTCAGTCGTGCGTTCGCCGGCGAATTCGCCGGCGAGCGCCGGCGGAACCTCGATGACGCCTTCCTCCACGCGCTTGACGAACGCGGGATCTTCTACGAGTTCCTTGCCGATGCGCTGCTGCACGAACGACGTGGCGAGGCACGCAATGATTGCTGCAGGCACCGTGATCATCAGGATCTGGGGGAGGCCGAAACTGTCAGTCTCGACGAGCACCAGGTACGCGGCCATCGCCGCGGATACCGGGCTGGCGGTGATGCCGAGGCCAGACGTCACCGTCGAAGATGCGAGCGCGCGTTCGGGACGTTGGCCGTTTCGGTATGCCGTCTCATAGATCACCGGGATGAGGGCGATGAAGATGTTCGAGGTTCCGGAGAGCACGGTGAAGACGAAGGCGACGATGGGGGCCACGTAGGTGAGCCGTTTCGGGCTGCGCTGGATGATTTTCGATGCGATCGATACCAGGTAGTCGATGCCGCCAGCTGCCTGCATGGCGGACGACGCCGTGATGACGGCAATGATGATGAAGAACGCATCGATGGGAGGCGAGCCGGGCGGGAGGCGGAAGCCGAATACGAGGATCGCCGTACCGAGCACACCCCAGAGCCCGAGCCCGATGCCGCCAGTTCGCACTCCCATCACGATCGCGCCAATGACGACCACTGCCTGCAGAATGACCGTCACGAGTTCCATGAGAATCCCCCCACCTGGAGCGAAATGCCGCTTTCGCTAACAATCTCGTTCGAACGCGTCGGGGGATTCACCCGAAACGAATGAGTTCCGCAGCAGCCGACCGCTTGCCCAGGCCCAATCGCGGGGAGCATCATTGTCGTCACCAAAGAGGGGGGACTCTGTGACTGCTCCGAGTGCAACCAAGCGTATGACCGTGCTTCAGGCGACGTTCATCGGCGTCGGTTCGATGGTCGGGGCGGGGATCTTCGCCCTTCTCGGCGCGGCGGGGGCGGTCGCCGGTTCGGCGGTCTGGCTGTCGTTCCTCATCGCCGGGGCGATCGCGGGTCTGCAGGGCTATTCCTTCGCCAAGCTCGGCGCGCAGTACCCTTCCGGCGGCGGTCTGCTGACGTATCTCTCGCGCGGATTCGGTGAGGGGCACATAGCAGGGATCGGGGCGTGGTTGTTCTTCACCGCGGGTTCGATCGTGGTCGCGATGATCGCGTCGTCCTTTGGCGGGTACGCCAGCTCCGTGGTCGCAGGCAGCGACCCGTCGTGGGCGAAGGCTCTGGGTGTGCTGCTCATTCTGGTGATGACGGGGCTGAACGCCATCGGGTCGACTGCGGTCGCGCGAGTGCAGTCAATTCTCGTCACTTTGGTTCTGGCGATCCTGATCGTGTTCGCCGCCGTGACGATCGTGAACCTGGACCCGGCCCTACTCGCTCCGAGTGGCTATCCCGGGCTCCGCGAAATCATCGCGAGCGTCGCGCTCACCTTCTTCGCCTTCCTCGGATTCGGTGTCATCACCTTCACCGCGAAGGACCTGCCGAACCCGGCGCGACAGCTTCCGCGAGCCATCTACTTCGCTCTCGCGATCGCCACCGCTGTCTACGTCGCCGTGTCGATCGGTGTGTTCGGAACCCTCACCGCCGAGCAGGTCGTTGAGTACGGGGCGACTGCCATCGCCGAGGCGGCCAAACCGACGCTCGGCCAGGCGGGATACATCCTCATGGTGATCACGGCATTGCTATCGACGACTGGTGCCGTCAACGCCGGTCTCTATCCTTCGATCGGAATGACGCGAAATCTTGCGTCGATCGGCCAGTTCCCGCCCGTCTTCGGGCGTTTGTTGGGACGATTCCCCGTCGGTCTCGTGGTCATGGCCGCGTTCGCGAGCGTGCTGGTGGTCTGGTTCGACCTCACGAGTATCGCCTCGATCGGAAGCGCGGTCGCATTGCTCGTCTTCTCGACGGTCACCGTTGGACATTTCCGCCTGTACCGGAAGACTGGGGCGAGCATCATCGTTCTCGTCATCGCGCTGATCGCGACCCTGGGGACGTTGATCATCTTCTGCACGACGACATTGGTGAACGAACCCGCGACGGCGATTGCACTCGTCGTGATCGTTGTGCTCGCCATTGCGATCGATCTGCTCTGGAAGCGGACCCGGAGCGCCCGAGAGACTGCCACGACGTCAGAGGTCAACGACAACTGAGGGCGCCGGAATCCTCACTCCGAGCGATCCGGCTCCACCGCCGACGTGGCCGCGGCCGCCGGTAGAGGCCTTTCGCGAAGGGGCGGCACAATCTGTGATTCCTCTGAGTCCGCAGACTGCGAACGCGCCTCGATCAGGTTGGTGATGTCGATGGGTTGTGTCGCAATGGGGTCAACTGCTGTCGGCTCGATGGGCTCCACGGTCATACCTCCAGGTCGCGGGTTGCGTTGTCAGAGCCTGCGCCGTCACGGAGCGGGGCGGCTTCACCCAGATCAGATGAACCCGCAGCACCCGACGCGCATCCTCGGCAGCGGGAGAACTCACGGGTAATCACACGAATGGCGGGATCAGGGGGAGGGTATCGGCACACGTGGGCGTTGGGCCAGGGCGATGAGCGGGAACAGCAGAACCGAGACCATCCCTGCTCCGACGAGTGCCGCGGCCGTCGCCTCCTCGAGCACGCCGTGTTCGACGCCGATGCCGGTAGCCGCGACGATGATCGGGAGGCCCGTTGCGCTGAAGAGCACGATGGCACGGCGGTCAGCTCCGCTGGCATCCGCTGGTGTGGACAGGAGGCCAGGGAGGCCCCGCACGAGGAGCAGCAACAGCACGAAAACTGGGACGAGGATGAGGGCACGCGGATCGCCGAGGAGGGCCTGCAGCTGGAAGGTGACGCCGGTGCTGATGAAGAATGCAGGCACGAGGAAGCCGAACGCGACCGCGTCGATTTTCGCGTCGACGAATTCGCGGTCGTGCGTCGGTGCTTCGGCGACGAGGATTCGCCAGAGTACCCCGGCCGCGAAGGCACCGAGGAGCATGTCGAGGCCCAGCACCACACTGAGCGAAACCAGGCCGGCGACGATCAGGAGCACCAGGCGAACCGCGAACTGGCCGCTGGTGTGCAGTGTGGCCGCCACGAGGCGATGCAACGACCGGTGGGATCCGCGTGACGCAATCCAGATCCCAGCTGCCGCGATCAGGAAGAAGAGGATCAGGACTGCGGTCGACGGGCCGGGCTGGCGTCCGCTGAGAAAAATCGAGATGGCGATGAGCGGACCGAACTCGCCGGCTGCCCCGATCGCGGTGATAGCCCTCCCGAACGGTCGCTGAAGCTCGCCGGCGTCACGGATGATCGGCAGTATCGTTCCGAGGGCCGTGGAACTGAGTGCGATCCCGATGATCACCCCGGCGGCGAGGTTCGGCGCGAAGAGCACACCGGCCGTGACGCCGGCGCCGAGGGAAATCAGCCAGCCGAGACTCGCGCGCACGAGGGGGCGCCCGCGGATCGCTGCGAAGTCGATCTCGCTGCCGGCCATGAAGAACAACATGGCGAGACCGAAGTCGGCGAGGGCATCCGTGACGTCGTTCGGTTGGATCCATCCGAGCAGGCTCGGGCCGAGCAGCATGCCCAACAGGATCTCGAAAACGACCAGCGGGATGCGCGCGACCCGGCCAATGGCGGCGGCGACGATCCCCGCCAGCACCGCCGCGACCGAGATGAGAAGCAGTGCCAGCCCTTCACCGGTCATGAACCACTCCCTGTCGACGTCTGTCGGCGGCCACGGACATCGTGCATCGTCGACTATGGGCCACATCTCTCGTCCGTGGATCGCCCCGGGCGGGTGAATTCGGTCGGCCGCTGGCGGTTTCCCGCCCGGCTTGGATCTGGATGCTTTGATCCGACCAGGTTTAGGCTCGAAGCATGGCAAACGAGGAACGAATCTGCCGGTATTGCGGGCACCTGTCGCTCGTGCCGGTGATCGAACCAGGCTCGCGAGGGAAGTCCGGGTGGCGTTGCACCAATGTGGAGTGTTCGAACAAGGGCGTCGTCCAGCACATCGGCTAGGCGACGGAACGAGACAAGCCGCCTCGATTGAACCGAGGCGGCTTGTCGTTTCCAGCGACCTTACGGGTCGCGCGGCTTGACTAGTTGCGGTCGTCCCGCGCGCGGCCGCGGGTTCCGGCCTTGGCGATGCCACGGCTGAGGATGTAGGCGACGGTTACGAAGGCGACGTACTGCCAGGCGTGGTCAGCGCCGAAGCCCTGGCCGTCTTCGCCGTTGTCCACCATGGCCGAAGCCACGAGGATGGCGAGGGATACGACGATCCACGCGTAGAACTCGCTTGTCTTGTAGGCCGGCTTGGTCTCGACGCGACGGACTGTGGTGGCGGTGTTGTGCTCGTTGCGAGCGGTGCCGGGAATGTTCGACATGGTGTTCTCCTTCAAAGGGGGACGGAAGACGTTTCCGACATGTTGCCCTGACGGTCGCCAGGGCCTCGGAAAGACTATTCACCGCGTTGAGGAGCACCTAAAAGGGCCCAGGGTCTTGACGGGGACCAAATCAACGAATATGAGCGGAGCAGCGCTCCGCAAGGCGAGCGCGGCGAACCTCGTCAACTCATCTGACGGTTTCGCGCGGCCCACTCAAGACCGTTCGTCGCCTGCTCCTTGCTCAGGCCCGTCACACCTCCGCAGTTCGAACAGACGACGAGATGCCGCCGCGAGACGGTGAACAGCGGGACGAAGAATGCCGAGAACTTCGTGGCACGCTCGATCACGTCCTGGGACGCAGATACGCCGCAGTAGTTACAGATGAAGCTGACCACGACGAGGACCCTGTCGCGGAGTGTCGTGCCGAAGATGAGGAGCATCCGGCGAGTTTACGGAGCATCTCCGAAAGCGAGCAGGGGCTTGCGGAAGCCTTCCACTTCGCTCGGGCCGACCGGCACACGAGGAAACATCACTCGGCATGCCGGCTGTGGTCCTCGACATCTGGTTCCGCCCGCAGGATGTCGGCGATCTCCTCTTCCGGACGCGGCGCGATGGACTCGTCGGCCTCGAGCTCCGGAATGCTCGGCCCACCCTGGTCGGGATTGTGCTCCTGAGGGGCGTGCTCGTGGTGGGTAGACATGGTGAATCCTTCGATCGATGACATCCACACCGTATAGCGTTTGGCTGTCGCGCAACATGTCCCATTCGGCGAGACAACGCTTTGCCTGGATGCATACAACGACCAAAGTCGGAATGCGATCGCATGTGTGCGCCCGCGGGGACCCTGACCAACAGAGAGGTTGAACATGCACCGTGATTCCATGGCGCACCACCTTCGGGGCACCGCGCCCCGCTCTTCATCGATCCTCGCGTGGGCGGTGGTGTCATGACGGAGAACGAGCCCGGTGAGTCGATCTACAACCACTCGGAGAAACCCTTCAGCACACCGGCCCTCAACCAGGGTGTTCCGCCCGACCCGAAATTCATCCGCGTGCTTTCCGCCGCGGAGATCACGATCGGCGTCGCACTATTCGCACTCATTGTCATCGGGGTGATGTGGCAGGTACTCGGACGCTACATTCCCGCGCTCGGATGGGTGGGCGCAGGTGAACTCGCGCTCATGTCGATGGTCGCTCTGACCTTCATCACCACCGGCTACCTCGTCGGTCTCAACGGTCACATTGTGATCGAGGTCTTCGACCAGGCACTCGCAGGCCGAAAGCTCTTTGTCGTGTTGCGTGTCGTCTCGGCCCTCATCATGGTCGCGACCTGCCTGGCACTGGCGTACGAGGCTTACGTGAAGATCGACACCGAATGGGCTCGGACCAGCGCGGCGATGCACATACCACTCGGGATGCTGTACGTTTTCGCATTCGTTGGATTCGTGTCAGCCGCAATTCACTCAGCGTGGAAGATTCCCTACGCCAACCGTCCGGAACGCAAGCTCGACATCTCAGAGATGGACGGCTGACCGCATGGATCTCTGGCTCTACATCCTCCTTCTCGTCGTCCTCCTCCTGCTCCGGGTGCCCGTCGCGTTCGCGATGATCGCCCCCAGCATGCTGTATTTCTACAGCCATGGCTTGTCAGCGGGCTACGCGATTTCGTCGATCGTCAACGGAATCAACAGCTTTCCGCTGCTCGCAGTGCCGCTGTTCATCTTCGTCGGCACGATCGCGAATCATCTCGGCATTGCGACACGGCTGTACGACTTCGCCAAGGCCCTGCTCCCGCGGCTGCCTGGCAACCTCGCCTACGTGAATCTGGGCACCGCGATCGGGTTCTCGTGGATCAGCGGGTCTGCGCTCGCGGATGCCGCGTCGACGAGCAAGGTGCAGATTCCTCAGATGCTCAAAGCAGGGTACCCCTACGGCTTCTCGGCGGGTCTGACGGCGTCGGGATCATTGATGAGCACCGTGATGCCACCGAGCATCCCAGCGGTTCTCTTCGCAGCGACCGCATCCATCTCCACTGGTGCCCTTTTTGCCGGCTCCATCCTGCCCGCCGGATTGATGGCCCTCGGCCTCGCGGTGTACATCTTCATCTGGGTGCGGATGCATCCGAAGGTGGCAGTCAGCCGCCCATTCGACGGTGCAATGCTCCGCAAAGCGGCGGTACGGGTCATCGGCCCCGCGCTGCTTCCCGTGATCATCCTCGGCGGCATCTTCAGTGGAATGTTCACGCCGACGGAGAGCGCGGGCATCGCTGCCGCGTACATGCTCGTTCTCGGGCTTTTCTACCGGACCCTGACGTTGCGGGTGTTCTACCGCGCGGCCAAGGAAACCGTCATCATCTCTGGAGGGATCCTTCTGATCCTCGGGGCGTCGAACCTCATGGGTCAGGTGCTGGCGCGCGAACAGGTCTCCCGAAACCTGGGGGAGTGGCTCACGTCGTTGACGGACAACCCCATCGTCTTCTTGTTGCTGCTCAACGTGCTCCTCATTCTTCTGGGCGTCTTCCTGGAGGCACCACCCGTCATCCTCGTGCTTGTGCCGATTCTGATGCCGATCAGTGCGGAATTCGGAATCGACCCCGTCCATCTCGGAGTCATCATGATCCTGAACCTCATGATCGGCTCGCTCACACCGCCCGTCGGAGCCGTCCTCTTCGTGGTCGGCTCGATCACGCGCAGACCGATGGGTGAGCTCTTCCGTGGAATCCTCCCCTTCCTCATCCCGTTGGGGGTCGTGCTCCTGCTGTTGACCGTGTTTCCGTGGATTGTCACCGTCGTTCCCACACTGCTCGGTCTGTTGTGACATCCGTGCGTCAGCATCAACGTCAGGCGGACCCCGTCGTCGGACGAATGAACCAATAGGGGCACCCATGCCCGCGGAAAGGAATCACCAGTGACCAGAAAGCTTTACGTTCTGAATGGCCCGAATCTGAACATGCTCGGTCAGCGACAGCCGGAACTGTACGGTAGCGCGTCTCTCGACGACGTTCGAGCAGACTGCGCACGTGTCGCCGACGAGCTGGGTTTCGATCTCTTCTTCGCGCAATCGAACGCGGAGCATGAGATCGTCGAATGGCTCCACGATGCGTACCGCGAGAAGGCGACCGTTGTGATCAATCCGGCAGGCTTCAGTTTCGGCTCCGTGCCTGTGCTCGATGCTCTGCTGATTCTGGATACGCCGATCGTCGAAATACACATCACCAACATCCACGCGCGCGACGCGGCCCATCGTCACTCGCTCATGTCGACCGCGGCGCACGCGGTGATCGCCGGCGCTGGTGTGTTCGGGTACGAACTGGCTATTCGTGCAGCCGACAGGCTGACGAACGCCGCGAGCGGCTGACTGCGCACGGTGCGGGGTGAGCGACCGACGCAGCCCTCACGCTCGCGTTCTCGCGACAATGCCTGCACGGAACTGAGCGATGTCGATCGTCTCGTGACGGTCTGCCGCCAGGACTGAAGCCTCGACCAGGGCAAGCGTCCGCGAGGCATCCTCCGCCGAGACAAGCGGTTCGGCCCCTCGTGCGACCCGGACGAAATGTTCGAGCTGAGCGTGGAACGAGACACGCGGTGTGACCGGGAGGTAGCTGCGGGACAGCGGGGAGTGCCAGTCGGCGTCCACGGACGGATCATACGAGTACTTCGCGAGATTCGGCACCGCGAGCGCGCCGCGGGTGCCGACGAACTGGTAGGCGACGCCGTCGGGGAGGAAGGGGAACTCGGTGGTGTCCTCCGTGGACTGGTCCCAGCCCCACGGCGAGACTCCGGCATCCGAGGCAAGGAAACTGCCGATGGCACCGCTCTCGAAACGGAGATTTACGGCCACGGTGTCCTCGACCTCCAGGCCGCGAGCATGCGAGCTCACCATCGCCTGGACCGAAGCGACCTCACCGCACAGATGGCGCAGGAGATCGAGGTCGTGCACGAGGTTGATCAGCAGCACGCCTGCGCCACGTTGCCGGTGCCAGGGAGATTCCGTGAAGTAGGAATCCTCCTTGCGAGCAGACCACATCCCGCTGACTCCGACCATCTGCCCGATTTCGCCATCGAGCACGGCGGCCCGCGCTCGGCCGACCGCGGGGTGATGTCGGCGGTGGTGCCCGACGAGGAGTCGGCCGTCCAGACGTTCGACCGCGTCGACGAGCCGCAGAGACTCGGCATAGTCGACGGCGACGGGCTTCTCGAGAAGCACAGCGACACCCGCCGTGAGACAAACGATCGCGGTGTCCACATGGAGCGCATTCGGGTTCGCGATGATGACCGCATCGAGCTCTTCGGATTCGAGCATCGCGTCTGCATCCGGATATACCGGGCACCCGAACAGTTCGTCGGTGGCGACAGGATCGGCGACCGCCGACAGCTCAGCGTCTGCTGCCATCCGAACGAATTCGATGTGTTGACGCCCCATGAAGCCGGCGCCGATGACGCCGATGCGGACGGCGTTGGACGTTGTTGCGGTCACGAATACTCCTGCATCACTGCCTCGGAGGTTGGTCTAGCCCAGCGTATGCGAGCATGAGTCGACACACACGGAGTGTCCCATTCAGCGGCGCAGGCTGACGGTTCGGCCTCGGACGCCGCACGTGTTCCACTCGCCGGGACGTTGCTTTACGAACGCATCGGGCTGGACGAGAGTCGGCATTGCCACAGGGCTGCTTCATTGACAATGTGGTCGACGGTGCCCTCGTCCCAGCAGAGGCCTCATCGACTCGGTGTCGCGATGTCGGCCACGGAATGAATATCACCCCATGCACGAAGGCGTGCGCAGAATAGAGGAGAGTCACATGGGCACACCCCGATCCACGCGTCGAGGCCTGATGGCCGCGTCCGTGTTCGCAGCAACTACGCTCGTCGTCACCGGCTGCGCCGGTGGCGGCACCCCTGAAAGCACCTCCGGCGAAGGTGACTCGACAAACGAGCCCGTCACAATCACCGTCGCCACCAGCCAGAACGAGGAGACCCCGAACTATTACTGCGGAGTCGAGTTGCTCAAGGAACGGCTCGAGGAGGCAGACGTCGAACTCACCGTCGAGTTGTACCCGGCAAGCCAGCTCGGCCCTGACGCGGATCGGTTCCCGCTCGTTCAGGCCGGTGACATCGACATAGATCTGCAGGGCGCCTCTGCGCTCAGTTCCACCTACGAGCCCATCGGCGTTGTCGATGCCGCATACGCGTTCGACGACGTCGACCACGCCTTCAACTGGATCGACGAAGGATCGGAAGACATGTTCTCGGGGTTCCAGGAGGCGACCGGCGTCCGCATCGTCGATGGATGGTTCTTCGGCAACCGAACGTTCACCACGAAGGACGTCGAGATCCGTGGACCTGAGGATCTCGCGGGAGTGCCGATCAGATTCCCCAATTCGCCTGCCTTCCTTGCGAACGCTGAGGCGCTGGGAGTCGACAACCCCGTCTCCGTTGCGGTCGAAGAGCTCTACACGGCGTTGCAGCAGGGGATCGCCGTCGGTCAGGAGAACCCCATCGTGGCAACGCGCTCATCGAGCTATGACGAGGTGCTCAACGTCGCCGTTCTCAACAACCACAACGTCGGCATCCACTGGATCATTGTCAGCGACAAGACGTACGAAAAGATGAGCGAAGAGCAGGCCACCGTGCTCGAAGAGGCGATCCACGAGATCCGTCCTGAGAATCGCGACTGCGTCGACGAGGCGACGGAAGAGATCCTCGACGAGTACCGGGCGGACGACAGCTTCACCGTCATCGAAACCGAGGACATCGACATGGACGCGTTCACCAGTGACGCCGAGTCCTTCTTCGAAGACCACTTCTCGGGAGAGACCCTCGAGGCCTACCAGGCCATCCGTGAGATGGCCGGCTAGCCTTTCCGGCACGAACGGGGTGGTTGCGATTCTCGCGGCCACCCCGTTCCCACGCTAGGCCAGTCGGTTTTGTCCGGCACCTATCCGATGGCTCAGATTGACGGCGGCAGAGCGAACGGTGGGAGCAAGCCCGCGTACATCCATCTGCTCGGTGGAGCCAGCGACGGAGATCGCGGCGACCGGGACGGAAAGTTGACCGAGGACCGGGCTTGCGACACTGACGATGTCCGCGGCATATTCCTCCAGTTCCGTTGCAATTCGGGTCCTGCGGATCTCGGCCAGTTCCCGGAGGAGCTTCGATGGCTCGCTGTGGGTGCGACGGGTGCGCGGATCGAGTACACCGCGCACCGCCTCTGCAGCCACATCATGCGCCGAGAACGCGAGTATTGCCTTCCCGAGCGCCGTCGCGTGAGCCGGGCGTCGCTCGCCGACTCGTCCGAGCGGTTTCAGTTCGCGCCCTCCGCGGACCACGGCGACGAGAATCACGTCGGCGTGCTCCAGGACGGCGAGATGAACGCTTCGCCCGGTGGCAAGGCTGAGCTCATTCATCAGCGGGAGCGACGCTTCGCGAAGCTTCCGCGGTTCCGCGACGGTCTGACCAAGCTCGAAGAGGCGAATTCCCAAATACAGCTTGCTGCCCTCTCGATCGAGGAAGCGTTGATCGACCAGTTCGGCGGCGATCCGCGACACCGTGGACTTCGGGAGATTTGCGCGGCGGGCCAGCTCAGAAACACCGAGACCCTCATCGTGCTCTCCGAAGGCGTCGAAAAGGGCCGTGACACGATCCAGCACGCTCACGGACGTGGTCCACGCTGCGTTTCGCATCGTCGCTAGGCCGCCGTGAGTCGACGTGTCAGGGCGACACCAGCCGCACGCACCAGTGGCGCCACCTGGTCCGGGTCCATCCCACCGCTCGGTCCGGCAATGGAGATCGCGCCGAGGACGACGCGGTTCGCAGACAGCACCGGGCTCGCCACAGCGAGGATGCCCGGGTACGCGACCCCTCTGTCAGTGGCCACCACCGTCGCCCGCACCTGGCTCAATTCGTCTCGGAACTGGTCGGCCGCATCATCGACGAGGGGGGCAGCCGCTCGCTCGACGACACTGCGGTCCTCGCAGAATGCAAGGTATGCCTTTCCGCTGGCCGTCGTCAGGGCGGGCGAACGCATGCCGGCGCGCGTTGGCAGCATCGGGAGCCGTCCGGCCACCGCCGCGATGGAGATCATGTGGGTTCCCCGGTGCACCCAGAGACCGACACGCTCGCCGGTCACTTCCACGAGTTCTCGGATCACCGGGGCCGCAGCCGTGAGAAGTCGACGCGGGAGGCTGACGCGCGCCCCGAGTTCGAAGAGTCGGAAACCGAGCGTCACACCGTCCTCGGTGCGCTCCAGGTAGCGTTGCTGGACCAGTTCGCCCACCAGCCGCGACACGGTGGACTTCGGCATATCGGTTCGTACCGCGAGTGCGGTGACCGAGAGGGAACCCGATTCCTTCACGGCCTCGAGAATTGCCACAATACGTTCGAGCACCGACGCCGAATCGGCTGCCGGGTCACTCGGCGTGTTCCACTCGGCGAAACTCATCATTGAAGATCTCCTCTTTGCGGGTTGAATCGTCCATGATCGCCCGTTGTGGTCGAACGTACTAGTTAGTACGTTTCTCTGCAACGCCCATTCTGAACATCGGACGGGGCACCAGCGTCGGTGCCCGCTGGAGGAAACATGCGAACTTCGATCGCGACGGTATGTCTCAGGGGGACGCTCGACCAGAAGCTCGTGGCCGCCGCTGAGGCCGGGTTCGACGGGGTGGAGATATTCGAGCCCGATCTCATCGCATCGCCGGACTCACCCGAGGACATTCGCGCACGGGCGCAGGAACTCGGACTGTCACTCGACCTCTACCAGCCGTTCCGCGACTTCGAAGGGGTGGGGCCGGACCTACTGGAGCAAAACCTGCGACGCGCGGCGGCGAAGTTCGCACTCATGAACCGCCTCGGCATCGACACGATGTTGCTGTGCAGCAACGTTGCGACGGCCCGAAGCGGAGACGAACAGCTCGCGGCCTCGCAGTTGCGCGAACTCGGCGAGCTGGCGGAGCGCTTCGACGTCCGCGTTGCTTATGAGGCACTCGCCTGGGGCCGATTCGTCGACGACTACGAGCAGGCCGCCCGCATCGTGCGGCTCACAGATCACCCGAGAGTCGGGCTTTGCCTCGACAGCTTCCACATTCTGTCCAAGGGGCACAACCCAGCGGCGATCGAGACGATCCCCGCCGACAAGATATTCTTCGTCCAGCTCGCCGACGCTCCGATCCTGTCCATGGATGTGCTCTCCTGGAGCCGCCACCACCGCCTCTTTCCCGGAGAGGGTGGATTCGACCTCCCTGGATTCATGGGTCATTTGATGAGGACAGGCTACGACGGGCCGGTGTCGCTCGAGATCTTCAACGACACGTTCCGCCAGTCGGATCCGCGGGCGACGGCAATCGACGCCAAACGCTCCCTCCGTTTGCTTGAGGACGAGACGCTGTCCTGGCTGGGTGGGACTTCTGGTGGTCGCGCGGGCCAGATGTCCGCCAGACCGTTGCCGGTGGTGGAGCCGCCCGCCGACATCAATTATGTGGAGCTGCGCACTGACGCGGTCGAAGACTTGCGAACCCTTCTCGAGCAGCTCGGATTCTCCGCGCACGGCCGCCACCGCACCAAGAATGTCGAGCTCTGGTCTCAGGGGGCCGCGCGTGTCGTGCTCGGCCGTCCCGAGTCACACCAACCGATCCCCACCGTCGCGGGAATCGGACTGTCGGTACACGATCCGAAGGCGGCTCTCCTGCGGGCCATCGAGCTGTTCGCGCCGGAGATCCACCGTTCGGAAGGCCCTGGCGATGAGCCGCTGGTCGGCGTGCGGGCACCGGATGGATCTGAGATCTTCTTCGGCGCTGAGGGAAAGTCTGCACCAGGGTGGGTGCGGGAGTTCGGGGAGCCAGCCGGCACCGGCGTCGACCGCATCGCGCGAGTGGACCACATCAACCTTGCGCAGCACTGGCATCATTTCGACGCCGGAGTGCTCTTCTTCCATTCAGTGCTTGATCTCCGTTCGCAGCCTTCGATGGAGGTGGCCGCCCCTGTCGGTCTCGTACGCAGTCAGGTGCTCCGGGCGGCCGATGGGGTCATTCGTATTGCACTCAACCTCGTGCCTTCCGGTGCGAACGACGACGCGATCCTTCCGCAGCACGTCGCCTTCGCAGCATCCGACGTCCTCGCGCTGGCGAGAGAGGCGCGACAGCGAGGATTCCACCCTCTCGACATCCCAGCCAACTACTACGACGACATCGAGGCGCGGTACGAGATTCCGCCGTCGCTTCTCGACGAGCTCAAAGAGCTCAACGTCATGTACGACCGGGACGAGACGGGAGATTTTCTCCACTTCTACACCCATCCGATCGGGACGGTGTTCCTCGAGGTCGTCGAGCGCCGCGACGGCTATGAGGGATACGGGGCTCTCAACGCACCCGTCCGCCTTGCTGCTCAGTACCAGCAGCGGCGTGAGGCGAGAGGAGTACCGGCGTGATCCGACATGTCGCAGTGTTCCGGTTCGTGCCTGAGTTCACCAGTGACCAACGAGAGCACTGGATGTCGCTGCTGAGGGCCTTGCCGTCGCAGATCCCGTCCCTGCGAAGCATGAGTGTCGGCGTCGATGTGCTCGGCGGGGTCACCTCGCACGAACTCGCCATCGTCGCTGACTTCGAAGACCTCGACGGGCTCGAAGCGTACAACCGGCACCCGGCGCACGTCGAGGTCCTGAGGATCTCCGCACCAGTGAAGCTATCGCTGGCCACCGTCGACTTCGAGGTCCCGGAAACGTGATGACCCGACAAGAGCACGGTGGGTCGCGCACGCACCGTGACCGCCACCTGGTCGGTCTCATCGGCGAAGGGATCACGGCGTCTTTCACTCCGCCGATGCACGAGGTCGAAGCGGCAGCACTGGGGCTCGACTACGAATACCGCATCATCGACCTCATCGAGCTGGGAAAGCAGGCGGAGGATGTCGGGACGTTGCTCGCCGATGCTCGCCGACAGGGCTTCTCCGCGATGAACATCACCCACCCCTGCAAACAGCTGGTGGTCGACGTCGTCGACAGGTTGGACCCGCGAGCTGAACACCTCGGAGCGGTCAACCTGGTGTTGTTCGACGACGAGGGCATGATCGGGTTCAACACGGACTGGATGGGGTACCGCGACGGTCTCGTCTCCGGGTTGCCGGATGCTTCCTTCGAGCGCGTCGTCCAAATCGGTTGCGGTGGTGCCGGGGCGGCGACCGCCTATGCGCTTCTTTCGTGCGGAGCCGCGAGGCTCGACCTGTTCGATGTCGACCACGCACGCTCGGAGGAGCTTGCCAGACGCATGCGCTCACACTTTCCGACGCAGACCGTCGCCATAATTCGGCGCGACGGTCTCGCGGGGATGATTGCCAAGGCCAGCGGCGTCGTGCATGCGACACCGATGGGGATGCACCACCATCCGGGAGTCGCGTTCGACGTCGAACTCCTTCGATCGGAGGCGTGGGTATCGGACGTCGTCTACCGGCCGTTGGAGACGGAACTCATCCGCCGGGCGGTCGACCGAGGCCATCCCGTGCTTGATGGTGGCTGGATGGCCGTCGGTCAGGCCTACGCTAGCCTTCAGATCATCACGGGTGAGCAGCCCGACCGGGAACGGATGGAAGAGCACTTCCGTGCACTCATCCGACCGGAGGAGACGTCTGGACGGGCGGTACGAGGGTGATGGAAACTGAGATGACTGAAGAGTTGCGCGAGGCTCGAGACACCGGATCGACGGCGCGCGCCGTACGAACGAGGGAAGACATCCTCGATGTCGCCACAGCAGAGTTCGCTGCCAACGGATACGCCGGCGCCAGGGTGGACGAGATCGCCGCGCGGACCCGGACGACCAAACGGATGATTTACTACTATTTCACCTCGAAAGAGGGGCTCTATCTCAGCGTCCTCGAGCGTGTCTACGCCCAGATCCGTCGGGTCGAGCGCGGGGTCCGGATCGACGAGCTGTCACCGAGCGATGCCCTGCGCAAACTGGCCGAAGCCACGTACGACCACCACACCACGCATCAGGAGTTCATCCAGCTCGTCAGCATCGAGAACATCCACCGCGCAGAGCATCTTCGGCAGTCGCCCACAATCCTGCGCGAGAATGCGACCGCGATCACAGTGCTCGAAGGGGTCATCCAGAGGGGTGTCGGCGAAGGCGTCTTCCGTGATGACATCGACGCGCTTGACGTGCACATGATCATCAGCGCTTTCGCGTGCTTTCACGTCGCCAACCGGCACACCTTCGCCGCGATTTTCGACCGCGACATGCTCGAGCCCGCCCTCCAGGAGCCGCACCGGCGTCTCATCGGCGACATGATCGTGGCGACGATGACTGCGCGGGCGGCCGGCTGACTCTCGACGCAACTCGCGGCGCTCCGCGGGCCCCCTCCCGGTTGCGCACCGGCATGGTGCGGAGTAAGTTTCGTCGCAAATCGATGGTTCAGTTCGGCTCGCTGCCAGGCCGCAGGTGCGCGCGTCCTCGGTCACCCCGCCGACGGCATCGGCTGCTGCGTCGGCGCGCTGCATTCGGTCCTGCCTGACATCGGAGTCACACTCACAACAGGAGGTCGCTCGTGTCTGACCAGCCGGATCCCGACAACGATGCGAGCGGATCGCCGCCGCCTGCCCGCACCGGCGTCGTCCGCACGATAGCTCACTGGCTCGCAGGGGACACAGGAGAGTTGCCTGTCGAGGGGCGACTCGCAGCGTTCGATGGCGCCACCGGATGGCTGAACTCCGAGCCCCTGACTCCGGACGGACTTCGCGGACGAGTCGTGCTGGTCGATTTCTGGACCTACACCTGCGTCAACTGGCTGCGCACGCTGCCCTATGTGCGCGCATGGGCGGCGAAGTACGAAACAGCCGGACTCACCGTCGTGGGCGTACATACTCCGGAGTTCGACTTCGAGAGCGACGTCGCGAACGTCGTGACCCAGACGCGGAACCTGGGCGTGGAGTTCCCGGTCGCGATCGACAGCGAATATCGCGTGTGGGGTGCGTTCGCGAACCGGTTCTGGCCAGCGGTCTACATCGCGGATGCCGACGGTCGAATCCGATTCCATCACTTCGGCGAGGGGGAGTACGCGCAGACCGAGATGGTGATCCAGCGGCTTCTGCTGAACGCTGGCGCAGCCGACATCGACATGGACCTCGTTGAGCCCACGCCGCGCGGGCTCGAAGTCGCGGCGGACTGGCCAGCATTACGTTCCCCTGAGACCTACCTGGGTTACACCCGGAGCAAGGGATTCGCATCGGAAGCGGAGGCCGCACTGGACATGCCTCACGACTATTACGCAGCATCCTGGCTGCCGCTCAACGCGTGGGACCTCTCGGGAAACTGGACAGTGGCCGCGAATACCGCGCGCTCGAACAGCCCAGGTTCGCGCATCGCCTTCCAGTTCCATGCCAGGGACGTCAACCTCGTCATGGGCTCGGCCAAGCCGGACACCGCCATTCCCTTCGTGGTCACCGTCGACGGCCACTCCCTCGGCGATGCCAGCGGCAGCGACGTCGACGAGGACGGGCGCGGCACGGTTCGCGACCACAACGTCTATCAACTCGTCCGCCAGCCGGGACCGATCGAGGACCTCAGATGTGAAATCGAGTTCCTCGAGGCAGGGGTCGAGGCCTACTGCTTCACGTTCGGATGACCGAATGGCGCCGGCGTCCGCGCGGGTCAGCGCGACAGGGCGGATGGCGAGCAGGCCGGCGCAGCGGTAGAGTCCTCGACGAACGTGACACGATTCGAGGAGGTGAGCCCGATGCACACACTGTCCACTCTGGGCGCTCCTTCTAGTTCACGATCGCGCGACTGACGTAGCCGTCGCGGGGAGCGCTGCATCCACTCTCAGAAAGCTACGACGATGAGTTCTTCACCTCAGTTCAATCCGGAGACAGTCTCCGACGGCATCCGGTCACACTCCACCCGGACGGCCCTGGTCCTCGGCGGTGGGGGATCGACAGGCAACGCCTGGCTGATCGGCGTTCTCGCTGGTCTGTTCGATGCCGGCCTGGACGTGACCACTGCCGACCTGACCATCGGGACATCGGCCGGCTCGACGGCCGCGGCCCAGATCGCCGGTGCCATGCCGACCGAGCTTTTCCAGGCCATCCAAGCCACTGCGCCGAAGCATCCGACCGGTCCCGTCGGATCCGATCGAGGACGGGCACCGACCCGGCCGGTGACGGACCATATGGAGAGGATCACCGCGATCATCGCCTCCTCTGCGGATGCCGCCGACATGCGCCGCAGAATGGGCGCATCGGCGATCGACATGGATGCGTCCGATGGCTCTTGGCAAACACAGTGGCGTGCCACGGTCGCCTCACGCCTGCCCGGTGTGCGCTGGCCGCAACGCGCTGTTCTCATCACGGCGGTGGATGCCGACTCCGGTGAGCCGGTCGTATTCGACCAGCTCAGCGACGTCGACCTGGTGGATGCCGTCGCCGCCAGCTGTTCCAGCGGCCGTCCCTACCGGATCGGAGTCCACCGATACATCGACGGTGGATACCGATCCAACGCCGAGAACGCCGATCTGGCAGCCGGATACGGGCGAGTGCTGGTGCTGTCACCCTTCGGGGGCAGATCCCTGACTCCGGTCGACTGGGGTACGCATCTCGCCGCACAAGTCGACGAGCTCCGTGCGCGCGGCAGCGAGGTCGAAACGGTGTTCCCGGAGAGCACTGTCGAGCACCTGTTCGGCCCCAACGCGATGGACCTGTCGCTGCGTCCGCTCGCTGCTCGAGCCGGATACGAGCAGGGGGCAGCCCAGGCCGAGCGGCTCACCGAATTCTGGGTCTGACGCCCGTGAGGCCTGAGCGACGACGGTCGAAACCGCCCCTTGCGGTTTCGACCCGGTTCGTTAGCCTGCCAATCAACGGAAATTTCCAGGAAGGGGGAGTTCGACCATGGGCAAAGTGTTCTGCGACATCGCGGTCTCGGCCGACGGTTTTGCCGCCGGCGTGAATCAGAGCGAGGAGAAGCCGCTCGGCGACATCGATGAGAACTGGCTGCACCGGTGGATGTTCGAGACGTATGAGGAGAACCGCGAAGAGGTCGACGCGATCGTCGACTCGGGCGCAACCATCATGGGACGGAACATGTTCGGTCCGGTCCGGGGGGAGTGGGACCGCGACTGGCAGGGCTGGTGGGGTCCTGAGCCGCCGTACCACGGGCCCGTCTTCGTCCTCACCCACTTCGAGCATGAGCCCATCGAGATGGAAGGCGGTACGACGTTCTTCTTCGTCACCGACGGCATCCATTCCGCCCTGGAGAGAGCACGGGCCGCGGCGGGCGATGAGAACATCTCGATTGCGGGCGGCGCGGGGACGGTGAATCAATTCCTTGCCGCCGGGCTGCTCGACGAGCTCCGGCTGCACGTTACGGCCTGCATCCTCGGCGCTGGTGAGCGCGTGTTCGACGGAGTGCCCGCGCAGGCGCTTGAGCGGATCTCGGTGCGAGAGGCATCGCTCGTGACGCACATCACCTATCGGCCTGTGCGGTCCCAGGTGCCACCTGCGGCGTAGGTTCGCCCCCTCTACTCTGCGGTGGAGTCCGTCTGTGGAGTGAATGCCGTCCGCGCGGCGGCGATGGCGGACATGGCCCTGGGCCAACCGGTGTAGAACGCCAGATGCGTGATGGCCTCCACCAACTCTTCCTCGGTGAGCCCGTTGCTTTTCCCGAGGTCGAGGTGAAACGGCAGCTGTTCGGTGTGGCCGCCGGCGACCAGGGCCGCGATGGTGATGAGGCTTCGGTCGCGCGCGGCGAGCTCCGGGCGTTCCCAGACGTCCCCGAAGAGGACGTCGTCGGTGAGGTCGACGAGCTTGTCGGCGAACCCGCCGAGCGTTCGCCGGGCTGCGGACGGTTGTTTATTCGTCATAGTTCGAGGCCTCCTCAGGCGCCGGCGCGTCCGGTGTAGTCGGCGTCGGTGATGTGCTCTTTCCACTGGGTGGTGGCGGCCGGGTCGTCTGCCGCTTCGAGCATCGCGATGTGCTCCATGAAGCAGCCAGGTGCGGCAGCGTGCCAGTGGTCCTGGCCGGGCGGTGTGTACAACGTCTGCCCGGGGTGGACCTCGATGACGTTGCCGTCGCGGTCGCCGAATCGGGCGACGCCCTGGGTGACGCGCAGGTACTGGCCTCGGGCGTGGGAGTGCCACGCGGTGCGGGCGCCAGGTGCGAAACGAACGGTGGCGACGGTCATCCGCTGGTCGGGCGTGTGTGGTGAGGCGATCACGTCGACCCAGACGTCGCCGGCAAACTGCTCGGGCGCGTTCTTGACAGTAGGTGTGGTCGGTTCGATGTTCATTGTGTTCCTTGGGGTTGGCGGGTGACCGGGCACCCAGGCGCCCGGTCACCCGGTTCGATCAGTCGGTGGTGAGCAGAACCTTGATGGCGCGACGCTCGTCCATCGCCGTGTATCCCTCGGCAGCGCGCTCGATCGGGAGAGTGAGGTCGAAGACCTTTCCCGGGTCGATCTTGCGGTCCCAGATCAGCTGGATCAGCTCGGGAAGGAAGCGGCGCACGGGGGCCGGGCCGCCGTGCAGGTGCACGCCGGAGAAGAACAGTTCGAGCCCGTCGATGGTCACATCGTGTGAGACTCCGACGTAGCCGACGTGACCTCCGGCACGGGTGGACTGGATCGCCTGACGCATGGACTCCTGAGTGCCGACGGCTTCGATGACGCTGTGAGCGCCGAGCCCCCCGGTCAGTTCCTTGATCTTCTCCACTCCGTCGTCTCCGCGTTCCTCGACGATGTCTGTGGCTCCGAACTCGCGAGCCAGCGCCTGACGGTCGGCGTGACGGGACATGGCGATGATCCGTTCTGCGCCCAATTCCCGGGCGGCGAGAACTCCCAGCAGACCGACCGCGCCGTCTCCGACCACGGCCACGGTCTTCCCTGGGCCGACCTCGGCGGCGACAGCAGCGAACCAGCCGGTGCCTAGAACGTCGGATGCCGCCAGCAGCGAGGGGATGAGGTCGGCGTCCGGGTGCCCGGGGGTGGCCACCAGGGTGCCGTCGGCCAGAGGGATGCGGGCGTACTCCGCCTGCGCACCGGTCGGCGCACCGGGCTGCCGGTGGATGCAGTGAGTCTGGTAGCCGGACCGGCAGATTTCGCAGGTGTTGTCTGAGGCGAAGAACGAGCCGACGACGAAATCGCCGACGGCGATGGTCGAGACCTCGGAACCGATCTCGGTGACGACGCCGACGTACTCGTGTCCCATCGCCTGGTGGTCCACGGGTTCGGCTCCGCGATACGGCCAGAGGTCTGACCCGCAGATGCAGCTCGCCGACACGCGGATGATGGCATCCGTCGGATCGACGATCGCCGGTATCTCGCGGTCTTCGACCCGGACATCGCCTGGGGCGTACATGGTGACTCCACGCATGGTGGTGTTCTCCTTCGGTTGGGGTTGGGTGGCTACTCGGCTGGTTCAGACGCCGACAGCGTCGTGGTGACAGACCGGGAAGGGGAGGGGCGGACGAGGACGAGATAGGCGGCAGCGGCGAGAATCACCGCAGTGACCGTGACCACCCCGAGCGGGAGGATGCTGGTGGCGCCGGCGACGCCGACGAGCGGGGCTGCGACGCCGCCGAACCCGAACCGGACCATCCCAAGCAGCGAAGACGCCGTTCCGGCGATCTGCGGGTATTCGGTGAGGGCGAGGGTCGTCGCCGGGGTCGACGAGATCGCGACACCGCTGGCGAGGGCGAACAGCGAGACGATGACCACCCACAACGGCATTGCCGTCAGGCCGGATCCGAGCAGGCCCGTCGCTCCGATACCGGCGACGAGGATGCCGATCGTGAGGGTACCCGGGATGCTCCATCGTTCCGAAGAACGGCCGGCGAGATATCCGAAGATCATGAATCCGGCGGAGTTGAGGGCGAATGCCGCCGCATATTCCTGCGGAGAGAGCCCGTAGACGTCCTGCAGCACATAGGTCGCTCCTGCCAGGTAGGCGAACAGAGCCGCGTAGAGGAATCCCTGGTTGAGGACCGCGCCGAGAAACACTCGGTCGGCGAGCAAGGTGCGGAAATCGTGCACGGTCTGCCTGAGCCCGCCGCGGGTGCGGCGCGTCGCCGGAAGCGTTTCCCGGAAGACGAAGAGAGTGATGATGAGAATGCCGGCGCCGACCACGGCAAGGAAGACGAACAGTCCCCGCCAGTCCAGAACCGTGTTCAGCACACCGCCGAGCAAGGGGCCGACGACGGCGGCGAACCCGCCGATGACGGTCAGCCGCCCGTAGAACCGGATCAGCGCACCGCCGGAGTAGACGTCCCGGCCGGCGGCCTGAGCGATCACGATCCCGACTCCACCCGCGAGGCCCTGGATGAATCGTGCGGCGATGAGGAGTTCGATGGTCGGGCTGAACGCGCACAGCGCCGAGGTCGCGATGTACGCGACGACACCGATCAGCAGGATGCCCCGCCTGCCGAACCTGTCGGAGAGGGGCCCGGCGATCAGCTGTCCGGCGGCCAGGCCGATCAGGCAGGCCGTGACGGTGAGCTGGGCCACGGAGGTGGCGGCGCCGAGCTCGACCGTGAGAGCAGGAAGCGCCGGGAGGTAGAGGTCCATCGAGATCGGACCGAACACCGTGAGTAGCAGGAGAAGCGTCGGCAACAGGGCGACGGCTCCCGATCGGGACGGTGCTGTGGTGTCTGGCATGAACCCAGTCTTCGTGCCGCGGTCCCCGGGTGGGAGTCTCTGATGAGGGGTGTACTGCGAGAGGACCCCTCATCCTCAGGGGTGCCATGACAGGGCATCCCTTCTTGGGGGCAGCGGATCTACCCTTGGTCGTATGGACAACCGAGCAGAGGTACGCGAATTCCTCATGACCCGCCGAGCCCGGGTCACCCCCGACGCCGCCGGCATCTCCGCCGGACCCAACCGGCGCGTGACCGGACTGCGGCGCACCGAGGTCGCGGCGCTCGCCGGTGTGAGCGTGGAGTACTACTCGAAGCTCGAGCGCGGAGCGATCGCCGGCGCTTCGGCATCCGTCCTCGACGCCATATCGCGTGCGCTGCAACTGGACGACACCGAGCGTGCTCACCTGCTCGACCTCGCCCGTGCCGCCGACGGCATTCCGACGTCCGGCCGGCCCCGACGCCGCGTCGGCAAGCCCTCCGCCCCACGGCCGAGTCTGGAGTGGGCGCTGGCATCGATCACCGACGGGATCGCGTTCGTGCGAGACCCACGGCAGAACCTCGTCGCCGTCAACGAACTCGGCCGGGCGTTCTATTCGCTGGTCATCGGCGACGGTGGACGCACGCCGAACCTCGCCCGCTTCCAATTCCTCGACCCTGCTTCCCGTGATTTCTACCCCGACTGGGACCTGTTCGCTGAAATGTGTGTCGGCATCATGCGGGCGGAAGCCGGCCGGGACCCCCACGACAAAGCGCTCCAGGACCTCGTCGGCGAACTCTCGACTCGCAGTGACACCTTCCGCACCCTGTGGGCGGCGCACAACGTGAGGACCCACGGCTCGGGGACGAAGAGATTCCAGCATCCGCTCGTCGGTGAAATCGTCCTCGCGTACGAGGAGCTCGCGATCACCGCCGAGCCGGGCAACGTGCTCCTGATTTACACCGCCGAGCCCGGGTCCCCGTCTGCGGAGCGGCTTAAACTTCTTGCGTCGTGGAGCGCCGACCCGAATTACGCTTCGGGTATCACGCGGCCGTAGTTCTCCAGGGTGATGCCGACCAATGACGTTCACACAGGAGGAGTAAGACATGCACACGAGAAAACTCGGACAGGGCCTCGAGGTCTCCGCGATCGGATTCGGAGCAATGGGGATGTCCCAGAGCTATGGGCCGAACCCCGGCGACCGCGAGGACATGATCGGCGTACTCCGCTACGCCGTGGAGCAGGGTGTCACGCTCATCGACACCGCTGAGGTCTATGGCCCATTCGACAATGAGGAGCTCGTCGGCGAAGCGATCGCACCGATCCGTGATCGCGTCACCGTGGCCACGAAATTCGGATTCAACTTCGTGGACGGACGCTCGCAGGGTGTGAACTCACGTCCGGAGCACATCCGCCGCGCCGCCGACGGTTCTCTCCAGCGACTCGGCGTGGATTCACTCGACCTGCTCTACCAGCACCGCGTCGACCCGAACGTCCCGATCGAGGATGTCGCCGGCACCGTCGGCGAGCTGATCGCCGAGGGCAAGGTCAGGCATTTCGGGCTCTCCGAGGCCAGCGCCGCGACGATCCGCCGCGCTCATGCGGTGACTCCCGTCTCAGCGATCCAGAGCGAATACTCGCTGTGGACTCGAGACCCCGAGCCGGAGGTGTTGCCCTTGTGTATCGAGCTCGGCATCGGATTCGTGCCGTTCAGCCCGCTCGGCAAAGGATTCCTCACCGGAACGGTCACGCCGGACGCGACGTTCGCCGCTGACGAGATCCGTGCCAGGGTGCCGAGGTTCGAGGCGGAGAACCTGCGTGCCAACCAGGCCATCGTCGACCACGTCCGTGGCCTCGCCGCCGACCGTGGAGCCACACCCGCACAGGTGGCTCTGGCCTGGCTGCTGGCCCAGCATCCGTTCATCGTGCCCATCCCTGGCACTCGGCGACGTGAACGTCTCGACGAGAACGCGGGGGCAACATCCGTCGCGCTGTCCGCCGACGATGTCGCCGACCTCAACCGCCTGGTCGACCGGATCGGCGTCGCGGGGAATCGCTACGACGATGCCGGAATGGCGGCAGTCGGCCTCTGAACCGATCGGAGACCTGATGCAACTCTGGGGTTGCATTTCGGTGAGCGATCTGCAATCGTTGAATTGCAGATCGCAGTGAACGCAGAGACTGCGACACGAATCGAAGGGACTGATCAGCATGAGCCTGACAACCAATCAGCCAGCCGTCGCCGATGAGGGTGAGTACTCGGTGCGGCGCACGATCCGGATCGCCGCTCCTCTGGCGAAGGTATGGTCCGCGGTCACCGAACCCGCCCACATCTCCGCATGGTTCGGGCGTACCGAGCTCGACGGGACCGAGGCGGGGGCCCAGGGGACCATGACGTTCGAAGGCGGTGGCGCCATTCCGCTGCGGATCGAGGCGATCGACCCGCAGCGCCGGGTCTCCTACCGATGGAACAACGACGACGCGCTCGGTCGGCCTCCCAGGGAGTTCGACGACGGAACCTCGACCGTATTCACCTTCACTCTTGAGCCCACGGCGGACGGCACGCAACTCACCGTCGTCGAGACAGGCTTCGACCGCACGTCGGACCCGGCCGCGAACCTCGCGAGCCACGTCGACGGGTGGACAGCGGAACTCGACAAACTCGTTGCTGTGCTTGAGACCGCGTCATGACCGCTGTGACGATGGTTCCCGTCTTCGCGGCTCTCGGCGACGAGACTCGGTGGAGCATCCTCGAGGCGCTCGGCGAGGGCGACGCATCAGCGTCCGCTCTCGCCGGGCGTCTCCCGGTCAGCCGCCAGGCCATCGCGAAGCACCTCGCGGTGCTCCATGAGGTCGGCCTGGTCGAACCGGTGCGCGCCGGTCGCGAGCTGAAGTACCGGGTGATCGGTTCGCAGCTGAACGCCACCGCGCGCCGGCTCGACGCCGTCGCCGCGGAATGGGACCGCCGCCTCTCCGCGATCAAGACGATCGCGGAAGGACTTTAGGTCCTGTTCGCACAGGCGTCGCAGGAACTGGGCACGGGCCATGTCGTCGATCGGGTTGCGGCAGTCTGAGGCGCCGACGGTGTGCCCCGCACTGGGGTGCGGGCAGACAGGCGGCGACGGATAGCGTGTTCAAGCCAGTGCTTACACCTTTCGTCGGGATGAGTGCTGGCGCGCCCTGCCCCGCCAATCGGCGCGGGCGGGGCACCCGCCGCTGGTCGAGGCCGCGCGCTCGAGTTGCCACAGAGCGTCGCTCGCGATGTCGCGGAGCGACCGTTTGCGGCGACTCAGTCGTGTTGCGGTGGGTGGGCGCCGCGTGTCATCACCGAGGTGGACGCGGATGTCGCCGACGCCGCCTATTCTCACAATTGAGCGAAGGGCCACCATGACTCCGAACACCTCCATTCCTGACGCGAGCCGGCGCAAGCGCAGACTCCTCTGGGGAACAGCGATCGCACTCGCCGTCGTTGTCATCGTCGGCGCCGGAATTGCCTTCACTCTCAGCAATCAGCCTGCGCGGACGCCCCCCGCGGCAGCCGAACCCACACAGACGGACACCCCGTCCCCGACTCCCACGGTCACGGCGGAGCCCACACCGACCGTCCAGCCCGTTGCGCTTCCCACCGACTGCAGGAAGATCTACACCCAGGAGTTCCTGGACGCGTGGGCAGGCGAGGAACTGAACTCGCCCCAGCTCGATGGTGTCGGCATCTCCCGTCACCCTGCGATCGAAGACATCCGCGTCACGCTCCCGGGAATCGACTGCCTCTGGGGAGGCGCGACCGAAGGCGGCACCTCGAACGCTGTGAACTCGACAACGCCCGAGCAGAAGGCCGCCCTCATCGCCGCAGCGACTGCCGAAGACTTCACCTGCGTCGACAATGACGCGGACTCGTTCACGGTGTGTTCGATCTCCGTCCAGCTGAGCCCGGAGGAAGACCCGGATCAGTGGACGGTGTCAGAAGAGCTCTACTTCCGCGACGGGCTCGTTGTGAGCAGCTGGCGAGCAAGCACCGCTGGCACCATGGCGGACACCACGCAGCCGGTCTATGACACGCTCTGGCCGTAGTCGGCGGCGTCGGGGACTCTGACTCACGCGGTCAGGAACCCGAACCAGGAGCTCACCCTGATGGGGCCGTGTTTTCGTCTCACTGATCCGATACCGTGAACCAACGAAAGTGGGGGACATGGGTCGTTCAGCGGTGAGGCGAATCGGCGTGATGGCTGCCCTGGTTCTGTTGATGAGCGGATGTGGAGCGGCCACGCCGCCGGCGTACACCGAGCTGTCCTCGAAGCAGACGTCGTCTGATCTCCTCCCGGACGGATACGGGCACCAGGACGGCATCGACGCCGACTCGGTCCGGTTGGTCGGGACGCATGAAGGCAACGACTACTTCCTCGCTCGGTCCACCGACACGGACACGAAGAACGGGGTGTGCATTCTCGTCGTGCCCGCTGAGTCCCCGCAGGCCGGGTACCGCGCGTGCAGCGGCGGCGGAGAGCTCACAACGCATATGAACGGTCAACGCGCAGTTCGCTATCTCCCGCCAGGTTCGCCGGAGATAGAGCACGACGACTGGATCCGGCTGTCCGACAACCTCGTGCTGCTGAGCTGACGACGCGACGCTGAGAGCATCGGGCCTGAACTCGGGTGAGTCCCGCCTCAGCCTGCGGGCGTTGGCACGGACTCGGCCCGGTGGGCGAGCGTCCCGGTGCGGGCGACGTCGCCGAGCCAGTGCGCGCTCGGCTTCGGCGTGCGTTCGAAAGTCTCCCTGTCCCAGCCGATGAGACCGAACGTCGGTGTGAAGCTGCCCCACTCGTAGTTGTCGAGAGCCGACCAGTGGTAGTAGCCCCGTACGTCGATCCCATCGCTCATCGCGGCGTGAAGTCCGGACAGCGCGACATGCGTGTAGTCGATGCGGCGCGTGTCGTCTGAGGTCGCGAGTCCGTTCTCGGTGATGAGGATCGGAGTCCGGTCCGTCAGGTCCCAGGCATGGCGGACGGCCATCTCGAGTGCCTGCGGGAAGTACTCCCAGCCGGTCAGCGTGGTCTCCCGGCCTTCGGCGACGGGGAGCGGGCCGTCTTTGCCGATGAACGTGCGCAGGTATGCCTGGACGCCGACGTAATCGTCGCCGGCAGCGGCCTCGAGGAAGATGTCCTCCCGCGGGTACCGGTATGCGCGCATCTCGGCGTCGCATCCTGGCGCCGCGTGGAAGGCCTGGCCGGCGATCGTCCAGCCGGTCTTCGCGCTGCTTGTCGCCGCGAGGACTTCGCGGGAACGTTTGTGCGCCTTGATGAGCTGCCCGGTGATGCGGGCGTCGGGGGAGGGCAGGGCGGCCGCCGCCATGTCGGTGCCCTCGGTGCCGCGCGTCATGGCGACCATGTTGGGTTCGTTGATCGTGCACACCCACGGGACCCCGTGCAGAATCGTCGACGCGATCTCGGTGTACCTCGCGAAGAGCTCAGGTGCGTCTTCGCGCGTCCAGCCCCCGCCCTCGGCGAACCACCTCGGGTTCGTGAAGTGGTGCAGAGTCACCATCGGGGTGAGCCCAAGTTCGAGCGCGGTGTCGATCATGCGCCGATAGTGCAACAGAGACGCCTTCGAGACGAATCCCTGCTCCGGCTCGATGCGAGCCCATTCGATGCTGAACCGGTAGGTGTTGAAGCCCAGCCGCGCGAGCAGGGCCATGTCTTCCGGGTACCGGTGGAAGCTGTCGGCGGCGTCTCCGCTGGGCTCGGCGATGTCCGTGCCTGGTGCGTGCTCGCGCACCCACCAGTCCGTGTTCACGTTGTTGCCCTCGATCTGGTGTGCGGCGGTCGCCGCTCCCCAGATGAAGTCGTCGGGAAAGCGAAGGTCGTTCGGTGTCATGGAGTCGTATCTTTCAGGTCGATGGAGCGGACCGGACGAGTTACTTCAGTCCCGCTGTGGCCACGCCACGGATGAAGTAGCGCTGGAGCAGCACGAACAGAGCGAGGATCGGGGTGATGACGAGCACCGATCCCGCGAGCAGGATGCCGTAATTGGTGGCGTTCTGACCGGTGGAATACAGCGAGAGCGCGACCGGCAGGGTGTACTTCGACTCGCTCTGCGCCGCGACGAGTGGCCAAAGGAAGTTGTTCCACGACGCCAGGAAGGTCAGGATGCCGAGAGTCGCCAGCGGGGGACCGCACAGCGGCATGACGATCCGGGAGAAGATCCGGAACTCCCCGGCGCCGTCGATCCTCGCGGCCTCGATGAGCGCATCCGGGATGCCGAGGATGAACTGCCGCATCAGGAACACCCCGATCGGGGCTGTGATGAACGGGAGGATCAGCGCGGCATAGGTGTTGACGAGACCGAGCTTGGACACCATCACGAACAGAGGCACGAAGGTGACGACGCCAGGGACCATCAGGGTCACCATCACCAGGGTGAAGAGCACGTTCTTGCCGGGGAACTCCAGCTTCGCGAGGGCGTAGCCGACCATGGAACAGAACACGATGTTGCCGAGCACGGTGATGACGGCGACGATGAGGCTGTTCGAGAAGAACGTGCCGAAGTTCAGCGGCCCGAACCACTGGGCGAAGTTATCGAATGTCGGGTTCTCCGGCCACCAGGTGGGTGGTCGCTGGAGGATCTCGCTCTGGGTCTTCACCGACCCGAGTGCCATCCAGACGAACGGCACCAGCCAGACCAGGAGGCCCAGGCCGAGAACGATGAAGGTCAGGGCGCGTCCGCTGACACGGCGGCGACGCCGTGCGGGAGGTGGTGTGTCCTGCACGGAGGCCGGAGCGGAGAGTGAGGTGGTTGTCGCGGTCATGGCTTTTCCCTCAATCCTTCGAACGCAGGACGCGGAACTGAACCAGCGCCAGGAGAGCGATCGCGAGGAACAGAACATAGCTGGCAGCCGACGCGAGACCGTACTCGCCGAATCCGAACTGCTGGTAGGTGTAATAGGCGATGGACAGGGTCGAATCCAGCGGCCCACCCTTAGTCATCACGAACGCTTCCTCGAAGAACTGGAGGTAGCCCACTGAGATCAGGACAGCACCGAGAAGGAGCGTCGGGCGCAGGAGCGGGATCGTGATCGAGCGCAGTCGGCGCCACGGGCCGGCGCCGTCCATGAGAGCAGCCTCCTGCACGTCTTCCGGGATGGCCTGCAGGCCGGCGAGAAAGATGACCATGAGGGTTCCGACGTTGCGCCAGACCGCCATCATGATCAGCGACGGGAGCGCCCAGGTCGTGTCGTTCAGCCAGTTGGGACCGGTGATGCCGATCATCGCGAGACCGCTGTTGAGGAGCCCGTCCTGCTGGAGGATGTAGCGCCACACGACGGAGATGGCGACGATGCTCGTGACGACGGGAGCGTAGAAGCCGACCCGGAGAACGGACACGATCCGTCCCCTTCCGGTATTCAGGCCGAGGGCGAGCGCGAGGGCGACCGCCATGGTGAGGGGGATGCCGACAATGACGAACATCCCGGTGACACCGAGCGATTTCAGGAAGCGGTCGTCGGCGAACAGCGTCGCGTACTGCTCGAAGCCGGTGAAGCTCACCGCGAACGGGGTCTGGATGTCGCTGGCCCGGAAATCGGTGAACGACATCGCGAACGAGCCGACGATCGGCACGAGCATGAAAACTGCGAAGACGATCACGAACGGGAGCGCGAAGCCCCACGCGATGAGCGCCTGCCGACGTGCTCGCGGCGACTGCCGGATTCTGGTCTTGCCTCCCCGGCCGGGGCGCTGGCGCACCTCGGCCGGGAGGACGGCTGGGAGAGACAAGATCAGTCCAGACCGATCGAGTCAGCCTTGCCCTGAAGATCCTTCAGCGCATCAGCGACCGACACGTTCCCGCGTCGGATCTGCTCGAGCGCCTGGTCGGCTGCCGCTGAGACCTGAACCCAGGTGGTGCTCACCGGAGGCGCCTCAGCGGTTTCCAGCTGGGTGCCGAACACGGCGAGCTTGGGGTCGTCGGCCAGTGCAGGGGCATCCCATGCCGTCGGTGTTGCCGGCAGGTCACCCGTGAGCTCGTACCAGGCCTGCTGGGTCTCGGGAGTGCTGAGCCACTGGGCGAGTTTCCACGCCGACTTCTGGTTCTCGCTCTTATCGAACACGACGAGGTTTGCCCCGCCACTGAAGGACGTCGACGACTCCTGCGTGGGCAGCACAGCGGTGGTGTACTTGTCGGCGAAGCCCTCGCCACCGAGGGTGTCGAGCTGGCCCATCATGAACGGACCCTCGATGAGCATCGGCGTGCTTCCGTCGACGAACGCGGCCTCCTGGGCGCCGGCGGACACATCCGCGTCAGCGTCAGCAACCTCGTCGGCGAAGAAGCTCTGGTAGTACTCGTAGGCTTCGACCATCTCGGGCGTGTCCAGAGTCCAGGCGTCGTCCGCGGTCAGGCTCGCACCGTTGGACCAGGGCATCCAGAGCGTGCCCTGGAAGGAGTCGTTCCCCGCAGGGAGGCGGATCCCGAAGTCGGCTCCTGCCTTGGTCTTCATGTCGGAGGCCATCTGCTTGAGGTCGTCCCACGTCGTGGGAGCCTCGCTCCAGCCGGCCTTCTCGGCCAGGTCGGTGCGGTAGTAGAGCACGCGGGTGTCGACGTACCACGGCACACCGGTCGCACGGTCGGCGACCTCGGTGGTGCTGAGCGCACCTTCGAAGAAGTCAGACGTGTCGAGGTCGGTCGGGACGGTGGTGAACGCATCGGCGAAGTCAGCCATCCACGTCGAACCCATCATCGCGATGTCCGGTGTGTTGCCCCCGGCGATCGCGGTCTGGAACTTGTTGTGAGCGGCATCCCAGGGGATCGCGGTCACTTCGACGGTGGCATCAGGGTTCGCCTTCTCGAACTCCTTCACGAATTCGGGCAGCTTCTCACCTTCGGCGCCCATGGCCCACATGGTGACAGTCCCTGTGGCGGGGCCGGATCCGATCGTGCTCGCGTCATCCGGAGTGGACGCAGACTCGTCGGCACGGCCGCAGCCGGTGAGCCCGAGTACCGCAGCCATCGTCACCGCCAGGACGCCGAGTTGGGTGGTCTTCTTCACGTGTTCCTCCTTGAACAAGTAGCTCGCCTCAGCGAGGCGTCCGAATCTAAGCGCATAGATCGGATGCCCACGAGTATGGCACGAGAATGGGGCCAGTTCAACTAAACGGCGTGAATCGTGCGGGCCGGGCAGCCACAACTGGCCCGCAGAACCAGTTTCGTTCCGAGCCGGATCACCCGGGCCTCAGCGGCAGGAGTAGACGTTTCGTCCATCAGGAGACGGGCGGCCACGCGGCCCATGGTCTCCATCGGCTGCCGCACCGTGGTGATCGACGGCTGCGACAACCGGCCGGCCAGGATGCCGTCGAAACCGGTGACGACGACATCCTCCGGCACCCGCACGCCGTGGCTCTGGAGCAGGTCGAGGAGGTTGAGGGCGAGCTGGTCGCTGGCGCAGACGAGTCCGCCAGGGAGATTGCCCGATCGGAGCAGTTCGAGCACCCGCGCGAAGCCACGACCTTCTCCGAGCACCGTTGCGTCCAGTTCCGACTCGGGAGCGGGGAGACCGAAACTCCGGAGGGTGTCCTGCATGGCGAGGAATCGTTCTCGGTAGTCCGCGACCGTCAGGGCACCGACGAACGCCAGATCCGTTTGTCCGTGTTCGCGGACAAGATGGGTCACGAGCTCGCGCATGCCGCCGTCGTTGTCGACCAGTACGCGGTGGTGGCCGTCGTCAGCAGGAGGAGCGCTGAACAAGACGACGGGCATCTTCAACGACACGTGCTCGAGTGCGGCCAGTCCGGTCTGCGCCGGAAAGATCGCGAGTCCGTCGACCCGCCCGGCTGTCTCGGCCACAGACGTGCTTGCCCCAGCGCCGCTGCTGAGGAGGACAGGGCGGCCCTGGCTGTTGCATTCCAGTTCGAATCCGCGCTGGACTTCGTCGACGTAGAGGGGAAACGCCCTGGGATTCGACAGCAGGTCGTCGTTGGCGTCGTCCCACGGGATCATCGATTGGGAGATGTCGAGGGTCTGCGAGGAGCCGACCCGATCGGACGCGGTCGTATCGCCGCCCTGTGGTTCCTCGAGCAGCAGATCGAACGAGTGAAGTCCGAAGGCGCCGGTACGCCCGTGCGCGAGGCTTCTCGCCGAAGCGCTGGGGATGTATCCGATCTCTTTGGCGGCGGCGAGAACCAGATTTCGGGTCTCCTCGCGCACCTGATCCGGGCGGCGGAACGAGAACGACACCGTCGCAATCGACACCCCGGCGCGCTCGGCAACGTCGTACACCGTTGGGCGCCGTCGACCAGTCTTCATCTTCCCTCCACAGGAAACCTTAGCCATCGGAAAGCGGCGGCGCGCCAGGCACCCCGCGAAAGAGGCCTCCCCGAGACGCTGTCGGCGTGCGACACTGGGTACCGGTCAGCGCACCGTCATCCCGTCGAGGGTTGCCGGTGGTGGGGGAGTCCTCGACGGTATCCGCTCGCGCGGCCTCCGATCTTTCCGACCGACAGGACACACTCACATGGCTGACCAGCTGCCCCGTTCGAGCGCCGGACCTGTGCCCCGATGACCCGCCGAGCCTCCACCGCTCCGCCGGCGATGTCGCGGTTGCGTCGCACGGCGGCCCTGTCGCTCCTCGCACTGCTGGTGGGCGTCCCCAGCCTTCTCGGTGGCGTCGCCCTGCCGGCTGGGGCTGCCGTGACCGCGGACGGCAACTACATGCACGACGCTGACGCCGCATGGATCAGACCGGTCCCCGGGCGGGTCACCTCGGTGTTCGGACCGCGACCCATCATCTGCAACCCCGCTGGTTGCTCCTCGTCCGTTCACGAGGGAATCGACTTCGGCTCGCCCTGCGGAACGCCGATCAAGGCCGTGTCACCCGGCCGGGTGACCTTCTCCGGGGATGGAGGCGGGTTCGGCCAGCGAATAATCATCGACCATGGCGCAGGCGTTGCCTCCGTCTACGGGCACGCCCAGCTCAACTCGCTCAAGGTGACTGTCGGACAACAGGTCCGTGCAGGGACCATCGTCGCGAACGTCGGAGCAACCGGTGTCGCCACCGGCTGCCACCTCGACCTCAAGATCCGCGTCGGCGGGGTGTTCATCGACCCGGCACCGTGGATGGCGTTCCGCGGCATCAAGCTCTGACCGTCTCCGGCGACGGATCCCTGGTCAGTCGCTCGAGACCGACGCATCCTCCTCGGAATCGCCGATCAGCAGGCACAGACCCGCGTACGGCTCCAGCCGTACGGCGAAGCTCTCGAGGTCGTCGACCCGCCCGATCTCGAGCCCGCTCTCGGCGTCGATGACCGAGCGTCGCGCGATGAGCGCTTCGGAGCGCACGGTGCCTTCGATCGGCTCGCCGGTGAAGTTGAGCACGGTGACCTGAACCTGGGCGTCGTCCATCGACGCGTCGCCGTCGTCGAGCCTGTGCACCATCACGAGCATGCCCGGGTGGGCGACATCAGGGATGTCCAGCTGTGTTCCGACGTCGATTCCGAGCGTCGACCGGATCGTCAGGATCCGCGACACCTCGCTGGCGAAGGAATTCTCAGTGGCCAGCTGGTGGGGAAGCGACCCGTAGAGGGACCGCCCTCGAGGCATTCCCGAACTGGAGACGGTCGCTTCCGGGTCGACATCCATGAGGTCGTGGGCGCCACGATGCACCCAGCGGGTGTCACCTTCGGCGATGAGGTCCGTGACCTCGCTCGACGGCAGGGGCAGCATGCCGAGGAGGTCCCACGCGGACAGCGCGAACACCCCTGGCTGCCAGGCGTTGAACATCACGAGCAGGAGATGAGCGCGCTTGATCTCGTCGACGTGTGCCTCGGTGATCGACGCCAGGGTGGTGTGTCCCTGTGCGGCCGCGACGACGGATGCCGTGGTGCAGGCGATCCCGTTGGTCGTGAACACGAGGTTGTAGTCGGCCGCGTCCCCGGTGAGCTTCTCCAGGAGGTCGCCGCGGATCGTCTCGGCGAGCTGGGCGCCGGTCATCTCCTCGTCGCGGAACGGGTAGATGTCCGCGCGGTGTCTCGTCGCCCAGTGGACCAGCTCGTAGGTGAGCTCGTCGTGGTTCTGCATGGCGTGGACGAGCCCGACCGGCTCGACGCCCGTCGTGAGCGAGGTCCGAAGCGTGAGGCGCAGGAACTCCGTGTCACCCACCGCGAGGGCGTGCTGGTACGCGGGACGGTTGATGAAGTCGTACGACAGGTCGGCGCCGACACGACCGGTGTCGCGGATGTCCTCCATGGTCAGGTTGAGCTCCTGGAACGAGAAGCCCCCGACCTTGCGCACCATGCCGGCGATGAGGTGGTTGGCGGCTTCGGACAGGGGGTGCCCTTCCGACCACGCTGGGGTGCCTTCTGCGCTCTTCTCGACGCCGAGGAATCCGTTCGCATCGAGCCGGAGCGCGCTGGATCCGAGGTCTCCGAGTGAGTGGAGGGCGTCGCCGATGACGAGCCGCATCCCGGCGAAGGTGGGGTCGAGCCAGTTGATCGACGGCTGACCCTGCTTGAAGTAGTGCAGGTACACCCATCGCCTGGTCCGGCCGTCGGCACCGAGCACCGGGGCCGTGACGCTCCAGTTCGTCTCCTTCGTGCCGGGGGAGTAGAAGATGACGCGCTGCAACTGACCGATGATGTATCCCAGGTCGGCGAGCCTGGCCTCCGTCGCGGCGTCGAGGTTCACGGAGTCCCGCGTGTCCGGCACCGGGGGCAGTTCGTGCCAGTCCTCCTCAGGGATCTCCACCATGTGGTAGATCCCCGGGTAATCCTTGTAACCCATCTCGGCGAGGCGGAAGTCGGCGCCCTTTCCGGTGTGACCGGGAACGATGTCATCGATGACGCTGCCGCCGTGCTGGTCGGCGACGTCGGAGAGCTGCCTGAACTCGTCCTCTGACCCGAACGCAGGGTCGATCTGGGTGCTGATGCGGTCGAAGTGACCGTCGACGCTTGCGGTGCTCGCCCAGCCGGTGATTCCGCCTGCCTGCTTCACCGGACCGGTGTGCACCGCGGTGATACCGATCTTTTCGAAGGCCTCCCACAGCGCTTCGTCTCCGAGCGAGGCGAGGTAGGACTGCTCGCCGGTGATCAGCGAGATCGGGTACGCCGTGAACCAGACCGATGCCGTGCGAATCGCCCGGCGGGCATCCGGGCGGGCGTAGGGGTTCCTCCACATGCTCGGCTGCCCTGACAGTCCCCGACCGAGGACTTCGGCATCCCTGAGCATCGACTGGCGGGTCAGCCACTCCACGTACGACGGGTTCGATCCGTCAGCGGACCTCGGGTCGGAGAAAGAACGGCGGATGCTGCTGGCCCGCATGTTGGAGCGGGGTCGCAGGCGCTTGGGCCGTGCCGGGTAGAGATCCTCGTCATAGGTGATCTCGATCGGCTCGATCTCCGGTTCGTCAGTCATCGTGTCGTGCTCCTCTGGTCAGGTGGCCGCGGAGCGGCGGTCGGCCTTCCCGCGTTTGTAGAATATGCCCGCTGTCCGCATCGAGCGGTAACGAGGTGGTGCCCGTGGTGCGATGGTCGGGTTGTGGTGTAACGGATGACGCTACGCCGGTAAGCGGCCGATAGTGAAAACGCCGGGCGGTGAGCGGGACATATGCGGTGACGCCGATCCTCTGGGACCTAGAGTAGTCGGACGGCCTTGAGGGGAGACCTGTGACAACCAACCCGTTCCGCGCGATCGTGGTGGAAGACGACCTCGACGTCCTGTATTACGTCCGCACCGTGCTCACGCGGCGTGGATTCGAGGTCCAGGCGCTTTCCGATCCGTTGGAGGCCGCACAGGCCGTACGCGATTTCGCGCCAGACGTCGTGATCACCGACATCGAGATGCCGGGGCTCAGCGGACTCGACCTCATCGCACAGGTCCGCGACGTCCAGCCGGGCACCCCTGTCGTCGTGATGACCGCCCACGTCTCTGTCAGTTACGCGGTTTCCGCCCTGCGGAACGCAGCGGACGAGTTCCTGACGAAACCCGTCTCATCCGCCGATCTCGTGAGCGTGTCCACCCGGCTCGCCGAAGAATTCCGCCGAGCACAGGCGTCCGTCAGCCGCAATGTCGTCCTCGCGATCGGCGCCCACCCTGACGACGTGGAGATCGGTGTGGGTGGTCTGCTCGCCGCGCACAGGGCCGCAGGAGACACGGTCGCGATCCTCACTCTGTCCCGCGGCGCCCGCGGCGGCGAGGCAGACGGCCGGCAGCACGAGTCCCTGGCATCGGCGGAGATGCTCGGTGCTCGCCTCTTCCTCGAAGACCTGCCTGACACGGCCATCAGCAACGCCGACCCGACGGTCGGCATCATCGAGCGGGTCGTCGCAGAGGTCAAACCGACCATCGTCTACACGCACAGCGACCACGACCGCCACCAGGACCACCGTGCCGTGCACGCGGCCGCCCTCGTCGCCACGCGCCGGGTGAAGACGGTCGCATGCTTCCAGAGCCCGTCGGCCACGGTCGACTTCCGACCCAACCGGTTCGCCTCCATCGACGGCTTTACCGAGAAGAAGCTCGCGCTGCTGGCCTGCTTCGCGTCGCAGGCTGACATCCGCGACTACCTCGAACCTGATTTCGTGCTGGCGACCGCGCGGTACTGGAGTCGCTACGGCGCGGGGAAGAGCAGCGAGCCTCTCGAGATCATCAGGGAAGCATCCGACGTGAAGGCGTCGCACGCCGACATCGAAAGCGCCGCGCGCGCCGAGAGACAGCGTAACTACGAGCAGGGAGCACAACGATGACGCGAGTACTCGTGACAGGAACCGGAGGTCCTGCCGGTGTCGCCGTGGTCCGTTCGCTGCTGAAGCGGGCGGATGTCGACCTGTTCTCGGCGGACATGGACGGCTGGGCGAGTGGTCTGTACCTCGTGCCGGCTGACCGTCGTCGCATCGTCCCGCGCGGTCTCGCCCCCGAGTTCGTCGACGCGATCATCGACATCTGCCGGGCGGACGAGATCGACGTCGTCTTCTCCACCGTCGATGCCGAACTGCCGGCACTGGCTGCCCGCCGTGACGAGCTCCATGACGGGACCGGAGCCGTCCTCGCGGCGCCGTCGATCGAGACCCTCGAGGTCACACTCGACAAATTCCTCCTCGCCGAACGTTGCACAGGGATCGTCCGCGTTCCAGAGACCCGCTTGCTCGACGCCGACGGTGTCGCAGAGGGGTGGGAATTCCCGGTCATCGTGAAGCCCCGCCGGGGGGCCGGTTCGCGCGGCGTGCGTGTCGTCGATGACCGCGACGCGCTCACCGCGCTCGGCTACGACGATGCCCTGATCATCCAGGAGCACCTCCCCGGTGATGAGTTCTCGGTCGACGTCTTCGCCGACGCCTCCGGCAGTGTGATCGCAGCCGTGCCCCGCACCCGCACCCGGGTCGACTCCGGTGTCTCCATCGCCGGGCGCACGGTCACCAACGACGAACTCGAGCGCACCGCAGCCTCCGTCGCAACGGCCATCGGCCTCGTCGGTGTCGCCAACGTGCAACTCAGGTACGACCGCAATGGAGTCGCGGCGCTTCTCGAAGTGAACCCGAGGTTTCCAGGGGCGATGCCGCTCACCATCGCGGCGGGCGTCGACATGCCGTCCCTGGCCCTCGACCTCGCGCTCGGCGTGCAGCTGCCCGAATCAGTCCCATTCGCCGAGATCGCAAACGTCAGGTTCCTCGAAGACGTCTTCGTGCCCATCGACGACATCCTGTACTCCGAGAACGCGGCGCACGACGAAGGACCCGAACAGTGACAGCTGGGGTCCGCTCGATCCTCGCGGGGGACCACCACGTCCACTCCACGTACTCGGACGACGCGACGAGCACACTGTCCGAGAACGTCGCCGCTGCAGCGGCACGTGGGCTCGAGCGGATCCGCCTCGTGGACCACGTCCGGCAGTCGACCGCGTGGGTGCCCGAGTTCCTTGAGTCGGTGAGGAAACTCGACGTCCCCGACGGGCTCACAGTGCTCAGCGGTGTCGAAGCGAAGATCCTCGACGCCAGGGGAACCCTCGACGTGCCTCCCGGCCTGCAGTTCGGAAAAAACGGGATCGACGCCGTTCTCATCGCCGACCACCAGTTCCCCGGGCCGGACGGGCCCTGGTCACCACGGGAGACCCGCGAGCGACTCGATGCGGGCCTCGCGGCATCCGACGCGATAGACCTTCTCGTGGGGGCTCTGATCGGGGCGATGGAGTCCGTGCCGGCCGGCCAGCTCGCCCACTGCTTCTCGATCCTTCCGAAGATCGGGCTGGACGAGTCCGATCTCACCGACGAGCACCTCTCCGCGTGGGCCACGGCCGCCGTACGCACCGGGACGCTCCTCGAAGTGAACGAGAAGTGGGCGTGCCCAGGGCCGCGGACGCTGCGGGCCGCACTCGACGCAGGGGTCGAGCTCGTCGCGTCGACCGACAGCCACTCGGCCGAGGACGTCGGCCGATACGCCGAGGTCGTGACACTTCTGACGGATGCCGGTGCCCGATGAACGCCCTCGACATCGGCACAATCCTTCTCGGCGCCCTGACCATCGTGCTCCTCGTCTTCGTCGGCACCGGTGCGATTCCCGTGATCTCAGCGGCATACTCATTCCTCGCGATCCCTCTCCACGCGTTCCGCAATCACTATGCCAAGGCGAAGCCGTACACGCCGCGCGTGGCCATCGTCATCCCTGCCTGGAACGAAGGCGCGGTGATCGGTGCGTCCATAGACCGGCTGATGGCCCTCGAATACCCTCTGGAATCGCTCCGGCTCTACGTGGTCGACGACGCCAGCACCGACGACACCCCTGACGTGATCCGCGCGAAGGCCGAACAATTCCCCGGCAACGTGTTCCACCTGCGACGTGAGCAGGGTGGCCAGGGCAAGGCCCACACCCTCAACCACGGCATCCGGGTCATCCTCGAAGACGACTGGATGGAAGCCCTGCTCGTCATGGATGCCGACGTGATCTACTCGCCCAATTCGCTTCGGCGGATGACCCGCCACCTTGCGGACCCTGAGGTCGGGGCGGTTTCCGCCTACATCCGCGAGGGCAGCAGGGACAAGAACTACCTGACGCGGTTCATCGCGCTGGAGTATGTGCTCTCCCAGCCTGCGGCCAGGCGCGCCCAGAATGTCCTCGGCGCGCAGGCCTGCCTCGCCGGGGGAGCCCAGCTGCACTCGAGGGAGAACCTCCTCGCCATCGGCGGTCAGATCGACACGTCGTCGCTGGCCGAAGACACGATCACGACGTTCGAGACACAACTCGGCGGCCGCTCCGTGGTCTTCGAACCGCTCGCCATCGTCCTCGCCGAGGAGCCCGGATCGATCGACGCGCTGTGGAAGCAGAGGTTGCGGTGGGCACGCGGCAACGTGACGGTCACCTCGAGGTATCGCAACATCTGGTTCCGCCCCTCCCGCACCCACAAGCTCGGCACGATCTCGTTCGGACTTGTCTGGTTCAGTCTCTGGCTGCTGCCGATCGCCATGATTCTGTCGTCGGTCGGCCTGGTCGGGCTCCTCCTGCTGCAGAGTGACCTGGCATCGGTCATCTTCCGGGCACTCTGGATCTCTGCGGCCTGCACGTTCGTCTTCACGCTTGCCTTCGCGGTCCAGCTCGATCCTGAACTGACGCGGAAGACCTGGCGTGAAGTGCTCACCTTCCCCGGAATCATCTCCATGCTCGTCATGCTGACCGCGTTCTTCCCCGGGTTCCTCCTGGAGTGGCTGCCATCGTTGTTCGGTCTTGAACTGACCGAGAGCGGCTTGTTCTGGATCACCCTGTCGATCTACCTCTGGATCTCCGTCTCCATGCTTGGCGCGTGGCTCGCACGGAAAATCGAGAACACGGCAATCGGCCGCGTGCTCACGCCCACTCTCGTCTATCTCGTCGGATATGGTTCTCTACTGTGCGCGATCACATTCGACTCGTACATCAAGGAACTCCGACACGCTGAGGCGAAGTGGGACAAGACCGAAAAGACGGGAAGGGTCACCGCATGACCGCTCGACATGCAGCACCCGTCGATCCGCGAAATCCCGGTGACGCCGTCCTCCAGGAAGAAATCGATCGCAACCGCTCCGGTGAGTGGGCTCTCATCCCGAAGGCGGTCATCGCCCTCGCGTTCGTCGTCGTCCTCGTCGTCATCCGTGAGTTGTTCTTCGTATGAGCGCTGGCCCCCTGGTTCTCATCGTCGAGGACAACGTCGATCAGCGTGACCTTCTCCGTCTCAATTTCGAGCGTGCCGGCTGCACCGTGGTCCTGGCAGAATCTGCCGAAGCGGCCATCGTCTCGTACAGGGAGACGACGCCGGATCTTGCGGTGGTCGACCTGATCCTGCCCGGAATGGACGGTCCGACGTTCATCACCCAGATGAAGCGCGAACGTCCTGAGTGCGCGATCGTGGTGACGAGCGTGCTCGACCCCAGCGACTTCCCGAGCTCGGACGGCGTGCTGCCCAAACCGTTCACCCGCGCGCAGGTCGAGGACGTGCTCGCGAGCTGCCTCCCTGACTGGAGTACCGATGAGTGAATCCGCTGTGACCCGCCGCGTGGTGATCGCCGACGACGATGCGGACATGCGGATGCTTGTGGAGATCGCCGTTCGCAAGGCAGGCCTCGAGCTCGTGGCCACGGCCGTCGACGGAGACGACGCCTGGCGAGCCATCCAGGATCACAAGCCGGAACTCGTCGTCCTCGACGTGTCCATGCCGGGGATGAGCGGACTCGACGTGTGCCGCCTCGTGCGCAGCGAACCGTCGCTCGCCCACATCCCTGTGCTGTTGCTCTCCGCCGGCGTCAGCGGCGCCTCGCGTGAGGCCGGAACCCAGGCGGGTGCTGACGACTTCATGCCGAAGCCGTTCAGCCCGAAGCTGCTGTCCGAGAAACTCATCGCCCTCGCCGCAGAACGGGGGCGCGCGGAGTGAGATCGCTGTTCGCAGTCGTCAGCCATTGGGTCAGCGTCGACCGGCCGAGTCCTCTGATCAAACACGTCCCGACGACCATCGCCCTCGGTGTCGCCGTCGCCATCTCCCTGACGGCGCCCGATCTGCCGGTGACCCAGCCCATGGCGTTCACCGCATCGATCCTCGTCGGGCTGTTCTCGGTGGTGTTGGCCTTCGTCTTCACCCGCAGGCCGGTGTCATCGACGGTCGCACTCGTCGTCCCCCTGATCGCCCTCCTCGCGATTGCCCTGCTCCGGGTCGGTACGGGAGGGGCAACCTCGCTCTTCTCGTCGCTCATCATCCTGCCGGTGGTCTGGATCGCGGCAGAGGAGGGACGGCGCTGGATCCTGGTCGCCGGCGTCGGCACGGCGGTTGCCCTCATGATGCCGTTCATCGTCCTCGGTGAGGTGCCCGACGGGAGGGCCGAATGGCTGCGCGGGGTCGTCGCGCCGTTCGTCTTCACCGTCGTCGCTGCCGTCGTCAACGAAATGTCCCGTCAGAATCGCGCCCGGCTGCAGTCCATCCGCGCCCTCGCCGAGGAGCGTGAGGCGGCCCTCGCCGAGGCCCAGGAGCAGGCAGCACAGCTTCATCAGTCCGGCCTCGAACTGCGCAAAGCCAACGAGCTCACGAGCAGCGTGCTCGACGCCGTCACCGTCCAGGCGATCATCGGGACGGATCTGACGGGAACGATCAATGTGTGGAATCCGGGTGCGGCTTCGATGCTGGGTTGGACGGCGGAGGAGACGATCGGACGCGCGTCCATCCTCGCCTTCCACCGGGAAGACGAGCTCGAGAACCGCTCACGGGAGCTGAACTATCCTCCAGGAGCGACGGTACTGAACCCAGGCTTCTCAGCCCTGGTCGAATCCGCTCGTCTCGGGGTGCCCGAGATGCATGACTGGACCTACCGGCGGCATAACGGCGAGGAGTTCCCTGTCGAGGTGGCCGTGACGCCGCGCGTGGACGCTGCCGGCGCCACGAGCGGGTACATCTTCGTCGCCACAGACATCACGCAGGCGGTCGAGGTGTCCCGGTTGAAGGACGAGTTCGTCGGGCTCGTATCCCACGAGCTCCGCACACCGCTCAGCTCGATCCTCGGCTACCTCGAGCTCATGAAGGACGACGAGGACTCACCGCTTTCCGCGGAGCAGCAGCTCTACCTGGGCGTGGCCGAGCGCAACGCCCACCGTCTGCTCGGCCTGGTCGGCGACCTCCTCTTCACGGCACAGGCCGACTCAGGCGGCTTCCCGCTCTCCCTCGGAGAGGTCGTTCCGAGCGAACTCGTGTCGAGTGCCGTCGACTCGGCCAGGCCGGTCGCAGAGGCCGCAGGCATCCAGCTGTCCGCCGAGGGGAACTCCAGCGACCTCGTCATCCTCGGTGATCGGGGACGGCTCGGGCAGGCCATCGACAACCTCATCTCGAATGCCATCAAGTTCACGCCTCGTGGAGGAAGCGTGAGCGTCGGACTCGTCGAGCCCCACGGCGATCGCCCTCTGGAGATCACCGTGCGCGACACCGGCATCGGAATCCCGGCCGCTGAACTCGACCAGTTGTTCACCCGGTTCTTCCGGGCCACGACGGCGACGGCGAACGCAGTGCCTGGGGTGGGGCTCGGCCTCGTCATCACCAAGGCCATCGTGCAGGCTCACGGGGGAGAGCTCGATGTAGCCAGCGTGGAGGGGGCGGGCACGGTCTTCACCCTGCGTCTCCCGCTCGACGCGAAGGTTCCCGCGCACTCCTAGATGTCGAGGGTGTCCCCGGGGTTGAGGGCGAAGAACTCTCCGCCGTTCTGTTCCGTGGCCCAGGTGATCCGCAGATTCGCCATGTCTTTGCCCGCCTTCGAGAGGGTCATCTCGTGGGTGGGGAAGGTGCGCTTCGCCTTCACCGCGAGAACGTAGTCCATGACGTCGCCGATCTTCAACCAGGGGGCGCCTGCAGGCACGGCATGGACGTCGACCTCGACGCCCTCCGGCACGGTGTACGAGTCGCCGCCGTAGTACACCGACCCGTTGACGAGCACGCCGAGATTGTCGACGACGGGAATGCTTTCGTGGATGACCGCGTGCCTGGCGCCGAAGAACTCGAGGGTGAATCCGCCGACCTCGACGACGTCCCCGGCCTGCACCATCCGCACGGGCAACGGCGCAGCAGCGGCGACCACGCCGGCAGGCCCGAACACCTGCGCATCCGGGTTCTTGTCGAGGATGCGACCGAGTTGCTCTGGGGTCCAGTGATCGGGATGCTCGTGGGTGATCACGATCGCCACGGCCTGGGCCGACTCGGTGATCGCCGTCGTGAACGACCCGGGGTCGATGAACAGCTTGCGTCCGTTTTCTTCGAGGATGAGGGCGGCGTGCTCGAGCTTGGTCAATCGCATACCCAGAGCTAATACCCTCGCGGGTGCGCTTTCAAGACGGCGCGCAGAGGCGGTGTGTTCCGCTGCCATAATCAACAGCGTGAACCCGATCACACGCCACATCGCCGTGGCCATCAACCCGACCGCATCCTTCGGCCGGACCCGAGACGTCGGCCCTGCCGTGGTCGACGCTCTCCTGGCAGCAGGCCACCACGTGAGGGCGCTGAAGGAGCCGAACGCCGAGCTTCTGCGTATCGCCGTCGCCCGCGCCGTCGACGACCGCGTGGACGCCCTCGTTGTCGTCGGAGGCGACGGGATGGTCAGCCTGGCCGTCAACGAACTCGGGGACAGCGGCATCCCCCTGGGGATCGTGCCGAGCGGAACCGGGAACGACACAGCACGCGGTCTCGGGATCCCCGTCGACGACACCGTCGCGGCCATCAGTGGCCTGCTGAGCGCTCTCGGCACTGCGCCGCGGGTGATCGACGTGGGTGTCGTGCGTCACGGTATCTCCGAGACCCGGTTCGTCGGCGTCGTCTCGGCCGGGTTCGACGCCCTCGTCAACGACCGCGCCAACTCGTGGCGGCGGCCCAGGGGCAAGAGCCGGTACACCCTCGCGTTGCTCCGTGAGCTTCTCTTCCTGTCGTCCAGACGGTACGACCTCGTTGTCGATGGCGTGCCCACCGCCGTGGACGCCGTCCTCATCTCTGTGGCGAACAACGTGTCCATCGGAGGCGGGATGAAGGTGGTGCCGCATGCCCGGGTGGACGACGGGCGGTTCGACCTCTTCACGGTCGCTCCTGTCGGCAGATTCCGGCTGCTGCGGTTCTTCCCCAAAGTATTCTCCGGAACGCATACACAGCTGGATGTCGTGTCATTTCGCACTCTGGAAAGAGTCAGGATCGATGCAGATGGTGTCGTCGCGTACGCGGATGGAGAGCGGATCGGCCCGCTCCCGATCGACATCCACGTGCTCCCAGGAGCGCTCCGGGTTCTCGCTCCCGGGCTGATTTGATCACCGCCGATTCGTGTGCCATACTCGAACACGTTGTTTCCGGCCCCATCGTTTAGCGGCCTAGGACGTCGCCCTCTCACGGCGGTAACACGGGTTCAAATCCCGTTGGGGTCACAACACGCCCGGTTCCCTTGAAAAAGGGGGCCGGGCATTTTTGCTTTCTCTCCCTCGTACAGCGATCTCCGCAATTCGCTGCAGTATCTTCGCCGTATTGTTGCGAATGTGTAAATCCCGCGCGTCCTGGGCCGTAGTGCCTCACGTCCTGCATAGTCCTGTGCTAGTAAAGGAACACACCAAAGCACTGCGGCGTTGCAGAGAACTGTCTGCGCGCCCTCTGTCCGCACATTCACAGAAGGGGAGACGGATATGGCATCCGCATCCACCAACGGCAAGCGAATCGCAACGGTCACAGCAGCTTTCGCTGTCACGGCCCTCGCGATCTCCGGCTGCGCAGGCACGTCCGGCGACAAGTCAGCAGACGGCAAAGCGTCATCGATCACGGTGGGAACGACCGACAAGGTCACGACCCTCGACCCGGCCGGTTCGTATGACAACGGCTCATTCGCCGTGATGAACCAGGTGTTCCCGTTCCTCATGAACACCCCGTACGGCAGCCCGGACGTCGAACCCGACATCGCCGAGAGCGCCGAGTTCACCTCGCCGACCCAGTACACGGTCACGCTCAAGGAAGGACTCACCTGGGCGAACGGCAACGAGCTCACCTCCTCAGACGTGAAGTTCTCGTTCGACCGCCAGCTGGCCATCGCCGATGACAACGGTCCCTCCTCGCTCCTCTACAACCTCGACAGCGTCGAGACCCCTGACGAGCTGACCGCGGTCTTCAACCTCAAGCAGGAGAACGACCAGGTCTTCGCGCAGATCCTCTCGAGCCCCGCAGGCCCGATCGTCGATGAGGAAGTCTTCGCGGCTGACGCGATCACTCCCGACAAGGAGATCGTCGACGGTGAAGCCTTCGCCGGCCAGTACACGATCGCGAGCTACGACTTCAACAACCTGATCTCGTACAAGGCGAACCCCGACTACCAGGGATTGCTCGGTGCGGCCGAGACCAAGACGGTCAACGTCAAGTACTACGCCGAGTCCTCGAACCTCAAGCTCGCCGTTCAGGAGGGCGACATCGACGTGGCATTCCGCAGCCTCAGCGCCACGGACATCGCCGACCTCGAGGGCAACAAGGACGTCAAGGTCCACCAGGGCCCCGGTGGAGAGATCCGCTACATCGTCTTCAACTTCAACACTCAGCCGTTCGGCGCGACGACCGCGGAGGCCGACCCGGCCAAGGCGCTCGCCGTCCGCCAGGCCGTTGCCGACCTGATCGACCGCGACGAGATCGCTGAAGAGGTCTACAAGGGCACATACACGCCGCTGTACTCCTTCATGCCTGACGGCCTGACCGGCGCGACCACCGTGCTCAAGGACCTGTACGGCGACGGCAGCGGCGCACCTTCTGAAGAGAAGGCCGCTGAACGTCTCGAGGCCGCGGGGATCACCGAGCCAGTTGAACTGAACCTGCAGTACTCGAACGACCACTACGGTCCGTCCTCTGGCGACGAGTACGCGCTGATCAAGTCGCAGCTCGAAGAGTCGGGACTGTTCACGGTCAACCTGCAGACCACGGAATGGGTGCAGTACTCGAAGGACCGCTCGAGCGACGTCTACCCGGCGTACCAGCTCGGATGGTTCCCGGACTACTCCGACGGTGACAACTACCTCACGCCGTTCTTCCTGATCGAGAACTTCCTCGCCAACCACTACGCGAACGAGGAAGTCAACGACCTGATCCTGAAGCAGGCATCGACCGTCGACCCCGACGAGCGTGCCGGCGTGTTCGAAGAGATCCAGGCGAAGGTTGCCGAGGACCTCTCGACGGTTCCGTACCTCCAGGGATCGCAGGTCGCGGTCGCCGGAGCCGACGTCGGCGGGGTCACCCTCGACGCGTCGTTCAAGTTCCGCTACGCGACGCTGACCAAGTAAAGTAACCGGCCGAAGTATTCTTCGGTCTCCTCGTGCAGGGCGATCGGTCGACAGACCGGTCGCCCTGCACACCCTTTGTGATTGGCAGGTCGAACCCTGAGTTCCCTCACTCTCCCCGCGAACGGGAGTCAGACACCGGCGACGAAGCCGGCTCCCGCACGCTCCCGGAAGCGCCTCGGCGGCAACCTCTGGCGCTATCTCCTCATCCGATTCCTCCTGATCATCCCCACGATCTTCATCCTGGTGACGCTCGTCTTCGTGCTCATGCGCACGACAGGCGACCCGATCACGGCCGCCCTCGGCGACCGACTGACCGCCGACCAGCTGGCCGAGCGCATCGCCGCCGCCGGCTACGACCGGCCGATCTTCGTGCAGTACTTCGAGTACCTCGGACAGATCTTCACCGGGAACTTCGGCACGACCCTCAGCGACAACCGGCCCGTCATCGAAGTGCTCTTCGTCTACGGCGCCGCGACGCTGGAACTGGCGTTGTATGCGCTCGTCGTCGCCTTCGCCGTCGGAATCCCGCTCGGTATGGTCTCGGCCTACTTCCGCGACAAGGTGCCTGACGCCGTTCTCCGCGTGCTCGCCATCCTCTTCTACGCCATCCCGGTGTACTTCGCCGGCATGTTGATGAAGCTCGTCTTCTCGGTCTGGCTCAAGGTCCTGCCCGTCTCCGGGCGTGGCACCACGAACACCGAACTCGAGATGCAACTGCTCGAGGGCAAGACTGGGATCTACCTCTGGGATGCACTCCGCATCGGGGATCCCGAGATCCTGGGCGACGTGGTCGCCCACGCGGTCCTTCCCGGACTGACACTTGGACTGCTCACGGCGGGAATCTTCCTCCGTCTCGTCAGGACCAATGTCATCGGGACGCTGTCAACGGACTACGTCGACGCGGCCAGGTCCCGCGGGGTGAGCGAGTACCGTCTCGTCACGAAGCACGCCTACCGCCCGGCGCTCATTCCCATCATCACGGTGATCGGACTCCAGATCGCCCTGCTGCTCGGCGGCGCTGTCCTGACCGAGACGACCTTCGAATGGAAGGGGCTCGGATTCCAGCTCACCGAATACCTGCAGGCACGTGACTTCGTCGCGGTTCAGGGCATCGTCGTGCTCCTCGCCGTGATCGTTGCCGTGACCAACTTCATCGTCGACGTGATCGCGGCGCTCATCGACCCGCGAGTGAGGTACTGACCATGGTGACCACACCTCAGACATCGACGGTTCCCCCCGTGCGCAAGCGGAGCCTCTGGCGACGCCTGCCCGTCGTCCACCAGCTGCACCAGAGTGTCGGGATCCAGCGCGGGATGCTCGTCGCCGGCCTCGTTCTCACCGCCCTGTTCATCCTCACGGCGATCTTCGCCCCTGTGCTCGCGCCCTATGGGTTCAGCCAGCTGCGGGACGCGGACGGGCCGTTCGGCGCACAACAGCCCCCGAATCCCGAGCACCTGCTCGGCACCACCGTCGGCGGGTACGACGTGTTGTCCCGGGTCATCTGGGGAGCGCAGACCGGGCTCGGCGTCATCGTCGTTGCCGTCATCCTGTCGATCTTCGCCGGTGTCGCTCTCGGCCTCGTCTCCGGCTATTTCGGCGGCTGGCTCGACCGCGTGCTCGTCGTGATCTGCGACGCGATCTACGCCTTCCCGACGCTGCTTCTCGCGATCGTCATGTCGATCGCGATCTCGGGTGGTCAGTCCAGCCTCTGGGGCGGCATCCTCGCGGCGGCGATCTCGATCACCGTCGTCTTCATCCCGCAGTACTTCCGGGTGATCCGCGCCGAAACCGTGCGGATCAAGTCGGAGGCGTACGTCGAATCGGCGAAGGTCGTCGGCACGAGCAACGTCAGGATCATGTTCCGCCACGTGCTCAGGAACGCCACACGGACCCTGCCGCTGATCTTCACGCTCAACGCCTCCGAGGCCATCCTCACCCTGGCGGGTCTCGGATTCCTCGGTTTCGGCATCGAGCCCACATCGGCAGCAGAATGGGGCTTCGACCTCAAGCAGGCCCTCGCAGACGTGTCCAGCGGGATCTGGTGGACCTCGATCCCGCCCGGTCTCGCGATCGTCCTCACGGTGATGGGCGTGACCCTCGTCGGCGAGAGCCTCAACGACCTCGCCGACCCGCGCCTGCGCGGCCGCCGTGCCGTCGGAGCCGCGTCAGGTACCGTCGCCGAGACATCCGTCGTACCCGGCGGAACGCTCACTGCAGGCCCCGGCGGACTCGCCGGGCTCGAGAACGAAGGACGACCATGAGCGACGTGCTGCAGATCAGGAACCTGGACGTCTCGTTCGCGACGGACGCCGGAGCCGTGAAGGCTGTCGACCAGGTGAGCCTCACCGTCGCACCAGGCGAAGTCCTCGCCATCGTGGGGGAGTCCGGCAGCGGCAAAACCGTCACAGCCAAGACCATCCTCGGTCTCCTTCCCGAGACGGCGACGAGCGCCGGCGCCATCATCCTGCGGAGCAGGGACGGGATGTCCGAGAACGACGTCGTCTCGGTGTCGAAGGACGAACTCCGCCGGATCCGTGGCGCAGACGTCTCGATGGTGTTCCAGGAGCCGTCGAGCGCCCTGAACCCCGTCTACACCGTCGGCTGGCAGATCGCCGCCGGCCTCAGGGCCCACGACCCGAAGTTGAAGCGCCAGGCGGCACGCGCTCGTGCCGTCGAGATCCTGACCCAGGTGGGCATCCCCGACCCGGAGACCCGCGTCGACTACTACCCGCACCAGTTCTCCGGTGGCCAGAAGCAGCGTGTCGTCATCGCCATGGCGCTCGTGCTGAACCCGGGACTCATCGTCGCCGACGAGCCGACGACCGCCCTGGACGTCACCGTGCAGGCCGAGATCCTCGACCTTCTGCGGCGCTGTCGCGACGAATTCGGAGCGTCGATCGTGCTGATCACCCACAACATGGGTGTCGTCGCCGACCTCGCCGACCGGGTGGCCGTGATGTATCAGGGGCGCGTCGTCGAGGAAGCGGATGCCCTGACCCTCTTCGCGAACCCGCAGAACGACTACACGAAGAAGCTCCTCGCCGCAGTGCCGAGGATCGGGCAGAAGATCGAGGCCGCCGAGAGGAAGGCTCCGGTCGACACAGCCGCCGTCCCTGTCGTTCGTGCCGAGAACCTGCAGATCGAATACCCCGGCCGTCTCGGCCGGCCTGGGTTCGTCGCCGTGGACGGCGTTTCCTTCTCCATCGCCCCCGGTGAGGTCGTCGGACTGGTGGGGGAGTCGGGGTCAGGCAAGACCACGATCGGTCGCGCCATCGCCGGACTCACCACGGTGACCGGCGGGTCGCTGACCGTGCTCGGAACCGAGATGAACGGGGTGAAGGAGAGCAGGTTCCGGCCGCTCCGCCGCTCCATCGGATTCGTGTTCCAGGACCCCGGAACGAGCTTCAACCCGCTGCTGACCATCACCGAGTGCGTCGCAGAGCCTCTCAAGGTGCACCGTAAGGATCTCGACCAGAGAGCCGTCACCCAGCGTGTGGGTGAACTCCTCGAGGCGGTTCAGCTGCCGAAGGCTTTCGGCAACAGGTACCCGCACGAACTCAGCGGAGGCCAGCGTCAGCGTGCCAGCCTGGCGCGCGCCCTCGCCCTGGACCCGAGCCTGCTCATCGCCGACGAGCCCACATCGGCGCTGGACGTCTCCGTCCAGGCCCGTGTGCTCGAGCTGTTCGCCGAGCTGCAGAGTGAACTCGGCTTCGCAGCGCTGTTCATCAGCCATGACCTCGCGGTCGTCGACATCCTCTCCGACCGGATCGCCGTGCTCTACCACGGCAAACTCATCGAGGAGGGGACGGGCGACGAGGTCCTCGGGGCCCCGAAGGACCCGTACACACAGAGGCTGCTGGCTTCGCTGCCGGTGCCGGATCCGATCGCGCAGGCCGAACGACGCCGCGTGCTGGCGACCCTGCGTTCAGCAGACGCGCCTGCCTGAGTCTCACCGCAGGTGACCGCCGTGTCCGACCCCGTCGCTGTGGGAACTCCCCGCATCGCCGGGGTCGACATCGCGCGCGGCCTCGCCATCCTCGGGATGTTCGTAGCTCACGCGATGCCGAGGGACGGTGACGGTGAACTCCTCGTCGACGGGCGTTCATCGATCCTCTTCGCCGCACTCGCCGGCGTCTCGCTCGGGCTGCTGTCAGGAGGGGAGGAGCCGCCTGCTCGCGGTGCGCGCGGAGGCATCCGACGCGTCGTCCTCGTCCGTGCCCTCTTCGTGTTCCTGCTCGGCGTGCTGCTCGCCACCCTCGGCAGCGAGATCGCCATCATCCTCGACTATTACGCCGTCATGTTCCTGCTTCTGCTCCCGCTCCTCTTCCTGCCGCGGGTCGCGCTGGCGGTGATCGCCGCCGTGCTCCTCTTCGCAGCGCCTGCGCTCGCGCGGCAGGTCGCTCCGGAGGATGATGTCGTCCGTTCGGCGATCGAGCTCGCCCGGGACTATCTCCTGACGGGGGCGTACCCGGCACTCGTCTGGCTACCCGTCCTCATCGCCGGACTCATCGCCGCGCGGTCCGGCCTGCGCCGGCGCCGAACGCAGGCCTGGATGATTCTCGGCGGGTCAGCGGGCGCAGTGGCCGGCTACGGCGGCGCAGCCGTGCTTCCCGACGTCACGGCGGCAGCCCATTCCTCATCGACAGCCGAGATGCTCGGTTCGGGCGGAACGGCGTTCGCCGTCATCGGTCTCCTTGTCCTCGCCACGACGGGCGAAGGGGCGCCCCGCGCCGTCCGGTTCGTGCTGTGGCCTCTCGGTGCGACAGGGGCGCTGGCGCTCACCGTCTACACGACCCAGATCGTCGTGCTCGCGATGGTGGCAGGGGCCCGGGATGCCGGTGGTCCCGACTACCCGGGCTGGCCATTGCTGATCGGTCTGGCGGTGGCGTCGATCGTCGGAGCGAGTCTGTGGCGGTACGTCTTCGGTCGCGGGCCGATGGAGCGGCTGATGGCCCTGGCGTCCGGCAGGAGGTGATCAGCGGCCGCCCCGGCGATCAGGCGGCCCTGCGGGCGTCACCGGCGCGGATCGCCTTCGCGGCGAGCACGAGCGCGAGGTGGGAGAACGCCTGAGGGGTGTTGCCCGCCTGGCGGCCGTTCGTCACATCGTATTCCTCGCTCAGCAGGCCGACATCGTTCGAGAAGCCGACGAGCCGGTCCATGAGCGCACGCGCCTCATCGAGCCGGTCGGTGCGGGCGTACTGACAGACCAGCCAGAACGAGCAGGCCAGGAATGGATGCTCGTCGCCCGGCAGCCCGTCGACTCCCGCCTGTGTCCGGTAGCGCAGCAGCAGGCCCTCGCGCAACAGGTCTGCCTCGATGGCGGCGACCGTGCCGAGCATCCGCGGGTCGTCCGCTCGACAATAACCGGCGTCGACGAGCTGCAGCAGCGAGGCGTCGACCTCGGTGGTGCCGTAGAACTGCGTATAGGTGTTCCGCGCTTCGTCGAAGCCTTCAGCTTCGATCTCCTCACGGATGAGCGCCCGCATCTCGATCCACCGGTCGACAGGGCCGTCGAGACCGAAGTCGGTGACCGCCCGGATCGCGCGGTCGAACGCCGCCCACATCATGACGCGGGAGTGGGTGAAGCGGCGGGGCTCCCCACGGATCTCCCAGATGCCCTGGTCGGGTGTCTGCCAGTGGGTCTCGATGAAGCTCACCAGGGAGCGCTGCAGCGACCATGAGAACGAGGTCTCCTCGACCCCGGCGACGCGAGCATCGTGGAGGGCGATCATGACCTCGCCGATGACGTCCGACTGGAACTGCAGTGCCGCTGCGTTGCCGATCCGCACCGGCGACGACCCGGCGTAACCGGGCAGGCTCGGCATCTCCCGCTCGAGCAGGTCGCGCTCACCCCCGAGGCCGTACATGATCTGCACGTCCTTCGGATCGCCGGCGATGGCCCGCAGAAGCCACAGCCGCCAGCGGTCGACTCCCTCGGTGATGCCACACGAGAGGAGCGCGGTGACCGTGAGCGACGCATCGCGAAGCCAGACGTACCGATAGTCCCAGTTCCTGCTGCCACCGAAGTTCTCGGGCAGAGACGTCGTCGCGGCTGCGACGATGCCGCCCGTCTCCTCGTGCGTGAGCGCCCGCATCACGAGCAGGGACCTGGCCACCTCGCTGGAGTACGCGCCGTGCTGCTCGAAGATCCCCGACCAGTCCTCCCACCAGTCGCGGGTCATCGCGAGCTGGGAGTCGACGTCGATCGCGGCAGGCGGTTCGCGGTGGGAGGGGAACCAGGTCATCGTGATGTCGACGATCTCGCCCGTGGTCACGACGAAGGAACCGGCGTGCTCGTGGTCGGTGGCGGCCATCTCCGGCCCGCGGACGATGACGCCATCGGGTCCGGCAACGGCGACGAGCGCTGTGCCGTCTTCACCGTGGATCTTCCGCACCCAGGGCATGGCCATCGAATAGCCGAACCTGATGCGCAGCCGTTGGCTGAGTTCGACGTGGCCGGAGATGCCACGCACGCGGCGGATGATGTCGGCGCGGTGGTCGGCGCGAGGCATCACGTCTGTGACCTCCACGATGCCGGTCGCGGTCGTCCACCGTGTGATGAGTGTGAATGAATCGCCTTCGTACGACCGGGTCGCTGTCGCATCGGGGTCGGTCGGCGCCAGGTGCCAGCGGCCGTGGTCCTCGGTGCCGAGCAGTGCGCCGAACATCGACGGGGAGTCGTACCTCGGCATGCACAGCCAGTCGATGCTGCCGTCGGCGCCGACGAGCGCCGCCGTGTAACAGTCGCTGATCAGTGCGTAGTCTTCGATTCCCATGGCCACGGGTTCAGTGTGTCATCCGTGGACCGGGTCGTCGGCGTTCTCCCGCCGGTTCCCCAGCAAAGCCGATCACGGAGCTGAAGGCGGGAGTTGCCTCAGAACCGGGCGGGCGAGCGGTCCGCTGCGGCCCTGGCGATCGCGTCGTGGTCGACATGGCTGTCGGTCAGCCGTCGTTCGGCCGTTCCGTGTCCCGCAGGGTCCGCGTCGGCACCCGGCATCCCCGGCAGCGGCTGCGCGGGGTGTGCCGTGCTCTTCGACATCCGGTCGATGGCGGCGAGAGCGAGCGCCGAGACGATGAACACCATGTGGATGACGACCTGCCAGAGGACGCCGAGCGAGGTGTAGTTCTCGTCCGTCACCTCCTGGCCGCTTCCGGCATCCGTCATGTTGCCCACCTCGATGAAGGTCTTGAGCAGGTGGATCGACGAGATCCCGATGATGGCCATCGCCAGCTTGACCTTGAGCACGTTGGCGTTGACGTGGGAGAGCCACTCGGGCTGGTCAGGGTGCCCGTTGAGGTTGATCTTCGACACGAACGTCTCATACCCGCCGATGATGACCATGATCAGCAGGTTCGCGATCATCACCACGTCGATGAGGCCGAGCACGGCGAGCATCACGCTCGCTTCGGTGACGTCGGCGGAGTGGTTGATCACGTCATCACCCAGGTGCCACAGTTCCTGGATGAAGACCCACACGTAGATGAGCTGGGCGACGATGAGTCCCAGGTAGAGCGGAGCCTGCAGCCAGCGGCTGAGGAAGATCATGTAGCCGATGCTGGAAACCGCCAAACTGCGAACGGGCGGATTCGGGGATGAGGACACAGGAGCTCCTGGGGGATGAGGGGCGACGGATGCCGCGCGAAGGCGCGTTGCGTAAATCCTAGGGTGGAGAACCTGCGAGTTTCCGCCGCGGTGGTGTGCACGGCAGGCCGTGAGGATCGGCTAAAGTGGACACAGCGAAGGGGAGTATCCCTCTGCACGGCATCCGTCATCACGGGTCACATCGTTGAGACCCCGGGCGTCGTGGCACGGCCGTTCCCCGGCCGATGCGGGAGAGACTTTCGGGCGTTCACCGCACCCACTCACACTCCCACCGAAAGGTCCCGGATGCACCCGGTATTGCCCCTCTGGTTCGAAATCGGCTCATACGTCGTGCTCGGACTCATCCTGCTCGCCGACCTCCTGCTCGTCGTCAAGCGGCCGCACATCCCATCGATGAAGGAATCCACCCTCTGGGTCGTCTTCTACGTCACCCTCGCGCTGATCTTCGCCGGGCTGATGTTCCTCATTTCCGGCGGTGAGTTCGCGGGGCAGTTCCTGGCCGGCTGGCTGACGGAGTACAGCCTGTCGATCGACAACCTGTTCGTCTTCGTCATCATCATGGCGCGGTTCTCGGTGCCGAAGCGGCTGCAGCAGGAAGTGCTGATGGTGGGCATCATCATCGCCCTCATCTTCCGCGGAATCTTCATCGTCCTCGGCGCGCAGCTGATCGAGAGCTTCAGCTGGGTGTTCTACCTCTTCGGCGCCTTCCTGCTCTACACGGCGTGGAAGCAGGCGTTCGGCCACAACGACGATGCCGAGGACGGCGAGACCGCACTCATCACATACATGAAGCGCCACATCAGCATCTCGCCCGAGTTCCACGACTCGAAACTTCGCACCGTCATCGACGGCAAGAAGGTGTGGACGCCGATGCTCATCGTGTTCATCGCGATCGGTACGACCGACGTGATGTTCGCTCTGGACTCGATCCCCGCGATCTTCGGAATCACGCAGAGTCCGTTCATCGTGTTCACCGCCAACATCTTCGCGCTCATGGGTCTCCGCCAGCTCTACTTCATGCTCGGCGGTCTTCTCGAGCGCCTGGAGTACCTCAAGTACGGCATCGCTTTCATCCTCGCCTTCATCGGCGTGAAGCTGGTGCTGCACGCCATGCACGAGAACGAGCTTCCGTTCATCAACAACGGCCAGCACATCGAGTGGGCGCCCGAGATCAACACCTGGACCTCGCTCGGCGTCATCATCATCTCGATGGCCGTCGCCACCATCGCAAGCCTCATCAAGTCAGGCCGCGACGCGCGCAAGAAGGAATCGATCTCGATCGACTGACCACGCTCAGCAGATGTCGGCGTCCCGGGTTTCCTCCCGGGGCGCCGTCCTCGTTTCAGGCGCGCCAGCGGGAGGCGACCGCGAGCGGATGTTATTCTGGCTTCGTGCTGTTCGGGCTCCTTCTTAGTCGCCGCGACGGGGCCTAACTTTCCAGGCCTCCCCGTCGCGGGGTTCGACTTGCCTGATCCACCCTTTCTTGCGAGGACACTGATGCAGCAAAACACCGTGACGTCTGCCGGTCAGGAGACCGACACCGCCAAGCACCCCCGCCATGCCGCGCCGGCACGTCAGCCGCGCACCCTGGCCGAAAAGATCTGGGAAGACCACCTCGTCGCCAAGGGCGAAGACGGCACCCCTGACCTCATCTACATCGACCTCCACCTCGTGCACGAGGTCACCAGCCCGCAGGCGTTCGACGGACTCCGGCTCGCGGGCCGCCCGGTGCGCCGGCCCGACCTGACGATCGCCACCGAGGATCACAACACGCCGACACTGGCGATCGACAAGCCCATCGCCGACCTCACGAGCCGCACCCAGATCGAGACGCTGCGGAAGAATGCCGTCGAATTCGGTGTCCGCCTGCACTCGCTCGGCGACATCGAGCAGGGCATCGTGCACGTCGTCGGGCCCCAGCTCGGACTGACCATGCCGGGGATCACCGTCGTCTGCGGTGACTCGCACACCTCGACGCATGGAGCTTTCGGCGCCATGGCGTTCGGGATCGGGACGAGCGAGGTGGAGCACGTGCTCGCCACCCAGACCCTTCCGCTCAAAGCGTTCAAGACGATGGCGATCAACGTCGAGGGGACGCTGCGACCCGGCGTCACTGCGAAGGACATCATCCTCGCCGTCATCGCGAAGATCGGCACAGGCGGCGGCCAGGGCTACGTGCTCGAATACCGCGGCTCGGCCATCCGTGCGCTCTCGATGGAGGGCAGGATGACGATCTGCAACATGTCGATCGAAGCCGGCGCCCGCGCGGGGATGGTCGCACCGGATGAGACGACCTACGAATACCTGAAGGGTCGCCCGCACGCTCCTCAGGGAGCCGACTGGGACGAGGCCGTGGCCTACTGGGACACCCTGCCCACTGACGAGGGCGCAACGTTCGACGCCGAAGTGTTCCTCGACGCTGACACGCTCGATCCGTTCGTGACCTGGGGAACCAACCCCGGGCAGGGTGTCTCGCTCAGCGACGCCGTCCCGAACCCGCACGACATCGCAGACCCGAACGAACGCGCAGCAGCCGAGCGCGCCCTCGAATACATGGACCTCGCGGCGGGCACGCCGATGAAGCAGATCCCCGTCGACGCCGTGTTCATGGGCTCGTGCACGAACAGCAGGATCGAGGACCTCAGGGCGTTCGCCTCGGTCATCGAAGGCAAGAAGAAAGCCGACGGTGTTCGTGTCATGGTCGTGCCGGGCTCGGCCCGCGTGCGGATCGAGGCGGAGGCAGAGGGCCTCGACAAGATCATCACCGATTTCGGCGCCGAGTGGCGCTTCGCCGGCTGCTCGATGTGCCTGGGAATGAACCCGGACCAGCTGGCCCCGGGGGAGCGATGCGCATCGACGAGCAACCGTAACTTCGAAGGCCGCCAGGGCAAGGGCGGACGCACCCACCTCGTCTCACCGCTGGTCGCAGCGGCGACGGCGATCCGCGGCACCCTGTCCAGCCCCGCCGACCTCGAAGGAGCGAACTGACCATGGAGAAATTCACCATAGTCACCGGTATCGCCGCGCCGCTCACCCGGTCGAATGTCGACACCGACCAGATCATCCCCGCCGTATACCTCAAGCGGGTGACCAAGACCGGCTTCGAGGATGCCCTCTTCGCCGCGTGGAGGCAGGATCCCGACTTCGTGCTCAACCAGCCTCCGTTCCAGGGCGCCAAAGTCCTGGTCGCCGGTCAGGATTTCGGCACAGGTTCGTCGCGTGAACACGCCGTCTGGGCGCTCAGGGACTTCGGGTTCCAGGTCATCCTGAGCCCGCGTTTCGGCGACATCTTTCGAGGCAATTCGGGCAAGCAGGGCCTGCTGGCCGCGCAGATCTCCGAAGAGGACACGAAAAAGATCTGGGCGAAGATCGACGAGCAGCCGGGAATAGAGATCACGGTGGATCTGGTTGCACAGACGGCCACTATAGGTGACCTCACGGTTTCATTCGAGATCGATGATTACACTAGGTGGCGGCTCCTCGAAGGCCTCGACGACATCGGTCTCACCCTGCGTAACGAAGCGCAAATCACCCGGTTCGAGGCCGCACGAGAGTCCTGGAGACCCAAGACTCTTCCGATCAAGTAACAGGCAGCGCAGGTAACTCATTTGACTTCACTTCTTCAGGACGCATCACGGGCAGGAGCCAGCGTGGGCCTCACAGGCGACACAATCACCATTCACGGTGGACGTCCGCTCCGCGGCCGTATCGAACTGAAGGGCGCGAAGAACCTGGTCACCAAGGCCATGGTCGCAGCGATCCTCGGTGAGACTCCCAGCGTCCTGCGCGACGTGCCAGACATCAGCGACGTCCGAGTCGTCCGCGGCCTCCTCGACGTCCACGGCGTCAAGGTCACCAGTGACGAAGACGGTGTGCTGCACCTCGACCCGTCCAACGTCGAGAGCGCCCACATGGCCGACATCGACGCGCACGCGGGTTCGAGCAGGATCCCGATCCTGTTCTGCGGTCCACTGCTGCACCGTCTCGGCGAGGCGTTCATCCCCGACCTCGGCGGATGCCGCATCGGCGACCGCCCGATCGACTACCACCTCGAGGTGCTCCGCCAGTTCGGCGCCGTTGTCGACAAGCTGCCCAGCGGCATCAAGATGACCGCGCCGAACGGGCTCAAGGGCACGAAAGTGCACCTGCCGTACCCGAGCGTCGGGGCGACGGAGCAGGTCCTGCTCACCGCCGTCCGTGCCGAGGGCATCACCGAACTCCGCGGCGCGGCGATCGAGCCCGAGATCATGGATCTCATCAACATCCTGCAGAAGATGGGTGCGATCATCACGGTCGACACCGACCGCGTCATCCGCATCGAGGGTGTCGCCCGCCTCGAGGGGTACTCGCACACCGCACTCTTCGACCGCAACGAGGCCGCCAGCTGGGCCGCAGCCGCACTCGCCACCGAGGGAGACATCTTCGTCGGCGGGGCCCGTCAGCCGGAGATGCTCACCTTCCTCAACGTCTTCCGCAAGGTCGGCGGCAAGTTCGACATCGCTGACGACGGCATCCGGTTCTACCACCCGGGAACCGAACTGAACCCGGTCATCATCGAGACCGACGTGCACCCCGGCTTCATGACCGACTGGCAGCAGCCTCTCGTCGTCGCGCTGACCAAGGCGAAGGGTGTCTCCATCGTCCACGAGACCGTCTACGAACAGCGTTTCGGGTTCGTCGACGCGCTCGTCGAGATGGGCGCGACCATCCAGGTGCACAAGGAGTGCCTGGGAGGCCAGGCATGCCGGTTCGGACAGCGGAACTTCAACCACTCGGCCGTCATCTCCGGTCCGACCCACCTGCACGGCGCCGACATCGTCGTTCCTGACCTGCGCGGTGGCTTCTCCCACCTCATCGCGGCCCTGAGTGCGGAGGGAACCTCGAGGGTCTCGAACGTCGGCATCATCAGCCGCGGTTATGAGAAGTTCATCACCAAGCTGGAGCAGCTGGGAGCCGACTTCGTTCTCGAAGGTTGATGCGCGGGTGACCACGACGCAGAAGCGCAGGAGGGCGAGCCACGAGAAGACCAGGCCCTCGATCTACTGGCTGTTGGCGTGCATCGCACTCCCGCCTGCCGGATTGATGATGAAGGTTCGGATCACGGACGGGCACAAGCTGCCCATCGACGGCCCGTTCGTGCTCGCTCCGAATCATTTCAGTGAGATCGACCCGATCGTGATCGGCGTCGCTGTCTGGAAGATGGGCAGGCAGCCCCGGTTCATGGCGAAGGCCGGGCTGTTCAAGGTTCCCGTCATCGGCTGGTTGCTGACGAAGTCAGGCCAGATCCCTGTCGAGCGGGCCGGGACGACGCGGGGGAACGATCCCGTTCGCGCCGGCGGAGTGCTCGTCGAGAAGGGTCAGGGCGTCGTCATCTACCCGGAGGGCTCGCTCACCCGCGACCCAGACATGTGGCCGATGCGCGGCAAGACCGGTGCCGTGCGGGTGGCGCTCACCCACGGCATCCCCATCACTCCGATCGCCCACTGGGGCACAGACAAAGTGATGGCGCGATACTCACGCAAGATCAGCTTCTTCCCGCCCAAAGAGATCCGCGTCAAGGTCGGCGACCCCGTCGACCTCTCGGCATTCGCCGACCGTCCACTCGACGCGGCCACCCTCTCCGAGGCGACCGCTGTCGTCATGACCGAGATCACGGCTCTGCTCGAAGACCTCCGCGGCGAGAAGGCACCCGCCGAGCCCTGGGACCCGAGCAAGCACAACCAGAAGGACACAGGTCGATTTTGAGCCGACGACTGACAGCACCGGCGCGCGTCGCCGTGCTCGGGACCGGCAGCTGGGGCACCACTTTCGGAAAGATCCTCGCCGACGGCGGTGCCAACGTCACCATGTGGGCCCGTCGACCAGAGCTCGCCAGGGAGATCGCCAAGCAGCACCGCAACAGCGACTACCTGCCTGGCATCCACCTTCCTGCGAACCTCACGGCGACGTCGAACCTGTCCGAGGCCCTGCACGGCGCCCAGCAGGTGTTCATCGCCGTCCCGAGCCAGTCGCTCCGGGACAACCTCGTCGCGATCCGACCGTTCATCGGGCCTGAGACCATCGTCGTGTCGCTGATGAAGGGCGTCGAGAAGCGTTCGGGACTGCGGATGAGTGAGGTGATCCGGCAGGGTCTCGACATCGACCCGACGCGCATCGCCGTGGCATCCGGTCCGAACCTCGCGCTCGAGATCGCCAGGGAACAGCCCACGGCCGCCGTGGTCTCCTCGGTGAGCCTGGAGACGGCCCAGGCCGTCGCTCTGCTCGCCCGCAACCGCTACTTCCGCACGTTCGTCAACACGGATGTCATCGGCACCGAATTCGGCGGTGTGCTCAAGAACCTCATCGCCGTGGCCATCGGCATCGTCGACGGCGTCGGCTACGGCGAGAACACCAAGGCGTCGATCATCACCCGTGGTCTCGTCGAGATGACAGACTTCGCGGTGGCCCAGGGCGCGCAGGCCGAGACCCTCGCAGGGCTGGCCGGTCTCGGCGACCTCATCGCCACCTGCCAGTCGCCTCTGTCACGCAACAACACGGCCGGCAGGCTTCTCGGTCAGGGCTACAGCTACTCGGCGGTGGTGAAGCAGATGCAGCAGACCGCAGAGGGCCTCGCATCCGTCGCGCCCGTGCTCGAACTCGCCAGGTCGATCGGCGTGGAGATGCCGATCGTCGAGCAGGTCAAACAGGTGCTCGACGGCACCCTCGACCCCAAAGACATTGCACCTCACCTCACGACAGACAGCGACGAGCCGCAGGGCGAAAGGACGAACGATGACGCAGAAGCGCCTGGTGGTGGTGTTGTTTGGAGGTCGATCAAGCGAGCATTCGATCAGCTGCGCGACGGCGGGCGGAGTCCTCAAAGCAATTGATCGCAGCCGCTTCGACGTGATCCCTGTCGGGATCACCCGTGACGGCGCTTTCGTGCTCGAGCAGGACGACCCGGCGAAATTCGCGCTCGACCCTGCCAGGCTCCCAGAGGTCGTCGACAACGGCAGCCGGGTGCGCTGGCCTGACAGCATCCGTTCCCGCGAACTCCGTGTCACAGACGCGGACGGTGCTGAACGCTCGCTCGGCAGTCCTGACATCGTGTTCCCCATCCTCCACGGGCCGTTCGGCGAGGACGGCACCCTGCAGGGGATGCTCGAACTCGTCGGTTATCCCTACGTCGGCAGCGGTGTCCTCGCGTCTGCGCTCGGGATGGACAAGCACTTCACCAAGACCGTGCTCGAGCACGCAGGCATCGCCGTTGCGCCGTGGCGCACCGTGAGCGACAGCGAGTACCTGGCGCGACCCGAGGTGGCCGCTGAGGCACTCGAGGCGCTGGGAACCCCCGTCTTCGTCAAGCCTGCCCGCGCCGGCTCCAGTGTCGGCGTCAGCCGCGTGTCAGATGTCTCGGAACTGGATGCCGCGATGCGCGTCGCTCTCGCCGAGGACTCCAAGGTGCTCATCGAGGCCGGTGTGCCTGGGCGTGAAGTCGAGATCGCCGTCCTCGGCGGTCGTCCTGGGGAGCCCGCCCGGTCATCCGTCGCCGGTGAGATCGTGCTGAGTGGTCGTGAGTTCTACGACTTCGACGCCAAGTACCTCGACGCCCCTGGTATCGACCTCGTCTGCCCCGCAGACCTCTCTGCTGACGAACTCGCGCGCGTGCAAGGCGTCGCGATCCGCGCGTTCGACGCGATCGGTGCCGAGGGGCTGGCCCGGGTGGACTTCTTCCTCACCGCAGACGGCCGCATCATCGTCAACGAGGTCAACACGATGCCCGGATTCACGCCGATCTCGATGTTCCCCACCTGCTGGATCAAGTCGGGGCTGAGCTACGAAGACCTCATCACCGAACTGCTCGACGTCGCTGCAGCGCGTCGCCCGGCGGCCGCGGTGCTAGTCGGCTGATTCCGGCTCGAGGAGGTCTTCGGCGCCGACGCACGCCGATGTGGCCGGGACCGCCTGCACGGCGGCGGTCAGGTCGATCAGTGCCGTCGTCCCTGAGACGCCGCCTGTTGCGGCATCCGCGTTGACCACGACTTCGATCGCGGGGTCGCGGCCGTACGTCGTGTAGCGGTAGGTGTCGTCTGCGGCTTCGGACTCGTCGGCGATCCAGTCGACACCGTTGAGCGAGATGCACGCGTCGGTGGTCGGACCCGGAACGGCGACCCCGCAGTGCAGGATCACCGCTGCGGGGTCGCCCCATGCACCGGTCGCCTGTGCGGCCGTCTCGCGCTGCGGTTTCTCGGCGACGACCTCAGGCAGTCGCACGGTGACGTCCGCGCACGCCGGGTTGTTCGCGTCGTCTGCGGCGGACAGCGGCACGGCCTGGGCGCACCCGGTGAGGAGCGTGGTGGCGACAGCGACGAGGACGGTCGTGCGGGCGAGGGAACGGAGAAGCACGGTGCGGGGAGACATCACTCTCAGGCTACCGTTGAACGCATGACAGAAAGCGGTGAGCAGCCGGCGGCAGCCCCAGGCGCCGATACCGTGCACGAGGTGCACGAGTCGGCCATCCTCCGGCGGATCTTCCCCCTGCTGCCCACCTCGTCGGCCCAGCTGCTTGGCCCTGGTGACGATGCGGCCGTCGTCGCCGCGCCTGACGGACGCTACGTCGTCACGACCGACATGATGATCCACGGCCCTGACTTCAGACTCGCCTGGTCGGAACCGCACGATCTCGGCTGGAAGGCCGCGGCATCCAACCTCGCCGACGTGGCCGCCATGGGTGCTCGGCCGACGGCGCTCGTCGTCGCGATCGCGGCCACCCCAGAGACGCCGGTCGGCGTCCTCGAGGGAATCTCCGCCGGACTGAGGGATGCCTGCGCGCAGCTCGCACCGGGCTGCGGCGTGGTCGGGGGAGACCTCTCCGTCTCCGACACGCTCACCATCGCCGTGACGGCGTTCGGCGACCTCGATGGGCGCGCCCCGGTGCTCAGGTCTGGCGCGGCAGTCGGGGACGTTGTCGCGCTGGCCGGGAAGGCCGGTCATGCCGCTGCCGGGCTTCGCCTGCTGTTCGAGCGCGGGGTCGACCTCGACGGCATCCCGGATCGTGAGGCGGCCACCCGGCTGCGCGAGAGCGAGCCGGGCCTCGTCGGGGCTCAACTGGCCCCTGAACCGCCGATCTCGTCCGGCGTGGATGCCGCCGTCGCGGGCGCGACCGCCATGCTCGACGTGTCGGACGGACTCGCCCTCGACGCCGGACGCCTGGCCTCAGCGAGCGGCGTGTGTGTCGACCTGTGGGCGTCCGCGCTCGGCGAGGATGCGGAGTCCGCGCTGCGGGGTGGGGAGGACCACGCGCTACTCGCCACGTTCCCTGCCGAAGCCACGCTCCCCGAGGCGTTCCGGGTGATCGGAAGTGTTGTGGACGGCAGCGGAGTGACCCTCGACGGCGAAGAGATCGCCGGGGTGCTCGGCTGGGACCCGTACGTCGGCTGGGACGGCCGCGCGGGCTAGGCGCCTGCGGCGGGCCGGTGTTCCTGACGCCCGTATGCGCTCGAGATTCCACAATGCGTCGTCAGCGTGCGCGGGTCGCCACAACGTGTCCTCCAGGCGCGCAGTGGACGACGAATCGTGGCGAATCGCGATCCGCGCCTACGGTCGCTCCTTCGTTGTGTTCGGGTGGCTCCGAGTGGTCGTTCGCCGGGGGCCCGGGCAGCCCTTCGGGGCCGACCAGCAGGGCGGGCGGCGTTACTCCTCGTGCGCGGGCTCTGCCCACCACACCGTCGTCTCGCCGTACTTCTTCGAGCGCAACGGGGTGAGACCGCCAGGCCAGGTCGGCTCAGGCGACCGGGTGCTCCGCTCGACCACGACGAGGGCGTGCTCCGAGAGCACGCGAGGGAGCGCGGCGAGGTTGGACGACAGTTCGCCCTCAGGCAGGTCGTACGGCGGGTCGAGGAAGACGAGGTCGAACGTTCCGACCGCCGAGTCCAGGTAACTCTGCACCGAACGCGGGGCGACGGTGACCAGCAGCTTGCCTGGAGCCGCCTTCTGCACGGCGCGCGCGTTCTCGCGGCACACGGCAGCAGCGGGGGCGGCCCGTTCGACCAGGACCACTTCGACGGCACCCCTGCTCGCCGCTTCGAGGCCGAGGGCACCGGACCCGGCGTAGAGGTCGAGCACCTGTGCCCCGTCGATGGCGTCGCGTGCCTCGAGGGCGGAGAACATCGCCTCTCGCACCTGGTCGCTGGTGGGCCTGGTGCCCGACTTCGGCACCTTCAGCGTCAGGGAGCCGGCAAACCCGGACACGATTCTCGTCACCGCTCAACAGTACCGGTGCAGCCTCCTGCGTCGGCGGCGGTGCCTAGACTCGACGTATGCCGATCGACGCCACCGCCATGAAGCTCGAGGGCGTGCTCGGCGGCAGGACGGCCGCGGCGTTCCAGCGTGCATTCGGCGTCGTCACCGTCGGAGACTTCCTCGAGCACTATCCGCGCCGGTACGCCAGCAGGGGCGAACTCACCGCGCTCAGCCGTATCCCGGTCGGTGACAGCGTCACCATCGTCGCCGAGGTCGTCGACGTACGCGAGCGGCCGATGAAGGCCAGGCGGGGATCGATCCTCGAGGTCCGCATCACCGACGGCCAGGGCATCCTCATCCTCACCTTCTTCAACCAGGCCTGGCGGGCCAAGGAGCTAGCGCCTGGCGTCCGCGGAATCTTCGCCGGCAAGGTCGGCGACTACAAGGGCGCCCTGCAGCTGGCGCATCCCGACTACGAACTCTTCGAAGCGGCGGAGCAGGGCACGAGTGCAGAAGCCGCACGCAAGTGGGCCCTGACACCGATCCCGATCTACCCGGCAACGGCGAGTGTGGCCAGCTGGCAGGTCGCGAAGGCCATGGCCATCGTTCTCGACGGCCTCGGCGAGCTCCCTGACCCGTTGCCGGACGCCGTCCGCAAACGCGAGAACCTCCTCGGCTACCGCGAGGCGATCGAACGCATCCATCGCCCGGAAACGGATGCAGACGCGCACGTCGCCCGCGACACCCTCCGTCACCGGGAGGCGTTCCTCCTGCAGGCCGCCCTGCTCCAGCAGCGGCAGATCGCACGCTTCGAAGAGACGACCCCACGAGTGCCGACGCCGGGCGGATTCCTCGAACGCTTCGACGCAGCGCTGCCGTTCGATCTCACCGGCGACCAGCAGCTCGTCGGCGCCGAGATCGCCGGAGACATCGCCGATCCCGTCCCGATGAACCGGCTCGTGCAGGGCGAGGTAGGCTCCGGGAAGACCCTCGTCGCCCTCCGCGCCATGCTGGCCGTCGCGGATTCCGGCGGGCAGGCCGCCCTTCTCGCGCCGACGGAAGTGCTCGCCGCCCAGCACCTCCGCTCCATCGTGCGGTCGCTCGGACCCGATCTCGCCGCCACCCTCATGCCGACCCTCCTCACCGGGCAGCTGCCGACAGCGGAGCGCAAACGGGCCATGCTCCGGATCGTCAGCGGCCAGGCGAAGATCGTGATCGGCACCCACGCGCTCCTCAGCGAGAACGTGACCTTCTTCGACCTCGGCCTCGTCGTCGTCGACGAGCAGCACAGGTTCGGCGTCGAGCAGCGTGAGGCGCTCAGGCAGAAGGGTCACAAGCCGCCGCACGTGCTCGTGCTGACGGCGACTCCGATCCCGCGAACGGTCGCCATGACCGTCTTCGGAGACCTCGACGTGAGCACCATCCGTGAGCTGCCGGCGGGACGGGCGGGAATCGAATCGTTCGTCGTCGGTCTCGTCGACCACCCGGCGTGGATCCACCGGGTCTGGGCGCGCGTGTCAGAGGAGGTCGCCGCCGGGCGGCAGGCCTTCGTCGTCTGCCCGGCCATCGACGTCGGGCAGCCTGAAGACGACGGGGAGAGCGCCGTCGACGACGAACCGCCTGCCACGGAAGGCGCACAGGAGCGGCAGCGCGCGACCGTCGTCGGCACCGTCGCCGAACTCGCGGCCACGGAAGCCACCCGTTCGCTGCGCATCGCCGCACTCCACGGCCGGATGCCCAGTGACGAGAAGGATGCCGTGATGCGGCTCTTCGCTTCGGGGGGTATCGACATCCTCGTGGCCACGACGGTCATCGAGGTCGGGGTGGACGTCCCCAACGCCTCCGCGATGGTCGTGCTCGACGCCGACCGCTTCGGGGTGTCGCAGCTGCACCAGCTGCGCGGCCGGGTCGGGCGCGGAAGCCTTCCGGGCCTGTGCCTGCTGGTGACGGCAGCGGAGCCGGGAAGCATCGCGCGGGAACGCGTCGACGCCGTGGCGGCGACACTCGACGGTTTCGAGCTCGCCCAGGTGGATCTGGAACTGCGGCAGGAGGGCGACGTCCTCGGCAGCGCCCAGTCCGGCGGGCGGTCGTCGCTCAAGCTTCTCCGGGTCGTCCACGACGCCGACCTCATCGCCAGGGCCAGGTCGGAGGCATCCGCGGTGCTCGACGCCGACCCGGCGTTGTCTGATCACCCGGCGCTCCGCGCCGCCCTCGAGCAGCGCGTCGACGCCTCGGCGCGAGCCGCGCTGTCGAAGAACTGACGAAATCGGGCCGTTGACGGACGGTTTCCGAGCCTGACCGTTTTCTGTCTGTCGTGGCCGCGGGATTGGTGCTCCCGCTAGGCTTGAGCAATGCAGAGGATCGCCGTCGTTCCGGGCTCATTCGACCCCGTCACCCTGGGGCACATGGATGTCATCCAGCGCGCCGCAGGGCTCTTCGACCAGCTCCATGTCCTCGTCGTGCACAACCCGGCCAAGACGGCGCTCCTGCCGATCGCCGAGCGTGTCTCGCTCCTGGAGAAGTCGATCGAGGATGCCGGTTCTCCCGGCAACATCGTCATCGCCTCCTGGAACGTCGGACTCCTCGTCGACTACGCGACAGATGTCGGAGCATCCGTTCTCGTGAAGGGCATTCGATCGCAGGTCGATGTCGCCTACGAAACACCGATGGCGATCGTCAACAGGCACCTCGCAGGAGTGGAGACGATCTTCATGCTTCCAGACCCCGCCCACGCCCACGTCTCCAGCTCGCTGGTGAGACAGGTGTCGTCGCTCGGAGGCGATGTCTCGCCTTACGTTCCGCCGGCAGTGGCCCGATTCCTCCAGCGATCATGACCAGCCTGCCCACCCACGCCCCGACCGACGGCTCATCGGCTTTCGCGCCAAGCGTCGACGGGCTGCCGACGACCGAGGCCCACCGGCTGGCTGGGGACATCATCCGCAACGTCGAGTCGGTGATCGACGGCAAGCGTGACGCCGTGCGCACCGCCCTCACGGTCCTGCTCTCCGAAGGGCACCTGCTCATCGAGGACGTTCCCGGTGTGGGCAAGACGATGCTCGCCAAGGCTCTGGCGAAATCGGTGCATGCGACGGTGTCGCGGATCCAGTTCACCCCCGACCTGCTGCCCAGCGACGTCACCGGAATCTCGGTCTACAACCAGGCCGACCGCCGGTTCGAGTTCAAACCGGGAGCCGTGTTCGCGAACATCGTCATCGGCGACGAGATCAACCGTGCGTCGCCGAAGACCCAGTCGGCGCTCCTCGAATGCATGGAGGAACGCCAGGTCACCGTCGACGGCTCCACCTACCCGCTGTCGAGCCCGTTCACCGTGATCGCCACCCAGAACCCGATCGAGATGGAGGGGACGTACGCGCTCCCTGAGGCCCAGCGCGACCGGTTCATGGCGCGGATCTCTATGGGATACCCGGACGAGGGATCCGAGCTGAGCATGCTCACGACCCGCGACACATCGAACCCTCTGTCGACCCTCGAGCCGGTCGTCTCGGCTGCGTCGTTGCAGCGCATGATGGTCTCCGTGCGCAACGTCTACGTCTCACCGAGCGTCAAGGAGTACGCGGTGGGCATCGTCCGCGCCACACGCAGCCACCCCGACCTCCGCCTCGGGGCGAGTCCCCGTGCGACCCTGCAACTGGTCCGTGCTGCGAAGGGCCTCGCTCTCGTCGCCGGACGGGACTTCGTGCTCCCCGACGACATCGACGAACTCGCACTTCCCGTCCTCGGTCATCGGCTCATGCCGACCAGCCGGGCCCTCGGTCACCACCAGCACGGTGACGAACTCATCGCGGACCTCATCCGCGGCATCATCGATCAGGCGGTCGTCCCGCCCACCACACCGAACCCGAGGTAGCCACCGTGCGCGCGCCGCAGCCCGGCAGATTCCGAGCCGTCAGACCGACGGCTCGGGGCTGGGGTGTGATCGCCGTGGCCACTGGCGTGCTGGTGGCAGCCACGCTCGTCGACAGGAAGGAAGGCCTCTTCCTCTTCCTGTTCCTCATCCTCCTGTTCGCCGGGTCCGCCGTCTACGTGCGCACCCACCGGCCGCGACTCACCGCCACGCGGACGTTCACGCCCGGCTCGGTTTCGGTGGGGGAGCCTGCGATCGTCAGAACAACGGTCCAGACCCGCGACGAGGACGTCGCAGCGATCGCCTCCTGGCGCGATGAGGCTCCTCCGGTGTTCGCCCGCACACCGAGTGGCGAACTGCCGAGGCGCCTGCCAGGGACGGTCCGCGGCTATCGCGCGGTCCTCGAATACGAACTGCGGTCGTCGCACCGCGGGCGGTTCGAGATCGGCCCGTTCCGCGTGACACACGGTGACCCGTTCGGCCTCGTCACCACAGAGCGGCGGATCGCCGACCCGAGCGTTTTCACGGTCACGCCCCGCGTCACAGTCCTTGCCGACGCCGGCCTGCGGTCCTCGAGCGGCGATGGCGTGCAGCACGAACTCAATCACTTCGCCACACAGCGGGCCGACGAACTCATCGCCAGGGAGTACCGGCCAGGGGACCCGCTCCGTCGCGTGCACTGGCGCCAGACCGCCAGGCGCGGTGAGCTCATGGTGCGCCAGGAGGAACAGGAAGGCGACCCGGAGGCCGTTCTCCTCCTCGACACGGCCATTCCGGCCAAGAACGAGGTCGCAGGGGCCGTCTCAGACGCGCACTTCGAACGCATGGTCGAACTGACGGCATCCCTCGGCATCCATCTCCTGGACTCCGGCTACGTCGTCTCCCTCGTGGAGACCGCGACGGATGCCGTTCCGTTCACCGACGGCACGATCCCGTACCGCATCTCCCGCTTCGCCCCTGGCGAGGCCGGAGGGCTCCTCGAGACCCTCGCCGAGACGGAACGTTTCGCTGTCTCCGACCTCTACGACCTCAGCGTCGGGCTGCGCCCGGTCATCCGCCGCACCGGCAAGGTCATGCCCGTCTTCGCGGTCGTCGGCCGGCTGTCGCCGCTCGGCGCCCGGCGCCTCGTGTCGACGAAGGTGAACGCGGACCCCGCCGTCGTCTTCCTCACCCGCGCAGATACCACGGGAAAACCACGATTCGACGAGGTCAGGACCATGGCGGATGCCGGCTGGCGCGCCGCGTTGTTCGACGAGCGCACCACAGTCGAGGCGGCGTGGACCCGCGTGGCATTCGGTGACTCGGCGGCGGCGGAGAGGGCGGTGAGCCATGGTCGTCGTTAGCCCGCAGCGCCCGGCCACGCGGCCCAGCGCTCCCCGCAGGACCCGAGCGCAGGTGGACCTCATGGCGCGGAGGGAACAGGCACATCGGCTCTGGGGTCTCACCTCAGCGCTCATCCTTTTCTACGTGGTCACCGTATCGACGCTCAGCCCGCTCCTCGACGGCGCAGCATGGTGGCTGAGCGCCGCCATGCTCGGTGCCGTCGTGCTGTGCTCGGCAGCAGCAGCCCGGTCGATCGGCGCCAGGACGTGGGTCGCCACCCTCATCGCGACCGTCGTCTGGCTCGCTCTTCTCGTGCTCTTCTTCGCGCCTGAGGACTCCTTCGCTCTCGTCATCCCGACGTTCGACACCGTCGACGTCTTCGGTGAACTCGGCAGGGACGGGATGCGGTCGATCGCCAGGCAGGGCACTCCGGCCGAGGCGGACCTCGGCATCCGTTTCGTGCTCGCGGTCGGAGCGGGTGCTTTCGCATTGCTGCTCGACGCCGTGGGTGTCGCAGCACGGATGCCGGCATTCGTCGGTATCCCTGCCGTCGCCATCGCCCTCGTCCCCGGCTTCGTCCAGGGCGACATCAACCTCCTCGCCCTCGCGGTCTGCGGAGCCTCGTACCTGCTGGTGTTGTGGGCGGATACCCGGGTGCGGCGCGTCTCCGACCAGCGACCAGGCGGGATGCTCGGTATCGGCGCGATCGCCGTGATCGGCTCGCTCGTGTTCGCCGCGGCCGCCCCGGGGTTCAACGGGGAGAGCCTGCTGGCGTCCAGCGGCGGATCGGTGTTCGGTCGCGGCGTGAGCCCGCTTGTCGATCTCGGCAAGGATCTTCGCCGTCCGGGAGGCGCACAGCAGTTCTCCTACTCGACGACGACGGATCAGTCGCTGTACTTCCGACTGCTCACCCTCGACGAGTTCAACGGGACCACCTGGAGCGCGGGGTCGGATCGCAATCGGCGGGTGAACGAAGCGGACACCCTGCTCTCCGTTCCCGGGTTGTCCGATGAGATCGCGACCGATCCGACCACCACTACCATCCAGGTCGACGGCATGGTGGCGCCGTGGCTCCCCGTTCCGTTCCCGAGCGTCAGGGTGGTGGGTGTTGACGGGCGCTGGATGTGGGACACCGACGGGCTCACCCTGTCGAGCAGGCTGTCCAGTGCGAGCGGGCAGAGCTACATCGCCGAGAGCGTGCTGATCCAGCCGACCAGGGAGCAGTTGATCGCAGCCCGGCCGTCGTTCCCCGAGCGCGTCGACACGTTCCTCGAATTGCCCGAGGAGATTCCACCGATCATCACCGAGACCCTTCTCGAGGTCACCGCCGAGAGCACCAACGCCTACGACAGGGCGTTCGCCATCCAGCAGTACCTCAGGAACACGCCGTTCCTCTATTCGGTGGAGGCGCCGGTCGACGATGGATACGACGGCGACGGATTCGCGGTGATTGCGGAGTTCCTGGAGAAGAAGAGCGGTTACTGCGTGCACTTCTCCTCCGCCATGGCGATCATGGCCAGGATGGCGGGCATTCCCGCCCGGATCTCGCTCGGCTACCTGCCCGGTGACCGGGTCGTTGGCGCGGACACCCGGTCGACCTACACGGTGGGCACTGACGACCTGCACGCCTGGCCTGAGCTGTACTTCTCGGGAGTCGGCTGGGTGCCGTTCGAGCCGACTCCAGGCCGCGGCGTCGTCCCCGCATACGCCAGGGCCGCGACGAGCGGCGCGGATGGCAGGGACCCCGGCGACCTCGGCGTGAGCCAGCGTGAGCAGGAGGAACAGGCCCCTGCCGCCCCCGAGACCACGACATCGTCGACCGGCGGGGGAACGTCGGAGCCGCCGTCTCCCGGTGTGCTGGCCGGCGCGGCGGTCGTCCTCCTGCTGATCCTGAGTGCTCCTGCGCTCCTGCGCGCAGCGAGACGGCGGAGCAGACTCCGCGCCCTGCGATCAGGTCGCGCGAGCCCGCTCGTCGCCTGGCGCGAGATCTCGGACGCGGCCCAGGACCACGGCATCCCGGTGAGCGAAGTCGACACGCAGCGGGCGTTCGCTGGGGTGCTCGCCGAACGCGCGGCAACGACCACGCGGGAGCGGGACGCCCTCGCGGAGCTACTCGACGCCGTCGAACACGTGCGGTTCGCCGACCCGAACCGCCCGGACGCCGCCATCATCGGGCGCGGCTTCGCGGACACGACCGAACTCATCAGCGCCGCGCTCAGACGCAGCGCGGGGATCGGCGACCGGGTGCGCGCGACGTGCGCGCCAGCATCCGTGCTGTCTCCGGTGAGGGAGAGCAAGCGCCCAGTGCCCGCCTGACCCCGTCGGATTCAGCGCGCACGCAGGTGAGGGCGCATCCCGACGATAGAATCGTGGGTGTGAGTAAATACAAGAAACTGCCGTTCGCGATCAATATGCGCGACCTCGTACGGCACCCCGGAGAGATGCGTGAGCACGACCTCGTCGTCAACGCACCCGAACAGTTCGGCGAGGGACTCGTCGCGGTCCAGGAGGGCACGCCGATCCACGAGCACGTCCGGCTGGAGTCGGTCCACGAGGGTGTCCTCGTCACCGCGCAGATCGACACCGTCGCCTCCGGCGTGTGCGGGAGATGCCTGATCGACATGGAGCAGAGCGTCGAAGTCGAGTTTCAGGAACTTTTCGCGTACTCTGGTGATGAAGCCTCTGACTACGAAGTTCACGATGACCACGTGGATCTTGAACCTCTGATCAGAGATGCAGTGGTTTTGTCACTGCCGTTTCAGCCGGTATGCCAGCCAGATTGCCCCGGACTCGACCCCGAGACCGGCGAGCGGCTGGCAGAAAACCCGGACCGAAAACCCCAAGAGATCGTCGATCCTCGCTGGTCTGCGCTCGCCGGGTTCTCCCCAGACCCAGGCTCCGACAACTCGGATGCTGTAAGCAAAGAAGAGAGATAAGTCATGGCTGTTCCGAAGCGGAAAATGTCACGAGCCTCTACCCGTGCACGCCGTGCGCAGTGGAAGGCCGAAGCGCCCACCCTGGTGAAGACCGTCGAAAACGGCAAGGTCACCTACAGCCTGCCGCACCGCGCCAAGGTTGTCGAAGACTCGGCCGGCACCGCACTCTTCATGGAGTACAAGGGCCGCAAGGTCGCCGACGTCTAGTCTGCGATCACGCTGAACTCCATCGATTCCGGATGGCAGAGAGCTTGACAGACCGAGGGCCGCTTCTGGCGACCCTCGGTGTGTCGCTTGATCCAGCGGTGCTTGAGCATGCGCTCACGCACCGCTCCTTTGCATACGAGAACGGCGGCATCCCGCACAACGAGCGGCTCGAGTTCCTCGGCGACTCCGTGCTCGGGCTGTCGGTCACGCAGAAGCTGTACCGAGAGAACCCCGACCTCCCCGAAGGGTCGCTCGCCAAGATGCGGGCGAGCGTCGTGTCGACGGTCGCCCTGGCGGAGATCGCCCACACCATCGGCCTCGGACCATACCTCCGGCTCGGCCGGGGTGAGGAACTCACGGGTGGACGTGAGAAGGCGTCGATCCTCGCCGACACGATGGAGGCACTCATCGGCGCCGTCTACCTCGACCAGGGCCTGGACGTCGCCAGCGCTCTCGTCCTCCGTCTCGTGGAGCCCCTGCTCGCAGACCCGGCCAGGTTCGGTGCGGCGATGGACCCGAAGACGAGCCTGCAGGAAGCGGCGGCAGCGCATCACGCCCCAGCCCCGGTGTACTCGATGGAGAGCTCAGGCCCTGACCACGACCGGATCTTCATCGCCACCGTCACAGTGGGCGACCTCGTCACCGCTGTCGGTCAGGGCTCGAGCAAGAAACACGCCGAGATGGCCGCAGCGCTCACAGCGTGGACCGAGCTGAGTGCCAGAGCTTCCTGAGGTCGAGGTCGTCCGTGCCGGCCTCGAACCCGCCGTCACCGGCGCACGAATCAGCGGCGTCGAGGTTCTCGACCAGCGATCCCTCAAACGCCACGCCACGGCATCCGGGATCTTCGCCGACGTCCTGATGGGGCAGACCATCACCGCTGCTGTCCGCAGGGGGAAGTTCCTCTGGTTCCCGCTCGAGAACGGCCAGGCGCTCGTCACCCACCTCGGGATGAGCGGGCAGATGCTGCTGCGCGAACCGGGAATGGACGACCGGCTGACGCGCATCCGGATCGGCATCGAGTCGCCTGACCACGGCGAGCTCGTCGTCAACTTCGTCGACCAGCGCATCTTCGGCGGGATGGCCGTCGACCTCATGCTCCCGACCGCTGACGGATTCCCCGGCGGGTTCTCCGGTGCCGCGATCGGACCGGCCCTCGTGCCCAGCCAGGTCGCGCACATCGCCCGCGATCCGATGGATCCCGCTTTCGACACCGATCGATTCCTGCGGCTGCTCGCTCGCAAGGCGACAGGGGTGAAGCGTGCACTGCTCGATCAGACCCTCGTGTCGGGGATCGGTAACATCTACGCGGACGAAGCCCTCTGGGCGGCGCGGATCCACTACGACCAGCAGGCGTCGTCCCTCTCACGGACGCGGTCCGACCTCCTGCTGGCCGAGGTCCGGGCCGTGCTGGCGAAGGCGCTTGCGGAGGGCGGGACGAGCTTCGACGCGCAGTATGTGAACGTCAACGGAGCATCCGGGTACTTCGCCCACAGCCTCAACGCCTATGGGCGTCAGGGGGAGCCGTGCGCGCGCTGCGGGACACCGATCCGGCGTGAGAAGTTCATGAACCGCTCCTCGCACTTCTGCCCGCGCTGCCAGCGCCGCCGCTGACCCGCGTAGTCCTCGCAGTCGACGCACTCACCCGTTCCGGACGCACTCACGTGGTGCGCGGGGTGACTGCGTCCGGAACGGGTGAGTAGGTGCCTCGTCTGCGCCGAGTCGAGCGCTGGCCCCGCGCGCGGCACGCGTCAGACGGTCTTCTTCCAGGCCGCCTCGTACGCGGTCGGCCGGAATCCCACCGCCTCGTTCACATCGAGCATCGGGCGGTTCTCCTCGGCGTTGAAGGTCGTGATCCGCGGGGTCGACGGCGACACCCGGCCAAGCAGCTCAAGGTTCGCGATCTTCACGAGCATGCCCAGCCGGTGGCCACGGTGGTCCTTGAGCACGAGGGTGTCCTCCTGCGTCGCGGGGCGCCCCTTCTCTTCCGGCAGGGCGATGTCGGTGTAGCCGACGAGCTGGTTCGTCGGAACGTGCACCGCCGCCGAGGTGAGATTCAGCCGGCCGCCTGCCTCGTTCATGTCGTCGAGGTTGCGCACCCGCCTCTCGTCCCACTGCTCCTCGGCGAACTCGATCCCGGCTGCCGGGGCATCCGTCGACATGCGCTGGTGCAGCCTGGCCATGTCTCCGAGCCATTCCTCAGGGCACCGGCCGACCCACTGCACGACGTCGTAGTCTGCTGCGAACGCGGCGGTCTCCGCACGTTTGGCCGCGAGCAGCGCAGGGTCTACGGGCAGGTCGATGCGGGACATCCGCCCGACCTGCTCGATCCGGTACCCGTTCGTCAGGGCGAATCGGACAGCAGGGGAGTCCGTGTCGATCGCACCGAAACCGGTCGGCGGCCGGAGCAGGTCGTCGCTCACCGGAGGGAGGTGCAGGCTCCACGACTGGTACACCTTCAGGCCGTCACCGGATGCCGCGGACTCGACAGCGCGGAGCAGGGCGGTCCCGACTCCCTTCCGCCTGGCCTCCCGCGCCACCTCCACCTCGAGGAACGCGGCCGTTGCGCCCTCCTCTGGCTGCCATTCGTACACAGCACGCCCGATGATGCGCCCGCCCACGCGAGCGAGGAAGAGGCGTTTCGGAGCGAACGGGTCCCGGAAGAACGCCAGCAGCTCCTTCGCGGTCGGCGAGATGTCGTCGGTTCCGAGGATCTCCTGCTCGACGGCGTTACGGACGGCAACCATCTCGGCGAAATCCGCGCCGCCCGGCGCGTCCAGACTCTCCGGGATCGGCAGTTCGTCGATGATCAGGCCGTCGATGACGGTGTCGGCATTCATGGCAGCTCCAGCGGTGTCGTGTCTGCCGCCCGGATTCGAACAGCCGACCAGCTTAGCGAAGCCCGCCGCCCGCTGCCAGAGGAAGGTCAGCGAGAAATCGTTGCAAAGAGCGAGTGGATGTTGCCCTCGGGGTCTGCGAAGAATCCCGTGAGGTGACCCCAGTCCTGTTCGGTGGGTTCCGCGATCGCCGTGGCGCCGAGTGCGACCAGCTCGGTGAACCGGGCACGCACGTCGTCGGGGGTCGCGCACTCGAAGTTGAGCTCCACCGCCTGGCCGCCGCGCGGCTCGCGGAACGACACGTGGTCCCGGGTGTGCGCACCCATCCCTGATCGCCGGAAGATCGCCAGACGGATGCCTGCGGTGGCGAGAGCGACATAGTCCGTCTCTCGCACCGCGACATCGAATCCGAGGCCTTGTTGGTAGAACGTAGCCATCGCGGCTACATCGTCGGCCAGCAGCGTCACACCTTCAAGGACGACCGGCGGTCTGGAGCTCTGTTCCATGCCTCGACCGTACCGAAGACATCCGACAATCAGCGCGGGATGCCGGTTCCCGGGGCGATAGCGGGTCGCTGAACGCCGCAGCGGGCATCCTTCGGTACGGTAGTCCAGAGATTCGCGCGGCCGGCGCGACACGGAAGGAATCCGCGGTGTATTTGAAGAGCCTCACGCTGAAGGGCTTCAAATCGTTCGCGCAACCGACCACATTCGCATTCGAGCCCGGCGTGACGTGTGTCGTCGGCCCGAACGGCTCCGGCAAGTCCAACGTTGTCGACGCCCTCGCCTGGGTGATGGGGGAGCAGGGCGCCAAGACGCTCCGCGGCGGCAAGATGGAAGACGTCATCTTCGCCGGCACGTCCACTCGAGGTCCTCTCGGCCGGGCACAGGTCATCCTCACCATCGACAACTCCGACGGCGCCCTGCCGATCGAGTACACCGAGGTCACCATCTCGCGGACCCTGTTCCGCAACGGCGGAAGCGACTACGCGATCAACGGCGAGAACTGCCGGCTGCTCGATGTGCAGGAACTGCTCAGCGACTCCGGTCTCGGCCGTGAAATGCACGTCATCGTCGGTCAGGGGCAGCTCGACGCGGTTCTCCGCGCCAGCCCCGAAGAACGCCGCGGGTTCATCGAGGAGGCCGCAGGCATCCTCAAACACCGTCGCCGCAAGGAGAAGACCCTCCGCAAGCTCGACGCCATGCAGACCAACCTGACCCGGCTGAGCGACCTGGCCGGGGAGATCCGCCGGCAGCTGAAGCCGCTCGGGCACCAGGCCGAGATCGCCCGTGAGGCTCAGACCATCGCCGCCATCGTCCGCGACGCCCGGGCGAGGATCCTCGCTGACGACGTCGTCACGCTCCGCCGCGCGCTCGACGACCACGGTCGCACCGAGAGCGAACGTCACACCGAGCGCATCGTGCTGCAGGAGCAGCTGGAGCAGAAACAGCTCCGGATCGCGCGGATCGAACAGGCGCAGGTCGGAGACGCCGTCGACGGCGCCAGGCGCACCAGCTTCGCCCTCGAGAGCGCGCAGGAACGCCTTCGCAACCTGTTCACCCTCGCCAACCAGAGGCTCGCGCTCCTCGGCTCGCAGGGCGACGCCCAGGATGCCGGCCCCAGCGTCACCCGGTCGATGGTCGACGATGCCAGGGCGGAAGTCGCGCGGCTCAGGGAGACGATCGGCACCGCCGAGGCCGCGTGGACAAGCGCGCAGGCCGGCACCCGATCGGCGCGCAGCCGGCTCGACGCCGTCGACAGTGAGATCGCCGCCCAGAGCGCGCTGGTGTCGCGCCATGACCTCGAGATCACGAAACTGTCAGGGCAGGCAGACACGGCCGCGTCCCGGCTCGCTGCCGTCCGCGGTGAGCGGCTGCGACAGGAGAACGCCCTCGACGCCGCAACAGATCGGCGACGGGCCGCCGAACGGCAGCTCGACGAGGTCGAGGAGTCCGCGGGCGACGTCGACGCGGGGGAGAGCGGGCTCGACGAAGCCTACGAACTCGCTCAGGCCGCCGTGTTCGAGGCCGAGGCGGAGATCGAGCGTCTCCGCGACCTGCTGCACGGCCACGAGCGTGAGCGGGACGCCCTCGCCGCGCAGACGAGCGCCCTGTCGAGGGCCCTCGACATCAAGGACGGGTCCACCGACCTCGTCGCGGCCGGCCTGTCTGGCATCCGCGGTGTCGTCGCGGACTCGGTTTCGGTGCAGCCCGGATTCGAGAGCGCCGTGGCCGCAGCGCTCGGCACCCTCGCGGACGCCGTCCTCGCCGACGACCGCACCGCCGCCGAGCGCGCCATCGAACACGCGCGCGCCAACGAGCTCGGGCGCGTCGAGGTCGTGATCGCCGATGCCGCAGGCACGCCGGTCGACTGGCCATCGTTGCCGGGCGTCATCCCCGCTGCCTCCGTGGTCACAGCGCCGGACGGCATCCTCGGCATCCTGAATTTCCTCGCCATCGCCGACGACGTCGAGGCGGCACGGGCAGCTGCACCCGCCCTCGCCGCGGCGAAACTCGGCGGACCTGTCACCCTCATCACGCGGGCGGGAGACGTGCTGACCGACTTCGTCCTGCGCGGCGGGTCAGGCGGCAAGCAGGGGCGCATCGAGCTCCTCGCCGAACGCGACGCTGCTGCCGAGCGCCTGGCAGAGGTGACATCACTCCTCGACACGGTCCGCTTCGACCTGGCCGAGCACCGCGGACTCCTCAGCTCGGCGAAGGAACAGTCGAAGCACGCCCTCGGTGCCCTTCGCGAGTTCGACTCGCAGGTGGCAGCCCAGGCCGAAAGGCTCAACCGGGCCCGCGTCCAGGTGGAGGCGTCTGCAGCGGAGTTCGACCGGCTCAGCGCCGCGTTCGCTCTCTCGGGTGACGCCGTCACCGAAGCCGAGAACGCCGCGGCGAAGGCCAAAGCCGACCTTGACACCGCCAAGTCCAGGCCCAGGCCGATCCTCGACCTCAGCGCCAGGGAATCGCTCCTCGTCGAGCTCGAGGCTGCCCGCGAACGCGAACTCGAATCCCGCCTGCAACTCGAGACCGCGAGGGAACGGGTCCGCGCCGAGGAGGAACGTACTCGCAACCTCGTCACGCAGATGGAAGCCGACCGGCTCGCGGCCGAGGCTGCGGCCAGACGCGCCGTGATCCGCGCCAGGCAGGTCGAAGCAGCCACTGGCGTCGCAGACGCCCTCCCCGCCGTCCTCGCCTCGGTCGACCGCTCGGTGGCAGAGGCGAAACTCGTCCTCGAACGCGCCGAACAGGAACGCGCCAGCCAGAACGAGGAACTCGTCGCCCTGCGCAGGGACGAATCGGCCCTCCGCGAACGGCTGCAGGCGATCACCGAGAACGTCCACGGACTCGAACTCCAGATCTACGAGAAGAAGCTCCATCTTTCGAGCCTGCTCGAACGTGCCGGCTCCGAACTCGGACTGGTCGAAGACGTCCTCGTCGCCGAGTACGGCCCGGACGTCCCCGTCCCGCCCGACGGCACCGAGCCGCAGTCAGAGGCGCCGTCGAGGGCTGGGGCGGATGCTCCTGAGGGCGACGAGCAGGACGCAGCACCCGCCGGCATCCCGTTCGACCGTGCCGTGCAGCAACGACGCCTCGAGAAGGCGGAACGGAAGTTCGCCCAGCTCGGTCGTGTGAACCCCCTCGCCCTCGAGGAGTTCGCCGCCCTCGAGCAGCGGCACGCGTTCCTCACGGAGCAGCTCACCGACCTCACCAACACGCGCAAGGACCTCCTCGCGATCATCGACGAGCTCGACGAGAAGATGCAGGTCATCTTCGGCGACGCCTTCGACGACACGAAGGCCGCATTCGCCGAAGTGTTCCCCGTGCTGTTCCCCGGAGGCACAGGCAGCATCTCGCTGACCAACCCCGACGACCTGCTCACCACGGGCATCGAGGTCGCGGTCAAGCCGGCAGGCAAGAAGATCGAGCGCCTGTCGCTGCTCTCCGGCGGTGAACGGTCGCTGGCCGCGGTCGCCCTGCTCATCGCGATCTTCAAAGCCAGGCCGAGCCCGTTCTACATCATGGACGAGGTCGAGGCGGCCCTCGACGATGCCAACCTCGGTCGACTCCTCACGATCTTTCAAGACCTCAGGCGCACCAGCCAGCTCATCGTCATCACCCACCAGAAGCGCACCATGGAGATCGCCGACGCCCTGTACGGCGTCTCGATGCGCCAGGATGGCGTCTCCGCCGTCGTCGGCCAGCGGGTCGCAGCGCCGGAGGAGAAAGCCGGCTGAACGCTGCACCCCGCGAAGTCTCGATAGTCTGGGCATATGGCAGAACGCACGCCCTGGTCACTCTCCGGCGCCCTCAAGGGCATGTTTCAGAAGCAGACCATCGACGACACCACCTGGGACGACCTCGAACACGCGCTGCTGACGGCGGACTTCGGGCCTGACCTCACCGAATCGACGATCGACGACCTCCGAGCGAAGGTCGACCGCTACCGCACGACGGACCCCAGGGACCTCCAGCGGATGCTCCGCGAGTCGATTGAGGAGCGGCTGTCGAAATACGACACGACGCTGAAACTCTCCGAGCGCCCCGCCGTCGTCCTCGTCGTCGGCGTCAACGGCGTCGGCAAGACCACCACCATCGGCAAGTTCTCCAAATTCCTCGGCACCTACGGACGCAGCGTCGTCGTCGGAGCTGCAGACACGTTCCGCGCCGCCGCCGTCGAGCAGCTCGCGACGTGGGCCGAGCGTGGGGGAGCGCAGATCATCCGCCCGCAGCAGCAGGGCCAGGACCCGGCATCCGTCGCCTTCCAGACCGTCGACTACGCGAAGAGAAACGGCATCGAGATCGTCCTCATCGACACGGCAGGCCGGCTGCAGACGAAGAGCGGGCTGATGGACGAGCTGTCGAAGATCCGTCGCGTCGTCGAGAAACAGGCGCCGATCTCAGAGGTGCTCCTCGTCCTCGACGCCACGACGGGGCAGAACGGGCTCGCTCAGGCTGAGGCGTTCATCGAACACGCCGGGGTCACCGGGCTCGTGCTCACCAAACTCGACGGCTCAGCCCGCGGAGGCTTCGTCCTCGCCGTGCAGGAACGCACAGGCATCCCGATCAAACTGGTGGGCCAGGGTGAGGGGATCAACGACCTCACCGGTTTCACCCCGCACGTCTTCGCACAGAAACTGGTGGGCTGATGATCGAGCACGACTTCTTCGGGGCGATCGAGACGGATGCCTCCGGCGGCCTTTACTGGTCGGAGACCGTCGAAGTCGGCGACCAGGCCGTCGATGTGTCTCTGAGCGCCCCCGCCGGCGAGAAGATCTCCGCAGACGCACTCGACACGGCCGCAGGTATCATCAGCTCGCTCGAGGGCCTCGACCTTCGCGCGCGTGAGGCCATGCTGTCCGACGTCGACGACCGTACGTCTGACGTGACCCAGTTCATCGAACAGACGGTCGAGGAGGTCGGAGAAGACCTCGTCGAGATGCTCGTCGACCACTCAGGTGACAACGACGTCGACATCATCCGGTCGCTCCAGCTCATCCGCGTGGCCGTCTCGCCCCACCAGGGCGGAGAGAGCGCGCCGTTCGCCTCGTTCGAGTTCGCGTTCGACCCGGACAACTCGGATCTCGCACTCATCGTCTTCCTCTCGCCGCGCGGCGAATCCGTCGGGATCGAACTGCTCAGCTGAATTCCCCGACGGCCTGCGCGAATCCCAGTTCCGGGTTCGCAAGGTGCTCGAGACCGGCAGGGATCGGCAGGCCCTTGCGATGCATCGACTGCGCCCAGAGGCGGCCGGCGCGGTAGGAGGATCTCACCAGTGGGCCTGCGAGCACCCCGAGGAATCCGATCTCCTCCGCCATCTGCTTGAACGCCAGGAACTCCTCCGGTCGCACCCAGCGGGCGACGGGCAGGTGCCTGGGAGTCGGACGCAGGTACTGGGTGATCGTGATGATGTCTGTGCCTGCATCGTGGAGGTCACGCAAGGCCTCAGCGACTTCGTCCTCCTCCTCGCCCATGCCGAGGATGAGGTTGGACTTGGTGATCAGCCCGGCGGCACGGGCCTGGGTCAGGACACCCAGCGACCGGTCGTAGCGGAATGCGGGGCGGATCCGCTTGAAGATGCGCGGGACCGTCTCGACGTTATGGGCGAACACCTCCGGCCTGGAGGAGAACACCTCGCCGAGCAGGTCCGGGTTGCCGGAGAAGTCGGTGGCGAGGATTTCGACGCCTGTTCCCGGGTTGTCGGTGTGGATCCTGCGAACGGTCTCGGCGTGCAGCCAGGCTCCCTCGTCCGGCAGGTCATCGCGCGCCACACCGGTCACAGTGGCGTAGCGCAGCTGCATCGCAGACACCGATTCGGCGACCCGGCGCGGCTCGTCTGTGTCGTACTCGGCAGGTTTGCCGGTGTCGATCTGGCAGAAATCGCACCGCCTGGTGCACTGCGAGCCGCCGATGAGGAAGGTCGCCTCCCTGTCTTCCCAGCACTCGTAGATGTTGGGGCACGCCGCTTCCTGGCACACGGTGTGCAGGCCTTCGTCGCGGACGAGACCCTGCAGTCGTCGGTATTCGGGGCCCATCCTCGCCTTCGTCTTGATCCAGTCCGGCTTCTTCTCGATCGGGGTGGCCGCGTTCCGCACCTCGAGGCGAAGCAGCTTGCGCCCGTTCCCGGGGAGTTGTGGGGCCTGCGCCGGGCTGCCGCACGCGCTCATGCAGCGCTTTCGTCGTCGTCGGCGGCGTCGACGTCCGCGAGGAACACTGACACGAGCCTGTCCAGGATCTCCGACGGGGTGATCGTCTGACCGGACTCGACGCTGAGCGTGGTGACCCCTGCGTCCGTGATGCCGCACGGCACGATGTGGCTGAACGGTTCGAGCGAGTTGCTGCAGTTGAGGGCGAACCCGTGCATCGTGACGCCGTCAGCGACACGGACACCCACAGCACCGACCTTGTTGTACCCGTTCGCGCCATCGACCCAGACGCCAGAGCGCCCCTCGATCCGCTCACCACGCACACCGACGCCGGCGATCACGTCGATCATCAGCTGCTCGAGGCGGCGGACGTGCTCGATCACGTCGACCGGCTCCTGCAGCCGCACGATCGGATACCCCGTCAGCTGTCCTGGACCGTGCCAGGTGATCTTGCCACCCCTGTCGACATCCACGACGGGGGTGCCGTCTGTGGGGCGTTCGGTTGCCGACGTACGTTTTCCTGCCGTGTACACGCCGGCGTGTTCGCACAGGATCAGCGTGTCGGGGGACAAACCGTCGACGACCTCCCGGTGGATGCGACGCTGCATCTCCCACCCGTCGATGTACTTCAGATACGAGGGCGCCATTCCGGCGACGAGAACGTCGGTCATGCGGTCAGCCTAGTAGTAAATGGACGCAGTCCAATAATACGTTGGACGGTGTCGGCCCGTTGCGGCGCGACAGAGCCGTCTGGCTCGGTAAACTGGATGTCAAATGGCTACTTTTGGAAACCTCTCAGACCGGCTCTCCGAGACCTTCAAGAACCTCCGTAAGAAGGGCTCGCTCTCGGCGTCAGACGTCGACGGCACCGTGCGCGAGATCCGGCGCGCCCTCCTCGAGGCCGACGTCTCGCTCGACGTCGTCAAGGACTTCACCGGCAAGGTGCGCGAGCGCGCCCTCGGCGACGAGGTCAACAAGGCTCTCAACCCCGCCCAGCAGGTTGTGCAGATCGTCAACGACGAACTCGTCGCCATCCTCGGCGGTCAGCAGCGCCGGCTGGAGTTCGCGAAGAACCCGCCGACGGTCATCATGCTCGCCGGCCTTCAGGGTGCAGGTAAGACGACCCTCGCCGGAAAGCTGGCCAAGTGGCTGGCGAAGGACGGTCACACGCCGCTCCTCGTCGCCGCCGACCTCCAGCGCCCGAACGCCGTCACCCAGCTGAGCGTCGTGGCGGAGCAGGCCGGGGTCGCGGTCTACGCACCCGAGCCGGGCAACGGTGTCGGTGACCCGGTCAGGGTCGCGCGGGACTCCATCGCCTACGCGCGCACGAAGCAGTACGACACGGTCATCGTCGACACGGCCGGCCGTCTCGGTGTCGATGCCGAGCTGATGAAGCAGGCATCGAACATCCGTAACGCCATCAGCCCCGATGAGGTGCTGTTCGTCATCGACGCGATGATCGGACAGGATGCCGTCGCAACGGCCAAGGCGTTCCAGGACGGTGTCGACTTCACCGGTGTCGTCCTCTCGAAGCTCGACGGCGACGCCAAGGGCGGTGCCGCGCTGTCCGTGGCATCCGTCACCGGCCGCCCGATCATCTTCGCCTCCACCGGTGAGGGTCTCGACGATTTCGAGCCGTTCCACCCCGACAGGATGGCCAGCCGCATCCTCGACCTCGGTGACATCCTCACCCTGATCGAGCAGGCGCAGGAAGCGTTCGACGAGGACGAAGCCCGCGCCATGGCCGAGAAGTTCTCGACCGACACTTTCACCCTCGAAGACTTCCTCAAGCAGATGCAGCAGCTGCGCAACATGGGGTCGATCAAGAAGATGATGGGCATGCTTCCCGGCATGGGCCAGATGAAGCAGCAGCTCGACGCCTTCGATGAGCGGGAGATCGTGCGGACCGAAGCGATCATCCAGTCGATGACCCTCGCTGAGCGCCGCAACTCGAAGCTTCTCAACGGGTCCCGTCGCCTGCGGATCGCCCGGGGTTCCGGTTCGACCGTGACCGAGGTCAACGCGCTTGTGAACCGGTTCGAGCAGGCCGCGAAGATGATGAAGACCGTCGCCAAGGGCGGCGTGCCCCAGATCCCGGGCATGGGCCCGATCCCCGGTGGTGGCGGCGGCGGTTCCCGCAAGCAGCAGCCGAAGAAGAAGGGCTCGAAGTCGGGCAACCCGGCCAAGCGCGCCTCTGAGAACGCGGCACTGGCTTCGGGCGTGAAGCCTGCGGCTGCTCCGACGGGCGGGACCGGGTTCGGTCTCGGCGGTGCCGGCGGTGCAGCGGGCGCCGCAGGGCCGAGCGAAGAAGAGCTCGCCAGCCTGCAGAAGTTCCTCGGCCGCTAGAGACCCGGTCGCGGCACCGAACCCTCGCGCAGCTCCTGGGCAAGCGCCTTCACGACGCTCGTGAGGTCGCCGTCGTTCGCCTCGGCGACCCGCAGCTGCCTCGCGTAGCTTGCGCCGTCGTCGAGGATCCTCTCGATCGACGCGAGTTCCGCGCCGCAGCCCAGCCGGTCGGCGACCGGCGCGAGTGTCCCGATGAGGTCACGGATGTCGTCGGTGACGGGGCGTTCGTTGCCCTCGTTGTCGAGAATGATCTCCGCGTCGAGGCCGTAGCGTGCGGCCCGCCACTTGTTCTCTCGCACATACCAGGGCTGGAGCACCGACAGGGTCTCGCCACGGTCGAGTCGCGTGGACAGGTGCTCGACGAGGGAGTGGATCAGGGCGGCCACAGCGGCGAGTTCGCGGTGCGTCGATGCGCCGTCGCAGAACCGCACCTCGAGGGTGCCCCAGTGCGGTGACGGACGGATGTCCCAGCGCACCTCGGTGTAATCGTCGATGATCCCCGGGGTGGTCATGTCGGCCACGTAGTTCTCGAATGCCGCCCAGTCGGCGAGCTGGTAGGGGAGCCCGGCGGTGGGGAGCTGCTGGAACATCAGGGCACGGTTCGAGGCGTAGCCGGTGTCGATCCCGCTCCAGTACGGACTGGACGCCGAGATCGCCTGCAGGTGGGGGATGTAGCTGAGCATGGCGTTGAGGATCGGCATCACCTTGTCGCGATCCTCGATGCCGACGTGCACGTGCACACCCCAGATCATCATGTTCCTGCCCCACCACTTCGTGCGCTCGATGAGCTTGTGGTAGCGCTCCTTGTTGGCGACGGGCTGGTCGTACCACTGTCCGAACGGGTGCGAGCCGCTCCCGATGATGTCGATCCCGCGGCCGAGGGTGACCTGCCGCAGTTCCTGCAGCTGTCCGTCGAGGTCGGCGACCGCGGCGCCGACGGTCGTGTGCACCGCGCTGACCAGTTCAACGGTGTTGAGCAGCAGTTCACCGGTGATATACGGGTGCGGGGAGCCGTCCGGCTGGTGCAGGGCGAGGAGTACCTCGTCCGCTGCCGACACGAGTTCGCCGCTGTCACGATCCACGAGGGCGAGCTCCCACTCGATGCCCACCGTCGATCGTTCCGACCTGGCGAAGTCGATTCCCATGTTCACCCGTCCGATTCTGCCGGGTGGTCGTCCGGCACGCTTCATCCTTCCATGCCGGGCCTAGGCTTGAGCAATGTCCTCAGCGCAGAACCGCCCCGTCCGCATCGGTGTCCAGATCGCTCCTCAGCACGCCCCCTATGCCGCGATCCGCGACACGGTGACCGAGCTCGAAGACCTGGGCGTCGACATCATCTTCAACTGGGATCACTTCTTCCCGCTGAGCGGCGAACCGGACGGGCTGCACTTCGAGGCCTGGACGATGCTCGGAGCATGGGCTGAGCAGACCAGCAGGGTCGAGTTCGGCACCCTGGTGAACTGCAACAGCTACCGCAACGCCAACCTCCAGGCAGACATGGCCCGCACGCTCGACCACATCTCCGGTGGCCGCTTCATCTTCGGCACAGGTGCCGGCTGGTTCGAACGCGACTATGACGAGTACGGCTACGAGTTCGGCACGCCCGGCAGCCGGATCGCCGCACTCGGCGAGGCGCTCCCGGTCATCACCGACCGCTGGTCGAAGCTCAACCCGCCGCCCACGCGTCAGATCCCGATCATGATCGGCGGAGGCGGTGTGAAGAAGACCCTGCGCATCGTCGCCGAGCACGCCGACATCTGGCACAGCTTCAGCACTCCGGAGGTCCTGACCGAGAAACTGGAGATCCTCCGCGGGCACGGTGACGCCGTCGGCCGCGACACGAGCTCCATCGAGATCTCCACCGAGTTGAGGGGCAGGAACGAGGCCACGGCAGACGAGCTGCATGCCCTCGGCACGACGATGTTCACCCTGGGGATCACCGGCCCTCACCACGACATCGCCAACGTCAAACGCTGGCTCGCCTGGCGTGACAGCGTCACATCCTGAACCTCCCACGCGCGCTGGTAACACAGTCGCTGAATATCTGACAGAATGGTTAGTCGAGTCTGCACTCGCCCGACCCTCTAATCAGGCGCTGCAGCAATAAGAGCTTTCGGACCGAGTGTGCCCCCACGCAGCCGGTGACGAGCACAATCACACAACAAATAACTTTCAGGAGAATTGTGTCTGTCAAGATTCGTTTGAAGCGCCTGGGCAAGATCCGCGCACCGTACTACCGCATCGTCGTCGCCGACTCACGCACCAAGCGTGACGGCCGCGTCATCGAGGAAATCGGCCAGTACCACCCCACCGAGGAGCCCTCGTTCATCGAGGTCAAGTCCGAGCGTGCACAGTACTGGCTGTCCGTCGGCGCCCAGCCGACCCCTCAGGTCGAAGCCATCCTCAAGCTCACGGGCGACTGGGGCAAGTTCAAGGGTGACAAGGATGCCGTCTCGACCGTCAAGGTGAAGGAGCCCAAGGTTCCGTTCGTCGCCGACGAGAAGAAGAAGCCCGTTCTCAAGCCGAAGGCCGAAAAGCCCGCGGTCAAGGAAGAAGCTCCCGCCGAGACTGAGGCCGCTCCGGCCGTTGAAGAAGACAAGGCGTAACAATTGCTCGCACCTGCTCTCGAACACCTCGTCAAGGGGATTGTTGACAATCCGGACGACGTGACCGTCGTAGCGCAGAGCTCACCACGCGGTGAGGTCCTCGAGGTTCGCGTGAACCCCGAGGACCTCGGCCGTGTGATCGGCCGCTCAGGCCGGACGGCCAAGGCGCTTCGCACACTCGTTTCCGCTCTCGCCGATGGTCGCCGCGTTCGCGTCGACGTCGTCGACACCGATTCCTGACGTGAGCGCTGCCCAGACGCCGAAGACCCAGCTCAGGGTCGGACGGCTCACGAAGGCCCACGGGCTCAAGGGAGCCATCAAGCTCGAACTCTTCACCGATGACCCCGGACGCCGGTTCGTCCCCGGGGCCGTCTTCACCCTCCAGGTTCCCACCGGGTCCGCCTGGCACGGCAAATCGCTCACTCTGACCGAGCTGCGCTGGTACAACGGCCACCCGGTCGGATTCTTCGAGGGTGTCACCGACCGCTCAGAGGCTGAGACGCTCGTGAAGGCGATCCTCTGGATCGAGCAGGACTCGGCCGAGGCATCCCCTGAAGAGGACGCCTGGTACGACCACCAGCTCGTCGGCCTCGCCGTTCACCGTGACGGCCAGAAGGTCGGCACCGTCGCCCGCGTCGACCACTTCCCGGCCCAGGACCTCCTCATCGTCACCACGGCGACCGGTGACGTCATGGTGCCGTTCGTCAAGGCACTCGTGCCCGCCGTCGACATCGAGACCGGCATCGTCACCGTCACTCCTCCCGCCGGGCTCTTCGAAGAGCTCCCCGAGGACGACGCAGACGACGACGAGCCCGCCGCCGGGGAAACCGCGGCCGACGGCGACACCACCGACGCACCGGGCGTCCTCGAAACCGACGACGACGCATCGACGACCGAGGACGACTCGTCCCGCTGACGACTCTCCTCCGGTGCCGTCACACGTCGGAAACACGCCCGATCTAGGCTGGGTACAGCGCCCGGACATCTGACGGCGCCGGATCGAGGCACGACATGTCGGAACACGCAGACGTGGCACCCACCCTGCTCGCCGACCTCGACGTCGTCATCCTCGCCGGAGGCCGAGGTTCCCGTCTCGGAGGAACGGACAAGTCCTCTCTCGTCTTCAGGGGCGCACCCCTCCGACGACACATCCTGACCGCCGTGCGGGCTGCCCGCCGCGTGGTCTGGGTGGGGGAGTCGACCCCTGCCCTCGCCGTCGACGCCTGGCCGGAGCTCGTGGTGACGAGGGAACAGCCCGCATTCGCGGGTCCCTCCGCCGCCCTAGCCGCCGGACTGGCCGCGCTCGGGACGGACGCAGCCCCCTTCACCCTCGTCCTCGCGGCAGACCTTCCACGCGCCACAGAGGCGGTCCCCGAGCTCCTGCGGGGCTTTCTCCGCGCGGGGGGAGGCGTCATCGCGGTCGACGACACCGGGCGTCGCCAGTTCCTGCTCGGTGTGTACCCCAACGGAGCACTGCGCCGGGAGGTGGCCAGGTACGCCGGTGGTCTCGACGGACTGCCGCTGCGTCGGCTGATCGACGCCATCGAACTCACCGACGTGCAGATCGACGGCGGGCTCTGCGCCGACATCGACACCGCCGAGGATGCCGCCCGTCACGGCATCCTCATTCCCGTCCTCACTGGAAGCGACATCTCATGACCGATCCATCAGACCTGGAAGGGTGGGCGCGCCGGCTGACCGTAGCACTCGGGATCCCCGACTTCGACCCCGACATCGCACTCATCCTCGACCTCGCACGCGACGCCGCGCACGGTGTCGCTCGCCCCGCTGCCCCGCTGACCACGTTTCTGGTCGGCTACGCGGCAGGGAAGACCGGAGGGTCGGCACGCGACATCGAAGCACTCAGCCGGACAGCGAGCGCTCTGGCCGCAGGCGACCAGACGCCGTGAGCGGTACGTCCTGGGCGACGGCGCGGGATCTGGCGTGGCAGACGGGGCGCGACACACCCCTGGAACGGTCGCGTGTCCCGCTGGACGACGCCCTCGGCCGGATCGCCGCTGCGCCGCTCCTCGCGCTCGTCGGGCTGCCGACGGCATCCGTCAGCGCCATGGACGGATGGGCCGTCGCCGGCGACCCGCCCTGGCGCGTGGGCGAACGGGTCGGAATGGGCAGCGTTCCCGACGACATCCCGCTCGCGTCGTCCTCGGCGCGTCCGATCACCACTGGCGCACCGATTCCCGCAGGAACGTTCGGCGTGCTGCGGAGCGAACACGGCCGGGTCGAGCCCGACAGGGACGGCACGCTGTGGTTGGAGCGCAGCACGCGAATCGGCCCCGACCACCCGACCGCGGACGCGCATGTCCGGCTGCGTGGGGAGGAACTCGACGCTGGCACGACCCTTGTCCGTGCCGGTGCGGTGTTCACGCCCGCCCGCATCGCCCTGGCCGCAGCCTGCGGGCACGATTCTGTCCTGGTGACGGAACGCCCTCGGGTCACCATCCTGATCACCGGAGACGAACTCCTGACGTCGGGAATCCCGTCGCCCGGTTCGGTGCGCGATGCGCTCGGCCCTGTGCTCCCCGGTCTCGTGCGCGGGGCGGGCGCGACCATCGTCGATGTCCACGCGGTCAGTGACACCGCCGTCGGCACCGAGGCCGCCATCGAGAGGGCGGAGGGCGACCTCGTCGTGACCACTGGGGGTAGTTCACGTGGTGACACCGACCGGGTGCGGCCCGTGCTCCTCGGCTCAGGGGCGATCGTGTTCGACGGTGTGGACGTACGCCCCGGCCATCCTGTGCTCCTGGGGCGAACGAGCGCAGGCACCCCGGTGCTCGCGTTGCCGGGGAACCCGCTCGCCGCCCTCGTCTGCTTCGTCAGCTTCGGCATCCCGCTGATCCGGGGGATGCTCGGGATGGACGACGAGACCATCCCCGAGATCGACACGCCGACTCTGCCCCATGACGTGACGACCGCCGTCGGCCGCGGACTCACCGTTCTCGTCCCGTTCAGCCGGGAACGCGGCATCCCCGTCGTGAGCCGATGGCGAGGCCCAGCGATGCTGAGGGGACTGGCAGACGCGGACGGGTTGCTCGTCGTCGAACCGTCAGACGCGTCACCCGGCTTCAGCGTAAGGCTGCTCGACCTGCCCTGGTGAGGGCAGCCGGTCAGACTGCCAGCTCCTGCTTCCCCTCCGACTCGGCGAAACGCGTGAGCAGCTCACCGATGCGGCCCTTGCACCCGCCGCAGCCGGTTCCAGCACGGGTGGATTTCCCGATGCACGCCACTGTCGTGTTGCCCTGGTGTGCCGACTCCTCGATCTTCTCGACGGTGACGCCGTTGCACCAGCAGACCGTCGCGGTCGGTGCGAACGCGTCAGCGGTCGATTCTGCGGAGTAGTCGGGGCCATCGAAGCGCATCAGCACGGAGCGGTCAGCGGGCAGTTCGCTTCCGCGTTCGAACAGCATCGTCAGTTCCGCGGCCGTCCTCGGCATACCCACACTGACGAATCCGGTGAGGATGCCGTCGCGGGTCACCATCTTGAGGTAGCGGCCATGCTCCGGGTCGGCCCACTGCGCCACCCGCCGCGGAGCGACGGGGTGCACAGGGCCGCTGGCGGGGTCATGGTCGTCGTCCCACGGCTCGACCGACACATCGCCGACAGCGACGACGTCGACGCCGTCGACGCCGTCGGCCTTCAGCATCACGAGGGCCGGTCGTTCGACGGGCGGTTCAGTCGGAGCGCGATCGCCTGCGGCCTCTGCGGCGAGGTGGCCGGCGAGCCATTCGGCCTGCCGCCAGCCGGGGCCGATCAGGCCAGAGGGGGCGCCGGGTACGTCCCGCTGCACCCGGAGTTCGTCTGTCGGCTCGGTGATCTGGGCGCAGTCGCCGATGGCGTAGACGCGGTCGTCCGACCAGGACCGGAGGTTCTCGCCGACGAGGATGCCGGCGGCGACCCGCAGGCCGGCGAGCACGGCGAGATCGGTGCGGGCGCTCACTCCGCAGGAGAGGATCAGCAGATCGCCGGGGATCTTCTTGCCGTCTGCGGTGATGAGGGCGTCGAAGGTGTGCGTGCCTGCGCCGTCGTCGCTGTGGAAGCTCACGGCCTCGGCCCTGCTGTGGGCGACGACGCTCACGCCCAGCCGGCGGAGGGCAGCGGTGAGCACGCTGCCGGCTCCACGGTCGAGGTTGCGCGGCATCGGGAACCCGCCGTGGTGCACGACGCACACCTCTGCGCCCTCCTTCGCAGCGGCGAGGGCGACTTCGAGGCCCAGCACGCCTGCGCCGAGCACGATGATCCGCTTCCTGCCGTCGACCGCATTCCTGACCCTGTCGGCGTCGGCGAGGTCGCGGAGCACTGTGATGCCGTCCGGCAGCTCGTCGTCGGCGCCGACAAGGGTATCCGTGTACTTCTCGAGGGACATACGGTCCCGGCGGTGTTTGTCGACACCCTCGAGCGTCGGGACGTTGGCGCGGGCGCCCGTGGCAAGGACGAGACGGTCGTACGGGACCTGATCGCCCGAACTCAGCCCGACCAGACGCAGTTCCCGGTCGACCGACAGCACCGTGACGCCCGTGTGCACGGTGGCGCCTGCGGCGCTGAGCTCCGCAGTGCCCGGCAGGATCATCGCGTCGAGTTCGGCGTGGCCGACCGCGTACTCGGCGACGAGTACGCGGTTGTACGGCTCGGAGTCCTCGCGGCCGATCACCGTCAACGCGATCCGACCGTCGCTCACGGAGGGGAGGAGTTCCTCGGCGAACCGGGCGCCGACGGACCCGAACCCGACGAGGACGACCCGCTCAGCGGCGCGCATCAGACGACCGCCCCTGCAACGGCACTCACCGTGACGGCCGCCGTCTTGAAATCGGGCATCCCGGACACCGGATCGGTGGCATCCTGCGTCAACAGGTTCGCCGAATCCGCTCCCGCGTAGTGGAAGGGGACGAACACCGTGTCGTGACGGATGTCTGTGCTCAGTCTCGCCCGGCAGCGGAGCTGCCCACGATCGTTGGCCACGTCGACCATCCCTCCGTCGACGATGCCCAGCCGTGCGGCCGTCGCCGGGTGGATCTGCACGAACACCTCGGGTTGGGCGTCGTTCAGTTCATCGACGCGGCGGGTCTGGGCGCCAGACTGGTAATGCTCGAGCAGCCGGCCGGTGATGAGGGTGAGTTGCCCGTCGGTGTAGAGCCGTTCGGCTTTCGCGTGCGGAGCGACGGCGACGATGCGGGCCAGGCCGTCGGGGTGCGCGAACGACTCGGCGAACAGGCGGGGGGTTCCTGTCGATCCGACGGGGTAGGGCCAGAATGCGGGGGCCTCGGTGTCGAGGAGTTCGTAGCTGAGGCCGGAGTAGTCGGCGATGCCGCCTGCGGACGCGCTGGCGAGCTCGTCGAAGACCTCACGCGGGTCAGTGCTGAAGGTCGACGGGGAGTCCAGGCGGCGAGCGAGTTCGTGCATGATCCACAGTTCCGTTCGTGCTCCTGCCGGTGCGTCCAGCGCCTTCCTGCGGCGGATGACGCGGCCTTCGAGGGAGGTCATGGTTCCTTCTTCCTCCGCCCACTGGGTGACGGGGAGGACGACGTCGGCGAGAGCGGCGGTCTCGGAGAGGAAGAAGTCGCAGACGATGAGGAGGTCGAGCCGGGCGAGACCGTCGCGCACCGAACTGACGTTGGGCGCTGAGACGACGACGTTCGACCCGTGGACGAGGAGCGCACGGATACCGTCGGGGCGGCCGAGCGTTTTGAGGAGTTCGACGGCGGGGAGCCCGGGGCCGGGGATCAGGGATTCGTCGACGCCCCAGACGGCGGCGACGTGGCGCCGGCCGGCCGGATCGGTGATCTTGCGGTAGCCGGGGAGCTGGTCGCATTTCTGGCCGTGCTCCCGGCCCCCCTGGCCGTTACCCTGCCCGGTCAGCGTGCCGTAGCCGGATCCCGGTCGCCCGGGAAGGCCGAGGATGAGACTGAGGTTGATGGCGGCTGTCGTGGTGTCTGTTCCGTCGACGTGCTGTTCGATGCCGCGACCGGTGAGGATGTAGCTGCTGCCGCCGGATGCGAGGCGGCGCGCGACCTCACGCAACTGTGCGACGGGAATTCCTGTGGATGCCTGGACCCGCTCGGGCCACCAGGCGCTCACGCTGCGGCGGAGTTCGGCGAACCCGGTCGTGCGCCCAGCCACGTACGCCTCGTCGACGAGCTTCTCCGCGATCACGATGTGGATGAGGCCGAGCAGCAGGATGAGGTCGGTTGCCGGCGCGGGCTGGAGATGGATGCCCTTGCCGTCGTCGGTGAGCTTCGCTGTGGATGAGCGCCGCGGATCGACGACGATGAGGCCTCCGGCCGCCTGAGCTCCTGTGAGGTGGCCGATGAACGGGGGCATCGTCTCGCCGACGTTCGAACCGAGCATGAGGATCGTGGACGCCCCGTCGAGGTCCTCGAGAGGGAACGGGAGCCCGCGGTCGAGGCCGAAGGCCCTGTTCCCCGCCGCAGCGGCGGAGGACATGCAGAAACGGCCGTTGTAGTCGATCCGGCTCGTGCCGAGGGCGATCCGCGCGAACTTGCCGAGTTGGTAGGCCTTCTCGTTCGTGAGCCCGCCACCGCCGAAGACGCCGATGGCATCCGCCCCGTGAGCCTCACGGATGCCGATCAGCCGCGTGGCGATGAGGTCGAGTGTCTCCTCCCAGCCGGCCTCCCGGAAACCACCGGTCGCATCCTTCAGGAGTGGAGACGTGAGGCGCCCGCCGGACGCGAGCAGCTCGGCTGACGTCCAGCCCTTCTTGCACAGCCCGCCACGGTTGGTGGGAAAGTCGCGACCGGACACGACGACCGGAAGGCGGGCGGGGCCGCCTTCCGGTGTCGTGTCTTGCGGGGTGAGCGTCATGGCGCACTGCAGCGCGCAGTACGGGCAGTGGGTTGCTGTCCCAGCTGATGTTCCGATGGTGCTCATGTGTGGTGCTTTCGTTCGTGGGCGGTTCAGAGTCGCTGGCCGGCCAGGGAGGCGTTCTTGCGGTAGTACACGAGGTAGGTGACGGCGACGAGCACGGCGTATGCGGCGACGAATCCGAAGAACGCGGCTTCATAGCCTCCCGTCGTGGACTGCGACAGGTTGAGGATCTGCGGGATCGCGAACCCGCCGTATGCGCCGATCGCCGAGATGAGGCCGAGAGCGGCAGCAGCCTTGCGCTGAGTGGTGACATCCGACCCGGCCGAGTGGGCGTTGGTCGAACCTGCCCGTGCGGCGAAGACGCTCGGGATCATCCGGTAGGTGGATCCGTTCCCGACACCTGACGCCATGAACAGCACGAGGAAGCAACCGAGGAACAGCCAGAAGTTGCCCAGCGGAAGGGTCCACAGCACGGCGAGAGCGCCGACGGCCATGACACTGAAAGCGACCATCGTAATCACGGCACCGCCGAAGCGGTCGGCGAGCTTGCCGCCGTACGGTCGGGCGAGCGAACCGGTCAGCGCACCGAGGAACGCCAGGGAGATCGATGCTGCCCCGACAGCGAAGGTGGAGAACTCGGGGAACTGGTCGGCGATGAGCTTCGGGAAGACCGAGGCGAAACCGATGAACGAACCGAAGGTGCCGATGTAGAGGACCGCGAGGATCCACAGGTGCGGCTCGCGGAGAGCCGCCGCTGAGCCGGCGAAGTCGGCCTTGGCGCTCGACAGGTTGTCCATGTAGCGGTAGGCGCCGAACATGGCGAGGAGGATGAACGGCACCCAGATCCAGCCGGCGAGGGAGAGGTTGAGGCTCGCTCCCGCTCCGATGGTGACGGCGATCGGCACGACGAACTGCGCGACGGATGCACCGAGGTTGCCTCCTGCGGCGTTGAGGCCGAGTGCCCAGCCCTTCTCCCTCTGCGGGTAGAAGAAGGTGATGTTCGACATGGAGCTGGCGAAGTTGCCGCCGCCGAGGCCGGCGAGGGCTGCGATGCCGAGCATGACCGGGAACGGGATCTCCGGGTTCTGCACGGCGAACGCGAGGGCGATGGAGGGGATGAGGAGCAGCCCGGCCGAGATGATCGTCCAGTTGCGGCCGCCCACCTTCGGCACCATGAACGAGTAGGGGAACCTCAGCGTCGCCCCGACGAGGCTCGGCATGGAGATGAGCCAGAACGTCTCGGTCGTCGTGAAGGTGAACCCGGCGGCGGGGAGCATGACGACGACGATGCTCCAGAGCTGCCAGATGACGAAGCCGAGGAACTCGGCGAAGATCGACCAGCTAAGGTTGCGGCGGGCGATCGAGCGGCCCTGCCGGTTCCAGAATCCGGTGTCTTCCGGGTCCCAGTTGTCGATCCAGCGGCCTGGCCGGTGGACCAGTTCGACCGTGGACGGCGCTGCGGTGGCGGGCGGGGCGGTGAGCGGTGCGGTCATGAGGACTCCAAGAACGTCGGGGGAGCAAAGGCGGTGCGGAGTATGTCTGGTTCCGACGCTAGAGAGTCCGTGTTTCCGTTCTTCGAGTGGGGCGTTAACGCTGCATTCCCTGCCGCTCACACCGGTGCGGGTACTCCGTGGGGCACGTGTCACATGTTCGTTACATGAGGCGCGACGGCCCGTCGGAGCAGGGGCCAGCATCAACCGATCGCCTGCACCCATTCGGTGCCGCCGTCGTCGAACGCCTGTTCCTTCCAGATCGGAACGGACTCCTTCACCCGGTCGATGAGGGCAGCGCATGCCAGGAACGCCTCGGCCCTGTGGGCGCTCGCCACAGCGCAGCCGAGGGCCAGCCCGCCGATGTCGAGTCGCCCGACCCGGTGGGCGACCGCGACGACGACGTCGGGGAAATCACGGCAGACCGACTCCGCCGCGGCGCGCAGCGCGTCCCCGGCGAGCGGATGCCCCGAGTAGCTCAGCCAGGTGACGCCCCGATCGTCGTCATGGTTGCGCACGACGCCCTCGAACGTGACGACAGCGCCCATCGTGGCATCCGTCACTGCGGCACGAAGCCCGTCGAGATCGATCGGGTCCGCGGTCACGATCGCGACCTTCACCGCGTCGGAGCGCTCGTCCTGAACGCCGCCGTCACTCGTCGGAGACATGGTCGCCACCGCCTGAGAACCGGGGACTGCAGGAGGCAAGGCAGGAGGGCATTCGCGTGTTCCGTTTCGTCGGTGCAAGGCAACGATAACCCTCACAGCAGCTCGAGAACCGCGGTTTTGAGCCGAGTTTACGCTCACGAAACATGCCAGCAATGCGGCTCGGCCAAGAATTTCGTAGGGTTACCGCATGAGTGTTGCCCTGGGCATCCCGCGCCATCGCCCCAGCGCCATCGAGCCGGAATCGTTCCGGTTGCCGGTCGAACGGCCGCGATCGGACGCCCTCATCGACACCTTCGGTCGCACAGCCACCGACCTCAGGATCTCCCTCACCGACAAGTGCAATCTGCGCTGCACCTACTGCATGCCGGCTGAGGGGCTCCCCAGCCAGCCGGTCGACGCGCTGATGACCGCTGACGAGATCAGGCGGCTCGTCGGCATAGCCGTCGGCACTCTCGGAGTGCGCCAGGTGCGGTTCACCGGCGGGGAGCCGTTGTTGCGCGCCGACCTGGTCGACATCGTCGCGGCCTGTGCTGGCCTGCCAGACCGGCCGGAGATCTCCCTCACCACGAATGCGATCGGCCTGGCCTCCCGAGCGGAGAAACTCCACGCCGCAGGCCTGGACCGGTTGAACATCTCACTCGACTCCCTGCACCCTGACGTCTTCGCCCTCATCACCCGGCGTCCGTTCCTCCAGAGGGTTCTCGACGGAATCGCCGCAGCAGGGACGGCCGGGTTCGGCTCGATCAAGATCAACACCGTCCTTGTGCGCGGGGTGAACGACGACCAGGCCGTCGAACTCCTGGACTGGTCGCTGCGCCACGGCCACCAGCTCAGGTTCATCGAGCAGATGCCCCTCGACGCGGACCACAGCTGGACCCGCGAGGGAATGGTGACGGCAGCGGAGATCCGGCGGATGCTGTCCTCCGAATTCGCCCTCACACCGGATGTCGTCCCGCGGGACGGTGCGCCGGCCGAGCTCTGGCAGGTCCGCAGGCCGGGGACCGACAGGCTTCTCGGTCGCGTCGGCATCATCGCATCGGTGACCGAACCGTTCTGCGGCGATTGCAGGCGGACCCGGCTGACAGCTGAAGGCGGAGTCCGCAACTGCCTGTTCGCGAACGATGAGACCGACCTTCTCGGCCCGCTGCGAAGCGGAGCAGACGATGACACGCTCGCTCGGCTCTGGCAGGGCGAGATGTGGCGAAAGGCGGCAGGGCACGAGGTCAACACCCCCGGTTTCGTGCAGCCGGAACGCACGATGAGCGCCATCGGAGGCTGAGCGGATGACCATCGGAATCGATGTGCGCTACTTCGCAGCCGCGGCCGCAGGCGTCGGCAGGACGACGGACCGGCTGGAGTACTCACAGCCCGTCACGATCGACGCGGTTCTCGCGGACGTCGAGCGTTCGGCGACGACAGGCGAGACGACGCTGGGCACCGTCCTCGGACGCTGCTCATTCATCGTCAACGGAGTCACCACGCGGGATCGGGACAGGCAACTCGCCGACGGCGATCAGCTCGACGTGTTGCCGCCGTTCGCGGGCGGCTGACGCCTCAGCCAGGAACGGATGCCTCCGTCGAGGCTCCTCGCCTGGTACCCCTGCCGGGTGAGGAACGCGGTGGCGACCGCGGAGCGCACGCCGATCTCGCAGTACACGACGAGCGGAACGTCCGGGTCGAGCCGGCCGCGAGCATCCGCGAGGTCATCCTGCGGGATGTTCAGCGATCCCGGAATCGCTGACGCACGGTGTTCATCCGCTTCGCGCACGTCGATCACCGTCAGACGGCTTCCGTCAGCACGAAGCGCGTCGAACTCGGCAGCGGTCACGGTTTCGTGCGTCGCGGTCGGCGGGCTCGTCGACCGCTGCAGTCGGGAACCACCCGCCCGCAGGGGGATTTCGCGGAACCCGGCGGTGAGGGCATCGATGACGAGCACCCGCCCGAGCAAGGGTTCACCGAAGCCGACCACGAGCTTCATCACCTCGGCGGCCATCACCCCGGCGACGATCGCGCAGCTCGAGCCGAGCACACCTACCAGCTCGCAGGACTCGGCGGTGTTCGATGCCGCCTCATCGGGAAAGAGGTCGCGGAACCCGGGGGAGTCCGGCCCTGAGCCCGGATCGAACACCGAGACCATCCCATCGAACCGGAGAACGGAGCCCCACACGAACGGGACCGAGTGATGCTCGGCCGCATCGGCAGTGAGGTAATGCGTTTCGAACGTATCCGTTCCGTCGACGATCAGGTCGTACCCCGTCGTCACGGCGAGTGCGTTCTCCCGGGTCAGGCGCACCGGATGCTGGATCACGGTCACGTCCGGGTTCACCGTCGCGAGGGTGCGCGCCGCAGAGGACGTCTTCGCCTCACCGACACTGTCCGACCGGTGGACGGTCTGCCTGGCGAGGTTCGACTCGGCGACGACGTCGTCGTCGACCAGCCCGATCGTGCCGATCCCAGCGGCGGCGAGCGAGATCAGGAGTGGTGAGCCGAGCCCGCCTGCACCGACGACGAGGACCCGTGCGGCGGAGATGCGTTCCTGCCCTGCCGCTCCGACCTCCTGAAGCACCGTCTGGCGGCGGTACCTCTCGGTCGTTTCCGGTCGCGTAGTCCGCGAGAAAGGGGGCTGGGTCATGTCGGTCTCAGACGTCGATCCGGTATCCGCGCTTCACCACGGTGTTGACGAGGCCTGGAACCCCGAGCGACTGCCGCAGCCGGCTCATCGAGACCTCGAGAGCGTGCTCGTCGACGGTCCCAGGAAGGGCGGCGGCCAGTTCGGCGCGCGAGACCACTCCGCCGCCTGCCTTCATCAGCCGCCGGAAGAGCACAAGAGCCGACGGAGCCAGCTGGACCCGTCCGGTCGGGAGGTCGACGAGGCATCCGCGCAGGGCGACGGGTCCGAGGCGTGTCTCCAGCCGGATCACCCCGTACTGTTCGAGGTGTTCGCAGACCAGCCGGATCAGCGCGCCCATCCGGTATCGCTCCGGCATGATCGGGCTGATCCCGTAGGCGATGAGCGGCGCGGCCGTGACGGGTCCGACGGCAGCGGTGAAGACGTCGCCGAGGAACGCATCGAGCAGGTCAGAGTCCTGGCCGAGCGCCTCAGCGGCGTTGAACAGGGCGTCGACGGCCGGGGCACTCGTGAATGTGACGACGTCGATGGCTCCGCCGATGACCGCATCGATGAGCTTCTTCACCCTGTCGTCGGTCTGATCGGGGTCGGCCCAGCGGTACGGGGCGACGGTGAGCACTTCGGAGTGGACGGCACGCAACCGGTCGAGCTGCCCCTCGTCGGTGTAGCCGTGCAGCTGGACGGCGATGCGGAGCCCGGGTGGGAAATCCGCGAGAACCTTCGTGACGAGGGACGCCGTGGTCTCCTCCTCGCTCATCCCGACATCGTTCAGCCCTGTGGCCCGGATCGCCCCGCGCGCCTTAGGGCCGCGGACGAGGATTGAGGTCTCAGACAGGGCGTCGACGAGGTCGTGGCCGAGGCCTGCTGTGTCTGCGATCTCGAACCAGCGGCGGATGCCGTAGGAGGTCGTCGCGAGAAGCACATCGGGCTGGGCGGCGATGATCGCGCGGGTGTCTGCGATCAGCGGTTCGTCGTGTGCAGCGTGCGCGATGCGCAGGGTGGGGGCGTGGACTACCTGCGCCCCGCGGCGCTCGAACGAATCGATCAGGTCCTGTGACCGGCGGTCGCTGGTCACCCCGATGCGGAATCCTTCGAGCTGGTCGGCGCGGAATCCGGGAACGGTGCTGCCTGTGGTGCTGTCGCTCATCCGAACGCCGCCATCCGGCCGGCACGGTCCATCAGCGCGCCGGCGTCGAGATCGCCCTCGAAGGCGAGGTCGACGACCCGTCCGATCACGAGGACGGCGGGCGAGCGGACCTCGACCTGGGCCGCCACGTGGACGACAGAACCGAGGTCGGTGATCGTCGTACGCCGGTCGACGCTGAATCCGCGTTCGATGATCGCCACGGGGGTGTCTGAGGGGAGACCTTCACGCAGCAGCCCCTGGCTGAGCGTCGGTAACGTGCCGACCCCCATCAGCACGACGATCGTGCCGCCGAGACCGGCCAGGTGGCGGTGTTCGCTGTCGGTGAGCGGGGCGTGACCTGACACAACGGTGAACATGTGGCTCACACCACGGTGGGTCAGCGGGATGCCGACTGAGGCGGGAACGGCGACGGCGCTGGTCACTCCGGGGATGACCTTCACCGGAATGCCGACGCGGTGGCAGGCGAGAACCTCTTCGCTTCCGCGTCCGAACACATACGGGTCGCCGCCCTTGAGCCGGACCACGTTCGCGCCGGTGAGGGCGTGCCGGACGACTTCCGCCTCGATGCCCTCCTGCCCGATCGGGTGGTGCCCAGGGCGCTTGCCCACGTCGATGAGAGTCGCCTTCGGGGCGAGCTCGGTCAGGTGAGAGTGCGGAGCGAGCCGGTCGTACAGGACGACGTCTGCGCGGCTGAGCGCGGCGACGGCAGCGGCTGTCAGCAGCGCTTCGTCCCCGGGTCCTCCACCGACAAGCGTGACTGTTCCGGCATCCGTCATTACGCCCCTTCCCTTACAGGAATGGTAGGCCCTGCAAGGTAGACGGCGTCGCCTCTCTCGATCTCCTCGCTCGTCGCCGGGCGCATCTGTCCCCGCTCGGAAACCCGTGCGACGCTCGGGTCGGCCGTTGCCGGCTCGTTCACGAATGAGCGGAACTTCTTGAGGCGCTCGGGGTCGGCGAGAGTGGCCGCCCACTCGTCCTCATAGTTGTCGACGTGCTTCGCCATCGACTCTTCCAGCTCGGCGCCGAGGCCGAGTGAGTCTTCGACGACGACCTCACGGACGTGGTCGATACCGCCGTCGAGGTCCTCCATCCACCTGGCCGTGCGCTGCAGCCGGTCAGCGGTGCGGATGTAGTACATCAGGTAGCGGTCGATGTACCGGATCAGGGTCTCGTCATCGATGTCGCCCACGAGGAGCTGTGCGTGGGTGGGCTGGAAGCCGCCGTTGCCGCCGACATACAGGTTCCACCCCTTGTCTGTGGCGATGACGCCGACGTCCTTGCCCCTCGCCTCGGCGCATTCACGGGCACAGCCGGACACGCCGATCTTGAACTTGTGCGGCGAGCGCAGGCCGCGGTATCTCAGCTCGAGGGCGACGGCCATGCTCACGGAGTCCTGGACGCCGAAGCGGCACCAGGTGGAGCCGACACAGCTCTTGACGTTCCTCAGGGACTTTCCGTAGGCCTGTCCTGACTCCATGCCTGCGTCGACGAGGATCTTCCAGATCTGCGGCAGCTGGTCGAGGCGCGCTCCGAAGAGGTCGATGCGCTGGCCGCCGGTGATCTTCGTGTACAGGCCGAAGTCCGTGGCCACTTGCGCGATGACGGCGAGTTTCTGCGGGGTGATCTCGCCGCCGGGGATGCGGGGGACCACCGAGTACGTGCCGTCCTTCTGCATGTTGGCCATGGCGCGGTCGTTGGTGTCCTGGAGGGTGCCACGGCCGGAATCGAGGATGTGGCCGTCGTGCTGGCTGGCGAGGATGGATGCGACGGCCGGCTTGCAGACGTCGCAGCCCCTGCCGCGCCCGAACCGTTCGATGATCTCGTCGAACGAGGTCAGTTCGTAGACGCGGACGGTTTCGAACAGTTCCTGGCGGGAGAGCTCGAAATGCTCGCACAGGGCACGTGAGACGGCGATACCCGACCGGGTCAGCTCGGTCTCGAGGATCTTCTTCACGAGGGGGACGCACGATCCGCACTGGGTACCCGCCCGTGTGCAGATCTTCAGCTCGCCGAGGTCGGTGCATGCGTCGGTGTGGACGCCGTTGATGGCGTCGCGCACCGTGCCGGCGCTGACGTTGTTGCAGGCACAGACGAGGGCGTCGTCAGGCAGCTCGTCACCCGCAGGCGCTTCCATGCCGGATGCGGAAAGGTACGCGGCCGGTTCGCTCGAGAGCTCGGACCCGAGCATGGGGCGCAGCGCCGCGTACGGTGAGGCGTCGCCGACGAAGATGCCGCCGAGCAGCGTTTTCGCATCGTCGGTCATCACGAGCTTCTGGTAGAGGCCGCGGGCGGGGTCGGCGTAGACGATCTCGAGGCAGTGCTCCGTCGTGGCGAGGGCGTCACCGAAACTGGCGACGTCCACACCGGACAGCTTCAGCTTCGTGGCGTCGTCGACGGTGGTGAATTCTGCCGACCCGCCGAGGAGGCGGTCGGCGACGACTTCGGCCATGGCGTTGGCCGGGGCAACGAGCCCGGTGCAACGCCCTTCGAAGTTCGCAACCTCGCCGATCGCCCAGACGTTCTCGTGCGAGGTCCTGCAGTCCGTCCCGATGACGATCCCGCCGCGCTCGCCGAGGTCTATCCCGGCGGCCTGGGCGAGTTCGTCACGCGGGCGGATGCCGATGGCGAAGACGACGAGGTCCGCGGCGATCTGCTGGCCGCTGGCGAACTTCACGCCGACCACCGTGCCGTTGTCGGAGTCGAGGATGCTGCGCGGCCGGGTCCCGAGGTGCAGGCCGATGCCCTGCGCCGAGATGATGCGTCCGAGGGCGCGGCCGGCGCCTTCGTCGAGCTGGGCGGACATCAGCCAGGAGCCGGAGTGGACGACACTGGCGTCAGCACCTCGTCTGGACAGGCCGCCTGCGGCTTCGAGGCCGAGCAGCCCGCCACCGGCGACGAGGACGCGCGCGGGGCGGCCCAGCTCGACGGCGAGCCGGTCGACCTCGGCGGAGAGGTAGTCGACGTCGTCGATTGTGCGGTACACCTTGGCATGTTCGTGCCCGGTGATCTCAGGGACGGGAGCCGATGAGCCGGTGGCGAAGACGAGGTCGTCGTACCGGAGCGTGCGCCCGCTGGACGTCGTGACGGTCTTCGCGTCGGGGTCGACGGCGTCCGCTCGTTCGTCGAGGAGCAGTGTCACGTGGTCGTTGTCCCAGACGTTCGCGGGCTGCAGGGTCAGATCTGCGTCGTGTTCCAGGCGCTTGCTGAGTGCGACGCGGTCGTACGGGAGGTACGGCTCCTCGCAGATCACCGAGACGTGGAGGGTGCGTGCATCGTCACGGGAGTGCACGGCGTCGGCGAATCGGTGGGCGGCGGGGCCTCCTCCGATCACGACGATTTCGCGAACGCCGTCGGACCGGGCCGGACCCGTAGTGGATTCAGTCATCGTCAGGTACCTCCAAGTAACTGGTGTCCGGCGAGCGTAACCTCACGCCGTTACCGCCCAATTTCCCGGATATGTCCACGTCTTGTCGGGCGCCGCACAGCGGGTGGAGTGGAGTGAGAGGACGGATTCACACGACCGAAACATCCCATTGCCCTCGGTGAAACAGGGTGCGCATAGCGTCGCTGGTGACCGGAAAGGCTCGCACCGCGCTGAGCCGGGACACGATGGGCAGGGTGGTTCGCATGACCATAGCAATCGACACGGACGTTCGCCGGGCACCGGTGGCCGAGTGGGAGAGCGTCTGCGCCGTCGAGGATCTCGAGCCTTCGTGGGGTGAGGTGGCCCTGCTCAGGGCCCAGCAGATCGCCTTGTTCCTGCTGTCGAAAGATGAGGTGTATGCCGTGTCACATCGAGACCCGCACACGGATGCGAACGTCATGGCCAGGGGGATCGTCGGCTCGAAGGGCGACAGGCCCACCGTCGCATCACCCCTCCACAAGGAGGTCTACGACCTCGCGACCGGCGAGTGCTTCAGCAATCCGGAACTCGTTCTCCAGACGTACCGCACCCGCATCGTCGGGGGAATGATCGAAGTGGAGTTGTCAGCGTGACGCTGCTCGCCGGGTTCCCGCGCACCAGGACCACCGCGGCTCTCGTCGCGATTTCGCACGGGACGAGTTCCCCGGCGGGCCAGGCCGCTGTGGAAGGCCTGGTCGATGCGGTCTCGGCGAGCCTGCCCGGCTCGAAGGTCGAAGGCGGATTCGTCGACGTCCAGCAGCCGGACGTACCCGCGACCCTCGACAGGCTCGACACGGACCAGCCAGCGGTGATCGTTCCGCTGCTTCTCTCCGCAGGTTTCCACGTGCACGTCGACCTCGTGAACGAAGCTGAGGCCTCCGGCCGGGTGACAGCGATCTCCCGCGCCCTCGGCCCCGACGATCGGCTGGTCAGCCTTCTCGCCCGTCGGCTCGACGAGTCCGGACTCACCGATTCGGATTCCGTGGTGCTCTGTGCCGCCGGGTCCACCGATGCCAGGGCCGTCGCCGACTGCCGCGAGACCGCCGAGAGGCTCAGCCGTGTGCTCGACCGCCCGGTGAGCCTCGGGTTCATCTCGGCGGCGCACCCGCCGATCGAGACCGCCGTCGGCGAAGCGCGTTCCGCGCGTCCTGACGCCAGGGTGCTCGTCTCCACCTACCTCCTGGCGCCCGGCTACTTCGCCGACCTCGCGAACGCCACGAGTGCCGACCTTGCAACGCCGCCGCTCCTCACCGACGGAGGCGAGGCGCCTGTCGAGCTCATCGAGATCGTGCGCGACCGCTACCTCGCCATGCTCGCAGGGGCCGACGTCTCCTGAGCAGGGTTTAGCTCCGTCCGGCCGGGGCGATCCTGGCGCGTGTGTCCGCCTAGGATTTCAGCATGCGCATTGATATCGTCACGATCTTTCCCGAGTTCTTCGACGTGCTCGATATCTCGCTGCTCGGCAAAGCCCGCCAGGCGGGGATCATCGACCTCGGCGTGCACAACCTGCGCGACGCGACGACCGACAGGCACCGCACGGTCGACGACACCCCGTACGGAGGGGGAGCCGGCATGGTGATGAAGCCGGAGCCGTGGGGGCAGGTCCTCGACGGCATCCTCGATGTGGACGACGAACCGGATGCCGGACCTCTCGTCATCTTCCCGTCGCCGGCCGGAGAGGTCTTCACCCAGGCGATGGCGCGGGAACTCGCTGCCGAACCGCACCTCGTGTTCGGCTGCGGCCGGTACGAGGGCATCGACCAGCGTGTCTTCGACGACACGGCGACCAGGGCCAGGGTGCGACTCGTCAGCCTCGGAGACTACGTTCTCAACGGGGGAGAGGTGGCCGTGATGGCCATGGTCGAGGCCATCGGCCGGCTCATCCCCGGCGTCGTCGGCAACCCCCACTCGCTCGTCGAGGAATCGCACGAGGACGGGCTCCTGGAGGCTCCCAGCTACACCAAGCCGGCGTCATGGCGCGGCCTCGACGTGCCACCGATCCTCCTGAGCGGGAACCACGGCGCCATCGCGGCCTGGCGCAAGGAACAGCAGCTCGAGCGGACCAGACGTGTGCGGCCTGACCTGCTCGCGGGGGATGAAAATCACCGGGATTCTCCCAGCGCATAGGTTCTAGGCTGGTGCCATGATTATTCGTCGCGCTTTCCGCACCTGGATGGTCATTGCGGCCGTCGTGCTGCCGATCTGGCCCCTTGTCGGCTGGGGCATCTTCGGCGGTGGCGGCTGGGCGTTCCTCGGGTTGCTCATCTCGATGCCGATCCTGTTCATCGCGATGATGGTCGTCGCCGGTCTCATCTGGGCCAGGCCGACGGTGCGCCGCGAGAGGGCCGTCTCCTGGGCTGACGTCGGCATCCTCACCCTCTGGCACGTCTCGGTGATCGGATTCGGCCTCTTCGGACCGGCATCCAACGCCTTCGCGGTGCTCGGAGTGATCGTCGGACTCGCCGCGTTCTGGCTGGTGCTGTGGGAGTTCTTCACCGACGCCAGGGACCGCGCACGCGAGACGATCGCCGAGTTCGAGCAGGCGGCCGCGCGGCCGTCGAGCGTGAGTCCGTCCGGCATCCGTGACGGCGACGAGCTCATCGTTATCCGGGAGAAGCCGATCGACCCTCAGGACTGACCTCGCGCTTTTGCGCGGGAGAGCCCGTTCATGGCAGAATAGACGATTGTGCCGCGGCCAGACTCTGCCACAGGGGAGCCAGCGCCACTGCCTCGGAAATCGAGGCGCCGGACACACCCCCCATCATCCCTGAATTCGTAGTCGACCTGTGGCGGTTACAGAGAGCGAAATATCATGCACATCCTCGACAGCGTCGATGCAGCATCCCTCAAGTCCGACATTCCTGCATTCCGTGCGGGCGACACCGTCAAGGTGCACGTCAACATCGTTGAGGGCAGCCGTTCTCGTATCCAGGTCTTCCAGGGCATCGTCATCGGCCGTCAGGGCGAGGGCGTCCGTGAGACGTTCGCCGTCCGCAAGGTCAGCTTCGGTGTCGGCGTGGAGCGTAAGTTCCCGGTGCACTCCCCGGTGATCGACCAGATCGAGGTCGTCACCCGCGGTGACGTGCGTCGCGCCAAGCTGTACTTCCTCCGCGAACTCCGCGGCAAGAAGGCGAAGATCAAGGAAAAGCGCGACAACTAAGTCCCGCAGATCCGTTCCGAGTGAACCGAACCCGAGCTCCCCACCGATAAACTGGTGGGGAGCTCGGGCGGTTAAATGACTGAAACAATCCTGCCGGCAGACGATTTGTCCGCCGGGCCACGTCGGCGTTCCCGCAAGAAGGGAACGCTCCTTTTTCTGCGCGATGTGCTCGTCATCTTCATCGTCGCACTCCTTGTCTCCTTCCTCGTGAAGACGTTTCTGGTGCGGTCGTTCTACATCCCGTCAGCATCGATGGAGCAGACGCTCCGCATCGACGACCGGATCCTCGTCAACGAACTCGTCCCAGACCTCGTCGGTCTCGAACGCGGCGACGTCGTCGTCTTCCGTGATCCGGGCGGATGGCTGCCCCCGACCCCCGACCCCGACCTGCCGCCCCTCACCGCCGCGGCTGACTGGGTGCTCTCCCTCGTCGGACTGTCCGCCTCGGACAGCGACGACCACCTCATCAAGAGGGTGGTCGGCCTGCCGGGCGATCACGTCGTCTGCTGCAACGCGCTCGGTCAGATGAGCGTGAACGATGTGCCCCTGACCGAGCCGTACATCACGATGCCCGCCGGAAAGACGGATGTCTCCGAGGTCGCCTTCGACGTCGTCGTGCCGAAGAACTCGCTCTGGGTGATGGGCGACAACCGCTACAACTCGCGCGACTCCCGCTACAACCAGGAACAGCCGGGCAACGGCTTCGTCCCCGTCGACAACGTCGTCGGGCGCGCCTTCGTCATCAGCTGGCCGACCGCGCACTGGGACTGGCTCTCCAACTATCCGGAGGTCTTCTCGGGCGTGCCCGACGAGGTCTCCGCGAAATGATGGCGGTCTCAGACCCGTCGGACGAGGTCGAGCGCGAACTGTTCGCCGGAGGGGCCAGATACATCATCGGCTGTGACGAGGTCGGTCGTGGGGCACTCGCCGGACCGGTCGCCGTCGGGATGGCCGTGGTCGCAGCGGATTGCGGACCCCACCCGGACGGGCTTCGCGATTCGAAGATGCTCAGCGAGAAACGCCGAGTCGCACTCGACCCGCTCCTGCGCGACTGGGTGCTGTTCTCCGCGGTCGGCCTCGCCGACGCAGTGGAGGTGGACGAGCTCGGCATCATCCACTGCCTCGGCCTCGCCGCGAAGCGCGCCCTGCGCCAGCTTTTCGACCAGGGCGCAGACATCGCGGCGAGTGTCATCCTGCTCGACGGCAACTCCGACTACCTCAACCCCGTGCTCGCCAGTCCACTCGACGTGCGCACCCGCATCAAGGCCGACAGGGATTGCGTGTCTGTCGCGGCGGCATCCGTCATCGCGAAGGTGCACCGCGACACCATGATGATCGCGTCTGACAGCGTGTCTCCCGGCTACGGCTGGAGCGGCAACAAGGGCTACAGCAGCGAGACCCACCTGAACGCCATCCGGTCGCTCGGCGTCACGTCGCTCCACCGGAAGAGCTGGCTCGTCGCCTACGCGTAGGATGGATGCACCATGGAAGAAGACGAGTTCGAGGACTACGACCGCGAGGTCGAGCTTGCCCTGTATCGGGAGTATCGCGACGTCGTGTCGCAGTTCAAATTTGTGATCGAGACCGAGCGCCGGTTCTACCTCGCCAACGATGTCGACCTCGTCCGCAGGGACACCGAGCACGACTTCTACTTCGAGATCACCATGAACGACGTGTGGGTCTGGGACGTCTACCGTTCCGACCGTTTCGTGAAGAGCGTGCGCGTGCTGACGTTCAAGGACGTCAACATCGAGGAGCTCTCGACCCGGGACTTCGAACTGCCGAAGGAACTCGCGCTCGACGAGTGATCTCCGTTTGCCCGGTGTGACGGTCAGTCCGCGTGCAGGGCGTAGACGACGGCTTCGTCGATCGACAACGCTTCGCCCTCCGAACGGACCTTCTCCAGGGCTTCCGCGTCCTCGCCGGCGAGGAGCGGGGCCAGGTACCGTTCGTGGAACGAAAACCGGTTCGCTCCGTAGAGTCCGGTCTGCTTCCGGAGCTCGTCCGCCGCGTGGAGCAGCCGCCCGGCGCGTTTCAGCTCCCGCCCGGCCGCCGCGATGGCGGTCAGTCCTTCGAGCCCGTAGACGACCCCCTCGGCATGCCCGATGTGTGCGGCCGTCTCGAGGCTCTCCTCGAAGAGCATGCGTGAGTCGACGTTCTTTCCGTTCACGAACTGCGCCCAGCCGAGGTGCTGAAGCGCGACGGTCGTGCCGAGATCGTCGTGGCCCCTCCTGGTCAGGGTGAGGCTCTGCTGGAAGTGCCCGATCGCCTCGGGAACGGCGTCCTGCATCAACGCGAGACGGCCGAGGGTGACGAGGGCCATCGATTCGCCCCAGCGGTAGCCCGCATTCCGAAGCAGCTGGACGCTCCGCTCCAGCGACTGTTCTGCGCGGGCGGTGTCCGGCTTCCGATCGGCGACGACCGCGAGAGCCAGGAAGATCAAGGCGAATCCCTCCCCGACTCGGTCGTCGATGTGACGGAACAGGTCGACGCTCTCGGCGAGGCCTGGAACGACGCGGTCGTTGGCCTCGTGCCAGAGCAGGATCGAGCGGGTGAAATACAGTGCGATCGCCCTCGTGCGCTCGGGGAGCGGCTCATCGCCGGCGAGTACCTCCTCCATCCAGGCCCGAACTTCGCCGAGGAGGCCACCGACCCACCAGTAGATGAGGAGGCACCAGGTGAACTGGGCGACCGTGACCATGTCCTTCGAATCCAGCAGGTAGCGAGCCGCGGCCCGGAGGTTGTCCCTGTCGTCGTTGAGCAGCGCGATCACGTCGCGCTGCCTGGTGCCTTCGAGGTCGTCCTCGAGTTCTGACGCGAGCCGGATGAAGTACCGTGCGTGAGCGGCCCGTGCTGCGTCGAGTTCGCCTGAGGCCTCCAGCTGTTCGAGCGCATACTCCCTGACGGTGGCGAGCATCGAGTAGTAGGGGAGGTCGCCGCGGTCCAGTTCCTGCACCAGGCTGTTGTCGACGAGTACTCCGAGCGCGGTCATCGTGTCCGCCCCTGGTTCCGACACCTCGCCGGCTACGAACTCGACGGCATCCAGCGAGAAACCGCCGGCGAACACGCCGAGCCGGGCCAGCAGGCGCTTCTCGTCCGCGCCGAGCAGCTGGGTGCTCCACTCGATGGTGCTGCGCAGCGCCTGCTGCCGCAACGGCAGGTCCCTCGCGCCGCCGGAGAGCAGCGACAGGCGCCGGTCGAGACGGGACAGGATCGCCGCGGGGGGAAGCATCCGGATCCGGGCGGCGGCAAGTTCGAGGGCGAGCGGGACGCCGTCGAGGGCGACGCAGATGGCGGCGATGGCGTCCACGTTGTCCGCGGTCGCCTCGAAGTCCGGTTTGACCGCTCTGGCACGCTCGACGAAAAGCGCCACGGATGCCGACATCATCGCGTTTCGGGGGCTCAGAGATCGCGCCGTGTCCGGCAGCTCGAGCGGGCCGACCTCGACAGCGTGTTCCCCTGACACGCGGAGGAGGGACCTGCTCGTGACGAGGAATTTCACGTGTGGCGCGACGGAGAGCAGCGCGATGAGTAGCGGTGCGGAGTCGAGCACCTGCTCGAAGTTGTCCATGACGATGAGCATGCGGCGTTCTCGAAGCGCCGTCTTCAGCTTCTCGACCACGGGTTCGTCACCCGTGTCGAGCACCCCAAGCGCCTCGGCGATCGCGTTCGGCACGAGCGCGGCATCCTGCACCGACGAGAGGTCGACGAACGTGACCTCGACGTCGGGGATCGCCTTCGCCCGGTTGGCGACCTCGAGGGCGAGTCGGGTCTTTCCGATGCCTCCGGACCCGATGAGGGTGACCAGGCGGACGGAGGGGCGGCGCAGCAGATCGTCGACACTGTCGATCTCCGCCTCACGACCGATGAGCTCGGTCAGCGCTGCTGGCAGACTTGCCGCCCGGTCACCGAGCACGATCGGGTTCGTCTCGGTGGTCGGGGTCGGCCTGCTCTGGTCGAACCGTTCGGCGAGGAGCGTCGCGAGGTCGGCTTCGATCAGCTTCCTGAGCTCCTGCGGCGTCGCGAAGGTCTTGAATGATGCCCGATCGTCGTCGCGGACGCGGGAGAGCAGGTCGACGAGGCGGGGCTCCCGGTCGGGGGCGGGCTCGCGGATGTAGATCAGCTTCGGGAAGTCAGGGGCGAGGTTGTATTCGTCCTCGAGGCCGGAGACCGCTTCGCCAGGTGCCACCCAGCCGTATCGTTCGGCGTAGATGCCCACGAAGACGTCGCTCTGTTCGAGGTAGGCGCGGTACAGCTCACGGGGCGGATGTGGCCGGGCACCGAGCTCGAACATGACGGGAGCGAGGTGGAGGCGTTCGACCGCCAGGCGCGCGTACTTCCGTTCGATGGCGAGCTCCTTCAGGGTGGAACTGACGAAGACTCGCAACCGATGGTCGGGCGTTCGGATGGCACCCGTGGTGTGCGTCATGAGCACGATTCTGCCGAATCTGACCCGCGCGGTCTAGGCCTCATCTGAGTGACACTCACTTTTCGGGAGTTGCGCGGAGCTTCGCGCGAGTTCCCGCCTCCGCGGACGCGACCGATTCCTGCCTCGATTCCGGTCCTCACGCGTGTCACTATTGTGCACATGGCCGAGATCACCGACCCGCAGAAGCAGCGAGGGCTGAGCCATCGTCTCATCCCGATGACCGGGAGGGACCCCAAGGAATCGCACCGCACGGCGACCCCGCTAGAGCTCCTCTTCGACCTCACCTTCGTCGTCGCGATCGGCACCGCGAGCTCGCAACTCGCCCACCTGCTCGCCGAGGGACACGTGGCATCCGGACTGGGTGCGTTCGCATTCGCGATGTTCGCGATCTGCTGGGCCTGGATCAACTTCTCCTGGTTCGCCTCCGCCTACGACACCGACGACTGGTTCTACCGGATCACCACAATGGTGCAGATGATCGGCGTCATTGTGCTCGCGCTCGGGCTGCCCGCCGTCTTCGAATCCATCGACGAGGGTGAGCACCTGGACAACGGGATCGTCGTCTCCGGCTACGTGATCATGCGCATCGCCATGGTGGCCCAGTGGTTGCGCGCAGCGAAACAGGACCCGGCCAGGCGCAATGTGGCGTTCACCTATGCCGCGTTCATCACTGTGGCCCAGATCGGCTGGATCGCCATGGCCGTCCTGGACACATCGATCGCCCTCGTTCTGGTCGTGGCGCCTGTGCTCTACCTGATCGAGGTCGGGGGGCCGATCGTAGCGGAGTACCGGTATGGCGGCCTCGGGTGGCACCCGCACCACATCGCCGAGCGATACGGACTGCTGACGATCATTGCGCTCGGCGAAGTGATTCTGGGAACGGTCGCCTCGGTCGCCGCGGTGGTCGACGAGCAGGGCTGGAGCGTCGAGGCGGTGCTCGTCGTCGTTGCGGGGGTCGGCATCACGTTCGGGATGTGGTGGAACTATTTCGTGCTCCCGTCCGGCCCGTTGCTGGCGCGCTACCGCGGGCGAAGCTGGGTCTGGGGGTACGGACACATGGTGGTGTATTCCGCCATCGCGGCTACGGGGGCGGGGCTGCACGTCGCCGCGTACGTCGTGGAAGACGTCGCGCACATCGGCGTCGTCGGGGCGGTGCTCGCCGTTGCTGTCCCCGTGCTCATCTTCTGCGCGTCGCTGTTCGCGCTGTACAGCTTCCTGGTCGGGGAGTTCGACCGGTTCCATGTCGGGCTTTTCGTCGGAACGGTCCTCGTTCTCATGCTCTCCGTCGTCCTGGCGGCTGGCGGGGTATCGCTCGGCGTGTGCCTGCTCGTGGTGACCGCTGCGCCGGCGGTGATCGTCATCGGATACGAGGTGCTCGGGCATCAGCACGAGGCTGCCGTGCTGGCGCGGGCGCTGGGGGAGCAGGACGAGGAGTAGCCCTCCACAGTTCGCGCCGCCGTCGCGCGGATCCACAGATCTGGTGAGCCCGCGTCCCTGTCGCAACTCGTCCGACACCATCGGGTGGTGGAGGCGATCATGGCACGTAAGGACGAGCTCGGGCGCAGGGGAGAGGACCTCGCCGCTCATTTCCTCGAGGATGCCGGCTACCGCCTGATCGAACGCAACTGGCGCTGCAGGCAGGGCGAGATCGACATCATCGCCGAGAGGGGCGACACGATCGTCTTCGTCGAAGTGAAGACACGATCGAGTCTCGCGTTCGGGCATCCGTTCGAGGCGATCACGGCGTCGAAACTCGCGCGCCTCCGTGGCCTGGCCGGCGCGTGGTGCGCCGAGCGCTCCCCGTCGGCGACCCGCATCCGTGTGGACGCCATCGCCGTGGTCGCACCGCGCGGGCAGCGGCCCCAGATCGAGCACCTCCTGGGCGTGTTCTGATGCCGGTCGGCCGAACCTGGTCTGTTGCCCTCCTCGGCCTCGAAGGTTCGCTCATCGAGGTGGAGGCGGACATCTCATCGCAGCTGCCCCGGTTCGTGATCATCGGCCTCGCTGACAAGTCGCTCGGCGAAGCGGAGGGCCGCGTGCGGCAGGCGGCGACGAACTCCGGATGCCGGTTGTCCGGCCAGCGGATCACCGTCAACCTGTCGCCGGCGAGCCTTCCGAAGAACGGCTCAGGTTTCGACCTCGCCATCGCCCTGTCCTGCCTGGCTGCAGACGCGGTGGTCTCCAACGAATCGATCGACCGGGTTGTCCACATCGGCGAGCTGGGCCTCGACGGACGGCTCCGGCCGACCCCCGGGATCCTGCCAGCGGTTCTCGCCGCCATGCGCGCGGGCAGGACGACAGTGATGGTTCCGCGCGGGAACGAGGACGAAGCACGACTGGTCCCCGACATCCGTGTCGTGGGTGTCGCATCCCTCAGGGAGGCGGCGATCTGGCACGGCGCCGAACTCGACCCGATCCCCGTCGACCCCATCCTGCAACCGGAACCAGCCGACGCCGGAGAGCAGGAACCCGACCTCTCCGACGTCGTCGGCCAGGAGGATGCCGTCCAGGCGATGCTCGTCGCCGCAGCGGGCGGACACCACCTGATGATGCTCGGTCCGCCCGGTGCAGGGAAGACGATGCTTGCCGCGCGATTGCCGGGGATCCTGCCCGATCTCACCGTGCCCGAGGCGCTCGACGTGACCTCGATCCGTTCCCTGGGAGGGCAGAGCGTCGGCAGGGGCCTGGCCTTCCGCCCGCCGTTCGAGAACCCGCACCACACGGCGACGGCCGCGGCGATCCTCGGAGGGGGCAGCAAAGTCATCCGGCCGGGCGCCGCGGCGCGTTCGGCTCACGGCGTGCTCTTTCTCGATGAGGCGCCTGAGTTCCAGGCGAATGTACTCGACGCACTGCGGCAGCCGCTCGAGTCGGGCACGATCAGCATCCATCGAGCGAACGCGGTCGCCCACTTCCCTGGCAGGTTCCAGCTCGTGCTCGCTGCGAATCCGTGCCCGTGCGGTCAGTACGGTGCGAAAGAGAACACCTGCGTCTGCCCTCCCAGCGCGATCCGGCGCTACCTCGGCCGGGTGTCGGGGCCGCTGATGGACCGCATCGACATCCAGTTGAGGGTGCGGAGGATCACCTCCGCCGAACTGGCGGTGTCCGCGGACGACGAACGGCTGACGAGTGACGCAGCGCGACGGGTCGTGGCCGAGGCACGCCGGCGGGCCGCAGCGCGCCTGGCCGGGACGCCGTGGACGACGAACGGGCAGGTCCCTGGGCCGTGGCTGCGCAGCGGCGACAGGAAGCCGGCGCGATCGGTCACGGCGCCGATCGACCGTGCCCTTGAGCGCGGCGCCATCACCATGCGCGGCTACGACCGCGTGCTCCGCGTCGCATGGACGCTGTGCGACCTCGATGGAACGGACCGGCCGGATGCCACGCAGATCGGCCGGGCGCTGTTCCTGAGGAAAGGGATCTGAGATGACACACCGACCAGGAGGCACACTGTTCGGACTCGACGCCACCGAGGTGAGAAGTAGCATCGCTCGGGTCGACCCGGCGGGCACCGACTCGGCCACCGACCCGACGGAGCGCTTCGCCCGCGCCGCGTGGAGCGGGATCGCCGAACCGGGCGACAGCGTCGCGGGATTCCTCGTGTCGGCCGTCGGCGCATCCGCCGCGCTCACCATGCTCGTCGATCACTGGAGCGTGGATCGGATGACCTCGGGTCTCGACTTCGCCGGCGACCGGGAGGCTCTTGGCACCCAGCTCGAGCGGGCGACGGCACGCTGGCTGCCTCGACTGGACTCACGGGCGACCCTGCGGCAGCTGACCCTGGCAGCCACGTGCCGGGCCGTCCTCGTCACCCCCGATCATCCGGCCTGGCCAGCCCGCCTCGACGACCTCGGCGCGCACGCCCCGCTGGCGCTCTGGTTGCGTGGGCGGACCGATGCGCTCTATCGCACCACCCGGTCCGTCGCGCTCGTCGGCGCCCGCGCGGCGACCGGGTACGGGGAGCATGTGGCAATGGAAGCTGCCAGCGGTCTGGTCGGCCGTGATTTCACGATCGTGTCCGGTGCTGCGTACGGTATCGACGGGATGGCCCACCGAGCCGCGCTGGCGTCGCAGGGAACGACGGTCGCGTTCCTGGCCGGTGGTGTCGACCGCCCGTATCCGAGCGGGCATTCGGCGCTGATCGACCGGATCATGGAAACCGGGGCCGTGGCTTCCGAGGTGCCGTGCGGGGGAGCGCCGTCCAAGTGGAGGTTCCTCCAGCGCAACAGGCTCATCGCGGCTGTCAGCGACGCGACGATCGTGCTCGAGGCCGGCTGGCGTTCCGGTTCACTCAACACCGCGGGCCACGCGGCGGCCATCGGCCGGCCGCTGGGGGCCGTTCCCGGTCCGATCACGAGCGCTGCCTCGGCCGGATGCCATCGTCTGATCCGGGAGTACGGCGCCGTCTGCGTCACGACCGTCGACGAGATGGCCGAACTGGCAGGCGTCGTGCCATCAGGGCCAGACTCGACACCTGCTGAGCGCAGTTCGGAGGAAATCAGGGTGCTCGACGCCCTCAGTGTGAGGGCGCCGCGGACCGCCCCAGACATCGCCGTCCGGTCGGGGTTGCCTGTGGACACCGTCCAGTCGGTGCTCGGGCTCCTCGAACTCGATGATCTCGTCGCCGGGAAGGGCGGCGGCTGGGTCTACCTGCCGCAGCCAGGCTGATGTCGTCTATCGAGAGGTGACGTACTGCGCGATGATCACGCCCGTGGTCGTCGTGACCGACCGCTCGAGGCGGAGATCCGAGCGATCACCGTCGGCGAAGAGTGTGGTCCCTGAGCCGAGCACGATCGGGTGGATCAGCAGGATGTACCTGTCGACGAGGCCCGCTGCGTGCAGCGCCCGGACGAGCTCACCACTTCCAAGGATCGTCAGGTCGGATTCTTCGCGCAGCACCCGGACGGTGTCGACGGCCTCACCGGCGAGGAGAGCAGACTCCGGGTAATCGAGCACCGTGTCTGCGGACCGGGATGCGACGTGCTTGCGTGTGCGGGTGAGCACGTCGGTGAACGGGTTCGCGTCTGCCGTTGTGGTCCAGAACCCCAGAAGGTCCTTGTAGGTCCTGTGTCCGAACAGGAGCGCCCCGTCGCCGGACATGCCCTCGCCCGCGAACTGCATCGACACCTCGTCCTGGAACCCGGCAGCCCATCCACCGTGGACGAACCCGCCCCTCTGGTCCTCATCCGGGCGGCCTGGGGCCTGCATGACTCCGTCCAGCGTGATGCTCTCAAAAACGGTGATCGACATCGGTGGGTCCTCTCTGACGGTAGGCGTCCCAGCCTTCCGCGAAATCGCGCTGGGCCGCAAGCGGGTGAGTCTGCGGGCGAACAAGCCGTCGATGGGGGATTCTGGACGGGTGAAGATCCCCCAGGCTGTCGCGCGCTACGTGGACTATGTCTCCGTCGAGCGCCAGTACTCGGAGGCGACGAGCCGGGCGTACGAGTCCGACCTCGCCGCGTTCACGACGTTCGCGGCAGGACGCGGCATCGACGAGGTGACGGATGTCGACCTCGAGCTGCTGCGGGACTGGCTCTGGCAGTCATCGCAAGCGGGCCTCGGGTCCGCCACCCTGGCCAGGCGGTCCGCCTCTGTGCGTGGCTGGTCGGCCTGGCTCGCACGCAACGGGGAGGTCCCTGTCGACACCGCAGCCAGGCTCCGGTCACCGAAGACCGGACGCTCGCTCCCGCACGTCGTCCAGCGCCCCCAGATGGACGTTCTCCTCGACCGGCTCAGTGAACAGGCCGGCACCGGCGATCCGGTCGCACTGAGAGACGCGGCACTCATCGAACTCCTCTACGCCAGCGGTCTCCGTGTTTCAGAGCTGTGCGGCCTCGATGTCGACGACATCGACCTCGACCGGCTCACCGTCCGGGTGCTCGGAAAGGGATCGAAAGAACGCGTCGTCCCGTTCGGCGTCCCCGCGCATTCAGCGATCGTCGACTACCTCAGAAGAGCCCGCCCGGCACTTCTCGCACGCAGCACAACACCACCCCCAGCGGTGTTCCTCGGCGCCCGCGGAGGCCGGCTCAACCCTCGCAGCGTCTACAACCTCGTCAGCCGTCTCCTCGCCGGCCTCCCCGGAGGCACGGCATCCGGCCCGCACACGCTCCGTCACACCGCTGCGACCCACCTTCTCGACGGAGGAGCAGACCTCCGTGCTGTGCAGGAACTGCTCGGCCACGCCTCACTCGGCACCACACAGATCTACACGCACGTCTCGATGGAGCGGCTGAAGGAGAGCTACCGCACGGCTCACCCGCGGGCCTGATCGCGAAGTGGCGTCCGTCCAGGCAGCCGGCTGGATCACTTATCGTCGGGGCGCCCTGCGGGCCTGTCATCATCCAGGAACGTCCTCCTGGCGTCGCGCTCGTCATCCATGGCCGCCGTTGTGGCCGTCGTGAGGAGGTCGAGTTGCTCGTCGATGACCGCTCTGCGTTCGGGCAGCGCAACCCGCCTCAGATCGAGCAATGCTCTTCGCAGTTGCGTCGCCACCTGAGGAGAGCCGGCTCCGGCCATGCGGATCTCATCAAAAGCGAGGTGAACGTACCCGTCCCAGTCCAGCACCCGCACCACCAGCCGCAGCTCACCGTCTTCGTCACTGTACCGACCGTCGGGGAACGGGCGACGTGCGAGTTGTCGCAGAATGTCGTGCAGGCGGTCGATGGCCTGTACTGCGGTCGACGGGTCCTGGAACGGCGAGTCCGACAGCGAGCGTTCGGCGATGTCCACCAGCATTCGCACGCCGTACGCGACGTTCTGATCGAGTGTCGGCTCGAACTTGAGCACGATTCCCTCTATCAAACGTTTGTCGTCGAGGGTCGATGCGTCGCCGCGCACGATGAACAGGGGAGCCGATGCCGGCACGAACTCGCCGAGTTCCGGAACCAGCTCCACGACGCATCCTGCCAGCCTCGCCACTTCGACGATGTGTGCATAACCGATCGTCGTGACGACGCCCGATTTGGCGGACACGATCACAGGGTTCGTGCTGTCGATGGATGCCGCGTCGTCCCCTTTGTCGGGATAGACACGGTCCAGCAGCTTGCGCGTGTCATCGCCGACGAGTTCGATGAGCGCCGAAACGCGAAGGGTCTGGCCGAGGTGCTGCACGTAGATGACCAGGACGGCAATGCTCACAACGACCAGCACGAATGCGGTCAACACGGCCACGCCCGGGACAGTGCCTTCCTGGCCGCCACCACCGGGGTCGACTTCACGGAGCGCCAGCATCGCGTGCACGAAAGTGGCGACGAACAGCCCGATCGCGAACTGGCTGGGTTTGTCCTGCAGGATGCGCTGCACGATCCGCGGCGAGAACTGTCCCATCGCAAGTTGAACCACGACCATGGTGATGGTCAGCACGAGGGCGGCGAGGCTGATCATCGACCCTGCGACCACCGAGAGGATCTCCATCGCAGCATCCGGGCCGCCCACGACCGATTCGGGAACGAGTTGGTAGTCGAAATATCGGTCGACAGCGATCGTGCTCAACGAGAGGATGATGCCGAATGCCACGCAGGCCACAGGCACGAGCCAGAGGCTCTGACGAACGCTTGTCAGGAACCGGGACACCTTCACCCCCTCACGGTACCGCTGCGCGGGGAAACGTCCCAGAGTCAGTTACCGGCCCAACGGGAGGAGGACGGCCCGTTCGATCGTCGCGAGAAGCCCGAGCGGGTTCACGTACTCTCCGTGCAGCCGCACGCCGAAGTGCACGCAACGGGCATCGCAGTGGCCGCCGGATGCCACGACCCCGATGGCCTGGCCTGCCCCGACCGCGTCTCCGGCCGCCACGCCGGCCGCCACCGGTTCGATGCTGGAGAGGAACCCACCGGCATGCCGTATCGACAGAACGGGCCTGTCAACCACGACACCGGCGAACGAAACCACGCCGTCAGCGGCTGCGAACACCGTCGATCCGGTCGATGCTGCCACGTCGACACCCCGGTGCCCAGCAGCGTACGGTGTCGGAGGAGCCTCGAACGGCCTCAGCAGCTGACGCGGTGGAGCAGCCGGCCATTCCCACACCCCGGTCGACCCGGACGGCCCTGCGGCGGCAGCGGGTGCCGGCCCGAACACGACCAGCGCGAGCACACCTGCGACCGCCAGGATCAGGACGATCGGATGCCTCCGGTTGCGTGACAGGGTTCTCATCCGGGCAAGCCTCCCGCACCGGTCCACACCGAAGCGTGATCGTCCTCGAACGGTGGAGAATCGCGCCGACCGGCAGGGGGAGTGAAGGACCCGGACACCGGCGGCTTCCTGTTATGATTGGGGAAGCATCCCGCATGTCGGGGTGACTACGCGTGCCCATTCGGCCAACACATCCACTCGGTCCTTTCTCTCCGGAGATCGGCGGACGTGCGCCGGGCACCAGGACAAGTGGCCAGTCGGCCGCTTCGAATCAACCGATCGACGCCTGCCCGGTATGGGCGCGTCAGAACAGGAGAACGGCTCATGGCCGTCGTAACCATCCGCCAGCTGCTCGACAGCGGCGTGCACTTCGGGCACCAGACCCGCCGTTGGAACCCGAAGATGAAGCGCTTCATCTTCACCGAGCGTTCCGGCATCTACATCATCGACCTCCAGCAGTCGCTGGGCTTCATCGACAAGGCATACGACTTCGTCAAGGAGACCGTGGCCCACGGTGGAACCATCCTCTTCGTCGGAACGAAGAAGCAGGCACAGGAAGCGATCGCCGAACAGGCGACCCGCGTCGGCCAGCCCTACGTCAACCAGCGCTGGCTCGGTGGCCTCCTCACCAACTTCCAGACGGTGTCGAAGCGCCTCGCGCGCATGAAGGAGCTCGAGGAGCTCGACTTCGAGGACACCTCGAAGTCCGGCTTCACCAAGAAAGAACTCCTCATCAAGAAGCGCGAGCTCGACAAGCTTCACAAGTCGCTCGGCGGAATCCGCAACCTCACCAAGACGCCGTCGGCGCTGTGGGTTGTCGACACCAAGAAGGAACACCTCGCGATCGACGAGGCCAAGAAGCTCGGCATCCCCGTCATCGGCATCCTCGACACCAACTGCGACCCGGACGAGGTCACCTACCCGATCCCGGGTAACGACGACGCGATCCGTTCCGTCGGCCTGCTCACCCGCATCATCGCGGACGCTGCTGCCGAAGGCCTGATCCAGCGCCACCAGAAGCCTGAAGAGGGTTCAGCCCCCGTCGAGCCGCTCGCGGCCTGGGAAGCAGAGCTCCTCGGCGCCGAAGCCGGCACCGAAGCCACCGAAGCACCGGTCGAGCAGAACGACGCCGACGCTGAGGTTGCCGAGAAGAACGCCGCCATCGCAGAAGACGCACCCGTCGAGGTCGTCGCCGTCGAGAGCGACGAGAAGACCGAAGAGCGCCTCGAAGCTGAAGCGACCGACGCTGAGAAGCAGCCGGCCGCCGACAACAACTAACCCGAACGAGGAGTGCAACAAACCATGGCAAATTTCAATCTTGCTGACGTCAAGGCTCTTCGCGAGCAGCTTGGCACCGGAATGGTCGACACCAAGAACGCCCTCGTCGAAGCCGATGGCGACCTGGAGAAGGCCACAGAGATCCTGCGTCTCAAGGGTGCGAAAGGCAACGCGAAGCGTGCCGACCGCTCCACGAGCGAAGGCCTCGTCGCTGCCAAGGACAACGGTGCGACCACCACGCTGATCGAGCTCGCCTGCGAGACCGACTTCGTCGCGAAGAACGACAAGTTCGTCGCCCTCGCTGAGAAGGTTCTCGACGCTGTCGCAGCTTCGGGCGCCGCATCGATCGAGGAAGCGCTTGCCGCTCCAGCAGGCGACAAGACCGTCGCCCAGCTCATCGACGATGAAGCAGCGATCCTCGGCGAGAAGGTCGAGCTCCGCCGCGTCGCTCTCGTCTCCGGCGAGAAGTTCGCCACGTACCTGCACAAGACGTCGAAGGACCTGCCCCCGCAGATCGGCGTCGTCGTCAGCTACTCGGGAGATGACGCTGAGACGGCTCGCGCCGTCGCGCAGCACATCGCGATGTTCGACCCGCAGTACCTCACCCGTGAGGACGTACCGGCCGAGATCGTCGACAAGGAGCGCGAGATCGTCACCGAGATCTCGAAGAACGAGGGCAAGCCTGAGGCTGCACTGCCCAAGATCGTCGAAGGTCGCCTGACCGGGTTCTTCAAGCAGGTCGCCCTGCTCGAACAGGACTACGCACGCGACAGCAAGGTCCAGGTCAAGAAGGTTCTGGCCGATGCCAAGCTCGACGTGACGGGCTTCGCCCGCTTCAAGGTCGGCGCGTAGGTTCGCCTCGGGAGTCCGGATCACATTGTGATCCGGACTCCTTTTTCATGTGCGCGACGTGTTTCATAGAACCGCGAGCCGGCACACAGTAGTTTTGTCAGGGGTCCACGAAAGGACGATAAACGGATGTCATCAGCCACGAAGAAGCGCAGGGTTCTGCTCAAACTGTCAGGAGAGTCCTTCGGCGCCGGTTCACTCGGTGTGAACCCGGATGTCGTCAGCCAGATCGCGCGTGAAATCGCGGAAGCATCCGCAACCGTTGAAGTGGCGATCGTCGTCGGCGGAGGCAACTTCTTCCGCGGAGCCGAACTCTCCCAGCGTGGAATGGACCGCGGTCGTGCCGACTACATGGGCATGCTCGGCACCGTGATGAACGCCCTCGCGCTCCAGGACTTCCTCGAGCAGGCCGGCGCTGAGACCCGAGTCCAGTCGGCCATCTCCATGACCCAGGTCGCTGAGCCGTACATTCCGCGCCGCGCGGAGCGCCACCTCGAGAAGGGCCGCGTGGTCATCTTCGGTGCCGGCGCAGGCCTGCCTTACTTCTCCACCGATACCGTCGCCGCCCAGCGTGCCCTCGAAATCGACGCCGAGATCGTCCTCCTCGCCAAGAACGGCGTCGACGGTGTCTACACGGCCGACCCGAAACTCGACGCCACCGCGACCCGGATCGACACGATCACCTACCAGGAAGCCCTGCAGACGGGCCTCAAGGTCGTCGACTCGACCGCATTCAGCCTGTGCATGGACAATGCCATGCCGATGCAGGTCTTCGGAATGGAACCGGCGGGCAATGTGACCAAGGCCATCCTCGGCGCGAGCATCGGCACCCTCGTCAGCAACTAGGGCCTCGAGCAGAGGCCAGCGCCACCCGCCCATCTAGAATGGGTGGGGTACACCACGCAACAAGAAGGAGTCGCCGTGATCGCGGATGTTTTGACCGACGCTGGAACCCGCATGGGCAAAGCAGTCGATGTGGCCAAGGAAGACTTCGCCACCGTGCGCACCGGCCGGGCCAACCCCCAGATGTTCCAGAAGATCCTGGTGAACTACTACGGGACGCCGACCCCGCTCGACCAGCTGGCCTCGCTCCAGAACAACGAAGCGCGCACCATCATCGTCAGCCCGTACGACAAGACCGCGCTCAAGGACATCGAGCAGGCCATCCGCGACGTTCCCAACCTCGGTGCGAACCCGACCAACGACGGCACGATCGTTCGGGTCACCCTGCCCGAGCTGACGGCTGAGCGCCGCAAGGAATACGTCAAGATCGTGCGGAACAAGGGCGAGGACGCCAAGGTGTCCGTCCGCAACATCCGTCGCAAGGCCAAGGACGACCTCGACGCGCTCAAGAGCGAGGTCGGAGATGACGATGTCGCCCGCGGCGAGAAAGAGCTCGAACAGCTCACGAAGAGCCACATCGACGCCATCGACGACGCCCTGAAACGCAAAGAGTCCGAGCTTCTCGAGATCTAGGACCGAACCCTGTGAACGGAAGACCTGGGTGCGGCAGTGACTGACCCCGACGATGGTACCGGTGCACCCGGTCGCCGCTTCCGTCTGCGACGGGGCGGGCGCGATGACATCTCCGCGCAGCTGAAGTCGCGGCGCGATGACATCGAACGCCAGGTGCGTGCCAAGCGCGCCCAGCTCGATGAAGCGAACGCCCGGATCGAGGCGCGTGCCGGACGGAACCTCGTTCTCGCGACCGTGATCGGCCTCGGCCTCGGTCTCGGGATGCTGTTCAGCCTGATCGTCGTGAAGGAACTCTTCGTTCTCTTCACCGGCGCGATCGTCGCGTTCACCGTGTTCGAGCTCGTTCACGCGTTCCGCCAGGCCGGCCGAGCGGTCGACGTGTGGCCTGCGATTCTCGGCAGCCTCGCCATCGTCGGATCCGGCTACTTCCTCGACCCCGCTGCCCGCTGGGCCGTACTCGTCGGCGTCGTCGTCTTCATTCTGGCGTGGCGTCTGATCGCGCAGATGGCGCACCACGCTCACCGCCGTACCCTCGACGTCATCCGCGACCTGTGCTCTGCAGTCTTCGTACAGGTGTACGTGTCCGTGCTCGCCAGCTTCGCGATCATCCTCCTTCGCCAGCCGGAAGGGCAATGGTGGGTTCTCGCGTTCCTCATCATCGTCATCGCCGTCGACATCGGCGCATACGTCAGCGGCCTGAACTTCGGGAAGCACCCGATGGCGCCGCTGATCAGCCCGAAGAAGACCTGGGAAGGCTTCGCAGGAGCGGCACTCACCGCTGTCGTCGCCGGTGTCCTGCTCGCGATCTTCATGCTGCACAGCACCTGGTGGGTCGGCATCATCCTTGGCCTCGCGATCCTCGGTACCGCGACCATGGGTGACCTGACCGAGTCGCTCATCAAGCGCGACCTGGGCATCAAGGACATGAGCTCCTGGCTGCCGGGGCACGGGGGCTTCCTCGACCGGCTGGACTCCATGCTGCCGTCTGCGCCGATCGCGCTCGGACTGTTCCTGCTCTTCAGCGGGGCACCCATCGCCGGCTGACCGCGGCGACGACACGTGAGCCAGAGGCTGAAAGGATGAACCGGTGAGCACGACATTCCCCACCGCACAGGGCCGCACTCGCGGGTACAACCGCGAGCAGGTCGATGCGTTCCTGGCGGCTGCGCGCGCTGCATACGATCTCGACGACAGCGAGCCGCCCGTGATGACCGCGGCAGACATCCGCCGGACATCGTTCTCGCTCGCCCGTGGCGGGTACGCGACCCACGCGGTCGATGCCGCACTCGAACGACTCGAGGATGCCTTCGCGCTGCGTGAACGGCAGCGAGCATTCGCCCAGCGCGGCAAGGGGGAGTGGCTGAGCTCGGCGCGGGAGACCGCACAGGTCATCCTCAACCGTCTCAACCGCCCCGAAGGGCACCGTTTTTCACGCACGAGCGTCCTCGCACAGGGGTATCGGGTCGAAGATGTCGATGCAATTGCTCAGCGGTTGAAGGCGTATTTCGAGACGGGTGCACCGATCAGCGCTGACACGGTGAGAACCGCGGTATTCCGGGCTCAGCGCGGAGGTTACGTCGAGTCACAGGTCGATCTTCTGCTCGACGCTGTGACCGAGGTCATGCTCGCCGTTCGGTGACGCGCCCGCCCGTCGGCTCGCTTCTGCCCCTGTTCTGGGCTAAAATCGTCGAATCGTGGGTAAACATGTAGCGCAACTCGAGTCCTCTGCTCCAGCTCCGAAGGTCAGAAGGGCTTTTGAGAGACCCAAATCGCGAAGCCCGTTCACGCTCTTCCTCTTCGCGTTCACCGCGGCCGTTGCCGTAGTCGCCGTGAACGTGGTCGACCCGTACTCTGGCGCCACTGCGTCGCCGTACTTCCAGGTCGCCGCGCGATACGACGGCAAGGACACCCAGGCACTCGCGGTCAGCGGTGCGTACGAGAACAGCTTCACCCGCGACGGCTACAGCGTCATCGCCGCTCCGCCGCCCCCGCCGCCCAAGCCCGTCGTAGAGAAGACCGAGAGCAAATCCAGTGGCGGAAGCTCGCTTCCTCGCGTGACGGCGGACCCCGGTTCCGCGCAGGCGATCGCGCACGACATGGTCCTCGCCCGCGGATGGGGAGAGGACCAGTTCTCCTGCCTCGTCGCCCTGTGGAACAAGGAATCCGGCTGGCGCGTGAACGCGGCGAACCCGTCGAGCGGTGCTTACGGCATCCCGCAGGCGCTCCCTGGGAGCAAGATGGGCAGCGCAGGCAGCGACTGGGCAACCAACCCGGCGACCCAGATCGAGTGGGGCCTCGGCTACATCAGCGGTCGCTACGGCACGCCGTGCGGCGCCTGGGGACACTCGCAGGCCGTCGGCTGGTACTGAGCCGCCCCTCGTCCCACGCGCGCGTCCTGGCGCGTCTGAGCCACACTGCGGCGAGCAGGCCGCATCCACGCGGTTCTGCCTAGGATGAATTCATGCCCCGAAGCAACCGACCACGCGGCACCCGGCCCGAACGGGACGATGATGCCGACGACCTGTCGCACCTGCTGAGCGGCTGGAAACGTACGGAGACCCGGCGAGGATCCGAATGGCACGTCCAGCCCGTGAGCGCGGCGAAAGCGGTCAAGGACTACGTCTGTCCCGCCTGCTCGCTCACCGTTGCCCGCGGAACGGCACACCTCGTGATCTGGCGCGCTGACGGGGTGCTCGGCGATGCTGCCGACCTCGCGTCGCGCAGGCACTGGCACACGCACTGCTGGCGAATCGGATAGGAAGGATGCCATGACCCTGGAGATTCGAGGCGGCGTCGAACTACCCGCCCTTCGCGAGGAGATCGAGCTGGAGACGGCAGACGGCCTGACCCTCGTCGGCGAGCTGGCGACCCCGATCGACCGGACGCCGTCCGCAACGCTCGTCACGCTGCATCCGCTGCCCACCGCGGGCGGCTTCATGGACTCCCACATCCTCAGGAAGGCCGCGGCCAGGCTACCCGCGCTGGCCGACATCGCCGTGCTGCGGTTCAACACCCGCGGAACCGCGTCGCCGCGCGGAAAGAGCGAGGGAATCTTTGGCGACGGCGTCACAGAAGAGCACGATGTCGACGCCGCGATGGCTTTCGTCGCCGAGCGAGGACTCCCGCACCCGTGGCTCGTCGGCTGGTCGTTCGGGACGGAACTCGTCCTGAAATACGGTCGAGCACACCCCATCGACGGGGCCATCCTGCTGTCGCCGCCGCTGCACCGGGCCCAGGCGGATGATGTGGCCGCGTGGCACGGTCACGACCGCCCGCTGATCGCGATCATCCCCGAATTCGACGACTACCTGCGGCCTGATGAGGCTGCTGAACGGTTCGCGAGTGTTCCGGACATGACCCTCATCCCCGTCGAGGGCGGGAAACACCTCTGGGTGGGCGAGAACCAGACCAGGCGCGTGCTCGAGGAGATCGTGCGCGCCGTGAACCCCCAGGCGCTGCCGTTGCCGACAGAGTGGGCCTAGGTTCGCTGCGTCGCCTGACTAGAGTTCGTTGGCCCGCGGGATCACGACCTGCTTGATGATGAGCAGGACAGCGGCGGCCGTCGGGATGGCGATGAGCGCTCCGAGGAGCCCCATCAGCGCACCGCCGGCGAGAGCGGCGATCACGACGACGGCGCCGGGCACGGCGACCGCCCGCTTCATGACATTCGGACTGATCACGTACGCCTCGACCTGCATGTAGATCAGGTAGTAAATCGCAGCCCAGAGTGCCGTGACGGGCGAGCCCAGGCCTGGGATGAGGCAGACGAGCGTGATGATGATCGACCCGGTCAGCGTTCCGACGAGGGGGATCATCGAGAAGAAGAACGCGATACACGCGAGCACTGGCGGGAACGGCGCGTCGATGATCGACAGGAAGATGAAGCTCAGGATGCCGTTGCACGCTGCGATGCTGACCTGGCCGATGACGTAGCGGCCGACGGAATCGGTGATCTGCTCGGCGAGGTCGGCGAAACGCTCACGACGCGTTGCGGGGATCAGCTGGTACAGGCCACGCTGGATCGAGCCGAGGGATGCCGTGAAATAGATGGTGAGGATCAGGATGATCAGCGCGCCGAAGAAGGTCGAGCCGATCGCCAGGACGACCTGGATGGCGCCCGAGCTGATGTTCGTGATGTTGTCGGTGAGGAAATTGCCTGCGTCCTCGATGATCGCCCGCACGTCGATGCCGGGGAACTGGTCGGAGAGGACCTCCACAAGCGGATAGTCCTGGAACTGCGCCTGCAATCCTGGAATGATCCTGATCAGCTCGGAGATCTGGTCGATGATGATCGGCACGACCATCCAGACCAGCCCGGCGAAGAGGGCGAGCACGCCGACGATGACGGTGACGAGTGCTGCCCACCGGGGGAATCGTTTCTTCTCGAGCCACGAGACGATCGGGTCGAGGCCGAGGGAGATGAAGATGGCAGCGCCGATGTAACTGAGGATCGTCTGCAGACTGATCACCGAGACGATGATGAGCAGCCCGAGCCCGACACCGAGAGTGCCGATCAGGCCGACCCGGAACGGGTTCGAAATCTTCACTTGCAGATCCTCCATCGCACAACGTCAGCCAATCGTACTGGCCAGTGGGCGCGCGACAGCATCGCACGAGGGCGGGTGGTCGCATTAAGCGGCCTCTCAGGGATTTCGACTACGCTGAAACGTCTGTCCTGTTGCTACCGGCCCGGAATCCTGAGGATTTGCGGGTGCACCGCCCCTGCGGTCGCAACCCAGAAGGAGATGTAGTGCGCTTCGTTTTCGCGATATTGGCGTTTGTGGTCGCCGCGACCATGATCGTGCTGGGCATCGCCCAACGCACGGTTTTCCTCGGCCCGTCGACCTACGCCGTCGAGACGACGGTGAAAGGCGAATTGCCGTACACCGTCATCAGCGGTGAGGAGTTGGCGTCGCAGCCGGGTCAGCAATCGCTGACCGTCTCCGGAGCGGACGATGTCTTCCTCGCATACGGCAGGACGGCCGACGTCATCGCATGGCTGGACGGGTCGTCGTACAACGAACTCTCGGTCGACACGGCGGAAGAGGGGAGCCTCACGGCATCCGTCGTCACCCCCGAGGTCGTCGACGCCGACGACACCGACCCGCGAGAGGATGGCGAGCCCCTGACCGAGGAAGAGCAGGCGGCGGCAGAAGCACTGGCCGACCCCGCAGGCAGCGACCTGTGGCTCGCCGAATACGCCGAGGAAGGCGCCGTCCTCGCGACCATCAGCGTCCCTGAGGACGTCTCCGTGATCATCGCCTCGAACGGCACCGACCCGGCACCGGACACCGTCCAGGTCTCCTGGCCGCTCAACAATGCGACGCCGTGGGCAGGCCCGCTGATCGTCGGCGGCATCATCCTGCTGATCGGCGGCCTCGTGCTCTACCTCCTCGGCATCCACCACATGCGCAAGTCCCGCGGCCCTCGCCGGAAGAGTATCTCCGCAGGACCGGGAATGGAGAAGATGCCCAAGGTGCCGAAGCCGTCCAGGTACAAGTCAGACAAGCAGCACGGCAGTGCCCCGAAACGCAAGCGGGTGGGCCGCAAGTCGATGATCGCGGTCGTGCCCGTCGTGCTGGTGACGTCACTGGCCCTCAGCGGTTGTTCGGCCGGGTTCTGGCCTGATCTTTCCGGTACGGGGAACCCCAGCGCTACGCCCACGCCCACCGACGTCATCCCAGACGAGGACCAGCCGGCCCCCGCAGTGACCGCCCCGCAGCTCGAACGCATCGTTGCCCGGATCTCAGGTGTCGCCCTCGAAGCAGACGCCGAACTCGACCCGGCACTCGCTGGCACCCGGTTCGCTGGGCCTGCGCTCGACGAACGCACGGCCAACTACGCCATTCGGGGCACGATCACGGACTTCGCACTGCCGACCCCGATCCCCGCGGCGCCAGGCGGGCTCACCCTGCCCCAGGCGACGGACACCTGGCCGCGCACCGTCATGACGGTCGTCCACGACCAGTCGGACGAGACCATCGCCCCGACCGCCATCGTGCTCGTTCAGGACAGCCCGAGGGCCAACTACGAGATCCAGTCGGCGGTCCGGCTCGAACCGGATGCCCAGATCCCGGATGTCGCCCCTGCGACGATCGGGACGGCGCAGCTTCCGCCTGACTCGACGTTCCAGGTGCTTCCGCCCGACCAGCTCGCGGCTGCATACGCAGACGTGATCACCAACGGTGAGGAGAGCGAGTACTTCGATCTCTTCGACGCCGAGGGAGACTCCCTGCGCACGGCGATCACCGCCGACAGGGCTGCGAAGAAGAAGGCCCTCCCCACGACCGCGACGATCGAGTTCTCAACGGCAGCAGGCACGATGTCTCCCATCGCCCTCGCCACGAACGAGTCGGGCGCCATCGTCGCGGTGAACATCGTGGAGACCGAAGTGGTGAAACCGGTCGAGGCCGGTGCGAAAATCAAACTCGCCGGCGCCGTAGCGGCGTTGAGCGGTGTGACAGAAACGGAGAAGGGTGTGCAGTCGACCTACGGTGACCAGTTGTTGTTCTACGTCCCGCCCGCCGGCAGCACGGAGAAGATCCGCCTGCTGGGCTTCAGCCAGGGCCTGACGAAGGCGGCGGAACTCTGATGAATGGGATCCAGCCGGCCGCTGAACACCTGCGCGGCGCCGTCGATCTCTCCAGCCTCGTGAACCGGAACCAGCCGGGCGCTCCAGCGGGCCCCGCGGCGCCTGCAGGGCCCGGAGCGGCTCCTGCGCCAGGCGCCGCTGTCGACGTTCCCTCGCTCGTGCTCGAAGGCACAGACGCCAACTTCAGCCAGTTCCTCGACCTGTCGATGAACGTGCCGATCGTCGTCGACCTGTGGGCGGGCTCGCCGACACCTGAGCTCGAGACCATCGTGCGGAGTTACGGCGGCCGGCTCCTTCTGGTCACCGTCGACGTCACGGCGAACCTGCAGTTGCGCCAGGCCTTCCAGGTCCAGTCGGTGCCAGCCGCCGTCGCGCTCATCGGCGGGCGGCCCCTGCAGCTGTTCGCAGGCGCGCTTCCTGAGGACCAGGTCAGGCAGGTACTCGACCAGGTGCTCGAGGCCGCCGCGCAGAGCGGCGTCACCGGGGCGGCATCCGTCTCCGGGGTACCGGTCGAAGCCGAGGAACCGGTCGAACCACCGCTGCCGCCGCTGCACGCCGAGGCGTACGACGCCATCGAGCAGGGCGACTATCCGAGGGCGATCCGTGCGTACACGACCGCGATCGCACAGAACCCCACGGACAAGATGGCCGTCGCAGGGCTCGCCCAGGTGAGCCTTCTCGATCGCCTGCAGGGGAAGACGATCGAACAGATCCGCTCAGCGGGTGCCGCAGGGCCGGACGACCTCGACGCGCAACTCGACGTCGCCGACCTCGACCTGTCCGGCGGTCACGTCGAGGACGCCTTCGACCGGCTGCTGACACTGTTCGAGGGCGCTGACGCCGACGGACGCAACACCATCCGTACGCGGCTCCTCGAGCTCTTCGAGGTCGCCGGGCTGGACGACCCGCGGGTCGTCCGCGCTCGTGCGCGACTGACGAACCTGCTCTTCTAGCGCCGGACTCCAACGAGAACACCCGCTCCGGTCGAGGACACCAGTTGCAACTGATGCTCTCGACCGGAGCGGGTGTTTTAACGTGCGGGCGTCCTACCGGCGGCGTTTGAGCCAGAGCGCGCCGAGCGGCGGCAGAGTCAGTTCGGCCGAGGCCGGGCGCCCCGCCCACGGCTCGTCGACGGCGACGACAGTGCCGTAATTCCCGACACCTGAGCCGCCGAACTCGGCGGCGTCCGTGTTGAGGAGCTCTTCCCATTCGCCGGACTCAGGCAGGCCGACGCGGTACGGGCCGACCGGCGCGCCGGAGAAGTTGAACAGGGCCGCGATGGTGTTCCCGTCGTGATCCTTGCGCAGGAACGACACGACGCTGTTGGCCGAGTCGCCGCCGTCGAGCAGCTCGAAACCGCCCGGGTCGTTGTCGCGGGCCCAGAGTGCCGAGTTCTCGCCGTAGAGGCCGTTGAGCTGGCCGACCAGGCTGAACAGGCCCTGGTGACTGGGCTGGTCGAGAATCCACCAGTCGAGGCCGCGGGCCTCCGACCATTCGGACGGCTGGCCGAACTCCGAACCCATGAACAGCAGTTGCTTGCCCGGGTGGGCCCACATGAACGCGAGGAACACGCGCATGTTCGCCAGCTTCTGCCAGTGGTCCCCAGGCATCCGCGAGAGGAGCGACCCCTTGCCGTGCACGACCTCGTCGTGGCTGATCGGCAGGAGGAAGTTCTCGCTGAACGCGTAGACGAAACTGAAGGTGAGTTCGCCGTGGTGGTACGAGCGATACATCGGGTCGTGCTTGATGTACTGCAGCGAGTCGTGCATCCAGCCCATGTTCCACTTGATGCCGAAACCGAGACCACCGGCTGAGGTCGCAGCGGTGACGCCCGGCCAGCTGGTGGATTCCTCGGCGATCATCACGACGCCCGGGTTGCGCTTGTATGCGGTGGCGTTCGCCTCCTGCAACAGGCTGATGGCCTCGAGGTTCTCGCGGCCACCGTGCTCGTTCGGGTACCACTCGCCCTCTTCGCGCGAATAGTCGAGGTAGAGCATCGAGGCGACGGCGTCGACCCGGAGGCCGTCGACGTGGAACTCCTCCAGCCAGTACAGGGCGTTGGCAACGAGGAAGTTGCGCACCTGACTGTTGCCGAAGTTGAAGATGTACGTGCCCCAGTCCTTGTGCTCTCCGCGGCGAGGGTCTGGGTGCTCGTACAGCGCCTGGCCGTCGAAACGTGCCAGCGCCCATTCGTCCGTCGCGAAGTGTCCTGGCACCCAGTCCATGAGCACGCCGATGCCGGCTTGGTGCAGTCGGTCGATGAGATACTTGAGGTCGTCCGGGTGGCCGAACCGGCTCGTCGGGGCGAAGTACCCGGTGATCTGGTATCCCCACGAACCGCCGTACGGATGCTCCGCCAGGGGCATGAACTCGACGTGCGTGAAGTGCAGGGCGCGGAGGTACTCGATCAGCTGGTCCGCGACGTCACGGTAGCCGAGTCCTGGGCGCCACGAGCCGAGGTGCATCTCGTAGATGCTCATCGGTCCGTCGTGCGGGTTTGTGGCTGCGCGGTGATCCATCCACGCGGCATCCGCCCATTCGTGGCTGGACTCGCCGACAACGGATGCCGTCGCAGGCGGCGTCTCGGTGAAACGCGCCATGGGGTCGGCGCGGCGGACCCAGTTGCCGTCGGCTCCGAGCAGTTCGAACTTGTACAGGGTTCCTGCGGCCAGCCCGGGAACGAAAAGCTCCCAGACGCCCGTCGGCCCCATGTTGCGGAGGGAGTGAAGGCGCCCGTCCCAGCCGTTGAACTCGCCGATGACACGGACGGCCTGCGCGTGCGGTGCCCACACGCTGAACGCGGTGCCTGCGACGGCTGCCCCTCCGGCGGAGTGTTCGACGAGGTGCGCGCCGAGCGCCTCCCAGAGCTGCTCGTGGCGTCCTTCACCGATCAGGTGGAGGTCGAGTTCGCCGATGGTGGGGGAGAACCGGTACGGGTCATCCGTGGTCCAGAGGACACCGTCGCCGTAGTCGCTCTCGACGGCGTAGTCGGGGAAGCCGGCGGAGTGCTTGCCCTCCCAGATGCCGTTGTGCAGGTGGCTGAGTTCGACCCTCTCCCCGCCGTCGAGGACGGCTGTGACCGTCCGGGCAAGCGGCCGGAGAGTGCGGACGACGGTCCGGTCGCCGTACGGGTGCTGTCCGAGGACGGAGTGCGGGTCGTAGTACGAGCCGGTGGCGACGGAGTCGAGGACGTGCTGCGACGGCGCCTGGGGCGCGGATGCCTGCGTCGGCGGTGTCGCCTTGGCGGCGGCTGCCTTCGGCGGGGTCGTGCTCTGTGAAGGAGTCGTTGCGGGTGTGGTGGGATCGGTCACTGGGTGGCCTCCTGAACGTGGAAGATGTGGACCGGTTCGGTGAACGCGTCGAGGCGCACGAAGTTGTGCTCGCCCCACGTCCAGCTCGCGCCGGTGATGAGGTCGGTGACCTGATACGGGGTCCCTGGTCCGAGGCCGAACGCGGAACTGTCGATGTGTACCGTGGTCTCCCGCACCGAGTGCGGGTCGACGTTCGCGACGACCAGGATGGTGTCGGATTCGCCGCTGTCGGTGAACTCGGCGGCGAGGTGCTTGCTGTACACGAGGATCGAATCGTCGTCGCTCGAGTGGAGGTGCAGATTGCGCAGCTGCCCCAGCGCGGGATGTTCGCGGCGGATCCCGTTGAGCATCCCGAGGTACAGGGACAGGGATCTTCCTGCGGCATCCGCGGCGTCGAAATCGCGCTGCTTGAACTCGAACTTCTCGTTGTCGATGTTCTCCTCGGCGCCGGGGCGTGCAACGTTCTCGAACAGTTCGAATCCGGAGTACACGCCCCAGACCGGAGCAGCGGTAGCCGCGAGAGCTGCACGGATCGTGTACGCGGCGGGCCCGCCGAACTGGAGGTATTCGGTGAGGATGTCCGGGGTGTTGACGAAGAGGTTGGGCCTGAGGAAGTCGGCCGTCTCGCTGCTGATCGTCGTGAAGAACTCCTCGAGTTCCTCCTTCGTGTTCCGCCAGGTGAAGTAGGTGTAGCTCTGCTGGAAGCCAACGCGCGCGAGAGCCTGCATCATGGCCGGGCGGGTGAAGGCCTCGGCCAGGAAGATGACATCGGGGTCCTCGGCGTTGACCGTGGCGATGAGCCATTCCCAGAACTCGACGGTCTTCGTGTGCGGGTTGTCCACGCGGAAGATCTTCACCCCGAGAGAGACCCAGTACCGGACGATCCGGAGCACCTCGGCACGGATGCCTTCCGGGTCGTTGTCGAAGTTGATCGGATAGATGTCCTGGTACTTCTTCGGCGGGTTCTCTGCGTACGCGATGGTGCCGTCGGGGAGGGTCGTGAACCACTCCGGGTGTTCGGTGACCCAGGGGTGGTCTGGGGAGGCCTGCAGCGCCAGGTCGATCGCGATCTCGATGTTGTTCTTCGCGGCCTGGCCGAGGAAGTAGCGGAAGTCCGCAACCGTCCCGAGTTCGGGGTGGATGGCGTCGTGACCACCGTCGGCAGAACCGATGGCCCAGGGGGAGCCGGGGTCGTGCGGGCCGGGGGTGAGTGTGTTGTTGGGGCCCTTGCGGAAGGTCTTCCCGATCGGGTGGATCGGCGGCAGGTAGACGACGTCGAAGCCCATCGCGGCGACAGGGGGGAGGCGCTTGGCAGCGGTGCGGAACGTCCCGGACGTCCAGGACCCGTCCGCATTCTTCTTCGCTCCTTCTGACCGGGGGAAGAACTCGTACCAGGAACCCAGGCCTGCGCGCGTCCGCTCCACGCGGACCACCGCTTCTTCTGACACGCTCGAGATCGTCGTCATCGGCCGCCGCCTGGCGATGTCGTGCAGGCGTGCGTCCTCGAGGACGGCGGTGCGCTCATCGAGCGGGGCATCCGTCGCGGCGAGGACCGCGGCCTTCTGCGCCAGGTATGCTCGCTCGTCTGCCGGACGGGAGGCCTCGGCGGAGACACGCTCCAGCAGCTGGGCTCCGATGGTGAACATCAGCTCGACGTCCAGCCCTGCTGGGATCTTGATCGCGGCATTGTGGTGCCAGGTCTCGAAATCGTCGGAGTAGGCGCGGACCTTGAAGGTCCACGTGCCTTGCTTGTCGACTCGGGCGAGGGCTTCATAATCGTCGAGTCCGACGGTGATGATGTGCATGGGATGCCGTGTCGTCACGCCGGCGGGGTCGGTGAGCAGGAGCTCCACCCCGATTGCGTCATGACCTTCCCTGAACGCGGTCGCTCGGAAGGGGATCACCTCACCGACGAAGCCGCGAGCGGGCCATCGGCCGCAGGATACGACAGGGGAGAGGCCGAGTACGGGAATCCTTCCGATTCCCTGGGCCGTGCGAACGTTTGACTGAGCGGGCGCGGCCTTGACAGGTCCGGCCGCAGTATTCATTGCTTTCTTCGCCACACGTCCGACCGTACCCCGAATCGGCGACGAGAGTCGCTGCCTTGACCAAACTCCGCCGAGCCAATATGGCCGCAGTGTTGCTCCCGGCTCACCCCGCTCGCCTAGGCTGAACGAATGAAGGCGATTCGACGTTTTACAGTGCGCCCGGCGCTCCCTGAGCGGTTGTCAGCACTCGAGCAACTCGCAGGCAACCTCCGCTGGGCCTGGCATGAACCCACCCAGGATCTGTTCTCCGAGATCGCACCGGATGCCTGGCGCGAGTTCCAGCACGATCCGATCAGCCTTTTCGGGCAGATCACCCAGGAGCGCATCGACCAGCTGGCGGCTGACGACGCTTTCGTCGAACGCGCGAACGCGCTCAGGGACGATCTTTCCCGGTACCTCACCGAGCCACGCTGGTACCAGGGGCTCGAGGGGGACAAGCCCGAGCTCGTGGCCTACTTCTCGCCCGAGTTCGGCATCGCTGCCGCCTTGCCCCAGTATTCGGGCGGTCTGGGAATCCTCGCAGGCGACCACCTCAAGAGTGCTTCGGACCTCGGGGTCCCGCTCGTCGCCGTCGGGTTGTTCTACCGCGCCGGATACTTCAGCCAGGCGCTGTCCCCGGACGGCTGGCAGCAGGAGACGTACCCGATCCTCGACCCGGACGGGCTCCCGCTTCGCGTGCTCCGCCAGCCGGACGGCAGCCCGGTCATCGTCACCCTCATGCTCCCTGACGACGAGGTGCTCAGCGCCCGCGTCTGGCAGGGACGCGTCGGGCGGGTGACCCTTCTCCTGCTCGATTCGGACATCCCGGAGAACACGGACGATCTCAGGCACGTCACCGACCGACTGTACGGCGGGTCCGAGGAGCACCGCCTGCAGCAGGAACTCCTGCTCGGCATCGGCGGAGTCCGGGCGATCGGCGCCTGGGCGGAGCGCGCAGGGGTCCAGCCGCCCCGGGTCTTCCACACCAATGAGGGTCACGCCGGATTCCTCGGCGTCGAGCGGATCGGTGACCTCATCCGCGGCGGCCTGAGCTTCACCGAAGCGCTCCAGGTGGTGCGCGCAGGGACCGTGTTCACGACGCACACGCCGGTTCCCGCTGGGATCGACCGGTTCGACGCCGGCCTCATCCGCCGGTACTTCGAGACCGACCTTCTGCCTGGGGTCGCAGTGGAAGACGTGCTCGCCCTCGGGCGCGAGCCGGGCGCAGGCGAGAACGGCGCATTCAACATGGCCGTGATGGGATTGCGGCTGGGACAGCGGGCGAACGGCGTCTCTCAGCTGCACGGTGAGGTGAGCAGGCAGATGTTCAGTGACCTCTGGCCCGGCTTCGACACCGAAGACGTGCCGATCGCCTCGGTGACCAACGGTGTCCACCCGGCGAGCTGGACCGCCCCGCAGCTGACCGGCCTCGCGATCCGCAACCTCGGCACCGCAGACACCGCGAACGCCGACTGGGCGAACCCGTCGGTGTCGGACGCCGACCTGTGGTCCGTCCGCAACGACATGCGCCAGGAACTCGTCACCGATGCTCGCAGGAGGCTCGAGCGCGCATGGCGTCAGCAGAACCCGGGTGGCGTGGCCCCTGACTGGATCTCGACGCTCCTCGACCCGCGTGTCCTGACCATCGGGTTCGCGCGACGGGTACCGACGTACAAGCGGCTGACCCTGATGCTGCACGACACCGACCGGTTGCGGAAGATCCTGCTCGATCCGGATCGGCCCGTGCAGATCGTCATCGCCGGCAAGTCGCATCCCGCCGACATCGAGGGCAAGCGGCTGATCCAGAAGATCGTCGAGTTCGCCAAGGATCCGCAGATCCGCGAACGCATGGTCTTCCTGCCCAACTACGACATCTCGATGGCGCAGAAGCTCTATCCGGGCACCGATGTCTGGCTCAACAACCCCTTGCGCCCGCTCGAGGCGTGCGGAACCTCCGGGATGAAGGCAGCGCTCAACGGCGTGCTGAACCTGTCGATCCTCGACGGCTGGTGGAGCGAGTTCTTCGACGGCGACAACGGCTGGGCCATCCCGTCTGCGGTCACTGCGGACGCGGAGGAACGCGACCGGCTCGAGGCGGAGTCCATGTACGACCTGATCGAGCACCAGATCGCTCCGCGTTTCTACAACCGGAACTCAGACGGGCTGCCGGTCGACTGGCTGCGGAGGATCCGGCACACCCTGTCGACGCTCTCTCCGCAGCTGAGCGCCGACCGCATGGTCCGTGAGTACGTGGAGTCGCTCTACCGCCCTGCGTTCGCCAGCAACACGGTGCTGCGTGAGGATGGATTCAAGAACGCCAGGCAGCTCGCCGAGTGGAAGGCCCGCGTAACGGAGGCCTGGTCTGGCGTCGCCATCGCGCACGTCGAATCCGGCGGTCTCGACCTCACACCGCAGGTGGGAGAGGAACTTCATCTCCGCGCCATCGTGCGCCTCGGCAGCCTCACACCCGACGACGTGTCGGTCCAGGTCGTCTACGGGCGGAGCGGCGCGAACGGTGACGATCTCCAGGATGTGCAGACGGCCGACCTCGAGGCGGAGACGGAAGGGACGGACTCGTCCGACCCGGGCGAGTGGTTGTTCGCAGGAACGGTGAGCCTGAACCGCCCCGGCGGCTTCGGCTACAGCGTGCGCGTGGTTCCGAAGAATCCTCTTCTTGCCAGCCCGGCAGAACTGGGGCTCATCGCGGTCGCCTGAGCCGGTCGCACGACGCCAGGCGGGTCAGGGCCTGGCGATCGGGGCGAACGACGCCCCCGTGACCAGGACCAGGTCATCGGGGGAGAGCTCGATGTCGAAACCGCGGCGCCCGCCGGATACGAAGACCGTGGGGAAGAGTGTCGCCGTTTCATCGACGACCGTGCGCAGACGGGTCTTCTGGCCGACCGGGCTGATCCCGCCAATGACGTAGCCGGTCTTGCGTTCGGCGACGGCCGGATCCGCCATGCTCGCACGCTTGCCGCCCACGGTCGACGCCAGCGCCTTGAGGTCCAGCTGCCCGGTCACAGGGACGACCCCGACGACGAGGGCCCCGTCCACATCCGCCAGTAGCGTCTTGAAGACCCGGTCGGCCTCGACGCCGAGTGCGTCGGCCGCCTCGAGACCATAGCTTGGGGCGGCTGGGTCGTGTTCGTACGGGTGGGGGGTGAACTTGATGCCCCGTGCGGTGAGAGCCGCGGTCGCCGGCGTGCCCGCCGAGGTCTTCTTCGCCACGGCTACTCCCCGGACACCGCGCGGAACAGCTGCATCGAGGTGGCGGCGACGTCGACGGTGTCGCCTGGGGCGAATTCGGACACGGTGTCGATCGGGAGTTCATCGTCGCTCCGCCAGAGAAGTTCGTATCTGGTGACGGCGTCGTGGGCGGGAAGCGTCACAGTGACCCCGGACTCCACGCCATGGACGATGAGCAGGATCCGGTTGAACTCCTCCACCTCAGGGGTGCTCGCCGCAACGTACTGGATCGTGCGGTTGCGTGCACTCGTCCAATCGTCTTCGCTCATCGTCTGTCCTGACTGGTCGTACCAGTCCATCTGGCTCGCACTCGGAACGGTCTCACCGAACCGGCCGAAGCGGACCGGCCGGAGGGCAGGGTTCTCGCGTCTGAGCTCGATCAGGCGGCGGGTGTGCGCCCGCAGGTTGTGCTGCCACTTGTCGACCGGGAAGCTCAGCCAGGTGAGTTCGGAGTCGTGACAGTATGCGTTGTTGTTTCCGCGCTGGGTGCGGCCGTATTCGTCTCCAGCGGTGAGCATCGGGACACCCGCCGAGAGCAGCAGGGTGCCGAGCAGGTTCCGCATCGCCTTCCGCCGGGTGGCCAGGATGCTCGCGTCCGCGGTCGGTCCCTCAGCCCCGTGGTTGAACGAACGGTTGTTGTCGGTGCCGTCGCGGTTCGACTCCCCGTTGCCCACGTTGTGCTTCACGTCATAGGAGACGAGGTCCGCGAGGGTGAATCCGTCATGGGCCGTGATGAGGTTCACGGATGCCAGCGGTCCCCGTTCCGCCGAAAACGTGTTGCTCGACCCGGCCAGGCGGGTGGCGAAGCCGCCGATCCCGACCGGGGCGGTGCTCGCACGTCTGGCGTAGTCGACATCGGACAGCCAGAAGTTGCGTGCCCTGTCGCGGTACCGGTCGTTCCAGTCGATCCAGCCGGTCGGGAAGTTGCCGGTCTGCCAGCCGTCGATGCCGACATCCCACGGTTCCGAGATCATCTTCACTCCGGCAAGCGCCGGGTCCGACACGATGTCGGTGAGGAGTTCGTGGTGGGGAGAGAACGCGTGCTGCTCGTCCCTGCCGAGTGTCACGGCCAGGTCGAACCGGAAGCCGTCGACCTGGACCTCGTTCGCCCAGTACCTCAGGGAATCCATGACGAGGCGTCTTGCGGCGGGGTGGGACGTGTCGAGGCTGTTGCCGCAGCCGGTGACGTCGATGTAGTCGCCTGCGGCGTTCTGCCGGTAGTAAGCGTCATTGTCGAGGCCCCTGAGGCTCGTGGTCGGCCCGCCCCTGCCCTCTTCGGCGGTGTGGTTGTAGACGACGTCGAGGATCACTTCGATGCCCGCCTCATGCAGCAGCCTGACCATTCCCTTGAATTCGCGGAGGATGGCATCCGGCCCCTTCGCCTGTGCCGTCTTCGAGGCGTATGGAGCGTGAGGGGTGAAGAAGTTGAGGGTGTTGTATCCCCAGTAGTTGGTGAGCCCCTGCCGGATGAGCCGCTGCTCGGAGACGAAGGCGTGGATGGGCAGGAGTTCGACCGCGGTGACGCCGAGGTCGGTGAGGTACCCGATCGACGCTTCGTGGGCGAGACCGGCGTAGCTTCCGCGAAGCGCCTCAGGCACGTGCGGGTTGAGTTTCGACAGGCCCTTGGCGTGCGCCTCGTAGATGACCGTGCGGTCGAGGGGAACGGCCGGCTTTGCCACGTCACCCCAGTCGAAGTCCGTGTCGACGACGGCGGACCGGTACTGGCCGGCTGCCACGCGCACAAGACCGCGCGCATACGGGTCGATGAGCAAGCGCGACGGATTGAATGCGGCGGTGGGGGAGGACGGTCCGGATGCGCGGATCGAGTAGCGGGTGCCGGCGCGGAGGGTCCGCGAGCGGCCCACCCACACGTTTTCGGCGTTCCGGTGCATCGGTACAGTCTTCGTCACCCAGTTCGGGTCGGTGTCGTCGAAGATGACGAGTTCCATCGAGTCGGCACTTGCCGACCAGACGCGCAACTCACCACCGTGAGACGTGACTCGGACGCCGAGATCGTGCAGGGAATCGGTCGGAGTCATGCGTTCTAGAGTAGTGAGTGCGTACCACGTGCGCGTACCGGCGGAAGGAGAGCGGGATGGTCGTCTATCTTGACCATGCGGCGACGACGCCGATGCTCCCCGAAGCCATCGCCGCATACGCCGACGCGCTCGGTGTCGTCGGCAATCCGGCATCGATCCACTCCCAGGGGCAGGCCGCCAAACGGATGCTGGAGGAGGCACGCGAGCAGATCGCTCTGACGGTCGGCTGCGACCCGATCGAAGTGGTCCTCACCTCCGGCGGAACCGAAGCGGTCAACCTCGCCCTCAAGGGGATCTGGTGGTCGCGGAACCGCGCTGCGGACCGCCCGGTGATCCTCGCTCCCGGCGGCGAGCACCACGCCACGATCGACACCCTCGAATGGCTCGAACAGCATGAGGGAGCCGAGATCGGCTGGCTCCCGCTCGATGACGACGGACTGGTCCGGCCGGACGACGTGGTCGGCGCGCTTGAGAGCTACGGCGACAGGGTCGCGCTCATCACCCTCCTCTGGGCGAACAACGAAGTGGGCAGCATTCAGCCCGTGAGTGCGATCTCGGCGCTCGCTGCCGCGCACGGCGTCCCCGTTCACCTCGACGCTGTCGCTGCATATGGGTATCTCGACACCGACTTCGCCGCTGTTCGCGCCGCATCCGGAAGTGTAGGGGGCGCGGGGCTTGTCGCGATGAGCGTCTCGGCGCACAAGATCGGCGGGCCTGTGGGTGTCGGCGCACTCGTTCTTTCCCGCTCGGCGAGCGTGGAGCCGTTGCTTCACGGGGGCGGCCAGCAACGGCAGGTGCGGTCAGGTACCCAGGACGTGGCCGGCGCCGTGTCGTTCGCGGTCGCAGCCAGGCACGCTGCCGCTTCCCGGACCGCCGAGGCCGTCCGGCTGTCCGCCCTGCGCGACCGGCTCATCGACGGCATCCTCTCTGCCGTTCCCTCTGCGCGACTCAACGGACCTTCTGGTTCCGGTCGTCTGCCTGGCAACGTCCACGTCGCATTCGCCGGCTGCGAGGGGGACTCGCTCCTGTTCCTGCTGGACATGGCCGGAGTGTCCGTCTCCACCGGCTCCGCCTGCCAGGCGGGGATCCCCGAACCGTCGCACGTGCTCAGGGCGATGGGCAGGAACGAACTGGAGGCGAGGGGCGCGCTCCGCGTGACTCTCGGCCACACGACGACGGACGCAGACATCGATGCGCTCCTGTCTGCGCTTCCGTCGGCATACGCGCAGGCGTCGCGGGCGGGGCTCGCCGACCGGCAGACCACTCTCGGGGCCTGACCGGGCAACAGGGCGCGATCAGGAACCGGCGCGTACACTGTTCCGGTGAAGGTTTTAGCAGCAATGTCCGGTGGCGTCGACTCCGCAGTCGCCGCTGCGCGCGCCGTCGAGGCAGGCCACGAGGTCGTCGGCGTGCACCTCGCGCTCAGTCGGATGCCAGGGACGCTCCGTACAGGCAGTCGCGGCTGCTGCACGATCGAGGATTCGATGGACGCCCAGCGCGCGGCCAACATCATCGGCATCCCCTACTACGTCTGGGACTTCTCCGAACGGTTCAAGCTCGACGTCGTCGACGACTTCATCGCCGAATACGCCGCAGGCCGTACCCCGAACCCGTGCATGCGCTGCAACGAGAAGATCAAGTTCGCCGCGCTCCTCGAGAAGGCGATCGACCTCGGCTTCGACGCCGTCTGCACCGGCCACTATGCGACGATCGTCACGGATGCCGACGGCAACCGCGAACTGCACCGCGCGAGCGCGTGGGCGAAGGACCAGAGCTACGTGCTCGGTGTCCTCACCTCTGAGCAGATCGCCCACTCGATGTTCCCCCTCGGCGCGACGCCGTCCAAGGCGGAGGTCCGTGCCGAGGCCGCAGCGCGCGGGTTCAGCGTGGCGAACAAGCCGGACAGCCACGACATCTGCTTCATTCCTGACGGGGACACCCGCGGCTGGCTCGCTGAACGGGTCGGCGCCGAGAAGGGCGAGATCCTCGACCGCGACGGATCCGTCGTCGGATCACACGAGGGTGCTGCGGCGTTCACCGTCGGACAGCGTCGGGGGCTCAACCTCGGCGTTCCGGACCCTGACGGCCGCCCGCGGTTCGTGCTCGAGGTCCGGCCGAAGACCAATGAGGTGGTTGTGGGGCCGAAGGAAGCGCTCGCCATCGCCGAGATCGCCGGTTCACGATTCACCTGGGCCGGCCTTGCTCCTGAGCACCCCGACGTCGCCTTCGACTGCGACGTGCAGATCCGCGCCCACGCCGACCCTGTCCCAGCGGTCGCCGTCGTGCAGCCGCACGCCGAGACCGGCGAGCCCGAGCTGATGATCCGCCCGGAGACGCCGCTCGACGGTGTCGCACCCGGCCAGACCGCGGTCGTCTACGTCGGCACGCGCGTGCTCGGGCAGTGCACGATCGATCGCACAGTGAGCGCCGTCCCGGCCACCGCCTGACGCCCATTCGGAGTCGCGCCGCGGGTGGTATCCGCCTGACTCGCCACGAATGGACGTTCGGGGGACCTGTGGACCGCACGTTGTGGCGACTCGCCGATGTCGACCGCGATTTGTGGTGATTCGCTGGCGCGGGCCGCATGCGGGCCCGATCGACCGACATCGACGGCACGACGAGCAGGCCGACGCGCAGCGGCGGACGCGAACAGGGGGTGACGCATCCGCCCCACGCGGGCAGAGCCTGCGGTATCTTGACTCCCGTGGCCACGACGACCGAAGGACCGCTCGCACCGGTCACAGAACCCACCACCCGCGTTCCTGCGCGCTGGATCGCGCTGTTCGCAGCAGCGTGGCTCGGCATCTGGATGGCACAGCTCACGCCGATCCAGCTCCTGCTGCCGTTGCAGGTCGACGCCGCCGTCCATCCGGACGACTGGATCGACAGCGTCGTTGCCTTCGGGATCATCTCCGGTATCGCCGGACTCTGCGCGCTGGTCGCCTACCCGCTCACCGGCGCCCTCTCCGACCGGACGACCTCCCGCTTCGGTAGGCGTCGGCCGTGGATGGCAGCCGGGACCGTGGTCTTCGCCGCGTCCCTCGCCCTGCTCGGGTTCCAGACCGACATCGTGGCCGTCGGCATAGCCTGGTGCTTCGCGCTCACCGGCTTCTGCATGCTCACCGCAGCCCTCACCGCCGTGATCTCCGACCAGGTGCCTGTGAACCAGCGGGGGACGGTGTCCGGCTGGATGAGCGCACCGCAGGCGATCGGGATCATCCTCGGCGTCGCCCTCGTCACACTCCTGTCGCTCGGCCAGCTCGTCGGCTACCTCGTCGTCTCCGTCGCGCTCGTGCTCCTCGTGCTCCCGTTCCTGATCGCCCTGCGCGACGAGGTGCTGCCCAGGGAGTCACGGCGACCGCTCACCCCTGCGGCGTTCATCGCCGGCTTCTGGATCAACCCGCGTACACACCCGGACTTCGGCTGGACGCTTCTCGGCCGGATCCTCGTGAACATCGGCAACGCCCTCGGTACGACCCTCCTGCTCTATTTCCTCCAGTACGGCCTGCGGGTGGATGAACCGGAGGACGACCTGCTCCTCCTCACGCTCGTCTACATGCTCTTCGTCATCCTCGCCGCCGTGTTCCTGGGGCGCCTGTCCGACCTGCTCGGACGGCGGAAGTCGTTCGTGTTCGCCGCTGCGGCGCTGCAGGGCCTCGCCGCTCTCGTCCTCGCGTTCGTACCGAGCTTCAGCGCGGCGCTCGTCGCGGCCGGGATGCTCGGTCTCGGCTACGGATGCTTCCTCTGCGTCGACCAGGCGCTCGCGACGCAGGTCCTCCCAGCGCAGGAGGACCGCGGCAAGGACCTCGGGATCATGAACATCGCCACGGCGGTGCCTCAGGCGTTCGCGCCGCTGCTCGGGGCGTTCGTCGTAGCCGCGTCAGGGGGATTCGCGGCGCTGTTCGTCGCCGCAGGAGTCGCCGCCATCCTCGGGGCGCTCGCGATCATCCCCGTCCGATCGGTGCGCTGACCGCCCGCCGCTACCCCTCTCGCCGTGTCGGTGGCTTTCCCTAGACTGGGCGAGTGACAGAGAGCATCGACCAGCAGACCACGCCGAAAGACCTCGAGAAGGCCGCGGCTGAGGCCGCCGCCTTGACGACACGGATCCTCGAACTCCGTGACGCGTATTACGAGCAGGACGCCTCCCTCGTCTCAGACGCCGACTACGACGCCATGATGCACCGGCTCGAACTGCTCGAGCATTTCTTCCCCGAACTGCAGGGGCAGGACAGCCCCACCCAGACGGTCGGAGGTCGGGCCCAGGCCTCACTGTTCGACCCGGTCACGCATGCCGAACGGATGCTGAGCCTCGACAACGTCTTCTCCGCCGACGAGCTGCGCGGATGGAGCGAGCGCGTCGAACGCGCCTCCGCCCGCTCGGTGCACTACCTCACCGAGTTGAAGATCGACGGCCTCGCCGTGAACCTCCGGTACGAGAACGGGCGCCTCGTGAGCGCGGCCACCCGGGGTGACGGTGTCGTCGGCGAAGATGTCACCGAGAACGTCGCGTCCATCCGCTCGATCCCGACGAGGCTCGCCGGATCCGGGCACCCCGCTCTCGTCGAGGTCAGGGGAGAGATCTTCTTCCCGGTCGAGGCCTTCCGCGAACTCAACGAACTTCAGCTCGCTGCGGGCGAGAAGGTCTTCGCCAACCCGCGCAATGCCGCGAGCGGCAGCCTCCGACAGAAGGCCGAGAGTAAGAACGCGGCCCAGCTGCAGTTGATGAACAACCGCCTCGGCAGGCTCCGGATGCTGGTGCACGGCATCGGCGCATGGCCGAACCCTCCCGTCTCGGCGCAATCGGAGGTCTACGGCCTCCTGTCCGAGTGGGGGCTGCCGACCTCGACCCACTTCCGCGTGTTCGACGGCATCGACGGCGTCATCGGATTCATCGAGCACTACGGCGAGAACCGCGCGAGCGTCGAGCACGAGATCGACGGCATCGTGATCAAAGTCGACGAGCTCGCCCTGCACGACGAACTCGGCGCAACCAGTCGCGCCCCCCGCTGGGCGACGGCATTCAAGTACCCGCCAGAGCAGGTGAACACGAAACTTTTCGACATCGTCGTCAGCGTCGGCAGGACGGGCCGTGCCACTCCGTTCGCTCAGGTCGAGCCTGTCCGTGTCGCCGGATCGACCGTGAGCCAGGCCACCCTTCACAACCAGGACGTCGTGAAGGCGAAGGGTGTGCTCATCGGCGACACCGTCGTGCTGCGCAAGGCCGGCGACGTCATCCCCGAGATCCTCGGCCCCGTCGTCGAACTCCGTGACGGCACCGAGCGGGCGTTCGTCATGCCCGAGAACTGCCCGTCCTGCGGCACCCCGCTTCGGCCGGCCAAGGAAGGCGACAAGGATCTCCGCTGCCCGAACTCCCGGTCGTGCCCTGCGCAGGTGCGCGGTCGAGTCGAACACGTCGGATCCCGTGGAGCACTCGACATCGAGGGTCTCGGTGAGGTCGCCGCCGCAGCGCTGACCCAGCCCCTCGGTCCGTCGGCCGCACCGCTCGCCGACGAGAACGGCGACGTCTCAGAGGCACGGCTGTTCGACCTGACCATCGAGGACCTCTTCCCGGTCACGGTCACCGTCTACGACATCGAGACCGGACTCGCCAAACTCGCCGACGACGGTCAGGTCAAGCGCGTCACGCCGTTCAGGCGCAAGAGGAATGTCAAGAAAGACGGCGCATTCGACCCGGATGCCGCCGAGTTCTTCGGCGACGAGGGATCGGTTCCGTCGAAGGGCGCTGTCGAACTCCTGCAGAACCTGCAGTCGGCCAAGACGAAACCGCTCTGGCGCATCCTCGTCTCACTCAACATCCGTCACGTCGGACCGGTCGCTGCTCGAGCGCTGGCCGACTACTTCGGGTCGCTCGATGCGATCCGTGCAGCCAGCAGGGAGCAACTGGCAGAGACCGACGGCGTCGGCGGGATTATCGCGGATGCCGTGCTCGACTGGTTCGAGATCGACTGGCACCGCGAGATCATCGACCGGTGGACGGCAGCAGGAGTGCAATTTTCGACTCCGGGCCACCCGGGTCCAGGAGCAGCGGGGGAGGCAGGAGGGGTTCTCGCCGGACTCACCGTGGTCGCCACCGGTTCACTCGAGGGATACAGCCGTGAAGGCGCCCAGGAGGCGATCATCGCCGCAGGGGGCAAGGCAGCGTCGAGCGTGTCGAAGAAAACCGATTTCGTCGCCGCCGGGCCCGGCGCAGGGTCCAAGCTCGGAAAGGCCGAGGAGCTCGGGCTGCGGATCATCGATGCCGCACAGTTCGCCGTGCTCGTCACCCAGGGCCCGAGTGCGCTCGACGGCGCCGTCGACTCGACCGGAGATCCGGACGCCGACTGACCTCAGGTTCGACCCCGGTCGTGCCGAGGTACCCGTAATTGGCGTTCAGGCGATCGAGTTGCCTCAAACGGTCGTTCGGTCGCGGCCTGAGCGCCGACCGCCCTCAGCGTACGATGTCGGCCTGGCGGCCGGTCTCCTTCTGGAGAAGCTGCTCGCGGACCTGCTTGCGCAGGACCTTTCCGATCAGCGACGTCGGCAGCTCGTCGATGGCGACGATGCGGCGTGGCACCTTGTACGCGGTGAGGTTGTCTCGCGCGAACTGGCGGATCGACTCCCTGTCCAGCTTCTCGCCGGCGCGCAGGACGACCGCGGCGACGACGTCCTCACCGGAGTGGGCGCTCGGCATGCCGACGACGGCGACGTCCAGGATCGCCGGGTGCTGGCGGAGTGCGTTCTCGACCTCGGTCGGCGCGACATTGAATCCGCCGGTGATGATCAGTTCCTTGATCCGGTCGACGACGCTGACGAACCCGTCGGCATCCATCGTCACGATGTCACCGGTGCGGAACCAGTCGCCGTCGACGAACACAGCGCTGGTCTCCTCGGGCTTGCGGTAGTACCCGGAGAAGACCTGCGGGCCGCGGACGATCAGTTCTCCAGGGGCACCCGGGTCGACGTCTGCGGTCGGATTCTCCGGGTCGACGATCCGGATCTCGGTACTCGGCAGCGGCAGCCCGACCGTGCCGGCCTTGCGTCCCTCCGATACCGGATTCGCCATCAGCACTGGGGAACATTCGCTCAGACCGTAACCCTCGATGAGGTAACCGCCCGTTGCCTTTTCAAACGGAACGACGAGTTCGTCTGGAAGGGCCATCGCGCCCGAAATGCCGATCTCGAGACCGTGAAGCGAGACGCCTTTCTCCGTGGCCCTGCTGAGCAGGCGCTCGGCGATCGGCGGCACGGCGGGCAGGAAGGTCGGCGGATGCTTCTTCGCGGCAGCCAGGACGAGGTCAGGGTCGAACTTCGGGAACAGCACCAGGCGGGCGCCCAGGCTCATGGCGAAGGTGAGACACAGCGTCAGACCGTAAGCGTGGAACATTGGCAGGACGGCGTACACGGTGCACCCGGCGTGTTTGATCGTGGGAGTCCAGGCCCGCGCCTGGGCGGCGTTCGCGAGCAGGTTCGCGTGGGTGAGCACGGCGCCCTTGGGGGCGCCAGTCGTGCCAGACGTGTACTGGATGATCGCCACATCCGTCGACTCGGGACGCGGATGGAAGGAGTCGATCGTCCGCGACGAACTGAGCTTCGACCAGGTGATGGTGTTGTGCGTCTTCGCGGTGAGCGCAGCGCGCGACTCGCGGGCCTTCTTCACCGGGAGGGAGAGCGCCAGCCGCATACCGGCGGGCATCGACCTCGTGATGTCGACGGAGATGAGGGAGTCGACCGCGATGTCCTCCGGGAAATCCTGGACGGTCGACACGACCTTGCTCCAGACGATCGCGACGCGCGCTCCGTGGTCTTCGAACTGGTGCCGCAGCTCACGCGGCGTGTACAGCGGGTTGTGTTCGACCACGACGGCGCCGAGACGCAGCACGGCGTAGAACGCGACGATGTGCTCCGGGCAGTTCGGCAGGACGATCGCGACGGGGTCGCCCTTGGATACACCGAGCTCGCGCAGTCCCTCGGCCACGCGGTGGATCGCGTGCTGGAGCTGGCGGTAGGTCGTCGTCGCGCCGAAGAACTCGAGGGCGACGAACGAGGGGTGGTGTTCTGCTGACGCGTCGACGAGGTCACCCAGACATCCATCCTGCCGGGGGATGTCGTGCGGCACGTTCGGTGCGTAATTGTTCAGCCAGGGACGCGGAGAGGTGTCGGTCACTCGCCTTACTCTAATCGCGGAGCGTTGAGCACGGCGCCGCACGGGCGGGCGGGCGGTGCGTCGCCCAATAGAATGGGAGGACACCCCAGTACTTACCTGACGGAGTCCCATGTCTGAAATTTCTGAGGAGCAGGTGGCGCATCTGGCGAACCTCGCCCGTATTGCCCTCACCCCAGAAGAGATCTCGAGTCTCACCACCGAACTTGACCAGATCGTCGACAGCATCGCCAAGGTGCAGCAGGTGGCGACCCCGGACGTTCCGGCGACGAGCCACCCCGTTCCGCTGTCGAACGTCTTCCGCCCCGACGTCGTGGGCGAGACGCTGACGATCGAGCAGGCGCTTCAGAATGCGCCAGAGCAAGCCGACAACCGGTTCAAGGTCTCGGCGATCCTGGGGGAGGAGCAGTAGTGAGCGACATCATCCGTCTGACCGCCGCCGACCTCGCGCAGAAGCTACAGAGCCGCGAGATCAGCGCCGTCGAAGCCACCCAGGCCCACCTCGACCGCATCACGGCCGTGGACACCGACGTGCACGCGTTCCTCCATGTGTCCGACCACGCCATCGGTACCGCCAGGCGCATCGACGAACGCCGCGCCGCCGGTGAGGAACTCGGCCCACTGGCCGGCGTGCCCCTCGCCGTCAAGGACGTCCTCGTCACGACCGACATGCCGTCCACCTCCGGAAGCAAGATCCTCGAGGGATACATGTCGCCGTTCGACGCGACGGTCGTCTCGAGGTCGCGTGCCGCAGGGCTCATCCCGATCGGCAAGACCAACATGGACGAGTTCGCCATGGGGTCGTCGACGGAGCACTCGGCCTACGGACCGACCAGGAACCCATGGGACCTCGGCCGCATCCCCGGCGGTTCAGGAGGCGGATCGGCCGCAGCCGTCGCTGCTTTCGAAGCACCGCTGGCTCTCGGGAGCGACACCGGTGGATCCATCCGTCAGCCGGCACACGTAACCGGCACCGTCGGCGTCAAACCGACCTACGGTGCTGTGAGCCGCTACGGCGCGATCGCACTGGCCTCGAGCCTCGACCAGGTCGGCCCGGTGACGAGGACCGTTCTCGACGCCGGTCTTCTGCAGGACGTCATCGGCGGGCACGACCCATTCGACTCCACGTCTCTCACGGACACCTGGTCGTCGATGGCGGATGCCGCTCGCGAAGGTGCCCGCGGCGACGTGCTCACAGGACTCAAGGTCGGTGTGGTCCGTGAACTCTCCGGCGAAGGCTTCCAGGCCGGCGTCCAGAGCCGGTTCGACGAAACCGTCGCCCTCCTGCAGAAGCAGGGCGCAGAGATCGTCGAAGTCAGCGCACCGCACTTCGAGTACGCCGTCTCGGCCTATTACCTGATCCTCCCGGCCGAAGCCTCCTCCAACCTGGCGAAGTTCGACTCCGTCCGGTTCGGTATGCGGGTGCAGCCCGAGGGTGGCGGAACCGTCGAGCAGGTCATGGCCGCGACGCGCGAGGCCGGGTTCGGCCCAGAGGTCAAGCGCCGGATCATCCTCGGCACCTACGCTCTCAGCGCCGGGTACTACGACGCCTACTACGGAAGCGCGCAGAAGGTGCGCACGCTGATCCAGCGCGACTTCGACGCGGCGTTCGCACAGGTCGACGTCCTCGTCAGCCCGAGCGCGCCCACGACGGCATTCAAGTTCGGCGAGAAGCTCGAAGACCCGATGGCCATGTACCTCAACGACATCGCCACGATCCCTGCCAACCTCGCTGGCGTGCCCGGCATCAGCGTCCCGATCGGGCTCGCCCCCGAAGACGGGCTGCCGGTCGGCATCCAGATCATGGCGCCGGTCCGCGGGGACGCCAGGCTCTACCGCGTCGGCGCGGCAATCGAAGCTCTGCTCGAGCAGCAGTGGGGTCACACGCTGATCTCGCAGGCTCCGGCACTGGGAGGCAAATAATGGCAAAAGACGCCCTGATGGACTACGACAAGGCCCTCGAACTGTTCGAGCCGGTGCTCGGCTTCGAGGTGCATGTCGAGCTCAACACGAAGACCAAGATGTTCTCGCATGCGCCGAACGAATTCGGTTCGCTCGTCAACACCAACGTCACACCGGTGTGCCTCGGACTGCCCGGCGCGCTGCCGGTCGTCAACGAGCAGGCCGTTCGCTATTCGATCAGCCTGGGCCTCGCCCTCGGCTGCTCGATCGCGCCGTCGTCGCGGTTCGCACGCAAGAACTACTTCTACCCCGACCTGGCGAAGAACTACCAGATCTCCCAGTACGACGAGCCGATCGCCTTCGACGGATCAGTCGACGTCGAACTCCCGAACGGCCGCCTCGTAACCGTGTCCATCGAGCGCGCGCACATGGAGGAGGACGCCGGCAAGCTCACGCACGTCGGTGGTTCAACCGGGCGGATCCAGGGTGCCGAATACTCGCTGGTCGATTACAACCGGGCTGGCGTGCCCCTGGTCGAGATCGTCACGGACATCATCTACGGAGCCGAAGCGGATGCTCCTGAACTGGCCAAGGCGTACGTGTCCACCATCCGCGACATCGTCGTGTCACTGGGGATCTCCGACGCCAAAATGGAGCGCGGCAACCTGCGTTGCGACGCGAACATCTCGCTCCGTCCGCGTACGCCGGAGGGTCAGCCTCCCGCGCCGCTCGGAACCCGCACCGAGACGAAGAACGTGAACTCGTTGCGTTCGGTCGAGCGTGCGATCCGTTACGAGATCCAGCGCCAGGCGGCCATCCTTGCCTCAGGCGGCACGATCACGCAGGAGACCAGGCACTGGCACGAGGACACCGGCCGCACGAGCGCCGGACGGCCGAAGAGCGATGCTGACGACTACCGGTACTTCCCCGAGCCAGACCTGCTCCCGGTCGAGCCGAGCGCCGAACTCATCGAGGAACTCCGCGCAGCCCTCCCTGAACCGCCGGCGGCTCGCCGTCGCCGACTCAAGTCGGACTGGGGCTTCACGGACCTGGAGTTCCAGGATGTGGTCAACGGCGGTCTGCTCGTCGAGATCACTGAGACCGTTGCGGCAGGAGCCACACCGGCAGCTGCCCGCAAGTGGTGGACCGGTGAGATCAGCCGTGTGGCGAACGTGAACGGAGTCGAAGCATCCTCGCTCGTCTCCCCGGAAAACGTCGCAGCACTCGCGGTGCTCGTCGAAGACGGGACACTGACCGACAAACTCGCCCGCCAGGTGCTCGAGGGAGTCATCGCCGGTGAGGGTTCGCCTCAGGAAGTCGTCGACGCTCGTGGGCTCGCCGTCGTGTCCGACGACGGAGCGCTCATCGCAGCCATCGACGAAGCGCTCGCCTCGCAGCCTGACGTGCTCGAGAAGATCCGCGACGGCAAGGTGCAGGCAGCAGGCGCCGTGATCGGCGCCGTCATGAAGGCCATGAAGGGCCAGGCGGACGCCGCGCGCGTTCGCGAACTGGTCCTGGAGCGAGCCGCAGGCTGATGCGATGGCCGGATGTCCGCCGGGTCTGATCCGGCGGACATCCGACCTCCCCGCGTACGCGGGGAGCCGAAACGGGAACTTCCGTGACCCGATTTTCGGCAGTACGATGCTGCCATGCTGGTCGAGGGCTCGATTCGTTGGCAGATCACAGAGGATTGTCCCTGGGACCTGCTGCTCGCCCTCGCCTTCCGGGATCTCGGCGGACTCACCGACATCTGCGAAGAGCAGATTCCGCCGGTGGATCCTCCGCTCGAGCCGGTGGACCTGCCCGACCTCGACCGGAACGAGCTGGCAGCGCAGTGGCGCGGCTGGTGGGCCGGCATCGTTATGCGTGCAACGAGGCCGTTCATCAGCCAGGTGCGACCGCCGCACTTCGAGGTGTTCGACCGGGCACTCGAACTGCAGGAGCTCGTCTACAACTGTTACGCCCAGGCGATGGCCTGGGCAGAAGAACGCCACGTGGAGTACCAGCGTGCGGTCGACGCTCGGGTCCATCCGCTGGCAGACGCCTACGAACTGGTGCAGCGGCGTCAATTCGAACTGCGTCGTCAGACGGGATCGTTCCGACTCGACCTCGAGGTCCTTCCGGTGCGCGGCTCGGGCGCCTGGGTCGTCGCACCGGATACCGTGATTATCAGCGAGACGCTCCGGGACGATCCCGAAGCGTTTCGCGAGTGGTTGAAACCGGTCGTCATCGCCCTGGTCTGAGAGTGGCCTTCTCAGGGGGACTCACGTGCCGAGCGTCACCTTCCCGTCGTCGTCGACGTGCCAGCCGGGGTTGTGCGCGATCTCCCAGACGACACCGTTGGGGTCGGTGACGTGGCCGTGATAACCGCCGAATGCCGCGTGGCGGGGCGATGAGATCAAGGTGGCGCCCGCCGACAGCATCCGTTCCACCGTGCGGTCGACCGCGCCGGGGCTTTCGACGTTGTGCGACAGGGTCAGCCCGTCGATGCGCGTCTCGCTGGCCGGGCGACCGAGATCGGCGGCGAAAGCCGCCTTGTCGTACAGCCCGAGAACGAGCGACGGACCGGTCTGGAAGAAGATGATCTCACCAGGGACATCCGCGAGCGGGCGCCAGCCGAGACCGCGTTGATAGAACGAACGGGCGGCGTCAAGGTTGCCCGTTGCGACCGTGATGAAGTGAATGGTGGGGTCCATGTGGTCCAGCCTGTCGGCCAGGCACGCCGACTTCAAGAGATCGGCCTAAGCTGACGCAATGAGTCCTCACCAGTCGCGACTGTCCACCCCTGTGGTCTGGATCCTGGCATCCGGATATTCGGCCCTGATCCTGGGAGCAGGGCTGTGGGTCAGCATCGCCACCGGGAACTGGTTCGCCGTGCTGCTCGCGATCGGCCTCACCGCCCCGGTGGAGGTGCTCCTGCTGAGTCGTTACCGTCGTCGTGCCGCCGACGAACGGGCGTCGGCAGGGGACTCAGGGCCGCGCCTCACCGTGTAGGTGGAATCTTCGAAGGATACCCGCGCCCAGCGAACCCTATTTCCGAACAGAATGTCGGGAGCGTGTCGGCCTCCTGTGGGAGAATCGACTCATGAGCAGGCAGGACGGCAGCGCGAGGCAGGTCACTGCCGACCTCAGCAACGACGAGGGCGCACACATCCTGCACATCGACATGGACGCGTTCTTCGCATCAGTCGAGCTTCTCGACCACCCGGAACTTCGGGGCAAACCGGTGATCATCGGGCACGCAGAGGGCCGCTCGGTGGTGACCAGCGCCACCTATGAGGCGAGGCGCTTCGGGGTGACGGCGGCGATGCCCGTGTCGAAGGCGATGCGGTTGTGTCCTCAAGCCGTCGTCCTTCCGCCGCACCACGAGCGGTACACGAACTATTCGCGACAGGTCATGTCGATCTTCAGGGATGCCACACCTCTCGTCGAACCGTTGAGCATCGACGAAGCGTTCCTGGACGTCTCAGGAGCCCGGCGTCTCATCGGTTCGCCCGCCGAGGTCGGCCAGCTGATCCGAGACCGTGTCCAGCGGGAGACGGGGCTGACCTGTTCCGTGGGCGCCGCAGCCACGAAGTTCGTCGCGAAGGTGGCATCCGGCCGGGCGAAACCCGACGGGTTGCTCGTCATCCCTCCCGCAGAGACCCTGGCGTTCCTTCATCCGCTCTCGATCCGTGCCCTCTGGGGCGTCGGGGCGAAGACGGAGGAGGCCCTGCTTCGTATCGGTCTCCACACCGTCGGCGACGTAGCAGACACACCACTCGCCACGCTCCGCAAAGCCGTCGGCGATGCCACCGGCGTCAAACTGCATGAACTCGCGAATGGACGAGACGCACGCTCGGTCGTCACAGCAACCGCGGAGAAGAGCATCGGCCATGAGGTGACGTTCAACGAGGACATCGCCGATCCGACGCGACTACGCCTCGAGCTCCTGCGACTCGCCGACCAGGTCGCCGTCCGGCTGCGGAAGGCGGGCCTCTCAGCACGGACGGTCGCGATCAAGGTCCGATTCGACGATTTCACGACGCTCACACGTTCGCACACACTCGCGGAGCCGTCCAACGTCGGACGCCGCCTCTATGAGGAGGCCAACGACCTGTTCACCGCACTGGAGGTCGACGGGAGACCCGTCCGGCTCGTCGGCGTGCGCGCTGAGCAGTTGCTCGACGGCGACGGGGCGATGGCATCGCTCTGGGACCCGGATGAGGAATGGCGCGAGGCCGAGACGACCATCGACTCCCTCCGGGCCCGGTTCGGCGGAGAAGCGGTCCGACGTGCGTCGCTGCTCGGCCGCGGGCGGGGGAGCACAGCGGGAGGAACACGATACCCGCGTGAGTGAGTATCGGCGCAACCCCTTGGTTCGTCCGGTGCAGCCCGATAGCGTGGCGGTATGACAAAACTCGCGCTCGAACTGGCTGACAAATTCAAGGCTGTCGGAGTCACCACCGTGTACGGCGACGCTGTCGACGTGGACGGTGAGAAGCTCATCCCCGTCGCTCTCGCCTGGTACGGCTTCGGCGCCGGCGAAGGAGAAGCCGAAGCAGACACCGCATCGAAGTCCAACGCCGGACACGGCGCGGGGTCGGGCGGAGGGGGAGGCGGTTTCGCGCTTCCGATCGGTGCCTACATCAAGACCAGGCAGGGGCTCCGTTTCGAACCGAACGTCGTTTCTCTCGTCGCGGTGGGGATCCCGTTCGTCTGGGCGGTCGGAAAAGCGTTGTCGCTCGTCATCCGCGCACTGAAGAAGTAGCGAATCGCCTAGACTGGCTGCAGTAACACGGGAGTCCGGTGAACCGGGCTGAGAGGAAGATTCCATAATCTTCGACCGTCGAACCTGATCTGGGTAATGCCAGCGCAGGGAGGCAAACCATCTCGCTACCCGTGCCCACGAAAGGGCGCGTATCGTGCATTCAACAATCTCTCCATCGACGACGGCTGCTCCTGCAGCCACAGCCAGGCGGAATCTCCGCTGGCGGGTCGTCGACATCGTCGTGGCCAGTGTCATCGGTGTCGCCTCCGGGGTCATCTTCTGGGCCTGGGGCCTTGCGTGGGGGCCGCTCAGCGCGGCGCTCGCGTTCACCCCAGGACTCGGCGGCCTCCTCGCCGGCGGCTGGCTCTTCGCCGGCGTGCTCGGCGGCCTGGTGATCCGCAAGCCGGGTGCCGCGCTCTACACGGAGCTCGTCGCCGCGGCGGTCTCCGCACTGATCGGCACCGTGTGGGGTTTTGAGACGCTGATCTGGGGCCTCGTGCAGGGTCTCGGAGCCGAACTCGTCTTCGCGTTGTTCTTCTACGCGAACTGGCGCCTCGGTGTCGCGCTGCTCGCCGGCGCAAGCACCGGTCTTGCTGTCGGATTGCTCGACACCACGTTCACGAGCTACGCGGCCCTCGAGGTCAGCGCGAAGGTCACCTACATCGTCAGCGCCATCGTCTCGGGCGTGTTCATCGCCGGACTTCTCTCGTGGTTCGCCGTGCGCGGTCTTGCCGCGACCGGAGCGTTGAGCAGGTTCGCCTCGGGCCGACAGGCCAGGACTGTGGCGGACGCCGGCGGTCGATGATCGACTTGGTCTCTTCCCGCCCCGTCCCTGGCGTGCACGTGCGTGCCAGGGACTGGGGTTGGCGCCATGCCGGCCGCAGTAACGCGGCCGTGTCCTCGCTGACCCTCGACATCGAACCGGGGGAGCGCGTCCTCCTCCTCGGTGCGTCGGGGGCAGGCAAGTCCACTCTCCTGCAGGCCATCGCCGGTGTGCTCGGCGGGGAGGAAGAGGGCGACGAGTTCGGAGCGCTCCTCCTCGACGGCCGACGACCGGCGGATGCTCGCGGCCGCGCGGGTCTCGTCCTCCAGGACCCCGACTCGCAAATAGTTCTCGCACGCATCGGTGACGATGTCGCCTTCTCCTGCGAGAACCTTGGTGTGCCGAGGGACGAGATCTGGGAACGGGTCCGATGGGCACTGCGTGCCGTCGGCCTCGACCTGCCGCTCGGCCACTCCTCCTCCAACCTGTCCGGCGGACAGAAGCAACGGCTTGCCCTCGCCGGCGTGCTCGCCATGCGGCCGGGTCTGATCCTGCTCGACGAGCCCACCGCGAATCTCGACCCGGATGGCGTCCGTGAGATCCGCGACGTGGTCGACAGCGTCGTCTCGGAGTCCGGGGCAACGCTCATCGTGGTCGAACACCGGGTCGCGGTCTGGCGCGACGTCGTGGACAGGGTCATCGTTCTCGACCCGTCCGGTGGCGTGCTCGCAGACGGACCGCCGGGCGACGTTCTCGACCGTGAAGGCCCGAGACTCGCCGCCGCGGGTGTCTGGGTTCCCGGAATCCCGCCGACCGTGGCCCCACGACCCCTCCGGGGTTCAGCGGGCGTCGGCCTCCTCCAGGCCCGCGATCTGGCCGTGGGGCGTACGCCGTTCGCGACGAAGTCCGCCGTCGTGGCGGCATCCGGTCTCGACCTCGTGCTCTCGGAAGGGTCTGGAACGGCTGTCACGGGCCCGAACGGCGCGGGGAAGTCCACACTCGCGCTCACCCTCGCCGGACTGTTGCCCCCCGTCAGCGGCGACCTCGCCGCCACGCCCGCGCTCGCGCGAGGGCTCTCCCCGTCGCCGATCCGCTGGAAGTCCCGCGATCTGCTCACGCGGCTGGGAACGGTGTTCCAGGAGCCCGAGCATCAGTTCCTGGCGTCGACCGTACGGCGCGAACTCGCGGTCGGGCCGCTCGCCCTCAAACTCGCACCGAACGAGGTCGACTCCCGTGTCGACGACCTGCTCGACCGGCTGCGTCTGACCCACCTCGCCGATGCGAACCCGTTCACGCTCTCCGGCGGTGAGAAGCGCCGGCTGTCCGTCGCGACGGTGCTGGCCACCCGGCCCCGAGTACTCCTTCTCGACGAACCGACATTCGGACAGGACGCCGTGACCTGGGGCGAAGTGGTCTCCCTTCTCGGCGAGCTCGTCGATGGTGGGAGTTCCGTCGTCACCGTGACCCACGACCTCGCCCTCGTCGCCGCATTCGCCGATCACGAACTGACCCTCGGGTCGGGCAGCGAGGTCCTGACATGAGTGCGCTGCTCCCCGAGATCCGGGACTCGGCCATCGCCAGGATCAACCCGGTCGCGAAGCTGGCCGTCGCCGTCCTCCTCAGCGTCACCCTCCTGCTGTCGATCGACGTCGTCTCGGCGTCGGTGGCATTGCTGCTCGTCGGTATCCTCCTGTTCTGGTCCGGTCTCGACGCACGGCAGTTCTGGCTGCGGACGGCGCCGCTCTGGCTCGCCGCCCCGTTCGCCGGGCTCACCACCGTGCTCTACGGCGAAGACAGCGGCGCAGTGCTGGCCGAGTGGGGTCCGGTGTCGATCACCGAGGGTTCCGCGGCCCTGGGACTCGCGATCACCCTGAGGGTGCTCGCCATCGGCCTGCCGAGCATCGTGCTCTTTGCGACCACCGACCCCACCGACCTGGCCGACGGCCTCGCCCAGGTGCTGCACCTCCCGGCCAGGTTCGTGCTCGGCGGACTGGCGGGCATGCGGATGATCGGGCTCTTCATCGACGACTGGCGGGCGCTCGGGCAGGCGCGCAGGGCACGAGGCGTCGGGGATGCGAACGTCCTCGCCCGGCTCGGCACGCAGGGATTCGCGCTGCTGGTGCTGGCGATCCGTCGCGGGAGCAAGCTCGCAACCGCCATGGAGGCCAAAGGCTTCGGGTCAGATCTTCCGCGCACGTGGGCCCGTCCTTCGCGCTTCGGATTGGCGGAGGGCGTCCTCATCCTCATCGGGCTGGCGATCGCCTGCGCAGCGGTCACCGCCGCCGTCATGGCGGGGACCTGGAGCTTCATCCTTGACTGAGCCGACGAGCGACCTCCCGGGAGAGATCGACATCGACGAAGCGGTTGCCGTGATTCTCGCCCGCTGCTCGGGTGCCGTCGAAACCGTCCTTCTCGATGGCCCGAGCGGCGCGGGTAAGTCCACGCTGGCCGACGCTCTCGTCGACGGCTGGCCGGGAGCGGTGACTCTTGTCCGCATGGACAACCTCTACCCCGGCTGGGGCGGTCTCGCTGCCGGCAGCGCACACGTTCATGAGCACCTTCTCGCTCCGAGGCACAGTGGCGGAGAGGCCCGGTGGCGCCGCCACGACTGGGAGAGCGGCAGGCCTGCCGAGTGGCATCCTGTGCCGGCGAACCGGTCGCTCATCGTCGAGGGGTGCGGAGTCCTCACCCGGTCGAACGCGCCGCTGGCGACGCTGCGGATCTGGCTGGATGCCGACGACCTCGTACGGAAGCACCGCGCTCTCGCGCGCGACCGTGGCGGATTCGACGCACACTGGGACGAATGGGATTCCCAGTACGGAGCATTTCTCACCGGTGAGAGGCCCTCTGCACACGCGGATGTCCGACTCTGTCTCGCCTGACACCGTCGCAGAATTCGGTCAGAGGGAGTCGAGAAGGGCACCGATCACGGGGAACGGATGCGACAGCCGCCACAACACCCCCGGGTCGTGGAGCGACGAACCCAGCTTGAGCGTAACCGTGCGCTCATCGCCCGATCCGTCGTCGACACTGATCGTACCGACCTTCGTGCCGGCACCCGCGATCGTCACAGGGTCGGCGTCGACGGTCAGTTCCGGTGTGGTCTGGCCCCACCGGACGCGGTCGGGGGAGAGGCCGGCGACTCCGGATGCCGTCTGGCCCCACTCGGTGCTGAACTCGACGACAGGAGTGCCCTCGGCGATCGCAGGAAGAGGAGTCACGCCGAGTCGTGCACTCTCGACGAGCGCGAGGACGCCGGCTTCGAGGGCAGCCCAGTCCGGCTGCCGGAGAAACGCTCCGTAGACCCTGAACGGTTCCGTCGATCCCTCCGGAACCACATCGAGCGCGAAGAGGAGGCAGATGCCAGCGGCGTCCGTGTAGCTGCGCGAGATTCCGGTGACGCCGCTCTCGGGAAGGTACGTCGTGGTGTTCGTGATGCCGCGTCGGCTCGGGAGTCCAGTGACCGGCTCGGCGAGGACCGCCTGGATCACCGGTGTGTCGAGCGCGAGTGCGGACAGCCGTGCGAGGTCGGCTGCGGTTCCGACACTCTGCTCGCTCAGGCCGGTCGCGTCGACGACGATCGTCGATGACATGCCCTGCTCGCTGAGCCAGGCGTTCGCGGCATCGACGTACTCAGGGACGGAGCCGTACGCCCAGCGGGCCAGGGTATCCGCGTGGTTGTTGCTCGAGCCGAGCAGCATGGCCTGGAGCATCTCCCGTTCGGTCCATGCGTCGGCCGTGAAGACGGACACCGTGCGCTTCCCGGCCTTCTGATAGTCGACGTATGAGAGATAGTCCGCACTCGTGATCGGAACGGTGGCGCCAGGGGCGTCCTCGGAGATCGGATGCCTGTCAAGGACGACGAGGGCAGTGATCGTCTTGGTGATCCCGGCCATCGGAACGGCCTCTGTTCCCCCGGCCCTGGCGAGTGTCGCCGACGTGGGGGAGTCGGTGACGGCGCTCGAGCCGGTCTCCGGGAGAGCGGGCGGGACAGCGGCGACGGGGTCGGCGAGCTCCACCCGTGTGACGGATGCCGCGGGGAGCGGGCCGAGGAGGGTTGCCGGGCCGTACGCGCCGAGGCCGAGGATCACCACGGTGCCGACCAGGACTCCGAGTCCACGCGCTACACCCACTGCTTGCCACCTGAAATCGTCACGCCTCAGGCTAACCCGACCGATGGCGTTTGCCCGTCAGCCCCAGCCGAGGTCGTGCAATTCGTCGTCATCGATTCCGTAGAAATGCGCGATCTCGTGGACAAGCGTGATCCGGATCTGTTCACGGAGCTCGGCATCGTCGTCGACGATCGAAAGGAGCGGTTCGCGATAGATGCTGATCAGGTCAGGGAGCTCGCCGAAGCCGTACTGGTCGCGGTCGGTCAGGGCGGTGCCGTGGTACAGGCCGAGGAGATCGAGTGAGCCATCCTCCGGCCGATCCTCGATGACGATGGCGACATTCTCGAGCCCGTCGACCATGTCATCGGGCAGGGTGTCGAAAACGTCACCGACGAGGGCTTCGAACGTGTCGGCATCCATGTCGACCATGTCTGTGCACCGTTCCGAGCTACTCGGGCTCAAACACCATGACACGGTGTCTGCTACTTGGGGTGAGTAACGGGGCTTGAACCCGCGACCTCCTGGACCACAACCAGGCGCTCTACCAACTGAGCTATACCCACCATGCGCATCTCACGATCGGGACCGTGCGATTGCAACTATGAGAGTCTATTACACACTTGGGGTGTAGTTGTGCACCACGGACGCCGCGACGGATTTTGCTTCGTCGGAGGTCGGCCCGGGGAGCGGGACGAAAGCGGCTTCGCGGTAGTAGGCGAGTTCGCGGATCGACTCGAGGATGTCGGCAAGGGCCCGGTGCCCACCGTCTTTGGCGGGGGCGTTGAAGTAGATCCGCGGGTACCAGCGTCGGGCGAGTTCCTTGATCGAGGAGACGTCGACGTTGCGGTAGTGCAGGTGACCGTCGAGTCGCGGCATGAACTTTGCGAGGAACGCGCGGTCGGTGCCGATCGAGTTGCCAGCGAGAGGAGCCTTCTGCTCATCGGGGACATGGCTGAGGATGTACTCGAGCGCCTGGTACTCGGCATCCGCGAGGCTGACACCGTTCGGGATCTCATCGAGCAGACCGGAGGAACGATGCATGTTCGTCACGAACTCGCCCATGTTCTCGAGCGCGGACGCGTCTGGCTTGATGACGATGCTGATGCCTTCATCGACGGGCTTGAGGTCGAAATCGGTGATCACGACGGCGATCTCCACCAACTCGTCGACAGCGAGGTCGAGCCCGGTCATTTCGCAGTCGATCCATACCAGGAGGTCGCTCACATTACTCATGCCCCCATGCTACTTGTGACCGGCGACGCTCCCCGCCGCTCATCCGGATGCTGTCGCCATGGATGTCGCGGCGCGAGAGTGCCGGGGTCGCTACGGTATTCTGGGACTGCCCGCCTCCGTAGCTCAGGGGATAGAGCAGGAGCCTTCTAATCTCTTGGTCGCAGGTTCGAATCCTGCCGGGGGCACCAGTTCAGGAACCTCGCGGTGCTTCTCATCTCTTGGTCGCAGGTTCGAATCCTGCCGGGGGCACCAGTTCAGGAACCTCGCGGTGCTTCTCATCTCTTGGTCGCAGGTTCGAATCCTGCCGGGGGCACCTCGCACGGCGATCCTCCAGCCGGCCCGGACAGGATGGAGCCATGACACCACTGTTCCGCCGCCCCGTTCCCATCCCGCCAGGCCCCGGTCAGGAGTCTGTCTGGGACTACCCGCGGCCGCCGCGGGTCGAGGAGACAAGCGATCGGGTGATCGTGCGGCTGGGCGGCCGGGTGATCGCACAGACGACCGGGGCACTGCGGGTCCTGGAGACGAGCCATCCGCCGGTGTATTACGTCCCGATGTCGTCATTCGACGCCGGAGTTCTCTCGCCGGGCAGGGGAGTCACGTGGTGTGAGTTCAAGGGCAAGGCGTCATACGTCGACCTGTCGGTCGGGGACCGCATCGTCCAGCGTGGCGGATGGCACTACCCGCAACCGCGAGAGGGCTTCGAACAGTTGGTCGGCATGGTCGCCCTCTATCCCGGGCTGATGGACTCCTGCCAGGTCGGTGACGAAGAGGTCGTGCCTCAGGAGGGTGGCTTCTACGGAGGCTGGGTGACCTCCCGCATCGTCGGACCGTTCAAAGGCGGCCCGGGGACGATGGGCTGGTAGCGCGCTTCGAGCACCTCACCCGGCGGACACACATCCGTAACGCGACGACGGTAGGTTAACGCCATGCGAGCGCTTCAACAGGAGATCATTTCCGAGCTGGACGTCCAGCCCAGCATCGACCCGGCCGCCGAGGTGGACAGGCGGGTGGGTTTCCTCGTCGACTACCTCAGGACGACCGGCGTCAAGGGCTTCGTCCTCGGTATCAGCGGCGGACAGGATTCGACGCTGGCCGGACGTATCTGCCAGCTCGCCGTCGACCGGCTGTCCGCGTCGGGCACGCCGGCGACCTTCATCGCCGTTCGGCTCCCGTATCAGGTGCAGCGGGATGAGGACGACGCCCAGCTGGCGCTCGACTTCATACGCCCGCTCCGCGTGATCACGTTCAACGTCCACCAGGCGGTCGACGCCGTCGAGGACGAGTACGCCGAAGTGGCCGGCGAACAGCTCACCGACTTCCACAAGGGGAACGTGAAGGCCCGCACCCGGATGATCGCGCAGTACGCGATCGCCGGCCAGGAGGGATGCCTCGTTGTGGGCACGGACCACGCGGCGGAAGCGGTTACCGGCTTCTTCACGAAGTTCGGCGACGGTGGTGCAGACATCCTTCCCCTGAGCGGGCTGTCGAAGCGGCAGGGGCGGCAGATGCTCATCCACCTCGGCGCTCCCGAACGGCTCTACGAGAAGCTGCCGACCGCTGACCTGCTCGACCACAACCCCGGCCAGACCGACGAGGCGAACCTCGGGCTCGAGTACGAAGACATCGACGACTTCCTCGAGGGCAAGAGCGTGCCGGACGACATCGCTGACGCCATCGAGAACCGATTCCTCGCCACGCGCCACAAGCGGGCAACCCCGGTCACACCCGTCGACACGTGGTGGCGTTCCTGACCCGCTGAGAGCAGGACGTCACACAACGACAAAGGCGGTGCCGCTTCACGCTGGCACCGCCTCTATCGTTCGGGAACCGGTCAGGCCGGCTTCTTCTCGGCTTCCGCTTCGGATTCCGTGGCCGCCCGTTTGACGTCCATTGCAGCGACATCGTCGATGAGCTTCTGGGTGGTTGTGTCCGCCTTGGTGAATGCCGCGGGCTGGACGGCGGGCTCGCCTGCGTCGGTTGTTGTGAATTGTTCGCGGTGCTGGCGGGCAGCCCATGCGTCCTGTTCGGCGAGGAGAGTCTTCTCGGTCGCGGTGTTCTCGAATTTCCAGCGCTCGAGGTCGCTCTCGAATACGCGCCGTGTGCGCGACGGACGAGCCTGCCATTCGACGAGACGATCGCGGAACTCCGACTGCGCTGGAGCGAGCTCGAAACCGAAGGTGGCCGAGTTCCGCTTCATCTCGGCGAGCTGGTGCGCGGCCCAGTTTGCCGCAACAGCGGCGCCCTTGACCGGCAGAAGACGCAGCTGGATGTCGGCCTGACCGGCTGAGCGGTCGGCGATCGCCTGTTCCTGTGGCGTCAGCGACGTCCAGACGGCGGCCTCGGTGGAGGCGTCGACGAGCGCGGCGATAGCGGATGCCTTGAGGTCGCGGTCACGCTGCTCGAGCAGGCGCCGGACGGATGCCTTCGTCACTGCGGCTGCGAGAAGCGCCGAAACGAGGATGGCGACAGCGACGACGATCACGGTGAAGATGACCGGTCGCGTGTCGGTTGCGGTAAGCCAGGCTACGAATTCATTCCACAATTCCATGTGCCGAAGATTACCCGCGAAGTGTCACCCAGCAGCGGAGCCCGAGCCGTGTCGCGCATTTCAGGCGCTGGCGGGGTCAGAGAGAGTGCAGGCAATCCATGGCGTCGTCGATCTCCCAGAACTCGCCGAGCGTGTGGAACCGCGCCTGGGCTGGTACCAGTCGCTTCGCGACATAGGTCGTTCCGTCGTCGTCGTCGCGGCGCTCGATGTGGCCGAGGATTCGCCCGTCGGCGACGGTCGCGCGCCAGAGGTCGTCTTTCACGCGGACCAGGCTGAGCCCGGTGCGGTGCCGTGCCGTGCCGGAAGCGGTGGCGATCGGCCGTGCCGGTGTCGCCGAGCCCGCTGGTCTGGTGGTCGTCATCGTGGTGGTCATCGTTCCTCCTCGCCTGTGGCCTGCCCCGGATCATCTCGTGTTCCGAGGTTAAGCGGCACCACTGACATCCGACCGGCGAGGAGGGACGTGGGCGCGCCGACACGCGAAAGCCCGGCCGAACCGCGCCGGATGGCGGGGACGACCGGGCTGACGCGATGCCTGGGAGGACGAGAAGGTGCTGGCCTATTTCAGGCCGGTCCCGTCGACGGCGAACGGCTCGATGGCGGCGAGTTCCTCATCGCTCAGGGGAGCGGCCTCGAGCGCCTTGACGTTCTGTTCCAGCTGGGCGACCGAGCTCGCGCCGATCAGCGCCGAGGTGACCTGAGGATGCCTGAGCACCCACGTCAGCGCCATCTGGGCGAGCGACTGCCCGCGACCCTGCGCGATGCCGTTGAGGGCACGGGCGCGCTCGAGATATGTCTCGCTCAGTTTTTCGGGTGACAGGAAATGGCTCGTCGCCGCACGGGAGCCGCTCGGGACGGTTCCGTCGAGGTAGCGGTCGGTGAGCATTCCCTGGGCGAGCGGGGAGAAGACGATCGATCCGGCGCCGACCTCGTCGAGGACCTCGAGGAGTCCGTTCTCGACGTGGCGGTTGAACATCGAGTAACTCGGCTGGTGGATGAGGAGCGGGATCTTGTGTTCCGCCAGTGCTGCAGCGGCCTGCCTGGTCTGCTCCGGCGAGTAGTTCGAGATGCCCGCGTACAGCGCCCTGCCGGAATTGACCGCGGTCGCCAGGGCGCCCATGGTCTCCTCGATCGGGGTGTCAGGGTCCGGGCGGTGGGAGTAGAAGATGTCGACGTAGTCCAGCCCGAGACGCCCGAGGCTCTGGTCGAGCGATGAGAGGAGCGTCTTGCGGGAACCCCACTCGCCGTACGGGCCAGGGGCCATGTCGTATCCGGCCTTGGTCGACACGACGATCTCGTCGCGGTGCGACGAGAAGTCATCGGCCAGGATGCGACCGAAATTCCGTTCGGCCGATCCGGGAGGCGGGCCGTAGTTGTTGGCGAGATCGAAGTGGGTGATTCCGAGGTCGAATGCCCTGCGTACGATCGCTCGCTGGGTCTCCCAGCCGCGGGCGTCGCCGAAGTTGTGCCAGAAACCGAGGCTGACGCGGGGAAGCATCAAGCCGCTCTTGCCGGTCCTGGCGTACTGCATCGTGTCGTAACGGTTCTCATCGGCAACGTAAGTCATGAGGCAATGCTAGTGACTGGGTCACTTACCGATCCGTCGCGATCGGCGACGCTCGCCGCGCCCTCCACACCCGGCCTCGCCGGTGTCGTTCCCCACCGATCGTGGCGCGCGAGTCGCCCGCTCCGGAATCGAGGGCACACTCGTGCTGTGGTTTCCGGGGCCGGCGGTCCGGCACGAGGGTCGGCCCCGGGACCATCTGCACGCCGGAGCCGCCGCGCGTGTCTTCTGAGGACGGAGTACCCCATGACCGACACCATCACCCTGACCGGCCTTGTCGCGACCGTGCCGCACGTGGTCAGCAGCGACGACAGAGTCCCGTTCACCAGCTTCCGTCTGGCCTCGAATCAGCGATATTTCGACAGGCGCACGTCCGAGTGGGTGGCCGGTGAGACGAACTGGTACACCGTCACGGCGTTCCGGGCACTGGCGGTCAACGCCGGAACATCGGTGCACAAGGGCGACCGCGTGCTCGTGACCGGTCGGTTGAAAGTCCGGCGCTGGGAATCCGGCGAGAAGACCGGAACGTCCGTCGACGTCGAAGCCGACAGCATCGGTCACGATCTCGTCTGGGGCACAGCCCACTACGTGAGGACGATTCAGCGCGAGCCCGCCCCGGCCGACGGCTCCGTCGAGGAGGGACGATCGGGTGCGCCTGATGCCGCCGGGCAGGAAGCCGTCGGCGAGCAGGCGAGCGTTGGACCCGGCGGGGCGGAGCGTACCGAGACGTGGGCGGCGGCGGCTCCCGGCTCCGCCGCCGGCGGATTCGGGGCATCCGCACAGGCAACCGACACACCGTTCTGACATCCGCCGACCGCCGTCCGCCTACTATCGAGGAGGGGCGCTGCGACCGGTGCCCCTTGTGACAGTCGGAGGAGATCAGGGATGCGGACACGGATCAGCAGTGCCGGCGGCATGGCAGCGGGCGCGCTCCTGGTCGGTCTCCTCTCGGGGTGTTCGTCGACACCGCCTGCGGCCACGCCCGCGCCGACGACGAAGACACCGACGTCGACTCCTTCCGCGGCACCGACCTTCGACCCCGACGCCCCCGCAGACGAAGCGGTGGTGTTCTTCGACACCGTCAACACGGCGACACTCACCGCGAACGCGGCCGCTGACGGCCGCGCGTTCATCGACGGCCTCGTCGCAGCAGGTTTCGACAAGACCGCCATGGAAGTGACCTCAGACACGACGACCATCGGGAACGCGGCAGACTCCATCCAGTTCTCGGTCAAGTGGGGCGAATCCTGCCTGATCGGTCAGAACGGCGCGGCGGTCGGCGGCTACCACTCGACGGTCGCCCCGCTGCTGGGGACGGGCACATGTCTCATCGGCAGTACAAGGCCAATAGACTGGTAGCAATATGGCTGAATACATTTACTCCATGGTGCGCGCCCGCAAAGCGGTCGGCGACAAGCTCATTCTCGACGATGTCACGATGTCGTTCTTCCCCGGTGCGAAGATCGGCGTCGTCGGTCCTAACGGTGCTGGTAAGTCCACGATCCTCAAGATCATGGCCGGGCTCGACACCCCGAGCAACGGTGAAGCGAAGCTGACTCCCGGCTACACGGTGGGCATCCTCATGCAGGAGCCGGAGCTCGACGAGACGAAGACCGTCCTCGAGAACGTCCAGGAGGGCGTCGGGCCGATCAAGGGCAAAGTCGACCGCTTCAACGAGATCTCCGCAGCCATGGCTGAACCGGACGCCGACTTCGACGCGCTGCTCGCTGAAATGGGCACCCTGCAGGAAGAGATCGATCACGCAGACGCCTGGGACCTCGACTCGCAGCTGGAGCAGGCCATGGACGCCCTGCGCACGCCGCCGGGCGACCTCAACGTTGCGAACCTTTCCGGTGGTGAGAAGCGCCGCGTCGCGCTGTGCAAGCTCCTTCTGCAGAAGCCCGACCTCCTCCTCCTCGATGAGCCCACCAACCACCTCGACGCCGAAAGCGTCCTGTGGCTCGAGCAGCACCTGGCGAAATACCCGGGCGCCGTCCTCGCCGTCACCCACGACCGGTACTTCCTTGACCACGTCGCCGAGTGGATCGCCGAAGTCGACCGCGGACACCTCTACCCCTATGAGGGCAACTACTCGACCTACCTCGAGAAGAAGCAGGAACGCCTCCAGATCCAGGGCAAGAAGGACCAGAAACTCTCCAAGCGTCTCGCCGAGGAGCTGGACTGGGTCCGCTCGAACGCCAAGGGCCGCCAGGCCAAGTCGAAGGCCCGCCTCGCCAGGTACGAAGAGATGGTGACCGAGGCCGAGCGCACCCGCAAACTCGACTTCGAAGAGATCGTGATCCCCGTCGGACCCCGTCTCGGCTCACAGGTCATCGACGCGCGGAAGCTGCAGAAGGGCTTCGGCGAGCGGATCCTCATCAGCGACCTCAGCTTCACCCTTCCCCGCAACGGCATCGTCGGCGTCATCGGCCCCAACGGTGTCGGTAAGACCACGCTGTTCAAGACCATCGTCGGCCTCGAGCCGCTCGACGGCGGCGAGCTCAAGGTCGGCGACACGGTCGACATCTCCTACGTCGACCAGAGCCGCGGCGGCATCGACCCCAACAAGAACCTCTGGGAGGTCGTGTCAGACGGCCAGGACTACATCCAGGTCGGCAAGACCGAGATCCCGTCCCGCGCCTACGTCTCCCAGTTCGGATTCAAGGGTCCTGACCAGCAGAAGAAGGCCGGTGTGCTCTCCGGTGGTGAGCGCAACCGGCTCAACCTCGCCCTGACCCTCAAGCAGGGCGGCAACCTGCTGCTCCTCGACGAACCGACGAACGACCTCGACGTCGAAACGCTCGGAAGCCTCGAGAACGCGCTCCTCGAGTTCCCCGGTTGTGCCGTGGTCATCACCCACGACCGGTGGTTCCTCGACCGCATCGCCACCCACATCCTGTCCTACGAGGGCACGGAGGATGACCCGGGCAACTGGTACTGGTTCGAGGGAAACTTCGAGTCGTACGAGGAGAACAAGATCGAGCGCCTCGGACCCGACGCCGCGAAACCGCACCGTTCCGCGTACCGGAAGCTCACGAGGGACTGATGCGGGTCCACGTCCCGATCCACCTCCGCTGGGGCGACCTCGACGCGTACAACCACGTCAACAACGTGGAGCTGATGCGACTGCTCGAGGAAGCGCGTGTCCGCGTCTTCTGGCGCGACGACAGTGAAGGCGGCGACATCGATTCGGGGATGGCCCTGATCGAGGCGGAAGCGGGATCGAACACGATCACGCTCATCGCCAGGCACGAGGTCGAATATGTGGCGCCCATTCCGTACCAGCGGCAACCGCTCGACGTGCAGGTCTGGATCGGGAACCTCGGCGGCGCGAGCCTCGAGGTGGACTACGAAGTGTACGGTCCCGCCGGCGGCGACCAGCCGTTGTATGCGCGTGCGTCGAGCACGATCGTCCTCGTCGATGCGGCCACCTCACGCCCCCGCCGGATCACCGATGAGGAGCGGACGGCCTGGACACGCTACCTCGAAGATCCCGTCCCGTTCACGAAGCGCCGTTAGCCGGTCCGCCGTCGCTCAGCGCCGGCGGCACCCTGACCATGCCCTCCTGAGCCACGCTCGCGACGAGCTGTCCCTCGCGGGTGTAGAACCGGCCCTGCGCGAGACCGCGCCCGCCTGACGCACTCGGGGACTCCTGGACGTAGAGCAGCCACTGGTCGACCCGCACCGGGCGGTGCCACCACATGGCATGGTCGAGGCTGGCGACTTTGAGGTCGCGGGTCATCCACGGCAAACCGTGGCGACGCAGGATGGACTCGAGCAGAGGGTAGTCACTGGCGTAGGCGAGAGCGGCGCGATGCAGGCTCTCGTCGTCGGGAAGGTCACCGATCGCCTTCACCCAGACGGCATTGGTCGCGGTGTGCTCGCCCTCCACCGACAGGTAGATGGGCGAAGGCACGTGACGGATGTCGAACGGCCGGTCTCCCGCCCAGGACCGGGCGACGGGGTGGTCGATGTGCGCCAGGAGATCTGCGGTCGACGGCAGATCCTCAGGGTCCGGGTAACCCTCAGGCATCGGTGCCTGGTGGTCGAGTCCCTCGTCGATGTCCTGGAACGACGCGATCATCGAGAGGATCGGGAGGCCGTTCTGGTACGCCTGGGTCCTTCGGGTCGAGAACGACCGGCCATCGTGGATTCGGTCGACGCTGAAGGTGATCGGCTGGTTGACGTCGCCCGGCCGGAGGAAATAGCCGTGCATCGAATGCACGACCCGGTGCTCTTCCGTGGTCATCGAGGCCGCCATGACCGACTGGGCGAGGACCTGGCCTCCGTAGACTCGCCCACCGGGCATCCACTGCGACGGACCGGTGAAGATGTCCTCACTCGTTCTGGCACCCGTGTCCGAGAGGTCGAGTGCGTGAAGCAGCGAAGCGAGGGGGTCGGTCATCGTTCTCCGATCGTGGCTGGCCGGGCATGGTCGGGATCGCACCGCCCTGTTAGGTAGTTTAGACAGCAGATGAATGACGTGATCACGCTCCAGGACGCCCACGCCGCCGCCGACCTCAGGGTGTACCTCGCGCGGGCGAGGCTCGTCGACGACACAGCGGTACGGCTCATCGCCGGCGGGGGAGTCCTCGCCGTGTATTCGGCCGTGCTTCACCCGCGCGGTCTCCTCGACACCAGCCCCACCATCCTCGGACTGAGGACGTTCACCGAGGTCTCGGGGGCCACGTTCGATCGCGTCATTCCCCCCGCGGCGATGTCGGATCGGCTCGCCCTGCTCGACCCCGGCGACGACACTCCGACCGTGCCGCTGCCCGCTGCGGATGTCCGCACCAGCTGGTCGGGGATCGCGCCACCACGCGGCGGTTGGGAGAAGATCGCCTCCCTCAACTCTCTCGCTCTCGAGCTCGTCGCCCGCGACGGCGCGGGCGAGGTCGCGCGTGCGGTTCCCGAGAACACCGGAGATCTGATCGTCCAGCGTGTCCGCTCGGACGTCTGGTCGCGCCCGCTCGACGGTCAGGCGAACGTTCCATCAGGACTCGCCTTCGCGGCGGCCAGTCTCGGCTTCCTCGTCGGCGACGAAGAGATTCCGCTGTTCGCGTCTGGAGGCTGGCTGAGGGCCAGTCCGGTTCGCGGTCACGTGCTCGTCAGGACCGGCCGCGGCCTGTAGCCCGTGTCTGCACGGATCGGCACTTCCCGGGGGAGTAGGCTCGTGCGCCATGGCTCTGCGACTCGTACAGGTGAACGTCAAGGCTCGGGATGACGCGGCGCTCGGCCGGTTCTGGGCGGATGCTCTCGGCTGGGGTGTCTCCAGTGAGGGGCCGGGCGTGACGAACGTCGAACCCACGGGCTTCGTCTGGCCTGACCCGTCCGCGGTATGCATCGATGTCGTCTCCGTCCCTGACCCCGAAACCGTGAGATATCGTGTGCACCTCGATCTGGCCACGACGTCGGCGGCGCACAAGACTGAGCTCGTCGCGAGGCTGATGGATCTCGGCGCGACAGCCGCCGACGTCGGGCAGGGAGACGTGCCGTGGACGGTTCTGGCCGACCCGGAGGGAAACGTCTTCTGCGTGCTGGAGCCGCGGCCGGTCTATCAGGACACCGGGCCGATCGCCGCGGTGGTCGTCCATTGCGCGGATCCTCGGGCCATGGCGAGGTTCTGGCACGAGGCGATGGACTGGACCCTGCACGAGGTGACCGACGAGCATGCGAGCCTGCGCTCAGCCGCGGGTGTCGGGCCGTACCTGGAATTCGTTCGCGCGCCAGGTGGGGGAAGCACCCGCAGCCGTGTCCATCTCGACGTGATGCCGTACCCGGGCGACGACCAGACCCACGAGGTGGCGCGACTGCAGGCGCTGGGCGCCTCAGACGCGGACATCGGCCAGGGCGATGTGCCGTGGCGGGTCCTCACCGACATCGAAGGCAACGACTTCTGCGTCCTCGCCCCGCGCTGACGAGTCTGCTCTGGCCGGTCAGTACCCGGCGAGAAGCTCAGCCAGGGTCTCCTCACCGATCCGCCGGTGCGCTGGAGAATCGTCCGAGGCGGTCAGCAGCGCCGACGCCAGGCAGAGCGCCCAACCTTCGGCGCGGATCCAGGTCGCTGCGTCAATGTTGCGGGAACGGTCGACGGCGTCCCGGAATCGTGTGCGACCGGGCGCGTCGAAGACGAGCCACGCGGCCGCGAGGTCGGTGGCCGGGTCACCTGCGGTGAGGTCTCCGAAGTCCAGGACCGCGGCCAGGGACCCGTCGACGGCGACGAGGTTCGCCGGGTGCAGGTCGCCGTGGACCCACAGCCGCTGGCCGTTCCACACCGGTTGGCTGATCGCGTGGTCCCACAGCCGGGATGCAGCATCCGCTTCGGGTACCAGCCCCGAGGCGATACGCTCCCGGACACTGACATCCCGTTCGGCGAGCGGAACACCGCGCCACGGATTCTCCGGTGCGTCGTCGGGGGCGGCCTCAGCGAACTCGGCGAGAAAGACCGCGAGCGGTTCGGCGAGATCCGCCCGCTGTTTTCGCGGTCGGAGGGCGACGACATCGCCGGGGAACCACGGCGTGACGCTCCACGGCCAGGGATAGAAGTCCGTCGGCACGCCGGCCCGCACCGGAACGGGTATGTTCACCGTGACGCGGTGCGCGACTCCGGGAAGCCAGCGTTGCTCGTTCAGCACCAGCTGAGACGACAGCAGGCGCCGGGGGAGTCGAACGAGCAGGTCCGTGCCCAGCCGATAGATCGCGTTGTCCCAGCCGGAGGCCACGAGCTCGATCGTCTTGCCGGCCAAGTCGGGATGCTGCGCCTCCAGTAGGCGACGAACGAGGTCCGGCGAGGTCTCGACCTCTGCGGGTGGTGTCGTGGCCATCCCACCAGTATGCCAACGGCCGGGCAGACGGCGGAGCGCACGGATCAGGCGTTCGCTGCCGTCTTCGACGGGACGGGCTCGTGCCGCAGGTAGCTCCGGCGGAAATTCCCGGTGCCTGCGGTCAGGGCGCGGAGCTCGATCGCGTATCGCAAGAGCTCGGCGTCCGGGATCTCGGCGCTGATCTCGGTGTGGCTGCCGATCGACGACGTTCCCGTCATGTGGCCCCTGCGGGAGGACAGGTCGGTCATCACAGCGCCCACGTAACTGTCCGGAACGCTGATCGTGACGGTGGAGACCGGCTCGAGCAACTGGATCGTGGTGGTGGACGCTGCTTCGCGCAGTGCCAGCGCGCCGGCGGCCTGGAACGCGGCATCCGATGAATCGACGCTGTGAGCCTTCCCTCCGACGAGTCTCACCCGGATGTCCACCACGGGAAACCCGGCGGACAGGCCCCTCTGCATCTGTTCACGGACCCCCTTCTCGACCGAGCCGACGAACTGCCCAGGGACGACTCCGCCAACCACCTGGTTGACGAACTCGAACCCGGCGCCTCGTTCGAGCGGTTCGACCTCGATGTCGCAGATGCCGAATTGGCCGTGTCCGCCGGACTGTTTGACGTAGCGTCCCCTGGCGGATGCCGGCGCGGTGAAGGTCTCTCGAAGTGGCGTGATAACGTCGACGGTCTGCAGTTTGACGCCCTGGCCGCGCAGTCGGTCGAGCACGACCTCCGCGTGCGCCTCACCCATGCACCACAGGATCAGTTGGTGCGTTTCCGCGTTGCGTTCGACGCGGAGCGTCGGGTCGACGGCCGCCACCTTCCCCATGTTCCTGGCGAGGGTGTCCTCGTCTGCGTGCGTCGCACCCTGAACCGCGACGGGCATCAGCGGCTCAGGCATGTCCCACGCCGCGACGAGGAGCGGCCGTTCCCGGTCGGAGACCGTGTCGCCGGTCTCGACGCCGCTGAGCTTGGTAAGCGCGCAGATGTCACCTGCCACGCAGTACGACACGGCACGCAGACGGGAACCGAGTGGAGACTGCAGGTGAGTGACCCGTTCGTCGCTGTCGTGGTCCTGGTGACCGCGATCCGCCAGTCCGTGACCGCCGATGTGGATGTTCGAGTTCTCGCGCAGTGTTCCGGAGAAGATCCGCACCAGGCAGACGCGGCCGAGGAACGAGTCGATGGTCGTCCGCACCACCTCGCCGACGAGTGGTCCGTCCGGGTCACAGCTCAGGCGTCCTGCCGGCTTGCCGCGAAGATCGGTCACCGGAGGGACTGGGCGCTCCGTCGGCGACGGGAACGCGCCGGTCATCAGCTCGAGGAGTTCCGTGATGCCGACGCCGGTCTCGGCCGAGGTCGGCAAGACCGGGAAGAAGGCCCCGCCTGCGACCGCTTTCTCGAGGTCGGCGATGAGGATGTCGAGGTCGATCTCTTCTCCGTCGAGATAACGGTCCATCAGGGTCTCGTCTTCGCTCTCAGCGATGATGCCCTCGATCAGTTCGCCCCTGGCGCTCTCCGACTCGGCGAGTTCGCCTGCATCCGCTGTTCGGGACACTCGCGAGGGTCCGGCGCTGTGGTCCGACACGGTGCGGGAAAGCAGGCCGAGCAGCCCGCTGATCGTTCCGGCGGAGCGCACGGGGAGATAAAGCGGAAGAACCGCGGTGCCGAAGGCGTCCTGGCAGGCGGACAGGACGGCGTCGTAGTTGGCCCGCGGGTGATCGATGCGGCTGATCACGACGGCGCGCGGCATCCCCAGGTGATCGCACTCTGCCCACAGGGCGGTCGTGGCCGCGTCGACACCGTCGACCGCCGAGACGACGAACAGTGCGGCATCCGCTGCCCTCAGCCCTGCGCGCAGGTCGCCGATGAAATCCGAGTAGCCGGGGGTGTCGAGCAGGTTCACCTTGATGTCGCCCACCGCGAATGGCAGAACCGACAGCGCCACAGACCGTTGCTGGTGCATCTCGGACGGGTCCGAGTCGCTCGTGGTCGTGCCGTCGACGATCGACCCCATGCGCGTGAGAACGCCTGTCGCTGCGAGCAGCGCTTCGGTCAGGATCGTCTTGCCCGACCCGGAACGGCCGACAAGCGCGATGTTGCGGATGTTCTCCGGACGGGTGGCCGACAGGCCCGGCGACGCCTCCACCCGCTCCGAGCTGGTCCGGCCAGCGCCTTTCGCCTGGGCGTTCGTACCCTTTGCCGACATGAGGAACTCCCTGCGTCGCCCGCACCGTTCGCACGGCCTGAGTCGATTCGACACCATCGGGACGGCCGACGGCAAGAGGTCGACATGGGTTCGGCGCGAGCAGCGGGGACCGCGGGCGTCGAACTCAGCGCAGCTGCGCCTCGATCGCCCGACCAACCGTGCGGCCGGTGAACAGGCATCCGCCGAGGAACGTGCCCTCGAGTGCGCGGTATCCGTGCACCCCGCCTCCGCCGAATCCGCTGGCCTCACCCGCTGCGTAGAGCCCGGGGACAGGGCTACCGTCCCCGGCCAGCGCCCGCCCGGAGAGGTCGGTCTGGATGCCGCCGAGGCTCTTCCTGGTGAGGATGTGCAGCTTCACGGCGATGAGCGGCCCGGCTTTCGCATCGAGCAGTTTGTGCGGGCTGGCCACCCTGATCAGCTTGTCTCCGCGGTACGACCGTGCGCCGCGGATAGCGGTGATCTGGGCATCCTTCGAGAAGTCGTTGTCCAGCTGCGCATCGCGCCACCGGATCTCCCGCTCGACGCGCACCGTGTCGAGCGCGGCATCCCCTGAGAGCCGCTGCATTCCGGCCAGGAGCTCAGGCAGGTTCGCGGCGACCACGAAGTCCTCGCCCTTCTCCTTGAATGCCTCAACCGGTCCAGGAGCGCCGGGCGCGACGCGCTTGAGCAGGAGCTTGAGGTTCTTGTCGGTGAGATCGGGGTTCTGTTCGCTTCCCGAGAGGGCGAACTCCTTCTCGATGATCTTCTGGGTGAGGACGAACCAGCTGTGGTCGTGCCCGGTGGCGAGGATGTGTTCGAGGGTGCCGAGAGTGTCGAAGCCGGGGAACAGAGGCGCGGGGAGGCGGGCGCCGGTGGCGTCGAGCCACAACGACGACGGCCCTGGCAGGATCCGGATGCCGTGTGAGGCCCAGACGGGATCCCAGTTGGTGATGCCTTCGGTGTAGTGCCACATCCTGTCGCCGTTGACGAGACGGGCTCCGGCTCGCTCGGCGATTCCCAGCCCGCGCCCGTCGACATGGGCGGGCACACCGGCGAGCATCGATGCAGGGGCAGCACCGAGTCTGGCCGGCCACTTCTCACGCACCAGGTCGAGGTTGCCGCCGATTCCTCCGGTCGTGACGACGACCGCCTGCGCGGACAACTCGAACTCGCCGCTCACCTTGCGGGAGCTGGCTTCGCCGCGTTTCGCCGTCGAGGGTTCCAGGATGGTGCCGCTGACGCCGGTGACGGCCCCGTCGGTCAGCACGAGGTCGTCGACGCGGTGCCGGTGGAGGATGTGCACCCGGCCGGCTCCCATCCCCGCCTGGACGCGACGGAGGAACGGCTCGACGATGGCAGGGCCGGTGCCCCAGACGATGTGGAACCGCGGCACCGAGTTCCCGTGCCCGTTCGCCGTGTACCCGCCGCGCTCCGCCCAGCCGACGATGGGGAAGAAGCCGACACCCTGTTCGTTCAGCCAGGACCGTTTGTCTCCGGCGGCGAAGTCGACGTATGCCTCCGCCCACCGTTTCGCCCAGTCGTCTTCCGGCCTGTCGAAGCCGGCCGATCCCTGCCAGTCCTGCCAGGCGAGTTCGTGCGAGTCATGGATGCCCATTCGGCGCTGCTCAGGCGTGTCGACGAGGAACAGGCCGCCGAACGACCAGTGCGCCTGACCGCCGAGTGACGATTGAGGCTCCTGCTCGACGATGATCACGCGCCTGCCGGCATCCGCCAGCTCGGCTGCAGCGACGAGACCGGCGAGTCCGGCGCCGACGACGATGGCATCGGCTGAGGTCGGTGTGGGTGAGGGCATCCGGGAACTCCTTCATCCGTGAGGCTCCGTCGCCCTCCGGGTTCCCCCATCGTAGGAGATCACCCGGCCTCTCTGGTGTTACTCGTCGAACGTGTTGACCATGGCCTGTGCGGCTCGCTCGAGGTAGTCCCAGAGCGTGGCCTCGTGCAGCGGCGACAGCCCGAGCGTGTCGACTGCTGCGCGCATGTGGAGGAGCCAGCGGTCACGGGCGTCCGGATTGACTTTGAACGGCATGTGCCGCATTCGCAGGCGCGGGTGGCCACGCTGTTCGCTGTAGGTCGACGGTCCTCCCCAATACTGCTCGAGGAACATCGTGAGACGCTCGGCGGCGGGTCCGAGATCCTCTTCGGGGTACATCGGTTTGAGGACCGGATCGGCGGCGACGCCCTTGTAGAACTCGCGGCAGAGCTTCTCGAAGGTCGCGCGCCCGCCGACCTCCTCGTAGAAGGTGTTGGAGGAGAGGAGGTCGCTCATGGCGTCTGCGGGGCTTTCTTCGAGGCCTTCTTCGTGGCGTGAGGCGCCTGGTTGACGACCTTGAGCGGCTTCGTCCGCGGCGGGCGGGCACCGGTGACGGATGCCGCTCCGTCGAATCCCTCGAGGACGACGCTCTTGAGCGTCGGCAGCTGGATACCCAGCTCGTCCGTTGCGGCCTTGAGCCTCGTTCGGAGTTCGCGGGCGACGTCATCCTTCGCCGGCGGGCGGGTCTTCATGACCAGGCGGATGACGAGGGCCTCTTCGGAGATGGACTCGATGCCCCAGAGCTCAGGGCGCTCGAGGATGCGGCTGCGCCACTTCGGGTCCTGGGCGAGCGATGACGCCGCGTCGAGCATCCGGTCCTGGACAGCCTCGACATCGGCGTCGTACGGGACGGCAAGGTCGATGATCACCCGGGCCCAGCCCTGGGACATGTTGCCGACTCGGAGGATTTCACCGTTGCGGACGAACCACAGCGTTCCGTTGACGTCGCGGACCTGGGTGATGCGGATGCCGACGCGTTCGACGACACCGGTCGCAGGGCCGAGGTCGACGACGTCGCCGACGCCGAGCTGGTCCTCCATCACCATGAACAGGCCGTTGAGCACGTCCTTGACGATGTTCTGGGCGCCGAAACCGAGGCCGGCGCCGAGAGCGGCGGTGAGGAGTGCGAGCGAGCCGATGATGTTCTGGTCGATCTGGTTCACCACGAGCACGATGGCGATGATCACGACGGTGACGTTGACGATGTTGCCGAGCACCGTGCCCAGGGTGCGGGTGCGCTGCACCAGGCGCACGGCCGCGAGAGGGGAGACGTTGAGCGCCTGCGTGTCTTCAGCGCCCTGGTTCTTCTTCACCCCGGACACGATCTGGTTCACGACCCTGCGGATCACGAAGTGCATCAGCCACGCCGCGATGAACGCGCCGACGATGATGAGGGCGATGGCGACAAGGGTGCCGAGCGGTGTCGCGAAGAACACGGTGACAGCGGCCCAGAATTCAGTCATATTCATTGCCTCAAGTCTAGGGGCGGGCTACTGGACGGATGCTGGAGGCCCGGCCCGTCAGTTAAACGCGAGTTGCCGGGTTTGCAGTGGTGCGGACGCGTCCTGACCCCTGCAAACCCGGCAACTCGCGGGCGGTTACGCCTGAGCGTCGCGCTCCTGCGCCTTGATGGCGCGTTCGACCCCCGCGAGGTTCTCGACGACGATCCGGCGCAGCGCGGGCGGCTCGTCGTTCGTCTCCAGCCAGGCGACGGTCGCGTCGCGCAGCTCCGCGTTCGCGAGGGGCGCCGGGTAGAGACCCACCGCCAGGTACTCGGCGATCTTGTAGCTGCGTGAGTCCCAGATGCGCTGCAGCATCCCGAAGTAGTCCGGGATGAAGGACGCGAGGACGTCCTTGTCGCGAGCCCGCTGGAATCCGATTCCCGTCCACTGGACGATCGCGTTGGGGGCCGTGTCGGTGTCGACGACGGATGCCCATGCGGCACGCTTCGCTTCGAGGGTCGGGATCGCGGCTCGGGCGAGTGCAGCAGCCTTCGCGCCGTTCGCCGTGTTGTCCCCGGCGAGTGCGGCGTCGACGTCGTCGCTGGTTGCGGCTCCACCGGCCGTGAGCGCTGTGAGCAGCTCCCAGTCGAGGTCGGTGTCGATCTCGAGCCCGTCGAGGCTTCTCTCACCTGAGCGCAGTGCGCGGATCACGTCGAAGTGCGTGCCGGTGGATGCGACTCCCGCGAAGAACTTCACGAACTGGAACTGGGCGTCCGAGCCGGCCTCTGCACTCTGGGCGAGCTGCCAGAGGGCGTCGCCGACTTCGGTGAGAACGTGTTCCCTGGCTTCAGGAGCGACGTACTGGGTCGCGGCGAGTACGAGCTGGTTCAGCGTGGTCCGGATCGTCGTCGATTCGCTCTCGGTGGCGATGTTGCCGAGGACGAGTCGTATGTAGTCGCGTGCCGGCGTCTCGGCGTCGCGCGTGGCATCCCAGGCAGCGGCCCAGACAAGCGACCGCGCCAGCGGGTCTTCGATCGCGGACAGCGACTCGGTGGCCACAGCGAGGGAGGCGTCGTCGAGACGGATCTTGGCGTAGGCGAGGTCGTCGTCATTGAGGAGGATGAGGTCCGGGCGCTTCTTGCCGACGAGCTCGGGAACATCCGTGCGCTCACCGTCGACGTCGAGTTCGAGCCGGTCCTCACGGACCAGCTTGCCGTCGACGAGGTTGTAGAAGCCGATGGCCAGACGGTGCGGGCGGATCGTCGGGTACTCGGGCACCGCGCTCTGCAGCACGGTGAACGCGGTGAGAACACCGGAGTCGTCAACGCTGATCTCCGGACGCAGCGTGTTCACGCCGGCCGTCTCGAGCCACAGCTTGCCCCAGTCGCTGAGGTCGCGACCGGATGCCGTCTCGAGCTCGGTGAGCAGGTCGACGAGCTCGGTGTTCCCCCACGCGTGCTTCTTGAAGTAGGCGGACACACCGGCGTAGAAGGCATCGATTCCGACCCAGGCGACGAGCTGCTTGAGCACCGACCCGCCCTTGGCGTATGTGATGCCGTCGAAGTTGACCTGCACGTCCTCGAGATCGTTGATGGTCGCGACGATCGGGTGGGTGGAGGGAAGCTGGTCCTGGCGGTACGCCCAGCTCTTCTCCATGGCGTTGAACGTGGTCCATGCGCCGGTCCACTCCGTGGCCTCTGCGACGGCGATGGTCGACGCCCACTCCGCGAACGACTCGTTGAGCCAGAGGTCGTTCCACCACTTCATCGTGACGAGGTCGCCGAACCACATGTGGGCGAGCTCGTGCAGGATCGTGACGACGCGACGCTCCTTGATGGCATCCGTCACCTTCGACCGGAAGATGTACGCCTCGGTGAATGTGACAGCGCCGGCGTGCTCCATGGCGCCAGCGTTGTATTCGGGAACGAACAGCTGGTCGTACTTCGGGAACGGGTACGGGTAGTCGAACTTGGACTCGAAGTATTCGAAACCCTGGCGGGTCTTCTCGAAGATGTAATCGGCGTCGAGGTACTCGGACAGGCTCTTGCGGCAGAACACGCCGAGCGGGATGGTGCGGCCGTCACTGGAGGTGAGCTCACTGCGGACCGAGGCATACGGTCCGGCGATGATCGCCGTGATGTAGCTCGACATGATGTCGGTCGGCTCGAACGCCCAGGTCTTGCTCCCTGTGGAGGCGGGCACGGGCTCAGGCGTCGCGGAGTTGGAGATGATCTCCCAATGCTCAGGCGCGGTCACGGTGAACTGGAACGTCGCCTTGAGGTCCGGCTGCTCGAACACCGCATACATACGGCGGGAGTCGGGGACCTCGAACTGGCTGTACAGGTAGACCTCGTCGTCCACCGGGTCGACGAAACGGTGAAGACCCTCTCCGGTGTTCATGTAGATCATGTCGGCGTCGACGACGAGCTCGTTCTCGGCCTGCAGATCGTCGAGGGCGATGCGGATGCCGTCGCTCACGGCGGCCGGGTCAAGGCTCGTCCCGTTGAGGGTCACCGAGTGCACTGTGCGCGTGATCGCGTCGATGAACGTGGACGCGCCGGGGGTGGCACTGAACCGCACCGTTGTCGTCGAGCGGAAGGTCTCAGGTCCTGTGGTCAGGTCGAGGGCGATCTCGTAGCTCTGGGTGGAGACGAGCGATGCTCGTTCCTGTGCTTCGGCGCGGGTGAGGTTTTCTCCGGGCAACGCTGAACTCCTTTGTGCGATGGGACGGTACAGATCGATCGGATCGTGTCCGACTTGCAAGCGTAGTCGTTCGTGTTCCGGCGCCGCCGGAGCCCCAGGGAATGCCCGGAGGCGTTTCCGTGGTTGGCTGGAGGTATGACCACCGATACCGCCGCTTCCGCCCCGACCGCCGTCGACTTCTGGTTCGACCCGTCCTGCCCGTGGGCGTGGATGACATCCCGCTTGGTCGACGAGGTCGCTGGTCTCCGCAACCTCGACGTCACCTGGCACATCATGAGCCTCGCGGTGCTCAATGAGGATCAGGACGTGTCTGAGGAGTACCGCGCGTTCTTCCCTCGTGCCCTTCGTTACACCCGTCTCGTCGCTGCCGCCCAGGAGCACTTCGGGCAGGCCATCGTGAAGCCGTTGTACGACGCGCTCGGGATGCAGATCCACCCGGGGGAGTCGACAGATCCTGACACCGTGATCGCCCAGGCGCTCGCCGAAGTGGGTCTGCCTCCTGAGTTCGCCGAGCACTCCCTGACGGACGAGTTCGACCCGCAGATGCGTGCGAGCCACTTCGACGGGATCGGCCGCGTCGGCCAGGACGTCGGAACCCCGGTCATCGCTGTCAACGACGTCGCCTTCTTCGGCCCGGTGATCTCGCCGTCGCCGCAGGGGGAAGAGGCCGCGAGACTGTGGGACGGGGTCGTCGCCGTCGCCGCATACCCGGGCTTCTTCGAGATCAAACGGAGCCGCACCGTCGGCCCGATCTTCAGCTGAGCCGTCGGGGAGCGGTGACGGTGCCGGAAACGGCAGAATGTAACCATGCGCATCCACATCGCCACCGACCACGCCGGCCTCGACTTCAGCAAGCACCTGCAGCAGCACCTCCGCGACAACGGACACGAGGTCATCGATCACGGTCCCGCCGAGTACGACGCGCTGGACGACTACCCGGCATTCTGCATCAACGCTGCTCTCGGGGTCGTCCGTGACCAGGAGTCCGGCGTCGAAGCACTCGGCGTCGTCTTCGGTGGGTCAGGGAACGGCGAGCAGATCGCGGCCAACAAGGTTCGTGGCGTCCGCGCCGCGCTCGTCTGGAACCTCAGCACTGCGACGCTCGCGAGGGACCACAACGACGCCAACGTCATCTCGATCGGTGCCCGGCAGCATCCGGTGGAGGACGTGATCTCCTTCATCGACGCGTTCATCGCCGAACCGTTCACCGCAGAGGAACGCCACGTGCGACGGATCGCCCAGCTCGCCGAGTTCGAGACGACGGGCACGATCGCAGGCAAGGGCGTCGACGCTCTCCCAGAACGGGGCTAGCGTGCCAGAGGGCCATTCCGTTCACCGCATCGCACGGCAGTTCCGCCAGAACTTCCAGGGTCACCGGGTCGCGGTCTCGTCGCCGCAGGGCCGGTTCGCAGAGGGGGCGTCGATCCTGGACGGGCGCACAGTCACCGCCGTGAAAGCGGTCGGCAAGCAGATGTTCATCGACTTCGACGACAGCGTCTGGCTTCGGGTGCACCTCGGGATGTACGGTGCGTGGGACTTCGCCGGTGAGATCACCCAGGATGCCACGATCGCCTCGGCGAACGGACGGATGGGCCAGACGAACCAGAAGGGGACCGACCTCGCGACGGCCATCCTCGACGACGCCGGCGAGAACTCGCTGCATTCGATCGGCGCACCGCGGAAGACCCGGGTACGGATGTCGGAGCAGACGAAGGGCCTCGCCGGGGACGAATGGGACACCTTCCCGCCTGAACCGGTGGGCGCCGTCCGGGTGCGACTGCTCACCGACCACGCCGTCGCCGACCTCCGCGGCCCGACGGCCTGCGAGGTGATCGACGACGCGCGTGTGGGAGAAGTGATCGCGAAGCTCGGCCCAGACCCCCTGCTCGACGACAGCACCGAAGCCGAGGAGCGCTTCACGGTCGTCGTGCGCAGGAAGCCGACACCGATCGGCCTGCTGTTGATGGACCAGACCGTCGTCTCCGGGATAGGCAACGTCTACCGTGCCGAACTGCTGTTCCGCGCACGGGTCGACCCGCACACTCCAGGCAGGCTTGTGCCCGAGGAGACCGTTCGCGCGATCTGGCGGGACTGGGCGCGACTGCTGCGGATCGGGGTCGAGACCGGTCAGATGATGACGATGGACGACCTCAGCGGCGAGGACTACCGCAAGGCGATGGCATCACGGGATGATCGCCATTGGGTGTACAAACGGGAGGGCCTGCCGTGCCGGGTCTGCGGCACCCACATCGCGCTGGAGGAGATGGGCGCACGCAAGCTGTACTGGTGCCCGAACTGCCAGCGCTGAACGATTCGCTGAATGGTCACATCGAGAGGACCCCATGAGACAGAACCCCAGCTTCGTGCTCGGCGACATCCCCGAGCTGCGCAGGCTCATCGAACGGAACCCGTGGGTGACGCTCGTCAGCGACACGGCAGACGGCCTGGTCGCGTCGCACTACGCGGTGGTGCTCGACCCTGACCGTGATGACCTCACGATCCTCGGCCATGTGGGCCGGCCGGACGAAGCGATCCACGAGCTCGGCTCCCACGAACTCCTCGTCGTCGTCCAGGGACCGCACGGCTACATCTCGCCAGGCTGGTACGACGACAAGCCGGCGGTTCCCACCTGGAACTTCGTCGTCGCGCACCTGAGCGGGACCCCCGAGATCCTCAGCGACGAGGAGAACTTCCGGGTCCTCGGTCAGCTCGTCGAGCACTTCGAAGGCCGGATGCCTGAACCGCGGTTGATGGAGGGCACACCGGCCAACGCCGAGTATGCCGCCCGCATCAGCAGCGGAACAGTCGGATTCCGCCTGACGCCGACGAAGGTCGTCGCGAAGCGCAAGCTCAGCCAGAACCGCCCGGCCGAAACGGTCGACAGGATCATCGACCAGCTGGAGAACGGTCCGGAGTACACCAACCCCGCCCTGGCCGCTGAGATGCGCCGGGCACGACGATGAGCGAATTCCGGTTGCGGGCGTCGCGGCCGGGGTCAGGCATCCGACGCACGCTCGCCGGTGTCCGGATCGCCGGGGGAGCGGACGGCCCTGTCGACGTCGTGCTCGAAGACGGCAGGGTGGCCGATGTGAGACCGGCGGGCAGTGGACGGCCCGAAGGTGACGTGACTGCGGCGGATGGGCGCTGGATCCTGCCGGGGCTCTGGGACTCTCACGTCCACTTCACGCAGTGGGCGCAGACCTCGCGCCGGTTCGACCTCTCCGGCACGACGACCGCTGCCGACGTGCTTGCCGTCGTCGATGCGAACACCCCCACGGGCGTTGACGAGCCCGCCGTCGGTTTCGGTTTCCGCGACGCACTGTGGCCGGACACCGTCGATCTCGCCTCCCTCGATGCCGTCTCCCACGGGCGGGAGGTCATTCTCATCGCCGCCGACCTGCACTGCGCCTGGCTGAACAGCGCAGCATTGCTCCGTCACGGCCACGCCGGCCACCCGACAGGGCTGCTGCGTGAAGAAGATGCGTTCGCTGTGCACCGCGCCCTCGACACCGCGACGGATGCCGTCGTCGACGGCTGGGTGAGCGAGGCTGCGAACGCCGCGGCCGCCCGCGGAGTCGTCGGCGTCATCGATTTCGAAATGGCGTGGAACCTCGAGGCCTGGGCTCGGCGGATCGCCGGCGGGAACATCGCCTTGCGCGCCCGTTTCGGCATCTACCCGCATCACCTCGACCGCGCGATCGCCGAACGGTTGCAGACCGGACAGATCCTGCCGCACACACACGGGCTCCTCGAGGTCGGGTCACTCAAGGTGATCACCGACGGATCGCTCAACACCCGCACCGCCTACTGCGTCGACGAGTACCCGGGCATGAGTGGTGCGCAGCACTCCCACGGCGTGCTCAACGTCCAGCCGGAGGACCTGAGGACTCTGATGTCTCGCGCGAAGAGCGTCGGGCTCGAGTCGGCGATCCATGCCATCGGAGACCAGGCGAACAGTCACGTCCTCGACTCCTTCGCCTCCACCGGTTCCCGCGGGAGCGTCGAACACGCGCAGCTTCTGTCTTCGCGCGACCTCGCCCGTTTCGCCGAACTCGGCGTGACCGCGAGTGTTCAGCCGGAACACGCCATGGACGACAGAGAGGTGGCCGACCGCTACTGGGCGGGCCGGACCGACCGGGCGTTTCCCCTGAGGAGCATCCTCGACGCCGGCGGGACGCTCGCCCTCGGTTCGGATGCCCCAGTGGCTCCGCCCGACCCGTGGCTGGCGATCGCTTCTGCCGTCGGGAGGTCACGTGACGGTCGTACGCCGTGGCATCCTGAGCAGTCGATCACCGTAACCGAGGCCCTCGCGGCGTCCACGCGGATCGGTTCGGCCGTCGTCAGGGCGGGTCAGGTCGCGGACCTCGTGATCGTCGACCGTGACCCGTACGCGTCGAGCCCCGATGAGCTCAGGAGTATGCCGGTGGCTGCCACGATCCTCAACGGACGGGACACCCACACCTCGCTCTGACGGCATCCGCCAACGAGAGAGGGAGGGCCGCCGGTGTGGCGACCCTCCCTCTGACGTCTGTGCGTTGTCTACTTCGAGACGTGGGCGACGAGGAACCAGCGGTCCTTCTCGAGACCGCGCGCGATCTCGATGGCGACGTCCTGGCTGGTCAGGTCGATTCCGTCCAGCTCGTCGACGGCGGTCTTCACCGAGACGAGGGCTGCGTCGATCTGCGCCACGTACTCAGCGATCGTCGTGTTCGACTGCTGGAATCCGGCGGTCAGCTCGCCTGTCGTGGTCTTCGCCGCCACCGTGGAGAGCCGGCCGTCGACGGGCAGGCCGAGGGCGACGATCCGCTCAGCGGCGCTGTCAGCCCAGTCCTGGGCGTGGGCGACGATCGTGTCGAGGAGTTCGTGGACGCCGACGAAGTTGGCTCCGCGGACGTGCCAGTGGGCCTGCTTGCCGTTCACGACAAGGGCGGTGAGGTCGATGACGACCGGGCTCAGGAACTGGGCGACTCCCGCGGCGACGTCGGGGCTGACGGAGGTCGATGAAACGGTGGTGATGTCTGTCATGGGTGTTCCCCTTCGCTTGCGCGTGGATTGTGGTGCGCTCTTGAGAACAACGCTACTCAGGCTCTGGCATTCCGCAACCAAGACAAGGCTCGTCTTACTTCGTGTTTCCGGGGGTTTTCCCCCGAGAGGAGTCGGTGGGATGCCTGATGTCGCGAGGCGACGTTCGCCGGAAGGCTTGAGGCATGATCTCGACTCCTGCCCCAGCACCTCGACCGACGCCGCCCCGGCGTCGGAAGCGCCGACTCGCCGTCGCGCTCACTCTGGTGCCCGTTCTACTCATCGCCGGATGCGCGGCGATCGCCCTCGTAGGGCGGATGATCCCCGGGCTGCTCTCGGCCCAGAAGGTCGACACCGTCGGCAACGTCGATTTCAGTCGGCCACTGGCCATCCCTCCGCTTGCGCCATCGCGGGTGGATGCCGACGGCACGCGGGTCTTCGAACTCGAAGCGCAGGACGGACACAGGCAATTCCGATCGGGTGAGCAGACGGCGACGCGCGGATACAACGGCGCCCACCTCGGTCCGACCCTTGTCGCGGCCCGCGGTGAGAAGGTGCGCACAGAGATCACCAACCGACTGGAGGACCCCACCACCCTGCACTGGCACGGAATGCATCTTCCTGCCGCGATGGATGGAGGCCCCCACCAGCCCATCGCGCCAGGGGGACACGCAGCGCCGGAGTGGACTCTCGACCAGCCTGCGGCGACCCTCTGGTACCACCCCCACCCTCACGACGACACCGAAGACCAGGTCGCGAGGGGACTGGCTGGGTTGTTCCTGGTGACGGATGCCGAAGAAGCCGCCCTGGATCTTCCGCGGACCTACGGGCTCGATGACATCCCCGTTCTCGTGCAGGACGTCGACCTCGACGAATCTGCCGTCCTTTCGGACGACAACCGCGGCTTCGTCGGCGCCCTCGGAACCGAACTCCTCGTCAACGGCACTCTCGCCCCGTACCTCGACGTGAGCACCGCGGCCGTCAGGTTGCGCCTCCTGAACGCGTCCACCGCCAGGACATACAACTTCGGTTTCGACGACGAACGGACGTTCGCCATGGTTGCGTCAGACGGCGGTCTGCTCAGCAGGCCGCACACCACGGACGCGATCCGGCTCTCTCCTGGAGAACGCGCCGAGATCATCGTGTCGCTCAGCGCGGGGGAGCGCCCCGTGCTCCGATCCACCGAGCAGGACCTCGGGATGCCGGACGCTCTCGCCGGACGCAACGGGGGCGCAGACCGGTTCGATGTCCTCGAGCTGCGCGCCGGTCCCGAACTCGTCCCGGCAGCGCTCGTCCCCGACAGCCTCGCCTCGATCGAACCGCTGCGCGAGTCGGATGCCGTCGCCACGCGGAGTTTCACCCTCGACGGGTTCACCATCAACGGGGAGACGATGGACATGGACCGTATCGACGAGGTCGTCACCGCCGGTAGCACGGAGACCTGGGTCGTGCGCAACGGCATGGCGATGCCCCACAACTTCCATGTCCACGACGTGCAGTTCCAGGTGGCATCCGTCGGAGGGGACGACCCGCCCCCGGAGCTGGCCGGCTGGAAGGACACGGTCTACCTCGCCCCACAGGTGGAGTACCGGCTCGTGATGCGCTTCGGCACAGACGGTGACCGCGATTCTCCCTACATGTACCACTGCCACCTGCTCTGGCACGAAGACGCCGGAATGATGGGCCAGTTCCTGGTCGTGGAACCCGGCGACACCGTCGAACCGGGCGAACACGACTCCACCGAAGACCACACCGACACGCTGCCAGGCGGCTACGGGCCACGACAGACAGAAGGAACCGATCATGAGCACTGACAACCTCGAGCTGGACACCCGCCCGGCTCCGATCTCTGGCACGCTGGGCACCATGGAACCCGAGCCACCCGCACCAGCGCCAGAGGCGCGCCGCGGATACGGCGGGCTGTGGCGAGGCGTTCCCCGTGAGCTCGGATTCCTGCTCCTCACCATGCCGATCGCCATCCTCGGGCTGGTGGTCATGTCCAGCCTCTTCTCCACAGGGCTCGGTCTGCTCGCGATCGTCGTCGGCGTGTTCGTCGTCGTCGCCACGCTCTACGTGGCACGGGCGTTCGGCACCCTCGAACTCGTCAGGCTCCGCGCGGCAGGGCGCCCAACTGTCCCAACGCCGGAGTGGCCGCGCGCCGGAGCTGACGCCGGATTCTGGCGGACCGCGCTTGGCCCCGTTGCCGACGGCCACTACTGGACCTACCTACTGCACGGCCTGGTGATCAACCCGATCGTGAGCGTCGCGACCTGGACCATCACCATCGTCTGGGTCTCGGTCGGTCTCGGCGGCGTCAGCTATTGGTTCTGGTCGATCTTCCTTCCGCGAGGGGACCGTGAGTTCTACCTCAGCGAGTGGGCATTCGCGCTTGCGTCGAACGGCCGCCCCCTCGGCATCGATCCGGCCGTCGCCGACTCCATCGCCCAGTTCGTCCTCGGCGTGATCTTCCTCGCCACCCTGCCGTTCATCACCCGCGGTCTGACCACGCTTCACCACACGATCGCGCGTGGGCTGCTGTCGCGGTGGAGCAGTGACGACCTCCGCCGTGAGGTCGCGGCCCTGGATGCATCGCGCGGCGCCGCAGTGCAGGCCGAGGACCAGTCCGTCCGGCGGCTCGAACGCGACATCCACGACGGCCCACAGCAGCGTCTCGTGCGCCTGCAGATGGACCTCGCAGCGGCCGAACGCCGACTCGACACCGACCCGGATGCCGCCAGGACACTGATCGGTGAGGCCCGGCAGCAGGCCCAGGCGTCGCTCGAAGAGCTCCGAGCGCTGTCCCGCGGCTTCGCTCCGCCGATCCTCGGCGACCGGGGGCTGGTGAGCGCCATCGAGTCGCTCGCCACGGTGAGCACCATCCCTGTGACCGTCACCACCTCGCTCGAACCCGGCCTGCGGCTTCCAGCAGAGATCGAAAGGAACGGGTACTTCATCGCCGCCGAACTCGTCACCAACGCCTCGAAGCACTCCAGGGCGCGATCCGTGACGGTCGACCTGTCGGTCGTCGCAACCGAGAGCGGCCGGATGCTGACCTTCATCGTCTCGGACGACGGTGTCGGAGGCGCCCGAATCGTTGACGGACACGGCCTGCAGGGGCTTCGCGATCGCCTGCAGGGGCTGCGCGGCTCACTGACGCTCGACAGCCCCGTCGGTGCGGGGACGCGGGCGACCGCATCCGTGCCGCTGGCCTGACCGGCTCACCCCGGTCCGGTCAGGCGCCCCGGCCCTAGGCTGGGGGCGTGACTCAACTGGACGCGCAACGAGGCCCGATACGGGTGGCGGTGGCCGACGACTCTGTGCTGCTCCGTGAGGGCCTCGTCCGGCTGTTCGACGAAGCAGGATTCTCCACGGTCGGCTCATACGGCGACGGGGACAGCCTGCTCGCCGGACTCGCCGGGACCGCACCGGATGTCGTCGTCCTCGATGTCCGGATGCCTCCCGGCTACCGGGACGAAGGCGTACGCACCGCGCTGGAGATTCGGCGCACCCACCCGGGGATCGGCATCCTCCTACTCAGCCAGTACGTCGAAGGCGCGTACGCCGACGAGTTGCTCGGTGCGTCATCCGGTGGAGTCGGGTACCTGTTGAAGGACCGCGTCGCGTCGCTCGAGGAGCTTCGCGAGGCCGTCACTCGGATCGCTTCGGGCGGAACGGTGCTCGACCCGCAGGTGGTCCACCAGTTGCTCGCACAGCGCCGGGACCCGCTGGCATCCCTCACCCCGCGTGAGAGCGAGGTGCTCCAGCTCATGGCAGAGGGGGTCACCAACCAGGGCATCGCCAGGCGGCTCGTCGTCGGGGTCGGCGCCGTGGAGAAGAACGTGACCGCGATCTTCGCGAAGCTCGGGCTCGAGGCGTCGGCGTCCGACCATCGCCGGGTGCTCGCCGTGCTGCGCTACCTGAGGTCCTGAGCGCCAGTTTCTTCGCGGGCCCGAGACCGGCGTCAGCGCAGCGAGGACACCCCGCGGGCCACGGCCTTGAGGTCACGGATCCGGCTTTCGTATGTCACGGCGAGGATGATGAGTATCACGCCTCCGATGCCCGCCCACAGCCACCACGGCACGCTGCCGTACAAATCCGAGATCCAGGGCCAGAGTTGTGCGAGCCCGTGGAGGACAACGACTGCGGCGCCGATCAACGTCGGAGCCTGCAGCTTGAGCGCCAGCCCGGTGCCGAGCACGCCGAGGGCCACGACGCCGAGCGCGACGACCCGCCATAGCTCGTTCGGACCGAAGTCGGCGGCGAGCGACGGGAGCAGGAGCAGCGCAAGCCCTGGTCCGAGTTCGGGCCACGAGCCCCGACGCTCGTCGCGGCCGAGTCGAACACTTCCGCCGAGAAGGAGCGCCACTGCGAGCGGGACGGTGGCGAGTTCGAACGGGTCGGCGGTGCCGGTCACGAGGATCGTCCCGCCGAGGACGACGCCGGACGCGATCGACACCCAGCGCAGGGCGGGGCCGAATTCGTCGCGAACGGATGCCGCAACGATGTATCCGCAGGTCACGAGGAGAACCGTGACCGCGCGCCAGGCATCCGTGCCCGCCGCGAGGAGGACGATCGTGGTTGGCAAGGAAACGACGACCACCGACGCGATCATCGCGGCGGTGGCGAAGGAGGAAGGCGCGCGCGCCCTGGTGTGCCAGAGCACGCCGCCGGTGACGAGAATCAGGGCTGCGCCTGCTGACCAACACTCGAACGGCAGCGAGGACGCGGTCGGGTTCAGCGAGGTGCGACCCATCCCGACGATGACGGCCGCGCACACGCCGGCCAGCCAGAAGACACGTCCGCCCTGGAGTCCGCGATACACCGAAGCCACGAGCGACCCGGCGACGACGAGGATCGCGGAGACGATCAGGACGAGAAATCCTCGAATCGGTGCCGCGTCGGATGCCGCGATCGCGCTCGGGCCGAGACCGACGAGAAGCGCAGACGCGAGCAGGAGGGTGCGTCCGTTCCCGGGACCGGTGGTTGGCCGCCGCAGCAGGGTGAGTGCGAGAAGCGCCAGGAGGAGTCCGGCGACCGGCAGGGTGTAGTACTCGACGATGGTGGCGTCGGCACGCGCGAGACCCAGCCACAGGCCGGAGACCGCGAGGGGAAGTCCGAGCCACGCGACGTGTCGTCTCGGCGAGTTCCCGGCGACGATGTCGCCGTCTCCGCTCGCAACGAGCACGGGTGTGACAGCCAGGAAGACGAGAGTGAGCCAGCCGAGCTCAGGGCGGAAGAAGACCGACGCGATCACGACCGCCGCAGCGAAACCGAGGGAGACATCCCACGCTATCCGTGCCGGATGAGAGCCGGCACTGCCGTCCCGTCGACGGAAGAGAAGGGGCGCGATCGCTGCGAGAGCGACGGTCGCCACAGCGAGCACGACGCCCGTCGTCGTGGCCGGGTCGAGGCCGGAGGGAAGTTCAGGACCGAACTCGGTCCATGCAACGCCGACGGCCCAGACAGCGGCCGCGGGTGCGGCCGCAGCGGCCACGTATCGCTCGGCCCAGTCGGAAACCCGCCCGCCAAGCTGCCAGACCAGCCCGGCGGCAACGGTAGCCGCCAGCGCCACCAGGTGGGGAATCGGGTCGCTCCAGATGCTGAGCTCGGCGAGCCCGATGCCGACGGAGACCGCCGAGACTGCGGTGATGACGGCGGCTTCGGCCCGGGTGAGGCGTTCGGCGGCAACGACGACTCCGACGGCCAGGAGAAGCGCGGAGACCGTCATCCACAGCGGAGGAATCGCGGCGGTCACCGTGGTGCCCGTGACGACCTCGAACCACGTCGGGACGAGTCGGGCGCTGACGATGAGCGCGATCACAGCAGAACCGGTGGCAACGGGCGCGAGGACCGCTGCCGCAGCGAGAGCGACCGCACGCACGCACACCTGCCTCGCCGCCGCCAGGAGGATCACCGACGCGACAGCGGTCACCGGGAAGGTGGCCGTGCTGGTCAGCCCGATCGTGCCGAAGGCGAAGAGGGCGACGGAGAACACGGTGCAGACGGCGACACGCAGAGAACCGGGCGGCAGCACTGCGAATGCGACGAGCAGGAGGGCCGCCAGAATTCCGAGGCACACTGCGGATGCGACCGGCTGGCCGATCACGGCGCTGACGGCGACGAGCCCGAATCCGCCGACGATCGCGGGGAGCCAGACCATCTGCCGGGCAAAGCCGAGTGCGGAGAGTGCAGCGAGAGCGAGTCCCGAGACGAGGAGCAGGCCGAGTGGCGCTCCCACGTCGAGCGGGACCAGCGGGTTCGGCGGAGTCCCGAACGCGGACAGGCTGAACGGGCGAGTTGTCGCGCCCCAGGCGGTGATGGCGGCGGAGTACACGATGGATGGACCGGTCGCGAGCGCGGCAAGGCTGAGGGGCAGGAGGGCGGCCAGACGCAGCGCAGGGACGAGCCGCGTGAGTCCGGGGATGCGGGCGAGCAGTGCCACGACGACTGCAGCCGATGCCGTCACCGTCGCCGGCAGCCAGAACACGGCGTCATCGACACCGCCGCGGAGAAGGAGGGACAGCCCTGCCGCCGCAGCTGCGAGGCCGAGGCCGATCGCGGCAAGCGCACCCCAGCCGTCCAATCGCGCCGGACGGACCGCATCCTCACCGGCAACGGCCTGGCCGACAGGCGCCACAGCCAGGGTCAGGAACCAGACCGAAGCGACGACGGTGAACGCGATCGTGCCGCCGGCGTCGAGGTCGGGGAATGCTCCGAACGCGCAGATCGTCGCCCAGGCGGCCGCGAGCATGCCTGACGCGCGCAGGATTCCCTGTTCCACGCGGCGCTGCACCCTGGTCCAGACCAGGGCGCCGACACCGACGGCGGTGAACGCGGCCCAGGTCCTGGTCCAGGGATCGACGTCGGCGAGGACGCCCTGAACGAGGGCGAACCCGGCAACGGGGCCGAGCAGGGCCGCGGACAAGGACAGGGTCCGCAGAGGCAGCGCCCGCGCCGCCAGCGCGAGGAGACCGGTCAGCAGGCCGATCGAGAGCCCGGCGTAGAGCCAACCGTCGAGCCGGTCGGATCCGAACAAGCCGTTCGCCCTGACGATCCAGAGGTCGAGGAGGAAGAGCACCACAGCGAGCGCAGCGATCCCTTCAGCCGTTCCCCGCAGACGTCGGCGGGAGAGCAGGACGGCCACGCCGAACACCGCGACGCTCGCCAGCCCTGTGAGGATCGACCGCACTTCGAGACTGGCGATGAGGTAGGCGAGCAGCACGAAGAAGAGGGCCATGATCGAGACGAGGATCACGCCGACGGTGAGCATGAGGATCTGGATGCCGCTCCGTCGCGGTCGCGCAGGCCCGGCCTGTGGCGCGCCCATCGGTGTCATCCCAGCCGGTGGGGCCGCGAACATCGGGGGAATCGGCTGGGAAGGCGCGAACTGCGCTGCTGCGGGAGCCGGCTGGGGCACGGACGGACCGGGCGTTCCAGGCACTGGGGCGAACGCCGCCGTGACGATCGTGCCGCCAGCGGGTGCCGCCGGCGGCAGGATCGGTGCGTGACCGGGGCCCGAAGGAGGGAACCCCGCTTCGGGTGCCCCGTGGTCGGGACCGGCAGTGCTCACCGATCGCGCACCCGCGGCCATGCGCTTCGCGAGGAGACGCTGTTCCTGCTCGACGCGCATCCTGCTGATGAGCCGCTGTCTGGCGGCCTCGGCGGTGGCGACGGCCGTTCCGGCGGCGAGAAGGTCGCCTGCGGCGGAGACTCCGAGGTCGAGGCCGCAGTTGGCGCACACCGTCCTGCCGAGCGGGTGGAAGCACGCCGGGCAGACCGTGGTGTCGGTGAGGAGCGACGCGTCCGCCGGCCACCTGCTGAGGCGACGCGGGTCCTGGAATTCGGGCATTGCCCCATTCTGTCGGAGCCGCGCGCACCGCAACCGCCCCTTTCGGGGTTGGGGAAGCCGGGCTCGGGCTGTGGAGGAATTCTGCGCCGGATAGGGTGTCGCCATGACAGTCCAGGACTCTTCATCGATCATCAGACTCTCCGGCGTTCCCGGGCCACACACCGACGGTGCGTTCGTCGCCCCTGGGGCCCGGGTGATCGGCAACGTCACCCTCCAACCGTCGTCGAGTGTCTGGTACAACGCCGTGCTCCGCGGCGATTACGCCTCGATCGAGCTCGGAGAAGGCAGCAACATCCAGGACGGCGTCGCTGTGCACGTGGATGCCGCCTGGCCGGTCCGAATCGGACGAGACGTCTCTGTGGGCCACAACGCCGTCGTCCACGGATGCACCATCGGCGACACTGTGCTGATCGGGATGGGCTCTGTCGTGCTTTCCGGCGCCGTCATCGGCGATGAGTGCCTCATCGCGGGGGGAGCGGTCGTGCTCGAAGGGACGGTGGTGCCGCCGCGGTCACTCGTCGCAGGGGTCCCGGCGAAGGTGCGCCGGTCGCTCACCGATGACGAGGTCGACGGCATCCGTCAGAACGCGGCGCGGTATGTGGCAAACGCTCAGCACCATGGCGAACCGGCCGAATGAGGAACGCGGCTAGTCGGAGCCGTACTTCTTGACCCACCGCCGGTGGGATGCCATCGCCGTGCCGAGGCAGACGGCTGAGGCGGCGAGCAGGAAAACGCCGACGCCGAAGCGGCCGGTGCCCATCGCGAAGCCTCCGACGACGAACAGGACCACACCTGCTGTCGTCCACAGCGAATAGGCGCGGAGGATTTTCATATTGGAGGGGCTGACGAGAATCGAACTCGCATCATCTGTTTGGAAGACAGAGGCTTTACCACTAAGCTACAGCCCCGAATCCGACGGGTCTCCGCCGGAGTTTCGTATTCAGTTGTTGGTCGGGCGACATCCCGACGCCGGAAGACCGGCACCCGAATATCGTAGTACACGTTTCGGGTCGCCTCGTGCCGCTGATGCCCGAGGCGGAATTTTCGGAGCGGCCGTGCATTAGACTGTCGGAGGCCTTCCACCTTGATGCATCGTTTTGCTTCGGTGTGTGAGTCCACCACCGGTAGGTGCTACCGGGGCGTAGCTCAGCTTGGTAGAGCGCCCGGTTTGGGACCGGGAGGTCGCAGGTTCGAATCCTGTCGCCCCGACAAGTCCGTACTCCTCAGCTCGAGGAAAAATCCACTACACAGGAGAACACACCAACGTGAAATCCACGGTCGAAAAGCTCAGCCCCACCCGAGTCAAGCTCGCCATCTCGGTGACGCCTGAGGACCTGAAGCCGAGCATCACCCACGCATACGGCCACATCGCCGAACAGGTCAACATCCCCGGTTTCCGCAAGGGCAAGGTTCCGCCGGCGATCATCGACCAGAGGATGGGCAAGGGCGCCGTCCTCGAGCACGCCGTCAACGAGAGCCTGGACGGTTTCTACCGCGCCGCTGTCGAAGAGCACAGCATCCGCACCCTTGGACGGCCAGAGGCTGACATCGTCGAGTGGCCCAGCGACAAGGACTTCTCCGGAGACCTTCAGCTCGCCATCGAGGTCGACGTTCGCCCCGAGATCACGCTCCCGGCCTACGACGACATCACCATCGAGGTCGACGAGGCCGAGATCACCGACGCCGACGTCACCGAGGAGCTCGACAAGCTCCGCACACGCTTCGGCACGCTCATCACCGTCGACCGCCCCGCAACCACCGGTGACTTCGTGCAGATCGACCTGATCGCCACGATCAACGGCGAAGAGGTCGACAACGCGTCAGGCATCTCATACGAGGTCGGTTCAGGCGACCTGATCGAGGGCATCGACGAGGCGCTCGAGTCGCTTACCGCCGGTGAGGTCACCACGTTCAGCGCTCCGCTGCTCGGTGGAGACCACGAGGGCGAGAACGCCGAGATCACCGTCACCGTCAGCGCCGTCAAGGAACGCGAAATGCCCGCGGCAGACGACGACTTCGCTCAGATCGCCAGCGAGTTCGACACCATCGCCGAGCTGACCGAGAGCCTCAAGGAGCAGGTCGCGCGCCAGAAGGCCTTCGGCCAGGGCACAACCGCTCGCACCAAGCTGCTCGAGAAGCTCGTCGAGCTCGTCGAGATCCCCGTTCCGGAGAAGCTTGTCGAAGACGAGGTCCACCGTCACCTCGAGGGCGAAGGTCGCCTCGAAGATGACGAGCACCGCGCGGAGGTCACCACCTCCAGCGAGGCCACGTTCAAGCAGCAGTTGCTCCTCGACACCATCGCAGAGGCCGAGAACGTCCAGGTCAGCCAGGACGAGCTCACCCAGTACCTGATCCAGGGCGCAGCGCAGTACAACATGGAGCCGGGCGAGTTCATCAAGGTGCTCGACGAGAACGGTCAGATCCCGGCGATGGTCGGAGAGGTCGCCCGTAACAAGGCACTCGCCGTCGTCCTCGCCAAGACCACCGTCGTGGACACCGCAGGCAAGGCCGTCGACCTGACCGGCTTCGTGCCGACCGAGGAAGACGACGCAGACGAGGCAGCGACCGACGAGGCCGCCGCTGACAACGCCGACGAGAGCTCGACCGAGAAGTAACCTTTTTCACACGCATGGATGCCCCGGGGACGACTCCGGGGCATCCGTCGTTAACGGACACGGCGGCACGTTATCTGCCCACGGCGAACAGAGCAGTTCCGGTGCGTTGGCTCCGATAGATTCGATTACACGCAACAACTGAAATGGAGCGCGACATGGCCGAACTGACACTGCCCAACAGTGTTTTTGACCGACTGCTGAAGGATCGCATCATCTGGCTCGGCGCAGAGGTCCGCGATGAGAATGCGAACGAGATTGCTGCGAAGCTGTTGCTGCTCGCGGCTGAAGATTCCAAGCGGGACATCTACCTGTACATCAACTCACCCGGTGGCTCGATCACGGCCGGCATGGCGATCTACGACACCATGCAGTTCGTCCCGAACGACATCGTCACCGTCGGTATCGGCATGGCGGCATCCATGGGTCAGCTCCTGCTGACCGCAGGCACGAAGGGCAAGCGGTACATCACCCCCAACGCCCGCGTCCTGCTGCACCAGCCGCACGGCGGCTTCGGCGGAACGTCCAGCGACATCCAGACCCAGGCGCAGCTCATCCTCGACATGAAGCGCCGCCTGGCAGAGATCACCGCTGCGCAGACGGGCAAGACCGTCGAGCAGATCAACGCCGATGGCGACCGTGACCGCTGGTTCAGCGCGCAGGAAGCCCTCGAGTACGGTTTCGTCGACCACATCCGCGAGTCGGCCACTGACGTCGCCGGCGGCGGCGGAACCGACGCAGACTAAGCGTCGAGAGATCAAGAGGACAGAACATATGGAAACCCCGACCTTCCGCGCCGCAGGCAACTTCGCAGCCACCGCGGCTGCCATGCCGAACTCGCGCTACATCCTGCCGAGCTTCGAAGAGCGCACCGCCTACGGCTACAAGCGCCAGGACCCCTACGCCAAGCTGTTCGAGGACCGCATCATCTTCCTGGGTGTCCAGGTCGACGACGCATCCGCCGACGACGTGATGGCGCAGCTCCTCGTGCTCGAGAGCATGGACCCCGACCGCGACATCGTCATGTACATCAACTCACCGGGTGGCTCGTTCACCGCGATGACGGCGATCTACGACACGATGCAGTACATCCGCCCGCACATCCAGACCGTCGTGCTCGGCCAGGCGGCTTCAGCCGCTGCCGTCCTCACGGCTGCGGGAACCCCAGGCAAGCGCCTCGCGCTGCCGAACGCCCGTATCCTGATCCACCAGCCCGCCGTCGGCGAGGCCGGCCAGGGCCAGGCATCCGACATCGAGATCCAGGCTGCCGAGATCCTGCGCATGCGCGTATGGCTCGAGGAGACCCTGTCCGCTCACTCCAACCGGAGCGTCGAGCAGGTCAACAAGGACATCGACCGCGACAAGATCCTGTCGGCGGAGCAGGCACTGGAGTACGGACTGATCGACCAGGTCCTCACCAGCCGCAAGCACCTGCCGACCCTCAACAAGACGGCAGCAGGAGCCATTGCGTCCTCCTGATCGAAGCTGAGCGAAACGGAGCCGGGGGAGACCCCGGCTCCGTTTTTGTGTCCCGTGCGGAGTATGCCCAGAGCGAAACCCACGGGGGGTTTCCGACACCCGGTGACCCGCTTGCGACGCGATGACACCGGTTCGGGTTAGGCTCAAGTCAGGCAAACGGCCAGCAAGAGGAGTGTGGACTGATGGCTCGAATCGGTGAGAGCGCCGACCTGCTCAAGTGCTCCTTCTGCGGAAAGAGCCAGAAGCAGGTTCAGCAGCTCATTGCGGGGCCTGGCGTGTACATCTGCGACGAGTGCGTAGAGCTGTGCAACGAGATCATCGAGGAGCGCCTCGCCGAAGCCGGCGAAGCCGCCGCTCCCGATTTCGAGCTGCCGAAGCCCAAAGAGATCTTCAACTTCCTCGAGGAGTACGTCATCGGCCAGGAGGCAGCCAAGAAGGCCCTCTCTGTCGCCGTCTACAACCACTACAAGCGGACCCGCGCACGCACGTCGCTCACCAGCGCCGATTCGATCTCAGACGACATCGAGATCGCGAAGAGCAACATCCTGCTCATCGGTCCGACGGGTTGCGGCAAGACCTATCTGGCCCAGACGCTCGCGAAGCGGCTCAACGTTCCGTTCGCGGTCGCGGACGCCACGGCGCTGACCGAGGCCGGTTACGTCGGAGAAGACGTCGAGAACATCCTGCTCAAGCTCATCCAGGCCGCTGACTACGACGTCAAGCGTGCGGAGACCGGCATCATCTACATCGACGAGGTCGACAAGATCGCCCGCAAGGCCGAGAACCCGTCGATCACCCGCGACGTCTCCGGTGAGGGCGTGCAGCAGGCGCTGCTGAAGATCCTCGAGGGCACGGTCGCGTCCGTTCCCCCTCAGGGCGGGCGCAAGCATCCGCACCAGGAGTTCATTCAGATCGACACGACGAACGTGTTGTTCATCGTCGCCGGTGCCTTCGCCGGCCTCGAAGAGATCATCTCGTCCCGCGCGGGCAAGAAGGGGATCGGCTTCGGCGCCCCTCTGCACTCCAAGGGTGACGACATGAACCTGTTCAGTGAGGTTCTGCCCGAAGACCTGCACAAGTTCGGACTCATCCCCGAGTTCATCGGGCGACTCCCGGTCGTCACCACCGTCACGCCACTCGACCAGCACGCGCTGATGGAGATCCTCACGGTCCCGAAGAACGCCCTCGTGCGCCAGTACCAGCGCATGTTCGAGATCGACGGTGTCGAGCTCGAGTTCGAGCAGAGTGCGCTCGAGGCGATCGCCGACCTCGCGGTGCTCCGCAAGACCGGTGCACGCGGCCTCCGTGCGATCCTCGAAGAGGTCCTCGGCCCGGTCATGTTCGAGGTGCCGTCGACCGAGGAGGTCGCCCGCGTGGTGATCACCCGTGCGTCCGTGCTCGAGAACGCTGCGCCGACGATTGTTCCTCATAAGGCGCGTCGCCAGGAGAAGTCGGCGTAACGTCGGTTCGCCGCCGCCGGCGCCCGCGTGTGGGCGCCGTTTGGAGTGCGCGCCGGCTTGCAGCCGAGTTGCCCAAAGTGCTGTTCAACCCGCGCCGGCACGACCCTTTGGGGCGCCTCGATCGCGCGAACGACCTTGTGGGGCGAATCGAGAGACGGCAGAGGCGCGGGAACTCCCGCCCTACCCGGCGAGTCCGCGGCGGGCGAGCAGCGGCTCGATGCGGGCGTCGCGCCCACGGAAGTCCCGGTACGCCTCGAGCGGGTCCTTGCTGCCGCCGACCCCGAGAAGGAGCGACCGGAAGCGGTCGCCGTTCTCGCGCGTCAGGCCGCCGTTCTCTGTGAACCACTCCACGGCATCCGCGTCGAGCACCTCACTCCAGATGTAGGAGTAGTAGCCGGCGTCGTAGCCCCCGGAGAAGGTGTGCGCGAAATAGGTGCTGGAGTATCGGGTCGGCACGGCCGGGTTGTCGAGCCCGGCCGCCGCGAGGGCATCCGCCTCGAACGCGGCCACGTCGGCGACGGTCGTTTCGGCGCCGATGCGGTGCCAGGCCTGGTCCAGGATCGTCGCAGCCAGGTATTCGCTCGTGAGGAAGCCTTCATTGAACGAGGCGGAGCTGAGCAGGTTGTCGACGAGGTCCTGCGGCATCCGTTCGCCCGTCTCGTGGTGCACCGCATAGTTCGCGAGGACCTCGGGCCAGAGCATCCACATCTCGTTGACCTGGCTGGGGAATTCCACGAAGTCCCGGAACACGTTCGTGCCAGCGAACCGCGGATAGGTGACCCGGGCGAACAGCCCATGCAACGCGTGGCCGAACTCGTGGAAGAACGTGGTGACCTCGTCGAAGCTCAACAGCGTCGGCTGACCGGCGGCAGGTTTGGGCACGTTGAGGTTGTTGACGACGACGGTGGGCTGATCGAGGAGGCGGTTCTGCGAGATGAGCGGGTTCATCCACGCGCCGCCGCGCTTCGAGTCACGGGTGTACAGGTCGAGAAGGTACAGGCCGACCGCGGTCCCGTCCTCATCGTTGACCTCGAAGACCCTGACGTCGGGATGATAGGCAACCAGGTCGGTCCGCTCCGTGAATCGCACACCGTAGAGGCGTTCAGCGGCAAAGAAGATGCCGTCCCTGAGCACTCGTTCAGCTTCGAAATAGGGCCGCATCGCGGCCGTGTCGACGGCGAAGCGGGCGGTGCGCACCTGTTCCGTGAGAAAGGCCCAGTCCCAGCTCGCGACCGTGAACGCTGTGTCTGCGGCGTCGGCCACGGCCTGCAGATCGGCTTGCTCGGCGCGGGCGTTGGCTGCTGCGGCCGGGGCGAGCGATCCCAGCATGTCTGCGACGTTCGCGGGGTTCTTCGCCGTCTGGTCCGCCGTGACGAACGCAGCGTGCGAATCGAAACCGAGCAGGCGGGCCCGCCTCGCACGGAGCGCGCTGATTTCGAGCACCAGGTCCCTGTTGTCGAAGTCTCCACCGCGGATGCCCCTGGCGCGTGAGGCGCGCATGATCCGTTCGCGCACCTCGCGGTTGGTGAGGCTTGCCAGGGCGGGATGACCGGTCGGGAGCACGAGAGCGATCAGGTAGCGGCCGTCGAGTCCACGCTCTCTGGCCGCTTCGGCCGCCGCGGATATCTCACCTGCCGTGAGGCCATCGAGTTCGCTGACATCGTCGATGACGACGGCAAGGTCGTTCGTATCGGCGAGGAGGTTCTTTTCAAACCGGGTGGTCAGGGTCGAGAGGGTGCTGTTGAGGGCACGGAGTGCTCCCTTGTCGTCCTTCCTCATGCCGGCGCCGGCCAGCGTGAACTCGGTGTAGTAGCGCTCGACGAGGTAGCGGGACTCGGCATCCAGTTCCAGGGTGTCCAGTCGCGCGTGCAGGTCGGCGATACGCGCGTACAGGTCCGGATCGAGACGGATGGCATCGTGGTGGGCGGACAGCAGCGGCGCGATCTCCTCCTCCAGCGCGGTGGTGACCGGATTCGAATCCGCTGAGCTCTTGTTGAAGAACACGTGACTGACCCTGTCGAGGGTCTGGCCGGATCGCTCCAGCGGGATCATCGTGTTCTCGAAAGTCGGAGCCTCGGCTGACCCGGCGATGGCAGACACTTCGGCCCGTTGTTCAGCCATTCCGAGTTCGAATGCGGGACGGAAATGCTCGTCACGGATGTCGGCGAACGGAGGCAGCTGATACGGCAGCGGACTCGGGCTGAGGAACGGATTCGATGCGTCAGACATCCCACCACCTTATGGGTGACATCTTGCACGGCGCTCCCTCGGCACACGCCTAGGCTGGATGCATGGCAACAACCGAGCGCTACACGCACGGGCACCACGCAAGCGTACTTCGCACCCACAGCTGGCGCACCGTAGACAATTCCGCCGCCTATCTGGCCCCGTACCTCACCCCGGGGGTGAGCGTTCTCGACGTCGGCAGCGGTCCAGGGACCATCACCATCGACATCGCGACCCGCGTCCAGCCGGGAGCCGTCGTCGGCTTGGACGCGTCAGCGGAGGTCTGTATCCAGGCGTCGACGCTTGCCCGCGACAGTGAGGTGCTCAACGTCGACTTCATGGCAGGGGATGCCTATGCGCTCGACTTCCCGGACGACTCGTTCGACGTCGTGCACGCACACCAGGTACTCCAGCACGTGGCAGACCCTGTTGCGGTACTCAAGGAGATGCGTCGGGTCGTGAAACCAGGGGGCATCGTCGCAGCGCGTGACGTCATCTACGGGGCCGCCGCGTGGTATCCGCTGATCCCCGGTCTCGAGACCTGGATGCGCGTCTACCAGGCCGTCGCCCGCTCGAACGGTGGCGAACCGGATGCCGGCCGATCTCTGAAGTCCTGGGCCTTCGACGCGGGGTTCACCGACGTCGAGAGCAGCGCGTCGATCTGGTGCTTCTCCAACTCCGACGACCGCGACTGGTGGGGGAGCGCCTGGGCAGAACGCGCGCTCAAGTCGAGCTTCGCACCTCAGTCGCTCGAGAGCGGCTCAGCGACGCAGGACGACCTCGAGGAGATCTCCGCCGCCTGGTCCGAGTGGGTCGCAGACGAGCGTGGCTGGTACGCCATGCCCCACGGCGAGATCCTCGCCCGCAAGTAACCGTCGGCGGATGTCCGCCGGGGGTTCAGGCGTCGTCGTCCCTCGCGCCTTCGTCGTGCTGGCGGATGGTCGCCGTGTCTGCGACCGGATTGTACGTCACGACGGTGCCGTCATCCAGTTCGATGATCGGCATCCGTTCGAGCCAGGTCAGCGTCCACCGCCAGCCGCGAGCGTCGACATCGTCGGCTTTCAGTTCGTCTTCGACGGTCCGAACGGCGGCGACGACGACCTCGGGGAGGCCGGTCGGCGGTGTGTCGCCGACGCTCCAGCGCGTGCCCAGCTGCATGATCGCTCCGTCAGACGGTGAGGTCGTATGTGACCCAGGACGTGCGCTCAGCGAGCTTGTCGTACAGAACCTGGGCCTCTTCGTTGTCAGGTGCGGTCACCCAGCGGACGATGCCGGAGTGCTGCTCGGCCGCGACGTCCTTGACTCGGCCGATCAGCGCCGTGCCGATCCCGTTGCCGCGTTCGTCCTGGGCGACGAAGAGGTCGTCCAGGTACAGGCCGGTCCCGCCGGCGAGCGGGCGCGCGAAGGTACGGTAATGGGCGAGGCCCACCAGGCTGCCGTCGTCCTTCTGCGCGACGAAAGCGGAAAGCCCGTGGGTGCCGGCGGTCAGCCAGCTCCAGACGAGGAGTGCTTTTTCATCCGGGACGGGTGTGCCGTAGAAGTCGCCGTAGTCAGCGAACAGCGGTAGCCAGCTAAAGAAGTCGCCGTCGCGGACGGGACGGATCTCAAACGTCATTGTTTCTCCTCAACTGTTGGTCGGCGTAGGGTCGTCGACCGGGGCGAACTCGACACCGGTCACGGTCAACTCGTCGCCCGGGGTGAACCTGAGTCTAACGATACGACCCACCGCCTTGAGATCCCCTTCCGCGTGAGCCAGAAGTGTGATCTGATCCGGGCTTCCGGTGACGGTTGCCTCGGTCAGGGTCGCCTTCTGCGATGCCTTCGCATCGGTCTTCGCCCTGCGGATGCTCGTGAGCGCCTGTCCGGTGAGGACGAGGAGCTCAGGTTCACCGGTGGACGGCAGCTCGTCGACGGTCGGCCAGGTGGCGGCGTGCACGGATCCGTCGTTCCACCAGGACCAGGACTCGTCGGCCGCGAATGGGATGAATGGCGCGAAGAGCCGCAGCAGGATGCTGAGCGCCTCGCGGAGGGCGGCGACCGCCGAGGCCTGGCCGGGGTGCTCCGCGTCGTATGCACGCTCCTTGACGAGCTCGAGGTAGTCGTCGCAGAAGGTCCAGAAGAACGACTCGGTCGTCTCCAGGGCGCGGGCGTGGTCATATGCGTCGAATGCCGCTGTCGCGTCGGCGACGACCGTGCGCAGGGTTGCCAGCATGCTGAGGTCGATCGGCTCGGTCACCGGCGCATCTTCCGCCGACTCGAAGCTGAGGATGAACTTCGACGCGTTGAGCACCTTGATGGCGAGGCGGCGACCGATCTTGATCTGGGTCGGGTTCTGCGGGTCGAAACCGGCGTCGGTTCCGAGTCGGCTCGACGCTGCCCAGTACCTGACTGCATCCGAACCGTGCTTCTCGAGGATGTCGGCCGGCGTGATGACGTTGCCCTTCGACTTCGACATCTTCTTGCGATCGGGGTCGAGGATCCAGCCGGAGAGGGCGGCGTGCTCCCACGGCTTCTCGTTGTACTCGAGCGCGGAGCGGAGCATCGTGGAGAACAGCCAGGTGCGGATGATGTCCTGGCCCTGGGGCCGCATCGAATACGGGAAGACGAGGTTCCAGAGTTCGGGATCCCGCTCCCAGCCGCCGGCGAGCTGCGGGGTCAGCGACGACGTCGCCCAGGTGTCCATGATGTCGAGTTCGCCCGCGAAGCCGCCGGGCACGTTGCGCTGAGACGCGTCATAACCGGGGGCGGTGTCGCTGGACGGGTCGACAGGGAGGGACGCGGCATCCGGGAGGATCGGCGACTCGTAGATCGGTTCGCCATGGCCGTCGAGGGGGTACCACAGCGGGATCGGCACGCCGAAGAATCGCTGGCGGGAGATGAGCCAGTCTCCGGTGAGACCGCCGACCCAGTTCTCGTAACGCACCCGCATGAAGTCAGGGTGCCACTGGAGCTCCTGGCCGAGTTCGATCAGGCGGGCACGGAGCTCTTCGTCGCGGGCGCCGTTCCTGATGTACCACTGGCGGGTGGACACGATCTCGAGCGGCTTGTCACCCTTCTCGTAGTACTTGACCTGGTGGGTGGTCGGCTTCGGGTCGCCGATGAGGTCACCGGAGTCCTTCAGCAGCTGCACGATGGCCTGCTTGGCACTGAACACCGTCTTGCCTGCCAGCTCACGGTAGGCGATCAGTCCGGACTCCGAGGTGATGACATCCGGGGCTTCGTGGATGATGCGACCGTCGCGGCCCATGATCGTGCGGTTCGGGAGGTCGAGTTCGCGCCACCAGACCACGTCGGTCACGTCGCCGAAGGTACAGATCATCGCGATGCCTGCGCCCTTGTCCGGCTGGGCCAGGTGGTGGGCGAGCACGGGAACCTCGACGCCGAACACCGGGGTGGTCACCGTGGTGCCGAAGTAGGGCTTGAAACGCTCGTCGTCCGGGTGGGCGACGAGGGCAACGCATGCGGGCAGGAGCTCGGGCCGCGTGGTCTCGATCTCGATCGTGCCGCCGTCCGGCTTGTGGAACGCCACACGGTGGTACGAAGCGGTCTGTTCCTTGTCCTCGAGCTCGGCCTGCGCGACCGCGGTGCGGAAGGTGACATCCCACAGTGTCGGCGCCATGGCCTGGTAGGCCTCACCGCGCTCGATGTTCCGGAGGAAGGCGAGCTGGCTGGCGCGGATGGAGTCCTCGCCGATGGTGCGGTACGACTGAGACCAGTCGACAGACAGGCCGAGGGTGCGCCACAGCGCTTCGAATTGCTTCTCGTCCTCTGCGGTGAGGCGCTCACACAACTCGATGAAGTTGCGGCGTGAGATGGGCTTCTGATCGGCGGCCTTGGAGCTCTTGCCGTCTCCGCCCTCGAACGGAGGAACGAATTCGGTGTCGTACGGCAGCGTCGGATCGCAGCGGACACCGTAGTAGTTCTGCACGCGGCGTTCGGTGGGCAGTCCGTTGTCGTCCCAACCCATCGGGTAGAACACCTGCTTGCCGCGCATCCGCTGGAAGCGCGCGACGACATCGGTGTGGGTGTAGCTGAAGACGTGTCCGATGTGGAGCGACCCTGACGCGGTCGGTGGGGGAGTGTCGATCGAGTAGACGCAGTCCTTGCCTGCGGCGACGGCCGCCGGGCGGTCGAACCGGTAGGTGCCCTGGTCTTCCCAGACCTGCCCCCATTTGGCTTCGAGGCCTTCGAGTGCCGGCTTGTCTGGAACGTGCGCGGTCATGGAGAACTCCGGTTTCGATATAGGCGGCACCGTGTGAACGTGCCTGAGTGTCTGTGGTCCGCCGTCCATCGTACCGGAGGGGCGTCGACGGGAACTGCCTACTCGGTCGCCGGAGCCAGCCTCGGCGTGTCCCGAACGAGCTGGGCGGTGTACGGATGCTGCGGGTCGTCGAACACGGTCGCGGCCTCGCCGGTCTCGACGATACGGCCGCGCTGCATGACGGAGACGCGGTCGCTCATGTGTCGGATGACGCCGAGATCGTGGGAGATGAACAGGTAACCGAGGCCACGCTCCCGCTGGAGTCGGTTGAGCAGGTCGAGGACCTGCGCCTGGATGGTGACGTCGAGGGCCGAAACGGGCTCGTCGCAGATGAGCACGTCAGGTTGGGCGGCGAGGGCGCGGGCGATCGCCACCCGCTGGCGCTGGCCGCCGGAAAGGAACAGTGGGTGAGTCGGCCCGATATCGGCGGGCAACCCCACCGAATCGAGGAGCTCGGCCACGGATTCAGCCGACCCGGTCGTGCTTATCGCGTCCTCCAGGATCTGCCTGACGGTCCACCGCGGGTCGAACGAGCTCAGCGCATCCTGGTAGATCGCACCGATCCGTGTCCGAAGAGGCCGCCTCGCCTTTTCGGGGAGGTCGAGCCAGTCGCCGCCGTCGAGCTGCACAGTGCCGGACTCCGCGGCCGTCAGGGCGAGAGCAAGCCGAGCCACCGTCGTTTTTCCTGACCCCGATTCGCCGACGAGGCCGAGGGTCTCACCCCGGCGGATCTCGAACGAGACGTCGTCGACCGCACGGAACCGTCCTGACGGCGATGGATAGCTCTTGACGAGATGCGACCCGGAGAGGATGACGGCCTCGCTGATGGCTGAAGCAGTGCGGGGAAGTGGCTGAGCCGCCGGAGCCGTGGATCCGTTCACGGACGGGTTCGCCGCAGGGAGGAGGGGCACTCCCCGCGGTCGCCCGGCGGGGACGGCAGCGATCAGCTCCCGGGTGTAGCCGGTGGTCGGTGCGGCGAGAATCTGTGCGGTCGTGCCCGTCTCGACGACTCGGCCGTTCCGCATCACGAGAACCCTGTCTGCGATCGCGCTGACGACGGCAAGGTCGTGGCTGATCAGGAGGATGCCGGTGCCCTGGGCCTTCAACGCGGCCATGAGGTCGAGGATTCGCGACTGGATGGTCACGTCGAGGGCGGTCGTGGGCTCGTCGGCGATGAGGAGGGGTGGGTCGAGCGCGATGGCCGACGCGATGAGAGCCCGTTGCCGCAGCCCGCCGCTGAGTTCCCCCGATCGCTGACGTGCCGCGTTGACCGGGTCGGGCATGCCGACCTTCTCGAGCAGCTCGACGACCCGGGCGGTGGCGGCGGTCGCAGGCATCCGGCCGTGCAGTCGGATCGTGTCGGTGATCTCGCGTCCGATGGGGCGGAGCGGATCCAGTGAGACGAGGGCATCCTGCAGGATGAGACCGACGTCGCGTCCGCGGACGCCTCGCCACTCCCGGTCGGTGGCTCGCCGGCGATCACGGCCGTTGAGGGTGAGAACGTCGGCTGTGACGGTGGATCCCGTGCCCGCCAGCCCGAGCAGCGAGCGTGCCGTGACACTCTTGCCTGAGCCGGATTCACCCACGATGGCCACGCATTCACCGGCGGCGACGGTGAGCGATAGGTTCTCCACCACTGTGCGAGCCGATGACCCGCCGCCGAACGACACGGTGAGGCCCTTCACATCGAGAAGTCCGGACATTCAGGCTCCCTTCGATCGACGCGTGATGCCCCGGCCGAGAACGGTCGAGACGATCGTGGTCAGCACGATCATCAGGCCGGGAAAGACAGTGAGCCACCACGCCGTTCCGATGTAGGTACGGCCGGCGGACAGCATGGCACCCCACTCGGCGGACGGCGGCTGCGCCCCGAGCCCGAGGTAGCTGAGCGCCGCAGCCCAGACGACCGCCTGACCGATGCCGAGGGTGGCGAGCACGACGAGCGGAGTGAGGGCGTTCGGGAGGATGTGTCGCGTGAGGATCCGTCCGGGGCTGTGGCCGAGGACCCGGGCGGATTCCACCCAAGCCGATGAACGGATGGCCACGAGCTGCCCCCGGATGATGCGGGCGTATCCGGGAGCTGTCGACAGCCCGACCGCAATGGTCGCGGACACAGGGCCGGGGCCCGCGATGACGATGACGAGGAGGGCCAGAAGCAGCCCGGGGAATGCGAACAGCACTTCGACCGCCCGGTTGACGGTGAAGTCGAGGGCGCGGCCGCCGAAGCCGGCGAGAACGCCGAGGGCGAGGCCGAGTGCCAGGCCGATGGCCGTCGCCGTCACACCGATGAGGAGGGAGGGGGCGGTGCCTGCGACGACCCTGCTGTAGACGTCCCTGCCGGATTCGTCCGTGCCGAACCAGTGGGACGCCGTCGGCGGGCTGAAGGCGTTCCTCGGGTCGATCTGGTTCGGATCCGCGGTGCTGACGATGTCGGGTGCGACGGTCGCGACCAGGAGGAAGACGACGAAGGCGGCGGCCAGTAGCTCTCCGACACCGAATCGTCGGCGTCGCTTTCCCGGCGGCGCCGTGACGGCCGCGGACCTGACTTCGAGTTCGCTCACCGGGTGTCCGCCTGGCGAAGGCGCGGGTCGGCGACCCGGGAAGCGGCATCCGTGAGGAAGGTCATCAGGATGTATGCGACCGCGACGACGAGGACGACGCCGGTCACGACGGGAACGTCCCGCAACGTCACCGCCTGCAGCAGTGTTCGCCCGAGACCCGGCCTGGCGAAGATCGTCTCGACGACGACGGCGCCGGAGATGAGGAAGCCGAGAGCCCAGCCGGAGAGGCTGATGCCGGGGATCGCCGCGTGGCGGAGAGCATGACGCAGTCGGATGCCGGTTTCGCTCTCTCCGCGCGCCCGTGCAGAGAGGATGAAGGGGGAGTCGAGCGTGTCGAGGAGGGTTTCTCGCATCACCTGGGCAAGGAAGCCGGCGAGGGGGATGGCGAGCGTCACGACGGGGAGCACGAGGCCGGAGACGTCACCGGTGGAGACAGGAGGGAACCAGCCCAGGGTCGTGCTGAAGACGGCGATGAGGACGGTGGCGAGCCAGAAGTGAGGAAGGGCGGCGCTCGTCAGCTCGATTCCCTGGCCGACCGCTGCGGCGACCCGACCGCCCCCTGTGGACCAGAGCGACAAGGAGATGGCGATCAGCCACGCGAGGGCCAGGGCGGAGACGGCGAGGGTGAGAGTGCCGATGATCTGCTGGCCGAGCAGGTCGGCGACGGGCACCTTGAGGGCGTATGAGGTTCCGAGGTCGCCGGTCACCAGTCTGCCGAGAGCGGCGACGTACTGGGCGAGGAGCGGCTGGTCGAGGCCGTACTCCTGCCTGACCTGTTCGAGCGTCTCCTCGGACGCCTGCGATCCTGGTCCGCCGAGCACGGCTTCCGCCGGGTCGCCGGGGATGAGCCTGATGGCGAAGAAGGTGAGCGTCGCCACCGCCCAGAGCACGAAGACCGATCCGGCCAGGCGAGCGAGGAACCAGCGGGCGGTGCCGCCGTTCCTCGTCGCCTGGGCCGGCTGATCAGTCTGTGAGCCAGGCGTCATAGAACGTTGGCGTCGAGACCGTGGGCAACGCACGGGCGCCGGAGACGTCCGGGCCGAGGAGGAAGTGATTCTGCTGGTCGTACAGCGGGAGGATGTAGAACCCCTCGAGGATGATCCGCTGCGCATCGGCGTAGAGGTCGGTGCGTTCTCCCTCATCGGTGATCTGGGAGGCTCGCGTGAGCAGGTCGTCCAGTTCAGGGATGTTCACCTGTGCGTGGTTGGCGAAGTAGCCGCTCGGCGCCGGAGTGATGCCCGAGGAGTGGAACAGGATCCGAAGCACGTCTGGGCCGAGCTTGGTGTACGGGGCGCTGACGATGTCGTAGTTGTTCTCACCGAGTGCGGTGTACCAGCCGGAGAGGTCGAGCAGGCTGATCTTCACGTCGAAACCCGCCTCCTTCGCAGTCGCCTGCACCTGGTCGAACAGGGACTGCTCCGCCGGGATCGACTGGTTCGTGGAGACAGGGAAGTCGAGGCTGAGGCGCTCGCCGTCCTTCACGCGGTAGCCGTCGGCATCCCGATCGGTCCATCCGGCGTCGTCGAGAAGCTCGTTGGCGGCATCGAGGTCGACGCCGAACAGTGTGTCGTCGGAGTACGCGGCGGTCTCGGCGCTGGAGAGCGGCGAGTACGACCGGGTGGCGGTTCCGAAGAACAGGGAGTCGATGCCGTCGTTGACGTCGACGGCGCGGATGAACGCTTCACGTACCTTGACGTCGTCGAAGGGCGCCTTGCCCGAGTTCAGTTCGATCCGGTTCGATGCGCCTGGCCTCGGAGCGTCGATTTCTGTGAGGCTGTCGTTCTTCGTCGCAGCGGAGAGCGTGTCCGGCTGGGCGTTGTCGATGACGTCGACCTGGCCACCCTGCAGCGCGGCGTACCGTGACGCGGAATCAGGGATGAAACGCCATTCGATCCCGTCGAGGTAGGCGGGTCCTTCGTGTGCGGCATCGGCGGGGGGTGAGTTGTAGTCATCGTTGCGGACGAGGCTCACGTGATCCTGCTTGACCCACTCGTCGATGATGAACGGACCTGTTCCGATCGGTGACGCGCAGTTCTCGTCCATCCCACGGGCGATTCCGGCGGGGGATTCGATCGCCAGCCACGGCTGGGCGAGCGACTCGAGCAGGGCGCTGTCCGGCTCGGTCAGCTCGAACCGGGCGACCGTGTCCGACACGGCCTCGACGGCGCTCACCTTGCCGAGTGCGAGGTATCCGGTCGACGACTCGGTCGCCGGGTCCTGGAGGTGCTCCATGTTCACCTTCACGGCTTCGGCGTCGAACGGCGTTCCGTCCGTGAAGGTGACGTCGTCACGCAGCGTGAATTCCCAGCTGAGGCCGTCGTCGGCGACCGCCCACTCGCTGGCGAGCCACGGGATGATCTCGCCGTCGTCGTTCCGGGACACGAGCGAGTCGAAGACCTGGCCGGCGAGGAGTGCCTGAGGGTAGTTCCCGCCGACGTGCGGATCGAGGCAGGTCGGCTCGGCGTCGCCGCTGGCATAAGTGAGTGTTCCACCCGAGACGGGTGTGTCCTGCGGGGTCGGCGTCGGAGCCTGGCAGGCGGTGAGTGCGAGGGTCGCGATGGCGATACCGCCGACGGCGGCAAGACCGCGCGTGCGACGAGAGGGTGCTGAGTGCATGGGGGCGAAAGTTCTTCCGGTGAAAGCGGGAGGCAGGAATATCTGGTCTGAGTCTACTAACGAGCGAATGCGGGAATGAATTCCCGGAAGCCGTGCGGTCGCTACGCTTCAGGGAGACGGAAGGGGCGGCATGAACGACGTGGCCGGTGCGGTCGGGAGACCACGGAGATCCTCGCAGCGCATCCTGGAGGAGGCCGCTGCCGAGTTGTTCCTCGAGCAGACCTACGCAGGGACGACGATCGACCAGATCGCCGCGCGCGCGGGCGTCAGCCGCAACACCTTCTTCAACTACTTTCCGGCCAAGAGCGATCTCCTCTGGGTCGACTTCGACGAGACGATGGCCAGGCTCGGCGGGGAACTCGACGCCATCGATTCCGGGATGGCGCCGATGGATGCCGTGAGGCAGGCGATCACGGCCGTCGCGGCATCCCACCCGTCGGGCAGTGTCCCGTGGGCGCTGACCCAGTACGAGCTCATGGGAACGAGGGACGAACTCCAGGCGTCAGGGCTGGCACGATTCATGAAACAGAGTGCCGTCCTCGAAGCGTTTCTGGCGAAGCGGTTGCCCCCGAGCCGCTCAGTGCCGCCCCAGGCCATCGCTTTCGCGGTCCTCGCGGCCGCGGCTGCCGCGGCAGGGGAGTGGGCGCGGGCCGGCGTGAACAGGCGTCCGCTCGACGCGTACGTGGCCGAGGCGATCACGCCGGTCTGTGACGGATTCGCCCGCGCGCTCTGATCGGTGATGTTCATGATCGCTACTTGTTCTAGTTGAACTAGAACTATAGAATCGGGGCATGCTCCTCCGAATCGACCCAGGCTCACCGGTTCCGCTGTTCGACCAGCTGGCCGGGAGCATCAGGGGCGCGGTGATCGCCGGCGGTGTGAAGGCGGGGGAACGCCTGCCGACGGCCCGTGACCTCGCAGAGTCACTCGACGTCAACGTGCACACGGTGCTCCGTGCCTACCAGGTGCTGCGCGACGAAGGGCTGGTCGAATTGCGCAGGGGCAGGGGAGCGATCATCACGAATACAGCCGGGCGCTACGCCCAGCTCAGCGCGGCCATCGACACGGTCGTCGCCGAGGCGAAGACCCTCGGCATCGGGCCGGACACGGTCAACTCACTACTTCGGGAGGCATTCAAATGACCGACAACCAGACAGGTGTTCCCGGCCGGAGACGCTACCTGCTCATCGGCACCGTGCTGCCCATCCTGCTCACGCTCGTCGGTGCTGCTCTCGCAATCACCTGGCTGCCTGACCTCCCTGATCCGGTGGCGATCCACTGGGGGAGAGGCGGCGCAGACGGCTTCGGCAGCGCCTGGACGCTGATCCTCATTCCCGTCGGGATCACCGTTGTCTTCACGGTGATCACCGGACTCGCCCTCACTGAGGCGAGACGCAGCGGAACACTGACGATCAACGACAAGATCCTGATCGTCACCCGTCACTTCCTCAGCGTCCTGCTGACCGTGGGGACGATCGGTTCGCTCGCTGTCCAGCGCGGTCTCGGTGATGCGCATGACGCTCCGGATATCGCCGGTCCGCTGTTCGTCGGCGCCATCGGCGGTGTCCTGTTCGCTGCCGCAGTGTGGTTCATTCTTCCGAAAGCCGTTCCAGCGCGCGTCGAGGAGGCGGCGGAAGCCAGGCCGATCGACCTCGCCCCTGACGAACGCGTGTTCTGGGAACGTACGGTCCGCATCTCGGGGGCCGTCGTGTCGTTGATCGTCGTCATCCTCGTCTTCTCGGTGGGTGTCGCCATCCTTGCGTCTCTGAGTTCGGCCACAGCCTTGCCGTTCGCCGTGGCCATCGCGAGCTTCGTGATCGTGCTGACGATCGGGATGTCGTTCTGGCGGGTGAGGGCTGACCGCCGCGGATTCCTCGTGCGGGGCGCACTCGGCTGGCCGCGGGTGAGCATCCCGAACACGGACATCGCCGAGGTGCGTGTCATCGAGGTGAACCCGACAGCGGACTTCGGCGGCTGGGGCTGGCGGATGGCATCCGGGCGTCGCACCGGAATCATCATGCGTCGGGGACCTGGAATCGAGATCACCCGGACGGACGGCCGGCGGCTCGTCGTCACCGTCGACGATGCGGAAACCGGCGCCGGCGTGATCAAGACGCTCACGAGCCGCGCCGCGGCATCCTGATGGTGAGTCGCCCGGCTCGGTGGGTGTCGCGCTTCGAGAACCCGTCGATCCGGGCAACTCGACGCCCTGCGCCGGTCGAGACGCTATCCTTGTTACAACGACATCGATCCGGACATCACCGGGGAGTCTCCGGAAGAACAGCGACATGAACCTGTGTCACCCAGTAGAACCGGGCGGGTCTGGCCCGTCACAGCCAAAGAACGAGCGGCCGACGCGTGCGGCAAGCGAGGTGGTACCGCGGATCGAACCTGATCCGCCCTCGCAGGTGATCACTGAAACCTGCCGGGAGAAATATGCCGTACCCCAAGTCCCATGACGACTCGCTCCAGTCAGGAGCCGCGTTCGGCGTGACGCCGTCGCCGAAGTTCCCGGCGATCGAACAGGACGTCCTGGCGTTCTGGAAGGACGACGCGACCTTCGAGACATCCGTCTCGCAGCGCGAAGGCGCTGACGAGTGGGTGTTCTACGACGGCCCGCCCTTCGCCAACGGCCTTCCGCACTACGGACATCTCCTCACCGGCTATGCCAAGGACGTGTTCCCGCGGTTCCAGACCATGCGCGGCAAGCAGGTGCACCGCCGCTTCGGGTGGGACACCCACGGTCTCCCTGCAGAGCTCGAGGCCGAACGTCAGCTCGGCATCACCGACAAGAGCCAGATCGAAGAGATGGGGATCGCGGCCTTCAACCAGGCAGCGAAGGACTCCGTCCTCAAGTACACCGAGGACTGGGAGCGTTACGTCACGCGCCAGGCCCGCTGGGTCGACTTCGAGAACGACTACAAGACCCTCGACATCACCTTCATGGAGAGCGTCATCTGGGCGTTCAAGCAGCTGCACTCGAAGGGCCTCGCCTACGAGGGCTACCGGGTGCTGCCGTACTGCTGGCGCGACCAGACTCCACTCTCCAACCATGAACTGCGGATGGACGACGACGTCTACAAGATGCGTCAGGACCAGACCGTCACCGTCACCTTCCCGCTCACAGGCGCGAAGGCGGAGTCGCTCGGTCTCACCGCCGTCCGTGCCCTCGCCTGGACGACCACACCGTGGACCCTCCCGACCAACTTTGCCCTGGCTGTCGGCCCCGACATCGAGTACGCCGTCGTCCCCGCCGGACCGAACGGCACTCCGGATGCCACCGTGCTGCGCGAGAAGCACGGCGGCGGTGGAACCACCGAGGTGCTCGGTGGGGAATACCTGCTCGCGACGGCGCTCGTCGGCAACTACGCCAAGGACCTGGGCTACGAGTCCGCGGCCGACGCTCTCGCGGCGGTTTCCCGCACTGTGCTCGGCGCCGAGCTCCAGGACGTCACATACGACCGCCTGTTCGACTACTACTCGGACGTCGACGAGTTCGGTCTGCAGGATGCCTGGCGTGTCCTCGTCGCCGATTACGTCACGCTCGAGGACGGCACGGGGATCGTGCACCAGGCACCCGCGTACGGTGAAGAGGACCAAAAGATCTGTGAGGCGGCCGGCATCCCCGTCGTCATCTCGGTCGACGACGGCGGCAAATTCCTCCCCGAGGTGACCGATGTGGCCGGCCTGCTCTGGTCTGAGGCGAACAAGCCGCTGACCCAGCTGATCCGCGAGGAGGGACGTCTGCTCCGGCAGGCGAGCTACGAGCACTCGTACCCGCACTGCTGGCGCTGCCGCAACCCGCTGATCTACAAGGCCGTTTCCAGCTGGTTCATCCGCGTGCCCGAGTTCCGCGACTCCATGGTCGACCTCAACGAACAGATCAACTGGGTGCCCGAGAACGTCAAGCACGGCCAGTTCGGCAAATGGATCGGCAACGCGCGCGACTGGTCGATCAGCCGCAACCGCTACTGGGGCTCACCGATCCCGGTGTGGAAGAGCGACAACCCCGACTACCCGCGTGTCGACGTCTACGGCTCGCTCGACGAGCTCGAACGCGACTTCGGCGTGCGCCCGACCGACCTGCACCGTCCGTTCATCGACGAGCTCACCCGGCCGAACCCTGACGACCCCACAGGAGCGTCGACGATGCGCCGCATCACCGACGTTCTCGACGTGTGGTTCGACTCCGGGTCGATGCCGTTCGCCCAGGTGCACTACCCGTTCGAGAACCGCGAGTGGTTCGACTCCCACAACCCGGCCGACTTCATCGTCGAGTACATCGGCCAGACGCGCGGCTGGTTCTACACCCTGCACGTCCTGTCGACGGCGTTGTTCGACCGCCCGGCGTTCAAGAACGTGGTCAGCCATGGCATCGTCCTCGGCAGCGACGGACAGAAGATGTCGAAGTCACTGCGCAACTACCCGGACGTCAACGAGGTCTTCGACCGGGACGGCTCGGATGCCATGCGCTGGTTCCTCATGTCGAGTTCCGTCCTCCGCGGTGGCAACCTCGTCGTCACCGAGGAAGGCATTCGCGAGGGCGTCCGCCAGATGCTGCTGCCACTCTGGAACACCTGGTACTTCTTCAGCCTCTACGCCAACTCGGCGCGCGACGGCGGGTACGACGCGACCCGTCGCACCGATTCCACAGACGTGCTCGACCGCTACATCCTCGCCAAGAGCCGGGTCATGCTTACCGAGGTCACCGCGCACCTCGAGGCGCTCGACTCGACCCTCGCGGCGGCGACGCTGCGTGACTTCGCCGACGTGCTCACCAACTGGTACGTCAGGCGATCCCGCGACCGCTTCTGGGTCGGCGTTGCCGACGACGGAAGCGGCAGCGAAGCGTTCGACACGCTCTACACGGTCCTCGAGACGCTGACCCGCGCCGCTGCGCCACTCCTCCCGCTCGTCTCCGAGCGGATCTGGAAGGACCTCACCGGCGGGCGGAGCATCCACCTCGCCGACTGGCCCGATGCTGCCGAGTTCCCCGAGGACGACGTCCTCGTCACCGCGATGGACTCGATCCGCGTGATCAGTTCCACCGTGTTGTCGCTGCGCAAGCAGGCCGGACGCCGGGTCCGTCTCCCTCTGGCGAGTCTCACAGTCGTGGCGCCGGACCCCGCTGTGCTCGCGCCGTTCGAGGACATCCTCCGCGACGAGCTCAACGTCAAGGAGGTGAGGTTCGTACAGCTGTCGGAGTCGAGCGCAGCCGACTATGGAATCACCTCACGCCTCACCGTCAACGCCCGCGCCGCCGGTCCGCGCCTCGGCAAGAACGTGCAGACCGTCATCAAGGCGGCCCGCGCAGGGGATTGGTCCGAGCAGGGCGGCGTCGTCACCGCAGGCGGGATCCCGCTGGAGGAAGGCGAATACGAGCTCGTCCTCGAAACCGCCGCGGCCGAGGGCGGGTCCGACACGGCCCTGGCGCTCCTCGCCGGGGGTGGATTCGTCCTTCTCGACACGGCGACCACTCCCGCACTCGAAGCCGAAGGGCTCGCACGGGACGTCGTCCGGTCGGTGCAGGACACCCGCAAGGCCGCCGGCTTCGACGTCAGCGACCGGATCGTGCTCGGCCTCGTCTTCTCAGACGCAGGCGACGCGGATGCCGTGTCGTTCGTCACCGACGTCGACATCGCCGCAGAGACCCTCGCGACGAGCTCGTCCATCCACGTGCTCGACGAGGTCAGCGAGGCCACGCGCGCCGGCACGCCGTCCGAGTGGCTGCCGGGCCTGTTCGGCGGACCCGTCGAGTTCTACCAGGAGTTCGCTGCGGGCGCGTTCGCCAACACCGGATCGTTCATCGTGGCCGTGAGCCGCGCAACCAGGAGAATCGATGTCTGAGAACGACGAATTCAGCGAGCAGGGTCGCGCCGTCTATGAGGCGCTGCTGTCCCGCACCGGCGAAGGGGCGCCACAGCCGCGTCTCGAACCGACACGGCGCGCGCTCGACCTGCTCGGCGACCCCCAGAGGGCGTTCCCGATCATCCAGCTCGCCGGGACGAACGGCAAGACGAGCACCAGCCGGATGATCGAGGGCATCCTTCGGTCATACGGCCTGAGGACCGGGCTGTTCACGAGCCCGCACCTGGTGCACTTCAACGAGCGGATCGTCGTCGACGGAGAACCGATCTCCAACGAGACCCTCGTGCGCAACTGGGACGACATCCAGCCGTACGTGAACATGGTCGACCTCGAGCTCGAGGACGCGGGCGAGCCGACGCTCACCTTTTTCGAAGTGCTGACAGTCCTCGGGTTCGCCATCTTCGCCGACGCGCCTGTGGACGTCGCGGTCGTCGAGGTGGGTATGGGCGGCGAGTGGGATTCCACGAACGTCGCCGATGCGCAGATCGCCGTCTTCACGCCGATCGACCTCGACCACACCAACCGCCTCGGCAAGACCATCGCCGAGATCGCGCGGACCAAGGCCGGGATCATCAAGCCGGCGGCCACTGTCGTGACCGCTGCACAGCATCCGGATGCCATGGCGGCTCTCGTTCACGCCGCCGAGCTCTCCGAGGCGCCTGTGATCGCGCAGGACGTCGACTTCGCGCTCACGAGCGATGTCGTCGCCGTCGGCGGTCAGGTGATCAGCGTGCGGGGACGTGCCGGGGAGTACTCCGACCTCTACCTGCCGTTGTACGGCGACCACCAGGGCCAGAACGCGGCGGTGGCGATCGCTGCCGTCGAGACGTTCCTGGGTAACGGACTGCAGCGCCTGTCGACCGATCCGCTCACCGAGGGGCTGACCGAGGTCGAATCGCCCGGCAGGCTCCAGCTGGTCGGCATCGAGCCGACCGTGCTTGTCGACGCCGCGCACAACCCGCACGGCGCCCGGTCGCTCGCGGCGGCTCTCGGCAAGTACTTCGATTTCCAGGAGATCGTCTTCGTTCTCGGCGTGCTGGGTGACAAGGATGCCGAAGGCATCCTCTCCGTCCTCGCGCCGCTGGCCGCCCGCATCCACCTCACGGCGTCGACGTCGTCACGTTCGGTGCCGGTCGATGAGCTCGCCGACCGTGCGAGAGCGACGGTCGAGCCCGGGCTTGTGCACAGCTACGACAGCCTCGAGGATGCCGTCTTCGAGGCCCGCGAATGGGCCAACGAGGGTGAGAGCAGACTCGTCGTCGTCACCGGGTCAGTGGTTCTCGCCGGTGAAGTCGTCGAACTGGCCGAGGAGAGCGGGTGGAAGAAGTGAGGGGCGGCAAACGGAGCGTCCGGCAGTCCCTCGCGTCGATCGTGCTGGCCTTCGAGGTCATCGTCGTGTTCCTCGCCTCCCTCGTCGCGTTCGGACTCAAGGTTCAGCCGGGACCCGTCGCGCTGATCGGTGGGGGAGTGATCTGCCTCGCGCTCCTCGCCACCCTCGCTCTTCTGCGCTACGAGTGGAGCTTCGCGCTCGGCTGGGTGCTGCAAGGCGTTATCGTTGCCACGGGCATCTTCGTCCCGGTGATGTGGGTCATCGGCCTCATCTTCGCCGGCATGTGGGTGTACTGCATGGTCGTCGGGGGCCGGATCGACCGTCAGAAAGCCGCCGCAGAAGAAATGGGAAGTTAGAACACATGGTTGAAGAAACACTCGTCCTGATCAAGCCGGACGGCGTCGCACGCAATCTCACCGGTGAAATCCTCCGGCGCATCGAGGCGAAGGGATACTCGCTCGTCGACATCCGCCTCGTCCAGCCCGATCGTTCGGTTCTTGCCGAGCACTACGCGGAGCACGAGGGCAAGCCGTTCTACGAGCCCCTCGTCGAGTTCATGCTCTCCGGGCCGATCGTCGCGATCCGTGTCGCTGGGAACCGTGTCATCGAGGGCTTCCGTGTGCTCGCAGGCACCACAGACCCGACGCTGGCCGCCCCTGGGACCATCCGCGGAGACTTCGGCAGGGACTGGGGCCTCAAGGTCCAGCAGAACCTCGTGCACGGCTCGGACAGCCCCGAGTCAGCGGCGCGCGAGCTCTCGCTCTGGTTCAAGTAGCGTCCACGCTTTTCCGACGGCGGCATCCGGAGTTTTCCGGGTGCCGCCGTTTGCGTCTTCTGCCCGGCTGGCCCCGTTCGTCCGTCGCGTATGCCGGATTCGTTCTCGAAAACCCTGCATACGCGACGGATGAAGCGGTGGGGATGCGGCGTCGCGGCATCCGTTCGTGTTGTCACGGACGGACGGCATGCGGTCGCGAATCCGCACTTTGCGTGCAGCGAACGATCGGCTAGAAGCCATCGAGGGTTCATCCGTCGCGAATGTCGGCTTCGGGTGCGAAAACCCTGCACATGCGACGGATGAACCGCGCGGCCGGCTGGTTGCATCCGTTTCATCCGTCGCGTTTGTCGGTTTCGTGGGTGGAAAGTCTGCATACGCGACGGATGAAACGACTCGGATGCCGCCGGCGGCCCACGCACGCGGCGAGCCAGCGTCAGAGGGTCGCGAGCACGTCCAGCCGTAGCTGCGCGAGAACGGCGACGACGACGTAGCAGGCGAGCGTGAGGATGACGATCCAGCCGTTGAGGGCGCTGGCGGCCCGCCGGATCCGCCGCGAAGCCGGGATAGTCCCCGCGGCAAGGTTCCGCAGCGTCACCGCCCAGAACACGGGAATCGTCACGGCCCAGGTGACCATGCACCACGGGCAGAGCGTCCCGAGCACGAAGATGCTCTGCGAGATCAGCCAGATCACGAACACGAGCGCCGCCGCCACTCCGGCGTTGAAGAAGAGCCAGAACCAGCGATCGAACCGGGCGCCGGCGAGGAGCGCCGCCCCCACGACGATCGGCGCCACCCAGCCGGTGAGCCCGAGGATCGGGTTGGGGAACCCGAAGACAGAACCCTGCCAGGAGGCGAGGTTCGCACCGCACTGCACCAGCACGCTGAAATCGCACGACAGTGACGCATCCGGGAACTCGAGGAGGTGGAACTTCTCCATGGTGAGCGCGAATGCGGCGATCCAGCCGATGACGCCGGCGACGATGAGGAAGATCCCGAGGCCCACGGGGCGTTGTGCGATTTCACGGGGGCTCACCCTCGGATTATCGCACGACACCGTTCGTGTCGAGCGCGTGGTCGCGCCCCGACGGCCGGTCCGTGCGATAATGGCAGGACGAGGACAGGGCCGCGCCCTGGGCTCGTACAACAGAAGGCTTATCGGGTCAGTGCTCGTAACGAAACGGCACAGAACCGGTGTTCGATGGAAACAGTGTTTCGTCGATCAGAACGATCGACACAGAAGGTGTGGGGCTAGAGCCAGAGGGCCGGCCGCTCACATACAGGATTTGCGGGAGGCACGCGGAAGCGGCCATCCGCTCGATAATTCCCGGAAGGGCGGCGCGGTCGCCCCGCCGGATGAGGAGTCCACCAGAAATGGTGAATAAAAATTCAGACAGCAACAATGACCAGGTGACAGACGAGACGGAGCCGGTGACCACCGGAACCGGTGCTGACACTCCAGACACGGCTGCAGAAGCCGTCGATACCACTGAGGCGCCGTCTTCGGATGCGACGCCTGCTGACGACACGGATGCCGCTGAGCAGGCCGCCGAAGAGACCCCGGCCGAACCGGCCCTCCCGGTCTTCACCGGCGCCCCGACCACGGCCCTCTTCTTCCAGGCCCCCGACGTCAAGCCGCTCCCGCCCCGCGCACGACAGGACGACGAAGACGACGAGGACGACGAAGACGATGAGCCTTCGACGGTCCGCCGTCGTGCCCGTCGCCGATCCAACGACGACCGCCGCTCGAACCAGAACGACCCGGCCAACACCGTCGTCAAGGTACGCCAGCCGCGCGAACCGCGCGAAGCGGAACTGATCACAGAACCGCAGCGGATCAAGGGTTCGACTCGGCTCGAGGCCAAAAAGCAGCGCCGCCGTGACGGTCGCGATGCCGGCCGCCGCCGTCCCGTCGTCACCGAGGCCGAGTTCCTCGCCCGACGCGAGTCCGTCGACCGCAAGATGGTCGTCCGTTCCAAGAACGGGCGCATCCAGATCGGCGTACTCGAAGACGGTGTCCTCGTCGAGCACTACGTCGCCCGCAACCAGGAAGCTTCGCTCATCGGCAACGTGTACCTCGGTCGCGTGCAGAACGTGCTCCCGAGCATGGAAGCCGCGTTCGTCGACATCGGCCGTGGCCGTAACGCCGTGCTGTACTCAGGCGAGGTCGACTGGGATGCCGCCGAGACCGGCAACCAGCCCCGCCGCATCGAGCTGGCGCTCAAGCCGGGCGACCGCGTTCTCGTCCAGGTCACCAAGGACCCGATCGGCCACAAGGGTGCACGCCTCACGAGCCAGGTCTCGCTTCCTGGCCGCTACCTGGTCTACGTGCCGAACGGCTCGATGAACGGGATCTCACGCAAGCTTCCCGACACCGAGCGTGCCCGCCTGAAGAAGATCCTCAAGGAAGTCCTCCCGGACAACGTCGGCGTCATCGTGCGTACCGCTGCTGAGGGTGCGACCGAAGAGCAGCTCACGCTCGACGTGAACCGCCTGATCAGCCAGTGGGCCGAGATCAGCAAGCAGATGGAAAGCGTCCAGGCGCCCGCACTGCTGCACAGCGAGCCCGACCTGCTGATCAAGATCGTCCGTGACGTCTTCAACGAAGACTTCCAGAAGATGCTGATCGCAGGCGACGAGGCCCAGGAAGTCATCGAGAGCTACCTCCGCAGTGTCGCCCCCGACCTGCTCGAGCGGGTCGAACGGTATGAGGGAACGCGAGACGCGTTCGACGAGTACCGCATCACCGAGCAGATCGAGAAGGCGCTGGACCGCAAGGTCTGGCTGCCGTCCGGTGGTTCCCTCGTCATCGACCGCACAGAAGCCATGACCGTGGTCGACGTCAACACCGGCAAGTTCGTCGGTTCCGGCGGAAACCTCGAAGAGACCGTCACGAAGAACAACCTCGAGTCCGCAGAAGAGATCGTCCGTCAGCTCCGGTTGCGCGACATCGGCGGGATCATCGTCGTCGACTTCATCGACATGGTGCTCGAATCCAACCGCGACCTCGTGCTTCGACGCCTGATCGAGTGCCTCAGCCGCGACCGGACCAAGCACCAGGTGGCAGAGGTCACCTCTCTCGGTCTCGTGCAGATGACCAGGAAGAAGCTCGGCCTCGGCCTGCTCGAATCCTTCAGCGAGCCGTGTGAGGTCTGTGCAGGTCGCGGCGTCGTGATCCACCACGACCCGGTCGTGAAGCACCGCCAGAGCCCGCAGCCGGAGACCAAACGCCGGGGCAAGGCCTCAGGCGGCGGAGACTCCAGGAACGCATCCGGGTCGAACGGAAATGGGTCGAACGGAAACTCGAACGCGCCGAAGGTCCCCACGCACGCCATCACGGATGACGCGAAGAACGCGCTGGCCAAGATCGCTGCGTCGACCATCGCTCACCACGTCGACGACGAGGTGGCCGCAGAGGCACCGGTCGCTCCCGCCGCCGAACGCCGCAATGATTCACGCAACGATTCGCGCAACGACAGGAACGACAGGAACGAGTCGCGCAACGACCGTCGCAACGATCGTCGCCGGTCGCAGAAGTCTCAGCAGGGGCAGCCGGCACAAACGGCCGACCAGCAGACGGAGACTCCTGAGCGCACCGAGCCGACGGATGCCCCGTCGCTCGCGATCCTGGACATCCCGATCGAACCGGCCCGACAGCCGCAGCAGCGGGTCACCGCCCGCGCAGCCGAGGACCTTCTCGGCTCGGTGCTGGACGCGCTCCCCGAGCCCAAGCAGCCAGGCAAGGGCCGGGCACGTCGCCGTCGTGTGACGACGGCTGCGCTGACCGGAACTCCTGTCGCGTACGACGCGGACGCGAACCGCTCACAGGGCGAGTAGCACTCACACGAACGGCGGCCGCTCCTGGACGGGGCGGCCGCCGTTCTGCATCACAACGACCGTCGCTCCCTGGCCGTGACGCGAAGTCCGCTCCGGATCAGGCGCCGAACGAGTTCATGGCCGTCGACAGGGACAGCGCCTGCGGCGACGAGTGCGTCGTATCGAGAAGCAGGGACGTCGTAGTGGTCGAGGTCGAAGCCGCGCTCGGGGATCGCGTTGGCACCGGCGAAATCGTGCAGTTCCTCGAGCGACGCGTCGCTGACCAGGTGGCTCCAGAGAGTGTCGTGGGCCGGCCAGCGTGGCGGGTCGATGAGGACTGTCATGGGAGAATTCTAGGAAGGCGCGACACGGCATCCGCTGCATTTGTGGGATTGGGTGGGATGAAGTAAAGTTGCCTGTTGGTGCACGTTGGCTTATCCCGCGTTTTGCCCATGGTTTTCTGTCAGCTTGACCTCCCTTCCCGCTGGGGTCTACCGCACAGTGAATTTTCCTTTGACAGATTGAGCTCGGAGCGAGAGCTCCCCAGAGAAGTGAGTACGTGAAGTGGTTTACGCAGTAGTGCGCGCCGGTGGTCGGCAGGAAAAGGTTGAGGTCGGCACCATTGTGACGATGGACCGGGTCAAGAACATCAAGGACGGCAAGGTCCAGCTGGCTGCCGTCCTGCTCGTCGACGGTGACAACATCACCACCGACGCCGAGAAGCTTGCGAAGGTCAAGGTCACCGCCGAGTTCATCGAGAACCTGCGCGGCCCCAAGATCCACATCCAGAAGTTCAAGAACAAGACCGGTTACAAGAAGCGTCAGGGGCACCGCCAGGAGCTCACCCGCGTCAAGATCACCGGCATCAAGTAGAGCCTGAGGGAGAACAGACATGGCACACAAAAAGGGCGCGAGTTCCACTCGCAACGGTCGCGACTCGAACGCACAGCGCCTCGGCGTGAAGCGCTTCGGTGGTCAGGTTGTCTCTGCGGGCGAGATCATCGTCCGTCAGCGCGGCACGCACTTCCACCCCGGCGTCAACGTCGGACGCGGCGGCGACGACACCCTGTTCGCTCTCTCGGCCGGTTCGGTCGAGTTCGGCGCCAAGGGCGGCCGCAAGGTCATCAACATTGTGACGGCAGCTGCCGAATAGGCATCCGTTGGTTTCATCTCAGGGGCGAGCTTCGGCTCGCCCCTGAGTTTTTTATCAAGCAGCGATTTTCGTGAAGTACAAGGTATTTGGAGGGCTCTCGTGGCCACATTCGTCGATCAGGTGACACTGCACCTGCGTGCTGGAAACGGCGGTAACGGATGTGTGTCTGTTCGTCGAGAGAAGTTCAAGCCGCTGGCCGGTCCTGATGGCGGCAATGGAGGCAACGGTGGCGACATCGTCCTCGTCTCCGACGCTCAGGTCACCACGCTCCTCAACTACCACCGTTCGCCGCACCGCAGCTCGCAGAACGGCGGCCCGGGAATGGGCGACCACCGCAGCGGTACGACCGGTGAAGAGCTCGAACTCCCCGTCCCCGTCGGGACCGTCGTCAAGGATGCCGACGGCAACGAACTCATCGACTTCACCGAACCTGGCGTCAGGTACGTCGTCGGCCAGGCCGGGCAGGGCGGACTCGGCAACGCCGCGCTGTCCACCACGAAGCGCAAGGCGCCCGGGTTCGCGCTTCTCGGAACGCTCGGCTGGGAGGGTGATGTCACCCTCGAACTCAAGGTCGTGGCAGACGTCGCTCTCGTGGGCTACCCGTCCGCAGGAAAGTCCAGCCTCATCGCCGCGATGTCCGCCGCGAAGCCGAAGATCGCCGACTACCCGTTCACGACCCTCCACCCGAACCTCGGCGTGGTCCAGGCCGGCGACAACCGGTACACCGTCGCCGACGTTCCCGGCCTGATCGAAGGCGCAAGCGAAGGCAAGGGACTCGGCCTCGAGTTCCTCCGCCACGTCGAGCGCTGCTCCGCCCTCGTCCACGTCCTGGACTGTGCAACCCTCGAGTCCGGTCGCGATCCGCTCACCGACCTCGACATCATCCTCGGCGAGCTCGGCGCTTACCCGGTCCCCGAGGGCCAGTTGCCCCTGCTCGATCGGCCGCAGTTCGTCGCTCTCAACAAGATCGACGTCCCTGAGGGACGTGAGCTCGCTGAGCTCGTGAAACCAGACCTCGAGGCGCGCGGGTACCGCGTCTTCGAGATCTCCACTGTGAGCCACGAAGGCCTCCGCCAGCTCTCCTACGCCCTCGGCGACCTCGTCGCCACCGAGCGTGAGGCGCGCCGCGTCGAAGCCGCCGAGCGTCCGCGCATCGTCATTCGCCCGAAGGCCGTCGACGAGTCGAAGTTCACCGTCCTCGTCGAGGGTGGAAGCTACGGCAACATCTACCGCGTGCTCGGTGCCAAGCCGGAGCGCTGGGTTCAGCAGACCGACTTCACCAACGAAGAAGCCATCGGCTTCCTCGCCGACCGGCTCGCGAAGCTCGGCGTCGAGGACGGCCTGTTCAAGGCGGGCGCCGTCGGCGGTTCGACGGTCATCATCGGCCGGGACAACGGCGTCGTCTTCGACTGGGAGCCGACTCTCACGTCGTCTGCGGAGCTCATCACCACACCGCGTGGTCTGGACGCCAGGCTCGACGCCAACAACCGTCCCACGCGCAACCAGCGCCGCGAAGAGTACTTCGAGCGCATGGATGCGAAGACCGAAGCCAGGGCCGAGCTTGTCCGCGAGCGCGAAGCCGGGCTGTGGCGGGACCAGTACGAGGCAGACGAGCAGGCCGCAGCAGCAGCAGGCGCTGACGAGGAAAAGTAGGACATGGCGCTCACCGGTCGTGACGGCATCCGTTCAGCACGTCGTGTCGTCGTCAAGGTGGGTTCGTCGTCGATCAGCGGGAAGAACGCCGGTCAGATCACCCACCTCGTCGACGCTCTCGCCGAGGCGCATGGGCGTGGCACCGAGATCATCCTCGTGTCATCCGGTGCGATCGCGATCGGGATGCCGTATCTTCAGCTGACCTCACGGCCGGTCGACCTCGCCACGCAGCAGGCCGCTGCGGCGGTGGGGCAGAACGTGCTGATCTACCGCTACCAGGACAGCCTCGACCGGTTCGACATCGTCGCCGGGCAGGTGCTCCTCACGGCCGGTGACCTCGAGATCGACGCGCACAGGAGCAACGCGCAGCGTGCGATGGAACGTCTTCTCGCCCTGCGCATCCTCCCCATCGTCAATGAGAACGACACGGTGGCGACGCATGAGATCCGCTTCGGCGACAACGACAGGCTCGCCGCGCTCGTCTCGGTCCTCGTCGGCGCCGATGCTCTTGTGTTGCTGAGCGACGTCGACGCCCTGTACACGAAACCCCCGTCCGAACCCGGGGCCGAACTGATCCCGACGGTCGCCGCCGGTGACGCCCTCAGTCAGGTCACCTTCGGCGACATCGGCGCTGCAGGGGTCGGCACCGGGGGAGCGTCGACCAAGGTGTCTGCTGCGCGGCTCGCCGCCGAAGCGGGAGCCGGTGTGCTGATCACGTCGACAGGCCTGGTCGCCCGCGCCCTCAACGGCGACGACATCGGAACCTGGTTCGAGCCCACCCCTCGAGGCTGACCGGTCACGCTTCGCGCGCGGCGCTGGCTAAAATCGAAGGCATGACCACAACTCTGCCGTCATCGCCCGCCTCGACCACCCCTGGCGACGTCGCCGCGGGCGTCCGGGCGCGGCTGGAACGCGCACGGCTTGCGTCCCGAGCCCTGGCGACAGCGAACGGCGACCTCAAGAACGCCGCGCTCGAAGCACTCGCCGTCGGCGTCGTCGCCGCAACAGGGCGCGTTCTCGCCGCGAACGCCGTCGACCTGGAGAACGGCCAGCAGTCAGGACTCGCACCCGGACTGCTCGACCGACTGCGCCTCGACGAAGCCAGAGTGGCGGCGCTGGCCGCCGCTGTGCGGGAGATCGCCGCCCTGACCGACCCGATCGGGCAGACTGTCCGGGGGTCGAAGCTCCCCAACGGCGTCAAGATCGACCAGGTACGGGTTCCGTTCGGTGTCGTCGGTGCGATCTACGAAGCCCGGCCGAACGTCACCATCGACATTGCAGCACTCGCGCTGAAGAGCGGCAACTCCGTCGTCCTCCGCGGCGGTACGGCGGCAGAGAACACCAACCGTGAGCTCATCGCGGTCATCCGCGACGCACTCGAGGCCGTCGGACTGCCTGCCGACGCCGTACAGACCGTGGATGATTTCGGGCGAGAAGGTGCGACACAGCTCATGCAGGCTCGCGGTCTCGTCGACGTGCTCGTGCCACGTGGGAGTGCATCCCTCATCCAGGCCGTCGTCACCGAGTCGAAGGTTCCCGTGATCGAGACCGGCGCAGGCGTCGTCCACATCTACCTGGACGAATCCGCCAGACTCGACTGGGCCACCGAAATCGTCCACAACGCGAAGGTGCAACGCCCCAGCGTCTGCAACGCGGTCGAGACCGTGCTCGTGCACCGCGCCGCCGCCGAACGGCTGCTGCCGTCCGTGCTCAGCCGGCTCGCGGCATCCGGTGTCACGATCCACGCCGACGACACGGTAGCCGGTCTCGTCGCAGGGACCGTCCCCGCGACGGACGACGACTGGTCGACCGAGCACATGAGCCTCGACATCTCGGTACGTGTCGTCGACGGACTCGACGACGCCCTCGACCACATCCGCCGGTATTCCACCGGGCACACCGAGTCGATCATCACCGAGGACGTCGCAACAGCCGAGCGGTTCCTGGCCGAGGTCGATTCAGCCGTCGTGATGGTGAACGCGTCCACGCGGTTCACCGACGGGGGCGAGTTCGGGTTTGGTGCTGAGGTCGGGATCTCGACGCAGAAACTGCATGCGCGGGGTCCGATGGGTGTTTCCGAGCTGACAAGTACGAAGTGGACCGTTCGGGGTACAGGCCAGGTACGTGCATAGTCGGTAGACTTGTCATGGCGCCGACGAGCGCAGAGAACCGAATGGAGTACACATGTCGTTTGCGACAATCCTGATCGCCGAAGCGACGCAGCACGCGGAACTGCCGATGCCCGCCTGGATGTTCGGTGTGATCGCGCTCATCGTCTTCCTGTTCCTGGGCGTGGCGACCTTCAGCTACCGTGATGTCGCGAATCGCCACGGCGGCCGTGTTGCCGCGCGCGAGCGTACCGGCTCCACCCGGGGAACCGGCCACTAGCCCCCAATGGCAGATCTGCCGCGCCCACCTCGGGTGGGAGTGATGGGCGGTACCTTCGATCCCATCCACCACGGCCACCTCGTGGCAGCCAGCGAAGTGGCGCAGTCGTTCGACCTCGACGAGGTCCTCTTCGTGCCCACCGGCCAGCCCTGGCACAAGAACGTCGTGACCTCGGCAGAACACCGTTACCTGATGACCGTCATCGCCACGGCATCGAACCCCAGGTTCACCGTCAGCAGGGTCGACGTCGACCGGCAGGGCACGACATATACGATCGACACGCTGCGCGACCTGCACCAGGCGAGGCCGGACGCCGAGCTCTTCTTCATCACCGGTGCGGACGCCATCGAACAGATCCTCAGCTGGAAAGACGTCGAGGAGCTCTGGTCCCTCGCCCATTTCGTGGCTGTGAGTCGTCCGGGACACGCCTTGAGCGTTTCAGGATTGCCGAAGCAGGACGTAAGCTTGTTGGAAGTTCCGGCCCTGGCGATTTCGTCCACAGACTGTCGGAGCCGGGTGAGCCGGGGATTCCCGGTCTGGTATTTGGTTCCCGACGGTGTCGTTCAGTACATCACCAAACACCACCTATATCGGAGTAATGCATGACCCCGCTGCCCGACGAGCAACCGCTCTCTCGTCGCCAGCTGCGTGAGCAGCAGCGAACGACCGAGCCCAGTGCACCCACCGAGACGCGCTCCAGGCGTGTGTCGACGACGTCCCCGGTCGCCGGGGGAGACATTCCTGAGGTCAATCCGGCACCGCCGGAACCGGGCTTGTCGACCGGCGAGGTCGCCGCGCTCGAAGAAGCCGAGGCAGAGGGCAGGCCGCTCACGCGCCGCCAGGCGCGAGACCTCGAGCGCGTGCGAACGGCATCCGTCGGCGTCATCACCCCGGAAAGCCCTGATTCGGATGCCGCGGCGGAACCGGCCGTGAACGAGACCGTCGAGCAGGCGCCTGAGGTCGACACAGGAATCACCGAGGCGACCCAGCCTGCGACCCCACGACAGGGCAGAAAGAACGGCGGCCAGACGACGTCTGTCAGCCGAATGCCTTCGTTCGTACCGTCGTCGGCGCAGAAAGCCGTCGCGGAACCTGAGATCGTCGACGCGGAGGTCGTTCCGGGCGACGACCACGGCCCGGCACAGGAACCGATCGACCTCATTCTCGCCCCTCACCCCGAATCCGCCTTCGGCCCCGCGGTGACAGCGCAGGCGTCGAAGAAGGACGAAGACGCGCCCCAGCTGGCCAGCAACTTCGGACAGGGCGTTCTCGACGGTGTCGCTCCGGCCGAGACGGCAGCGCCGCGCACGGACGAACCGTTCGACCAGATCATCGCACGCGGGCTCGAGGAGGCCGGAAGCGGCGTCAGCACGAGCTCGATCATCCTCCCGATCATGCCCAACTCGCACCCGTTGACCGGCCCGCTCTCGGCGAACGGGAACGTCGTCGTGACCGGTTCCATCGATCTGCCGTCGGGGATGGGATCCAACGGCGGTCATCCCGACCACTTCGACAAGAGCGACATCGATGCGATGTTCGACGCCGAAGACGAGGCTCGCCCTGCCACCGCCGGAACCCCGGTTTCGGCCAGCAAGGCGGTCAGTACCCACACCGCGACGCGTGACGTCATCACGCCTCCGGCTCCAGCGCGCAGCAACAGGCTGCTCCTCATCCTGGCCATCACCGCCGGCGTCCTCGCCGTCGCAGTGCTGGCTGTCATCATCGTCGGTATCGCGGCCGGCGCATTCCAGTCGCGATAATCAACGGAAAGGTATCCATCACGTGACAGCACGCGAATCAACCATCGAGCAGCTCAACATCGCTGCATCAGCAGCCCTGGACAAGAGCGCAGAAGATCTCGTCGCCCTCGACGTGTCAGGGCCACTGCCCTTCGTCGACATCTTCCTCATCGCCACAGGCCGGAGCGAGCGCAACGTCGTCGCCGTCGCCGGTGAGATCGAAGACAAGCTCAACGAGGCCGGACACAAGACCCTCCGCCGTGAAGGACGTTCCGAAGGCCGCTGGATCCTCCTCGATTTCGGTGACCTCGTCGTGCATGTCTTCCACGAGGAAGAGCGCCTGTACTACTCGCTCGAACGCCTCTGGAAGGACTGCCCCGTCGTCCCGATCGCAGTCGCAGCGCCTGCCGTAGCGGAATAGCGACACGGCTCGCCGATCGGCAGTGCCGATTCGTGACCGGGCGAATTTTGTAGTAATCTAATCAGGTTGCTCCGAGAGATCAGAGCAACCGAATGGGTCTGTGGCGCAGCTGGTAGCGCACCTGCATGGCATGCAGGGGGTCAGGGGTTCGAATCCCCTCAGATCCACCAAAAATCCCTCCTGAACAGGCGTTCGGGAGGGATTTCTCATTTTCGGGACGCGCCCTCGCGCTCGAGGGCGGCCTGCAGTCCGTCGAGGATCAGTTCGATGCCGAACTCGAACTCCTTGCCGTAGGCGTAGCCCGGCTGCATGACCAGTTCCCTGCCCATCCGGGAGAGGTTCGGGAACGCCTGCATCCGCTGTGTCTGTTCGAGGATGGCCTCGGTGGCCACGCTGATGTCACCGGCGTCGTCAGTCGGGAGCGACGCCTCCTGCTGGGCGAACCCGTGCACGTACCTGTCGACGAGGGACATCGCATGAGCGGCCAGCGCCATCGAGAACCCTGCGCCGAGCAGGCATCCGATGATGGCGTCGTGCGGGCGCGCGTCGATTGGGTCGTTCGGGCATCCATCTGGCTGATCGCCCACGGATGCCTCGCGAGGACGGAGCGCGCGGAGTCGGCCCTCCTGCGGAGGGCGTCCCGCCAGGGCTCGCCGTCGGTCGGCACAGCCATTTCATCGACAACGCTCTCGACCATGCCGACGAGGAGGTCTTCCTTGCCGGCGACGTGGTAGTACAGCGACATCGCCTCGATCCCGAGCTCGCCGGCCAGCTTGCGCATGCAGAGCGACGGGATGCCGCCGGCGTCGGCCAGTGAGACGGCGACGCGGACGGCACGGTCCCGGGTGACGGGCTCGCGGCCTCTCCGTTCGCGTTTCCAATGCCCCTGTAACCGGCTCATCCACGTGCGACGGCCGGGGAAAATACCGCCGATCCGGTCGTTGAATCCTCCACAAGAAGCTCTTTCGGATGTGTTGTCCACAGGGGCGGTTGTGGGCGGGTTCTGGGGGTGGGAATGTCGGTGGTGGGGTGTTCACTGGTCGTATGAACACCCCGATCACCGGCATATTTCCGACCGATACCCGGCCCGGCGATGTGGGCTGTGCTGAGGACTGCCGGCGTCTGTTCTCGACACTGATCTGAATACATTGGGCCGGGTGACCGGCGACGAGCTGCTGACGTTGATCTCCGATGTCGCCCGGCTGTCGCGGCGGGCGGAAGCGGTGCTGGCGGCCGGCAGTAACGAGGTCGCGATCAGGTCCGAGAAGGCCCGTGGTGCGGCCGGTTTGGCTGCCCGGCATGGGTTCGCCCGGCCGTCGCAACTGGTGGAGCAGGTCACCGGGTTGTCTTCCCGCACCGCGAACCGGTTCGTGAAGGTCGGCGCTTTGACCGGGCAACGGGTGTCCGACACCGGGATGGTGTTGCCGGCGCTGTTCCCCACCGTGGGTGCTGCGCTTTCGGCGGGGTTGATCGGGGCGGAGACCGCTGAGGTGATCACGAAAGCGTTGGAGGAGGCGGCTCCGCGGGCCCAGGTCGAGGATCTGGTCGCCGCGGAGGCCGCGTTGGTGGGGCAGGCGACCGGCGCTGCAATGCCGGGCGGGTTGGCGGTGCCAACGGATTTGATCGCCGCTCAGGCGAGGCTCTGGCGGGACGGCCTCGACCCGGACGGTATCGAGCCCCGCGCCGAGGCGGCGTTCCAGCACCGGGACCTCTGGGTGTCCCGCACCGCCCAGCACGGTGTGGTGCCGTTCGGCGGGAGACTGACCGTGGATGTCGCCGCGAAACTGAATGCGCTGTTCGACGCGATCCTCACCCCCGGTCGGCACCCCAATTCCTCACCGATGCGGAACACGCCGACCGGGAATCACGGAAGGACCCACGAACACCGGGGCAGCAACGCGCGGACGTGTTCGCCGCGATGATCGATTCCCTCGCCCGCTCCGGCGAGATGCCCACGATCTCCGGTGCGGCACCGACGGTACTGGTCACCGTCACAGCGGACACGGTGGCTGAGCAGTCCGGTACAGGACAGGTTGTCGGGGTCAGCGACCCGGTCCCGTACTCGGCGGTGGAGCAGATCCTCTGCGACGGCACTGTCCAACCGGTGTTCCTCGACCCGGGTGGTGGGGTGGCCGGGTTGGCCAGCCCCCAACGCACCTTCACCCGGACGCAGAAACTCACGATCATCGCCCGTGACGGACCCACCTGCCACGAATGCGACATCCCCGCCACCGGCTGTGAAGTGCACCACATCATCCCCTGGTCGGAAGGCGGGAAAACGGTCGTCGAGAACGGGGTGATTCTGTGCTGGTTCCACCACCGGATGATGCACGCCTGCGAATGGACCATGACCGTCGTGGACGGCAACCGGTCACCGTCCCATCAGCCTGGATGACCCGCAAACCCTACCTCCACCCCTGAACGCCCAGCCCGTGGTGAACGGTCATCAGGTCTCGAGACGCCTCGCCGGTTTCTCAGCCGGTTGACCCACGAGCAGCCGGTGGTGCTCCAGCGAGAGGCGACCGGCACCATAATTGCAGCATGCCGTTTGCCGTCCTCGATGACTCCGACCGCTGCCCCTGCCTGAGCGGGGAGACGTACGGCAACTGCTGCGGCCCCTTCCATCACGGAGACTCGAGTGCACCGACGGCCGAGAGGCTTATGCGGTCCCGTTACTCGGCCTACGTCGTCGGCGATGAGGCCTACCTGCTGTCGTCATGGCATCCACGAACCCGTCCGGAGATGGTCGAGCCCGACCCTGACGTGCGCTGGTATTGCCTCGACATCGTCTCGACGCGACGCGGCGGCCTCCTCGACGAGGACGGCATCGTCGAGTTCCGTGCGTTCTTCCGATCCCCGGATGGGCGCGGAGAGCAGCACGAAGTCAGCCGATTCGTCCGCGAGGGTCGGAACTGGCGCTATCTCGACGCGCGGTGAGCGGAAGGTCAGCTGCGAGGGATGACCGTGAGCACGCGCGTGATGAATGTGCGGAACTCCATCATCCAATCCCGCAGGAACTCTTCCGTTCCCTCATTCGTGACCGTGCCGTCCTCGGCGATGAGACCCGGCGTGATCTGGATGTAGGCCTCCGGCGCGTTCATCTGGGGCGAATTGCAGAAGCTCAGCACGCTTCGAAGGCTCTGCTGGGCGACGGCGGTTCCGATCGCACCGACCGATGCGCCGATCACAGCTGACGGTTTGCGAGTGAACGAGTTCTCGCCGTACGGCCTGCTGGCCCAGTCGATGGCGTTCTTCAGGGCTCCGGGGATCGAACGGTTGTACTCGGGAGTGATGAACATGACGGCGTCCACCGAGGCGATGGCTTCTTTGAACTCGCGCGCGACGGGTGGGTAGTCGGCGTCGTAGTCGTAGCTGTACAACGGCAGGTCGCGAATCGGGATCTCGCTCAGGATGAGGTCATCGGGAGCGAGCTTCACCAGCGCACCCGCGAGTTGCCGGTTGATCGACGCCTTCGCGAGACTGCCGATGAAATAGCCGACAGTGTACGGAGGTTCGTGCTCGTGGATGGTGGTCATCGTCATCCTTTCCTCAGAGTCAGCGCCTGGGCCGATGCGGCTCCAGGTCGCGACACGATAAACGCTACGACTCGGTCACAGCGCTGTCGAGGAAATGGGGTGAAAGCGGATGCCGCCCGTCAGCTCGACGCGTCGGGCTCCGCAGGATCGGGGTCTGCGGCATCCGTTCTCCTCCGGTTGAAACGCCTGCGCGCGTCGATGAGCAGGCGGGGGCGTGGGATGCGTATCTCGGTGGGGAGAGTCCAGCCGTACCGGCGCGCAAGCAATGACAGCAGCGCGCCGCTCCCGAGCGCGACGGCCGAACCGAGCGTCGGCATGCCCAGTGAACTCAAGACCACCATCTCCACGCTGGATACCAGTGCGCTCGTGGCGTACAGGGTGTTTCCGCCGAAGATCCGGGGAATCCGCAGCAGCATGACATCGCGAACGGCTCCGCCACCGACAGCGGTCACGATGCCCATCGCGATCGCTGCGAGCCAGCCCAGGTCAGCGTCGAGCGACTTCTGTGCGCCCGTTGCCGCCCAGCAACCGATGGCAAGGGCGTCGAGCAGGATCAGCGAGCGCTGGGACCACCGGCCGCGGAACGGGACGAAGAACGCGATCACGGCTCCGGCGATGGCGATCGCCAGGTACGCAGGGTCTGTGAGGGCAACAGGCGTGCCCTGTTGCAGCAGGGTGTCACGGATGATGCCGCCACCGAGCCCGCTCATCACCGCGAGGATCACGAATCCGACGATGTCGAGCCGAGCGGAGCGGGCCGCGATGCCGCCGAGGATGGCGTTCGCCAGCACACCGGCGAGATCGACGAACCGGAGGACCTGGGTGAAGGTCTCTGCTGTCTGGTCCATCACCGTCCCCAGGGGAATCGTCGCGGTCGCGAAGCTCGGGTGATCGCGTGGTCTCCAGCGTATCGGAGCCACGGTGCCGCTGTGCTGGGGGATACTGGCCTGATGCGTGCCGTCCTGTACGAGTCTTTCGGCTCTGTTCCCCGTGTTGTCGACGTGCCCCGACCGGATGCCGGTGAGGGCGGTGTCCTCATCCAGGTGCTCGCAACCGGACTGTGCCGGAGTGACGTCCACGCGTGGGGCGGACACGACTCCGGTATCACCCTGCCGCACGTGCCCGGCCACGAACTGGTCGGCCGGATCGCTGAGCTGGGCGCCGGAGTCACCGAGCTGCGGATCGGACAGCGGGTGACCGTACCGTTCGTCTGTGCGTGCGGAAGGTGCCCGGAGTGCGAGAGCGGGAACGGGCAGGTGTGCCGCAACCAGACCCAGCCAGGCTTCACCCACTGGGGTTCGTTCGCCGAGTTCGTCGCCATCCGCGACGCCGAGGTGAACGTCATCCCGATCCCCGACACACTCGACCCCGGCGCTGCGGCGATCCTGGGGTGCCGGTTCGCGACGTCCTTCCGGGGACTCGTCGGCCAGGCGAAGGTGCAGCAGGACGAATGGGTCGTCGTCGTCGGTTGCGGTGGCGTCGGGCTGAGCGCTGTCATGATCGGTGCCGCCGTTGGCGCCAGGGTGATCGGCGTCGACATCGCACCGGACGCGCTTGCGCTGGCGACGGCATCCGGCGCGGAACACGTCATCGACTCGAGCGGTCTGTCTGATGACGAGGTCGTCGCGACGGTCCGTGAACTGACCGGAGGGGGAGCGGATGTCTCCGTCGAAGCGCTCGGCAGGGAGAGCACGATCGCGGTCGCAGTCCGCTCGCTCGCCCGACGTGGACGGCACGTCCAGATCGGCCTGCTCGCCCAGGATCCCCGGGTACCGATGAGCGAGATCATCGCCGGCGAGCTGACCGTCCTCGGCAGTCACGGGATGGCTGCCCAGCACTACCCGGCCATGCTCGACATCATCGCGTCAGGGCGGCTCCGGCCAGAAGAGCTCATCACCAGGCGCATCACCCTGGACGAAGCACCTGCGGCGATGATCGACCTCGCGAACGCACGCAACGCCCCTGGGGTGACCCTCATCGTCCCCTGACCGGTCCGCCGCGACATAGGCTGGAAGGATGATCCGGTCCGCACGAACTCGTGGACGACTGCTGCGCCTCTCGGCCGTCGTCGTCCTCTCGGCCGTCGCGCTGACCGGGTGCACGGCGCCGGAGGACCGGCCCGCCCCGAGCCCTGCGCCGACCTCGACGGATCCGGCGCCGACGTCCAGCCGGGCCGCTGAGGCGGCCCAGGTGAAGTTCGACGGGATGACCAGGGAGGAGAAGATCGCGAGTCTCCTCATGCTGCACGTGCCGGGAACGGATGCCACGGCGCTGCGAACGTTCGTCGACACGTACCGGCCCGGCGGGCTGATCTTCATGGGCGACAACATCGGCGGCGGAGTCGACGACACCGCTGCCCTCGCCGCAGGAGTGAGCGCAGATCCTGAATTCCCGCTGCTCATCGGCATCGACCAGGAGGGCGGAGACGTCCGCCGGATCCGCTCGGACGAGTGGCCGTCGTCGCTGACCCTCAAGGATCAACCGGTTGAGGACACCGAGCGCGCCTTCGGACAGCGGTCGCGACTCCTGGCCCGCTCCGGGATCTCCGTGAACTTCGGAATCGTCGCTGACGTCACCGACGATCCGGGTTCATTCATCTACCGTCGGGCCCTCGGCACGACGCCCGAAGCCGCCGGAGACCGAGTCGCTGCGGCCGTCGAGGGAGAGAAGCGCTCGGTCCTCTCCACCCTCAAACACTTCCCCGGCCACGGCGCGGCGCCAGGGGACTCCCACACGAGCGTTCCCACGACGGCGATGAGCCTGGAGCAGTGGGCGGCAGCGGATGCCATCCCGTTCGAGAAGGGGATCGCGGCGGGGGCGCCCATCGTCATGTTCGGGCACCTCGACTACAGCGCGGTCGATCCCCAGCCCGCGTCGCTCTCGCCGGTCTGGCACAAGATCCTCAAGGACACCCTTGGCTTCGACGGCATCACCATCACCGATGACATGCTCATGCTGCGCAACACCGGTCTGGCCGAATACCAGGACCCGTCGGAGAACGCCATCCGTGCGCTTGCTGCGGGCACCACGATGCTTCTCTTCGTCCTGGGCTCCTCCCCGGCTGTCGACGGAGTCGATCCGGCTGCCCTCGTCGCCGACATCGGCGCGGCCGTCGACGCGGGCCGGATCACCGAACAGCAGATCGACGATGCCGCGCTGAAACTCCTGGTTGCGCGGAACGAGACCGCGAGGCTGGGTGAACCCCTTCGCTGACCTGTCGCGAAACGTCATGTTCACGTCGGGGGAATAGGATCCGGAATGCATGCGTTTGCATCATTCATGGCGCAAGCGCGCCGATCCCCGACCTGCCCCTGAAGGAGCACACCACATGACGACTCTGACCGCGACCTCCATCCCCGGCTACAAGGCTGGAACCTGGACCATCGACCCCACCCACAGTGCAGTCGGCTTCAGCATCCGCCACATCATGATCAGCAAGGTGAAGGGCACGTTCGAGAAGTTCTCGGCCACTTTCGTGACCGGTGAGAACCCGCTGGACTCCAGCGTCACGGCATCCGCCGAGGTCGCATCGATCAACACGAACGAACCGAACCGCGATGGCCACCTCCGCACGGGCGACTTCTTCGACGCCGCGACGTACCCGACCATCGACTTCGTTTCGACCGGAGCGCGCCAGGATGGCGACGACTTCAAGGTCGACGGCAACCTGACCATCAAGGGCATCACCAGGCCCGCGACCTTCGACTTCGAGTTCGGCGGCTTCGGCCAGGACCCGTACGGCAACTACAAGGGCGGCGCCACGGCCAAGACCGTGATCAACCGCGAAGACTTCGGGCTGAACTACAACGCGGCCCTCGAGACCGGCGGCGTCCTGCTCGGCGACAAGGTCACCATCACGCTTGAGCTTCAGGCTGTGCACGCGGGCGAATAGTCCTCACCAGCAGAACCCACGAGATCGTCGGAGACCCTCAGTCTCCGACGATCTCGTCGTGTATCCGGCGAAGATCCTCCATCAGTGAGCCGATCAGGAGCCAGTGTTCCGGATGCGGGGTGACGATCGTGAGCGGGGCCGTGAGGATGGGAATCTCCGCCGTCTTGACCGGCGCCTCCGCCGGTACCTCGCCGGCGGGGCGGGCGAGGAGGCGCAGGTCGTGAGCGGCCCTGTTGAGTTCCACAGCGATCGAGTGGATCGACGGCTCGTCGTGGAGGGATTCGTCGTAGCGGTCGTGAAGTGCCCTGGTCATGCCGATGGTGCGCGTCACGATCGGCGAGAGCCGGTTGAGCAGGCTGTGGGTCTCCGTCAGCCGCGTGCGATGCGCACTCTGCCTGGGGTTCAGGGTCAGCGACTCCTCGCCCAGGCGAACGGATGCCTCCGCCGACTCCCGCATCGGCCGCAGGAGCCTGACTTCGATCATGAGCCCGTCGAGCTGCTGCCTGGTCTGCCTGCTGGTCAGGGCGGCGGCCAGCCGCTCGAGACTCGCCGCGAGTTCCGTGGCGAGGAGCGAGACATCCCTTTCGGCGGGCGCGAGAACGACGGGAGGAACGATGAGCACATTGACGATGATGCCGAGCGTCGCACCGATGAGCGTCTCGATGATGCGGTCGAGGGCGTAGCCCGGCGTGGTCGCGCCGAGCACGAGCACGAGCATCGCGCTGATCGGCACCTGATTAGCGGCGGCGGGGGTGAGCTGGAACGCCCAGGCGACGAAGATCGCGATCACGACCGTCAGGAGGATCACCCAGGTCTGGTTGCTGAAGACGAGCCCGATGAGTGACGCGATCAACACACCGGCGATGACGCCGATGCTGCGTTCGAGGGCCTTGCCGAAGGACTGGTTGACACTGGGCTGGACGACGAGCAGTGCGGCGATCGCGGCAAAGACCGGCAGTTCTGTCGGCAGCAGGAGGACGGCGACGAACCAGGCCAGTACGGTGGCGACGGATGTCTTCACCGCCTGGAGCAGAGGCCCCCTGGCCGGCGCGCGCAGTCGCGACGGCAGTCGCAGCGCTCGGAGGCCTCTCACGTCTCCAACGCTACAGCGCGGGGGAGCCCTCGCCCACTGGTGCGAAGGCCAGCTCGGCGGCCTTGCCCTTGAAACGGCCATACCGACGCGCGGCTCCTGAAAGCGCGGAGCGTGCGCTGCTCCCGAGCTCGCCGAACGGGTGCGCGGTGAGCTGGATCGACTTCGGTTTCTCAGCGCGTGACCAGGTGCCGACGACACGCCCTCCGACGACGATCGTCGACTTGAACATGCCGTTGTTGCCGGGGACGATGAGGGGCGAATGGGCGACGGCGAGTGCAGCAGACCTGTCGGTGTATCCGAGCAGGTTCTCATCGAACCCGGGCAGGAGGTGCACCGAACGGGCACCTGGCACCGTGGAGGCGTGGCCTGCGAGCTCCGGAGAGGCGTAATACGTCGTCGTTCCGACCGTGAGTGTGGCCAGCCGGTCTTCGACACGCGCGATCGCCGCCCTGACGTCGGTGAGCGTGAGGTTCGCCCACCAGGCCAGGTCGGCCACGGTGGCCGGTCCGTGCCCGAGGAAGTAGCGCAACGCGACCTCATCGAGGGCGTCGTCTCTGGGTGGTATCTCACGACCGGCGGGTGCCCACTCGTCGAGAAGAACGAACGCCTGCTCCCTGCCGACGAACGGCCCCAGGCAGATCAGGCCGGCATGGGCGATTGCGCCGATCAGATGTGCTCCGCGCTGGCCGGACGTCGACTGGCCCGCTGATTCGAAAGCTGCGAAGAGCTCCTTCCGCACCATCGGGCGGCCCGGCAGGTTCGCGAGCGCGGCATCGGTCGCATCGACGACGTCCCGTGCGTCGATTCCCAGGTCTCTGCGCCGGGTGGCGAACGTGGTCTCGAGCCGATGGCGGGACAACGGCAGGATCAGCCTCAGATCGTCTGGAGTCGACACGTGAAGGGTGCCCCGCATCGGCCAGCTGCGCACGAGCTCCCGCCGATCGAACGCCGACCGCACATCGGCTTCGGTCGCCGCCGGCGTCCGCAGGCCGATCGACCACAGCACGCCCAGGAGGTCCTGGCCCTGCATCGCGGTGAGATGGCTGACGGCACCGAGCGGTCCGTCGGCGGTGGGCTTGTGTACCTCCTGCGCGACGAGCCGGAGACGTGCGATGTCGATGGGGCGTGTTCCTGCCATGGTGCCAGTCTGGCGCGAACGACCGACATCAGACACCCCGGTCCCGACGCCCGGTTCAGGGAGGCGGGTGACGGCGTCGGTGGTCTGCGGCAGGATGAGAGCATGTGCGGACGATTTGCAATGGACAAGGAAACCGACGACCTCATCCGGGAATTCATGGCGGAGACGGGCGGGGAGGCATCCGAATGGACGCCATCATGGAACGTGGCGCCCACCGATCAGGTCCCCGTCGTCCGTGAGCATCACGGCGCCAGGCGGGTCGAGTCCGTTCGATGGGGCATGGTGTCGCCCGGCTCTCCGACCTTCGGCGGCGGCAAGCCGGTCATCAACGCGAGGATCGAGACGGTGGCCACCAACGGACTCTTCAAAGGAGCATTCGCCTCGTCGCGGTGCATCGTCAGCGCCGCCGGCTACTACGAGTGGCAACTGACAGAGACGGGTAAACAGCCGTACTTCATCCACCACGCGGGCACGGACATCGCCATGGCCGGCATCGTCCGCGCCTGGGCCGACCGCTCAAAGGCGCCCGATGACCCCGACCGCTGGCGGTTGTCGATGGCGATCATCACGCGTGACGCGCACGTCGCACCCGGGGAGGTCCACGATCGGATGCCCGCCTGTCTGACCCCGGATGCCTACGATGCCTGGCTCGGCTCTGATCTGACCCCGGATGGCGCCATCGAGCTGCTCGACTCGACGTCGTTCGAAGTCGCGCACGATTTCGGGTATTACCCGGTTTCGAAGGCGGTCAACAGCGTCAAGAACAACGGACCACAGCTGATCGACTCGATCGACCTCGGTTAGACGAGGTCGAGCTTGTCGAGCTGTTCCAGGAGGCCCGCTCCGTCAGGAGCGTAGATCCACGGGGCCGTCTCCTGGCCGTGCTCCTCGGCCTTGGAGCGACCACCGGCGAGTACAGCCTCGCCCGGAGACAGCTGGCGGATCGCAACGGCGGCTACACTCCCGGGGAATTCGTCGGCGAACTCGCCGTAGATCTCCACGTCATGTTGGCCGTCATCCCCGACGAGGAGCCAGCGAACGTCGGGGAACTCGGCAGCCAGTCGGCGGAGATTGTCCGCCTTGTGCTCACGCCCGCTGCGGAAGAGGCGATCGTGGGTGGGGCCCCAGTCCGTCAGCAGCAGCGCTCCTGCCGGGTAGAGGTGCCGCGAGAGGAACCGGGAGAGGGTCGGCGCGACGTTCCACGCACCGGTGGAGAGGTAGATCATCGGCGCTCCTGCGTGACGTTGCATCAGCCGTTCGAGCAACACGGCCATGCCGGGTACCGGTGTCCTGGCGTGCTCGTCGAGGACGAAAGTGTTCCAGGCGGCGAGGAGCGGGCGGGGGAGTGCCGTGACCATGACGGTGTCGTCGATGTCTGAGATGACACCGAGCCGCACAGACGGGTCCGCGATGAAGATGTTGGCGACGACGGGGCGGGAGTTCTCGCTCTGCAGCGTGATCTGCTGCCAGCCGGGTGTCAGCGCGACGCTGATCTCGGCGTCGACGACACCGCCGCGATCAGCGTGGACGACATGGGTTTCGCCGCCGACGACGATCGTCACGTCGGCGTGGACGACGGGGATGCTCGTGAAGCTGCGCCAGCCGCGGACCCTCTGGACGGGGGCGGCGGCCGGGGTGGCGTCCGGCCGGGTCAGGAGCACGCGGGCGAGCACGCGTACCAGTGTGGTGGATCCGTAGCCGGTGTACGGGATGACCGTGGCAGTGAGACCGCGCTTACGGCCCCGTCGTGCCCGCCAGTCGAGGAACGCATCGTCGATGCGGGCGGCCCGGTGCAGAGTGAGGGTCTTCTTGGACGCGCCGGGTCCTGGCTGCTCGCGTGTTCGCATTCAGCCAGTCTCCCATGCCGCGGTTGCTACGAAGCGACCTCGTCCTCGTCGGCGGCTCTGGTGCCGGAATCTTCCGTGCTGTGCATGTGGCGTTCCTGGCTCCGGTGCAGCACCTTTTTGACCACAAGGATGAGAACGAGGAACGCGGCGATGATGCCGACAAAGATGTAGCCGGCGTAGTGAAGCTGATCGGCGAGTTCACGGTAGGTACCCGCCGCAGCCGATCCGACGGACACATAGGTCACCGCCCAGATGATGCAGGCGGGGATGGTCCAGGAGATGAACTTGCGGTAGCTCATCGTGCTCATTCCGACCGTCAGGGGAATGAGGGAGTGGAGCACGGGAAGGAACCGCGAGATGAAGACCGCGATTCCGCCGCGGCGATCGAGATAGTTCTCCGCCCTGGCCCAGTGCGCGGGGCCGATCCACATCCCGAGCCTGCTGTCCCTGATCCTCGGGCCGAAGAATCGACCGAGCGCGAACCCGATGCTCTCCCCGATGAGAGCGCCGATCACCACGACGACGACGAGTGATGCGAACTGCAGTGGGCCCTCGACAGCGGTGCTCGCCACGATGACGACCGTGTCGCCCGGAACGATGAGCCCGACGAGGACGGATGTCTCCAGCATGATCGCGAACCCTGCCAGGGCGGTGCGGAGCACCGGGTCGACGCTCTGAACGAGGTCGAGGATCCAGCTGAGTGTCTCGTTCACGCGACTGAGCCTAGGCGAATCAGATGATGACGAGAAGGAGGGTGGGCACGAGAAGAAGCGCTACGGAACAGGTGAGGACGGTGATCCGCGCGGCTGCGGAGAGTGGCGGGGCGCTGACCATGAGTCTCTGCACCCGTCGGCCGGCGAACCCCGGCGCGCTGTCTCCCGCGTGCAGGTGCTCGAGCGTGGACTCGTCCGGTCGGTCTGTTCCCTCCGAGGCGACGAGGGCGATGGCCGTGGCGAGCGTCTCGTCGTCGACCACTCGGCGTGCCTGATCGTCGGCGAGCATCTCGACCAGGAGCCCGACGGCATTCTCGGCACGGTTGGCGATCGGGAACCAGGGCAGGGCGCTGTGCCAGGACTTGAATGCGACCAGGACCAGGTGATGCTGCTGGCGGAGGTGCGCACGCTCGTGAGCGATCACCGCCTGCAGCTGCTGTGGGTCAAGAAGGGTGATGAGTCCTTCGGAGAGCACGGTGACGGAGCGGGTGACGCCGGGCAGGCAGTAGGCGACAGGCGCCGGGTGGTCAAGCACCCTGGTGCCCGGCCGGTCAGGCATCGGCGCGCTCAACAGGTTGATCAGGGAGAGGTGCCGACTGCGCTGGCGCTGGGTCCGAGCGATGGTCAGCCCGAGGTTGAGGAGGAGGTGCCCGGCAAGAAGCACCGCAAGGCATAACGCGAAGATGTGGGCCAGATTCGCCGTCTCGGGCAGGGTCCCGGCGAAGAAGTGGCTGATGAGCGATGACAATCCGCCGAAGAGGTTCTCGCCGAACGGGATGAGCCCGTACGTGACGAGGGAACCGATCATCGAGAGTCCGCCGGCCAGGGCGATGGACTGCCAGAGGACGAGCGCGGTCCCCGGCGCCCTGTCCGGCCACTCCGCTCGAGCGAGGAGCAGCGGAACGGGCCACGCCAGCAGTACGGCGAGGGACGCGAGTACCACCGAGGCGAACAACATCACCTTCGGAGTTTACTGTCGGGTGCCTGCCTCTCGTCCGCCGCTGGTCGAACTGCCCAGGAGGGCACGCAGCGTCTCGGCCTCGTCGGCGGACACCTGCCCGATGAATCGCGCGAGAGCGGCTTCCCGGTCGGGAGCGCTCCCGAGTACCTCGTGCATGAGGCCGGCGGTATGTTCCGCCCGCGTCGTGACCGAGCGGTAGAGGTGGGGCCTCGACGACCGGTCGCGGGACACGAACGACTTGGCTTCGAGGCGGGAGAGAACGGTGAGGACCGTCGTGACGGCGACCTCGCGCGCGCCCGCCCGATCGGATGCGTCGAGTCGCTCCTTGAGGTCGTTGGCGCTGAGCGCGCCGTCCGTGCTCCAGAGAACGTCCATCACCGCACGTTCGAGATCTCCCAGTGTTGCCATGCGTCAACGATACCGCGACGTCGAGACATCTTCTACGAAACGTAGAAAAATGTTCTACGTGACGTAGAAATGGGCCATAGACTCGAAACACGACGTTTCTACACGGTGTAGAAATTCGCTGTGGAGGTGACGTGAACGAGCTACTCGACCCGCTGCTGCTTTCTCGCTGGCAGTTCGGCTTGACGACGATCTACCATTTCCTCTTCGTTCCCATCACCATCGGAATGGCGCTCACGGTGGCCATCTTCCAGACGGCGTGGGTCCGCACAGGAAAAGCCCACTACCTCCAGCTCACCCACTTCTTCGGCAAGATCTTCCTCATCAACTTCGCCATGGGTGTCGTCACCGGGATCGTCCAGGAGTTCCAGTTCGGCATGAACTGGTCCGACTACTCCCGATTCGTCGGTGACGTGTTCGGCGCCCCGCTTGCGTTCGAAGGACTCCTCGCGTTCTTCCTCGAGGCGACGTTCATCGGCCTGTGGATCTTCGGCTGGAACAAGCTCCCTGAGAAACTCCACCTCGCGACGATCTGGATCGTGGCGACCGGGAGCATCCTCTCGGCGTATTTCATCATCGCCGCGAACGCGTTCATGCAGAACCCGGTGGCGTTCAGGATCAATGAGGAGAAGGGGCGTGCAGAGCTCACTAGCATCGTCGAGCTGCTGACAAACCCCGTCGCCCTCGCCGCCTTCCCTCACACGATCTTCGCCTGTTTCATGGTGTCGTCCGGGCTCATCATCACGGTGGCTGCCTGGCACCTCTCGCGCAACCAGCATCTGGAGACGATGCGCCCAGCCCTGAAGTTCGGCCTCTGGGGAATGGTCGTGTCAGGCGCCCTCACCACGCTCGCGGGCGACCAGCTCAGCCTGGCCATGGTCGCGACACAGCCGATGAAGATGGCGGCGGCCGAGGCCATGTACAACACGTCGACAGGAGCAGCGGCATCCTTCTCGATCTTCACCCTCGGAACCCCTGACGGTGTGCACGAACTGTTCTCCATCCGAATCCCATACCTGCTCTCGTTCCTGTCGACCCACACCTTCGACGGAACGGTCGAAGGAATCAACAACCTGCAGGCGCAGTACGTCACGCTCTACGGACCTGGCGACTACACGCCGATCGTATGGGTCACCTACTGGTCGTTCCGCTGGATGATCGGCCTGGGGCTGCTGCACATCTTCGTTGCCGTCGTCGGGCTCTGGCTCACCCGCAAGGGTCGGATGCCGCGCAACACGTGGGTGTGGAAGGCCGCGATCTGGTCGTTCCCGCTCTCGCTCGGTGCCATGATCGTCGGCTGGACATTCACCGAGATGGGCCGCCAGCCCTGGCTCGTCTTCGGCCTCCTCAAAACCGAGGATGGCGTGTCACCCGGTGTTACCGGCGTCGAGGTGCTCATCTCGCTCGTGGTCTTCACCCTGCTCTACGGGTCGCTCGCCGTCGTCGAATTCGGGCTGATCAAGAAGGCGGCGCAAAAAGGGCCGGACGACGTTCCGGCGACCGATGAAGAAACCGGCAAACCCGTCGTCCACACGACGGTCTACTAGGAGCACATCATGGACCTCGGAACTCTCTGGTTCGCCATCATCGCGTTCCTCTTCGTCGGCTACTTCGTGCTCGACGGCTTCGACTTCGGCGTCGGGATGAACCTGCCGTTCCTGTCGAAGGACGACACGGACCGGCGCGTGCTCATCAACACGATCGGGCCGGTCTGGGACCTCAACGAGACCTGGCTCATCGTCGCCGGCGCCTCGCTGTTCGCGGCGTTCCCCGAGTGGTACGCCACCCTGTTCAGCGGGTTCTACCTGCCGTTGCTCCTCATCCTCGTTGCGCTCATCCTTCGCGGGGTGTCGTTCGAGTACCGGCACCAGCGACCCGGCCTCGAGTGGAAGCGCGGCTTCGACCGGATGATCGTGATCGGGTCAGCAGTTCCCGCACTGCTCTGGGGTGTCGCCTTCGCGAACATCGTCCAGGGTGTGCCGCTCGACGAAGGACACAATTACATCGGGACATTCTTCGACCTGCTCAACCCGTACGCCCTGCTCGGCGGGCTCACGACGCTGCTGCTGTTCTTCACGCACGGTGCCCTCTTCATCGCCCTGAAGACCGAGGACGAGATCCGTGCCAGGGCCAGGAAGCTGGCATCCAGCGCCGGAGTGGTGACGATCCTCGTCGCCGCGGTCTTCCTCGCCTGGACCGTGCTGGCGTTCGGGACCGTCCCCGCGGCGATCCTCGCAGTGCTGGCCGCAGTCGCACTGGTGAGTTCGTTCGTCGCCAACCTCCGCGGTGCGGAAGGGGTCGCCTTCGGCCTGATGGCTGCAACGATCGCGCTGGCCGTCCTGACCCTCTTCGCCTCGCTCTTCCCCGAGGTGATGCCCGCCAGCAACAACCCGGCCAACAGCCTCACCATCGAGAACGCGTCGTCGAGCCCGTACACGCTCCAGGTGATGAGCTGGACGGCGCTGATCTTTCTGCCGCTGATCCTCGCCTACCAGGCCTGGACCTACTGGATCTTCCGCAAGCGCGTCACCCGCGGGCACATCGAGGTCGGCGCCGGTGCCGCGCACTAGCCTGTAATCGTGCGTCCCCTCGACCCCCGTCTCCTCCGATACGCGGTCAGCGCACGCTGGTTCCTCGTCGGCGGCGCTGCGATCGGCGTCGCGACGACGGCGTGCATCATCGCCTTCGCGTGGCTGCTCACCGCGTGCATCACCGGGGCGATCGCCGGGCAAGGCCTCGATGAGCTCATGCCGCAGGTCGGTGCCCTCGTCGTCGTCATCGTGGTGCGGGCGTGTCTCGTCCACGCCCAGGGACTTCTCGCCGCCAACGGGGCGGCCCGGGTGAAGAGCGAACTGCGTCTCTCCGTGCTCGCCGCAGTACGACGGCTCGGGCCGGCGTGGCTCGCCCGCCGCAGCGACGCCAGGATCGTCACGCTGCTGGGCCGGGGTATGGACGCCCTCGACGACTACTTCTCCAAGTACCTGCCCCAACTGCTCCTCACGGTGATCGTCACCCCCGTCATCGTCGGCGTGATCCTGCTCCAGGATGTCGTCTCCGCCGTCTTCATCGTCGTCACGCTGCCGCTCATCCCGGTCTTCATGGTCCTCATCGGGTGGGCCACCCAGGCCGTGCAGCGCCGGCAGTGGAGCGTCCTCGGCGACCTCTCGACCAGGTTCGTCGACATGCTCGGCGGACTCGCCACACTCAAGATCTTCGGCAGGCAGCACCGTCAGATCGACCGGATGCGGACGATCACCCGGGAGTACCGCGTTGAGACCATGCGGGTCCTCCGGGTGTCGTTCCTCTCCGGGTTCGTTCTCGAACTCGCCGCCAGCCTCTCGGTCGCGCTCGTCGCGGTGTCCATCGGGCTGCGTCTCGTCGACGGTTCGATGGACCTCTCCGTCGGGCTCTTCGTCCTCCTCCTGGCGCCGGAAGCGTTCCTGCCGCTTCGCCAGGTCGGAGCCAACTTCCACGCGGCCGCCGAGGGAGTCGCCGCCGCCGACGACGCCTTCGCCATCCTCGATGACGACCGACTCGGCACGGGTGTGGACACCGCGACCGAAGGCTCGGGGGAGGCGATCGTTCCGGCATCCGGGCCGCTGAGTCTCGCCGACGTCTCCGTCGATTACGGCGACGGGCCGGTGGCGCTGCCGGTGTCCGCGAGTTTCGCCGCTGGTACCGTGACGGTGCTCGCAGGGCCGAGCGGTGCAGGCAAGTCGAGCCTGCTGGCCGCAGTCTCAGGGTTTGCGCCGCATTCGGGCGTCGTCCGGGTCGGCGACCAGGTCGTCGCGCCGCACGCGACCGAGAGGGAATGGCTCGCATGGACCGGGCAACGACCCTCGCTCGTGGCCGGCACCGTCGCGTCGAACGTCGCACTCGGGACAGCGCTCGTCGACCGCGACCTCGTCAGGGAAGCCCTCGACCTTGCGGGGGCACCGGACATCGCGCTGGACACGCCCGTCGGTGTTGCCGGATCGGGCCTCTCCGGGGGGCAGTCTCAGCGCGTCGCGGTCGCCAGGGCGATCCACCGCACCCTCGCCAGTGGCTGCGCCGTGCTCATGCTCGACGAACCGAGCTCGGCGCTGGACCACGGGACCGAGCAGCGACTCGTCTCCGGGCTCCGTGCCGTAGCCGGGCGCGGGGTCGCCGTCGTGGTGGTGAGCCACAGGACGGCGGTCATCGAGGCGGCGGATGCCGTCGTCCCCGTCCTCGCCACGAGCACGGTGGTGACGAGATGACCGGACTGCGTGATCACACCGCCGTGCTCCGCACGGCGCAACCACGATCGGCCGGCTGGCTCACCGGAGTGGCCTTCGGCATCCTCGCGGCGCTGTCGACTGTCGCTCTGCTCGCAACGAGTGCCTACCTGATCACCCGCGCGGCGGAGCAGCCCCCGATTCTGTACCTGTCGATGGCCGTTGTCGGTGTCCGTGCGTTCGCGCTCGGACGGGCCGTCTTCCGGTACCTGGAACGCCTCGCCAGCCACGATGCGGCGTTCCGCCAGCTGGAAGTTGTCCGCGTCGACCTCCTTCGCCGACTTCTCCCGCTCGCGCCGGACGGGTTGGGCGCGAAGAAGAGGGGGTCGCTGCTGTCCGCACTCGTCTCCGACGTCGACGAACTCCAGAACCTGCCCCTCCGGGTCGTGCAACCCCTCCTGACGTCGCTCGGCGTCGCGGCGATCGCGGTCTGGGTCGTCGCGCTGATCTCGCCGGTCGCTGCAGTCGGGCTTGCCGTCTGCCTGATCGCTGCCACCGTTGTCGGCGGGCTTGCTGCCGGCAGGGTCGCTGCAGCCGCCGAGCGGTCCATCGCACCGCACAGGGGTGCGCTGGTGGATGCCCTGCTGGACTACCTCGGCAGCCTCGACGTCCTCATCGCCTACGGCGCAGAAGAGGAGGCACGGCAGCGCGTGACACGGGCGGATGCGGCACTCACCCGGGCGCTGACGCGACGGGCAGGTGGCGCAGGCCTGGCAGCTGCAGTCCTCTCGCTCTTCGGCGGTCTTGCCGTCGTCTGGGCGCTGCTCGCGGGAATCCCGGCTCTGGCGACTCCGGGCGAGAGCGGAATCGACGGACCGGCACTCGCCGTCATCGTCCTTGTGCCGCTCGCCGTGTTCGAGATCATCGCGGCGGTACCGCTTGCGGTCGGCGCGTGGCGGCAGGTCCGTTCGAGCGCTGAGCGGATCACCGTGCTCGCGCCGTCGACCCCTCCCGCTGAGCTCTCCAACAACCCCGGCGGAGAACCACTGAACCCGGACCCTCACGCTCCGGCCATCGATCTCACCGACGTCGCCGTGCGCTGGCCCGGTCAGACCGAGCCCGCGCTTCTCGTTCCGCGACTCACCGTCCGTCGGGGAGAGCGCGTGCTGATCGAGGGAGCCAGTGGCTCGGGCAAGACAACGCTCGCTCACGTGCTCGTGCGGTTCCTCGCACACGACGGCAGCTATCTGCTCGGTGGACAGGAGGTCGGTGCGATTGGAGACGACGCCGTGAGGACGATCGTCGGGCTCTGTGAACAGACCCCGTATCTGTTCGACGAGAGCGTCAGGCAGAACCTGCTCTTCGCCCGCGACACCGCGACGGACGACGACCTGCTCGAGGTGCTCGCCCGGGTCGGGCTCTCCGGCTGGCTGGCCGACCGGGGCGGACTCGACTCTCGCGTCGGTGAACGAGGCGCGCTCGTCTCTGGCGGGCAGGCGCAGCGCATCGCCCTGGCCAGGGCACTGCTGCGCGACTTCCCGGTGATCGTGTTCGACGAACCGACTGCGAACGTCGAAGCGGACCTGGCCGGCTCGCTGCTGGACGACCTGCTCGCGGCGAGCGGCGATCGGACGGTCATTCTCATCTCGCACGAAGACGTGCCGCGAGGACTGGCCGACCGCCGCGTGCGCGTGGCAGACGGCATCCTCTCGGAGCAGCCCGCGGATTGACCCGCGACGGCACGGGTGAGGCGATCTCCCGACCGGGTGCGGTAGAAAGAAGCATCATGACAGATGACGGTGGACGAACCGACGGACTGCGGGCCCGCAAGCTCGCTGCCACGCGCGCCGCGATCGAGCGGACGGCGATCCGCCTCGCGCTCGAGCACGGTTACGACAACGTCACCGTCGAGATGATCTGCGATGCGAGCATGGTCTCGCCGCGCACATTCTTCAACTACTTCGGGTCGAAGGAAGGCGTCATCCTCGGCCCTGCGCCGTCGATGACGACGGAAGAGGATGCGCACGCGTTCGTCCACGCGGGTAGCGGCGACATCGTTCTTGACCTCGTCACCGCGATGGCTGCTCCCATCATCGATGACCAGGACACGGATCTCCTCCGGTCGCGCTTCATCATCATCACCAACACCCCTGAACTCCTCGGCAAACAGATGGAGTGGATGACCGCGCAGGAGAACCAGCTGGTCGAACTCGTGCTCGACCGGTTCCGCAGCGCGGGGCGCCCCGTCGACGAACTGCGGGACGAGGCCGGAATGGTGGTCGCGCTCGCATTCACCGCGCTGCGCTACACCCTGCAGAGGATCTTCGCCGAGCACGATCCAGGCCGGGTCGAACCGCCGTCGCGGTCGGCACGCGAGACGCTGAGCCACGCCACGGAGCTGATCTCGGTGATCGTGAAGGGCTCAGCCGACTGAGTCCCGTTCCGGATCCCCGCCGTCCGATTGTTCGCAGATGACGACGGGGATGTTCCGGGCGGTCCGGCGCCGATATCCGTCGTAGCCGGGATAGGCGGACACGATCTGCGGCCACAGCTGGGCCTTCTCTTCCTCGGATGCCGTCCGTGCGGTGAATCGCAGCGTCTCGCCTCTGATCGACAGTTCGACGTCAGGGTTCGCGCTGAGATTCGCGTACCACTCCGGGTTGCGGTCGTCCCCGCCCTTGGACGCCACCAGGACGTAGCGCCCGCCGCTGTGCACGGGAGAGGTGAGCATCGTGGACCGGCGACGCCCGGAACTGCGGCCGGTCGTGTGCAGTTCGACGACGAGCATGGGGCCGACGCTCCAGCCGAGCCGGCCGCGGGAAAGAGCGAGAATGCCACGGTGAACAATGTTCATCGCACGCATCCCCGCGTCCGTCATCCTCGTCCTGAAGCTCATGACCGCAGTGTAGGAGTACAGGCTGGACGAGGGCCCCGCGACCACCCGGTCAGCCCGCCCGCCGTGAACGCCAGAGCAGCCACACGAAGTACGGTGCGCCCACGAGGGCGGTGAGAAGCCCCGCCGGGAGCTGCGCCGGCGCGATGACGGTCCGGCCGAGCGTGTCGGCGACGCCGACGAGGATCGCGCCGAGAAGGGCTGCGGTGGGAAGGACGAGTCGATGGCGTCCACCCACCAGCGCCCGCGCAGCGTGCGGAGCCACCAGCCCGACGAATCCGATCACACCGACGGCGGCGACCGCTGTCGCCGCGAGCACGACGCTGATGGACAGCAGGAGGAGACGGGTCCTGCCGAGACGGATGCCGAGCAGCCGCGGGGTGTCGTCGTCCTGCGCGAGGATGTCGAGTTCACGATCGACCACGGCCAGCAGCGGGATCGAAACGACCAACGCGACGCCGAGAGGCACGAGTTGCGGCAGCGTTCTCCCGTAGGTGGAGCCGGACAGCCAGGTGAGCGCCTTCGCGCCGTTGTACGGGTCTGTCGAGATGATCACCATGCTCACCAGGGCGGCAGCTCCTGCAGACACACCGATTCCGATGAGGATCAGCCGCTGGCTGTTGAGCCCGCCGGAGGCCGCCAGGCCGAAGACGAGCGCCGATGCGAGCGCCGCACCGGTCAGCCCGCCCGCCGTCACCAGCCAGAAACTCGCGACAGGTGCGAGGGTGATGACGATGACCGCGCCGAGTCCTGCGCCTCCCGTGACCCCGATGATGCCGGGCTCGGCGAGGGGATTCCTGGCGACGGCCTGCACGATCGTTCCTGACAGCGCTAAGGCCGCTCCGGCGAGCACGGCGGCGAGAACGCGGGGGAGCCTGGTGTCCATCACGAAACTGACGACAGGACCCGATTGCCCGGTCAGCCAGTTGAGGATGTCACCAGCGAGCAGTTTCGTGTCACCGAGCATCAGCGAGACCACGGAGACGAGGGCGAGAGCAACCGTGAGCGCGACGAGGATCCAGCGTCGGGTGCGCGCGGACGTCGTCCTGCCCTGTGCGCCGCTCTGGGTCTGGGTTCCCGCTCTCGCATCGCCGGTGCGACGGGCGAGGATCACGAGGAAGACGGCACCGAACAGGGAGGTCACGACCCCGGTCGGGACATCGACGCCGGCTTGCCCGCCGAACACGAGGCGCAGCAGGACATCGGCACCCAGGACGACGATGACCCCCATCAGCGCTGAGGCGGGGATGAGCAGCAGGTGGCGCTGCAGGCCGGGGACCCGTGCGGCGATCAGACGGATGATCGCGGGAGCGGCCAGGCCGACGAATCCGATCGGTCCGGCGACCGTCACTGCGGCCGCCGAGAGGAGGACGGCGAGCAGCACGGCGACGAGTTGGGTGTTGCGCACTCGCAGACCGAGGACGGATGCCGCATCCTCTCCGAGCGAGAGGACGTCTAGCCTGGACGCGAGGATGAGGAGGCCGGCCACTCCGACGGCGACGACCGGACCGAACCTGGAGACGGCGTCGACGCCTGTCTGCGCGAGCGAGCCGGCACTCCACGCGTACATCCCCGTGGTCTCCTCGGTGAAAAGCAGGATGAGGACCGTGGTGAGGGCTGTCAGGGCCAGGGCGATCGCAGACCCGGCGAGGACCAGCCGAACAGTGCCGCTGCCGCCTCCAGCGGACAGGCCGAGGACGAGTGCCGCAGCGGCCAGGCCACCGGCGAACGCCACGAGTCCCTGCGCCAGCAACGGGAGTGTCACGCCGAGGGCCGCTGTGCTGACGATCGCCAGATACGCGCCTGCGTTGACGGCAAGCGTATCGGGGGAGGCGAGGACGTTCCTGGCGACCGTCTGCATGACGACGCCGGCGACACCCAGCGCCACACCGACGAGAAGCCCGGCGAGAAGCCGGGGGAGCCGTGAGGAGACGAGCACGGCTCCGGCCTGGTCGTCGCCCGACCCGCCCAGGAGTCTGAGAAGGTCGAGCCCGCCGACTCCCGCGGTTCCCTGCGTGAGGTGCACGACGGCGAGGACGATCGCTGTGGCGAGCCCCGTGGCGAAGAGCGCACCGAGTCGGAACCATCGGCTCCGCGCGACGCCCGGCCCCTGTACGGGCCGGGCGGTCGCCGGAGGGCTACTCAGTGACTGCTGCAACGACCGCGTCGATGTAGTCGTTCATGGACGAAGGACCGCCGAACATCCAGATACCGTCGGCGAGACGGTGGACGTTGCCACTCTTCACGAACGGGAGAGAGGTCCACACGGCGTTGTCTGCGAGTTCTTCACCGTATGCATCGACTCCGCCGCCGGCGATGTAGAGGAAGTGGACGTTCCCGAGCGACGTGAGTCCTTCGACGTCGGTGGAACCGAGTCCGTAGTCCTTGTCGCCCTCACCGGTCCAGGCGTTGACGAGGCCGAGTTCCTCCGTGACAGCGGAGAGCAGCGCGCCTTCGGCGAACGGACGGATCGAGACCTGGCCTCCTGCGGCCCACGAGTCTGACATGACGAACTCGTCGCCATCCACCCCTGCCTCGGTCAGCGCCGCAGCGGCTTCGTCGACCTTCGCGTCGAACCCGGCGAGAAGCTCATCGGCCTTGTCTTCCGTGCCCGTTGCGGCGGCGATGTTGGTGAGGTTCTTCTCCATCTGGCCGATCGGGTTGGACGCGTCCGCTCCGCGAACGACGAGGACGGGAGCAAACTCCTCGATCTGGGCGATGGCGCTTTCCGAGAGGTCAGATGTCGTCACGACGAGGTCGGGCGCGAGTCCGGCGATGGAGTCGATGCTCGGTTCCCCGCGCATTCCGACATCCGTCACCGACTCGTCCAGGGACTCCGACTTCACCCAGGTGCCGTATCCATCGACGTCCGCGACGCCGACCGGCATCACTCCGAGCGCGACGAGATTCTCGGCCGTGTTCCACTCCAGCGCGACGACCTCGGTCGCGGGCTCGCTGAGGGAGATCTTCTCGCCGCGGTCGTCGGTGACGGTGATGGTCGTCGCGGTGTCCTTCTGGCTCGCAGGTGCTTCCGTCGTTCCGCAGCCCGCGAGGAGCAGGGCCGCCGCTGCTGCGGAGGCGATGAGGGGGAGTGGGCGCGTGGTCATGCGTGTCCTTTGCTGGGTGATGGCAGGCTGAAGCCGTGCCGGTGAGGCGACCGGGTGGTCAGGCGACGACGGTGGTGCTGGTGTGATCGGTGCGGGCGGGGACTTCGGATGCGACGCTGTGGCGGCTGCGCGCGTGGGTGCGGATCCGGCCGCTCACGACGTCGACGTCGACGCGGATGCCGTACACGGAGCTGAGGAGTTCGGTTTCGAAGACGTCACGCGGAGTTCCTGTCGCCCGCACCTGCCCCGATTCAAGGAGAACGACGGTGTCGGCGATCGCGGCAGCCTGGTCGAGATCATGCAGAACGACCCCGATCGTCACGTCGTGGACGACGGCGAGGTCCTTGATCAGGTCGAGCAGCTCCACCTGATAGCGCAGGTCGAGGTAGGTCGTGGGTTCGTCGAGCAGCAATACCTCTGTGTCCTGGGCAAGGCACCCGGCCAGCCACACACGTTGCAACTGCCCCCCGGAAAGCCGGTCGACGGGGCGGTCGGCGAATGACGCGATTCCAGTGAGTTCCATCGCCCGTTCGACCACGTCGGAGCCGTGTTCGTCGCCGCGATTCCAGCGCCCGCGGTGGGGGTGGCGCCCGAATTCGACGACCTCGCGCACGCTGAGCCCGGCCGGCGTCGGCCGGGTCTGTGCCAGGAGGGTGACCCTGCGGGCGAATTCGCGCTTGCCGATGCCGCTGGCGTCGAAACCCGAATCGGCGGAGGTCGTCACGGCGGGATCCGCATCGGGAGCTCCGAGGTACACGCGTCCGCCGTCGATCGGATGGAGCCGGGCGAGCGCCCGAAGCAGGGTCGACTTTCCGCTGCCGTTCGGCCCGACGAGGGCGGTGATCCGCCCCGGCTCCAGGGCGAGCGTCGCACCGTGGACAACGGGCGAGCCGTTGTACGAGAGGGTGAGGTCGAGACCGAGCATGTCGACACTCTATAGGTAAGCCTTACCTAAGTGAAAGTTCGCCCGAGTCACATTCGCGGACGGACGCGCGCTGCGGCGCTCTAGGGTGGGATGCGTGATTCCCCGCTCGAACACCCGTCGGCTGAGTCACTGGGTCGACCCGGAAACCGCCTATCTCCGGTATTTCGCCGGTGCCGCGCGATCATTCTGGCTCGACAGCGGGGCGCACGCCGCGAGCGGGTACAGCTATCTCGGCGACGGCGCCGAACTCCTCACTGCGAACGTCGCGCGGGCAACGGCGAGCTGGTCGACCGCCGACGGGGACATCTCTGCGCCTGTCGGGCTCTTCGACGCCCTCCGCGCGGAGTTCGCCGACTCCGGAGATGAGCCGTCCGCGGGCGAGTTCGCCCCGGGGCTTGTGGGCTGGATCGGGTACGAGGTCGGCGCGCAATCGGCGGGCACGCCGGCGCATCCGTCGCGGTACCCGGACGCTGCCCTGCTCCGCCCCGACCGGATGCTGGTCTTCGACCACGCCGCTCATGTGGTCACCGCTGTCGAGCGCGGTAGCGGTGCGACAGGCGCCGAGCCGTTCGGCTGGCTGAAAGCGCCGGGCAACGGAGCCCAGGATGTACCTCGCCGCGCCGGCACTCACGCTGCACGCTGGCGGCACTCTGCTGCAGAGTACTCCGCGCTCATCGAGGAAGCCCAGGCCGAGATCCGCCAGGGGAACGCCTATCAGCTCTGTCTGACCAACGAGATCCGCGTGGACGGCGCGTTCGATCCGGTCGAGGTGTACCGTCGGCTCCGCCAGGCCAGTCCCACCCATCACGGCGGTCTCATTCGCGCGGATGACACCGCGTTGGTCAGTTCATCGCCCGAGCAATTCCTCCGGGTCACGCCTGACGGCACTGTCACGACACGTCCGATCAAGGGCACCAGGCCGCGCGGGGCGACGCCGGAGCACGATGCGGCTCTCGAGGCGGAACTCCTCGGCAGCGACAAAGAACGCGCCGAGAATCTGATGATCGTCGACCTCATGCGCAACGATCTCGGACGTGTGGCCGTGACCGGCAGCGTGTCCGTCACCCAGTTGCTCGCCGTCGAGAGCTACGCCCAGGTGCACCAGCTCGTCAGCACGGTGACCGCCGTACTCGCCGACGGCGTGAGCGGAGTGGATGCCGTCGAGTCGGCATTCCCGGCCGGTTCGATGACCGGTGCGCCGAAGCTCTCGGCCATGACCATCCTCGACAGACTGGAGTCCGGCCCTCGCGGTGTCTATTCGGGCGCGTTCGGCTACTTCGGCGCCGACGGCGCTGTCGACCTCGCGATGGTGATTCGGAGCATCCTGATCGACCCGACCGGCGCGTCGATCGGCACCGGCGGTGGGATCACCGCGCTGTCGGTTCCGACGGACGAGATCGAGGAAACCCGGGTGAAAGCTGCCGCACTTCTCGCCGCGCTGGGCGCATCGGAACAGTGAGTAGGCTAGATCCTTGGACCTCGGGTTCAACACCAGAACCACGCACCCGCCGGTCTTCACCCGCTTATGAATGAGAGTCACGTGTCGAACGACGAGCAGAGCCAGGCCGGACAACGGTACGATTTCGCCGCCATCCAGGAGAAGTGGCTTCCGGTCTGGGACCGGATCAAGCCATTCGCGACGAGCGACGACACCGACAAGCGGCCGCGCAAGTATGTCCTCGACATGTTCCCGTACCCGTCTGGCGATCTGCACATGGGACACGCGGAGGCCTTCGGCCTCGGTGACGTCGTCGCCAGGTACTGGCGCCAGCAGGGATTCAACGTGCTCCACCCGATCGGCTGGGACTCGTTCGGGCTGCCCGCCGAGAACGCGGCGATCAAGCGCGGCGTCGACCCGCGCGGCTGGACGTACGACAACATCGCACAGCAAAAGACCAGTTTCCGCACCTACGCGCCGTCGTTCGACTGGGACCGTGAGATCCACACGTCAGACCCCGAGTACTACCGCTGGACACAGTGGCTGTTCCTCCAGCTGTTCGAGAAGGGCCTGGCCTACCGCAAAGCGAGCGCCGTCAACTGGTGTCCGTTCGACCAGACCGTGCTCGCGAACGAGCAGGTCGTCGACGGCCACTGCGAACGCTGCGGGAACCTGGTCACGAAGAAGAAGCTGACCCAGTGGTACTTCCGCATCACCGACTACGCCGACCGTCTCGTCGACGACCTCAAGCAGCTCGAGGGTGCGTGGCCGACCAAGGTCATGAGCATGCAGCGCAACTGGGTCGGACGGTCCACAGGCGCAGACGTCAACTTCGTCATCGAAGGCAGGGCTGCGCCTGTCCCGGTCTACACGACGCGACCCGACACTCTCTACGGTGTCACGTTCATGGTCGTCGCTGTGGACTCCGATCTCGCGGCCGAACTCGTCGAAGACGCCCCTGACGCGACGAAGGCCGCGTTTGCCGAGTACCTCGACCGGGTCAAGGGCGAGACCGACATGGACCGGCTGAGCACCGAGCGCGAGAAGACCGGCGTGTTCCTGGAGCGGTACGCGGTGAACCCGCTCAACGGCGAACGGATCCCGATCTGGGTCTCCGACTACGTGCTCGCCGACTACGGCCACGGCGCGATCATGGCCGTGCCCGCACACGACCAGCGCGACCTCGACTTCGCCAGGGCGTTCGACCTGCCCGTCCGCGTCGTCGTCGACACCAACCAGCCGGTCACCGGAGCGATCCCCGTACTCGTCGACGGTGAACTCCCCGACGACCTGCCACCCGAGAGCCCGGCAGAGACCGGCCAGGCGCTCATCGGTCCTGGTCGCCTGATCAACTCGGGGCCGTTCAACGGGCTGAGCAAGAATTCGGCGATCGCGAAGATCACGGATGCCCTCACGGCATCCGGTCTCGGAGCCTCGGCGAAGAACTACCGGCTCCGTGACTGGCTGATCTCGCGCCAGCGTTACTGGGGCGCTCCGATCCCGATCATCCACTGCGCCGACTGCGGTGAGGTGCCGGTTCCCGAAGACCAGCTCCCCGTCCAGCTGCCCGCGGCGGACGGTCTCGACCTGCAGCCGAAGGGCACGAGCCCGCTCGGGGCCGCCGAGGATTGGATGAACGTGCCGTGCCCCCGCTGCGGTGCACCCGCGAAGCGGGACTCGGACACGATGGACACGTTCGTCGACAGCTCCTGGTACTACCTGCGCTACCTCAACCCGCAGTCGGACACCATTGCCTTCGACCCCCGGCAGGCCGACAAATGGGCGCCGGTCGACCAGTACGTCGGTGGCGTCGAGCACGCCATCCTGCACCTGCTCTATTCGCGCTTCATCACGAAGGTGCTCTACGACCTCGGGCACCTCGGCTTCACCGAGCCGTTCTCGTCGCTGCTCAACCAGGGAATGGTGCTGATGGACGGCGCCAAGATGTCGAAGAGCAGGGGAAACCTCGTCGAGTTCGCCAGTGAACTCGAGCAGTACGGTGCCGACGCCCTCCGGGTGACGCTGATCTTCGCCGGGCCGCCCGAGGACGACATCGACTGGGCGGATGTTTCTCCGGCCGGTTCGGCCAAATTCCTCGCCCGCGCCTGGCGGGTGGCGCACGATGTCACGAGTGCGCCTGACGTGGTCTGGAAGAACGGCGACGCTGCACTTCGCCGGACGACCCACCGGTTCCTGGCCGACGCGCCTGGGCTGGTCGAGTCGTTCAAGTTCAACGTCGTGGTCGCCCGCCTGATGGAACTCGTCAACGCGACGAGGAAGGTCATCGACACCGGCGCAGGCCCGGCGGATGCTGCGGTGAGGGAGGCAGCGGAGGTCACCGCCGTCGCCCTCAACCTGTTCGCGCCGTACACGGCCGAAGACATGTGGGCCCAGCTGGGCTACGAGCCGACCGTCGCACATGTGCTCTGGCGGAAGGCCGACCCGACCCTCCTCGTCGAGGAGTCGGTGACCTGCGTCGTGCAGGTCGACGGAAAGGTGCGCGACCGGTTGGTGATCTCACCGAAGATCGGCGCGGACGAACTCGAGGCACTCGCGCGGGCGTCTTCTGCTGTGCAGCGGGCGATCGGCGACAGGTCGATCGTCAACGTCGTGGTGCGGCCGCCTCGCATCGTCAGTATCGCCACCAAACCGTAGACAGGCTTCCGGCCGTTCAGCGCCCGTCCCTCACAGGGGCGGGCGCTGTCGTATCCATCCACGAAACCGACGCCGATCGGTCGTCGTTCCCGTTGCCCGTTTGACTGGGAGGCATGGCCAGGCACGCTCCCGCGAGGCCGCTGGGCGCAGCGGGCGCAGACCGACGACCCACGCTGGCGACACGGTCCTCGCCCGGTGTCCGCCTCAGCGTGGGCGCGCTCGTCCTCCTGCTTCTCGCCGGCCTGATCGCTGCGGTCGTCGTCTCCCTGCTCGGGGCATCGGGCCAGACTCGCGAAATCGCGCAACCGTCTCCGGTGGCGACGGAGGTCACTGGGGCTGTCGTCTATGTGCACGTCCTCGGCGAGGTTCAGAGCCCCGGCGTATACCAGCTGCGCGACGGCGACCGGGTGATCGATGCAATCGCTGCGGCGGGCGGGTTCACCGCTGTCGCGGATCAGCAGGGCGTGAATCTCGCTCGGTTCGTCACCGACGGGGAGCAGATCGCCGTGCCTGCTCAGGGCGCCGCACCGCCGGCGGCACCGACTCCTGGCACGCCTGGCGGCAAGGTCAACCTCAACACCGCTACGAGCGCCGAGCTCGAGACACTGCCCAGGGTCGGGCCGGCGATGGCGGAACGGATCATCGCGTGGCGCGACGCCAACGGTCGGTTCACGAGCGTGGACGACCTCCTCGGAGTGACCGGGATCGGCGACAAGACGTTCGAAGCCCTGCGGGAACTGGTGACTGTGTGAGCGCAGCGCACCGGATCGTGCTCCCGGCGATCGCCGCCTGGCTGACGGCCGCCACCCTGATCGGCGTGCCGGACGCCGCGTGGGTCGCGGCATCCGTCGGCGCGGTGGCGACCGCTCTGTGCGCCGTTCTCGCCGCGCGGCGTCCCGGTCGACGCGGTCGTCGAGGCCGGCGGAGAGCGCCTGCACGCGCCGGACACCGGTCGGCGTGGTGGGCCCTCGCCGCCATCACCCTCCTTGCAACGACCCTCGCGGCGACAGCGATCGCAGCACGTCACGACGCACGCACCCCTGGCCAACTCGTCACCGCGGCAGAGTCTCACCGTTCGGTCACAGTCAGGCTGCTGGTCACCGAGAAGTCCGTCATCGAAGACCGCCACTCGCCGTCGCTCTGGGACCGGTCGACGGATGCCGCCGAGCAGGCAAACGACGGCGTCCCGCAGAGGGTGCGCGGCACGATCTCTGAATTCGAGATCGGCGACGAGAGCTACAGCGCCTCTGTGCCCGCCCTTCTCTTTGCGACTGTTCCCGGCAAGGACCCCGTCGCGATCGGCAGCGTGCTGGAGGCTCCCGTGGCGCTTCGACTTACCCCGGCTGGAGACGCAGCGGCCTTTCTGCTCTTCGCGGGCAGACCGGCGACGCTCGTGGAGAGTCCGCGCTGGTACCTGGCCTGGGCGGCGGGACTGCGAACCGGGTTCGTCGACGCTGCCTCGGCCCTTCCCGGAGGCGGTGGTGAACTCCTCCCAGGTCTCGCCGTCGGCGACACCACCGCGGTGAGCGCGTCACTCGACGAGGCGATGAAGTCCAGTTCTCTGAGCCACCTCACCGCCGTGTCCGGGGCGAACTGCGCCGTGATCGTCGCCGTGCTCACCGGTCTTCTCGCCGCACTCGGAGCTCCACGACGGCTGCGGATCACCGGCGCCCTCGTCGGGCTCGGACTCTTCGTCCTGCTCGTCACACCCGAGCCGAGCGTGGTCCGCGCCGCTCTGATGGCGCTGGCCGTGCTGCTCGCGCTCGGAGCCGGGCGCCCGAGCGCAGGGCTGCCGGTGCTCAGCCTGGTCGTCCTCGTGGTGGTGGTCGCCGATCCGTGGCTGTCACGCAGCTACGGGTTCGTGCTCTCCGCCCTCGCGACCGCCGGCCTCCTGACGCTGACCGGGCCGCTCACCCGTCTGCTGGCACGGATCCTGCCGCGATGGCTCGCGGCAACGATGGCCATCCCGCTCGCCGCGCAACTGGCCTGCCAGCCGGTCATCATCCTGCTGTCACCGTCCCTGCCCCTGCTCGGCGTTCCCGCCAACCTTCTCGCGGCACCCGCGGCTCCGATCGCCACTCTTCTCGGTCTTCTCGGCTGCCTCCTGACGCCGATCCTCGGGCCGGTCGCCGGCGTGGCGCTCTGGCTCGGCTGGATCCCGGCGACCTGGATCTCGGCCATCGCCACGACCGTTCACACCCTGCCGCTCACGAGCCTGCCATGGTTGCCTGGCGCAGCTGGGGCACTGCTTCTCGCGCTTCTCACCGCCGTGTTCGTGGCTGGGGTGAGATCCGTCGAGACCGGGAATCGGATGCTGGCGGTTGCGAGCGCCGTGATTCTCGTCGTCGCCGGCGGAGTGTATGCCGGTAGCCGCGCTGCGCAGCGCTTCGCCCCTGCGCTGTCGATGCCCGCCGACTGGAGCCACGCGGCGTGCGACGTCGGGCAGGGCGATGCCGTTCTCGTCAGGAGCGACGATGCTGTCGCGCTCATCGACACCGGTGTCGACCCGCGCCTGCTCACCGCCTGCCTCGACACCCTGGCGATCGGTCGGCTCGACCTGCTGGTGCTCACCCACTTCGACCTCGACCATGTGGGTGGGGTGTCAGCCGTGGTCGGTCGGGCCTCCGTCGTCCTCGCCGGTGAGCCGCAGAATGCGACGGATGAGCGGATCCTCGCCGACCTCTCCGCCGGCGGCGCGCAGATTCACCGCGGAGTCGCCGGAGGCACGGGTGACCTCGGTCGGATCCGGTGGAGGGTGCTGTGGCCGCCTGCGCGCTCCGGCGAGCTCTGGGTCGGCAACTCGGGAAGCGTGACGATGGTGTTCGAACCGGACGCCGGCGGCATCCGTTCGCTCTTCCTGGGCGACCTGGGCGAGTCGGCGCAGGAGCGCATCCTTGCCGGGCACCGCATCGGCGGCCCGGTCGACCTCGTCAAGATGGCGCACCACGGTTCGGCGGACCAGAGTGCACGGATCTACCTGGCTGCGTCCGCGTCGATCGGCCTGATCTCGGTCGGCGCGGACAACGGATACGGGCATCCCACCCCGGCCGCGCTGGCGATGCTCGCGTCGGCGGGTACGACCGGCTTCAGGACCGACCGCTGCGGTCTCATCGTTGTCGGGGGCACATCGGTGAACCCGGTGGTCTGGACCGAGCGGTCCTGTTGAGGTCCGCGCGTCGGCGGTCGCCGGTAGGCTGGAACTGTGAGGAAGGTGGGCTGTGGCAGCTGCACGTAGCGGGACATCCGCCAAGGCGACCGCAAAGGTCGCCATTCCCCAGCTCGGCTGGAACGCCGTTCGGCCCGCGCCGGTCGTCCTCGTCTCCGGCACCCAGGGTTTCCTCGCCGACCGCGCGATCCGACTCCTCCGCGACTACCTCAAAGCTGAGGACCCCAGTCTCGAGGTCAACGACATCGAAGCCGACAGTTACGCGCCGGGGGAGCTCATCACCCTGGCCAGCCCGTCCCTGTTCGGTGAGCCGCGGCTGATCCGCGTGACGAACGTCGAAAAGGGGTCTGACGACTTCATGGCCGAGGCCCTGTCGTACCTGGAGTCCCCTGCGGACGGTGCCTACGTCGTGCTCCGTCACGCCGGGGGAGTACGCGGCAAGAAACTGCTCGACGCTGTCCGCGCCAGCAAGGCCTCGGCGATCGAGGTGGTCTGTGCCGAGCTCAAGAAGGAGTCAGACAAGTACGACTTCGCCGCAGCCGAGTTCAAGGCCGCAGGCAAACCGATCCGGCCTGCGGCGTTGCGCGCCGTTGTCTCGGCCTTCGCCGACGACCTCGCCGAACTGGCCGGTGCCTGCGCACAGCTGATCGCTGACAGCGGCGCAGAGGTGACCGAAGCCACCGTCACGAGATATTACGGGGGTCGCGTCGAAACCAACGCGTTCGCCGTCGCCGATGCCGCGATAGCCGGCCGCTACGCCGAAGCGCTGGTCGGGCTCCGTCACGCCCTCGACTCCGGCGCGGACCCGGTCCCGATCGTCGCCGCCTTCGCCAGCAAGCTCCGAACCATGGCCAAGATCCAGGGCGGTCGCGGGTCGTCCGCCGATCTGGCAAGACAGTTCGGTCTCGCACCGTGGCAGGTCGACCGGGCCAGGCGCGACCTGTCCGGCTGGACCGATCAGGGACTCGGTCGCTGCATCCAGGTCCTCGCCGACACCGACGCGAACGTCAAGGGTGGCGGGCGCGACCCGGTCTACGCCCTCGAGCGGATGATCCACACGGTGGCTGGTCGCGGTCGCTGACAAGCTCCTCGAACCACAGACCGCCGAAATCCCTCCTTGGAAACACAGAAGGCCCCGCCGAAGCGGAGCCCAGTGTGAAAGAAAGTGCTGCTTAGAGAGCGGCAACCTTCTTGGCGAGAGCCGACTTGCGGTTCGCAGCCTGGTTCTTGTGGATAACGCCCTTGCTCACGGCCTTGTCGAGCTTCTTCGCTGCGGTCTTCAGGGTGGCCTGGGCCTTGTCCTTGTCACCGGCGAGGATGGCTTCGCGTGCCTGGCGGACGACGGTCCGGAGCTGGCTCTTGATCGCCTTGTTGCGCTCAGTTGCCTTCTTGTTGGTGCCGATTCGCTTGATCTGCGACTTAATGTTTGCCACGTTTATACGCTTCCGTTGTGATCGAATGGAGTGCCGCTGGGCGAGAGAGGGCGCTTTGCGGCGAAAATCGTGCGGGGCGACCCACACGCAAGTCAAGGACCAACGATACCAGTCCCGGTGCCATTCTCTGAAATCTGCCGGGCGGGAGGTGTGAGCGTCTCCGCGGCAGCCACCACCGCCCGCGTGAACTCGGCAGGCTTGACGAGGCTGACGAGGTGCGTGGCGCGGGGGACGACGAGAACGGATGCCTCCGGTTTCGCCCGCAGGAACGCCCGCTGGTCGAGCCGGAAATGGTCAAGACTGCCCATGACGAACCAGACAGGGCCCGGATACCGGCGGAGGCTGCCGAGCGGGTCGAGGGTGCCGACAGCGGTCAGCGCGGTGTCCATCACGTCGAGCGCGACGCCGCCTGCGCCCATGTCTGCGACACCCTCCGGCGGCAGGAACCGCCTCGCCATCGTGTCGTTGAGCCAGGCCCCTCGGTCGGGAAGCCGGTGGATTCCCCGTGCCAGCGCCCGGTAGCCCCACAGGCCGACACCGCGGGGCAGGGTCTGGCAACTGGCAGCCACCAGCCCGGCGATCCGGTCAGGGTGCAGGCCGGCGTAGTGGATGGCGAGATACCCGCCGAGGGAGAGCCCGACGAGGAGCGCAGGACCCTCGTGGCGCCCTACCGCGTCATCGATCGCGGCGACGGCCCCGTCGATGCTGAAGACTTCGCCCATGCGTGACCCATGCCCGGGAAGATCGATGGCTTCCACCTCGTAGCCCGCCTGCAACAGGTCGTCGACCTGGTGGCGCCACATCGACGACGACGTGCGGATGCCGTGGACGAGCACGATCGCAGGCTTGCCGGTCATCTCCCCATTCTCGCAGCGGCATCCGGTCGAGTCGACGGGGCGGCCCAGCCGCCGGGCGGTTCATGGGACAATGGGGAGTTAGTCCTTTCCACCCCCGAACTTTCTGAGGAACGCGTGAGCCCTAAAGCTGCGAAGGCACTCGAGCCTGCCGCTACCGACCCGTCGTTCATCCGCAACTTCTGCATCATCGCGCACATCGACCACGGCAAGTCGACGCTCGCCGACCGGATGCTGTCGGTCACCGGCGCGGTTTCCGATCGTGACATGCGCGCCCAGTACCTCGACCGGATGGACATCGAGCGCGAGCGCGGTATCACCATCAAGAGCCAGGCCGTGCGGATGCCGTGGGAGCTCGACGGTCAGACCTACGCGCTCAACATGATCGACACCCCCGGTCACGTCGACTTCACCTACGAGGTCTCCCGATCCCTTGCGGCGTGTGAAGGCGCCATCCTCCTCGTCGACGCCGCCCAGGGGATCGAGGCGCAGACCCTCGCGAACCTCTACCTGGCGATGGAGAACGACCTCGAGATCATCCCGGTCCTCAACAAGATCGACCTGCCTGCGGCCGACCCGGAGAAGTACGCCAAGGAACTCGCGAACCTCATCGGCGGGTCACCGTCCGATGTGCTCAAGGTCTCCGGGAAGACCGGCGTCGGCGTCGAGGAGCTGCTCGACCGCGTCGTGCAGAAGATCCCGAACCCCGTCGGCGACCCGAACGCCCCGACCCGCGCCATGATCTTCGACTCCGTCTACGACACCTATCGCGGAGTCATCACCTACGTGCGGATGATTGACGGTCACCTCAGCCCGCGCGAACGCATCCAGATGATGTCGACCCGCGCCGTTCACGAACTTCTCGAGATCGGTGTCAGCTCCCCTGAGCCGGCCCCGACGAAGGGGCTCGGCGTCGGCGAGGTCGGTTACCTCATCACCGGTGTGAAGGATGTGCGCCAGTCCAAGGTCGGTGACACCGTCACCACGGCGTCGAAGCCGTCGACAGAGGCACTGCCCGGCTACACCGACCCGAAGCCCATGGTGTTCTCGGGCCTGTATCCGATCGACGGCAGCGACTACCCGGTTCTGCGCGACGCACTCGACAAGCTCAAGCTGTCCGACGCCTCGCTGAACTACGAGCCGGAGACTTCCGTCGCCCTCGGCTTCGGCTTCCGTTGCGGGTTCCTCGGACTGCTGCACCTCGAGATCGTCACCGAGCGACTCGAACGTGAATTCAACCTCGACCTCATCGCCACGGCGCCGAGCGTCACCTACGAGGTCACCACCGACGACAAGAAGACCGTGACGGTCACGAACCCGAGCGAGTTCCCCGGCGGCAAAATTTCCTCGGTCGAGGAACCGATGGTGAAGGTCGGCATCCTCTCGCCCAAGGACTACGTCGGCACGATCATGGAACTCTGCCAGGGCCGCCGCGGCGCGCTGCTCGGCATGGAGTACTTCGGCGAGGATCGCGTCGAACTCCGTTACACGATGCCGCTCGGCGAGATCGTCTTCGACTTCTTCGACCACCTCAAGAGCCGCACGCAGGGGTACGCCTCGCTCGACTACGAACCCTCCGGATCGCAGACAGCCGACCTTGTGAAGGTCGACATCCTGCTGCAGGGCGAGCAGGTCGACGCGTTCAGCGCGATCGTGCACCGCGAGAAGGCCTACGCATACGGCCTGCTGATGACCGAGCGACTGAAGAAGCTCATCCCGCGCCAGCAGTTCGAGGTTCCGATCCAAGCTGCCATCGGTGCGCGGATCATCGCCCGCGAGTCGGTGCGCGCAATGCGCAAGGATGTCCTCGCCAAGTGCTACGGCGGCGACATCAGCCGTAAGCGCAAACTGCTCGAGAAGCAGAAAGAGGGCAAGAAGCGCATGAAGATGGTCGGCAGGGTCGAGGTTCCGCAGGAGGCGTTCATCGCCGCGCTGAGCGGAGACACGGAAACGAAAGACAAGAAGTAACGGGATGCGTCGCAGCAACTTCGAGGATCAGCCGGTCGACTATGCGGCCGTGGGCGCCACGCAGGCGCACGACCTCATGCAATACCCGCCGAAGGGATTCACCCCGTTCGAGGCCTCCATCCGGCTCGGCAGCGGCGAGGAACGGTTCGAGACGGCGACGGCGTCTCTGCTGGGCTGGGACATCCTTCGCGGAGCGGGGATCGCCGTGCTCGACGTCAAGGCTGACTCAGGGCAGCGGTACGGCGGCATCCGCTACGCCGAGGACGGCACTGCCCTCGAACCGATCGCGGTGTCGACCGAGCAGAGATTCGCTGCTGACGGCACGCCGTTCGTTTCGTCCGGCACGACGGCACGCCTGCGCGGCCACGTCCGCTCGTTCAGGATGGACGAACGTGTTCGTGTGGTCTACGTCATCGAGGAACCCACGATCGTCGCCTTCGCCTTCGGCACCGTCGGCGCCCACCGGGTGAGCGGGGAGGAATCGTTCCGCGTCGAGCGACGCGAGGACGACTCGGTCTGGTTCGAGGTTCGGTCGTTCAGTCGGCCGGTGTCGCTTCTGTACCGCCTGTTCCCTCCGCTCGTGAAGATGCGCCGGAAGAGGTTCACGACAGCGTACCTGCGGTCCCTGTCTCCTCTGTGGTCGACACCGACGGCCTGACGTGACCCGAATTCACCCGGGGCGCTCCTGATGGCCGGTCCCCAGCCGATCGGTGACCCAGCACCACCCGACGGATCACTGCCGCGATCCGTTCTCGACGGCGCGGCCGAGCGGATGCTGTCCGTCTACCTGCACGTCCCGTTCTGCCGGGTGCGGTGCGGGTACTGCGACTTCAACACATACACGGCAACCGAGCTCCGCGGGGCGAAGCAATCCGACTACGCCTCAGAGGCTTCCGCAGAGGTCGCCTTCGCAGCAGGCGCACTGCGCTCATCCGGGCTTCCGGAGCGGCCCGCAGGCACCGTCTTCTTCGGCGGAGGAACGCCGACGCTGCTGCCGGCGGCCGACCTGACGAGGATGCTCGACGCTGTCCGCGACGAGATCGGGCTGGCCCCTGACGCCGAGATCACCACTGAGGCGAATCCGGACTCCGTCGACGCCGACTACCTCGCCACGCTGGCCGACGCTGGATTCACCCGCGTCTCCTTCGGCATGCAGTCAGCGGTCCCGCACGTTCTCGCGACTCTCGAGCGCACGCACGACCCGGATCGGGTGCCTCTCGTCGTCGATTGGGCCAGACGCGCCGGCCTCCAGGTCAGCGTCGATCTCATCTACGGCACACCGGGGGAGACTCTCGACGACTGGGAGACCTCCATCGATGCTGCGCTGGGTACGAGTCCCGACCACCTCTCCGCGTACTCGCTCATCGTCGAGGCCGGCACCAAACTGGCTCGGCAGATCAAGTCGGGGCTGGTCTCCCAGCCTGACGAGGACCTGCAGGCGGACATGTACGAACTCGTCGACGCGAAACTCGTCGCGGCCGGATTCGACTGGTACGAGGTCAGCAACTGGTCCCGCGGTCGGAAGTTCCAGTCCAGGCACAACCTCGCCTACTGGCGCAGCCAGGACTGGTGGGGGATCGGGCCAGGGGCGCACAGCCACATCGGCGGTGTCCGGTGGTGGAACGTCAAACATCCGGCCGCATACGCCGGGCGAATGAGCGAGGGCGTATCGCCAGGCGCGGGGAGGGAGACTCTCTCCGCAGACACCCGCGAACTCGAACGCATCCTGCTGCTCGCACGTACCAGGGACGGCATCGCCATCCCGTCGCTTGCCTCGGAGGCGCGCGTCGCAGTGGCCGGGCTCATCGCAGACGACCTCGTCAACGCCGAAGCCGCCCTGCGCGGGAGAGTGGAACTGTCCCTGCGAGGGCGGCTTCTTGCCGATGCGGTGGTCCGCCGGCTGACGGTGTGAGCCCGCCGGCGGATCAGACGGCTACTTCACCATGCGGATGGCGAAGAAGTAGCGGTACGCTTCGCCGTTGTTGACCTTGACGCCTCCGATGATTCCGAAGATGACACCGAGGATGCCGACGATCCAGGCAAGGGGGAACAGCAGGAAGCCGATCAGGACCAGCGCGAGGATCGACCCGAGGATGTAGAGGCCGACGACGAAGATCGTCACGGTGAGCTGGAAGTTGAGGGACTCCTTCGCCTCCTGGCGCGTGAACGGTCCGCGATCCTTGAACACAAGGAAGATGATGAGAGGGGCGATCCACCCGGCGGTGCCTGCACCGAGGAATGCGCCGAGAGCCCCGCCGAAGTGCGCGAACGACGCCCACTGCTTGTCCTCAGCCTGTGTCAGAGGGGGCGATGCCTGGCCCTGGTACGCGTACTGCTGCGGAGGCTGCTGTCCCGGATACGGCTGCTGACCGTACGGAGCCTGTCCGGGTGGGGGCTGCTGGCCGGGGTACGGCTGCTGGCCTCCGTACGGCTGCTGTCCGCCGTATGGCGGCTGGGGAGCTTGCGGAGCCGGTGGGCCCTGCGGAGGCTGCGGCTGGTTCTGGGGGGCCTGCGGCTGGTTCTGGTTGGGGTCAACCGGTGGTTGCGCGTTGGGGTCGGTCATGGCCAAGCCTTTCGATCGATGGCGCTGCTGCTGTGGGGCCCGAACGTGCCAGTCCCCCGAAGGGAGCGGTGTCGCGGGCTTGAGCTAAAAGTACTGCTGTTCAGGGGGTTAGGCAATTACCCCTGCCGCGAGGCGCACGCTAGAATTGGCACTCAGGGTTGCTGAGTGCCAAAGCTCGGGCCCGTTCACGCGGAAGGGGTGCGCCATGGTTTCTGAGCGAAGCCTCGAGGTTCTCCGCGTCATCGTGCAGGACTACGTCGCCAGCCGTGAGCCGGTCGGCTCGAAGGCGATCGTCGAACGGCACTCCTTCGGTGTGTCAGCGGCGACGATCCGCAACGACATGGCCCAGCTGGAGGAGGAGGAGCTGATCTCCGCCCCTCACACGTCGTCCGGGCGTGTCCCGACCGACAAGGGCTACCGTCTGTTCGTCGACCAGCTCGCCGACCGTAAACCGCTCACAGCGGCACAGCGGGAGGCGATCGAGACATTCCTCGGTCAATCCGTCGGGCTCGACGACGTGCTCATGCGCACGGTGCGGCTGCTGTCCCAGATCACCAACCAGGTCGCCATCGTGCAGTATCCGTCGTTCGCCCGGGCGCAGGTCAGGCACGTCGAATTGGTCGGTCTCACCGACCACAGACTGCTGACCGTTCTGATCACCGATACCGGCCGGGTCGAACAACGCGTCGTCGAGATCGAGCACCCGGTCGAGGCCCACACGCTCGAGCGGCTCAAAGGTCAGCTCAACGCGCTGCTCATCGGGTCGAACGTCGACGCATCGGCGGCGATCCTCGATGCCATCAGGGCGGAAGCGGCGCCCGAAGACGAGGTTCTCGTCGGGCGGGTCAGCCAGGCACTGAGTGAGCAGTTCGCTGAATACCGACACGACAAGCTCGTGATGGCGGGCGCAGCGAACCTCGCCAGGACCGAGGACGACTTCTCGGGGAGCATCTACCCGGTCCTCGAAGCACTCGAGCAGCAGGTCGTTCTCCTGCGCCTGTTCGGCGAGATGGCGACCGACCTGAACGGCGTCTCGGCCTCGATCGGACGGGAGAACGCCTCGTTCGGACTCGGTGAGACCTCCATCATCGCAAGCAACTATCGTTCCTCTTCTGGCGAACTTGCCAGACTTGGCGTGCTCGGACCGACGAGAATGGATTATTCCAACAATCTCGCGGCCGTCCGGGCCGTCGCCCGCTACCTGTCACGCCAACTCGGCGACGACTGAGTGGCACGCTGAGCCCGGCGCAGCGCACATCCCCTGGTCGTCCCCCGAGCACAGCGACGACCCCACGACGAAAGGCCTTGAGTGGCTGACCATTACGAAGTTCTCGGAGTGTCCCGCGAAGCGACGACCGACGAGATCAAGAAGGCGTACCGCCGACTGGCACGGGAACTGCACCCCGACGTCAATCCGGGCGCTGAAGCATCCGAGCGGTTCAAGGAAGTGACGCACGCGTACGACGTGCTCAGCGACGCCAAGCAGCGTCAGCAGTACGACATGGGTGGCTCAGGTGGAATGGGTGGCGCCGGTTTCGGCGGTTTCGGCGACATCTTCGACACCTTCTTCGGCGGACAGCAGCAACGCGGGCCGAAATCCCGGCGCGAACGCGGTCAGGATGCGCTGCTCCGTGTCGAGGTCGACCTCGCCGAGGTGATCTTCGGCACCCACCGCGACCTCGAGGTCGATACCGCAGTGCTCTGCGAGACCTGCCAGGGGTCATGCTGCCAGCCGGGCACGTCGCCGATCACCTGCGACATCTGCCGAGGCACCGGCTCGATCCAGCGGGCGGTGCGCTCCCTTCTCGGGAACGTCATGACCTCCACGCCGTGCGGCACCTGCCGCGGCCACGGTACGGTCATCCCCAACCCGTGCGTCACCTGCCAGGGCCAGGGCCGTGTGCGCGACCGCAGGACTGTCCCCGTCGACATCCCGGCCGGGGTGGACACCGGACTTCGCCTGCAGATGCCGGGCAGCGGCGAGATCGGGCCTGCCGGTGGACCGCACGGTGACCTCTATCTCGAGATCAAGGTCCGCAGCGACGAGCGGTTCAGCCGTAACGGCGACGACCTGCTCTGCACCCTCGAGGTCCCGATGACGGATGCCATTCTCGGCGTCACCACGACCATCCACGCGCTCGACGGGGACGTGGACGTCGAACTCAAGCCGGGCGTCCAGAGTTCAGAGGTCCTGACGGTCAAGGGCCGCGGAGTCACCAAGCTGCGCGGCAACGGTCGAGGCGACCTGCGCATCGGCGTCCAGGTCCTCACACCGACACGGCTCGACCACCGCGAACGGGAACTCATCAAGACGTTCGCCGCCGGCCGTGACCAGAAGGGCACCCAGCTCGGATCCTTCCAGCAGGGCCTCTTCTCCAAGCTGCGCGACCGGTTCCTCGGCTGACATGAGCAGCCTGTACCTGCGCGAGGACCTCGGTGAGACCACGGTCGGTGCGCTCATCGAGCTCGGCGGCGCAGAGGCGAAGCATGCCGTGACCGTGAACCGGTCTCGGGTCGGCGACGGGATCCGCATCGGCAACGGTCGCGGACTCGTCGCTACCGGGATCATCGAGTCGATCGAGCCCGGAGCTGTCGCCGTCCGCGTCACCGATGTGGAGGAGCGGGCAGAGCCAGCGCCCCGCCTCGTGCTGGTCCAGGCACTCGCCAAGGGCGACCGCGACGAACTCGCCATCCAGGCGGCTACCGAACTCGGCGTCTCGGCGATCATCCCGTGGGCGGCATCGCGGAGTGTCTCACGCTGGGAGGGTGCCAAGAAAGAGAAGGGCCGGGCGCGTTGGGAGACCATCGTGCGGGAAGCGTCGAAGCAGTCGATCCGCTCGTTCGTTCCCCCGGTGCTCCCGATCGCCTCGACCGCAGACCTGAAGGTGCTCGCAGCGACCTCCAGAGTCGTTCTCCTCGACCCGACCGCCACCGATCGCTTGAGCGACCTCCCTGCCGACGCAGACGACAGTGATCTGCTGCTGGTCGTCGGACCGGAGGGCGGGATCAGTGACTCCGAACTCGACGGTCTTACCGCCGCTGGCGCCGTCCGGGTGCGACTCGGGGACACCGTGCTGAGGACCTCCTCAGCCGGACCAGCCGCACTCGCCGTCCTCAATGTCTCCCTTGGCCGCTGGTGAACCCGCGCAGCCGCCCACCGATCGCCAGAGCTTCGTAGGATAGGACCATGTCGAGAACCGAACCCAGCATCTTCACCCGCATCATCGCGCGCGAGATCCCCGCGACGATCGTGGGCGAGACCGACCGGCTGATCGCGTTCAACGACATCGCCCCGAAGGCTCCCGTCCACATCCTGGTGGTGCCGAAGACCGAGCAGTATGCCAACGTCGCTGCCCTCGCAGCGGGTGACCCTGCACTCCTGGCCGAGCTCGTCGCCTTCGCCCAGGAACTCGCGGACGCGCACGGCGGCGAGTTCCGCCTCGTGTTCAATACCGGCGAACGCGCCGGCCAGACCGTTTTCCACGTGCACGCGCACGTGCTCATCGGCAACCTCGGAGAGGATTCCAGTGCCGGAAACGAATGACCCGATTCTCCCCGTGAGCGATCCGGTGGTGCAGCCCGATCTCGCCGAAGCGAAGCTCCACGTCGACGGAGTGGCCATGGTCCGGCTGCTCGGCGCACAGGACCGGCTGCTCACGACGATCGAAACGCAGTACCCGGCGGTCTCGCTGCACGTCCGGGGCAACGACATCACTCTCACCGGTGACGCCGCACAGGTGCGCGCCGCCCACAACCTCATCGCGGAGTTGATCGACATGGTCAAGCAGGGACAGGACCTCGAACCGGTCGAAGTACGTTCGTCCGCCAGGATCCTCGAAGACGGTGGCAAACCGTCCGACCTCCTCGGCCAGGCGATCCTCACTTCGCGCGGGAAGAGCATCCGGCCCAAGACACTCGGCCAGAAGGAATACGTCGACGCCATCGATGAGAACACCATCGTGTTCGGCATCGGCCCTGCCGGAACAGGGAAGACCTACCTGGCCATGGCGAAAGCGGTGCAGGCTCTCCAGCGCAAGGAGGTGGAGCGGATCATCCTCACCCGCCCCGCCGTCGAAGCCGGCGAACGGCTCGGTTTTCTGCCCGGGACGCTGACCGACAAGATCGACCCGTACCTGCGCCCGTTGTTCGACGCTCTCAACGAGATGATGGATCCCGAACTGGTTCCCAAACTCCTCGCCGCGGGAACAGTCGAGGTCGCGCCCCTCGCCTACATGCGTGGACGCACGCTCAACAACGCCTTCATCGTCCTCGACGAAGCGCAGAACACGTCGCCGGAGCAGATGAAGATGTTCCTGACCCGGCTGGGTTTCGGATCGAAGATCGTCGTCACGGGCGACATCACCCAGATCGACCTGCCGGCCGGATCATCCGGCCTCCGCCTGGTGACGCGAGTGCTCTCCGATGTCGACGACATCCACTTCTCGCGCCTGACCAGCGACGACGTGGTCCGCCACACCCTCGTGGCGAAGATCGTCGACGCCTACAGCGAATACGACGCGGTCAAGCAGGCCGAACGGTTCGAGCGCGGCCAGGCCCAGGAGTTCGCCAACCGCGCCGAGCGCCGGGGCGCATCGCCCCGCGACCGCATGCCCAGAAGGGGCAAGAGTTCATGAGCATCGAAATCAACAACGAGTCGACCATCCCCGTCGATGAGGCCGCGCTGCTTCGCCTCGCGGACTACGCGCTCGGCGCCATGCACGTGAGCCAGGAAGCCGACCTCAACATCGTGCTCGTCGATGAGGCCGCCATGGAACAGCTTCACGTGCAGTGGATGGACGAGCCAGGCCCTACCGACGTCCTGAGCTTCCCGATGGACGAACTCCGCCCTGGCACCGAGGACACCCCGACACCGGCCGGGCTGCTCGGAGACATCGTGCTGTGCCCCCAGGTCGCTGAGGGACAGGCCGAGACCGCAGGTCACTCCACCCTGCAGGAACTCCTGCTGCTCACGACCCACGGCATCCTGCACCTCCTCGGATTCGACCACGCCGAGCCGGCCGAGGAACGTGAGATGTTCGGCATCCAGCGCGACATCCTGCTGGGCTTCTCCGTGCAGGAGCGTGCCGCCCGCTGATGATCCTCTACTGGTTCATCGGCATCGCACTGCTCCTCGTCGCGTTCGGCGGTTTGATGGCCGCTGTCGACGCAGCCATCGGCGTCACGTCTCGGGCGGGCCTGGTCGAACTGGCCGAGACGTCCCGTCGGCCACGCTCTCTCCTCGCGATCGCCGATGACCCCGGCGCCCACCTGAACGCGATCAATTTCATCAGGGTGCTCGCGGAGACGACGGCGGCCGTCCTCGTGACGCTCGCCCTTGCCTTCACGATCGATTCCCCGTGGCTCGTCCTGCTGCTTGCAGCGCTGATCATGACCGCTGTGTCGTTCGTGCTCGTCGGGGCGAGCCCGCGGAGCTTCGGCCGGACGCACGCCGATGCGATCCTTCGGGTCACCGCTCCGACCATCCGGGCGGTCCGGCTCTTGCTCGGTCCGCTGGCGAACGCACTTGTGGCCTTCGGCAACAGGGTCACGCCCGGCGTCGCCCGCGAAGCATCCTTCTCGTCCGAAGAGCAACTGCTCAACATGGTCGACGAAGCCACGGAGCTCGCCGTGCTCGAAGAAGACGACAGGGAGCTCATCCACTCGATCTTCGAATTCAACGAGACCGTCGTGCGTGAAGTGATGATTCCGCGCACCGACATGGTCACCGTCGATGCCGGGGTCACCGTGCAACAGGCGATGAGCCTGTTCCTCCGCACCGGTGTCTCCCGCATCCCGGTCACCGACGGTGAAGTCGACGAGGTCGCCGGCATCCTCTACCTGAAGGATGTCGTCCGGCTCATCCATGAAGGCGACGCTGCGGCCAACAGCGTCAGCGTGCGGTCACTAGCCCGCCCTGCGCTGTTCGTGCCCGAGTCGAAGAAGGCCGACTCGCTGCTGCAGCAGATGCAACTCGAATCCAACCACCTCGCCATGGTCGTCGACGAATATGGTGGCATCGCCGGTCTCGTCACCCTCGAGGACCTCCTCGAAGAACTCGTCGGCGAGATCTCCGACGAGTACGACACGGATTCGCCCGATGTGGAGAAGCTCGATGGCGACAGGTACCGGGTGAGTGCGCGGCTCCCCGTCGATGAGCTCGGCGAATTGTTCGACCTCGAACTCGACGACGACCAGGTCGACACCGTCGGCGGACTGCTCACCAAGGTTCTCGGGCGGTTGCCGGTCTCCGGCTCCGTCGCCGAGACCGATGGCCTGCTGCTCACCGCTGAACGCACCGAGGGCAGGCGAAAACGGGTGAGCACCGTGATCGTGACACGGAGCGCGGCCTTGCGCGACGTGCAGAGATCATTTGAATCGATAGAGGAGTAGTCATGACAAATGACGATCAGAACACCGAACCAACCGAAGAACACGGCCGTACCGAGCCGCAGCAGCCGGAGCCAGAGGTGTTGCCTGACAGCGGCTACCGCGCCGGTTTCGTCTCGTTCGTCGGCCGCCCCAACGTGGGCAAATCCACGCTGACCAACGCGCTCGTCGGCCAGAAGGTCGCCATCACGAGCTCCAAGCCGCAGACGACGCGCAAGGCGATCCGCGGCATCGTCCATGAGGAGACCGGGCAGCTGATCATCGTCGACACCCCCGGCATCCACCGCCCCCGTACGCTCCTCGGCGAACGGCTCAACGACCTGGTGCAGTCGACACTCAGCGACGTCGATGTGATCGGTCTCTGCATCCCGGCCAACGAGAAGATCGGCCCGGGCGATAAGTTCATCAACGAACAGCTCGACCACTACCCGCGGGCGAAGAAGGTCGCCATCGTCACGAAGATCGATGCGGCGCCGCGGCCGGCAACGGCCGAACAGCTCGCCGAGGTGCAGGAGCTGCGCGACTGGGACCTCATCATCCCCGTCTCCGCGACGAGCAGCATCCAACTCGACATCCTCGTCCGCGAGCTCATCGCCCTGATGCCGACGTCTGAACCGCTGTACCCGTCGGATGCCGTCACGGACGAGGTCCTTGAGGATCGCATTTCCGAGTACATCCGTGAGGCTTCCCTCGAAGGTGTGCACGACGAGCTGCCGCACTCCATCGCGGTCACCATCGACGACATGATCGAGCGCGAGGACAAAGACATCCTCGACATCTATGCGAACATCTTCGTGGAGCGCGACAGCCAGAAGGCCATCATCATCGGCAAGGGCGGCTCACGCCTGCGCGACGTCGGCCAGCAGGCGCGGATCCCGATCGAGAAGCTCGTCGGCAAGCAGGTCTACCTCTCGATCCGGGTCAAAGTGGCAAAGGACTGGCAGCGCGACCCGAAGCTGCTCGGCCGGCTCGGGTTCTAGCCGTACATCGGGAGGATGATCTTCGGCCGATAAGCGCCGAATCCGGGGCCGGCGGCCGAACGACGAACTAGCGTTGAATCATGTTCCGCCGCCTCACGCCGTTTCAGGTCACCATCGACATCGTCGTCGCGGGTGTCTTCGGCCTTGTGCTGATTCCGACGGAAATCGGCCGTGTCGACGGGATCAGCGCCGTCTTCGTCGTTCTCGGCATGACTCTTGCCCTCGCGCTTCGCCGTCTGGGTCCTGGGCCTGCCCTCGGCGTGGCGTGGCTCACCGTTCTCGTCCAGCTCAGCAGCGGGATGCAGGCGGTTCCGTCGAACATCGCCATCCTCGCCGTTCTCTACGCCACCGGCAGATATGGCGGGCCGGTGGTGAAGTGGGCCGGCCTCGTGTCCGCGGTCGCCGGTGGCGCCATTGCGGCCGTGTACACGACCCTCACCCTCTATGGCCAGTCAGATCCCTTCGTGATCGGCAGCATGCCGCAAGTCGTCTTCACGTCGCTCGTCGGATCGATCGCCGCCATCTTCGTCCTCGGACTGTCCTGGACGATCGGCCTTCTCGTTCGCACCTCCCGTGAGGCACGGGAGGAAGGGGCGCGGCGCTATCAGGCGCAGCAGGACCAGCGCCAGGCCGAGCAGGCCGTCGTGATCGAGCAGGAACGTAACCGGATCGCGCGCGACATGCACGATGTCGTGGCCCACTCGCTTGCCGTCGTCATCGCGCAGGCGGACGGAGCCCGGTACGCGCAAAAAGGCGATCCGGTCGCCATGGACGGAACGCTCGCCACGATCGCCGACACCGCAAGAAGCGCTCTCGGTGACGTCAGACTCCTGCTCGCCGAGCTGCGCCACAGGCAGGGAGAGGGACCCCAGCCTCTCCTCACCGATCTCGACGCCCTGTTCGAACAGATGAGCGGCGCAGGTCTTCACCTGCAGCGCTCGGTCTCAGGAACCGAACAGGCGCTCCCGGTCGGTCATCAGATCGCCGTCTACCGCATCCTCCAGGAAGCGCTGACGAACGCACTCCGGCACGGCGCCCAGAACGAGACCGTGTTCGTCGATGTCTCCTGGCGGGACGCGGGGGTCACCGTGCGGGTCGAGAACCTCGCTGCGACTGTGCCTGCCAGCGATCCACTCGGCCACGGGATACCGGGCATGCGCGAACGGGCCGCCCTCGTCGGCGGCTACCTCACCGCCGAACGTACCGCGGCCGGCCGGTTCCTCGTCACCGCCTTCGTCCCGGTGCCGTCAGCCATCGTTCAGGGAGGTTTCCGATGACCACGGACCGGATCCGCGTCGCGCTCGTCGACGACCAGCAGCTGTTCCGAGCGGGTATCCGGATGCTCATCGACTCACAGCCGGACCTGGAGTTCGCCGGCGAAGCGGGCGACGGGCGTGCCGGGTTCGCGCTTGCGGAGTCCGTGCGGCCCGACGTGATCCTCATGGATGTGAGGATGCCCGTGATGGATGGCATCGCGTCCACCATCGCCATCCTCGACGCCGCGGATGCGGCAGGCCGGCCGGCGCCGCGCATAATCGTCCTCACCACGTTCGACCTCGACGAGGGGGCGGCATCCGCCCTTCGGAAGGGCGCAAGCGGGTTCCTCCTGAAGGACACGCAGCCGGAGTTCCTTCTCGCCGCCATCCGCACGGTCCACGCCGGGAACGCCGTGATCGCACCGGGCGCAACCCATGCCCTGTTCGCTCACTTCGGCGCCCCCGCGAGTACGCCCGTCATCCCAGAGGAGTTCGCCACCCTGACCAGCCGGGAGCGCGGGATCTTCGCGTTCGCCGCGAGGGGCATGAGTAACTCAGAGATCGCGGCCCAGGAGTACCTCAGCGAGGCAACGGTCAAGACACACATCTCACGCGTGCTCGGCAAGCTCGGACTCCGTGACCGGGTTCAGCTCGTGATCTTCGCGTATGAACACGGACTTGCCGCAGGGGATCATCCGGCAGGATGACAGCGGTTCACCCTCGCGGGCGACGCGGCACGTGACCCGGAGTTCCTAACGTGGAACCATGAAAATCACTCCAACGGACATCGGCCTCGCTGCCCGTGTCGTCCACGTCAGCAAGAGCTTCGGTGTCGGTCAGGGTGCGGTCGTCGCGCTCGCGGACGTGTCCATCGGGATCCGCCGCGGTCAGTTCACCGCCATCATGGGTCCGTCCGGATCCGGTAAGTCCACGCTCATGCATGTGATGGCAGGCCTCGACCAGCCGACGTCGGGCGAGGCCTGGCTTGGCGACACCGAGATCACGCGGCTCGACGACACTGCGCTGACCAAACTTCGCCGCCGCCGGATCGGTTTCGTCTTCCAGTCGTTCAACCTCGTTCCGACGCTCACCGCACGGGACAACATCCTGCTCCCGTTCGAACTCGACGGTCGCACTCCGACGCTCGATGAGCAGGGCTGGATCAACACGCTCTGCGATGCTCTCGGCCTGACCGACCGGCTCACCCACCGGCCGCACGAGTTGAGCGGTGGCCAGCAGCAGCGTGTCGCGATCGCCAGGGCACTCGCCACACGGCCCGATCTCGTCTTCGCCGATGAGCCCACTGGCAACCTCGATTCGCGTACCGGCCGCGAGGTGCTCGGGCTGCTCGCTGACGCGTGCAGCCGTTTCGGCCAGTCCATCGCGATGGTGACCCACGACCCGGTCGCCGCCAGCTATGCCGACCGTACGCTGATCCTTGCCGACGGCCGGGTGGTCCACGAACTCGACCGTTCGACTCCCGAGCAGATCTCCGGGTTCATGCTCGCCATGGACCGCGCGTCATGAGGATGCGCCTGCGGGACTACACCGCGTCGATCCTCGTCACGATGCTCTCGAGCACGTTCGGCGTCCTGCTGCTGCAGGGCACGTCCGTGCTCACGACCCTCATCGCCGGCGACGACATCGGCGAAAAGGAATCGGTGCAGGTCGCTCTGAGTCTCGTCGCCGTTGTGTTCTTCGCCATCGCGGTCTACGTCGGGGGAGTCGTCACGGCGAACACCGTCGGAACCGTGATCGCCGGTCGGACCCGGGTGATCGCCCTGTACCGCCTGGTCGGAGCCAGCGCCGGAACGCTCCGCAGGACGGTTGCCATCGACGGCCTGCTCGTCGGAGTCGTCGGCTCGGTCCTCGGCCTGGGCGTGGCCAGCCTCATCGCGTCGATCGCGCTGAATGTCGGCGTCGCCACCGGGACCATTCCCGCGTCCTCGTACGAGATCTTCTCGGTGCAGCTTGCCGCTCCCGTCGTCGCCGTCGTGCTGGTGACCTGGCTCGCCAGCTGGGTCGGATCGCGGCGGATCCTCGATGTCACCCCGATCCAGGCCGGAGCGGCCGCCGTCGAGCCGTCGCAGGAAGAGACGGCATCCAGGACGGTGAGGAACGCCACCGCGTTCACGCTGATCGGGATCGGCGCCGTGCTCCTCGCCGGGGGAGTGCTGCTCGGCCAGGTCAGCATGCTCGGGGTGCTCGTCGGCCTGGTGGGAGGCATCCTGTCGTTCAGCGGGATCGTGCTCGGCGCCCCGTTCTTCATGCCGCCTATCCTCCGTCTGGTCGGGCGGATGCTCGGCACAGGTCCCGCGGCACGGATCGCCGCGGCGAACGCCGTTCGGAACCCGGCGCGCAGCACGAGGGCGACGATCGGTCTCGTCATCGGGGTCACCCTGGTGACGATGTTCGCGGTGGCCGCTCAGAGCTATGTCGACATCATCAACCGGAGCAGGGAAGCCTATCCCGCCGACTACGGCGACTCGGATCAGATCCTCGCCCTGACGATCACGGTGTTCGCGATCCTCTTCGGCTTCTCGGCCGTCATCGCCGCTGTCGGCATGGTCAACAACCTGTCGCTCAGCGTGCTGCAGCGTACCCGCGAGCTCGGGCTGCTCCGGGCCCTCGGGTTCACACGCGCACAGATCCGGCGGATGATCCTCGCCGAGAGCATCCAGATGAGTGTTGCCGCCGTTGGATTCGGGCTGGTGCTCGGAGTGGTCTATGGCTGGGCGGGCGCGATGTCGCTTCTCGGGTCGATCCTCGGAGGGGAATTCGCCCTGCCATCGGTGCCGTGGCTCGTGATCGTGCTCGCGATCGTCGCTGCTGCTGTTTTGTCGATGGCGGCTTCGATCGCTCCGTCGCGCCGCGCGACTCGCATCTCGCCCGTCGCTGCTCTCGCGATCGACTGAGGGATAGAGCATTTCTGTCGAAAAACGCACATTGAGATAACAGAGTGCACCCATTCGACACAGGGGCAGGCTAATCGGTGTTAGCCTGTTTCTGTGTTGTTTGGCGCTCTGCTCCTTAGCTGCCGCGACGAGGCTTCCTTCTAAGCCCTCTCGTCGCGGGGTTTGTCGTTGGCTTTCCACACACGCGAGGAGAATAGAACAATGAGAAACAACCAGACTGCGTCGGCGATGCCGATTCACAAGTACCGCCCGTACCACGAGCAGATCACCGTCGACCTGCCCGACCGTACCTGGCCGACCAAGCGCATCACCGAGGCGCCGCGCTGGTGCGCCGTCGACCTCCGTGACGGCAACCAGGCTCTCATCGACCCGATGAGCCCCGAGCGCAAGAGGATCATGTTCGACCTGCTCGTCCGGATCGGATACAAGGAGATCGAGGTCGGCTTCCCGAGCGCGAGCCAGACCGATTTCGATTTCGTGCGCAGCCTCATCGAAGAGAACGCGATCCCGGACGACGTCACCATCCAGGTGCTGACGCAGGCCAGGGACCACCTGATCAAGCGCACCTACGAGTCAATCGCCGGAGCGAAGCAGGCCATCGTGCACCTGTACAACTCGACGAGCGTGCTGCAGCGTGAGGTCGTCTTCCGGTCGGACAAACAGGGCATCATCGACATCGCCCTCCACGGCGCTCGCGTCTGCCGCGAGATGGAGAAGCTCATCCCCGAGACCACCGTGTACTACGAGTACTCACCCGAGAGCTACACCGGGACCGAGCTCGAGTACGCCGTCGACGTGTGCAACCAGGTGCTCGAGGTGTTCGAGCCGACGCCGGAGCGCAAGGTCATCATCAACCTCCCGTCCACCGTCGAAATGGCGACGCCGAACGTCTACGCCGACTCGATCGAGTGGATGTCGCGGCACCTCAACAACCGCGAGAACGTGATCATCTCGCTTCACCCGCACAACGACAGGGGCACCGCCGTCGCGGCAGCCGAGCTGGGCTACATGGCCGGCGCCGACCGAATCGAGGGCTGCCTGTTCGGGAACGGCGAACGCACGGGCAACGTCGACCTCGTCGCCCTCGGCATCAACCTGTTCACCCAGGGGATCGACCCGCAGATCGACTTCAGCGACGTCGACGAGATCAAGCGCACGGCCGAATACTGCAACCAGTTGTCCGTGCACGAGCGCAGCCCCTGGGCAGGCGACCTGGTCTTCACCGCGTTCAGCGGATCGCACCAGGACGCCATCAAGAAGGGCTTCGAGGCCATGGCCGCGGATGCCGCAGCGCAGGGCAAGGACGTCGACGACCTGCACTGGGCCGTTCCGTACCTGCCGGTCGACCCGAAGGACCTCGGTCGCAGCTACGAAGCTGTCATCCGGGTGAACTCCCAGTCCGGCAAGGGCGGGGTCGCGTACCTGCTCAAGGCCGACCACGCCATCGACCTGCCACGGAAGCTCCAGATCGAGTTCTCCGGGGTGGTCCAGGCGAAGACGGACGAGCTGGGCGGCGAGTTCACGAGCGACGCCATCTGGGGAGTCTTCCAGGACGAGTATCTGCCGTCAGAGACCGAGTCGGAGAAGTGGGGCAGGTTCGAACTGCAGGCGACCCGCACCTCCAGCCGTCTGGCCGGTTCGGTGGAACTGACCGTCGACCTTCGCGACGGCGAAGAGGTGACAGAGGCTACCGCCACCGGAAACGGCCCGATCGCGGCATTCCTCAGTGTGCTGCGCGAGCGTGGCATCGAGGTGACCCTGTACGACTACGTCGAGCACGCCCTCAGTGCGAGCGGCGACGCGCAGGCCGCAGCGTATGTGGAACTGCAGGTCGGCGACCGTCGACTCTGGGGCGTCGGGATCGATGCCGACATCTCGACGGCATCCCTCAAGGCCGTCGTCTCCGCCGTCAACCGGGCGATCCGGACGACAACCGGGGACCGCACGCTGGCACAGGTCTAGGCGAGGCGTCGGCTTCGTCACGATAAGCGCGGGATACTGGACTGTGCCCGTTTACCGTGATGAAGCCGTCGTGCTGCGCACCCACAAGCTGGGCGAAGCCGACCGGATCGTGACGCTGCTCACGCGCCAGCACGGGAAGGTCCGCGCCGTCGCGAAAGGGGTGCGCCGCACCGGCTCGAAGTTCGGAGCCCGACTCGAGCCGTTCATGGTGGCCGATCTGCAGCTCTACGAAGGCCGGTCGCTCGACGTGATCAACCAGGCGGAGACGCTTGCCTCGTACGGTGCCCTGATCGCCGCAGACTACAACAGCTATACCGCGGCGACGGTGATGGTGGAGACCGCAGACAAGCTCACCGAGTCCGAGGGTTCGCTCCAGCAGTACCTGCTGCTCGTCGGGGCTCTTCGGTCGCTGTCCCGTCACGACCACGACTCGACCCTGATCCTGGACTCCTATCTGCTGCGCGCCCTGTCGCTCGCTGGGTGGGCGCCGAGCTTCTTCGACTGCGCGCGATGCCAGGCCCCCGGGCCGCACAGCCACGCGGTGGTTCAGCTCGGCGGCGTCGTCTGTGACCAGTGTGCGCCGCCGGGGAGCCCGCGGCTCGACACCCAGACCATCTCGCTGCTGTCTGCTCTTCTCACCGGGGACTGGGAACACGCGGACGCGTCAGACGACGACACCCGCTCCCGTGCCAGCGGGGTCGCAGCCGCCTACACGCAGTGGCACCTGGAACGCGGCCTGAAATCCCTCGTCCACGTCTCCCGAGAGCGAGCAGACAGTTGACCCCGAAGCCATTCACTCACCGAGACGCCGTCGAGTACCGTCCACTGGACTGGACAGGCATCCACCCGCCACAGGTACCCGCCGGCTCGGTTCCTGAGCACGTCGCGATCGTGATGGACGGCAACGGCCGCTGGGCGAACCGCAAGGGGCTGCCGCGGGTCGAAGGACACCGGGCGGGGGAGTCCGCGCTCCTCGACGTCGTCGCAGGCGCTATCCAGATCGGCGTGAAGCACCTCTCCGTGTACGCCTTCTCGACCGAGAACTGGCGCAGGTCTCCCGATGAGGTCCGGTTTCTCATGGGGTTCAACCGCGACGTGCTGCACCGCAGGCGCGACCAGCTCAATGAGTGGGGCGTGCGCGTGCGGTGGGCCGGCCGCAAACCGCGACTGTGGGCATCCGTCATCAAGGAGCTGCAGTTCGCCGAGAAGCTCACTGCTGGGAACGACACCCTCACGCTCACCATGTGCGTGAACTACGGCGGTCGGACGGAGATCACGGATGCCGTCCGGCAGCTCGCCGAGGAAGTGAAGGCGGGCACGCTGAAGCCGTCGGGGATCACCGAGAAGTCGATCCAGCGGCACCTGTACACGCCTGAACTTCCCGACGTCGACCTGTTCGTGCGCAGTTCGGGGGAGCAGCGAACGAGTAACTTCCTGCTCTGGCAGAGCGCATATGCCGAGATGGTGTTCCTCGACACCCTATGGCCGGACTTCTCCCGGGAGGACCTGTGGGAGGCCATCGGCCTCTACATCGACCGCGACAGGCGGTTCGGCGGTGCGGTCGACAAGCCCGGTACCGCCTGACGCCGCCATCACGGCGATTCATCCGTCACGAATGCCAGCTTTCGGCCACGAGACCCGTCACACGCGACGGATGAACGCCAGGACATCCACGCGAAGTTCCATGCATGCGGGGGAATACTGAGCGGTGGCGCACGTTTCACCCATCGTGAGTGAATCCATCAAAATCGACATCTGGTCAGACATCGCGTGCCCCTGGTGCTACATCGGCAAGCGCAAGTTCGAGAACGGTGCGGCGGCGTTCGCCCGGAAGACCGGCGAAGACGCACCTGACGTCGTCATCGAGTACCACAGCTACGAACTCTCCCCGGATACCCCTGTCGACTTCGACGGCAGCGAGATCGACTTCCTGGCCACCCACAAGGGACTGCCTGCCGAGCAGGTCACCCAGATGCTGGACCGCGTCTCTGGTATCGCCGGCGAAACCGGGCTCGACTACAACTTCGACACGCTCAAGCACACCAACACGGTGAAGGCGCACCAGCTGCTCCACTACGCGAAGGCGCACGGCAAGCAGATCGAGGCGAAGGAACGTCTGCTCAAGGCGTACTTCACCGAAGGAAAACATGTCGGCCGCCCGGCGGATCTCGCCGACCTCGCCGCCGAGATCGGACTCGACCGCGATGACGTCGTCCGCGCCCTCGAGGCCGACGAGTACCTCGCCGCCGTCCGCGCAGATCAGGCGCTCGGCCAGGAGTACGGCATTCAGGGCGTGCCGTTCTTCGTCATCGACGGAAAATACGGCGTATCGGGCGCCCAGGAGGCAGAGACCTTCGCCGGCGTCCTCGACCAGGTCTGGAACGAACGAGTAGGAGCACGATCATGACCGACAAGCACACCCGCCAGCCACTCACCCTGCTCGGCGCGACGGATGCCGTCACCTGCGAAGGCGACGCCTGCGCGATTCCTTCCCTCGCCGAGGTCACCGCTGCAGTCGAGAAGGCCTTTACTCGGGGTCTGTGATGTCGGCCACGGTCGCGTCGTAGGCCCCGACGAGCGCGTCGATGTCGACGAAGGCACTGTAGCCGTGTTCGCCTGCCCCCATGGCGACGCGGCATCCTGTCACCGACTCGTCGACGTACACCGGCCAGGCCGTGGTGCTGCCGAGGGGGGTGATCGTGCCGCGACCGTACCCGGTCGCCGCGAGAGCGGCATCCGCAGGAGGCAGAGACAGCTTGTTCACACCGACGAGACCGCGCAGCTTCGCCCACGAGATCTTCCGGCCACCTGGCACGAGCGCGAAGAGGAAGTCGCCGTCGTGGCGCTTCACCACGAGAGTCTTCACGATCTCGCGGGGCTCGATGCCGAGCATGCCGGCCGCCTCCTCGAGACTCGACGCAGCGGGCCGGGGAACGACCTCGACCTGGAGTCCGCGGGACGCGGCATCAGCCTGCATCCGGTCGAGTCCACCGCCTGAGCCCTGCTCGGTCATGATTTCGCCAGCTTTCTGGGAGAATTGAAGGACATGTCTGTCATCCCAACGATAAGCCACGCCCCGGCACTGTCGATCGGCTCGCTCGAGCTCGACGTACCGGTCGTTCTCGCGCCCATGGCCGGGATCACCAACACCGCCTTCCGCCGGCTCTGCCGCGAGTTCGGCGTCGGACTGTACGTGAGCGAAATGATCACCTCCCGCGCGCTCGTCGAGCGAAACAAGGAGACGATGCGGCTGATCACGCACCACGAGTCGGAGACGACCCGCAGCATCCAGCTCTACGGCGTCGACCCGAAGACGGTGTCAGAAGCCGTCACGATTCTCGTCGCCGAAGATCGCGCCGACCACATCGACCTGAACTTCGGCTGCCCTGTGCCCAAGGTCACCCGCAAGGGTGGCGGCTCGGCGCTGCCGTGGAAGCAGGACCTGTTCCGCGACATCGTCGAGGGCGCGGTGAAGGCGGCAGGCGACATCCCGCTCACGGTGAAGATGCGCAAGGGCATCGACCAGGACCACCTCACCTACCTCGAAGCGGGTAAGGCAGCAGAAGGCGCTGGCGTCGCCAGCATCGCCCTCCATGCGCGTACCGCCTCCGAGTTCTACTCCGGCCACGCCGACTGGTCGGCGATCACCAAGCTCAAAGAGACGGTGACGAGCGTCCCGGTGCTCGGCAACGGCGACATCTGGTCAGGCGAGGACGCCCTCCGGATGATGAGCGAGACCGGCTGCGACGGCGTCGTCGTCGGCCGAGGCTGCCTCGGCCGACCCTGGCTGTTCGGAGACCTCGCCGCCGCGTTCACCGGCTCGGATACACGCTTCACCCCATCGCTCGGTCAGGTCGCCACGACGTTCCGCAGGCACGCCGAACTTCTCGCGGAATTCTTCGAGAGCGAAGAGCGCGGATGCCGTGACATCCGCAAGCACGTCGCCTGGTACTTCAAGGGGTACCCGGTCGGCGGAGACCTGCGCGCACGCCTGGCAACCGTCGAGTCGCTCGCCCAGCTCGACGACCTGCTCGGCACCCTGGACTGGGACGAGGCGTACCCGGGAGAAGCGGCAGAGGGCCAGCGCGGCCGTGCTGGTTCACCGAAGCGCACCGTGCTGCCTGACGGCTGGCTCGACTCCCGCACGCTCGGCACGGCCGAACGCGGCACACTCACCGAGACGGAAGCGGACACCAGTGGCGGATAGCGGGGCCTACTCGGAGCATGACAACGAGCGTGCCCTGCCCGAACAGCACTCGTCCCGCCGCACCGACTTCGCCCGCGACCGCGCCCGACTGCTGCACTCGAGCGCCCTCCGCCGCCTCGCCGCCAAGACCCAGGTGCTCAGCCCGACGGCCGGCCTCGACTTCGCCCGCAACAGGCTCACCCACTCGCTCGAGGTCGCCCAGGTCGGCCGGGAGCTCGCCACAAGTCTCGGCCTCGAACCGGATGTCGTCGACACCGCCTGCCTCGCCCATGACCTCGGGCACCCGCCGTTCGGTCACAACGGGGAGAAGGCGCTCAACAGCTGGGCCGAAGACATCGGCGGGTTCGAGGGCAACGCGCAGACCCTCCGCATCCTCACCAGGCTCGAGCCGAAGGTCTTCGGCACCGACGGCCGCTCGTACGGGCTGAACCTCACCAGGGCGAGCCTCGACGCGAGCTGCAAGTACCCCTGGCCAGCGGCGCAGGCCGTTCACGATCCGGGCGGGCGCGCCAAGTTCGGCTTCTTCGACGAAGACAGCGACGCGTTCGTCTGGCTCCGTGCCGACGCCCCTGAGCGGCAGCGCTGCATCGAAGCCGAGGTGATGGACCTCTCCGACGACATCGCGTATTCGGTGCACGACTTCGAAGACGCCATCGTCAACGAGTACATCGACCCGGCGTTCCTCAGCGCCCGCGCCGGCCACAGTTCGCTGATCAGCGCCGTGCAGGCGTGGGCGGGGGACAGCTTCACGATCGACGACATGGCTGCCGCGTTCGACCGGCTGGCCGGGTACGACGTGTGGATGACCGGCTGGGATGCTTCACGGCGCGACCTCGGCAAGCTCAAGAACTTCACCAGCCAGATGATCGGCCACTTCTCCCAGTCGGCGACCCAGGCCACCCGCGAGGCCTACCCGGAATCCAGCCTGATCCGGTTCGGCGCCAGCGTGATCGTGCCGCACGACGTCCAGGCCGAGATCGCCGTGCTCAAAGGCGTCGTCGCCGCGTTCGTGATGGCGAGTGACGCCCGCCAGCCCATCTATCGCCAGCAGCGTGACATCCTCACCGACCTGGCAGACGGGCTGTTCCAGGCAGGCCCCGACTCGCTCGACCGCAGCTTTGCCGACGACTGGGCCGAAGCACCCGATGACGCGGCCCGCAAGCGTGTCGTGGTCGACCAGGTCGCGAGCCTCACCGACCAGTCCGCACTCGCCTGGCACGAGCGGCTCACGCTGCGGGTGTAGGCGGCATCCCCTCCCTGTGGGGAGGGCACCCGGGATGGCGATCCTCGATAGGATGGGATGATGGCCGGCCGCATTCGCTCAAGCGACATAGACGAGGTCAAGTCACGCACGAACATCGCCGATATCGTCGGCGATTTCGTCAGCCTGAAGTCGGCAGGAGTCGGCTCATTGAAAGGGCTTTGCCCGTTCCACGACGAGCGCAGCCCGAGCTTCCACGTGCGTCCACAACTGGGTTTCTACCACTGCTTCGGCTGCGGTGAATCGGGAGACGCCATCTCCTTCCTCCAGAAGATGGACCACGTCACCTTCACGGATGCCGTCGAGCGGCTGGCAGCGCGAGCGGGCTTCCAGCTCACCTACGAAGACGGCGAGGGCGCATCAGACCACGGCAACCGTGCCAGGCTGCTCGCCGCCAACGCGGCAGCTGCGACGTTCTTCCAGGAACAGCTCGGCACGCCCGGCGCGGACCCGGGTCGGCGATTCCTCGGCGAACGAGGATTCGACCAGTTCGCGGCTGAGCGGTTCGGCGTCGGTTTCGCGCCGAAGAGCTGGGACGCCCTGACCGGTTTTCTCAGGGGCAAGGGATTCAGCGTCGAGGAGGTCACGGCGTCAGGACTCGTCTCCCAGGGAGACAGGGGAGTGTACGACCGGTTCCGCGGCCGCCTGATCTGGCCCATCCGCGATGTCACCGGCCAGACCGTCGGCTTCGGCGCGCGCAAGCTTCTCGAGGATGACAAGGGACCCAAGTACCTCAACACCCCCGAGACCGCCGTCTACCACAAGGCCCAGGTGCTGTATGGGCTCGACCTCGCCAAGCGCGATGTCTCCCGCAGTGGTCGTGTGGTCGTCGTCGAGGGCTACACCGATGTCATGGCCTGCCACCTGGCCGGAGTGACAACGGCCGTCGCGACCTGTGGCACGTCGTTCGGCGTCGACCACATCAAGACCTTGCGCCGGGTGATGGGGGATGACAGTGCCAAGGGCGAGGTCATCTTCACGTTCGACCCGGATGCCGCCGGCCAGAAGGCCGCGATGCGTGCGTTCGCCGAAGAGCAGCGCTTCTCCGCCCAGACCTACGTCGCCGTCGCCCCCGACGGCCTCGACCCGTGCGACCTGCGCCTCAACCGTGGAGACGACGCCGTTCGGCGGCTCATCGACACGAAGGAGCCGATGTTCGAGTTCGTCATCCGGCAGACCCTCGCCGCATATGACCTCGAGACCGTCGAAGGCCGCGTGGGGGCGCTCAAGGCATCCGCTCCCGTCATCGCCGACATCAGGGACCCGTCCCTGCGCCCCGGATACACCCGCGTCCTCGCACGCCATCTCGGAATGGACCTCGGTGAGGTGCAGGGAGCGATCACCAGGGCGGGCAAGGGAGCGAACCGCGCAACTGCGACCCGGAACTCGGCCGCAGCCGCCGATGAACCGCCGGTGGAACGCCCCGCATCGCTCCGCGACCTCCCAGGGGACCCGACCACGCGCCTCGAACGGGACGCTCTGATGGCGATCCTCCAGCATCCCGACCTCGCCGGTCGTGAGCTCGTCCAGAGAGCCGTGCTCACCGGGTTCGGAAACGCAACTCTCGCCGTCGTCCGCGATGCGATCGCCGCCACCCTCGACAGCTTCGGCACTCCCGGCTGGTTCGCCACCGTGACCGAGACCGTGCCGACGCCGATGGCCAGCCTGGTGCAACAGCTCGCGGTCGCTCCGATCCCGGAACGCGCCGAGCGTGACCTGACGAGCTACGTCCGGGAGATCACCGTCGCATTGATCGATCGTGACCTGCTGCGCCAGTCCCACGACATGCTCGGGCGACTGCAGCGGATCGACCCCAAGGAGAGGGAGAGCTACCGCGCGCTGCAGGGCGAGCTCATGGCCCTCGAAGTGGAACGGCGGAGGCTCCGCGAAGGGTGACCGGCGCGTGCTGGCGGCTCTGTGCCTCGTTTAGGGCAGGATGGAGCCATGACTGCTTCGGGAACCGCAGGTTCAGGCGTCCGTATCGACGACCTGGCCATCGAGTACCCGGCGCGCCGGCCCAGCCCTGTCCATCGGGCGATCGACGGGGTCACGCTCGACATCGCGTCGGATGAGGTCCTCGGTGTCATCGGTGAATCGGGTTCGGGCAAATCGACGCTCGCTCGGGTGCTCGCCGGCGACCTGATCGCTCCGAAAGGTTCCGATGCCGCCCCGGTGATCGTCGGCGGCGACGCGACGGTTCTCGGCCACCGGCTCAGAGGCATCCGTCGCAGGGAGCTCAGCCGGCTGACCTTCGACGTCGCCTACCTTCCTCAGGATGCCGCCTCACGGCTCGCGCCCGAGCTCACCGTGGCCGAGGTGATCGGGCAGCCGATCCTCCAGCGTGACAAGCACTACAACCGCAAGGCGGTCGGCCTGCGGGTGGCGACGATGCTCGATGCCGTTCAGCTGCCGCTTGCCGTGCTCGAGAAGTATCCGTTCGAGTTGTCGAGCGGGCAACGCCAGCGTGTGGCCATCGCCAGGTCCCTCGTGCTCGGGCCCCAGCTGTGGGTGGCGGATGAACCGACAGCCGGGATCGACGTGACCGTGCGCAGCTCGATCAACGAACTCGTCGCCCGACTGCGTGCAGAGGGAAGCTTTTCTGCGGTGCTCGTCAGCCACGATCTGCCCTTGCTGCGGCACACCACTCGGCGCGTCGCAGCTCTCCACCAGGGCCGGATCGTCGGACTGGCGCCGATCGACGACCTGCTCGCCGGAGGGGAGCATCCGTTCCTCGTCGGGCTCTCAGAATCCGATCACCGGGTTCACGCAGACGTCGATTGAGGCGAATCCCGCCCTCGATTTGGAGTCTGCAATTCCTTTGGTAAAGTAAATGCGCAACAAGTAATCCTCGATAGCTCAATTGGCAGAGCAATCGGCTGTTAACCGGTAGGTTCTTGGTTCGAGTCCAAGTCGAGGAGCTGAGAAGACCACAAGGGCTCCACCCCTGTGGTCCTTTCTTTTGCCCTCATGGTTCAGCCGTCGAGATCGTCTTCGCCGGGCATCCAGCTCACCCCTGGCACACCCCAGCCCATCTTGCGGGTGACCTTCTGCACGATCTTGCGGTCGTGACGGCCCAGCCGGTCGACGTAGAGATAGCCGTCGAGGTGGTCATATTCGTGCTGCAGAATTCGGGCGCGCCAGCCGTCGACGCGGAGCTCGACCGGGTTCTGGTCGAGGTCGACCCCCGTGACGAGCGCCTCGTCGGCCCTGCGGAGCGGGAATCGCTCGCCGGGGAACGACAGGCATCCTTCGGATTCCAGCTCTTCGTCGGGTTCACCTGCGGGGGGAGGAGTGATCCAGAGTTCGGGGTTGATCACCACGCCACGCCATGGACCGTGCTCATCGGTGTCGTAGCCGTAGACGAAGACGCGGAGCGGCACGCCGACCTGCGGGGCTGCGAGCCCCACGCCTGGCGCGGCATCCATCGTCTCGAACAGGTCTGAGACGAGCTGGCGGAGGGAGTCGTCGAAGTCCGTCACCGGGTCGGCTGGGGAGTGCAACACCGGGTCGCCCGCGATGCGAATAGGGAGAATGGCCATTTGCTGAGCCTAACCAAGACGTGCCCGTTGTAGGCTCGCATGGTGATCTTTGCGAGCAACGACTTCGGCGACCTGACGGCGGAGTTTGTTCGCAATCCCAGCCAGCTGATCGGCATCCCGCTCGCCATCGTCGGTGCCGTATTCCTGTCGCTCGGCGCGCAGTTCCAGCACCGCGGCGTCACCAAAGTGGAGGCGACCAGCGGTGTCGATGCCCGCAGCGGGCTGAGCATCGCGCAGCTGAAGCTGCTGCTGGCTCGGCCGTCGTGGGTGTTGGGCACGCTGATGCTCGCGTTCGCCATCGCGTTCCAGCTCACGGCACTCGTCTGGTCGCCGCTGATCATCGTGCAGCCGCTCGGTGCCATCGCCCTCGTGATCACCTCGATCCTCAACGCGCGGATCCACAAGGTGAAGCTCAACCGACCCTCTGTGATAGCCATCACCGCCTGTGTGGGCGGTGTCGGCCTGTTCGTCACCATCGCTGCTCTCGTCGCGGGGGAGAAGCCCGTCACCGACCAGGACCTGCTGACGATTCTCATCATGCTCGGCGTCGTCCTCATCCTGTTCGGCCTGGGCTTCGTTTTCTTCCGCAAGCGGTCGAAGGCTCTGTTCTTCATCCTCGCGGCTGGCATCATCTACGGTTTCGTGGCGACACTCGCCAAGGTCGTCATCAACAGGATCATCAACGAGAACTTCGACTGGCTCACGATGCTGTGTGTCGTCGCGCTTCTCGCTGCCACGGGCATCGGGGCGTACTTCGTCCAGACGGCATATTCATCCGGACCTCCTGATCTGGTGATCGCCGGTCTCACGGTCGTCGACCCGATGGTGGCCGTTGCGATCGGTATCGTCGTCCTCGACGAGGCCAGCGGCGCACCGCTCTGGGCGATGATCGGATTCGCCGTGGCAGGAGCCCTCGCCGTCTGGGGCGTGTTCCAGCTCGCTCGTCACCACCCGCAGGTGTTGTGACTGGCTCGGTGCAGACACGCCGCCAGCAGGCTCGCCGTTCGGGTTCGCAATCACGGAGCCGGTGACCCGTAGAATGGATCGATCGATCCCGGGAGGCCATCAGCCGAGGGATGTGGTCGGTAGCCTCCGCTCCGGCCGATGACGGAGGAAAACCCCCATCTTGCCAGACTCACTCAATTCGACCAGCACCGGTTCGAACACCACCCCACCCGCAGGGAAGCGTCCGTTGCGTATCCTCATCGGAGCCGACACCTTCTCCCCGGATGTGAACGGGGCAGCTCGCTTCGCAGAACGACTGGCCGCAGGTATGGTGGCACGCGGGCACGAGGTGCACGTCGTCGCTCCAGCAGCCTCGCGCAAGCGGGGTACGTGGACCGAGACGCACGAAGGCCAGCAGATGACGGTGCACCGTCTCAAGAGCTGGCGCTGGTACCCGCACGACTGGCTGCGATTCGCCCTGCCGTGGGCGATCAACCGCAATTCGGCGCGCATCATCGATGCGGTGAAGCCGGACGTGATTCACTCGCAGTCGTACCTGATCGTCGGCCGGGGCCTGTCCAACGAGGCCACGAAGCGGGGCATCCGGATCATCGCCACGAACCACCTCATGCCCGAGAACGCCCTCGAGTTCACCCTTCTTCCCGAGGGCTTCCGCGAAGGTCTCGTCCGCTGGGCCTGGAAGCTCGCCCGCGGAAACCTGGGACTCGCCGAGGTCGTCACAACGCCGACCCGCCGCGCTGCCGACTTCCTCGAGAAGTACACCGGCCTCACCGACGTGCACGCGATCTCGTGCGGCATCGACGCGCACATGTACACGCCGAACTTCGAACCGCGCACCGAGAACCGGATCCTGTTCGTCGGTCGTGTGACAGGTGAGAAGCAGATCGATGTGCTGATCAAGGCATTCGCAAAGCTCGACCCGTCCCTGGACGCAAAGCTGGAGATCGTCGGCGGAGGGGACCAGAAGCGCAACCTGGAGCACCTCGCGGTGCAACTCGGGCTCGGCGATCGTGTCACCTTCACCGGCTACGTCAGCGATGAGGAGCTCCGCTCCACATACACGCGCGCAACGCTTCTCGCGATGCCGTCGATCGCCGAACTGCAGAGCATCGTGACCATGGAAGCCATGGCATCCGCTTTGCCCGTCGTCGCCGCGAACGCCATGGCGCTTCCTCACCTCGTGCACGACAACGCCAATGGTTACCTCTTCGAGCCGGGCAACGTCGACGAGCTGGCCGCGCGCCTGACGGATGTCCTCACCGCGTCACCCGAGAAACTCACGGCGATGAAGCGCGAATCCCTGCACATGATCAAGGCGCACGACATCCAGCGCACGCTGGCCATCTTCGAGAGCATGTATCGTGGGGAACCGGTGACGGATCCCGTCACCGAGGCGATTCCCATCCAGGTGTCAGACGACTAGGCACCGCCGGGGGCGTTAGCTCAGCTGGTTAGAGCAGCGGACTCATAATCCGTCGGTCGCGGGTTCAAGTCCCGCACGCCCCACCATATAAACACTGGGATGCCGGGGAGCCGTGGGCCGGTCAGGAAACACCGTGCCCCCGTCCTGCCCCCTGTGTTTCGCTTCGTTCCGCTCTGCGAGGGCTCTCTTCTCCTCCTCGATCACCGCATGGTGATCGACGGATGGGGGTGTTGTGCTGCGCTCCTGACCGCCGCTATGGTCCCAGAAGACATCGCCAGAGGAGACCCATGGCCAAGCTCATCTACTCAATGATCACCTCGCTCGACGGGTTCGCAGAGGCTGCGGACGGAGATCTCGGTACCGGGGCCGACGACCAGGAGGTGCATTCCTTCATCGGCGACCTGTTCCGGCCGGTCGGCACGTACCTCTATGGCCGCCGGATGTACGAGACGATGGTCTATTGGGAGACCGCCGATGCCGAGCCCGATCTGCCCCCGCACATTCTGCAGTACGCTCGCGACTGGCAGGCCGCGGAGAAGGTCGTCTACTCGACGACGCTTGAATCGGTGTCCAGCGCGAAGACCAGGATCGAGCGGACCTTCGATCCCGACGCGGTACGCAAGCTCAAGGCCGAGTCTGAACACGACCTCACCGTCGACGGACCGAACCTCGCTGCGCAGGCGATCAGGGCCGGTCTGGTCGACGAATATCACCTGTTCATCACCACCAGCGTGGTGGGTGGGGGCAAACGATTCTTCCCGGATGGTGTGCGCCTCGATCTCGACCTGGTCGAGGAACGTGCCTTCGCCAGCGGACTGGTCTACGCGCGCTACCGGACCCGCTGAAGCGCGCTGGTGAATGGCGCGCGCTCAGACGGTATTCTCCGACGTCGACAGCGTGCAAGCGCTGATGCACCGCACCCTAGATGAAGAGCGCCGAGGAGGGTAGCGTTACCGGTGACAGGTGTGGCGCTGTCGCACCACGAAGCTGCACGATGAAGGCAAGCCGATGAACATCACGAGGCAACCCTGGTTGGGTCGATGACCATGCGATACTGCGCCGGCACGCTCATCCGCCCTCTCACACCTTCGCGGTGGTTCTCGTGAACGACCTCGGATGGCTCCTCCTCGCTCTTGCGTCGGTTGTCGTCGGGGCCTGGGTCGCGGTGTTCGTCGCGGCCCGCTCCCTGTACCGCCGAATCCGCCGCAATCTCAGCATCTCCGGCAGCACGTTGCGTGTTCGCGCCCAACTCAGCCATGGGTCACGACGCGAGGTGCTGAAACTGCGGATGCGACTGAAGGACGCTCTCGATAGCGGACAGGCAGCGATCGACCTCGCGGTGCGCAGCGAGGGCCCACGTGGTGAGCTCCCGCAGCTGTTTCGCCGAGTCACCAGTGAAGGCGGTCGGTTGGAGTCACAGTTGCGGCTTCTGGAGAGTGAGAACGACGAGGCGGTACTCGCCGAGATGCTCCCAGCGGCTCGCCATCGTGTCGACGAGGTGACGCACCTCGTACGCCGGCTGCGCTCGGTTGTCGGTTCCGGTCTCGGAGACCTCTCCGATGACAGCCTCACGGCGCTGCGATCCGACGTCGACAGGGAGGTGACGGCGGTGCGCGCCGGCATGCAGGAACTGCACGACCTCAACGGGCGGGATTTGATCTCCGATGCCGACCGGCGGCCGTTGACGGAACCCTTCACCAAGGAATGACCTGGGAGCGAGCATGAGCAACACATCACGGATTCGAAGCATCCTGCGCAGCAAGACGTCCCGCGGGATCGACAAGCTGGAGGATCCGCGTGAATTGCTCGACGACAGCTACGACCAGTTGGTGAACATGCTGCAACAGGTGAGGCAGGGACTCGCCGAGGTCGCGACCGCGAAGAAGCGGATCGAGTTGCAAGGGCAGGAGATGGGCGCCCGCCATAGCCGTCTGGCAGGTCAGGCTCAGGAGGCAATGGATCTGGGTCGCGAGGATCTCGCCCGCGCCGCGCTGGAGCGACGTGTCTTCCTGGAAGGGCAGGTGGCCACCCTCCGCACTCAGTACGTCGCATTGCAGAAGCAGACAGCAGGGTTGCAAGACAAGGAGCGTCATCTCGCCGAGCGCGTCGTCGCGTTCCGGATCGAGAAAGAGACGATCAAGGCCACATACACCGCATCCCAGGCGCAGGTGAAAGTGAACGAGACGCTGGGCGGCATCGGTTCCCAGATGGATGATGTCAGCAACAGTCTCGAGCGAGCGCGCGACCGGGTTGCACAGATGCGTGCGCGCGCGGCCGCGACCGATGAGTTGCTGTCCAGCGGTGCGCTGCGTGACCTCACCGAAGCCCCCGACGCCGACCTCGAGCGTCAATTGGCAGCACTCGCGACGGATGCCGATGTCGAACGCCAGTTGCAGACGATGAGGAGCACCCGGGGTTCGGAGTCCGGCCGTTCCCGTTCACCGGGTGAGAGTTCGGACTCGTGGCTGAGCATCGGACAGGGATCGGACGCTCCCTGAGCCCACTCCGCACTGTCAGCCGTGCAGTGCAGCCTGCTGGCTGAGCCACAGGGCGTACCGGGCCCACGGATCGTCGATGCCCGCCCGCAGTACATCGACGTGGGCGATGATGTCATCGTGAGCGTCGAACCACTCGGTGCGGTCGAACCGGTGCGCGGCGAACTGCGCGTGCCGTTTCTGCTCGGTCAGCCGGTTCCCACGTTCGAAGGCCAGGAGCTCGTCATGACGGATGCTCGCGAGCCGCTGGCGTGGGTTGGCGGTCGTCCCGATCTTGATCCGGTCCCGGAATCGGAGGTAGTAGACGACATCCACACGGTTGAGGAACGCGTCTCCGTCTGGGATGTCGCCGACTTTCCATTCGCAGACAGCGCACAGCCAGCCGGCCGGGTACCGCACCCCCAGGCGCGAGCCGCAGGCAAGGCACGGACTCGGAAGGACGTCTGTGACCCCGAGATCCCGTGACGCCCAGTCGTAGGCGACAAGGAGATGGTGCGGGCACAGGCTCAGCGGAGCACCCGGTTCGACGTCCGCGCCACAGGGGGCGCCAGAGTCCAGCTCGATCGTGCACGAAGTCATTCTGCAACGCTACGTCCATCCCCAGACAGCGCACGGCGCGCGAGATGGCACATCTGTACCCAAAACACGCACGTTCACGGGTCTTGGGTGCGAAACTGCCATCTCGCCGGGTGATGTGGTCGCGTCACCTGTTGTTATCGTGCGGGTCGTCGTCGAACAGGAGGTTCCGTCCACCGTCGCCGAGGATCGCCTCCGGTCGGGAATCCACCATCTTGATCGCGTCGCACCGGGCGCAGCCGACATATCTCGGGGAGTCCGATGCCTCCTGTTTGACGACCCACCTGTGGATCATCAGCCGGCACCGCAGTGGCCGATTCATCGTCATCACCGATGATCGCGGCCGAGGCGGAGGTACATGTTAGGCGACTTCTGCATGTTCTCCGGGCGATTGTCGCGCAGTGCGTCGCAGTATGCGCACGCGACATACGGCGGAGCATCCGGGGAGAGTTGTTTGACGACCCACTTGTGGATCATCAGCCGGCACCTGAACGGTCGTGGCATCTCGGCCTCCCTCGACGAGGGGCGCCTGACGCGCGGCCGGTTCGATCGTGCCGGCCGGTGACGCCGATGGCGCCTGTGCAAGAAAAGCTACTCCGACCTGTCGTCGCTGACAACGGGGATGCGGCCGCGAGGACCCGTTCGATCAGACGCGGACGTCGCCGAACGACTCGAGGCGGACCCAGCCGGTCGACGGAGGACGGATGCCCTGAACCGCCTCGAGGCGGTCAGCAGAAAGCAGAGGCCCGACCTCGAGGCCCGTGAGGTCGGCAATGTCACGGATCGGGACCTGGAACGTGCGATACGGTCCGAGCGGAGGCGGGGCATCCGTCGACGAGGCCCGAAGCCTGGCGTCGGTGAGATCGATCTCGTCCAACTGGGGACGCTGATCCAGCAGATAGCCGGTTGCGGCTAGTTCCGGTCCGTCCGGGCCGGGAACGGTCCAGGCCGCGATCTTCCAGAACGCCTGCGGAATGCCTACGCCCCTGTAGACCGGGTCGTCGTCGGCGAGAACCGGACCGGTGAACACGGAGAGCTTCTGGTCGGTCTCAGCCGCGTAACCGATGAGGTAGTCCTCGAGTCCGAGCCACAACTCCTTGGACTGGTTGAACTCCGCCGCCTGAGGCGCGGCGTTGGTGTACGCGAAGGTGTCGGTGTTCGCCCTTGCGGCCACATCGCTCGGTCCCCACACGGGGTCACGGCGCCGAACGAGATGGCCGCGGTCGAGGTCGTTGGCGCGGTACAACTCGGGTCCTGCCTGTTCGTCATCTGCGACCCGCGGGTCGAGGTGCCAGTCGTCACCGCGCCCGAGGTCTACCAGGGACGGTCCGTCGATGTTGACGGCGGTCGCCGCCGCCAGTCGACGACGGGCGTCCAGGAGCACGCTGAAGTGCACGTAGTCGAGCCGGACGACGTCACGATCTGCGATCGGGAGCGGGACGGGAACGGCGAGGAAACCCGGGTCGTAGCCGAGAGGTGCATTCGGTGACATGACCCCAGCTAAGCATTAGCGCCCGACAGGCCGCCATCCTCGGACACGGATGCCAGCCATCCGTCACCGATAAGAATCCAGCGCCCGCAGATTCCTCCGAAGGATCAGGTCCAGGGCCAGTCGCCCGAACGGCCCGGAGGCCCGCATCCACCACGCGGCAGGGCGCCACACGACCCGGATGTCGAGGCGAACGACATCGGTGTCGTCGATCGACACCGTGTAGCTCTCCCATCCGCTCTGCGGATGCCCGACGAGAGCCCCGTGGCCGAAGCCGGATCGTCTCGGTTCGTCGACCACCGCGAAGACGCGGCAGGCCACGCGCGGGCGCAGGGGGCCGAATGGGATCGCCCAGACCGACGTCGCGCCGACGGCAACACGCTCGGGCACGTCGACCGGGTGGAACCCGGATCCGTAGTGGACGCGCCATCGCCGGACGGCAGCCGCTGCCGACTCGAAACGGTCCCGGCCGGTTCCGATCACCCGGGACCGCGTGATCAGGCGGTAACCGGTGGGACCTGGGCCGTCGATCGAAGGCTCTCCGGTGAAGTTGTACGCGGTACCGAAGGGCATGACCCCAGCATGACATGCATGATCTGCGACGTTGCGGAAGGGCTGGACGCTCGGCAGGGTCACCCTTACTGTTCAGAGTGTGTCGACCACGACGGAGACACCCGGCACAGGAGGTGAGTGCGATGAGCTACGCGACATCCATTCTTCGAGCGGACCCGCGCCCGTTCGACAGTGACGACCGCGCTGTCCTGGCCGATTGCATCGAGGCCTGCCTCCAGTGTTCCCAGGCCTGCACGGCGTGCGCGGAGGCCTGCCTGAGCGAGGAGAGGGTCGCCGACCTCAGCGATTGCATCCGCATCGGGCTCGACTGCGCCGACGTCACAGGGGCGACCGCGAGGGTGTTGTCACGCCACCCGGGCTACGATGCGAATCTCCGTCGTGCCCTGCTCGCTGCCTGCCGGGCTGCCTGTGCCCTCTCCGCAGACCAATGCGAGCTCCAGGCGGAGACGTACAGCCATTGCCGGGTCTGTGCCGAGGCCTGCCGGCGTTGCGAAGCGGCCTGCGCGCGCCTGCTCGAGAGTCTCTGACGAGACCGAGGTCATTCGACCCGGACCTCTTCCGGTGACTTGTCCGGGCGCCAGCCGCGCCACGACGAGTGACGCAGTGCGCCGGCGCTCGTCCACTCCATGAAGGTCACCTCACCGACGAGGTCCGGTTCGATCCAGTGCACGTGCAGGAGCTCGTCTCGGGGCGCGTCGTGCACGGGCGGAGTCTGTCGGGCCATCCCGCGGAACCGGGTGACCATCGCGCGCCGTTCAGCATCGGAGAAGCCGGTCCCCACGCGTCCTGCATAACGGATGCCGGCGGCATCCGGGATACCGAGCACCAGCGATCCGATTCCACCGGCCGCGCTGCCCGCCCCCGGTCTCCATCCGACGACGACGACCTCTTGTGTGCTCTGGTGTTTGAGCTTGATCCAGGCGCGCGACCGCCTGCCCTCCGCGTATCGGCTGTCGCGAACCTTCGCGATGACGCCCTCCAGGTTCAGAGCGGTGCTGGATGCGAGTGCGGCCTCGACGTCGCCGTCGAACTCCTCGGGAACCTGGATCGGCCCGGTCGGGGTCACGCTGGCGGCCAGCGCGGCACGTCGAACGTCGTAGTCGTCCGCGGTGATGTCATGACCGTCGAGTTCGAGCAGGTCGAAGATCATCATCTCGATCGTGGCCGAACGGGCAGCGGACTCGTCCTCGCTCAGGCCCGCCCTGGACTGCAGGAATCCGAAGTTCGGCCGCCCCTTGCGATCCAGCGCGACGATTTCGCCGTCGAGCACAGCCGACGTCGGGCTGACGGCGGCGCGGAGGGGTTTCACCAGTTCGGGGAACGTGGCTGTCAGGTCCTTGCCGTTGCGGCTCACCAGCCGGACGTCGTCGCCGTCCAGATACGCCACGGCGCGGTATCCGTCCCACTTCATCTCGAAGGCCCAGTCCTCGTCCGCGTCGAGGTCTGAGGGTGTCCCGTTGGTCGCGAGCATGGGGGAGCGGAGTGGCCTCGTGATCGGCGCGACGTCGTCCGCCAGATTCGCCGCCAGCGCCATCGGCCGCGACGACGAACGGTGCGCCCCGGCCTTCTTCTTCGACCCGTCCATGAGGTGGATCAGCCAGTTGTTCTCTGCGCCGGGCCTGCTGGTGTGGATGAGGGCGTACTTGCGCGGTACTCCACCGAGTCCACCATCGGGCTGGCCGGTGAGTGTTGCGATGACCTCTTTGCCCTCGCGCCATTTCTCGAGGTCGAACGTGCCTGAATCCCAGATCGTCACTTCGCCTGCGCCGTACTCACCCTTCGGGATGACGCCTTCGAAAGTGCCGTACTCGAGTGGATGATCCTCGGTCTGCACCGCGAGATGATTCGTCGAGCCATCGAGCGGCGGCCCCTTCGGGACCGCCCACGAGACAAGGACGCCCTCATATTGCAGGCGGAAGTCGTAGTGCAGGCGCCTCGCGTGGTGTTCCTGGATGACGAACGAGTTGCCGCTCGTCAGCGGAGCGACGGCATCCGGAACCGGCTCGGGAGTCTTCGCGCCGTCCCGCATGCTGCGGTAGGTCGCCAGCCGGTCGAGTGAGGCCGGGGTCGCTTCGAAGGCGGCCTGGTGGCTCGGTGTCGGTTCGAGTCCGGCATCGCGCGACGACAGGAGAGGGGCGAGCAGGTCCCCGCGTTCACTGACCCGGTCGAGAACCTCCTCGAAGTCGAGCTGGCGGAGTGACGGTGACGACAGTTCGCGCCAGGTCCGGGGTGCGGCGACCATCGGTCGCATCCGTCCGCGGAGAGAATACGGTGCGATGGTCGTCTTGGCCTGGTTGTTCTGGCTCCAGTCGACCAGGACCTTGCCGGTGCGAAGCGTCTTCTTCATGTCGCTCACGACCAGGTCGCGGTTGTCGGCCTCGAGCGCACGGGCGAGTTCGTGGGCGACGGCCGAGACCTGCTCGGACGTCAACGTCCCGTCGAGTGGGGCGTAGAGATGGATCCCTTTGCTGCCACTCGTCACTGGTAACGGTTTCAGCCCCATGTCCGTGAGGATCTCGCGGGCGAGCCTGGCCACCTCGGCGCATTCGGCCAGGCCGACACCGTCGCCTGGGTCGAGGTCGAGCACCAGCCGGTCGGGCTTGCGACGCCCTCCTGTCCGTTCGAACTGCCACTGCGGAACGTGGATCTCGAGCGCCGACATCTGCGCGAGCCAGGTCAGGGTGGCCCTGTCGTTCACGAGGGGGTACTCGTTGGGCCCGCCCGAGTGTTCGATCGATCGCCGGGAGACCCAGTGCGGTGCTGATTCGTCGAGGTTCTTCTGGTAGAACACCTCGCCGGGGTGCTCAGCGGTGCCGACACCGTGCACCCATCTTTTGCGGGTGGCCGGCCGGTTCGCCGTGTACGGCACCATCACATCGGCGATCTCCGCGTAGTAGCGCAGAACGTCGGCTTTCGTCGTTCCGGTCTCCGGGTACATCACCTTGTCGAGGTTTGTGACGCTGATCTTGCGTCCGTCGACACTCACGATCTGTCTGGAGCCTCCGCGCGCGGCCATGGCCTAGACCGGTTCTTCCACGAGCGCGTCTGTGACGACGTGGGCGCTCTGCAGACCGATGATGTCGTCGATCGGATGCGTCGAGTGCCCGACGGTGAACAGGTGGACCATGCGGGGCAGCGTATCGTCGCCAGGAAAGTTGCTCAAGTCCCTTGAGACGCCGTGGCCGATGGGCGTCTGCCGCGTTGGGGGCGGATGCCTCTGAGCGGCAGGGCGGGATCACTGACGGCGAATGCCGCTCGCGTCTCCTCGAGCCAGCCGAGCGCGGCTCGTGCCCAGTGTCTGTCAGCTGCCGCTGCGACCTGCTCTCGCACGGGGAGGGAACCGGGATCGGCGGACGCGGCCAGCAGCGCGCGCCACGCGACGTCGTGGCGATCGAGGAGCCCCGCCCAGTCGGTCCCAGGAAGGCTCGAACCGATGAGTACCTGATCCAGCAGATCTGCCCAGAACCGCGGCTCCGGGGCGACGGGCAACTCCAGCCATCGCCCGACGGCGGCCAGGCCATCCGCTGTGATGGTGTACAGCGGGAGGTTGTCCTCGGTGACGCTGCCTCCGGCGACGAGGCCGGCACGCCCCAGCCGATCGAGGGTGCTGTAGACCTGGCCGACGTTGAGCTCCGCGCGGTGCGGCGCTCTCGACACGAGTTCGTCACGCAACGCCAGTCCGTAGCCAGGGCCGAGCGAGAGGATCGCGAGGATGCCGTCCTTGACCGCCATCTGCCCTCCAAAGTGAGTTCGCGAAAATTCTACCCGGTATATGTCACGAGGTCGGCCGGTCGCCCGATAAGGACGAGTTCCCACGAGAGCCCTAGCCGACGTCGCTCTCCCGTGCCACACTCTCATCGTGGTCGCCGTCCGGGCCCTCCGCCCCGTGCGTACACATCACGAAACCGCGTCGTTTCCGCACGAGAAAGCCCAGGTGTTTGTCATGATCCACGAAAACAGGCCCGATATCGGGGCTCTCACCCCCGCATATGCGACCCGATTCAGCCAGACGCCGGTACCAAAACACCGGATGCCGGACTTCGAGAGTGAACCGGCTGCGGTCTACCGCCTCATCCACGACGAGCTCCTCCTCGACGGCAGTTCCCGATTGAATCTCGCGACATTCGTCACCACCTGGATGGAGCCGGAGGCCGAAAGACTGATGGCCGAGTCGTTCGACAAGAACATGATCGACAAAGATGAGTATCCGCAGACAGCCGAGATCGAACGGCGTTGCGTCAACATCGTCGCCGACCTGTTCAACGCTCCGAACACGGGTGACGCGATCGGCACGTCCACCATCGGATCGAGTGAGGCCGTGATGCTCGCCGGACTTGCGATGAAATGGCGGTGGCGCCAGCGCCGAGAGGCCGACGGCTTGCCGACGGACCGACCCAACATGGTGATGGGTTCGAACGTGCAGGTGGTGTGGGAGAAATTCTGCCGCTACTGGGACGTCGAGCCGCGATACGTTCCGGTCACCCACGACCGGTTCGTGGTGGACCCTGACGAGGTCATGGAGGAGGTGGATGAAAACACGATCGGGGTGATCCCGATCCTCGGCACCACCTTCACCGGAGAGTTCGAGCCGATCAGGGAGATCCACGACCGTGTGGTTGCTTTCAACGCCGACAGGGGCCTCGACGTTCCGGTGCACGTCGATGCCGCCAGCGGGGGGTTCGTCGCACCGTTCCTGCATCCGGAACTGGAATGGGACTTCCGTCTTCCGCAGGTCAAGTCGATCAACGTCTCGGGACACAAGTACGGGCTCACCTACCCGGGCATCGGCTTCGTGGTGTGGCGATCGCAGGACGATCTGCCTGAGGACCTGGTCTTCCACGTCAACTACCTCGGCGGCGACATGCCGACGTTCACTCTCAACTTCTCGAAGGCCGGCAACCAGATCATCGGGCAGTATTACAACTTCCTGCGCCTCGGTCGCGATGGCTACACCCGGATCATGGAGTCGCTGCGTGACGTCGCGCTGCACCTCTCATCCGCGATCGCGGAGATGGGGCCGTTCGATGTCGTCAGTGACGGATCGGCGATGCCTGTCCTGGCGTTCAGGATGAAGGATTCGCAGCCATTCACCGTCTTCCACGTCTCGGAGCAACTGCGCACAGGTGGCTGGCAGGTTCCCGCGTACACGATGCCCGACAACGCCACGGATGTGGCTGTGCTCCGTATCGTCGTGCGGGAGGGCCTGGGCCTCGACCTCGCAGACGGTCTGCTTGACGCGCTGCGCCATGCCGTCGATCATCTCCGGGCATTCCCGCCGGGACACCCTGCGCCGCAGCCGGGCTTCAGCCACTGACCGTCCGGGCGGAGGAAACCGCGATGCGATGGCGCCGGGACGGGTCGTGGCGACCTCGCGAGCTCGACTGGCGGGTGGCCGCCCTGTTCATGGTCGGATCTGCGGTCTTCGCCCTGGGCTCGTTCCCTCCGTACGCACAGCTGGTCGACTCCCGTCTCGTCGGCCTCACCTTCTTCATCGGCTCCATCTTCTTCACCGCGGCGGCATACAGCCAGTTCCTCCAGGTGATCAACGATTCTGACACTGCAGGATCCGCGCGCCGTTTCCGCTTCATCGCGTGGCAACCGCAGCTACTGGCGTGGTGGGCAACGATCGTTCAGCTGGCCGGGACACTCTTCTTCAACAGGAGCACCGCCGATGCTCTGCTTTCGAACCTGTCGGTGGGGGAGGTGAACAGGCTGGTCTGGGCTCCGGATGTCTTCGGTTCGGTCGCATTCCTGATCGCGAGCCACCTGGCCTGGTTGATCGTGCGCGGACGCCCCTGGCAAGTTCGAAGGAACGATCCCGATTGGTGGATCGCTGTGCTCAACTATGTGGGGTCGGTCTTCTTCATGTTGTCGGCGATCGCTTCCGTGACGTTGCCGTCGACCGACGAGATCCTCAATCTGACGATCGTCAATTCGGGCACCTTCCTCGGAGCTGTCTGCTTCTTCGCGGGCGCCTACCTCCTGCTGCCCGCGCGGGCCGGACGGCGCGTCGAATGACACCGTTGTGATTTGCCAGCGCCGTAAGGCATAATGACTGCAACGGCGTTGTGCCGACAATTTCATATGATGCTGCAGCTCTAAGCATTTCCACGGTCGTTGGGGAAGACGTACCACAGGAAATGGAGGAGATCATGGTGGCATCAGTCGCACGAGGAGTGATTTTGGTTCACTCTTCTCCGCGCGCGCTCTGCCCGCATGTCGAATGGGCAGCTGGGCGCGCTCTTGGTCGTGCTGTGAATTTCTCCTGGGAGGACCAGCCGGTCCTCAAAGGGGCCCAGCGCACCGAGTTCTACTGGGAGGGCCACCAGGGGATGGGAGCCGCTCTCGCGTCATCGCTGCGCGGGTGGGAACACCTGCGTTTCGAGGTGACAGAGGATCCGACTCCTGGATCCGACGGCGGCCGCTGGCTGCACACGCCAGATCTTGGCATTTTCTTCGCCCAGACCGATACGGCAGGCAATGTCGTGATCCCGGAGGATCGCGTCCGCTACGCCATGGAGGTCGCCGGGTCGAACGCCGCCGAACTGCAGCGCGAACTTCGCGTCGCTCTCGGCCAGGCCTGGGACGATGAACTCGAACCGTTCAGGCACGCCTCAGACGACTCCTCGGTCGTCTGGCTCCACAAGGTCGGTTGACCCTCGATTCACAGAGCTGCAGGATGAGCGCCAGTGGCCTCAGGTGCTCCGGTTGGTGATTTCCCGGCCGGTTCGTCGTTGAAACAGCGTGATCCTGTCTACAGAAGAACCCCCGACGAAAATGCTCGTCGGGGGTTCTGTCGTGCGTGGGCCTAGACGCTGCGGAATGCGACGACGGCGTTGTGGCCGCCGAAGCCGAACGAGTTGCTGATCGCGAGCAGGTCGCCTGAACCGAGGTCGCGCGGAGACGTGACGACGTCGAGCGGGATGGCTGGGTCCTGCTCGGCGAGGTTGATCGTCGGCGGGGCGGTGCGTTCGTGCAGGGCGAGGATCGTGAAGATCGCCTCGAGCGCTCCGGTGCCACCGAGGAGATGGCCCGTGGCTGCCTTCGTCGCGGAAACCGCGATGTTCGGCAGGTGGTCGCCGAAGACGCGAAGAAGCGCGTTGTATTCGGCGATGTCGCCGACCGGCGTACTTGTGGCGTGAGCGTTCACGTGGATCACATCGGTGATGCTGGCACCTGAACGCTCGACCGCGGCGAGCATCGCGCGTGCGGCGGCCGAACCTTCCGGGTCCGGAGCTGTGATGTGGTACGAGTCGCTGGTGACCGAACCGCCGGCAAGCTCGGCGTAGATGCGGGCGCCGCGGGCGAGTGCGTGTTCCTCGGTCTCGAGGACCAGGGAGGCGGCACCTTCACCGAGGACGAATCCGTCACGGGAGACGTCGTAGGGCCGGGATGCCGTCTCGGGCGAGTCGTTGCGGCGGGACAGAGCCTGCATGGCTGCGAACGAGGCGATCGGCAGCGGGTGGACGACCGATTCGGTTCCTCCCGCGATGACGACGTCTGCGAGTCCGGCCTGCAGGTGCTCGTAGGCATTCGCGATGGCCTCGGTGCTCGACGCACAGGCAGAGACGTCGGTGCGCGAGTAGGCACGGGAAGGGATGGCCATGCTGATCGCGGCCGAAGCGGCATTGGGCATGAGCATCGGGATCGTCATCGGGAGAACCCGGCGGGGGCCCTTCTCCTTGAGGGTGTCCCAGGCGTCGAGGAGCGTCCACAGCCCACCGATGCCGGTCGAGTAGTCCACACCGACCCGCAGGGGGTCGACGTCGGGGGATCCTGCGTCTGCCCACGCTTCACGGGCGGAGACCAGGGCGAACTGGCTGGACGGGTCGAGTCGCTTCACTTCGACGCGCTCGAGAACCTCTGACGGACGAACTTTCGCTTCACCGGCGAACGTGACCGGAAGGTTGTGCTCGGCGACCCAGTCGTATTCGAGGGTGCGGATGCCGGATTCACCGGCGAGGAGTGCCTGCCATGATTCGCGGGCCGTGCCTCCCAGGGGCGAACTGGCGCCGATGCCTGTGACGACGATCTTCTTGGTCATGCGTGGGACTCTCCTGGTGCGTGGTCAGCGATACGAGGGGGAATGGCGTGTCCGCGGCGGCGGGAGACGAGGTCAGGCGAGGCTCGACCTGGTCTCCCGCGCACCGCTGGAACGGATTTAGGCCTGGGCCTTGACGATGAAGTCGACGGCGTCGCCGACCGTCTTCAGGTTCTTGACCTCTTCGTCGGGGATCTTGACGTCGAACTTCTCTTCTGCGTTGACGACGATGGTCATCATCGAGATCGAGTCGATGTCCAGGTCGTCGGTGAAGGACTTGTCGAGCTCGACGGTGTCGGCTGCGATGCCCGTCTCATCGTTGACGAGTTCCGCCAGGCCGGCGAGGACTTCTTCGGTGGACAGTGCCATTGTTTTTCTCCTTGGGTATCGATTGACCGTTGAACAGTCTATGGGGGTGCTGATGCGGCGCGGCGCATCGGAATTGCGGGTTCTACGGCAGGACGACGACCTGCGCGGCAAAGACGAGACCGGCTCCGAAGCCGATCTGCAGGGCGAGGCCGCCGCTCAGCTCGGGGTGTTCGGTGAGAAGGCGGTGTGCTGCAAGGGGGATGGAGGCGGCAGAGGTGTTGCCTGTCGTCTCGATGTCCCTGGCGATCACGACGCTCTCCGGCAGTTTGAGCTGCTTGGCGAACTCGTCGACGATGCGCATGTTGGCCTGGTGGGGGATGAATGCGGCGAGCTGGTCCGAGGTCACTCCAGCGGCGTCGAGGGCTTCCTTGGCGACTTTAGCCATGTCCCAGACGGCCCAGCGGAACACCGTCTGGCCTTCCTGGCGCAGAGTCGGCCAGGGCGCTTCGCCCCTGCGGTACTCCTGAAGCGTCGCGTTCATTCCGACGGCTCCGGCCTTCGAGCCGTCCGAGCCCCACACCGTCTTCGAGATGCCCGCGAAATCGCTGGGACCGACGACGGCAGCGCCTGCACCGTCACCGAGAAGGAAGGAGATGGAACGGTCGGCAGGATCGACGACGTCCGAGAGCTTCTCAGCGCCGATGACGAGTACGTAGTTCGCCGCACCTGAACGGATCAGTGCGTCGGCCTGGGCGATGGCGTACGGGTATCCGGCGCACGCGGCGTTGAGGTCGTATGCAGCGGCGGGGTTCGAGCCGACGCGATCCGCGACGACGGCGGCCATCGACGGTGTCTGCTGGATGTTGCTGATGGTTGCGATGATGACCGCATCGATCTGGGCCGCGTCGACGCCGGACGCGGCGATGGCTCCCTTCGCGGCATCCGTCGCCAGATCGACAGCGAGAACGTCCTGGCTGGCGCGCGTCCTGGTGATGATTCCCGTGCGCTGGCGGATCCACTCATCCGAGGAGTCGATGGGGCCGATCAGGTCCTCATTGGGGACGGAAAGGTCCCCGCGAGCCGCTCCCAATCCGAGGATGCGGGTGAAGGCCGGTCCCTGGGACTGCCGCAGAATGGGTGTGGTCATGCGTCTCTCTCGTCTGGTGCTGATTCGGGTGAAATGGGGATGTCAGACAGCCAGCAGCTCCATGGCTGCGGGGATGTCGTCAGGGGTTTTGATCGCGACGGCTGGCGTGCCCTTGAGGCCGCGCCTGGCGAGACCGGTGAGTGCGCCGGCCGGGGCGAGTTCGACGACCCCGGTCACGCCTGCCGCCTGCATCGATTCCATGGTCAGGTCCCAGCGGACCGGTGAGGCGACCTGTCCGACGAGAAGTTCGACGAACCGCGAGCCGGAGTCGACCAGGCTGCCGTCGGCGTTGGTCCACAGCGGGCGCACGGGGTCGGATGCCTGGAAGGCGTGAGCGTTCGAAGCGAGTACGTCCCTCGCCGGTTCCATGTAGCGCGTGTGGAATGCACCGGCGACCTGGAGGGGGATCACCCGGGTGCCTGACAGGGGAGCCGCAGTGAACTCGGCCAGTGCGTCGAGCGCCCCGGCGACGACGATCTGCCCGCCACCGTTGAAGTTGGCCGGCTGGAGATCGAGTTCATCGAGCCGTGCGAGGAGCGCGTCTGTGTCTCCACCGAGCACGGCGCTCATGCCGGTCGGAGTGGTTGCCGCTGCCGCAGCCATCGCCGTGGAACGCGCGGCGACGAAGCGCATCGCTGCAAGCTCGTCGAGCACGCCCGCACCGACTGCTGCGGTGATCTCACCGACCGAGTGTCCGGCGATGCCGACATCGGCGGACAATGGCCCGTTCGCGGAGAGCGCGCGCAGCGTGAGCAGACCGGCGGCGACGATGAGCGGCTGGGCGACGCGGGTGTCCCTGATGGTGTCTGCGTCCGATTCGGTGCCGTGCAGGATCAGGTCGAGGCCTGCAGCCTCCGAGTACTGTTCCATCAGCGCATGGTTCGACGGGGCGGTGAGCCATGGAGCGAGGAAGCCGGGGGTCTGGGAGCCCTGCCCAGGGCAGACGAGAACGATCACCGTACCAGTCTGCCAATCGTCGTCACGGATGGTGTGTTGAACATGTCACAAGAATGACAGGATCGCTTGTGCATGTCACACATAGCCACGCGACGGATGCGATCAGCGTCGCCGTTTGACGGCATCCGGTTCGGCGATGGAGCCGAGGATCAGGGCGGCCTGGAGGATGAGCGCCTCTCTGGCGCCTGTCGCATCCCAGCCGATGACGTCGGACACGCGTTTGAGGCGGTATCGGACGGTGTTCGGGTGAACGAACAATTCGCGAGCGGTCGCTTCGAGTGAACGGCCGTTGTCGAGGTAGCACCACAGGGTGGTGACGAGTTCGGTGGAGTGCGCCTGGAGAGGGCGGTAAATCCGCTCGATCAGCGTCGTCCGTGCGAGAGCGTCACCGGCGAGAGCGCGCTCGGGCAGCAGATCGTCTGCCTGCACCGGGCGCGGAGCGTGCCGCCATGCTCGAGCGACGGCGAATCCCGCGAGGGCTGCGCGCGCACTCTTCGATGCCTCGACGAGAGTGGGGACCGCATGTCCGAGGACGAGGTACCCGGAGCCGAAGCCCGGCTCGAGCTGGGTGGCGATCTCAACGAAACTCAGCGAGGCCGCTGTGCCGATCTCCTCGTCGTCGACGCCGTGCGACGTCTCGGCCCGACCGATCACGAGCACGAGCCGTCCGCCCTGGACGCCGATGAGGACGTCGGCTGCCATGTGCCTGGCTGTGCGGCGCAATTGATCGACATCGAGTTGGGGCGGTGTCGTACCGACGAGAACCGCGACCTCGCCGTGGCCGTGCCAGCCGAGGGCAGCGATCCGGCTCGGAAGCTCATCATCGGCCTCGCCGGAGAGGATGGAGTCGACGACGAGGGCTTCAAGTCGGGCATCCCACAGACCGCGGGCCTCAGCTGCGCGAGCGTAGACGTCGGCAGCGGCGAACGCGATTTCCCTCGAGTACAGCAGGATGCCCTCACGGAGGTCCTCACCTCCGCCGTCTTTCAGACGGTCCTCGACCACTTCCACGGTGACGCGGATGAGCTGAAGAGTCTGCTGCAGACTCACCGAGCGCAGCAGTTCACGTGGAGCGGCGCCGAAGACGTCAGCGGCGATCCATGGCGTCGACTTGGGGTCGTCGAACCATGCGATGAACGACGTGATGCCCGCCTGGGCGACGAGGCCGACCGCCGACCGCCGCCCTGGCGGCATTTCTGCATACCAGGGCAGCGTGTCTTCGAGTCGCTTCAGTGTTGTTGTCGCGAGTTCGCCTGACAGCCTGCGCAGCCAGGCGAGCGTCTCACTCTTCGAACGCGGCACGAGCGGGGAGCTGATGGTCTAGCTCTCACCACCGGCGTTGCCGGTGGTTCCCGAGTTCACGTCGTGCAGGTTGTACTTCTCGATCGCCTGGGCGGGAACCGAGCGGTCGATCTCGCCGCGATCGGCGAGGAGTTCGAGCGCACGGACGACCATCGACGGGCCGTCGATCTTGAAGTAGCGACGCGCGGCAGCCCTGGTGTCTGAGAACCCGAAGTCGTCTGCACCGAGGGTTGCGAAGTCACCGGGGACGAACTGACGGATCTGGTCCGGCACAGCATGCATGAAGTCGGAGACGGCGATGAACGGACCGTTGGCGTCCTGCAACTTCGAGGTGACGTACGCGACCTTTTTCTCGGCATCCGGGTTGAGGAAGTTGTGTTCCTCAGCCTTGATGCCGTCGCGGCGCAGTTCCGTCCACGAGGTGACCGACCAGACGTCTGCCGACACTCCCCAGTCCTGCTCGAGCAGGTGCTGCGCTTCGAGTGCCCACGGCACGGCGACGCCTGAGGCGAGCAGCTGGGCCTTCGGACCGGATGCTTCCGAGTCCTTGAGCTTGTAGATGCCCTTGATCAGGCCGTCGACGTCGAGGTTCTCCGGTTCGGCCGGCTGGACGATCGGTTCGTTGTAGACGGTGACGTAGTACATCACGTTGGGGTCTTCGTGCTCGCCGCCATACATCCGCTCGAGCCCCGAGCGCATGATGTGCCCGATCTCGTAGCCGTATGCCGGGTCGTAGGTGACCGTCGCGGGGTTCGTCGAAGCGAGGAGGGGCGAGTGGCCGTCCGCGTGCTGGAGGCCTTCACCGGTGAGGGTGGTGCGTCCTGCGGTCGCTCCGATGATGAATCCACGGGTCATCTGGTCTCCGGCAGCCCAGAAGGCGTCGCCGGTCCTCTGGTACCCGAACATCGAGTAGAAGACGTAGATCGGGATGAGCGGTTCGCCCTGCGTCGAGTACGACGTTCCGACGTTGGTGAACGCAGCAGCTCCGCCGGCCTCGTTGATGCCGACGTGGAGGATCTGCCCCTGGGGGCTCTCCTTGTAGGCGAGCAGAAGCTCGCGGTCGACCGAGGTGTAGTGCTGGCCGTTCGGGTTGTAGATCTTCGCGGTCGGGAAGAACGCGTCGATGCCGAAGGTGCGTGCCTCGTCGGGAATGATCGGGACGATGCGGTTGCCGAAGTCCTTCGCGCGGATGAGGTCCTTGAGCAGCCGGACGAACGCCATGGTGGTGGCGATCTCCTGCGTGCCCGAACCCTTCTTCGCGATCGCGTAGGTCGAGTCGTCAGGGAGGTTGAGCTGCGTGTACTTCGACCGACGCTCCGGAACATAACCGCCGAGCGCCTTGCGGCGTTCGTGCAGGTACTGGATCGCCTCGTCCTGGTCACCCGGGTGGTAGTACGGCGGCAGGTACGGGTTCTCTTCGAGCTGGGCGTCCGTGAACGGGATGCGCATCTCGTCGCGGAACGTCTTGAGGTTGTCGAGAGTCATCTTCTTCATCTGGTGGGTCGCGTTGCGACCCTCGAATGACGGGCCGAGGCCGTAGCCCTTGACCGTCTTCGCGAGGATGACCGTCGGCTGTCCCTTGTGCTCGGATGCCGCCTTGAACGCTGCGTACACCTTGCGGTAGTCGTGGCCACCTCGTTTGAGGTTCCAGATCTGCTCGTCGGTGTAGTTCTCGACGAGTTTGAGGGTGCGCTCATCACGGCCGAAGAAGTGCTCGCGCACGAAGGCGCCGTTCTCGGCCTTGTAGGTCTGGTAGTCACCGTCAGGGGTGGCGTTCATCAGGTTGAGCAGAGCGCCTGAGTCGTCGCGGGCGAGCAGGTCATCCCATTCGCGACCCCAGACGACCTTGATGACGTTCCACCCAGCGCCGCGGAAGAAGCTCTCCAGTTCCTGGATGATCTTGCCGTTGCCTCGCACAGGGCCGTCGAGGCGCTGGAGGTTGCAGTTGATGACGAAGTTGAGGTTGTCGAGTCCTTCGTTGGCAGCGACCTGAAGCTGGCCACGGCTCTCGACCTCATCCATCTCGCCGTCGCCGAGGAAGGCCCAGACCTGCTGGTCTGAAGCGTCCTTGATGCCACGGTTGGTCAGGTAGCGGTTGACCTGGGCCTGATAGATCGCGTTGATCGGGCCGAGTCCCATCGACACCGTCGGGAACTGCCAGAAATCCGGCATGAGACGAGGGTGCGGGTACGACGAGATGCCGTTCGGCGCGTGCGACTTCTCCTGGCGGAACCCGTCCAGCTGGTCGGTAGAGAGGCGGCCTTCGAGGAAGGCGCGCGCGTACGTGCCGGGGGAGGCGTGCCCCTGGATGAAGATCTGGTCCCCGCCGCCCGGGTGGTCGTGGCCGCGGAAGAAGTGGTTGAAGCCCACCTCGTACAGCGCCGCTGAGGACGCATAGGTGGAGATGTGTCCTCCGACACCGATCCCGGGGCGCTGGCCGCGGTGCACAGTGACGGCGGCGTTCCAGCGGATCCACGCACGGTATCGGCGTTCGATCTCTTCGTTGCCGGGGAACTCGGGTTCGTTCTCCGGGGCGATGGTGTTGATGTAGTCCGTCGTCGGCACCATCGGCACGCCGAGGTGCAGTTCACGCGAGCGTTTCAGAAGGCTCAGCATGATCTCGCGCGCGCGGCCATGACCGTGCGTCGCTACGAGTTGGTCGAGTGACTCCTGCCACTCCGCGGTCTCTTCGGGATCAGCGTCGAAGTTGTCAACCGAGTAGGGGTCCTGGTCGTTTACAGTCACCGTCGACCTTTCTGTATGGGCAGATCGTGCCTGGTTCTCACGGTGCAAATTGTCAGTGGGGGTCAGGGTATGACCCGCGCGGGCACCACTGATCAGCCTAGCGACTTGCGCGCGAGTTGGGCGACACAGCCAGCCGCCTTGGAGCACACGGCCAGCGGGGTTAGCATGTGGAACTGCATTGTGCGGCAGATCCCGCCGCACCGTATCCAGGCGATCCGCCTGAAAGGATGTTCCACCATGGCCCTCGAGAATGACACTCGAGCCCCCGACTTCGCGCTTCCGAACCAGTTCGGAGAGCTCGTCCAGCTCGGCAGTTTTCGCGGCAAACGCGCTGTCGCCCTCGTCTTCTTCCCCCTCGCGTTCTCCGGCAGGTGCACGAGCGAACTCTGCGAGCTGCGCGACAACCTCGCCCTCTTCCAGGACGCGGGCATCGAGTTGATCGGCATCTCCGTCGACTCCAAGTTCACCCTCCGTGCATGGGCCGAGGAGGAGGGCTACGACTTCACCCTCCTCGCCGATTTCTGGCCGCACGGTCAGGTCAGCAAGGAGTACGGCGTCTTCCTTCAGGACAAGGGCTTCTCGAACCGGGCGACCTTCGTGATCGACACCGACGGGATCATCCGGGCCAGCTTCATCACGGCACCGGGTGAGGTCCGCTCGCTCGCCGCGTACCGCGCTGCGGTCGAGCGGCTGCAGCACCAGCCCGTCTGACCACCGCTCGTTTCCGGCCCGCTCGGGAACCTGTGTAACATGAACTCGCTGCGTCACGCAGTGAGGGCCTTTAGCTCAGCTGGTAGAGCGCCACGTTTACACCGTGGATGTCATCGGTTCGATCCCGGTAGGGCCCACAATCAATTCATCTCGCGGTATCGACCCGCGGCTTCCCGAAGACCGCATGTTCGAGCCCGCGGATGTAGCCGATCGCGAACAGGCGCCCGAGGGTGCCGTACGCGGGCCGGTCGTTAGGTTCGCCCGCCATCGTCGGCACGTGATCGGGGCGCATCGGGCCGTCGAAGCCGATCTGGGCGTATGCCCTCATGCATTCGGGGAGATCCGTCTGACCTTCGTCGTGGAAGACCTCGCGGAAATCGTCCGGGGTTCCCACGACATCCCTGAAGTGAACAAAGGCGATCTGCCCCGCCCCTCCGAACTCGCGGATCAGCGTGGGGAGGTCTTCGCCCATCAGTGCGAAGTTGCCCTGGCAGAACGTGATCGCGTTCGACGATGACGGGCGCAGGGCCATGAGGCGGCGATACGCGTCGGAGGAGCCCATGATCCGCGGAACGTTCCTGCCCCAGGCGCGCGGAGGGTCGTCCGGATGCATCCCGAGCCGGACGCCCGCCTCTTCGGCTACGGGGACGACGGCATCGAGGAAGTAGGAGAGCCCCTCCCACAGTTGCTCGTGCGTCACCTCGCCGTCGGCAGCCAGAGGGGGGAGGAGATCGGCATCGGCGGCACGGAAACCGGTCACCAGCGCGCCGCCCCTGCCCGGTTCAGCCGTTGCCGTCCGACCCCAGCTCGAGACCGCCATCCAGTTGTAACAGAGCGTCTCGATGCCCAACCGGCCCATCGCACGCAGTTGGGTGATGACCTGGTCGATCTGTTCGTCGCGTCCGGGGAGACCGAGCCTGACCTTGTCCATCGGTGCCGTGTCCTCGATGGTGATCACCCGGAGGCCGTGGTCGGCGAAGAGGGCGACATCTCGTGCGATCGCGGATTCGGTCCACGGTGCTTCGTCCGCTGCCGGTCCGACGTATCCGTCCTTGCCGACCGAGGCGAACATCCGCTGGTCCTGCTCACCGCCGTTGAGCGTGGCGACCACAGTGTCCACCCCGCACTGCTTCACGAGTTGCCAGAGAGGTTCCGGTCGGGGTGCGAGCATTTCGCTGAGCTGGATCATGAGGTCTTCCCGTCCGTTCCGGTGGTGATGGGGGCTGCCAGCCTGGCCAGAAGTCCTCCGTCGACGCGGATGTCTGCACCGGTCACGAAGGCGGCACGGGGGCCGCAGAGGAAGGAGATCACCTCGCCGATCTCCGACGCCGTCCCGATCCGGCCGAGCGGATGAGCCGTTCCCCATTCGGCGAGGACCCGTTCGACGTCGTCTGGGCTGCCGTCGCTGTGGGACAGAGCCGACGCCCTCAACATCGGAGTGTCGACAGACCCCGGGCTGACCGAGTTGACCCGCACGCCCCATGCCGCCTCGTCGACGGCCATCGCGCGGGCGAGCGAGAGCAGTGCGCCTTTGCTCGCCGTGTACGCGGCGACGGTGTTCTGGGTGGCTGTGCCTTGCACGGATGCGACGATGGCGACGCTCCCCGCCGGGCTCCTCCTGAGGTGAGGGAGCGCACTTCTCGCCGCAAGGAAGACCCCCGTGACGTTCACGGCGAAGACCTCGTTCCATTCGGCGAGCGTCGTGGTCGTCACGTCGCCGTACCGCTGGATCCCCGCGGATGTGACGAGGCTGTCGAGCCGGCCGAAACGGTCGATCGCGGACGCGACCGCCCGATCGCTCGTCGCGGGGTCGTCGATCGGTCCGGCGACGGCGATGGCCGTACCCCCGGATGCGACGATCTCGGCGGCTGTGGTCTCGGCCTCGGTGAGTTCGTGGCCGTGGACGACAACTGCTGCGCCATGCGAAGCCAGTGAGATGGCGGCTCCGCGGCCGATGCCACGGGAGCCGCCGGTGACGAGCGCGACGCGGCCGGAGTGTTCAGGCATTGGTGCCTCCTGGTGGGTGATGGTCGAGGGTGACGGACATGCCGATCCGTCGTCGGCCTGACGCGGGGACGACGACAACACTGGACCGGTCGACGCCGCCGGTCGGCACACTGGCCGGTTCGATCGCGACGGCTCTTGCCCTGCGGTACCACGGAAAGGTCGGCGTCGATTCGAGTTCCTGCCAGAGCCACGCGTACGGAAGGTGCTGGCCGTCCCATTCGACACGCACAGACAACCCGATGTCGCGATTGGTGATCGACGCCCACGGTTCGACGAAGTCCGCGAGCCATCCGAATAGCTCGCGGCTCTCACCACGGGAGGGGATCTCCCTGAGGTCGATCTGTGTGCCGTCGATGGCCGTCGCCATCGGCCAGGCGATCACCTGGCCTGCGGCGAACAGGGGGTCGTGGGCGGGGTCGTTCACGAACATCCTGGCCCCGGTGTCGAGAACGCATTCTCCCTCCAGGAAAGGTCCGCCGAAGGCGGGGTGCTGGACGTAGTCGATCCTGAGGTCGACCGAGCTGAGATTGATGAGCGTGTCTGTGACAGCGAGCCGCGGACCCTTGAGCGCGACGATCCGTTCGATGCGGAGCGGCACCGAGAACAGGTCGACGTGAAGGCGGACCGTGTCAGCGCCGGACGCATCCACGGTCCACGGCACGATGGAGGCCTCACCATGGAAGGTCACGGGTGCTCCGTGGACGATAGCGGGGTCGCCCGCGACCGGACACAGCGTCTGCCAGCCGCCGCGGTAACCCTCGAGCCAGCCCGCGGTCGGGTTCGTGGTCGACGGTGCCTGCCCGGCTCGAATGGCGTCGGCGCGATCCCGCCACGGAGTTCTGAACAGGACGTCGACTCCGGTCCGTTTATCGACGAGAGCGAGGATGTCAGCACCCCGCCCTGCGTCGATGTCGACACGGATGTCGTCACTCGCGAGTTCGATGGTCATGGTCATGGTCACGCGGCGAACGGCATGACGGGGACGCCGTTGGTTCCACTCGCGAGAGCGAAGACGGAACCGGCGAGCGGCTGCATCGCCAGTTCGGCCTCATCGAGGTCCGTCGACGCCGATGTGATGTAGAGCGTTCCGTCCGGACCGAACGCGCAGCTCGATGGCTTCGCGACTGGAAGAGGTACACGGCCGATCAGCTCGCCGATGGGGGAGTAGCGGTGCACAGCCGCCCCGCCCCAGACCGCCACCCAGATGCATCCGTCGATATCGACGGTGAGGCCGTCAGGGAGCCCTTCGTCGATCGTGCTGAGCGGGGTGAAGTCGCCGACGACCCCATCGTCTGGCGAGTAGGAAGCGGAGAGCAAGGTGTGACGAACGCTGTCGACCAGGTACATGGTCGTGTCGTCAGGGGACCAGCCGAGGCCGTTGGGAAGGGTGAAGCCGGTCGCCATGACCGTGCTCGGCGAGGTTCCGTCCCAGCGGTGAAGCGCTCCACCTGCCGGGGTGAAGTTCAGGTGGGTGCTCCCAGCCCAGAGCCGTCCGCGCGAATCGCACGCGGCGTCGTTCATCCGCCTGTACGGCTCGGGCAAAGCAGCGTCGGCCACCGACAGCTCCCCGTCGACGACGAACCCGAATCCTTCGGCGATTGCGACCGCGAAACCGGGCTGCGATCGACGGGGGACCGCTGCCCCGAGGAGGGTGTCCAGTGTCCAGCGCCGGTGCCGTGCCGCAGCGAGATCTTCCTCGAAGAGCATCCCGGCGACCAGATCGACCCAGCACAGGCGGCCGCTGCGTTGGTCCCAGACCGGGCCCTCGCCAACCAGGGCGCGAGCGCGTACGACCAGGTCGGGTTCTGGGTAGACCGTCACCGTCATGCAATCTCCTTCGATCGATCGGCGTCTCGACCTTAGGTCCTGCCACACTTGTATGCAAGTGCCGCGACTGGCACGATGGCCCCATGGCCCGAATGTCACCCATCGCCCACGGCAGCGCTGACGGTGCTTCCTCGAGCCCGGCGGAAGCGGCCGCTGTGCGGCCCGGGCGCGAACGGATGTCGGACCGCGTCCACGACGAGTTGTTCACAGCGATTCGCGACCTGCGGCTGCCGCCGGGCGCCCCGCTGTCCGAGACCGAACTGGCCGCCCAACTGGGTGTCAGCCGGACGCCGGTGCGCGACGCGATCGCGCGACTGGTCGAACAGCGCCTTGTCCGGGTGGTCCCGCAGGTCGGCACCCGGGTCTGCCTGATCGAGCCGCACGACGTCGCAGAAGCCGCGTTCATCCGAAGTGCGCTCGAGGGCGCGGCATTCAGCCGGGCATGCGGGACCAATCGCGACGTCTCTGCGCTCCGCCGCATCCTGATGCAGCAGGAGGACGCGGTTTCGGCACGCGACGCGGAGGCGTTCTTCGTCGCGGACGAGGCATTCCATCAGGAGCTCTTCCGACTGTCCGGCTTCCCGGACGCGTGGAACGTTGTCAGGAGTTCGAAGGTCCAGATCGACCGCATTCGCCGCCTGGTGCTCCCGCTCGCGATTCAGCGCCGGGACCTGATCGAGGAACACAAGGCGATCGCCGACCACCTCGAGGTCGGGTCGGTCGGCCCCGGCGTGGCACTCGTCACCCGCCACGCCGGACACGTTCTCGAACAGGAACCGTGGCTCCGGTCCGAGTTCCCGGAGTACTTCGCGGCCTGAACGCCTGCGTTACTTCCTCGCCTTCTTGTCCTTCACCGTCGAGGCCTTCTTGTCGTTGGCGGTTGGCGCAGGAACGGCCGACGTTGCCGCGCCGCCCACCGGGCCGAACATCGCGTCGACTTCGGCGAGCTCGAGGTCGGCGGTCGCCTGAATCAGCTTCAACAGCTCAGGGTCGAGGCCCGGCGCGAACTCCTCAAAGCGCTCGGGCGCGATCGTCGACGGCACCCCGGTCGGTGCCTGCTCTGTGGCATCCAGCTCGGTCCCATCGTTCGACGGCGACATTCCCCTGAAGATCTTTCCCGCTTCCGACTGGCCGGCCAGGTCGAACGTGTACTGCTTGCTCTGCAGCCCGAGGTCGAGGAGCTTCTTCACTTCAGGAAATTTCTCGGCATTCGTCTTGGGGATCGGCAGAAGCGTGTTCCACTTCACCCCGAGGCTCTCCAGCGCCTTGGCGTACGCGTTCTCGTGGGCCTGGTCACGGACGATGAGGTACGAGATCGTCGAGCGGGCGGTCTTGTTGTCCGTCATCTCGTAGATCCTGCATTTCTGCAGGCGCCCCGTCGATTCCAGCATGAGGTTGTAGAGGAGGTCGAGGACGAGGTTCCCCGAGTTGTACACGTAGCTGCCGCTCCAGGGGTTCCCTGCCGCGTCAACGGGGAGTGCCCCCTGCGCGCCTACGAGGTAGTGGTGGATGTTGCTGTGGTCTAGCGCGATGCTCAGTGGCGTTGCGCCGCCGGCACCGGGTGTGTCCAGTGGGTCGGTCTTCTTGCCCTGATAACGCGGAGACCCGTCGAGCAGGCGCGAGATCGTCGTTCCGATGAGCTCGACATGGCTGATCTCCTCTGTGCCGATTCCCTGCATCAGGTCCCGGTAAGGCTTCGCCGCCGCCCCACGGAAATTCATGCTCTGGAACAGGTACTGCATCATCGTGCGCATCTCGCCGAATTGACCGCCGAGGCCCTCCTGCAGCGCGTTGGCCGCCGCCGGATCCGGCTCGTCCTGGGCGATCTCGGAAATCAGCTGTTGCACGTGGAAATACATGTGGTCCTCCCCTGTGGATCGGTGACCGACTGTCGCCGTGGTCGTACTCTGCGCCTGGTTGCAAAAGTTCGGGAGACGCTAGACCGTCGACGGATGGCGCGACTAGACTCGGCGCCCGCTGCTGTCCGTGTCGAAGATGACGGATGCTTCGTCGCCTACGATGGGGACGACATGATCACTCGACGAGAAGCCGCCCTCCGCCTGGACATTCCTCTCGAAATGGCGGTGCGCCACGGGATCCCGACCCGACTCACCGCCGGCGAGCTGACCGAACTCGACGAGAATCCACCGGCGTGGCTCGTGCAATCCCGTGCCAACCGCACGGGCAAGAAGAAGGTCTGGGTCCAGCTCACCTGCGACATCTGCGGTTTCTCCGAGGCGGCCAGGCCGAAGAAGTGGTGGCCGGAGTTCACCTACCTCAGTTGCGAGCACCACGGCTCAGACGAGCTGCCCGAACCCGCAGGGGGGCTGAGTCGCACCGAGATCGATGGCATCGGCAGTCGATTCATCGGGATCGTGGACGACTCCCCAGCCTGACCCTCGGACGAGGCACATACACGGTTTACACAGGACCAGTGGATGGGTCTCACAGAGTCGTGCTTGAGACTGGACGCTTCAGCCGCCTGCGCACACACCCGATTCTTTTGTGCAGGCGTGCAGCGAGCCAGCCAGAGCCGCTGTGACCCGACACCGCCCGTCACCCCATGCAGCCGTTGAGTTCGTGCAGGCACAGCCCGCGTTCTCGCACATGGTGAAGGCAGCTCCTGCCCTGTATTTTTCCGGAGCGCTTCACCGCGGCTCGGTTTCCGCCTGCGCTGAACTGCGGGGACACAAACCCGGAGACAGATGCTCAGATCAGCCCAGAAGCTCACCCGTACGACGAAAATCACCGCGGCGATCGCCGCAGCCGGCGTCCTTGGCGCCACCTTCTTCACCGTCCAGGCGAATGCCGCCCAGGCCGAGGCGCAGGCCAGACTTTCCGCGTCCGTCGCCCAGGTCACCGGCACCCTCGCCGAGAAGACCGACGCAATCACCGAGGCACACGCAGACCAGCTCGCCCAGGCGACCATCGCCGAAGCCAACGCCGTCGTCGCAGCCACAAAGGAAAAGGTCGACACGACGCCCCTGACTGCCTCTCTCGCCTCGCTGTCCGGATACCGCACCCTCGAGCCCGAGACTGTCGTCGTCCTCGCCTCGTATACGGATGCGAACGCTGACAAGATCACCGCCGCGGCAGCTGAAGCCGACCGCGCCGCAGCTGCACGCGCCGCAGCGAGGGCAGCGGCAGCGGCCGAAGCCATCCGCGTCGGCAACACCCCTGACGGTGCCCGTGCGACCGCTGCTTCCCTCGCCTCCTCTCGTTATGGCTGGGGCTCAGGTGAGTTCTCCTGCCTGAACCAGCTCTGGCAGAAGGAGTCCGGCTGGTCATACACGGCGTACAACGCCTCGAGCGGTGCCACCGGCATCCCGCAGGCCCTTCCTGGAAGCAAAATGGCGAGCGCAGGCTCGGACTGGAAGACCAACGCCGCAACGCAGATCTCCTGGGGTCTCGACTACATCGACCGTGCATACGGCAGCCCCTGCTCCGCGTGGTCGCACTCCGTCGCGATGAACTGGTACTGATCCAGCCGAGCGCTGCTCGCTAGGCTGAGTGGGTGCCTTACTCACTCGCCGAGGTCTGCTCGGCTGTCGAAAACCTCTGGCCTATTTCGGGCGCCGAAGGGTGGGACGCCTCCGGGCTGATCGCCGGTCACCCCGATGACCCCGTGTCGCGAGTCCTCCTCGCGGTCGACGCGGTGGATGGCGTGGTGCAGGAGGCACTCGGAACGGGGACGGACCTGCTGCTCGTGCACCACCCGCTGCTTCTTCGCGGGGTCACGAGCGTGGCAGCCGACCGGTACAAGGGGTCCGTCCTGACGGCGCTGATCCGGGGACGGTGCGCGCTTCTCGCCGCTCACACCAACGCCGACGTCGTCGACGAGGGCACGTCAGGCGTCTTCGCGGAACGGCTCGGTCTTCTCGACGTCCAGCCTCTCGTCCCTGGCGCGGACGGCGCCACGGGGATCGGGCGGGTCGGCGTCCTCGAGGACCCCATCACGCTCGGTCACCTGGCGCACCGCATCGCGCACCTGCTCCCGGCGACAGCCACGGGCATCCGCGTCGCCGGCGACTACGACAGGACCGTCCGCACCGTCGCGCTGTGTGGAGGGGCGGGGGACTCACTGCTCGCGGAGCCAGGCGTACTCTCATCCGACGTCTACATCACCAGCGACCTCAGGCACCACCCGGCCTCTGAGTCGATCGAGCAGTCCAGAATCGGAGGAGGGCCGGCTCTGATCGACGTCTCGCACTGGGCGAGCGAATGGCTCTGGCTCGACCGGGCAGCAGCCCAGTTGCGCGCACTACTGCCTGATCTCGACGTCGCCGTGAGCGACCTGCGTACCGACCCGTGGGATTTCGTCGTGACCCAGTAATCTTGCAGGACACCCGCAGCACCACTCAGAGAGAACCCACGTGAAATCCAGCCTCGCCGAGCAGAAGAAACTGCTCGAACTGCAGACCATCGATTCAGGGCTCGCCCGTGTCTCCCATCGTGAGCGGAGCCTGCCGGAGACTGTGGAGCACACCCAGGTGTCGGCGGAACGCATGGCGCTGAGCGGTCGCCTGGCCGCTGAACTCGGAACGCTCGAGGACGCGAGAACCGAACTCGGCCGGCTCGAATCGGATGCTGCAGTGGTCGACGCCCGTATCGCCCGCGACACCGACCGGGTCACGCACACGTCCTCGGTGAAGGATGTCACGGCGCTGGAGAGCGAACTCGACTCGCTGTACCGACGGAAGAACAATCTCGAGGACATGGAGCTCGTCGTGATGGAGCGGGTCGAGCAGGCGGAATCGCAGCTCGCCGCGACGCAGGGCGAAGACGACGACCTGCTGGAGAAGCTCAACGACATCAGTTCTCGCAGGACGGCCGCGCTCGACGCACTCTCGCAGGAGCGAGCTACGCTCAACGCCCAGCGCGGGCTGCTCGAGGACTCGGTCTCGCCGGACCTCCTGGCACTCTACGAGAAGCTCCGCACCCGCGGCGGCACCGGGGCGGCGCTGTTCCGTGCGGGGACCTGCGGGGCGTGCACGATCACCCTCACCGGCAACGAACTGCAGAAGATCCGTTCAGCGGAGATCGACGAGGTCCTGCAGTGCCCTGAATGCTCGGCCATCATGGTGCGCACGGAGGAATCCGGCCTCTGGTAGGTCTGCGGCGACGTCCCCGGCACCCGGGCCGGTAGGCTCGACGTGTGAATGGGTCGGCAAGACGGCCGCGTCGCCAGCAATGGCGCCGAGGAACGTCCGGGCTCCACAGAGCAGGGCGGTGGGTAACACCCACCCGGGGCAACCCGCGAGACAGTGCAACAGAAAACAAACCGCCGGGCGCGCGAGCGCCAGGTAAGGGTGAAACGGTGGTGTAAGAGACCACCAGCGGCCGGGGTGACCCGGCCGGCTCGGTAAACCTCGCCCGGAGCAAGGTCAGACAGAGGACTATGGGGCTGCTCGTCCCGTTCTCGGGTAGGCCGCTGGAAGGCTGCGGTAACGCAGTCTCGAGAGAGATGGTCGTCCAGGGCGCGCAAGCGCCTGAACAGAACCCGGCGTATCAGCCGGCCCATTCACACAGGGAGAGTCGATGCCGACGAGAACTCGGGACGAGTGCCTGACCGCAGATCGTCTGGACCCGCTCGCGATGTTCCGCGGAGAATTCCTTCTGCCCCCTGATGTCATCTACCTGGACGGCAACTCGCTCGGTCCACGACCGGTGGGAGCGCTCGAACGAGCCGGTGCGGTCATCGCCGACGACTGGGGGACAGGACTGATCCGCAGCTGGAACACTGCGGACTGGTTCACGATGCCTGCACGACTCGGAGACAAGGTTTCCCGACTGATCGGCGGCGGAGACGGCGAGGCCGTCGTCACAGATACGACGTCGCTGAACCTGTTCAAGGCGCTTTCAGCGGCCATCGGCATCCAGGAGCACCTCGATCCGTCGCGGCGGGTGATCCTCTCCGAGCGGGACAACTTCCCGACCGACCTGTACATCGCTGAAGGGCTCATCGAGTTCATCGATCGGGGTTACGAGCTCAGGCTGATCGACAGTCCGGCGGACCTGGGCGCCGGGCTGGGTTCTGACGTTGCCGTCGTGATGCTCTCGCACGTGAATTATCGGACGGGCGCGATGTTCGACCTGACAGGCTGTACGGCCGCGATCCAGGCGGCCGGCGCGCTGGTGATCTGGGACCTCGCCCACTCGGCAGGCGCCGTCCCCGTCGACCTCACCGGCGCCGGCGCCGATTTCGCGGTCGGCTGCACCTACAAGTACCTCAACGGTGGCCCGGGATCCCCGGCTTTCATCTGGGTGAATCAACGACACCACGACACATTCCGCCAGCCGCTCTCCGGCTGGTGGGGCCACGCCAGGCCGTTCGCCATGGAACCGTCGTACGAGCCGGCCGGCGGAATCCAGCGGTTCCTCTGCGGCACCCAGCCCGTCGTGTCGCTTGCGCTCGTGGAAAGCGGGCTCGACATCGCGCTCAGGGCCGATCCTGCCGCCGTGCGACACAAATCGCTCGAGCTGAGCGAGCTGTTCATCGCCCTTGTCGAAGAGCGGTGCGCGCGTCATCCACTGACGCTCATCACACCGCGGGACCCGGCACACCGGGGAAGCCATGTCAGTTTCCGTCACCCGGACGGCTTCGCGGTCATGCAGGCGCTGATCGCCCGCGGGGTGATCGGGGACTACCGCGAACCCGAGGTGCTGCGCTTCGGCATCACGCCGCTGTACCTGGGCTACACGGACGTCTGGGATGCCGTTGAAACTCTGCGCGACATCCTCGATTCCGGCGCGTGGGACGCGCCGGAGTTCCACAGCCGGTCGATCGTCACCTAGGCGATCGGCGCCAGGCGTCAGCTCAGCGGCGGGATGGTGCGCACGGCGAGTGCGGCGGCGCCGAGGATGCCCGCGTTGTTGCGGTGCATCGCCGGGACGATCGGCGCGTTCAGCTTGAGTAGCGGCAGGAAGTGCTCGTGCTGTTTCGAGATGCCTCCGCCGACGATGAACAGGTCGGGGGAGAGGTACACCTCCAGAGCGGAGTAGAACTTCTGGAGTCGCTTCGCCCAGTCTGCCCAGGACAGGTCGTCGCGTTCGCGGGCGGCATTCGACGCCTTCGTCTCGATGTCGTGGCCATCGACCTCGAGGTGGCCGAACTCGGCGTTCGGCACGAGCACGCCGTTGTGGAGAATCGCGGTACCGATCCCTGTGCCGAGTGTCGTCATGATCGCGACACCGTCTACGCCGCGGGCGGCACCGAACGCGGCCTCGGCGTAGCCGGCCGCGTCAGCGTCGTTGGCGAACGTGATGTCGCGGCCGAGCGCGTCTTCGAAGAGCTTCTCGGCGTGCAGCCCGATCCACTTCTTCGAGATGTTCGCGGCAGAGAGCGTGATCCCGTGTTTGACGACGGCTGGGAAACACACGCCGACGGGAGCATCTGGGTCGTGTACTTGCAACTGCCTGACCAGGTCGACCGTCGTCGCGAGGATGCCGTCAGGGGTTCCCCCCTTCGGTGTCGGGAGCTTGATCCGGTCGGTCAGCAGGGTCCCGGTCGCCAGGTCGACGACGGCTCCTTTGATCCCCGTGCCGCCGATATCGATCCCTACGGCTGTTCCGTTCATGCTGTCACCTTAGGCGACGGGAGTGTGAGGACGTCCGCGCCGCGCTCGGTGACGACGAGGGTGTGCTCGAACTGGGCCGTGATGCTCTTGTCCTTCGTGGTCACTGTCCAGTCGTCGGCCCACATGTCCCATTCATGGGTGCCCAGGGTGAGCATCGGCTCGATGGTGAACACCATGCCGACCTCCATGACGGTGTCGTACTGGGGTGCCGAGTCGTAGTGCGGGATGATGAGGCCGGAGTGGAACGCCTCACCGACTCCGTGGCCGGTGAAATCGCGAACGACGCCGTAGCCGAATCGCTTCGCGTACGACTCGATGGCGCGTCCGATCACGTTGACCTGGCGTCCGGGGGCGACGGCTTTGATTCCCCGTCGAAGCGACTCTTCGGTGCGTTCGACCAGAAGCCCCACGTCGTCGGACGGGGTGCCTGCGATGAACGTTCTGTTGCTGTCGCCGTGCACACCGTCGATGAACGCGGTGATGTCGATGTTGACGATGTCGCCGTCATCGAGGACGGTGTCGTCGGGGATGCCGTGGCAGATCACCTCGTTGACGGAACTGCAGATGGACTTGGGGTAGCCGCGGTAGCCGAGGGTGGACGGGTATGCACCGTTCTCGATGAGGAAGCGGTGACCGATCTCGTCCAGCTCGTCTGTGGTGACACCCGGCCTGACGTTCTCGCCCACGAGGGCGATGGCATCCGCCGCGATTCTTCCGGCACGGCGAATACGTTCGACGGCCTCTGCGGAGTACACGTCAGAGCCCTGGAACGGGCTCGGTCCTGCCTTGCCGACGTACTCGGGGCGGGGGATGCCCGGGGGGACGTTTCGCTGAGCGGATCGCGCACCGGGAATCAGATGGCCGTTTCGGTCCTTGGGCATAGGATCAAGCTTAGCCACCCAGCGAAGGGCAGTTTCATGAGCGAAGATCCGTCGAAGCAGTACTGGTACAACCTGAAGACCGGTGCGGTCGAGCACGGCTACGAGTCGCCGTCCGTCGATCGCGCAGGCCCGTTCGCCTCGGCCGAGGAAGCCGCGCACGCACCGGAACGCCTGCGCGAGCGCAGCGCCGCATGGGCGGCGGAGGAAGCCTCGGAAGACAAGTAGCCTCCCCGGCCCTTGCCGCTCTAGCTGTAGCTGTGTTCCTCACCGGGGTACACGCCATCCGCGACCTCGGTCCGGAAGCTCGTCACGGCATCCGTGAGCGCACCCCGCAGGTCCGCATACTTCTTCACGAACGAGGGGATGCGACCGGTCGTGAGGCCGGCGAAGTCCGTCCAGACCAGGAGCTGGCCTGAGACGTCAGGACCGGCGCCGACACCGATGGTGGGGATGTCCAGTTCGGCTGTCACTCGCGCGGCGGCTTCTGCAGGCACCATTTCCAGGACGACGGCGAACGCACCGGCATCCTGCACCGCACGCGCGTCGCGGAGGAGCTGTTCCAGGGCAGGGCCGCGTCCCTGGATGATGTGGCCGCCGAGTCCGTGTTCGCTCTGCGGGGTGAAGCCGATGTGACCCATCACCGGGATGCCTGCCGACACGATCCGCCGGATCTGCTCGTGGCTTCGTTCACCGCCCTCGAGCTTCACCGCCTGGCTTCCCGTCTCCTTCATGAACCGGAATGCGGTCTTCAGGGCATCCTCCGGGCCATTCTCGTACGAGCCGAACGGCATGTCCGCGATCACGAGGGCGCGTTTGGCTGCGCCGGCGACCGCCCTGGTCAGCGGGATGAGTTCGTCGACGGTGATCGGCAGCGTCGTCTCGAAACCGAGCACGTTGTTGCCGGCGGAATCGCCGACGAGAAGGAAGTCGATCCCTGCTTCGTCGAAGATTCGCGCAGTGAGCATGTCGTAGCTGGTCAGGCCGGTGATCTTGATGCCCTGCTCCTTCGCCCGCTGGAAGTGGCGGGTGCGGACACGGGCGGGACTGGACGCTGCGGGCTTCGATGGCTCAGACATTGCGCCAGTCTATCGAGGCTTGCCGGTGCGGTCGTCGGCACGGGTGCCCACGCGGGGAGCGCGAAACGGATAGCCTAAGAATGCAGACGCCGACGGACTTTCGAGGGGATCAGATGGATAAGCAACGCGACTTCGTTCTTCGCACGATCGAGGAGCGGGGAGTGAAGTTCGTCCGGCTCTGGTTCACCGATGTCGTCGGCACTCTCAAGTCCGTTGCGATCGCCCCTGCAGAGGTCGAGGGAGCGTTCGCCGAAGGACTCGGTTTCGACGGCTCAGCCATCGAAGGGCTCAGTCGCTCGTACGAGTCCGACCTGCTCGCCGTCCCCGATCCGACGACCTTCCAGTTGCTGCCGTGGCGTGGTGAGATCGACCCGACCGCACGGATGTTCTGCGACATCACCACCCCCGACGGCCTTCCGGCACTCTCCGACCCGCGCAATGTGCTCAAGCGCACCCTCGAGAAGGCCGCAGACCGGGGCTTCACGTTCTACACCCACCCCGAGATCGAGTTCTACCTGCTCAAGTCTGCGCAGATCGGTCCCGAGGGACCCATCCCCGTCGACTCGGCCGGCTATTTCGACAACGTCCCCGGCGGAACCGCCCACGATTTCCGCCGTCGTTCGGTTCGGATGCTCGAAGACCTCGGCATCTCGGTCGAGTTCAGCCATCACGAAGCCGGTCCGGGCCAGAACGAGATCGACCTCAGGTACGCCGACGCGCTGACCACCGCCGACAACATCATGACCTTCCGTACCGTCATCAAGGAGGTGGCGATCGAGCAGGGCGTTTACGCGACCTTCATGCCAAAACCCCTCTCGGACAAGCCCGGCTCAGGCATGCACACGCACATGTCACTCTTCGAGGGCGACTCGAACGCGTTCTACGAAGCCGGCGCGCAGTACCAGCTGTCCAAGATCGGCCGTCAGTTCATCGCCGGGCTGCTCCAGCACGCCCCCGAGATCACCGCGGTCACCAACCAGTTCGTGAACTCGTACAAGCGCCTCTGGGGAACCGTCGGCAACAACGGCCTGGCCGAGGCTCCGAGCTTCGTCACCTGGGGCCACAACAACCGCTCCGCACTCGTTCGCGTGCCGCTGTACAAGCCCAACAAGGGCGGAAGCGCCCGTGTCGAGTACCGCGCCATCGACTCCGCCGCCAACCCGTACCTCGCATACTCGCTGCTGCTCGCGGCGGGGCTCAAGGGCATCGAAGAGGGCTACGAGCTGCCGCCGGAAGCCGAAGACAACGTGTGGAGCCTCAGCGACTCCGAGCGCCGCGCCCTCGGGTACTCTGCGCTCCCCGCCAGCCTCGACCACGCCATCCAGCTGATGGAGGAGTCCGAACTCGTTGCGGAGACGCTCGGCGAGCAGGTCTTCAATTACGTCCTGCTCAACAAGAGGCAGGAATGGCAGGAGTACCGGGCCCAGGTCACGCCGTTCGAGCTCTCGAAGAACATCGAGATCCTCTAGAACGACCAGGATGCGACGGGACCAGGCCACTCTCACCGAACTCGCCCGACTCGGTTTCGCGGCGCTGAGCAGCGTCCGATCCCAGCTGGACGAGCTGTTCGACACGGTGCCACTCGAGGTCAACGACGTACTGCCCGCCTTCGCGCGCGCGGCCGACCCTGACCAGGCCCTCAGGAGCCTGCTGGGGCTGGCCCGTTCTCACCCTGACACCGTCGTGGCCGTGCTCGGCGAGGACACACAGCGTGTGCCGCTGGTCCGCCTCCTCGGTGCGTCCCTCGGTCTCGCCGATTTCTTCCATCGCCACCCGGAGGAGCTCCTCGCCTTCACGGCGTGGGAAGGCGGGCTGCCGACGAGGGACGAACTCGTCACAGACCTGCTCGAGGCCGTCGGCGCCGTCGACGGCTTCGCCGACTGCGTCGACGACGAGGGACACACCAGGCTCAGGGTCAGATACCGCCGCTGGCTGGCAAGGATCGCCGCCCATGACCTCGCCGCCGCCGACCCGCGCGACGTGTTCGACGCCGTCGCCGTCGCCCTGTCGGATGCCGCAGCAGCGGCCCTCGAGGCATCCATCGCCGTCGCCAGAACCCAGGTCACGACCGGAGGGTCCGGCCCGGCACAGTTCGACGCCGACGAGGTCAGGCGCACGCGATTCGCCGTCATCGGGATGGGCAAGGCAGGGGCAGGGGAGCTCAACTACGTCAGCGACGTCGACGTCATCTTCGTGGCGGAGGGTGACGACGAGCACGGGCTCAGCAACGCCAGGGCTGTCGACATCGCCACCCGGCTCGCCATGCTCAGCATGCGGGGCATCAGCCAGCCGGACATCGAACCGGAGCTGTGGGAGGTCGACCCCAACCTGCGGCCGGAGGGCAAGCAGGGAGCCCTCGTCCGGACCCTGGAGTCCCATCTGGCGTATTACGACCGCTGGGCCAAGAGCTGGGAGTTCCAGGCGCTGCTCAAGGCGAGGGCGTTCGCCGGTGACATCGACCTCGGCACCCGGTACGTCGACGCCGTGTCTCCGCTGGTCTGGTCCAGCGCCGGACGCGAAAACTTCGTCGAATCCGTCCAGCGGATGCGTGAACGGGTCACCGAGAACATCCCGTCGGGTGAGGTGCACTTTCAGCTCAAGCTCGGGCCGGGCGGACTCCGCGACGTCGAATTCACTGTGCAGCTGCTTCAGCTCGTCCACGGCTCAGCGGACGAAGCGGTCCGCGAACGGGGAACCATCGCCGCACTCGACGCGCTGTCCAGCCGCGGCTACATCGGCAGGGAGGAGTCGGCCGAGTTCGCCGGTGACTATCGGCTTCTGCGCGTGCTCGAGCACCGCCTGCAGCTCACCCGGCTTCGCCGTACCCACCTCATGCCGCAGGACCCGGACGCCCTCCGCGTCCTGGCGCGCGCCTCGACGTTCGCCCCGAATGGCGAAGCCCTCGTCGCGCTGTGGGAGAAGACCAAACACGAAGTGCGCGGCCTGCACGAGCGTCTCTTCTACCGACCACTGCTCTCCGCAGTCGCCTCGCTCCCTGAGGAAGAGGTCCTGCTCAGCCCTGAACAGGCCGGCGCCAGGCTCGCTGCCATCGGCTTCAGCGACCCGCAGGGAGCCCTCACCCACATCGCCGCTCTGACCGCAGGCGTGTCACGTCGCGCCACGATCCAGCGGAACCTGCTCCCGGTGATGCTGCGCTGGCTGGCGGGCGGTGCAGATCCCGATTACGGCCTGCTCGCGTTCCGGCGGCTCAGCGAATCGCTCGGCGGGACCCACTGGTTCCTCCGGATGCTCCGTGACTCGTCCGGCGTAGCAGAGAAACTCACCAGGGTACTGAGCGGATCTCGATTCATCGGCGAACTCCTCGACCAGATCCCTGAGGCCGCAGCGTGGCTCGAGCACGAAAGCGAGCTGCGGCCCCGCCCGCTCGACGCGCTCACCGAGGAGATCTCCGCCATCCTCCGACGACACGACACGGATGCTCCTGCGGGTAAAGCGATCAGGCGCCTGCGTCGGCGCGAGATCCTCCGGCTGGCACTCGGCTCGGTGACAGGCACCCTCGGCCTGACTGACCTGGCCCAGGGCCTCACAGATGTCACGACCGCGACGATCGACGGCCTTCTGCGGACGGTGCGTCGGGCGGAAGGCCTCGGCGAGGATTCCCTGGAGTTCGCGGTGATCGGGATGGGCCGCTATGGCGGCGCCGAGCTCGGCTTCGGCTCGGACGCCGACGTCATGTACGTGTACCGCACCACGGCACTCCCGAACGAGCAGACGCACCTCGCAGCGAACCGGATCATCTCGGAGCTCAACCGGCTGAGCGAGGACCACAGGCTGCCGCTCGATCTCGATGTCGGGCTCAGACCGGAGGGCAAGAACGGCCCTGTCGCCCGCTCCCTGGACTCCTACCGCGCGTACTACTCGCGCTGGTCCCTCACCTGGGAGGCCCAGGCGCTGCTTCGGGCGCGTGGCGTCGCCGGGGACCGCTCACTCTGGAGCGATTTCGAGGCGCTGGCAGATGACATCCGGTACCCGGCTGAGATCAGCGAGAACGCCGTCCGCGAAGTGAAGCGGATCAAGGCCAGGGTGGAGAACGAACGCCTGCCGCAGGGCGCTGACCCGTCGAGGCACGTCAAACTCGGCCGCGGGTCACTGAGCGATGTGGAATGGTTCGTGCAGTTGCTTCAGCTCCAGCACGGATCGGCGATCCCCGGGCTGCGGACGACGAGCACGCTCGGCGCACTCGGGGTAGCCGTGGAAGACGGACTCGTAGACACGGATACGGCCGAGCGGCTGCGTGCCGCGTGGATCTTCGCGTCCCGCCTGCGCTCGGCCATGACGCTGTGGCTCAACAAGACCACTGACGTCCTGCCGAGTGACCGCATGCAGCTCGACGGGATCGCGAGGGTGCTCGAGTACCCGCCCGGCTCGGCCGCACAGCTCGAACAGGACTACCTCCAGGTCACCCGACGGGCGCGGAGTGTCTTCGAAAAGCAGTTCTACGGCACCCAGGCGAGACCTGATCCCACCCCGCGCTGACGACAGGACGGTCGTGTCGCACGGCGGCCACGGAAGGCGGAGCACCGCCCGCCGCTCCTCCTGCCCGCGCCGGCCCGGCAGGTAAACTCTCAGGCATGTCCCGCGAACTCTCACTGGCCGACACCGTCACCTGGCTGGTGATCTCCGCCACGACCCTGGTCATCTTCATACCGACAGCCGTCTCAACGGCCGCGGCGACGACCGACTGGACGACGACATTCATCGACGGTGGCGAGGGGGTTCTTCCGACATGGATCACGTTCGGCATGAATTGTGCTCTGGTGCTCGCCGCCGCGGTCCTCGCGCTCGCGACGGCAGGACTTGTCGTCCGTCGCCTTCGAAGGCGTGCCGGGCCGGAAGCCGATCCTGCGAGCTGATGTCCAGCGCATCAGCCTGACTCTCAACAGGTAAACAGAACGTCCCCCGCTCCGAAAGGATGGCGGGGGACGTTCTGCGTTGCGTGCTGGAACGCTGGTCGGGGATCTAGCGGACTATGTGCGGGCAGTCGCCAGGGACGAGTCCACAGATTCCCCGGTCAGATGGATTCTCGTGATCAGACGCCGTAGTACAGCTCGAACTCGAACGGGTGCGGACGCTGAGCCAGAGGCTTGATCTCGTGCTCGCGCTTGAAGTCGATCCAGGTCTCGATCAGCTCACGCGTGAACACGTTGCCCTGCAGCAGGAACTCGTGGTCGGCCTCGAGCGCCTGGAGGGCACCCTCGAGCGACGACGGAACCTGGGGGATGCTCTTGGCTTCCTCGGGGGGAAGCTCGTAGAGGTCCTTGTCGACAGGCTCGTGCGGCTCGATGCGGTTCTTGATTCCGTCGAGGCCGGCCATGAGCTGGGCGGCGAAGGCCAGGTACGGGTTGCCCGATGCGTCAGGCGCGCGGAACTCGATGCGCTTGGCCTTCGGGTTCGTGCCCGTGATCGGGATTCGGATCGACGCCGAACGGTTGCCCGCCGAGTAGACCAGGTTCACCGGAGCTTCGAAGCCGGGGACGAGACGGTGGTAGCTGTTGACGGTCGGGTTCGTGAACGCGAGCACAGCCGGGGCGTGCTTGAGCAGTCCACCGATGTACCAGCGCGCGACGTCGGAAAGTCCGCCGTAACCGGCCTCGTCGTAGAACAACGGTGTGCTGCCGTTCCAGAGCGACTGGTGCGTGTGCATGCCCGAACCGTTGTCGCCGAACAGCGGCTTCGGCATGAACGTCGCCGTCTTGCCCCACTGGTGCGCCGTGTTCTTGACGATGTACTTGAACTTGAGGATGTCGTCAGCGGAGTGCACCATCGTGTCGAAGCGGTAGTTGATCTCACCCTGGCCGGCGGTGCCGACCTCATGGTGGCTGCGCTCGAGGATCAGGCCGGCGTCGATGAGCTTGAGGCAGATGTCGTCGCGGAGGTCGGCGTGCTGGTCGACAGGGCTGACCGGGAAGTAGCCGCCCTTGTATGGCGTCTTGTTGGCGAGGTTTCCGCCTTCTTCTTCCTTGCCAGAGTTCCAGGCGCCCTCGCTGGAGTCGACGGAATACGAGCTCGAGTGCTGGTTGATCTCGTAACGGACGTCGTCGAAGATGTAGAACTCGGCCTCTGGAGCGAAGTAGGCGGTGTCGGCGATGCCGGTGGAGGCGAGGTACTTCTCAGCCTTCTTGGCGACCTGACGCGGGTCCTTCGCGTAGATCTCGCCATTACGCGGGTTGTAGATGTCGAAGAGGATGATGAGGGTGCGCTCGACGCGGAACGGGTCGAGGTAAGCCGTGGTGACATCCGGAATCAGCTGCATGTCCGACTCATGAATGTTGGCGAAGCCCCGGATCGACGAGCCGTCGAACAGCTGGCCGACGGTGAAGAATTCTTCGTCGACGGTCGCTGCCGGGATGTTGAAGTGCTGCTGTACACCGGGCAGATCGGTGAATCGGATGTCGACGAACTTGACGTCGGTGTCCTTGATGAACTTAAGCACCTCGGATGAATCGCTGAACATATGGATAGCTCCAAAAGGGTTGGTACCGAGAGAAGGATGCGACATGCAACCTCTAGAGAGGGTATTGACAGGGGATTACCCCGCGGTCACACCCATGTTTCTGGCATGTTACACGTGTTGCTCCGCGTAAGATTTGAGTGTGACGAGCGAACCGAAGCCCAACCCCCGTTTCGGCGACCTCGCGCCCAGCCGATACCCGGGGGAACGCCTCGGCCTCCCGGAGCACGGACCTCGCAGTGTCGGCCGGGCCGGGCGCCGTATTGCCGCTCTCGCCATCGACTGGGCGTCAGCCCTGCTCATCGTGGCGACGTTCTTCCCCAGCGCGAACACCGTCGGCAACGGCTGGGCGAACCTGTTCGTCTTCGCTGTGCTGCAGATCCTCTTTCTCATCACCACGGGAGCGAGCGTCGGCCACCGCATCCTGGGCATGAGGGTCGTACCGCTCACAGGAGGGTACGTCGGCCTCTGGCGACCCGCCGTCAGGACTCTGCTCCTCGTCCTCATCCTGCCCGCCCTGATCTGGGACTCGGACCAGCGCGGGTTCCACGACAAGGTCGCAGGAACGGTACTCGTCAGGGCATGAGCTCAGCGGTATCCGTCTCAGTGAAAACGGAAAATCCGCCTGGACAGTGTCGTCCAGGCGGGTTTTCTGTGTCGTGGAGTGCTATCGCGCGCGCTGGGGGCGGACCTTGAACGGGTCGACACCCTTCGGTATCGGCAGGGACCCGGCACTGAGCGACGCCAGCCGGTTCACGACCGCGAGCACCTCGGGCTTGGTCAGCGTGTTCTTGACCTTGCGGAACGACTTGGTCAACTTGTACAGGGGCACCGAGTCTTCGTCTGGTCCGACGAAGAAGACGGTGACGGGCACGTTGGGGACGACACGGTTGATCTTGCGCTTCTCGTCTTCGACGAGGCGACTCGAGCGGGAGCGTGGCCCCTCGCCGACGAGCACGACACCGCCGCGACCCACGGCACGGTATACAGCGTCCTGGGTCTTCGCATTGGCGTTGACAGGCATCTCGCTGCCCTGCCAGCCGCGGGGGAGCGAACTCCGGAAGACGGCGCCGACAGCTCCCGGTTGACCGGCGATCTGCCCATATGCGGCCCGTTCGGCCCTGCGCCCGAGGATGATCATGGCCACGAGGACACCGGCGAGAACACCCGCGATGATCCAGAGGACGAGACCGAAGACGTTGCCGCCAGAGAGGATCAGCGCCGCGGCGACACCGACGGCGATGGGACCGAGGAATCCGAGGAGCATCCACCACACGACGCTCTTGTCGTAGCGGCGGGTCATCTGGAAGACCTGCCCCATCTGCTTCAAACGGCCTGGTTCCTTCGCCGCCTTGACGGGTTTTTCTTTGCGTGCCATGTGAATAAGGATACCGGCAATGTGGATGCCCGTCGGCGCCTGTCGCCGACCAACGCGAGGGCTCCTGTCCCTCACAACTCCGCTACCCGAACGCGTGCCTCCACCACCGGATCACACCCTGACGGATGCCACCAGTCCCCGGCGATCATGGTCGGATGGCAGAACCGAAGAGACCGGCGGAACCGGGCGGGACGCGTCTCGCACCCGGTGTCGTACTCGGTGGGTACCGGCTCGTCCGCCGCCTGGGCAGTGACACGAGCGATTCCGTCTGGCTCGCCCACGCGGAGGCCCGCGACCTCGCCGTCGTCCTCACGATCTGCCGTGAGGACGAAGCCGCCATGCGTCGCGTTGAGTCGCATACCCGTGTTCGTTCGCCGCACGTCCTGTCTCTCATCGACATCGCAACGATCTCGGATGGCCGGCTGCTCCTCGCGTGTGAACAGACGGACTGGTCACTCGCCACTCTTCTCGCCGCACGTTCTCGCCTCGCGGCCGGCGAAGCCGTGACCATCCTGGCGCCGATCACGGCAGGGCTCGCCGAGATCCACGCCGCCGGACTCGTCCACGGCGGTTTGACCGCCGCGTCGGTCTTCTTCGCGACGGACGGACGGCCGGTGATCGGCGGCTTCGACGGGCTCAGGAAAGTCGCCATCACGACGAACGAAGCGGACGGCAGCTCGTCGTCGACGCCCGGCATCCTCGCCGACTACCGGGCATTGTCCACTCTGATCCGGGCCATCGGTGAAGTGGTGGATGAACCGGCGAGGACGGGGTTCAGCGGGGTCGCCGAATGGCTCGACACCTCCATCGACGACGCGGGGGCAGATCGCTCACGAGCGAGCCAGCTCGAGTGCAGGATCTTCGCCGTGGCGCCCTCGTTGCCCGTCGTCCTGGTGGCCGACCGGCGCACCCAGCTGGTGGAACGGGACATACGGGAGGTCCGCCAGTCGGCGGTTCCGCCGCTGCGGGTCGCACTGTCGGCGCTGACCCGGGCGAAGCGACTCGCCGTCTCGCTGTCGGGTGCTGCCTTCCGCGGCCGGCTGGGGCGGGTCGTTCGCCGCAGGGGCCTTCCGATCGGTCTGGCAGTTCTGGTCGGTGCGCTGGTCGTCAGCGCAGGGCTGACGGCGATCCCCGGTGCCGCCGAAGGACGGCAGAAGGTTCCGACACAGAGCCGGAGTACGGCGCAGAGCCCGGCCATCTCGGCGCCTGCCGGGAGGCCGTCACCGGGTGGCGTGATCGCCGGTCTCGGTTTCTCGACAGAGGAAGCCACCGCTGTCGCCGGCGAGGATGCTGCAACGGCTGCCGCCGCATTGCTCGAGTTGCGGGGTCGCTGCGCCGTTCGCGCAGAGCCGTCCTGCGTCGGGTTGTTCGCCGAAGCCGGATCAGCCATCGACGATGCCGATCGGCACGCGTTCGGGAGCCGACGGGCGGGCGGGATACTGCTCGCCGAGCCCCAATCGCGCGAACGGGTCGAACTCGTCCAGGCTTACGGCGACGCCGTACTCACACGAGCCATTCCTGCAAACAGCGAACGCCAGCCGGTACTCGTCCTCGTGGTGAGGACGGACACCGGCTGGCGTCTGCGTGATCTGTTCGAACCGGACTAGATTCCGAGGTCTGCCTCGAAGTTGCCCTCTTCGAGGCGGTTCTTCACCGCGACGAGGAACCGTGAGGCATCCGCCCCGTCGACGATCCGGTGGTCGTAGGAGAGTGCCAGGTAGACCATGGAACGGATCGCGATCGCTTCCTGGCCTGCGGCCTTGACGACGGCTGCGCGCTTGGTGACGATGCCGGTGCCGAGAATGGCGACCTGGGGAAGGAACACGACGGGGGTGTCGAACAAGGCGCCGCGCGAACCAGTGTTGGTCAGCGTGAATGTGCCGCCGGCGAGCTCGTCGGGCTTGAGCTTGTTGTCGCGGGTTCGTTCGGCGAGATCTGCGATCTGCCCGGCAAGTTCGGCGAGGTTGAGGTCGCTGGCATTGCGGACCACAGGGGTGAGCAGGCCGCGCTCCGTGTCGACCGCGATGCTCATGTTCTCGTGGTCCGGGTAGACGATCGAGTCGCCATCGATCGTCGCGTTGATCACCGGGAAGGCCTTGAGGGCCTCAGCGGCGGCAAGCGCGAAGAACGGGAGGAACGACAGCTTCGAGCCGGTCTTCGACTGGAAGTCGGACTTCACCCTGTCGCGCAGCGTGGCGATGTTGGTGACATCCACTTCGACGACGCTGGTGAGCTGTGCCGAGGTCTGCATCGAGATGACGGCGCGCTCCGCGACGACCTTGCGGAGACGGGACATCGGCTGCGTGGTTCCACGGAGCGGGGACACCTCGAGCGGAGCGGCCTTCGCCGGCGCTCCGCTTGCGGATGTCGCCTGACCGGCCTGGAGGATGTCTTCCTTGCGGATACGTCCGCCGACACCGGTGCCGGTGATCGTGGAGAGGTCGACGCCCTGCTGATTGGCGAGACGACGGACCAGAGGAGTGACGTAGCCACTTCCGATGGCGTCCCCTGACGGGGCAGGAGGAGCAGCAGGGGCAGCCGGAGCAGGCGCAGCGGGAGCAGGCGCCGGAGCGGCAGGCGCTGCCGGTGCTGCCGGAGCGGCAGGTGCTGGTGCGGGTGCAGCAGGAGCCGGAGGCGCTGGAGCCTCAGCTGGAGCGGACTCGCCTTCGGCGGGCACTTCGGCTTCCTCGGGTACCTCGGTCGACGGTTCGACGGCAGGTGCCGCCTCTTCCTGTGCTTCGGCAGCGGGCTGCTCGTCTTCGGCAGGTGCCTCTTCGGCCGGTGCCTCTTCGGCCGGTGCCTCATTGGCGGGGGCGCTCTCGCCGGATGACGAACCGTCACCGATCTTCACGAGTGCCGTGCCGACCTCGACCGTCTCGTCTTCCTGCACGAGGATCTCTTCGATCACACCGGCGATGGGGGAAGGGATCTCGGTGTCGACCTTGTCGGTCGAAACCTCGAGCAACGGCTCGTCGACCTCGACCCGATCTCCAACGTTCTTCAGCCAGCGGGTGACCGTACCCTCGGTGACACTCTCACCGAGCGCCGGAAGGCTTACGGATTCTGCCATGACCTTGTCTCCTTTGAAACCAGTTCTTACGTATGTAGCTTAGTTTGATCGCACCCGGACGGGCGTGACCTACAGTGCGTGGAGCGGCTTGCCCGCCAGGTGGAGGAATGCCTCGCCCAGCGCTTCGCTCTGAGTCGGGTGCGCGTGGATCAGGGGAGCGAGGTCTTCGGGGTAGGCCTCCCAGTTCACAGCGAGCTGGCCTTCGGTGATGAGCTCGCCGACGCGGGCGCCGATCATGTGGACGCCGATGACGGGGCCGTCATTGACCCGGATGACCTTGACGTTCCCTGTCGTTCCGATGATCTCACTCTTTCCGTTGCCGGCGAGGTTGAACTCGTACGCGGTGATCTTGTCTGCGCCGTACTGCTCAGCGGCCTTCGCCTCGGTGAGGCCGACGGATGCGACCTCGGGGTCGCAGTAGGTGATCTTCGGGATGTTCACGTCTGGGATGAGGACCGGGTTGAGGCCGGCGATCTCCTCGACAGCGAAGATGCCCTGCTGGAATCCACGGTGAGCGAGCTGCAGGCCGGGAACGATGTCTCCGACGGCGTAGAGCCCCGGGATGTTCGTCTCGAGGCGATCGTTGGTGATGACGAACCCGCGATCGATGGTGACGCCGACTTCCTCGTAACCGAGGTTGGCGGTCGACGGGCCGCGGCCGACGGCGACGAGCAGGAGCTCGGCTTCGATGGTCTTGCCATCCTCGAGCGTGATGACCACGCCGTTCTCGTCCTGCGTGACTCCCTGGAACCGGACGCCGAGTGAGTAATTGATGCCGCGCTTGCGGAACGCGCGCTCGAGTCCCTTCGACATCGCCTCGTCCTCGTTCGGGACGAGGTGGGGGAGGGCCTCGATGATGGTGACGTCCGAGCCGAAGGACTTCCAGACGCTGGCGAACTCGACGCCGATCACGCCTCCGCCGAGCACGGCGACCTTCTGGGGAATGAAGTCGAGCTGGAGGGCCTGCTCGCTCGTGATGACGCGGCCGCCGATCTCGAGTCCGGGAAGCGAGCGGCTGTACGATCCGGTGGCGAGGATGACGTTCTTGCCGGTGACGGTCTGGTCTCCGACCTGGACGGTCGTGGGGGAGGTCAGTCGGCCTTCACCCTCGATGACCGTGATGCCGCGAGCCTTGATCAGGCCCTGGAGCCCCTTGTACTTCTTCGCGACGATTCCCTCGCGGTAGGCGGTGACGCCGGCGATGTCGATGCCTTCGAACGTGGTGTTCACGCCGTACTTCGACGACTCGCGCGAGACGTCAGCCACCTCGGCCGAGTGCAGGAGTGCTTTGGTCGGAATACAACCGCGGTGCAGGCAGGTGCCTCCGAGCTTGTCCTTCTCTACAAGTCCGACGGTGAAGCCAAGCTCGGACGCGCGCAATGCTGCCGCGTATCCGCCACTTCCACCACCGAGAACAACGATGTCAAAATTCTGCTCCGACACTGAGCTTCTCCCTCGTGCATCTGGGTTCGTGCTAAAGCCGCCGACACGGGTTCGAGCTGGCGACGGTTGGGGGCTGACTAGCCCATACGACCTTACTACGGGCGACCAATCTGTTCGGCCACCTTGACGAGCGTGCGAACGCCGACTGCGCTCGGACCGCCTGCGGTGAAACCGTACGGCGCATCGGGGTTGTTGGCGGGGCCGGCGATGTCGAGATGTGCCCAGGGGATCGCCTTCGCGTCATCCGCATCGCTCTGCTTCCCGATGAACTCACGGAGGAAGACGCCGGCCACGAGCATCCCGCCTGCCGTGTTCCCGACCTTGGCGTTGGCGAGGTCCGCGACGTCCGAACGCAGCAGGGCGCGTGTCTCCGCGGGGAACGGCATCGCCCACATCGGCTCACCCTGCGTCTTCGCCGCCGCGAGGACATCCGCAACAAGCTCATCGTCGCCCATCACCCCGGTGTACCGCTTGCCGAGTGCCACGACGGCCGCGCCTGTCAGGGTAGCGATGTCGATGATGGCGTCCGGATGCTCTTCGCTGGCGGCGACGAGGCCGTCGGCCATGACGAGGCGACCTTCAGCATCAGTGTTCGTAACCTCTACCGTGCGGCCACCCTTCATCCGGAGGACGTCGTTCGGGCGGATTGCCGTTCCCGACGGCATGTTCTCGGCGATGCACAGCCAGGCGGTGAGCCTCACCGGCAGGTTCAGCCGGGCGGCGGCGACGATGACGCCCAGTGCGGAGGCCGCGCCAGCCATGTCGTATTTCATGCCGACCATCGAGGCCGGTGGTTTCAGCGAGAGGCCGCCGGTGTCGAAGGTGATGCCCTTTCCGACGAGGGCGAGGTGTTTCGCCGCTCCGGCAGGGGTGTAGGACAGTTTGACGAGGCGGGGGCCGCGGCTCGACCCCTGGCCGACACCGAGGATGCCGCCGAATCCATCAGCGGCGAGAGCATTCTCGTCCCACATCGTCACCTCGACGGGAAGGTCTGCGACGGCGTCTGCGGCCGCCTGGGCCAGCGTTTCCGGGTACAGGTCGCCCGGGGGAGTGTTGACGAGATCCTTGACCTGGGCGATCGCCTCGGCGAGGATCCCGGCGCGCTCGACGGCGCCGTCGAATGCCGGGGCGTCGAACTGACCATCGAGGTGGACGGTGACAGAAGCCACCCCCTCCTTTACGGAGTCGAGCGAGGTGTTGCGGTAGGAGGTGAAGCTGTAGCCTCCGAGGGCTGCTCCCTCGAGAATGGCCTCGACCTCTGCTGCGGAAGCCGTCGGGAAGGCGAAAGCGACGGTTCCTGCGCCGGCGAGCTGGCGGACGGCGGAGCCTGCAGCATTCCGCAGGCTGTCAAGTCCGGCATCCGAACCGAGACCGATGATCGCGATACTCCCTGCCGCCCCCACAGACGCGGGGATCCGCACCAGTTGGTCGGCCGAACCCGAGACACCGATGGCGTCGAAGACGTCGCCGAGCGATGAGAAACCGGGCGCGGCGTGAAGGGTGGCCGATGAGCCTGAGCTCAGTGAGCCGACGACGAGGACGTCGGCGGTCGAGTCGGTCGGGGCAGAGGAGGACACGGAAAGTTCGGGGACAGACATGCCCCTCATGCTAGACGCTGGGTCGGATGGAACCCCCGCCGTGTTCGCTGAGCGCGTTCCCCGCGCCCCTCCCCGTTTCGCGACGCCGATTAGAGTGGACGCATGAGTATTCCCGCCGAACTTTACGAGCTGACGGCTGCGGCATCCGACGTACCGGACGGGCTCGACCTCGTCGTTTCGCTCACCGGTTTCTCTGACGCTGGCGGGGCGGCGGGGCAGTTCAACGAGTACTCGCGCGGCTCGGTCGAGAGTGAGCCTGTCGCGGTCTTCGACAACGATCTGCTGCTCGACTACCGTGCTCGTCGGCCCATCATCTACTTCGACCAGGACCACCTCACCGAGTACACGCCCCCTCAGCTCGTGGTGTCGCTGGCGTACGACGACCTGCACCACCCGTTCCTTCTGCTCACCGGGTACGAGCCCGATTTCCTCTGGGAACGGTTCGTCCGCGACGTGATCGAGCTGATCGACCGGTTCCGGGTTGCCAGGACGACATGGGTGCACGCCATCCCCATGCCTGTACCTCACACGCGGCCCATCGGGGTCACGGTGAGCGGAACACGCGAAGAGCTGATCGAATCGATGAGCGTCTGGCGCCCGCACACCCAGGTGCCGTCGAACGTCCTCCACCTGCTCGAGTACCGCCTCGCCGAACGTGGTTCAGGTGTCGCCGGGTTCGCCCTTCTCATCCCGCACTACCTGGCCGACACCGAATACCCCACGGCCGCTCTGGCCGCGATCGACAGCATCAGCGCGGCGACCGGTCTGATCCTGCCCACTGACGAGCTCCGTGAAGAGGGTCGCGAGTTCGTGTCGCGCATCGACGAGCAGGTCGGCGGGAACGACGAACTCAAGAGGCTGGTCGGCACGCTCGAGGAACGGTACGACACGTACATGGAGGGCAGCGCGTTGAAATCCCCTCTCATGGACTCAGACGGCACCCTGCCGTCCGCCGACGAGATCGCCGCAGAGCTCGAAAAGTTCCTCGCCGGACGCAAGGGACCGGATGAACGGCGGTCGCCAGGCGGGCTGCCCGACTGATCGGCTGCCCTAGGCTGACAGGGTGAATTCCGCGAAATCCTGGCTCGTCTTCTGGATCGGGGTCTTCGCCTACATCGCAGCGGTGATGCAGCGGTCCACCCTGGGAGTCGCCGGTGTTTCGGCCGTCGAGCGTTTCGACGCCTCCGCTTCGGCCTTCTCTACGCTCGCTGTCGTCCAGCTCGTCGTCTACGCCGTGCTGCAGGTACCGATCGGCGTCCTCATCGACCGGCTCGGCCCTCGGGTGCTCATCGCCGCAGGTCTGAGCTTCCTCGTCGTCGGCCAGGTCGTCGTCGCTTTCGCTCCGTCCATCTCGGTCGCCGTGGTCGGCCGCATCCTGGTCGGCGCCGGCGACGCCGCCATCTTCGTCTCAGTGATGCGCCTCGTCAGTTCCTGGTTCTCCGGCCGGATCGTTCCCCAGCTGTCGCAGTGGATGGGAAACCTGGGGCAGGTGGGTCAGATTCTCTCGGCCATCCCGTTCGCCCTGCTCCTGCACACTGCCGGTTGGACGCAGGCTTTCCTCGCTGCGGCGTCCCTCGTCGCTCTCGCCCTCGTGCTCAGCCTCGCGGTGATCAGGGACCGCCCGGCGGACTCGACGGAAGCTCACCGGGTGTCGAGTCTCCGGGAGGCGCTCAGCCAGCTAGCCTTGAGCTTCAAGCGACCGGGGACGCAACTCGGTTTCTGGGCCCACTGGGTGACGCAGTCCTCTGGAACGGTATTCGCCCTTCTGTGGGGGTACCCCTTCATGGTCTACGGCCTGGGTCTCTCGGAGCAGATGGCCGCGTCCATGCTGCTCGTGATCGTCGCATCAGGAGTCGTGATCGGACCGGTGCTCGGTCTCCTCTCAGCGCGCTATCCCTATCGAAGAAGCAACCTCGTGCTCGGGATCGTCCTCGCCATCGGCGCTGCGTGGACCACCCTCCTGCTCTGGCCTGACACTCCTCCGCTCTGGGTCCTGATCCTCCTCCTCGTCGTCCTCGGCGCAGGGGGACCCGGCTCACTCATCGGCTTCGACTTCGCCCGCACCTTCAACCCGGTCCGGGTCCTCGGTTCGGCCAACGGCGTCGTCAACGTCGGCGGCTTCACCGCGAGTTTCGTGATGATGTTCCTCATCGGTCTCGTGCTCGACTCGCTTGCAGGGCCAGGAGCGCCGGCAGCGGTTCTGTACAGCCTCGATTCGTTCCGTCTCGCCTTCCTCGTCCAGTACCTCGTCATCGGATTCGGAGTGGTCATGCTGATGATCGCGAGGCGGCGAACCAGGCGGAGGATCGTGGAGGATGAGGGAATACAGGTGGGGCCTTTGTGGGTTGCAGCTATGGAAGCCTTCCGTCGCCGTCACCCGTAGCAGGCCGCGACCCGTCGAGCGGCGCGGGTTGGCTCATCCTCACAGCAAAGCGTGACATAATGTTGTCTAAGGACCCGTTCAAGTCCGTGCTTCCCGCGTCTGCCGACGCGTGGACAGCGCATAGGGCTTGACATGGGTCTTAGTAATGTCCGAAAACAATCTGGGCCCAGAAGTGCTCGTCCGTGACAACGGCGCTCCGGGACTGAAAGGTGCTCCTATGGCCACCAAGGCCGCACAAACTTCGGCAACGGAAGAAAAGAAGACGGCAACGAAGGCCGCAGCAGACACGACCACCGCGGAGGAGACCCCCGCGAAGACGAAGGCACCCGTGAAGAAGGCGCCAGCAAAAACCGCAACGAAAGCGCCGACGAAGGCCGCAGTCAAGAAGGCGGAAGACGCCGCGAAGGCCGACGCCCCTGTCGCGAAGGCCCCGGCCAAGGCTGCCGCAGCGAAGCGCGGTCCGGCGAAGAAAAAGGCAGACGAGCACGACGAAGAAGTGCACGTCGACCCGGCCGACGCTGAGAGCGACGAAGCCGAAGAGGCTCGTAAGAAGAAGGCGGCAGAAGCCGAGGCTCTCCCTCAGGGAGCTCTCGTCCTGTCGGTCGTCGACGACGAGGACGAGGTCCCCGTCTACTCCTCGGCCATCACCGGCGCAACCGCCGACCCGGTCAAGGACTACCTCAAGCAGATCGGCAAGGTCGCCCTCCTCAACGCAGCAGAAGAGGTCGAGCTCGCCATGCGGATCGAAGCGGGCCTCTTCGCCGAGGACAAGCTCTCGCAGATGGACGATACCGAGAAGCGCACGCAGCTCGGCCGTGAACTGCAGTGGGTCGCCAAGGACGGTGCCAGGGCGAAGAGCCACCTGCTCGGCGCCAACCTCCGCCTCGTCGTCTCCCTCGCGAAGCGCTACACCGGCCGCGGCATGCAGTTCCTGGACCTCATCCAGGAGGGCAACCTCGGTCTGATCCGCGCCGTGGAGAAGTTCGACTACACCAAGGGCTTCAAATTCTCGACCTACGCCACCTGGTGGATCCGCCAGGCGATCACGCGCGCCATGGCCGACCAGGCCCGCACCATCCGTATCCCGGTGCACATGGTCGAGGTCATCAACAAGCTCGCCCGTGTCCAGCGTCAGATGCTGCAGGACCTGGGCCGCGAGCCCACGCCTGAGGAGCTCAGCCGCGAACTCGACATGACGCCTGAAAAGGTCATCGAGGTCCAGAAGTACGGGCGCGAGCCGATTTCGCTTCACACCCCGCTGGGTGAAGACGGTGACAGCGAGTTCGGTGACCTCATCGAGGACACCGAAGCTGTCGTGCCGGCCGACGCGGTGGGCTTCACCATGCTGCAGAAGCAGTTGGAGAGCCTGCTCGATTCGCTGAGCGAGCGTGAGGCGGGTGTGATCCGCATGCGCTTCGGGCTCGGCGACGGAATGCCGAAGACACTCGACCAGATCGGTGACACGTTCGGCGTGACGCGTGAGCGAATCCGCCAGATCGAGTCCAAGACGATGGCCAAGCTGCGCCACCCGTCCCGGTCGCAGTCGCTCAGGGACTACCTTGAGTAAACCGACCGGCCTGCACTACGTACTTCCCATCCTCGCCGGGCGCCTGACACGTTTCGTCACGCGCCTGCGCGGCGGAGGAAGCGCGATGCCCGGTGTCGTGGTGCAGAAGCTCGCACCGAACGTGATGAGGGATGTCGCATCGCAGCTCCCGTACGGCGTGGTCTTCGTGCTCGGCTCGAACGGCAAGTCGACGACGACCAACCTGCTTTCGGCGATCATGCGGGAGCACGGTCTCAAGGTCTTCACGAACCCGTCAGGGGCGAACATGCCGCAGGGCATCGCATCCGCCCTGCTGGCCGAGACGTCGCTGACCGGCAGGATCAAGGCGGACATCGCCATCCTCGAGATCGATGAGGGCTATGGCGCCGTCATCGCGAAGAAGCTGAAGCCGCAGACCGCAGTGATCCTCAACCTCCTCGTCGACCAGATCTATCGGTTCGGCGAACCGGACAAGGTCGCGGCGATGTTCCGCGGGATCGCCGCCGAGATCGGGACGTCCATCGTCCTGAACCGCGACGACAACTTCCTCAGCACCCTCGGCAGCGAACTCGAAGCCGAAGGCCACCTCGCGGTCGAGTACTTCGGTGTCACGCCCGACGTCCAGGCCTCAGCGCCCCACGGTCAGGTCTCGGCACGCGACTTCTCCGGCGCGACAGCCGCCGAATCACGGCACGCCGTCGCGGAGGTCGTCCACGCCGACGGCTATGACGCGAAGATCCGCTTCGGTGAGACCGTCCACGACGTCCGGATGCCGTCGCGCGGCATCCACTACGCCGTCGACATCGCTGCGGCGTTCACGCTTGCTGCTCGCAATCTCGGCGAGAAGTTCGACGTCGCGAAGGCCGTTGCCGCCGTTCAGAACACCAAGACGGTCTACGGCCGTGGTGAGATCCTGACGGTGAACGGTGTCGAGATCGAAATCCTCATGCTGAAGAACCTGGCCAGCCTGCAGCTCAACCTCGACTACCTGCAGGGAACACCGGACTCGGTGCTCTTCGCCTACGACGAGTCGAGCAAGGACCCGTCGTGGCTCTACGCCGCAGACCTCAGCCGGCTCGACCACGTCGACGTCATCTCGGGTCCGAAGGGTGCGTTCGTTGCGCTTCGACTGGCATACGAGGGCAAGGACTTCGGCGTCATCGAACCTGACATCACCAGGGCGGTTCAGCGGATGCTGGACGGTCCGCCTCCTGCAAGCGGTCGCCACACATTCTTCCTGGACTACGACCAGATGATGGCCACCCGCCGGTATCTCGGCTACAAGGATCTGGAAGCGGGTGCCGCGTGAGTATCAGCGTTCTCGAACTGTACCCGGCCGACCTGTCACTCAACGGCGACGTCGGCAACCGCACGGCGCTCGTCCGGCGGATGCGACTGGCCGGCCTCGAGGTCGACGAGCTCAGCTACTCGGTCGGCGACGAGCTTCCCTCGTCTGTGGACATCGTCCTGATCGGCACAGGAACGTCAAGTGCGGTCCGGTCGATCGCATCGGACGTCGAGCGGATCGCTCCGACGCTGCGTGAGTGGTCGGAGGCCGGAGTGGTCATCGTCGCGGTCGGAGCGGGTTTCCACCTGCTTTCCGCCTCGATCAGGCTCAGCCCGACCGAGGTGATCCCCGGCGCAGGTGTATTCGGCGGTTCCGTCGACAACAGCGCACGCAGGATCATCACAGAGGCGTTCGCCATCGAGAGCGACTTCGGTCTGCTCATCGGCACGGAGAACCACACCTCGGTCTACACGGGCCGCCCGGACCAGAAGTCGCTGGGCCGCGTGCGCAACGGTCACGGCAACGGTGACGGCACCGACGGCGCCGTGGTGAAGAACAGCCTCGGCACGCACTGCCACGGGCCGTTCCTCGTTCTCAACCCGGCGATGGCTGACCACCTGATCCGACTCGCCGCCCAGCGTGCCGGTGTCGACTACCGGCCAGGGCCTGAGCACGCAGACCTCGACGAGGTCGTCGATCTGGCCCGTTCAATCCTTCTCGCCAAGGTGCCGACCGCCTGACCCGTCACCAGCCGCTCCGCGTCGGCGTGTGGCCGTCCCGCGCGTCTGCGGGCATTGTCATTTCGGCGCGGAAACCGAGGAGCCGGATCGGACGGTCCTTTTCCATCCGGTCGACAAGGTCCATGGCGCGCGCCAGCACGACGTCACGATCGGCGGTCTCCGGGATCTTCTTCGTGAAGACCTTGGTGCTGAACGGCGCGTAGCGCACCTTGAGGGTGATGCCGATAACCGGGCGCGCCTCCGCCTGGACGTCCTGCAGCACGCGATCGACCAGTTCACCGACCGCCGCATCCACCTCAGCGGATGTCGTGAGGTCCCGCTGGTACGTCGTCTCCCGGCTGTGACCACGAGCCACCCATGGCGTGTCGTCGACCTCCCGCTCTCCTTCGCCCCTGGCGAGCTGGCCGTACCACGGACCCATCTTCGGACCGAACTCCGATGCCAGAATCTCTTGATCCGCTGCGGCGAGCTCGGAGACAGTGGTGATGCCGTGCCCGGTGAGGCGACGGGAGACTTTCGACCCGACGCCCCACAGGTCGATCGTCGGGCGGTCGCCCATCACCTCGAGCCAGTTCTCGGCGGTCAGCCTGAAGACACCGCGCGGTTTGCCGAACCCGGTTGCGACCTTCGCGCGCACCAGCGTGTCCCCGATTCCCACGCTGCAGTGCAGGCGGGTCCGCTCGAGCACCGCTCGCTGCAGGTCACGGGCATACGACTCGGGCCCCTCCGTGTCGATCCCGACGAAGGCTTCGTCCCAGCCGAGGACCTGGACGATGGCTCCCGGCTGGTCTCTGAGCGTCGTCATGACCTCGTGCGATGCCGCGAGGTAGGTCTCGGCATCCACGGGGAGAATGACGGCATCCGGCACCTTGCGAGCGGCGGCGATCCGCAACGGCATCCCCGAGCCCACACCGAATGCACGGGCCTCATACGACGCGGTCGAGACGACGGCACGCTCGGTGGGGTCGCCGCGGCCGCCGACGATCAGCGGTTTGCCGGCGAGTTCTGGATGCCGCAACACTTCGACGGCCGCGATGAACTGGTCGAGATCGACATGCAGCACCCACGGATTGTTCCCGGAATTCACGCGACCAGTCTGGCCTCCGCATTCTGGTTTGCAAAGGTCTCCAGACAAACGGAAGCCGCCGCCCTGATGCGGGCGGCGGCTGAGCGTTCGAAAGCAGGGATCAGACGCGCTGGTCGTTGAGGAGCCTCGAGGACTCGTCGTGCCAGCTGTGCGCGATCGCTGACAGCTTCTCCTGGTACTTCTTTCCATGGTGTGCGCAGAACAGCAGTTCTCCACTGTTCACGACCACCCGGATGTAAGCCTGTGCTCCACAGCTGTCGCAGCGGTCTGCGGCGGTCAGCTGTGGCTCAAGCGTGTCGACGCTGCCGGTTTCGACTCGACCGGTACCGCGTTCTCCTGATGACATGAGCTCCTCCTGACCTTGGCGTGCGAGCATGTGTTGTCCACTAATGAAACCACGCGTGGCTGGATATCTTCCTATCGGGTCTGCTATTTCGCTGTGCGCGTACGGCTGAGCGGTGAAATCGTGTCACTTCCGGGTGATGCCGGCATGGTCGGTAGGCTTGAACATTGTGAGTTCCGACTATTCCGCCCGCCATCTCTCCGTCCTCGAGGGTCTGGAAGCAGTCCGCAAACGTCCGGGAATGTACATCGGATCCACCGACTCCCGCGGACTCATGCACTGCCTCTGGGAGATCATCGACAACTCGGTCGACGAGGCCCTCGGCGGCCACGGCGACCACATCAACGTGGTCCTCCACGAAGACGGAAGCGTCGAAGTGCGCGACCGCGCACGCGGCATCCCCGTCGACATCGAGCCGAAGACCGGATTGAGCGGTGTCGAGGTCGTCTTCACCAAGCTCCACGCGGGTGGAAAGTTCGGTTCCGGCTCCTACGCGGCATCCGGTGGTCTGCATGGTGTCGGGGCATCCGTCGTCAACGCGTTGAGTGAACGACTCGACGTCGAGGTCGACCGCGACGGCAAGACCTGGGCGATGTCGTTTCACCGCGGTGAGCCCGGTATCTTCACTGACTCAGGGGACCCGAGCCCTGACGCTCCGTTCACACCTTTCGAGTTCGGCAGCGAACTGCGCGTCGTCGGCAAGGTCAAGAAGGGTGTCACCGGCTCCAGGGTCCGCTACTGGGCCGACAGACAGATCTTCACCAAGGGCGCGACCTTCCAGATGGACGACCTCATCGGTCGAGCCAGGCAGACCGCGTTCCTCATCCCCGGCCTCGGCCTCACCATCGAGGACAAGCGACAGGGAGAGGCCGGCGACGGCGACACCCACCTGTTCCAGTACGAGGGCGGGATCTCGGAGTTCGTCGAGCATCTTGCGACAGACACGGCAGTCACCGACATCTGGAGGCTTTCGGGGAGCGGCACCTTCACCGAGACCGTGCCCGTGCTCAGCGAAACGGGCGCCATGCTCCCCACCGAACTCGAGCGCACCTGCGAGGTCGACATCGCCCTTCGCTGGGGGACCGGGTACGACACCGTCGCCAAGAGCTTCGTGAACATCATCGCCACCCCGAAGGGCGGCTCCCACCAGCTCGGCTTCGAGCAGGGTCTGCTCAAGTTCCTCCGCCAGCAGGTGGAGCAGAACGCCCGCCGGCTCAAGGTGGGCTCGGACAAGCTCGACAAGGACGACGTGCTCGCCGGTCTCACCGCCGTGCTCACCGTTCGGCTGCCCGAACCGCAGTTCGAGGGCCAGACCAAGGAGGTCCTCGGAACTCCCGCCGCGCGTGCCATCGTGGCGAACGTCGTGGCCACCGCTCTGAAGGAGCGCTTCGCGTCGACCAAGCGCGATGACAAGGCGCAGACCGCGCTCGTGCTCGACAAGATCGTCTCCGAGATGAAGTCCCGCATCTCCGCGCGAGCGCACAAGGAGACACAGCGTCGCAAGAACGCGCTGGAGAGCTCGTCGCTCCCCGCCAAGCTCGTCGACTGCCGCAGCAACGACGTCGCCAACAGTGAGCTGATGATCGTCGAGGGTGACTCTGCGCTGGGCACAGCGAAGAACGCCAGGGACAGCGAATTCCAGGCCCTCCTTCCGATCCGGGGCAAGATCCTCAACGTGCAGAAGGCATCCGTCTCGGACATGCTCTCCAACGCCGAATGCGCCGCGATCATCCAGGTCATCGGTGCAGGGTCGGGGCGGAGCTTCGACCTGTCTGCGGCCCGCTACGGCAAGGTGATCATCATGAGTGACGCCGACGTCGACGGTGCGCACATCCGTACCCTCCTGCTCACTCTGTTCTTCCGGTACATGCGCCCGATGATCACAGAGGGTCGAGTGTTCGCGGCCGTGCCCCCGCTGCACCGGGTCATCGTCATGAACTCCGGGTCGAAGCCGAACGAGACGATCTACACCTATTCGGAGCAGGAACTCCACACCCTTCTCGCGAAGCTGAAGAAGTCGGGGCGGCGGTACAAGGAACCGATCCAGCGTTACAAGGGACTCGGTGAGATGGATGCCGACCAGCTCGCGACCACGACGATGGACCGCAGGCACCGCACCCTCAGGCGCGTGCAGGTGGGCGATGCCGAGCAGGCTGCCCACGTGTTCGAGTTGTTGATGGGCAATGACGTGGCGCCGCGCAAGGAGTTCATCGTCGACAGCTCAGACCGCCTGAACCGGGACCGCATCGACGCGTGACGTCCGGGCTGCGGCACATGAACGGTCGCCGAGGGTCTCCGCCGTTCATCCGTCGCAAACGGCGCTCAAACGACTGAAACCCGACCGCCGCGACGGATGAAGCGCGCCCCGGTTGTGTCCGCGGTTCGGCGCAAATGGCGCGTATGGCACACGGATTCGCGCCGATTGTGACACATGAACGTCGTCCTCCGATGGTCACGGCGGTTCATCCGTCGCAAATGGCGGTTGTGACGACCGAAACCCGACATTTGCGACGGATGAAGCGTCACGACGTGGCATCCCGCCGACGTCGCAGGTCAGGCGGTGGCGATCTCGCTGCCGATGGAGCCGATCACCGAGTCGATGGCCGTTCCGGAGCCATCGCGCCGTGCGCCGGCCTCCGGAAGTGTGCGGGCGGATCCGTCTGTTCCGACGGCGTGCGCGGGGCCAGGCCCTACCCACGCGAGCGCCAGGCCGTCTTCTCCCTTAAGGAACGCGTGGGCCCGCACACCTCCGGTCGCCCTGCCCTTCGGGGGGAACTCGGAGAAGAACGAGACCTTCACCCGGCCGGGGTCGGTACCCGGGATGGTGCCAGAGGACACCGACAGGGTGGCGACGACATTCTCAGCGGACGGGTCGACCGCTCCGAAGAAGATGGCGTGCGTGTCTGCCGGCAGGTTCATACCGGTCATCCCGCCGGCCGCCCGCCCTTGCGGTCGGACCGCGCTGGCCGGGAAGTGCAACAACTGGGCCGCTGAGCTGACGAACACCAGCTCGGCGGTATCAGCCGTCTGGACAGCCCCGACGACCTCATCCGACGGCTTCAGGCCGATGAGTTCGAAGTCTGGCTTGTTCGGCCAGTCTCCCGGCGTCACCCTCTTCACCACGCCGAGTCTGGTGCCGAGCGCGATCGGTTCGCTGCTGTCGAGGGAGACCAGCGCCAGCACCCGTTCCGCCTTGTTGGGCAGAGCGAGGTAGTCGCCGATCTTCACGCCGGCAGCAAGCTGAAGGGAATTCGCGGGGACGACAGGCAGGTCGACGGCGGTGAAACGGATGAGACGGCCCAGCGACGTGACCGCACCGATCTCGGTGCGTGACGTCGTGTCGATGAACGCCCTGACGGCGTCGTGCTTGCTGCGCCTGCGGGCACGCTCCGAGGCCGGGGGTTCCTCGCCGTCGACCCGGTCGATACGCACCGCGCGGCCGGTGGTACTGAGGAAGACGCGACACGGGGTGTCCGCCACCTCGAGCTGTGCGGGCTGACGCCTCGACGCCGCTGTGGCGATGCTCGGGCGTGCCTCCGTGAGCAGGGTCCGCCGTGGCGTACCGAAGCGTTCGGCGACGTCCGCGAGCTCGTCCGAGACCTGCTTGCGGATCAGCGCCTGGCTGCCGAGGAGGCGCTCCAGTTCGGCGATCTCGAGTTTGAGTTTGTCGCGCTCGGCCTCGAGCTCGATGCGGGAGAACCGGGTGAGCCGTCGAAGACGGAGTTCGAGGATGTACTCGGCCTGGAGCACGGAGAGGTCGAAGACGTCGACCAGGCGGGTCCTCGCCTGGTCCGTGTCATCGCTCGCGCGGATGACCTGGATGACCTCGTCGATGTCGAGGATGGCAATGAGCATTCCCTCGACGAGGTGAAGCCGTTCCTTCCGCCTGGCAAGCCGGAACGCGGAGCGCCGGGTGACGACCTCGATCCGGTGATCCACATAGACCTGAAGCAGCTCACGAAGGCCGAGCGTCTGCGGCCCACCACCTACGAGTGCGACGTTGTTCATGCTGAAGCCGTCTTCGAGCGGGGTGTACCGGTAGAGCTGCTCGAGAACGGCCTGTGGGCTGAAACCGGTCTTGATGCCGATGACGAGCCGGAGCCCGTGCTTGCGGTCGGTGAGGTCGGTGACATCCGAGATGCCGCTGAGCTTCTTGTTGGTGACGCCGTCCTTGATCTTCTCGATCACGCGTTCTGGCCCCACGAGGTAGGGGAGTTCGGTGACGATCAGGCCGCTCTTGCGTGCGGAGAGACTCTCGACACTCACCTTCGCCCGGGTCTTGAAGCTCCCGCGGCCGGTCGCATAGGCATCCTTGATGCCGTCGAGGCCCACGATCGTGCCACCCGTCGGCAGGTCGGGGCCCGGCACGTACTCCATGAGCTCGTCGAGAGTGGCGTTGGGATGCGAGAGCAGGTGGCGGGCAGCACCGATGACCTCGATGAGGTTGTGCGGCGCCATGTTCGTGGCCATGCCGACGGCGATCCCGCTCGCGCCGTTGACGAGCAGGTTCGGGAACGCGGCGGGAAGGACGTCTGGCTGGGTGAGCTGGTTGTCGTAGTTGGGCACGAAGTCGACGACGTCCTCGTCGAGTTCGTCGGTCATCGCCAGCGCGGCGGCGTCCAGGCGGGCCTCCGTGTAGCGCGCGGCCGCCGGACCGTCGTCGAGGGATCCGAAGTTGCCGTGACCGTCGATCAGCGGCACGCGGAGCGTGAACGGCTGGGCCAGCCGAACGAGGGTGTCGTAGATGGCCGAGTCGCCGTGCGGGTGAAGCTTTCCCATCACTTCGCCGACGACGCGTGCCGACTTCACGTGCCCGCGGTCGGGGCGCAGACCCATCTCGGTCATCATGTACAGGATGCGACGCTGCACCGGCTTCAGGCCGTCTCGGGCGTCGGGGAGGGCGCGGGAGTAGATCACCGAGTAGGCGTACTCCAGGAACGAACCCTGCATCTCGACGGAGACATCGACGTCTTCGATGCGTTCGGTGAAGTCGTCGGCGGCCGGGGGAGGAGTCTGTGTACGGGGCATCCGGAGTTTCTCAGGGAAGGGGCAGGGGCTTCGGGCCGGGCGACCGGCGGCCGCGTCGCGGTTATGCCAGAATTGCCCGGATGGCCACCATGCTACCCACCGAGAAACCCGGCGCTCGGAGCCTTGCCGATGTTCTGCCGAATTCGGCACGCGCACTGGCCGGCGAGCCGAACGATCTCGACCTTCCTGCGGTTCGCAGCGTCGTGGTCGTGGTCGTCGACGGGCTCGGCCGATCCCAGCTCGCCGCGCGAGCAGGCCACGCCCGTTTCCTCGCGCCGCACCATCGCGAACCGCTCACGTCCGTCTTTCCGACGACGACGGCAGCGGCGCTGACAACGCTCACGACCGGTGCGATGCCTGGCAGGCATGGGCTCGTCGGTTATCGCACGCTCGACGTCGCCAACGACAGGCTCGTGAACCAGCTGACCGGCTGGGACGACGGCATGGTGCCAGAGGTGTGGCAGCGGCAGACGACCGTTTTCGACTGCGCGACGGCAGGGGGCATCCGCAGCTTCGCCGTCGGCCCGTCGAAGTTCCGGACATCCGGGTTCACCCGGGCGGTACTCCGGGGTGCGGAGTACCGAGGAGCGAACTCGCTGGGCGACCGGTTCGCCGAAGCGGCGCGTATCGTCGCAACGGGGGAACCGTCGCTCACCTATCTCTACATCCCCGAACTCGACAAGGCTTCGCACCAGTACGGCTGGGAGTCACCGCAATGGCTCAGCGGACTCGAAGCCGTCGACGCCGAGCTGCAGTCGTTTCTGCGGGGGCTCCCTCCCCGTGTCGGCGTTCTCGTCACTGCCGATCACGGATCTGTGGACGTCCCGCACGGCTCGCACATCCTGTTCGACCGGGCCCAGGAGCTGATCGCCGGGGTCCGGCACGTCGGCGGAGAGCCCCGCTGCCTCCACCTCTACCTCGAACCGGGCGCCACCGACGGCGACCGGCAGGCGCTGGCTGCCGTGTGGGAGCAGAGCGAAGGCGAACGCGCGTGGATCGCCAGTCGAGCGGATGCCATCGGTGCCGGGTTGTTCGGTGACGTGGACGACGAGGTTCTGCCGCGGATCGGTGACGTCATCGTCGCCGCGAGGAAACGCGTCGTCTACTACGACTCACGCCCGGCCGACCAGTCAGCCAGGAACATGATCGGCCAGCACGGTTCACTCACCGCCGAAGAACGAATCGTGCCGCTGGTCCGGCTGGGCGCGTTCGAGCGCTGATCGAACGGGCCGAAAGGGTCATTCGCGGAACGCACGAACAGTCGTCCGGGACCAATCGGCCCGGAACGGCGAACGCGTCAGTCCTCGTCAGTCCTCGCGCCGAAGACGATCTCGTCCCACGACGGCATCGCCGCGCGGCCGCGCTTGGGGCGCCCTGGCGCCGCAGACGCTGACGGAGACTCCGTCGGTGCTGCCGGTTCGTCACCGAGAGCCTCGAAGTCGAGCGGAACGTCCACGAGCCTCGGCGTCAGGCGCGAAACCCCGTCGTCGTCTGGCCGGTGCGCTGATTCACGCTCGCCGCGTCGCTTGCGCAGCGCTTCGAGGAGATCGGCGGTCTGATTCGACTGTGCTCCACCGTCTTCGTTGCGGTTGATGGCCGCAGCGGCCGCCGCCTTGGACGAAGACTGCGGGCGCGGGGCGATCTCGATGTGAGGAGCGAAGTCACCGTTGTCGTCCGCGTCGCGGAAGTTGAATGCACCGCTGTCGAACCGGCTCTCGTCCGGGTGAGCGTCATCCCGTTCGACCGCACGGAGACGGGGGATGAGCACCGTCGGGAGTTCCCCCTGCTTCGAGAGGGTCACGGCTTCGCCGTTGAGGGGCGCAAGTGCCTGCTTCTTCGGTTCGAAGCTCCAGCGGGCGTCGTGCTCGATGTTCGCCGCGGTGAAGGACAGCTTGACCGTCCAACCGCCCCCGGCTTCCTTCCAGCTGGTCCAGCGCTCGTCCGATGCGCTGAGCGAGTCGAGGCGGGCACGGATCGCCGAACCGAACGTCGAGTCGTCTTCCTCTGTGGTCGGTTCGACGGCTGTGAGGACCTGGACGCTGAGCGCGGCGCCGACGATGTGTTCGCGTTCGGCCAGGACGGGGCCCTCGAAGCGCTGGATGTATTCGAGGTCGGCACCGGTGAGGGTTGCGACCTCTTCGGCCGACAGGCCTGACCGGATGTGCGCCTGAACTTCGCGCGGGCTGAGCTTGGGGCCGCTCGACGGTTCCTGCCTGCTGCGTCGCACGTGCGACTGCAGCACGTCGTCGATGAGCAGACGGAATCGCTCTCCGCTGTCGGTGGCGGCTATGAGCGCGCCGTCCTCGACGCCAATGACTTTCAAGTCGTGCATGATCAACTGCCTCTCAGGCTGCGATTTGTTAGCTAAATCGTGCCACGGCTTGGCCGAATCGCTGGGAATACCGTGGGCGTGCCGCGGGTTCTGATTGCAGTGACTGAAACCGGACACGTGCCGGTTTGCTATTCAGGTCTGGATGATGCAAACTATCGCCGCCGACAGCGATCGGACGACGACATAAGAAGTGGATGGACATGGCAACGGATTACGACGCCCCCCGCAAGACCGACGATGATTCAGAGTCGATCGAGGCCCTCAAGGAGCGCGTGCCAGACAAGCTGTCCGGATCCGTCGACGTCGATGACGCTGACAACCCGGGTGGGTTCGACCTGCCTGGCGCCGACCTCTCCGACCTCGACCTCGACGTCGTCGTGCTCCCGCCGCAGGCGGACGAGTTCACCTGCGTGAACTGCTTCCTCGTGAAGCACCGCTCGCAGATCGACCACGAGTCGAAGCTGGGTCCGATCTGCGCGGAGTGCGCAGCCTAACGACCCACCTGGGCATCATCTGGCCGTTGCGATCTCACGATCGCGGCGGCCAGTTCTCGTGGATGGCGCGTCGACAGCAGCCAGTACGGCGCAGGATCCTCAGGATCATTGACCGGCACGGTGACCACTGAGTCGATCGACCCGCGGATCAGGAGCCACGCTCGGGCGTCGAGTCGCTGGCCACGTTCGAGCCGCGCTTCCTCGCCGGTGAAGGCCTGCGGCTCACCCAGCAGGGAGAGCGGGATCGACGCGCGACCGGCTCTGAGCATCCCGTCGTCGACCGAGATGATCGGCGCGCCGAAGATGAACAGACCCACGCAGCCGCCGTACAGGACGACCGCCGTTGCGATGCCTGCGGGGAACGATATCGGGGCGAGCACGAGCATGCTGGCAGGGATGACGAGGGCTGAGGCGATGAGGAGCCAGGGCGCCGGCCACAAACGTTCGCGATATCGGGTCATCGTCTCTTCTCATCCAAACTTCTGCACTACCCTCGACACGTGACCGAAAGCGTTGACGTACTCATTATCGCCCCCGAGCTCCCGGCATACGCCCACGCAGGCGACGCAGGGGCCGACCTCAGATCGACGGATGCCATCACCCTGGCACCGGGGGAACGGGCCATGGTCGGCACCGGCGTATCCATTGCGCTCCCCGACGGCTACGTGGCGTTCGTCGTCCCGCGGTCGGGCCTGGCGTCGAAGCACGGGATCACCGTTGTCAATTCTCCTGGCACCGTCGACGCCGGATACCGCGGAGAGATCCGCGTCACACTCCTCAACACCGACCAGTCGGCCCCGTACACGATCGCTCCGGGTGACCGGATCGCCCAGATGATCGTCATGCCGGTCAGCCGGGCGCGATTCGTGCCGGTCGACACGCTCCCGGGCAGCCTTCGGGGCGAGCAGGGCTTCGGCTCCACCGGGTACAGCACGCGAGAGACAGGACCCCAGTCATGAGCAAGAAGAACAAGAAGAACGACGCAGACGTGCCCGAGACGGCCGCCGAACTCGAGCCGACGACGGATGCCGCTCTGGAGACCAGCGACGTCGAAGAGCCCGGAACGGATGTCTCCAAGTCGGCACCGGACGACCGGGCCACAGAGGGGCCGCTCGACGAAGCCGAAGCGAACTCGGTTCGCCCATACATCGACCTCGGCGGCGTCAAGATCCTCCCGCGTGAAGGACTCAACCTCCGCCTCGAAGTCGAGGAGAGCACGAAGCGTATCGTCGCCGTCGGACTCGACTACGCCGGGTCCACGCTCCAGGTCCAGCCCTTCGCCGCACCGCGGAGCACCGGCCTCTGGAACGAGACCCGTGAGCAGATCCAGGAACAGATCGCCAAGCAGGGCGGCACGGCCACGGAGCGAGAAGGCGTGTTCGGCCCTGAACTCATCGCCGAGGTTCCCGTCGTGCAGGGCGCAGAGGGTGCTGCGAGCACGCGAGTCGCCCGTTTCGTCGGAGTGGACGGACCCCGATGGTTCCTCCGGGGAGTCATCGCAGGCGAAGGCGCGACCGATCCGGATGCCGCGGCGAAGGTCGAAGACCTCTTCCGCAGCATCGTCGTCGTCCGTGGTTCGGCTCCGATGCCGCCGCGCGACCTCATCCCGTTGAAGATGCCCGCGTCGGCGACGCCGACCGACTGACGACCGACCGATGACCGGTAATCCACCCGACGAACGCAAAGACCAGGCAGCGGCCGACCCGGAGACCGCCGAGGCGATCGCCGCTGCACTCGGCAATGCGGCCAGGAAGTCAGGCCTCGGCGCCCTCGCAGAGGCCGAGAAGCCGAACGGCAAGATCCTGCTCGAAGCGATGGGCGGCATCCGCGGGATCGTGGAAGCGACAGTCCCAGGCCTGCTGTTCCTGATCGTCTACACGGTGAACCAGAACCTGCCCCTGGCGCTCGGCATCTCCGTCGGGGTTGCCGCGATCTTCACCCTGCTGCGCCTGATCCAGAAGACCCCCGTGTCCTCGGCGCTCGGCGGCCTCATCGCCGCTGGCGCATCCGCCGCTCTCGCCCTGTTGACGAATCGCCCTGAGGACAACTTCGTCCTGGGCTTCGTCACCAACGGTGTCTACGCCGCTGCGCTCCTCATCTCCATCGCCGTCGGCTGGCCGATCATCGGCCTCATCGCCGGCTACCTGATGGGAGAAGGGACGGCATGGAGGCGCGTGGCGCTGAAACGTCGCATCTTCGCCATCCTCACCCTGTGCTGGGCCGGCATGTTCCTGCTCCGCCTGGCCGTGCAACTTCCGCTCTACCTCTCCGGAAACGTCGAGTGGCTGGCGGCGACGAAGCTTCTCATGGGCATTCCCCTCTATGCACCGTTGCTCATCCTGACCTGGCTGGTCGTGCGCGCGGTGTACCGCAAACTGCCAGCGGCATCCTGATAGAGTTATCTCGACATCAAGATAAATCGGGTCGTCGTTTCCCACGAATCCTGCGTCGCTGGTTAGGTTCGCCTTGCTAGCCACGCACGTGGTCGGGAAACCACTATTGACCTATGGCAGGCGCGAGCATGCCTGAGCCAACGAAGGAGAAGGCCACGTGTCTACCGTAAACAGCTTTGGGGCGAAGAACACACTCTCGGTCGGAGGCACCGACTACGAGATCTTCCGCCTGGATTCCGTCGAGGGCTACGAGAAGCTCCCGTTCAGCCTCAAGGTCCTGCTGGAGAACCTGCTCCGCACGGAGGACGGCAAGAACGTCACCGCCGAGCAGATCCGCAGCCTCGGCAACTGGGTGCCGACCGCCGAACCCGACACCGAGATCCAGTTCACACCTGCGCGTGTGGTCATGCAGGACTTCACCGGTGTGCCCTGCATCGTCGACCTTGCCACCATGCGTGAGGCCGTCGCCGAACTCGGGGGAGACCCGACCAAGATCAACCCGCTCGCCCCGGCCGAGCTCGTCATCGACCACTCGGTCATCGCCGACCTCTTCGGCACGGACGACGCCCTCGAGCGCAACGTCGAAATCGAGTACGAGCGGAACGGCGAGCGGTACCAGTTCCTCCGCTGGGGCCAGACGGCGTTCGAAGACTTCAAGGTCGTGCCGCCGGGAACCGGAATCGTGCACCAGGTCAACATCGAGTACCTGGCACGCGTCACCTACACCCGCACCGTCAACGGAGCCCTCCAGGCCTACCCGGACACTCTCGTCGGCACCGACTCGCACACCACGATGGTCAACGGCCTCGGCGTGCTCGGCTGGGGCGTCGGCGGAATCGAGGCCGAAGCCGCGATGCTCGGTCAGCCCGTGTCGATGCTCATCCCGAAGGTCGTCGGCTTCAAGCTCTCCGGCACGATCCCCACCGGAGTCACGGCAACGGACGTCGTCCTCACCATCACCCAGAAGCTGCGGCAGCACGGCGTCGTCGGCAAGTTCGTCGAGTTCTACGGTGAAGGAGTCGCCGAGGTTCCCCTCGCCAACCGCGCCACCATCGGCAACATGAGCCCCGAATTCGGCTCCACTGCCGCGATGTTCCCCATCGACGACGTGACCCTCGGCTACCTCCGGCTCACCGGGCGCAGCGAGGAGCAGGTCACCCTGGTCGAGGAATACGCGAAGATCCAGGGTCTCTGGCACGACCCGGCCGTCGAGCCCACGTTCAGCGAGTACCTCGAGCTCGACCTCTCCACGGTCGTGCCCTCGATCGCCGGCCCGAAGCGTCCGCAGGACCGGATCGAACTGAGCCGTTCGAAGGACCAGTTCGAGATCGACCTCAACAACTACGCCGACGTCGACCACGATCTCGTCGACCTCGAGATCGCGGAGTCGTTCCCGGCATCCGATCCTCCCGGAAACACCCCGGAGAACGAGCAGAGCACGCACAGCCACCACCACCGCAGCCACGCTCCGTCCACCGCGTCGAAGCCGAGCCAGGTCACCCTGGAGGACGGTTCGTCGTTCACGCTCGACCACGGTGCCGTCACCATCGCGGCGATCACGTCGTGCACGAACACCTCGAACCCGTCGGTCATGCTCGCTGCAGGCCTGCTGGCCCGCAACGCGGCGAAGAAGGGCCTCACCTCGAAGCCGTGGGTGAAGACGACACTCGCCCCCGGGTCGAAGGTCGTCACCGACTACTACGCCAAGGCCGGCCTCACCGACGACCTCGAGAAGCTCGGCTTCTACACCGTCGGTTACGGCTGCACCACCTGTATCGGCAACTCGGGACCGCTCCTCGATGAGGTCTCAGCGGCCATCAACGAGAACGACCTCGCCGTGACGGCCGTCCTCTCCGGCAACCGCAACTTCGAGGGCCGGATCAACCCGGACGTGAAGATGAACTATCTGGCGAGCCCCCCGCTCGTCATCGCATACGCTCTCGCGGGTTCGATGAACTTCGACTTCGAGACGGATGCCCTCGGCAAGGACCACGACGGAAACGACGTCTTCCTCAAGGACATCTGGCCGGACGCCGCCGAGGTGCAGGACACCATCGACACGTCGATCGACACCGACATGTTCACCCACGAGTACTCGTCGGTGTTCGAGGGAGACGAGCGCTGGCGTTCGCTGCCCACTCCGGCCGGGAACACGTTCGACTGGAACCCCGAGTCGACCTACGTCAGGAAGCCCCCGTACTTCGAGGGCATGACGATGGAAACCACTCCCGTGGCGAACATCACCGGCGCCCGCGTGCTGGCGAAGCTGGGCGACTCGGTCACCACCGACCACATCAGCCCCGCCGGTTCCATCAAGGCGGACAGCCCCGCAGGGCACTACCTGACCGACCACGGCATCGACCGCAAGGACTTCAACTCCTACGGCTCACGCCGGGGAAACCACGAAGTGATGATCCGCGGCACGTTCGCGAACATCCGGTTGAAGAACCAGCTCCTCGACGGCGTCGAGGGCGGCTACACCAGGGACTTCACCCAGGCGGACGCCCCGCAGTCGTTCATCTACGATGCGTCGCAGAACTACCAGGCCGCCGGCACCCCGCTCGTGATCCTCGGTGGCAAGGAGTACGGCTCGGGATCCTCGCGTGACTGGGCGGCAAAGGGCACAAGCCTGCTTGGCGTGAAGGCCGTCATCACCGAGAGCTTCGAGCGGATCCACCGGTCGAACCTCATCGGAATGGGTGTCGTCCCGCTGCAGTTCCCCGCAGGGGAGAGCTGGGAGTCCCTCGGGCTCGACGGAACCGAGTCGGTCACCATCACCGGCCTCGAGGAACTCAACGCCGGCACGACCCCGAAGACGGTCCACGTCGTCGCCGAGCCGACCGAACACTCGCCTGAAGGCAAGCAGACCGTCGAGTTCGACGCGGTCGTGCGCATCGACACCCCGGGCGAAGCGGACTACTACCGCAACGGCGGCATCCTGCAGTACGTGCTGCGCAGCCTGGTCTAAGGCTCTCTACCACAACGGTGCCCCTTTGCGATTCATCAGGAATCGCAGAGGGGCGCCGCGTAGAGTGAGAGGGTCGGCGCTGAGCCGGCCGCTGGAACGAAACAGAGGAGTTACGCGATGGGTCTTCTTGAGACGATCAGGGGTCCACGCGACCTCGACGCCCTCTCAAGAGAACAGCTGATCCAGCTCGCAGCCGAAATCAGGACGTTCCTCGTGAGCGAGGTGTCGCGCACAGGCGGCCACCTCGGCCCCAACCTCGGCGTCATCGAGCTGACGCTCGCCATCCACAGGGTCTTCGACTCACCGACGGATGCCATCGTCTTCGACACCGGTCACCAGTCCTACGTCCACAAACTCCTCACCGGGCGACAGGATTTCACCGGGCTCCGTGAACGGGGTGGGCTGGCAGGGTACCCGCAGCGCAGTGAGTCCCCTCACGACATCGTCGAGAGTTCGCACGCGTCGAGCTCGCTCAGCTGGGCCGACGGGATCTCGCGGGCATTCGAGATGACAGGGCAGAACCAGCGCCACGTCGTCGCCGTCGTCGGAGACGGCGCGCTGACCGGGGGAATGACCTGGGAAGCACTCAACAACATCAGCGACGACAACACCCGGAAGCTGATCATCGTCGTCAACGACAACGGTCGCTCGTACGCCCCGACCATCGGCGGCATGGCCCGCTTCCTCAACACCGTTCGGACCCGCCGCACCTACCGTGACCTCTACCTGACCAGTCAGAAGGCATTCGACCGTCTCGGCCCGCCCGGGCGGGCGGTCTACCGCGGCGTGCGCGGTGGCATGCACGGGTTCCTGGCACGATTCAGCAACAACGAAGCCCTGTACTCCAACCTGGACATCAAGTACATCGGGCCCGTCGACGGTCACGACGAGCAGGCCATGGAAGAGGCGCTCAGCCAGGCGAAGAACTACGGCGCGCCCGTCATCGTGCACGCCATCACCCAGAAGGGCAAGGGCTACGCCCCGGCCGTTCATGACGAAGCGGACCAGTTCCACGCCGTCGGCAAGATCGATCCGGAAACCGGGGAACCGATCTCGACGAGCAGCGCGCCGACCTGGACCGGTGTCTTCAGCGACACGCTCGTCCGCCTCGCCGAATCGAACGAACGCATCGTCGGGATCACCGCGGCCATGCTGCGACCGACGGGCCTGCACAAGCTCGCCGAGCGGTTCCCCGAGCGCGTGCACGACGTCGGCATCGCCGAACAGCACGCTGCCACGTCAGCCGCCGGTTTGGCGTTCGGTGGCCTCCATCCTGTCGTCGCCATCTACGCCACCTTCATCAACCGGGCATTCGACCAGATCCTGATGGACATCGCCCTGCACAAGGCGGGTGTGACCTTCGTGCTCGACCGCGCAGGTGTCACCGGGCCAGACGGCCCGTCGCACCACGGCATCTGGGACCTCGCGATCCTTCAGGTCGTCCCTGGTATCCACCTCGCTGCACCCCGAGACGCCGAGCGGCTCGAGGAAGAACTCGCCGAAGCCGTCACCGTCGACGATGCACCCACAGTGATCCGTTTCCCGAAGGGGAACGTCAGTGCCACCGTCCCGGCCGTGCGCCGGACAGCTGACGGAGTCGACGTGCTCTCCGAGCAGGGGCCGAACGACGTGCTCATCGTCGCCGTCGGCCCGATGGCCTGGCTTGGCCTGGACGTCGCCGGGCTGCTCGAGGAAGCCGGCATCGGCAGCACTGTCGTCGACCCCCGCTGGGTCGTCCCCGTCGCAGGAAGCATCGTCGAACTCGCCGACGCCCACCGACTCGTCATCACGATCGAAGACGGCGTCCGTGTCGGGGGCATCGGAACCCGGATCCGCCAGGAGCTTCGCAAAGCCGGCGTCGACACAGGTGTCGACGAACTCGGCCTGCCTGACGAGTTCCTCCAGCACGCCACCCGTGAGCAGATCCTCGAGGATGCGGGACTCACCGCCGGGAGGATCGCCGACGACGTGATCGCGCAGGTCTCCGGCCGCCGGATCCCCGTAGCACGGCCCGCCGAGGCGACCGCCGATCGACTCCAGCGAGGCTGACTCGCCCCACACCTGGCAGCGCACCGTCGCCGTCTTCCCCCGCCCAAGGAGCTCCGATGACCGACAGCCCACCAGCAGCATCCGATCGAAACCTCGTCCTGGGGGTGCTGGGCACGTCGCGCAAGAAGAACGAACGCCGGCTGCCGATCCACCCGCTGCACCTCGAACGCATCGACGCCGACCTTCGCGACCGGATCATCCTGGAGACCGGCTACGGTGAACGCTTCGGCCTCTCCGACGAGCAGCTCGCGCCGCTCGTGCACCGGATCGCCCCGAGGGAGGAACTTCTCGCCGACGCCGACATCGTGCTTCTGCCCAAACCGCAGGCAGCCGACCTCTCCGACCTGCACGAGGGCCAGGTCCTCTGGGGCTGGCCGCACTGCGTCCAGGACCGCGAGCTCACCCAGGCGGCCATCGACAAGCGGCTCACGCTCATCGCGTTCGAAGTCATGAATCACTGGACGCCAGAGGGCGGGTTCGCTCTCCACGTGTTCCACAAGAACAACGAACTGGCCGGGTACGCGTCGGTACTGCACGCGCTCGAATTGACGGGGTCGACCGGGCATTACGGTCGCCGGATGAACGCCGTCGTCATCGGGTTCGGCGCGACGGCCCGCGGGGCCGTCACCGCCCTGAATGCACTCGGTATCCACGACGTGCAGGTTCTCACCAGCAGGGGCGTCGCAGCGGTCGGTGCCCCGATCCACTCCGCCACCATCGTCCAGTTCGACCAGGACGAGGACGGATCGTTTCTCTCCGCCGTCATCGACGGAGACGAGCGCAAGCCGCTTGCACCGTTCCTTGCCGAGCACGACATCGTCGTCAACTGCACCCTGCAGGACCCGAACAACCCGGTCGTCTACCTGGAGAATGCCGACCTGTCGCTGTTCACGCCTGGCAGCCTGATCGTCGACGTCTCGTGCGACGAGGGAATGGGCTTCGAATGGGCGACCATGACGTCGTTCGACGACCCGATCTTCGAGGTCGGCGATCACATCAGGTACTACGCCGTCGACCACACGCCGTCGCACCTGTGGAATTCTGCCACCTGGGAGATCAGCGAGGCACTGCTGCCATTCCTCCGCACAGTGATGGACGGTCCGACGGACAAGGATCGCAACGAGACAGTTCGCCGCGCGGTCGAGATCCGCGACGGCGTCATCCAGAACCCCGCGATCCTCACCTTCCAGAACCGGGCTGCCGAGTACCCGCACGCGATCGGCTGACGCCGGTCAACGCAGAGAGGGACGCGAGGCACCTTGCCTCGCGTCCCTCTCTCTGTGCCGGATCAGTCCCGCAGGCCGCGGATCTCCGGGTCGTGGAAGGTTCCGCCGAACACCCGGCTGCTTGCACCGACGCGATCGAGGTACGGCGTGACGCCGCCCATGTGGAACGGCCAGCCGGCGCCGAGGATCATGCAGAGATCGATGTCCTCGGCCGCCTCGACGACCTTGTCGTCGAGCATCCGGTGGATCTCGTCGGCGAGGCCGTCCTCGAGCCGGCGCAGGATGACATCCGCCGTCAGCGGTTCGGTCCCACCCGAAACGATCTTGAGCGCTCCCTTGTCGAAGCCCTTGACCTTGCCCTTCGAATCCTTCTCGAGCAGGGTGCCGTATTCGGCCAGCTTGTGCAGGTTCTCGCTGCGGTAGAACCGTTCGGGGAAGGCGTTGTGGTGCGTGTCGAGGACGTGCGCACCCACCTTCAGGCCGACGAGGTCCAGCAGCTGCGACGGCGGCATCGGGAGGCCGAGAGGCGCGAGGGCCTGGTCGACGACCTCGAACGGCGTCCCGTGGTCGACCGCGTACATCGCCTCGCCGAGAACCTTCGCCAGGACCCGGTTGACGACGAAGCCGGGGGTGTCGCTCGTGATCACAGCGTTCTTCCGCAGCTTCGCCGCTGTCGCCATTGCCGTCGCCAGCGCTTCGGGCGTCGTGTGCGGCGTCTTCACAACCTCGATCAGCGGCATGACGGCCACCGGATTGAAGAAGTGGAAACCGACGAGGCGCTCGGGGTGCGCGAGCTTCGCGCCGATCTGCTCCACCGAGAGCGACGACGTGTTGGTCGCCAGGATGGTCGTGTCGGAGATGTGCTGTTCGACGTCGGCGAAGACGTCCTGTTTGACACCCAGCTCTTCGAAGACGGCCTCGATCACCCAGTCGCAATCGGAGAAGTCGCTCTTCTGCGTTGTCCCGGAGATCAGCGCGTTCAGCCGGTTGGACTCATCGGGTGAGATGCGCTTCTTCTCGAGGAGAGTCGCGATCTCGCCACGGATGTAGTCGAGCCCCTTGTCGACCCGGTCCTGGTCCAGGTCGGTGATGACGACGGGGACCTGCAACCGGCGGACGAAGAGGAGCGCGAACTGGCTGGCCATCAGGCCGGCGCCGATCACGCCGACCTTGGTGACCTTCTGCGCCAGAGCCTTGTCCGGCGCTCCTGCTGGTCGTTTGGCCCGCTTCTGGACGAGGTTGAAGGCGTAGTTGCTGGCCTGGAACTGGTCGCCGCAGGCGAGCGAGGCCAAAGCCTCGTCCTCACGCGCGAACGCCTCAGCCTTCGTGCCGCCCTTTGCGGCTTTGAGCAGATCGAGCGCGACGTAGGGGGCGACCGGGACGGTGCCGATCTTCGACTCCAGCATCTTCCTGGCGATCCCCACGGCTGCGTCCCATTTGACGAGACGTTCCACCTTGCCCGGCTTGTTCTTGCGCTCGACCTTGACGGTTCCTGCGAGCACCTTGCCTGCCCAGAGGAGCGAGTCCTCCAGGAAGGATGCCGCGGGGAAGATCGCGTCGGCGATGCCGAGGTGGAAGGCGTCAGAGGCCTTCAGCATCCGGTTCATCTTCAACGGGTTCTCGATGACGACCTTGAGCGCGTTCTCGATGCCGATGAGGTTCGGCAGGAGGTAGGCGCCGCCCCAACCGGGCACGAGGCCGAGGAAGACCTCGGGCAGCGCGATCGCCGGTGCGGATGCGTCGACGGTGCGGTAGTCCGCGTTGAGCGCGATCTCCAGTCCGCCGCCGAGCGCGAGGCCGTTGATGAAGACGAACGACGGCACGCCCAGGGCGGTGAGCTTGCCGAAGACGTGGTGCCCGAGTTGCCCGAGAAGAACAGCCGACTCGCGGGAGTCGACCTCGCTGACCTTGCTCAGATCGGCTCCCGCGGCAAGGATGAACGGTTTGCCGGTGATGGCGACAGCGGAGATCTCCTTCGCTGCCGCGCGCGCCTGCTGGGCGTCGAGAACGCCGCCCAGTTCGAGCAGGGTCACTGGGCCGAGGGTGTTCGGCCGGGTGTGATCGCGACCGTTGTCGATGGTGATCAACGCGATCACCGTGCCATCGGGGAGGGTGACATCGCGGACGAAGGAGTGTGTGACGACTTCGTCTTCCGCGTGGGCGAGGAGTGGGCTGAAATCGATTGTCGAGTAATCGGTCATCGCGGTTACTTCTTTCCCTTCCAGTTCGGGTTCTCCCAGATGACGCTGCCGCCCTGGCCGAGACCGACGCACATGGCCGTCAGCCCGTATCGCACGTCGGGGCGCTCGGCGAACTGAGCCGCAAGTTGAGTCATCAGTCGCACGCCTGAGGCTGCGAGGGGGTGCCCGACCGCGATCGCGCCGCCCCACTGGTTGACCCGGGGGTCGTCGTCGTCGATCCCGAAGTGGTCGAGCAGGGACAGAACCTGGATGGCGAAGGCCTCGTTGAGCTCGAACAGGCCGATGTCATCGATAGAGAGCCCGGCCTTTCGAAGCGCCTTTTCGGTGGACGGCACCGGGCCGATGCCCATGATCTCGGGCTCCACACCGGCGAACGCGAAGCTCACCATGCGCATCTTGGGCTTGAGCTTGAACTCCTTGACTGCCGGTCCGCCGGCGAGCAGGCTCACCGTTGCGCCGTCCGTCAGGGGAGACGCGGTGCCTGCGGTCACCCGGCCGTGCGGCCTGAATGGAGTCTTCAGGGTGGCGAGACCCTCCATCGTGGTTTCGGGACGAGTACCCTCATCACGCGTGGCCAGGCCCCAGCCGGAGGTGCTCTTGATTGCGACAGGGATGAGGTCCGGCTGGATCTTTCCTGCGTCGTACGCGGCCTGCAGCCTGTGCTGGCTGCGCATTCCGAAGCGGTCCGCGCGTTCTTTGGTCAGGTGCGGGAACCGGTCGTGGATTCGTTCGGCGGTCTTGCCCATGTCGAGGGCGTCAGCGGAGACGAGCTTCTCGCTGAGGAACCTCGGGTTCGGGTCGGCGTCTGCGCCGAGGGGGTGCCTGCCCATGTGCTCCACACCGCCGGCAATCGCGAAATCGTATGCCCCGAAGGCGATCGCGCTTCCCACCTGCGTCACCGCGGTCATCGCGCCGGCACACATCCGGTCGATGGCGTAGCCGGGAACGGAGCGGGGGAGTCCGGCCAGGAGGGCCGTGGTCCGTCCGAGCGTCAGCCCCTGGTCTCCCTGCTGCGTCGTGGCAGCGATCGCGACCTCATCGATCCGGTCTTTCGGCACATCCGGATTGCGCTCGAGGAGCCCGATCATCGCCTTCACGGCGAGATCGTCTGCGCGAGTGTTCCAGTACATGCCTTTTTCTCCGGCGCGACCAAACGGGGTCCGCACACCATCAACAAAAAAGACGTCGGCTATTTCGGCCACGTTGCCTCCCAATTTTCGGATTCAGGACGATCCTATGAGTGGCGAAATCTGAGCCGGAATCCTTTGATTCTTCCTACGACTCCGATTTCGGCGCCTCGGACGGCGTTTGGTTGGATTCCACAAAAGCAGCGGCGATTGCCTGTGCGGTTGCGTCAACTTGCCAGGGGCGTGCGGAGAGCGCTGCGAGGGCGTCCCCGACCGTCTCAGCGGTCACCGGTTCGGGCGGCGACCAGGCCACTCGTCGGAGTGTCTCGGGAGTCAGGAGGTTCTCCACCGGGATCGCCAGTTCTTCGGAGATCTCGGTGACGGCCTGGCGAGCCGCCTTCAGCCTGGCATCAGCCTCGGGGTTCCGATCGGCCCAGCTTCGAGGGGGCGGCAGCGTGTCTGCGGATGCCCCGCGCAGGGGAGGCAGATCCTCGGTGGTCAGTCCGCGTTCGATGGCCGCCCACCACCGTGGCAGTTCGGTCCGGGATGCCCTGCCCTTGAAGTCACGCAGCGCTGCGAGCGCGGAACGGGTACGTGGCTCAGCCTTCACAGCTGCGACGAGGGACGCGTCGGGGACGAGCCTGCCGGGAGCGGTGTCGCTCTCGCGGGCGAAGCTGTCCCTCTCGGTCCACAGTTCGCGGGCGACGGCGAGGTTCCTCGCGCCGCGCACCGTGTTGAGGCCTGACAGCCTCCGCCACGGGTCCTGGCGCTGGAGCTTCGGCTGGCGTGCGAGCGTCGCCTCGAATTCCTGGGAGGCGATGTCACGCTTGCCGCCGGCGTCGAGCATGTCGGCGAGTTTGTCCCGAACGTCGACGAGGAGTTCGACGTCGAGGGCGGCATATTCCAGCCATGCCGCAGGTAGCGGCCGGGTCGACCAGTCGGCTGCCGAGTGCTCCTTGGCGAGGTGGATTCCGAGGAGTTCTTCCACAACGGTGCCGAGTCCGACGCGGGGAAGCCCGAGGAGCCTGGCCGCGAGTTCGGTGTCGAAGATGTGCGAAGGATCCAGTCCGACTTCACGGAGGCAGGCGAGGTCCTGGCTGGCGGCGTGGAGGACCCACTCCTCAGAGGCGATCGCCTCGTTGAGCTCGTCGAACCGGCCGACAGCCGGCGGATCGAAGAGGAAGAGGCCTGCCCCCCGGCGATAGAGCTGGATCAGGTAGGCCCGCTGGGAGTACCGGTAGCCGGACGCGCGTTCGGCGTCGACGGCGATGGGCCCTGATCCTTCGGAGATGATACGGATGGTGTCGAGGTACTCATCCCTCGACTCGATGACGTGGCGTTCAGTCACGTGCCGTCCTGCGGCTAGACAACAGAGTGACACCTTCGGTTGTGGGTGGAAGCCCCGCGAGCATGCAGAGCAATTCCCCCCAGCCTTCCACATGTGAGGAGATGTCATCCTCCAACGGGGTCCATGACGCCCGCAGTTCGATCTGCGCTCCGTCGCCCTGTGCGGCGAGTTCGCCGAAACCGGTGGAGATGATCTTCGTCGCCGTGCCTGAAGCGTTGGCGTACTTCGCCGAGCGGGCGTCGAGTGCGTCGACCAGCCATGACCAGGCGACATCGGCCAGGAACGGGTCGAGACCGATCTCCGTCTCCAGCGGGGCCTGTGCGAAGCAGACGATGCGGAATGCACCGCCCCATGCCTCGGGTTCTGCCGGATCGTGCAGCAGGATGAACCGGCCTGTCCCGAGCTCGGAATCCGCGCCGTGCCTGGACGGTGTCACGTCTGCGGAGAGAGCGATCGCGAACGGTGCGAGGTTTCCGGGGGCGGCGATCTCACTGACCGCCAGTTCGGGCCGCGCCTGCGCACGACGAACCGAATCCAGTGCTCTCTGGAACTCTGCCGGAACGTCGGCACTCGTCGGAGTATCAGCCACGTTTGAGAGACTAGAGTTACTTGCCGATGAAACGACACAGCCACGCCGACCAGCCCGCCCCCCGTTCATTGGTGCGCCCCTGGCTTCTGGGCGTCGCCGTCACGGGCATCGCGGCGACCCTCGCATCCAGCGCGCTCATCGCTGTCGCAACCATCGCGCGGCGCGTGGTGACCCCTGCCCGCACCCGCTTTCGTGAGAGTGACGTCCACTCGATCGATGCGACGTCAGGAACGATCACGCTCGGCAGGAACGACGACACCACGCTACCTGGACGTTACGGTCTCTTCTATGGGGCGCCCGAACGCTATCTGCGGCTGGGCGAGATCGTCGAGTCTGTGGGCGGAACCGTCACCCGCAGGCTCGAGACCACGGCGACAGGCCTCCCGCAGAGCGGCCCTGCGACCTTCAGCGGCTGGTATTTCTCCGAGCCGGGCGAACTCGGCCTCGACTACAGCGAGATCAACGTGTCCACGCCGCTCGGCGACGCGCCCGCCTGGCTGTTTCCCGCCGAATCTCCGAACGGCCGCTGGGTGATCATCGTCCACGGCAGGGGAACCACCAGGAGCGAGTGCCTGCGGGCCGTCCCCGTCTGGCGCGCGGCCGGGTACACATCCCTCCTTGTCTCCTACCGGAACGACGGGGATGCCCCGCCGAGCCCCGACGGGATGTACGGGCTCGGTGACACCGAATGGCGCGACGTCGACGCGGCCATCGACGCAGCCGTGTCGCGCGGCGCGACCGACATCGTCCTGATGGGCTGGTCGATGGGAGGCACCATCGCTGTCCAGACGTCGCTCCGCAGCCCGAACGCGGACCTCGTGCGCGGGATCGTGCTCGAATCGCCTGTCCTGGACTGGGGGAGGGTGCTCGCGTTCCAGGCGGATGCCACACGGATCCCCGTACCGCTGAGGCTGGCGGCCATCAGCGCCATCAGCAACCCGTGGGGCAAGGCTTTCACCGGGCAGGATGCCGCCATCGATTTCCGGGGACTCGACATCGTCAGCCGATCGAATGAACTGACCCAGCCGATGCTTCTCCTTCACAGCGACGACGACGGGTTCGTTCCGTCCTCTGCATCTCACGAGCTCGCGGCTGCGCGGCCTGACCTCGTCACGTTCGAGCCGTTCACCGTCGCCCGTCACACGAAGCTGTGGAACTACGACGAAACCCGCTGGACGAACGCCATCACCGATTGGGCCAACGCGCTGGAGTGATGCTGGTCAGCGTCCGGTTCGTTCGGCGAGCTGACGTTTCGTGCGCTGGAGCATCCCGTTCATCCCGTTGAGCCGCAACGGCGACACGGCCTTGCCGAGCCCCAGCATTTGCGGGAAATCGGACGGAATCGCGAGGACCTCGTCGACGGTCAACCCGTCGACGGCCTGAGCGAGGATGCTCGCGAACCCGCGCGTCGTCGGTGCTTCCCTCGGGGCTGTTGCGTGCAGGTGGACGCCGTCGTCATCGACCTCGACGAAGATGTAGATGGGGGACTGGCACTCGACGACCCGTTCGAGCAGGTCGGGGTGGTCCGCGTAGCGTGGCGGCAGGTCAGGCAGTTCCATCGAGAACTCGAGAAGGAGTTGAAGCCGGGAACGCTCGTCGACGGCGAGGAACTCGTCGCGGATCTCGGCAAGCTGGTCGGGGAGTGTCTGGGTCATGGTGCGCCCATTCTCCCACGCCGTGATGGCAGCCGGCCGAGTGTCAGACCGGCTGCCGGGTGTCAGCGGGGAAGCTCGCCAGGTTCGGTTCCGACGGCGATCGGAACGCGAACAGCGCTGCCCCATTCCGTCCAGGAACCGTCGTAGTTTCGGACGTTCTCGAAACCGAGGAGATGCTGCAGGACGAACCAGGTGTGGCTCGATCGCTCCCCGATCCGGCAGTACGCGACCACATCGTCGCCATCCTTCAGACCTGCGCCGTCCCGATAGATCGCGTTGAGCTCGGTGAGCGACCGGAAGGTGCCATCCTCGGCGACGGCCTTCGACCATGGCACACTCTGGGCGGTCGGGATGTGGCCGGCTCTCAAAGCACCTTCCTCCGGGTACGCCGGTGCTGTCGTCCGTTCACCGCTGTACTCCTCCGGCGACCGCACATCGATCAGCGGGTTGCCGAGGTGCGCGAGCACGTCATCCTTGTAGGCACGGATCACCGAGTCATCGCGGTCGACGACCGGGTATTCGACAGCTGGTCTCTGGGTGGCGTCCGTCGTGATGGGCCTGCCTTCGGCGATCCACTTGTCACGACCCCCATCGAGGAGTCTGACGTCGTCGTGCCCGAACAGGGTGAACACCCAGAGAGCGTACGCCGCCCACCAGTTGTTCTTGTCGCCGTAGATCACAACGGTGTCGTCGCGGGCGATGCCGCGACTCGAGAGCAGCGCCGCGAAACCCTCGCCGTCGACATAGTCACGCAGTACAGGATCGTTGAGGTCTGTGTGCCAGTCGATCTTCACGGAACCGGGGATATGGCCGACCTCATAGAGCAGGACATCCTCGTCTGATTCGACCACGACGAGGCCTGGCTGGCCGAGACGCTCCTCCAGCCAATCGGCGGTGACGAGCCGCTCAGGGTGCGCATACTCCGCGAACGCGGGCGAAGGGTCGGTTTCGATGGGCATGATCTACCTCCGGTATGAGCCGCCTGCGGCACGGGCTGGCCGTCACGCTGGCATAGGCTGGGAACTCGTTCTACTGCGAAGATACGCAGCATCATCGCCTGCGGCAGTCGCGCCGTAAGACTTCGACACACGAGGTATTCTCCCATGAGCCAGACCGCCGAGACGGAACGCACCCGCATCGTCGACCGCACACCGACCATCACCGGTGAGGAGATCGCGGCGAGCCTCGTTCCGCCCCGGCAGTTCACGGATGCCAGCTTCGCCAGCTACCGTCCCGACCCCGAGTTCGCATCGCAGCAGGAAGCAGTTGAGCTGCTGCAGGCATTCGCCACCGGGTGGGCGCCCTCCAGGTCCGGTGGCTTCTTCAGCAGGAAGAAAAAGGAGCCGGAGGTCAAACCAGGCGTCTACCTCGACGGCGGGTTCGGTGTCGGAAAGACCCACCTCCTTGCGGCGCTCTGGCATGCGGCCCCTGGGCCGCGGAAGTATTTCGGGACGTTCATCGAGTACACCGCTCTCGTCGGTGCACTCGGGTACGCGAAGGCGGTCGAAGCGCTCACCGGCTCGACCCTGATCTGCATCGATGAGTTCGAACTCGACGACCCGGGCGACACGATGATGATGACCCGGCTCCTCACCGATCTGGTCGCGACTGGAACGCGTGTCGCGGCGACCTCGAACACACCGCCGAACGCTCTCGGCGAGGGCCGGTTCGCCGCCTCGGACTTCCTGCGAGAGATCCATGCGATGTCCGCACACTTCACCACCCTCCGTATCGACGGCAACGACTACCGCCGCAGGTCGACGGAGGGTCACGCCCAGGCGCTGGACCCTGCTGCATATTCCGCGGCGCTCGACGCAGCGACGGCAGCGGGGGTGCGGATGTCCGACGATTCATTCGATGGCCTCATCGCCCACCTCGCCACCGTCCACCCGTCCAAGTACATCAAGCTCATCGATGGCATCGACCGCATCGGCTTGCGCGACGTGCACGAACTGCACTCGCAGACCGAAGCACTCCGCCTCGTCGCATTCATCGACCGCGTCTACGACGCACAGATCCCGATCGCCGCAACGGGCATCCCCCTCGACCAGGTCTTCGCCGGAGACATGCTGTCCGGTGGGTACCGCAAGAAGTACCTCAGGTCGATGTCGCGCATGATCGCGCTGACCGTGGTTTCGTAGCGCCACGAAACCTGCTTTTTACACGGGGCACCCTCACGTAACGAACCCGAAACATCGGGTGCACCGCTCTCGAAACGTCGGCAAAGCATGCTGGCATCACACCGACTGGCGCACCGCGTCCCTCCGTCGGTCAGCCCGATGCACTCGAGAGAACTAAGGACACGATATGGACACCGGCAGCATTGCCTGGGGGATCACCGCTACCGCACTGGTACTGGTGATGACTCCTGGCGTCGCATTCTTCTATGGCGGCCTTGTGAAGGCCAAGAGCGTTATCAGCATGATGATGATGAGCTTCGGCGCACTCGGCCTCATCACCGTGCTGTGGATTCTCTACGGATTCAACATGAGCGCAGTCGCCAGCCCGACAGACTTCGCCGGGAACCCGTTCTCCGACTTCGGCCTCACTGCTCTCTCGCAGGGTGCAGACGCCAACACCAATCTCCTCGGAGCGACCTACGGTGCGACCTTCGCGATCATCACGGTTGCCCTGATCTCCGGTGCGATCGCCGACCGCGCCAAGTTCGGCTCCTGGATGCTCTTCGCCGGCATCTTCGCGACCATCGGCTACTTCCCGATCGCCGCGTGGGTCTGGGGCGGCGGCTGGATCATGAACCTCGGCACAGCGCTCTTCGGTGAAGATGCAGGCATCGCAGTCATCGACTACGCCGGTGGTACCGCTGTCCACATCAACGCGGGAGCAGCAGCCCTCGCCCTCGCCCTCGTCCTGGGCAAGCGCGTCGGATTCCAGAAGGGCATCCAGAAGCCGCACAACGTGCCGCTCACCCTCCTCGGCGCCTCGATCCTGTGGTTCGGCTGGTTCGGTTTCAACGCCGGTGCAGAGTGGCTGAACGGCCTCGCCAACACGGGCCTCATCGTGATCAACACGCTCGGTGCGACCGCTGCGGCCATCATCGGCTGGCTGATCATCGAGAAGCTCAAGGACGGCAAGGCGACCTCGGTCGGCGCCGCATCCGGTGCAGTCGCGGGCCTCGTCGCCATCACCCCCGCATGTGCCAACCTCACGCCGGGCTGGGCCCTCCTCCTCGGTGTTCTCACCGGTGCGATCTGTGCTCTCGCCATCGAGCTGAAGTTCAAGCTCGGCTTCGATGACTCGCTCGATGTCGTGGGCATCCACCTCGTCGGTGGACTCGTCGGAACGCTTTACCTGGGCTTCTTCGCCACCGAGACCGGTCTGATCCTCGGCGGCGGCTTCGAGCAGCTCGCCGTCCAGTTCATCGCAGCGTTCGCTGTCCTGGTCTACTCCTTCCTCGTCGCCGGAATCGTCGGCTTCGCGATCCAGAAGACTCTCGGCTTCCGGGTCAAGAACGAGGACGAGATCGCCGGGGTCGACACCACTGTCCACGGCGAAGAGGGCTACGCCCTCGAGGTCGTCTAGCCTCCACAACACAGCACGTCGGAACGGGATGTCGCCTTCGCGCGGCATCCCGTTCCGTCGTTCCCGGATGCAGCCCCTGGCGCTGCCACCTCGGTTCGGCGTGGCTAGGATGAGCGCGTGACCACCCGACTGTTCGCCAGGCACAACGCGCCCACCCGCCCGCTCATCTCCTCCGTCGGAATCTGACCGTGGCATCCCTCACCTCTGTTCTCCGCTCAGCGGTTGCGTCCATTCTGCGCACGACCAGGACGCCGGGTGCTACGCCTGCCCCCATGACAGAGGAGCGGGGCCGGAACGGGTCGACGGCGACCGTTGAAGTGGACCCCTCGCGGCTGGGCCGGGTGACGATGACCTACGTCCCATCGACCGACGGCAACCCGGATCCGGGCGAGATCGTCTGGACCTGGGTGCCCTATGAGGAACGGGACGGCAGGGGCAAGGACCGCCCAGTCCTGCTCGTGGCCTCTGAACCGCACGGAACCGCGCTGGCGGTCCAGCTGACGAGCAAGCCCCACGGCGGCGATGGGAACTTCGTGGCGATCGGGCGCGGGAGGTGGGACTTCGAGGGTCGGCCGAGCTGGGTCGCGCTCGACCGGGTGTTCCGGGTTCATCCGGACGGAATGCGCCGTGAAGCCGCTGCCATCGACTCCACAGTTTTCCAGGGTGTCGCCGACGCGCTCAGCTCGCGATACGGCTGGAGCTGAGCAGTCGCCCTCCCGTTGCCGCTGTAGAATTTTCCCTATCGAGTTTCTCGGACGGGGAGTCCTCATCAGAATCATCAGCTACAACCTTCGCAAGCATGCTGCAAGCGCTGAACTTCTCGGCCTGGAAAAGTTGTACGACGCTGACGTTCTCTGCCTTCAGGAGGCGGACAGCGAGTTGTTGCCAACTTCGGTCGGACGTCTCCGGCTGGCCGACTCGACCCGGGCCAACCGACTCGGACTGGCGATCTACTACAACGAGGAACGTTTCTCGGCCCTCACGACGACGGCCTTCGAGCTGAAGAAGTCGATGCATGACCGGCTGTTCTCGCCGGCGACCGAACGCCTCATCGCGACGAAACTATACGACAACGAAGCAGGCCGCGAGATGCTCGTCGCCTCTTTCCACGCCGCGCCGCTCACGGCACTCAATTCGCTCAGACGGAAGCAGATCAGCACCGCCCACCACGAACTGCGTTCGCTTGCAGAAGGCATCCCGACGGTCATGGTCGGCGACTTCAACTACCCGATCTTCAAGAACAACCTCCGCAGGCGCATCCAGGAGATGGGCTACGAGCTGTCGCTGAGCAACGCGCGGACCTATGCGCGCTACAAGATCTTCCGCGGACACTTCGACTTCGTCACGAGTGTGAACATGGGAATCGACGAGGTGAAGACGCTGCCTCGAGGAGCATCCGACCACCGCGCCATTCTCGTCACGACGACGTACCTGGTCTGACGCGGGGCTCGGCGCCGCATCTGTGCACGAGGGCTCGACAACTCTGTCAATCCTGAGTACCGTTCTCAAAATGTGAGAAAGTCTCATGATCGACTCGCAGTGACCCCACCCTCATCTGCCTCCCCGGAGTGTGCGATCACACCCGAGCGATGACGTCCTGACTTCTCTGTCATCACCTCTCACAAAGGAGCACAGAGTGAAAGTTTCGACCCTGACGGCTGCGGTCTGTATCGCCGCCCTCACCACTGTCGCCGTCGCCACGCCGGCGTCGGCCCACGGCGGGCAGCCGCCTGTCAGCATCAGCCAGAAAGTTCTCGCCGATGGCATGCTCTCGCCGCTCTCCCTCGACATCGGTTCGAGCGGTACGGCATACATCAGCCAGAACTTCCCCGGACTGCTCACCAAAGTGCCGCCGCGCGGCCAACAGTCGGACATCGTCTCTGGCAACGGTGACGAGATCAGTGCCGTGTCCACTCGGGGCAACACGGTGTACTACGCCCAGGTCGCACAGGACCACTCGAGTGCCAAGCTCATGAGCGTGACCAGGGGGAAGACACCGGTGACCGTGGCCGACCTCTGGGCTCACGAGGACACGAAGAACCCGGACCAGGTCAACACCTACGGTTTCGTGGGACTCCCAGCCTCGTGCGCATCGCAGTTCCCCGCTGAGGCGCCTGCGTCCTACACGGGGATCAAGGACACGCATCCGTACGCGTCGCTCGCCACGAAGGACGGGGTGTACGTGGCGGATGCCGGAATGAACGCGATCCTCAAGGTCGGCTACAACGGCCGCGTGAAGACCGTCGCCGTTCTCCCGCCGACTTCACCGGTCGTCGCAACAGCGGCGATCGTCGAACAATTCGGGTTCCCCGCCTGCGCTGCCGGCTACAAGTACCGTTTCGAACCGGTTCCGACGGACGTCGAGACCGGTCCGGGCGGATGGCTCTACGTCAGCTCCCTCCCGGGCGGGCCTGAAGACGCCAGCCTGGGCGCCAGGGGTGCCGTCTTCAAGGTCAGCCCCTGGTCAGGCAAGGTTGTCAGCTTCGCAACCGGATTCGTCGGAGCAACGGGACTTGCCGTCTCGCCGAAGACCGGAGTCGTCTTCGTCGCCGAAATGTTCGGGGGACCGAACGGCACTGGCCAGGTCTCGCTCGTGCTGCCATGGGGCAAACGAGCGGTGACGGCGTTCCCGGTCACCTCGCCTGCGGCCATCGAGCTGTCCGGCACGAGCATCTATCTCACGAAGGACGCCTTCGTCCTGGGTGAGACGGGACCTCAGCCGATCGGGAAGCTGGTGAAGGTCAGCCTCACCGGCAAATCACTGAAGTCCTATCTGGGTTAGGCACCTGAGCACAGGCGCCTGAACACACAGCCGTGCGTCGCCCGACGGCGCACGGCACCGCTGTGTGCCGACGGCCAACACCTCAGAACGGTTCGGACAGGACTTCGCGGATGGTGCGCACCGCCATCGTGACGAAGGCCGGGTTGGTGACCTCGTAGTAGGGGATGATGGCTGCCGCCTGGTGAAGGGCGTACCCCCGCGCCCGGTTCCAGGTCTCGTCGTCCACCCCGAGCTCTGCCCGGAAGGTTCGCCGACCCGAGGCTCCGAAAACACTCCACGCCGCGATCACGTCGGCGGCAGGGTCACCGACCCCAGCGCCGCCCCAGTCGATGACGGCGCTGAGGCGGCCGTCGCGTGCGAGCAGATTCGGGCGGAGCAGGTCGGTGTGAATCCAGACCGGTGCGCCGGCCCACTGCTGCGAGTCCATCGCGACGTCCCACGCGTGCATCGCTGCCGAGGAGTCGATGACGCGCCCTGAGGCGAGGATGGTGTCGCGTGTTCCGGCATCCAGCTCACTCAACGGCTTGCGCCCGGCCGCGGGCGCGCCTGAGGGGTCCACGCGCCGCAGCTCCGAGACGAATCCGGCGAGATTCCGGGCCGCGTGGTCCTCGTCGTCGATCGTGTCATCCGCGTACGGCGTGCCGTCCAGCCACTCATAGACCGCCCACGGAAGGCCGTAGTAGTCCGTGGGTGCGCCCGTGAAGACCGGGCGGGGGATGGGCACTGTCAGGTGCCGCGAAAGCCCAGGGAGCCACCTCAGCTCCCTGACGAGGTCACCAGCCCAGCGTTCTACCCGCGGCAGCCGGACAGCCAGATGGTCGCCGAGTCGGTAGACGGCGTTCACCGTCCCGGTCGACCTGACCTCACGGATTGTCAGTTCAGCCACTTCCGGGAACTGATCGGCAAGGAGCCGCGATACCAGTCGGCTGTCGATGGCGACTTCGTCGCCGTGCATGGTCATCCGGTCCGCCTTCTCTCCCGTGTGTCCCCAGTCTGTCGGACGCCCCCTAATTCCGGTCGAACCGAGTCCGGGCCGTCACCGACGCCCGGGCACGAAAAAGGCCCGCGAGTTCTTCGCGGGCCTTTTCGGTGGGCGATACCGGACTCGAACCGATGACCTCTTCCGTGTGAAGGAAGCGCGCTACCAACTGCGCCAATCGCCCATTTGTTGCGATCCGAGAGGAGCACAACGACGTTTCATGGTACCCGAACCGGAGCACTCCCGCGAACCATGGCGGCATCCGTTTTGCCTTCTTCAGGCGGGTGAATGACACTGCGGTAACTCGATTTTGTTTCTCGGCTCTTCATCAAGTAGAGTCTTTCAAGCACGCAGGAATGCGAGCAAATGCGGATGTGGCGCAGTGGTAGCGCATCACCTTGCCAAGGTGAGGGTCGCGAGTTCGAATCTCGTCATCCGCTCGAGTGTTGGGGTTAGCCTTAGGGTTGACCACGGCATGTGGGCAACCACACGCGGTGGCGTGGCCGAGAGGCGAGGCAGCGGCCTGCAAAGCCGTCCACACGGGTTCGAATCCCGTCGCCACCTCGCACTCACAATTGAATTACACTTTTATGAAGCATGAGCGATTGGCGCAGCGGTAGCGCGCTTCCCTGACACGGAAGAGGTCGCTGGTTCGATCCCAGTATCGCTCACACAGAAGAAGCCCGGACAGAAATGTTCGGGCTTCTGTGGTTTAACCGGATCGCACCGGCGCCCCCCCTGGACCGCATGGGCCGCGGTCTAGCTGGTTCGATCCCAGTATCGCCCACACACAAGAAGCCCGGACAGAAATGTTCGGGCTTCTGTGGTCTAACCGGGCTTCCGCGCGCGCTCGTCACGGCGATCTGTCGCAGGATGGGGCTGGTAATGAGTTTTGCTCATCTCTAGAATCGGTGCGTCATCGCTCTACGAGAGGTGCGATCATGGCGAACCTGCGAGTGCTCGAGTTACGGATCCACGGCATCGCCAACTCGCCGCCTGCCGAGATGTTGTGCACGACCCAGGAAGAGGTCGAGCGCAAGGACGGTGACGAACAGGGCTCGTTCTGGCAGATCAAGCCCAAGCTTTCCGCCGCAGGTGCGCAGCCCCACTCCGGCGTAGAGACGGTCGCGGAAGCCTACTCCTGGGGCAATCAGGCCCGCTCGGGTGGATCCGCCGTCGCGCTCATCGGCCGCGCCATCGTGCACGTGTGCTGGCTCTTCGTCCTGCCGTTCGGGCTGTGCAACCTCGCGTACTGGGCCAGACGCGACATCAAGGGCGCCGACGAAGAGCCCAAGTGGTGGGCTGGAGGTGACGGCGCAGTGGCTGTTCGCGTGTTCGCACTGCTGCAGACCCTCTTCTACACGGTCGGTTTCCTCACCGTGTTCGTCCATCTCATGGCCCTGCAGTGTTTCCGAGCCGTCGAATCGGAGGATGGGACCGGCTACCAGGCGTGCGCAGCGCTGCCCGGCTGGCTGGACTTCCTCGCCGCATGGAGCCCGACAGCCCGAGCAGCATTGTTCAGCGTTGTGCCCATCGCAGTGATCCTGCTCATCTACATGATCGGTCTGAGAGCCAGGGGAATGTTCAACCCGCAGCGTTCATTCGACGATGACGCAAAGCCGCACCCGAGAGCGAAAGCCGAGGCCGGAGAAGCCGATCCTCCCCGCCCGGCGCTGCTCGCATCCGCCAGCTTCTGGCACCGTTCCCGGGTAGCTCAGACGTCCGAGCGAGCACACCTCGCCGGAGCTGTGGCCCTCATCATCCTTCTGCTCAGCTCTGACGCCCTGGTGGATTCCTTCCCGGATGCCGATCCGCTCGACGTCCTCCTCGGCGGGCTCGGGACGGTGGCTGGAAGCCCGGTCCCGTTCACCGCAGTCGTCATCGGCGCTCTGCTGCTCGCCGGCGCGTTCGCCATCACCGCTGCGGCCGGCCTGAGTGGCAAGATCTGGTCGATCCGATCGAAACGCGGCTGGTCCACTGTCCTGCTCGTCGTCTCGGCCCTGTCTTACGTCCTCTGGATCTGCTGGGCTCTCATCGTCGCCCGCGATGACGTCACGGGGGCTGGGGAGTTCGCCGGTGACAGCAGCATGCGAGGGCTCATCGTCACTCCGACGGTGATCGCAGCGGGCGGGGCACTCATCGCGGTCGCCAGCCTGTCATGGGGCTATCGCTGGCGGCGGCGCCTGGTGATGTGGCTCGTGCTTCCTCTCGCTCTCGTCTGCGCACTGTCTTCGGCGGTCTGGGCAAAGGATCTCGCCGGCGATCTCAGCTGGGCCCGCCCTGCGCTCTCCTGGTTCACCGTGATCCTTGTCGCCCTGGCCATCGTCATCGCCTATCTGCCGTTCAGGGACCCCGACGTGCGCACCGCCAGACGGAACTCAGGGTGGCACGGAAACGGCGCCGGGGTCTCACTCCTGCTCGCCCTGCTTGCCTCACTCGTGATCACGAGCCTGCTCGTCCTGGGCACGCACGCGTGGCTCGTTGCCGACAACGACACCCCAGAGGTGAAAGACGGCTGGAGAACAATCGACGAGTCGAGCGCCGAGCCGATCGCTGCTCCCGGATTCCACGAACGATTCGCTGGGATGCTCGTCGTCATCTTGCTCGTGGTCATCATCTTCGGAGTGTTCGCGGTCGTGGCGTCGCTTCGGCGATTCCCCGCCTTCAGCCTCCCCGGTCCGGAGTTCGATCCTGACCTCGGCGGCGTCTCGCGGCTGGCCGCCGACGGGGCGTCGACACGGTCGGGTTCAACGACGGATGCGCACCCGCACGCGCCCCGGGTGGTGCACGGGAAGGATTACCCGCCCAACGAAGACAAACCGAGCGGCCGCCTGCGAGCCGTCGCGGACGCGCGCCGGATCGCAGGCCTCGCCCATCGGGGTGAGCCGATCCTCCGGGTGCTCGCCATCCTCACCGCCCTCGCGCTCGTGCCGCTCGCGATCCCGTACTTCGGTGAATTGCTCGAACAGCAGACCGTGTGGAGCACGCTCTCGGCCGTCTCCGGATGGGCGATCGGCCTGCTCGCGCTTGCTGCTGTCGCCTGGGTGGTCACCAATGCGGTGACCTCGACTGAACGGCCGCTCGGACTCGTCTGGGACATCATCTGCTTCTTCCCGAGAGCAGGGCATCCGTTCACACCGCCCTGTTATGCCGAACGTGCCGTGCCCGAGATCACGAAGCGGATCAGACGCTGGATGTCGGACGAGGGGGAGGACGCGCAGGTGATCCTCTCTGCCCACTCGATGGGAGCAACGATCGCGGTCGGCGCCGTCCTCGCACTGCACGGTGAAGACGAGGACGACATCCTCCACAGGGTCTCGCTGCTCACCCACGGTGTGCAACTCCGCCCGTACTTCAGCCGGTTCTTCCCCGAGGTGTTCGGGGCCCGCGTGCTCGGCGTGCGGGGGACCCGCGGACCCACACTGCTCGGCGCGGATCCGTGGCGGCGTCAGGTCATCGAGGAGAGCAGGCCTCCTGCGTCGCCGCTGCACAACGATGCCGACCCGGCATCCGTCGTCGAACTCCTGGGTGGCAACTTCCGCGACCCGGACAACCTGGTGCCACCCCGGTGGCGGAGCCTCTGGCGCAGGACGGACTACCTCGGATTCCCGGTGAACGGATACTGGAGCAACGTGGTCGATGGTGCCAACGAGAACCCGATCGATCGCGGTGCCACCGAACGATCGCCGCGCTCGTACCTCTGGGCGGTTGCACGGCACAACGACTACCTCTCCACACCGCAGTACCGGGCGGCGCGGCACGAGCTGGTCGAGATGATGAAGCGGAGGAAGGATCGGGCGGCACGGGATGGAACGGTCCCGGCCGTCGAATAGCGATCCTCGTGACGGCTACCCGGCCTCGGTCACAGCTTCTGGAGGCCGGATCCGATGATCAGGACGCCCATCAGGATCGAGACGACGAGCATGATGGTGACGGTGTTCTTCGTGATCCACTCCCGGATGGCGTCCAAGGGTGCCCGCGTCTTTTCCGGAGCGGAGAAGTGCCCGACGATGGGCAGCGCCACGGTCGATATCCCCACAATCGTGAAGATCACGATGACGCCAACCGCGTCGGGGACTCTCAACTCCGCGTCACCGATCACGACAGCGGCGGCGACGGAGAGGATCACATTCTTGGGGCGAAGCGCGAGCGCGAAACCGAAGCCGAGCGCCCCGATGGCGTTGATCTTCCCCAGGGCATCCAGCCAGCGGGGGGATTCGCGTACGCGCCTGGCCCGCTTTCGCCAGGTGATGGCCGGATAGACGATGAGCGCTGTGCCGAGGAGTATCCGGAAGACACCGACCACGGTGTCGTCGCGAGGGGGCGATGCCGCGGGGATGAGTCGGATGCCCACGGTGAGCAGCCCGAGGATTGCGGCAACGCCAACTGCCCAGCCGACGAGAAGGGCAATGCTGACGAGCGGTTTCGCCGGCGAAAGCAGGATGAGGATCGCCGCGACGATCGGCACCGTGCTGAGCGCCACCGCGATCGCGAGGGGCAGGACCTGACCGATGACCGAGGTCATGACGATGCAGCCGGATCAGTCATCGGACGTCGCTCCCCAGGCTCGGCACTCCGCGCGGTGTTGGAGTGGAATCAGGCCAGCGCCTTCGTTTTGATGACCTCGAACTCGTCGTGAGTGATCGCACCGGACCGTAGGAGCGCATGCGCTTTCGCGACTTCCTCAGCTGGACTCGAGCCCGCTCCGCTATCGGACGGTCCGCGCGGATCTTCAGATTCGGAGTTCAGACCGCGACCCATTCGTTGGCTCAGCCCGTTGCCGCGGGCGATGAGGTAGACGAGGACGGTGAGGAATGGCACGAAAACGAGGAAGATCACCCACACCGCCTTGAGCCAGCCGTTCAGCGAACGGTCCCTGAAGACGTCGCCGAGCACGATCACGATCGCGAACAGGTAGGCGATGTAGACATATGCCCAGAAGAGCCAGAGCATCACAGACCAGAAATCGCTCAACAGTTCCATCTCGACCAACTCCTTCTCGGTGCTCCGACAACTGCCGTTTCTGCAACATAGACCCAATCCTGCCCGTCGTACAGTGAACCATCCAGACCGGGTGAATTGCGGCGAACGCTGTAGAGAACGACTCGGACCCGGTGGTACCGTGCCCATACGCTCAGCCAGCCGGCAGCAGCGCCGGCTCGCGATCTCGATGGCGGGCCCGACAGCCGAATGTGCCCGCCGTCGAGAATGGTGTGGGATTCGTCGGGAGGATGGGACGATGTGGCGGTTCTTCCAGCGTTCCAGCGCGTCTGCTCTGCCCCCAGCTGACGCGGAGAACGTCGAGCCTGCGCTCGTCACGCACGCCATGCCCCGTGCCACGATCATCCTCCTGGGGCTCGCGGGAGCAACGGTCACGGTGTTCGGATTGGCTGCGATAAGGGGCGTCGCCGCTCCGGTGGCATTCGCGCTTGTTCTCACGATCTGCGCTCATCCGATCCGGGCGGTCCTCGAACGAAGAAGCGTGCCACGGGGAGTCGCGACCGTCACCGCCATCCTCCTGGTCTTCGCCCTTCTGGCCGGATTCGTTGCAGCGTTCATCGTGGCGCTCACCCAGTTCACCACCCTCATCCCCGAGTACGCCCCGCAGATCATCGCGATCGGGCAGGACATCGCGGAATGGCTCGCCAGCATCGGTGTCAGTTCGGCTTCAGCCGAGACCATCGTGTCTGGCTTCGATCCGGCCAATCTGGTCGATTTCGCGACAGGAATACTCGGCGGAATCACCGGAATCATCTTCGGTCTCGTCGTGATCCTCACCCTGGTCATGCTGATGGCGATGGACGCCGCCTATCTGCCGACGCTGCTGTCGCAGATCAAGGTGAAACGCCCAAGCCTCGTCGCCGCCCTGAGCGGCTACGCGATCGGCGTACGACGTTACATGGTGGCCGCCACCGCTCTAGGAGTGCTGCAGAGCACGATGAACTGGATCGCGCTCGTCGTTCTTCAGGTGCCCGCCGCGTTTCTCTGGGCGCTGCTCTCGTTCATCTGCAGCTTCATCCCCAACGTCGGGTATTTCATCGCGATCATCCCTCCGACGATCTTCGGATTCCTGGTCGGTGGTTGGCCGACGGGCGTCGCCGTGATTCTCGTCTACGGCGTGATCAACTTCATCGTCCAGTCGATCGTGCAACCACTTCTGGTGAGCAACGTCGTGGCACTCAACCAGACCATCACCTTCGTCTCGGTGCTGTTCTGGGCGGCCGTGATCGGTCCCATCGGAGCAATCCTCGCTGTACCGCTGTCGCTGCTGGTGAGAACGATCCTGCTCGACGCGGATCCACGGATGAGGTGGTTCCGGCCGCTCACCGGTGACATCGACGAGGCGAAGGACCTGATGAAGGCGGCCGACGCCGAGGCGAAGGCGGGCAGAAAGGCCCGAAAACGCGGTACGCCGAGCCCGGACGTTCCTCCCGACACCGTGGTGGCTGACGAGCGCCCTACGAAGGCGAGACGGCACAGCCGAGGGAGCTGACGTCGGGCGAGTCCGTTGCCGCGGTCACCTCCCTGACGGTGGGAGGGGTTGCCGCCCTGCCTGCTGGCTGGGATGGTTCCATCGGTCCACCACCCGTGCGATCGCGATGACGAGAAAGAGCTGCCCGGTGATCGTCTCGGCGATCGCAACGGACTGAACGAGCGCGCCGACCGGGACGAGGTTGCCGTAGCCCGTTGTGGTGAGGGTCGTGAACGAGAAGAAGAGCTGCCCGGTCAACGAGTCCGCGTTGCCGACGCCGAACGTGGGTTGTGCGGAGAGCAGGCCGATCAGGTTGAAAACGAATGTGAAGAACATCCCGACCATGACGTACGCCGAGATTGCCGCCAAAAGAGTCTGTCCGTCGATGCGGCGACGTCTCGACTGTTGGGCGATGATCGCGACGGGAGCAACGAGGTAGGCCACCATGGACGCCGCCGAAAGCACGATGGCCAGGACGTGACCCTGTGTGCCGAGCACGGACACCAGCCCCGTTCCGACCCCGGCGATCGCAAGCACTGTCCACCCCACGGTGCGCTGGGCCGGTCGGACACGCGCGACCCACAGAGTCACTGCCACTGTGACGAGTTGCACCAGAAGAGCGATGGCACTTGGATTCCGTGAATCCTGAGCCGCGCACAGAGCGTACGAGATCACGAGAAGGCCGAGCACGAGCCAGTACCCCGAGTACAGGAAACTGAGCCGCCGCGGCGCACCATGATTCGGTGACGCAGCGTGACGACCGGGTTGAATGCCGATATCGCTTTCCACGGTGCGTTCCTGTGAGTCTCTCCCTGTGAACACGAGCTGTTCGGCGCGATCATCGGAGTCACCTGGGCTCGCCGGCGGTGTCGGTTCCCGAATGCTACGGAATGGTTCGCTTTGGGCGCCTCATCCGAAGCGGATGAAGGTCCAACCTCCCGGGACCGGGATCGACATCGGGCACCGCTGCAGTGCGAGCCCTCATCTGCACCGGGTGATGCGGCCGAAGCCAGGCAGTGCGTACAGTCAGGCCATGAAAGCACGCGGAACACCTACTCCGGCCTTCGAGGAACGGGCGGAACGGGGGAGGGCCGCGCGCGAACGGGTTCCGCGTGCTGCACACGAAGAGTGGACGGCAGCACCAGACCGGCCCGACCCCATCTCGCTCCTGTCGGAGCAGGCCGCGACCCGTGTGCCGGACCTGGTGCCGATTCGGCATTCGCGGATGCTGCAATCCCCGTTCGCCTTCTTCCGCGGCGCGGCACTGATCATGGCCGCCGATCTCGCGCACACCGAGGACTCCGGGATCACCGTCCAGCTGTGCGGCGATGCCCACCTGTCGAATTTCGGGCTCTACGCCAGCCCTGAACGTGTGCTGGTCTTCGATATGAACGACTTCGATGAGACCCTCCCCGGTCCATGGGAGTGGGATGTCAAACGGCTCGCGGCGAGTTTCGAAGTGATGGGCAGGCATCGCCGGTTCTCGGACGTGGAGCGACAGTCGCTGACCCGGGCGACGGTGAGCGGCTATCGGAAGAGGATGCGGAAAGCCGCGGGGTCGCCGGTCCTGACGGCGTGGTACGACCATCTGAAGGCGGATCAAGTCGTCGAGTTGTTCCGTCCGGCCCTCAGAACGGTCCAGAAGAACGGGGAAAAGTCGAACGGTCCTGAACGGGTCATCGCTCAAGCGAAAAAGCGAGACAGCGCACGCGCGCTGGCGAAGCTCGCGGAGGTTGTCGATGGAGACCTCCGTATCCGCGCGAATCCGCCGCTCATCGTCCCCCTCGCAGATCTCGCTCCGTCCATTCGCACCCGTGAGGAGAACGAAAGCACCGTCCGCGACCTTCTCACCGACTATCAGACGACGTTGTCCCACGACATCCACCCGATGCGGGAGTTCGAATACGTCGACATGGCCAGGAGAGTCGGTGGAGTGGGAAGTGTCGGGACCAGGGCGTGGATCGTACTCTTGCGCGGACGGGACAACTCAGACCCCCTGTTTCTGCAGGCCAAGCAAGCGGAGGCATCCGTTCTCGAACGGTTCCTGCCCGCGAGCGAATATGCGCACCATGGCGAACGCGTTGTCCGGGGTCAGCGCATCATGCAGGGGGCGAGCGACATCTTCCTCGGTTGGCAGCGTGTGGTGGGGTTCGACGGCCAGCCACGCGATTTCTACGTACGCCAGCTTCACGACTGGAAGGGTTCGGCGGACCTCGAGAACATGCCGTTCGCCGGGGCTCTCATCTACGCGCGCATCTGCGGCGAAACCCTGGCTCGCGCACACGCTCGGGCGGGCGATCGGGTCGCCATCGCCGGATACCTGGGCAACAGCGATCGATTCGACAAGGCGATCGGTCGGTTCGCCTCGGCATACGCCGATCAGAACGAACGAGACTTCTCAGCTTTCAGCGATGCGGTGGCGTCTGGCCGTCTGACCGCCTCTTCAGGGGAGTAGTTCTCCTGCTCATGCCTGCCTGAGCGGCACACCCACATCGGCACCGCCTTCTCGCGTGAGGCGGCTCCCCATCCTGACCATCGATGGCGCAGGGGTGAAGCCGCCGGCGAAGAGCGCCTCGCCCTGAGTGAAGCGCGATGCCCTGGCGAGCATCGCAGGAGGCACGAAACCGAAGATCGTTGCGAGCTCGTCGAGGTCGAGCGGCGAGGTCATCTTCATCAGGGCCAGATTGTCGCACTGCGAGATGATGCTGGGGTGGACCCGCGAGGGGCGTTGCGTGGAGAGCAGGAGCCACAGACCGAACTTCCGGCCTTCAGCTGCGATCTGGATGATCCTCTCCCGTACGGCGATGTGCAACGGACTGTTCTGGTCAGGGGAACACAGGTTGTGCGCCTCATCGATCACGATCAGAAGTGGCCGCCGGTCCTCGCGTTTCGCCCACAGGTCATCGAGGACGGCCAGCGCAACGACGAGGGATTCCTCTGCGTAGGAAAACCCGCCGAGGTCGAGGACGGTTGCATCCGGACGCGTGTCCAGGATGTCGGTGACCGTGTCGAGCCCTTCGGCCCAGACGCTCCAGTTGAGGACATCGAGATTCAGCGTGCGTGCCACCAGGGCCCGTGCGGCTGCCGTGTCCCGTTCGAGAAGGTGTGGAATGATCCCCTCCTTCCCTATGGTGCCCGCCGTCTCCTCGAGGTGGATCAGCTCGGAGTACTCGTCGCGGTCGGCGAGCGGATGGAGGCTGAAGACTGCGGCCTTCGCTGCGGCGGGGAGATCGATGAAGCGGACCCGGAGTGAATTCGGGTTCGGCGATGAGGGCCGGAGTACCCGGATGTCACGGCCGGCGAGCGTCTCTCCTGCAGCAGTGTCCTCCGCATCCGGATTTGTCTCGCGAATTCGGACGAAGTCGCCATTCGGGTCGAAAATCACCATCGGAAGGCTCGTGTGGAGCAGAAGTTGCTCAAGCACCACGCCGAGCGCGTAGGTCTTGCCCGACCCGCTCTGGCCGCACCAGAACGTATGCCGGTTGAACCGAGAGGGAAGGAGGCGCGCTGGGATCTCATCCGAGGCGAGATACGAACCGATCGTCAGCGCCGCCGCCGAGCCGTCATGCAGGGCTTCGATCGTTTGTGCGTCCGCCACATGCACGGTCGCTCGTGGGAACGCTGCGGTGCGTCGCCTGTCGATCTGCAGTCCGTCGTCTGACACGGCTCCGAGGATCCGGCCGACGCCGCTCAGGGCGCCACCGATAGCGAACGTGACGTCTTCCACCTGACCGAGTTGTTTGCCGCCGTCTTCGGCGAGAAGGAGGACGAATCCGCCTGGTTCGAACGCGGACTGAAGCGAGCCGGCGAATTGGAAGACCCGCCCGTCGATCGAAACGGCCGACGCCGCGTCCGTCCCGGAACTTCTGGCATCCGTCATCGCTCTCTCCTTCAGCTCAGCGAAAGAGTAGCCCCGCTGTTTGTCCGGACGAAAGCAATGATGCCGATTTTTCGCTATCTCACGCAGGATGGGTGATCTCAACGCCAAGATTCAGGGTCATCTTTACCGTAGACACATCACTGGGCGAATGAGGAACTCATGTCAGATCCGGCAAACATCGAACTGCTCCGGCGGATCGAACAACTCGAGGCCGAGAACTCGGCCCTCCGTGAGCGTGACGGCATCCCGCCGGCCGATGCGGAACCGACCCCGCAGAGAAAGCGACGCGGATGGGGATGGACGCTCCTTGCGACGGTACTGATCGTGGTGGGAGCCGTGCTGGCTCCTCTTGCGCTGGTCGCCTCATGGTCGAAGGTGCTCCTCACAGACACCGACCGTTTCGTAGCGACCTATGCACCGCTGGCGGAAGACCCGGCGGTTCAGGCGTACATCACGGATCAGACCCTGGCAGTCATCAACGAACAGATCGACATCCCGACGCTCACCTCTGACGTGATCGACGGCATCACGGACCTCGGCACCGGTCCGAGGGCGACGCAGGCGCTCGAACTCCTGAAAGGGCCGGCGGCCGCAGGTGTTCAATCGCTCATCGAACGCGGGGTGACCGGCTTCGTCGAGTCGGACGCGTTTGCGAATGTGTGGGCGTCAGCGCTGCGGGTGAGCCATACCCAGATCATCTCGCTCATGGAGAACGATCCGGATGCCGTGGTCCAGGTCGGAACTGACGGCTCCATCGGAATCCAGCTCGGCCCCATCGTGGAGGCCGTCAAGAAGGCACTGGTGGACAGGGGCATCGACCTGGCGAACCAGATCCCGGCCGTCGACAGGACAGTCGTCATCGCTCAGGCCGACGCGCTTCCCTCTGTGCAGCTGTTCTATGGCTTCATCGTCGCGCTCGGCTCGTGGCTGCCGTGGATCGCGATTCTGTTCCTCGCCGCCGGTGTGGTCGCCGCCAGGCGGCGTCCCGTCGCCCTGATCTGGGCTGCGGTGGCGCTGGCCCTGTCGATGGCGCTTGCCCTCGGGGGAATCGTGATCGGCAACTTCGCACTCGTCTCAGCCTTGAGCCCCGACGTGCTGCCCTCAGGGGTGACGACGCTGCTCTACGAGACCGTCGCCGGTGACATGCGGAACACCGCTGTCGCCGTCCTTGTCCTCGCGGTCGTCGTCGCCATCGTCGGCTGGCTGGCCGGGCCGTTCGGCGTCCCGCGCCGCCTGCGCGGACTGGTGAATGAGGGCGCAGGGGCGATCCGCGGTGCAGCGGAGGAACGCGGCATCACGACAGGCCGCTTCGGGGTGTGGATCTACACCCGTCGGACGCTTCTTCGCGCCATCGTCGCCGTCGTCGCGTCTGCCGTCGTTTTGTTGGTTCGGCCCGTCAGCATCAGCCTCACCCTCTGGACTCTGGTGCTCGCGGTGGTCGCCCTCGCGATCATCGAACTTGTGCAGCGCCCCGTCGTCACTGTTCCTGCGACAGCGAGTGAGGACATCGAGACCGTCGAAGTCGAATGATCCGATCAGAGGTCGCGCCGACCGCCCGGTGTCGACGGTCTCCGGTCGTGCGCGGAGTCTTCGAGCGCATCGTCCAGGGTGAGCGCGGCGTCGATGAGCGCCAGATGGGTGAATGCCTGGGGGAAGTTTCCGATCTGTTCTCCGGTGACGGCGATCTCCTCCGAGTACAGGCCCAGATGGTTCGCGTATGTGAGCATCTTCTGGAAGGTCAGCCGTGCCGCATCGACCCGACCCGCCCGCGCCAGGGCATCGACGTACAGGAACGTGCACAGGGAGAACGTTCCCTCTGACCCGCGGAGACCGTCGGGCGACGCAGCCGGGTCGTACCTGTACACGAGGCTGTCCGACACCAGTTCTTCGTCCATGGCGTCCAGCGTCGATTGCCACAGGGGATCGTGGGATGACACGAAACCGACCTGAGGCATCTTCAGCAGCGAGGCGTCGAGGACGGTCTCCCCGTACTGCTGCACGAACGCCGAACGGTCGGCGTTCCACCCGTGCTCCATGATCTGGCGGTAAATGGCGTCGCGTTCGACGATCCACCGTGACAGGTCCGCCGGTCTGCCGAGGGCAGTCGCCAGGCGGATCGCCCGGTCGAACGCGACCCAGCACATCAGCCGACCGTACGTGAAATTCTTGCGCCCGCCCCTGGTCTCCCAGATGCCCTCCTCCGGCTGATCCCAGTTGTCTGCGAGCCAGTCGAGAAGGGTGCAGATGCCTGCCCAGCCGGGCTGTCCGATCGTGACACCGGCCCGATCGAGGGCGTAGACGGCGTCCAGCGCTTCGCCGTAGATGTCGAGCTGAAGCTGCCCGGCGGCCCCGTTGCCGATCCGCACCGGGTGGGAGCCCTTGTAGCCCTCCCACCCCTCGACGAGATCCTCCTGCAGGTCAGGGTCACCGTCGATCCTGTACATGATGTTGAGCGGCCCGGTCTCGCTCTCCACGTGCTCGGTCACACGGTCCCGAAGCCACTGGCCGAAAGCGACGGCTTCATCGGTGAACCCCAACCTGACCAGGGTGTGAACCGAGAACGACGCATCGCGCACCCAGGTGTACCGATAGTCCCAGTTGCGTTCACCGCCGATCTGTTCGGGCAGTCCGGCGGTGGGAGCGGCCACCAGGCCTCCGGTGGGGGCGTAGGTGAGGAGTTTCAACGTGATGGCGGATCGCTCCACCTGTTCACGCCAGCGTCCTCGATATGTCGATCTGCCGATCCAGTCCTGCCAGAACTCCGTCGTCTCTTCGAGAAGCCGGATGGCATCCGCCGGGCGCCTCCTGAGCGGGACGGCAAGCGCGCCGGTCTCCAGAACGCACCCACGCATCTGCCCCTCCTCGAGGCTCAACGCCCCGTGGATGGCACCGTCGTCAGTCGCAGCGAGGCGTCCCAATTCCTCGGCCTCGTCCTCTCGGATGAGGCTCAGGGCAAGCCGGGTGTCGCCTGCTTCGAAGGTCGCTCCGTGGTCCCCGACACTGAGGGTATGGGTCAGCTGCCCGTAGCCGAATCGAGGGGCGACCTCGATGTCGAACGTCATCCGCCCACGGACACAGCGGATCATTCTCACCAGGCAGTGCAGCTCGCTCTTCGCGCTTCCGGTCACCGGCATGAAGTCGACCAGTTCCCCCACACCCTCCTCCGTCAGGAAGCGGGTGACGAGGATCGCGGTATCCGGCAAGTAGAGCTGCTTCGAGTCGAATGTGTCGGCGCGGGGGCGGACGGCGAAATGACCCCCGCGATCCGCGTCGAGGAGCGAGGCGAAAATGCTGGGTGAGTCGAAACGCGGGCTGCAGAACCAGTCGACGGTCCCGTCTGTGGACACCAGCGCGGCGGTTTGGAGATCACCGATCAGGCCATGATCGGCGATCAAAGGGTAGGTCTTCATCTGCACACCCGTCTTCAGAATTCGCCTCCACAGACATCATGCGATCGGGCCCCGCCGGAGTCGTCACCCGGTCAGGGTGAAGCTGGGTACAGGCGCTCGGGATCCGTTGACCGCCGGGACTCGGCCGGAGGATAATCGGGGCCCACGATAGACACGGCAGATCACATCGTTCGGGTCGGCCGCAGATCAGATGGGAAGCGGTTCACACCATGAGTACTGTCAATTCCGGGACGCGTGCCACGCCGACCGTCTGGGCCGGGTGGGTCCAGTTCGCTGCGGTCATTCTCCTTCTCAATGGTCTTTTCAGCGTCGTCCAGGGCCTCGTGGCCGTGGTCGGGCCGAGTACATATTTCACCGTGGTCGAGGGGAGCGTCTTCCTGTTCGACGCGTCCGGGTGGGGCTGGTGGAACCTGATCATCGGCACACTGCTGATCCTCACCTCGGTCGCCCTGTTCCGGGAGGCCGGTTGGGCCCGTGTTCTCGCCATCATCCTGGCCGCGATCAGCGGGGTCGTGCAGATGATGGTCCTGCCGTCGCAACCCTGGTGGGCACTCATCGTCATCGCAATCGACGTGACCATCATCTACGCCCTCGTGGCGCGCGGCGCAGAACTCAAGACCCGGGCCTGAGCCGTGCGGGCGGTGCCGCCCGTGACGGCCGGCACCGCCTGAACGCTACGGCTTCAGCACGACCTTGATGCAGCCGTTCTCCTTCTTCTGGAACATCTCGTACATCTCGGGTGCCTTGTCGAGCGGCACCCGGTGGGTGACGAGATCCTCGACGCCAAGCGGGTCGGACGGGTCCTCGACCAGCGGAAGCAGCTCATCGCGCCAATGCTGCACGTTGCACTGTCCCATCCGGATGCTCACCTGTTTGTCGAACAGGGACTTCATCGGGATGGGGTCCGCTTCACCCGCGTAGACGCCGCTCAAAGACACCGTGCCACCCCGGCGAACGGAGTCGAACGAGTTGTACAGCGCCTCGAGACGGTCGACGCCCGCCGTGTTCATCAGCTTTCTGGCGATGCCATCCGGCAGAAGGCCGACCGCGTTCTGGGCGAGCGTCGCGCCAGGGCTGCCGTGGGCTTCCATGCCGACGGCCTCGACAACGGAGTCAGCGCCGCGCCCGTCTGTGGCGTCACGGAGTCGCGCCACCACGTCATCCGTCAGGTCGAAGGTCTCAACGCCGTAACGTTCGGCCATCACTCGTCGTTCAGTGACCGGTTCGACGGCGAGCACCCGATGACCGAGATGTTTACCGATCCTGCTGACGAACTGCCCCACAGGGCCGAGGCCCATCACGATGAGGGTGCCGTCGTCTGGCAGGTCGGCGTAACGCACACCCTGCCAGGCGGTCGGCAGGATGTCACTCAGGAAGAGGTAGCGCTCGTCGGGCAGGTCGTGACCGACCTTGGTGGCGTTGAAGTCGGCCAGGGGGACCCGAAGGCGTTCGGCCTGACCGCCAGGAGTCGAGCCGTAGAGCTGGCTGAACCCGTAGAGCTGTGCGCCTGTACCCTGCTCGGTCATCTGGGTCGTCTCACACTGTGAGTGGAGACCGCGGTTGCACATGTAGCAGTCGCCACACGCGATGACGAACGGGATGACCACGCGGTCGCCTGGGGAGAGGCGCGTGACCGCGGAGCCGACCTCCTCGACGACACCCATCGTCTCGTGCCCGAGCACGTCGCCCTTGTCGAGGAACGGGCCGAGCGTCTCATACAGATGCAGGTCGGAACCGCAGATCGCGGCGGAGGTGACGCGGATGACGACATCCGTCGGTTTCTGGATGGTCGGGTCGGGGACGGTTTCGACGGAGACGGATCGTTTTGCCTGCCAGGTGAGTGCTCTCATGCCGTCCTGTCTACGCCCGCCATCGTTCCGGCGTCGACCACCTTGACGCATAGGCGCGGGGCAAGTACCGTGCACGACGCGCGAGCGCAACCGGCTCGGCCGTTTGCCGGAACTAACTAGGCTGGCACGATGAACGCTGACAGCGACGCTCGACCCGTCACAGCCAAACCCACTCTGCGCGACCTGTGGACCGACCGGATCGGGTACCTCGGAACCCGCAGCGTCCAGCTCCTCCTCATCATCACGCTGGGCGCCGTGCTCGTGTGGTCGCTGGTCCAGATCAAGCTCGTCGTGATCCCGCTGCTCATCGCACTGATCGTGGCTGCCGCCGCTGCCCCTGTGATCATGTGGCTTCGCCGCTTCATGTCGAATCTGCTCGCCGCCTGGGCGGCCCTCCTCAGCGGAGCGCTCGTCTTCGGGGGCATCGTCACCATGATCGTGTTCGCCGTGAGGGACCAGTGGAACGAACTTGCTGCCTCTGCGGTGAAGGGCCTCGACCAACTCCTGACCTGGCTGGAAGACGGTCCTCTGCCGATCGATCAGCAGCAGATCGACGACGCCCGTGACGCCGCCGTCGACTTCCTCACCAGCAGTCAGTTCGGTACAGGAGCCCTCGCGGGGGTCTCGGCCGCCGCGAACATCATCACCGGCCTGGTCCTGGCCATCGTCATCCTGTTCTTCTTCCTGAAGGACGGCGACACCATCTGGAACTTCTTCCTCAAGCCGCTGCACGGCGAACGCCTCGACCGCGGCGTCCGGATCGGCCACACAGGTGTCCGGGTACTCGGCGGCTACGTGCGAGGGACGGCCCTCATCGCTTTCGTCGACGCGTTCTTCATCGGGGCGGTCCTCTTCATCCTCGGAGTCCCGCTCGCCCTCCCGCTCACCGTGATCATCTTCCTCAGCGGGTTCGTCCCGATCGTCGGTGCGACGGTCGCCAGCATCCTCGCCGCGCTCGTCGCCCTCGTCGGCACCGAGAACGGCCCACTGACAGCGCTCCTCGTCATTGCCGCCGCCATCGTCGTGAACCAGCTCGAGGGCAATTTCCTCCAGCCCACCGTCATGGCCCAGTCGCTCAAGCTGCACCCCCTCGTCATCCTCGTCGCACTCACCGCCGGGACGATCCTCGGTGGGATCACCGGCGCCGTGCTCGCCGTACCGATCGCCGCAGTGGCATGGGCCATCGTCAAGGTCTGGAACGGGCCGGACACGTCGCTCGACCGCCCGGCGAAGAAGCGAACGAAACGCGAGAAGAAGCCTGCACCGTCCGCTGGGGCCGGGGAGACTACCGCTCCTGGCGCGTCGGCCGCTCCGGCGTCGTAGAACTCGAGGATCCAGCCTCGAATTCCTCCAGAATCCGAGCAACCGTCTCCGCCGCAGTGTGCTGAACGACATGCGCCCCGCCCGGCACATCGACGAGTCGCCCGTCAACTGCGCGCGCGGCGAGGGCGGACGACCAACCGTGGGGTGCGATCGGATCGCGCTCGCCCCGAAGGACGAGAACCGGAACCGCTACGGACCGGATGCGATGCTCGATTCGGTAACCGAGCATCACCGGCAGTTCGGTGAGGTACCACCGGAGACCACTCCGGAGGTAGTCGGTGCCGACGATCCAGTTCGCCGTCGGGGATTCCCGGAGAACATCGCGTGCCAGGCGCATGCCCTGCTGCCACGGAGCCCGGGCACGTTCGTCCACGACGGCTCCGATGAGGACGAGTCCAGCGACGCGATCCGAGCCGCGAGCGGCGACTTCGACAGTGAACTGCGACCCCATCGAATGGCCGACCAGGATGGCCGCGTCGAGGCCTTCCGCCTTCAGGAAGGCGGACAGGAGCTCGGCGCCGGCCTCGACGGTCAGTTCGTGTTCGGGCCGTGGCGCACCGCCGAAACCCGGGAGCTCGACGGCGAACACGGTTCCTGACCGGGCGAGGAGCGTCGCCAGCCTGGTGAAGTACCTCGACGAGACTCCGATGCCATGCACAAGGACGTAGTGCGGCGAACCGGGTGCCTTCCGTGCACCCCAGCGCCTGACGAGCAGGGTGAGGTCGCCGTGGACGAAACGGTAGGGGGAATTCTGAGTCATCGGATGGCTCCTGCCTCGATCGGTTCGTCGGCCCGGACGAGCAGACGCGCAATGCCCAGCGCGATGAGGCCCTGTCCGGCCAGATACGTCAGCATGACCAGGAAGTCGACTGCAGGGATCTCGATGTCGGCGACGAACGTGTTCACGGCGAGCAGGGAGTCCGAGAGAAGGAACAGGGTCGCACCGGCGACGACAGTGCCGCCGCAGCGCGTGGCGACAACGGCCATGGAGCAGATCACGAGCCCGTACACGACGACGGGGACCAGCATTCCGCCGAGGTGCGGCGCGAGAACGAGGATGAGGGCGGCGAACCAGACGCCGTAAACCAGGCTCCACCGACGGGGACGACCTACTCCCACAGCGGACGAGAACAGCGCGATGTATGCAACATGGGCGAGGAGGAAAAGCACGAGGCCGATGAGGAACCACGTGCCGCCGGGAATCAGGAGGGCGAGGTCGCCCAGCCAGCTGAACAGCAGGGCACCGAGCAGCAGGATCGCAGCGCGCGACAGCGACCGGCGGAGGAGCCAGATGACCGCGATCGCCAGGAACGGGATGAGAAGGGGTTTCGTCAGAGTGGTCAGGACCGGGGAGGGCATGAGCTGACCGACGAGATGAATCACGCTGACGAGAAGGAACGGCGCGAAGGCCACCAGGGGGCGCGGTCGGACTGCAGCGGGCACGGCGTGTTCCTCACTCTCACGTCTTGGGGTGCACTCACTCTAGGGGCGGGCGAACGGCCACCGGGCACGCGAACGGGCGACACGGCCGACGGCGCTAAAGTTGGAGAGTCTTTTACCAAACAGAGGAGCACACCAGGTGTCTGACGGATTCGCACGATTTACCGACCGATCCGTTGTCGCAATGCGCGTCAACGGCGAGTTGAAGGATCTGGCGACGACGATCACGGACACCGACGAGGTCGAAGCGGTGACCATCGATTCACCGGACGGTCTCAGCATCCTCCGTCATTCAGCGGCCCACGTGCTCGCACAGGCCGTTCAGAAGGTGAACCCGGACGCCCGGCTCGGCATCGGCCCGCCCGTCACCGACGGTTTCTATTACGACTTCGACGTGCGTGAGGCATTCACCCCTGAAGATCTCAAAGCGCTTCAGAAAGAGATGGACCGGATCATCCGGCAGGGCCAGCGATTCGTTCGCCGGGTGGTTTCTGATGAGGAAGCCCGCGAGGAGCTCGCCGACGAACCGTACAAGCTCGAGCTCATCGGGCTCAAGGGAGGATCGTCGGCCACCGAGGACAACGAGAACGTCGAGGTCGGGGGAGCAGAGCTCACCATCTACGACAACGTCAACCCGAAGACCGGCGAGACCGAGTGGAAGGACCTCTGCCGGGGACCCCACCTTCCGAACACCCGGATGATCGGCAACGGCTACTCGCTCATGCGTGTCGCCGCGGCGTACTGGCGCGGCTCGGAGAAGAACCCGCAGCTTCAGCGCATCTACGGGACGGCCTGGCCGACCAAGGACGAGCTTCGTGCCTACCAGGCCAGGCTCGAGGAGGCGGCGAAACGCGACCACCGCAAGCTCGGCGCCGAGCTCGACCTGTTCAGCTTCCCCGAGGAACTCGGGTCAGGGCTGCCGGTGTTCCACCCGAACGGCGGCATCATCCGGAACGAGCTCGAGGGGTATTCGCGAAAGCGGCACATCGAGGAGGGCTACTCCTTCGTCAATACGCCCCACATCACCAAGGGCAACCTCTACGAGATCTCCGGTCACCTCGACTGGTACCGCGACGGGATGTTCCCGCCGATGCACATCGACGCGGAATACGACGAGAACGGCGACGTGCGCAAGGCCGGCCAGGACTACTACCTGAAGCCGATGAACTGCCCGATGCACAACCTCATCTATCGTGCAGGTGCGCACTCGTACCGTGACCTCCCGATGCGGCTGTTCGAGTTCGGCACCGTCTACCGGTACGAGAAGTCCGGTGTCGTCCACGGGCTGACCCGTGTCCGCGGGTTGACCCAGGACGACGCCCACATCTATTGCACCCGCGAACAGATGAAGGACGAACTCACCGGTACCCTGAACTTCGTGCTCGGCCTGCTCAAGGACTACGGACTCGACGACTTCTACCTCGAGCTGTCGACGAAGGACCCTGTGAAGTACGTCGGAAGCGACGAGGCGTGGGATGAAGCGACGCGTACCCTGCAGGAGGTCGCCGAGGCATCGGGTCTTGAACTCGTGCCAGACCCGGGTGGAGCGGCGTTCTACGGGCCCAAGATCTCGGTGCAGGCCCGTGATGCCATCGGCAGGACCTGGCAGATGTCGACCATCCAGCTCGACTTCAACCTCCCCGAACGTTTCGAACTCGAGTACACGGCAGCGGACGGGACCCGCCAGCGCCCGGTGATGATCCACCGCGCACTGTTCGGCTCGATCGAGCGGTTCTTCGGTGTGCTCACCGAGCACTATGCGGGTGCTTTCCCGGTCTGGCTCTCCCCGGTGCAGGTCGTCGGCATCCCGGTGGCGGATGAATACGGCGCATACCTGGACGACGTGATCGCCCAGCTCACCGCGGTTGGCGTGCGGGCCCACGTCGACCACTCCGACGACAGGATGCAGAAGAAGATCCGCACGCACACCAAATCGAAGGTTCCGTTCCAGCTCATCGTGGGCGAGGAGGACCGTGCGAACGGTGCCGTCAGCTTCCGGTTCCGTGATGGAACCCAGCTCAACGGCATCCCCGTGGCCGACGCCATCGCCCGGATCCGTTCCTCGATCGACTCGCGTGCGCAGGTGTCGACAGCATGGCTCGACTAGGCGTCGACGACCACAGGGAGCCGGACGAACCCGGCATCCCTGTGGCAGAGTCGGTTGAATCGAGCGCGCACCTCGCCGGCGTCCCCGACGAGTTCCAGCGGCTGTGGACCCCGCATCGGCTGGTGTACATCCAGCACGGCCAGCAGCCCCATGAGGACGACTGCCCGTTCTGCCTGGCACCGCAGATGAACGACGAGGATGCTCTCATCGTCGCCCGGGGCACGCATGCATACGTCCTGCTGAACCTGTTCCCGTACAACAGCGGTCACCTCCTCGTGTGCCCGTACCGTCACATCCCGACCTACGACCAGGCGACGCCTGAGGAAGTGGCCGAGATCGGTTCACTGACCCAGACGGCGATGACCGTCGTCCGCACCGTGTCGAAGAACGACGGCTTCAACATCGGCATGAACCAGGGCATCGTCGCGGGCGCGGGCATCGCCGGTCACCTGCATCAGCACATCGTGCCCCGGTGGGCGCAGGACGCGAACTTCCTGCCGATCATCGCGAAGACGAAGGCGCTCCCGCAGCTTCTCGGCGACGTCCGCGAGGCGATCGCCGAAGCCTGGCCGGCTACCTGACCCCTGGCTCCGTCATCACGACGGCACGCCCCTCTTCAACGATCTAGGATTGAGCATTATGACTAACAGCACCAACACCGGCGAACTGGGTTCCAACCGCGTCAAGCGCGGCCTTGCAGAGATGCTGAAGGGTGGCGTCATCATGGACGTCGTCACAGCGGAGCAGGCACGCATCGCCGAGGACGCCGGCGCCGTGGCCGTCATGGCCCTCGAGCGCGTGCCCGCAGACATCCGGTCCCAGGGCGGTGTCGCACGGATGTCCGACCCCGACCTGATCGAGTCGATCATCGCCGAGGTCTCCATCCCCGTGATGGCGAAGGCCCGCATCGGCCACTTCGTCGAGGCCCAGGTCCTCGAAGCACTCGACGTCGACTACATCGACGAATCAGAGGTGCTGAGCCCCGCTGACTACGTGAACCACATCGACAAGTGGGAGTTCACCGTCCCCTTCGTCTGTGGCGCGACCAACCTCGGTGAGGCGCTCCGCCGCATCAACGAGGGTGCGGCCATGATCCGCTCGAAGGGTGAGGCAGGCACGGGCGACGTCTCGGAGGCCACCAAGCACATCCGCAAGATCAAGAGCGAGATCGCGTCTCTCACGTCGATGTCGAAGGACGAACTCTACGTCGCGGCCAAGGAGCTTCAGGCTCCGTACGACCTCGTCGCTGAGATCGCCGAGACCGGAAAGCTTCCCGTCGTCCTGTTCACGGCCGGTGGTGTCGCCACCCCGGCCGACGCCGCAATGATGATGCAGCTCGGTGCAGACGGCGTCTTCGTCGGCTCAGGCATCTTCAAGTCGGGCAACCCCGAGAAGCGCGCAGCTGCCGTTGTGAAGGCCACGACCTTCTACGACGACGCGAAGATCATCGCAGAGGTGTCTCGCGGACTCGGTGAGGCCATGGTCGGCATCAACGTGTCGGACCTCGCCGCCCCGCACCGCCTCGCCGAACGTGGCTGGTAGCGGTACGCCGCAGGTCGGGGTTCTCGCCCTCCAGGGCGATTTCCGGGAGCACGCTCTCGTTCTCCGGGGTCTCGGGGCAGATGTCATCCACGTCCGGCGCCCTGAGGAGCTCGCCGCCGTGGACGGTCTCATCATCCCCGGTGGGGAGTCGAGCGTTCAGGACAAACTGTCGCGCGCGTTCGGCCTCGCCGAGCCCCTGAAAGCGGCCATCGCCTCAGGGCTCCCCGTCTACGGAACGTGCGCGGGTCTGATCATGCTCGCCGACCGGATCGTCGAGGGCATCGCGGGACAGCAGACGCTCGGCGGCCTCGACGTCGCCGTCAGGCGGAACGCTTTCGGTTCGCAGCTCGACTCGTTCGAGACGGATCTCGACATCCCCGTCCTCGGTGGACCACCGGTGCACGCCGTCTTCATCCGTGCCCCGATCGTCGAGACGGTCGGGCCGAAGGCCACCGTCCTGGCCGCACTTGCCGACGGCCGGGTCGTCGCAGTCGAGCAGGGGAACCTGCTCGGAACCTCTTTCCACCCCGAGGTCACCGGCGACATCCGATTCCACGCACACTTTCTCGAGAAGGTACGCAGACGCACACGCTGATTCCGGCGGTCGAGCGTCGCGTGATTTAGACTGATGCGGTTAGACATCCAGTAAGGGAGCACATGTCCGGACACTCCAAGTGGGCTACGACCAAGCACAAGAAGGCGATCACCGACTCTCGCCGTGCCAAGGCGTTCGCGAAGCTCATCAAGAACATCGAAGTCGCCGCGAAAATGGGCGGCGCCGACCTGTCAGGCAACCCGACCCTCGTCGACGCCATCCAGAAGGCCAAGAAGACGTCGGTTCCCAATGACAACATCGACAGGGCCGTCAAACGCGGCGCCGGCCTCTCCGGTGACTCCGTCGACTACACGACGATCATGTACGAGGGCTATGCCCAGCACGGTGTCGCCCTCCTGATCGAGTGCCTCACCGACAACAAGAACCGTGCTGCGGCCGATGTCCGCACCCTGATGAGCCGCAACGGCGGCACGATGGGCGACCCGGGAAGCGTCGCATACAACTTCGCACGCAAGGGCATCATCGTCGTTCCAGCCGCTGACACGACCGAGGACGACATCCTCGCCGCCGTGCTCGACGCCGGTGCCGAAGAGGTCGTCGACGAGGGTGAGACCTTCGAGATCATCACCGACCCGTCCGACCTCGTGGCCACCCGTACCGCCCTGCAGGAGGCCGGCATCGACTACGACTCGGCCGACGCTGCGTTCGTGCCCAACCTCAAGGTCGAGGTCGACGCGGAGACCGCACGCAAGATCTTCAAGCTCATCGACGCGCTCGAGGATTCCGACGACGTGCAGAACATCTACAGCAACTACGAGCTGTCGCCTGAGGTTCAGGCCGAACTGCACGCGCAGGACGACTAGGACCGACCGATGACCCTCCGGGTGCTCGGCGTCGACCCCGGCCTCACACGCTGCGGGATCGGGATCGTCGACGTCGAGCCCAACCGGAAGGCCAGGCTGGTTCACTACACGGTCGTGCGGAGCGACCTCGATGCTCCGATCGACCAGCGACTGCTCGTCATCGGGCGCGGAATCGACGAGGCGCTCGACGAGTTCCTCCCCGGCGCCGTCGCGGTGGAACGTGTCTTCGCGCAGCACAACCTCCGCACCGTGATGGGAACTGCCCAGGTCTCCGGGCTCGCCCTCCACGCGGCGGCGAAGCGTGGATTGCGGGTCGGCCTTCACACGCCCTCAGAGGTGAAGGCATCCATCACCGGCTACGGATCGGCAGACAAGAAACAGGTCGCGACGATGGTCGCGCGTGTTCTCGGACTCGCCGAGCCCCCGCAGCCGGCGGATGCCGCCGACGCCCTGGCTATTGCGATCTGTCACGCGTGGCGTGGGGGAGTCGTGCCCGCCGGGGGAGCAGCATCCACCACCCTCACCCCGGCGCAGGAGGCCTGGGCCCGGGCGGAACGGGCCGCGCGAGGCAAGTAGGCGACGGATGAGCGCCGTGCGGCCCGCCCGTACCCGTTCATCTGTCACAAAGTGCGGCAACGCGCAGGCGATCAACGTATTCTGCGACCAACGAACCCTCTGCCTCACCACGACAGCCTCACGGAGTGCACACGTCGAGCGTGGCGGTCCGGTGTCTGTCGGATGCCCCACGTAGGCTTGAAAGGTGATTTCAAGCGTGCGTGGAACAGTGCTCTCGGCCGTCGGCGGCGACGTCGTCATCGATGTCGGCGGAATCGGCTACGCGGTGCACGTCACCCCTGAGCACGCGCTGGCGCTGCGCGTCGGCGACCAGGCCTTCATCCACACGTCGTTCATCGTCCGCGAGGACTCGATGAGCCTCTTCGGGTTCGAGACCCGCGAGCAACTCGCCGTGTTCCAGTTGCTGACCGGCGTCACCGGTGTCGGCCCGAAATCCGCCCTCGGGGTGCTCAGCGTTCTCGGTCCAGGCCAGATCGCTGCGGCCGTCGCCTCCGAAGACGATGCGGTCTTCCGCAAGGTGTCAGGGATCGGCCCGAAGACCGCGAAGCTCATCGTCGTCTCGCTCGCAGGCAAGCTCATCGCCCACACCGAAGCAGCTGCGCCGGTCGCCGGCACGCCGACGGGCGACAGGGTCGTCGTCGCACTCGTCGGTCTCGGCTGGTCGGAGAAGGTCGCCGGGCAGGCCGTCAGCGACGTCATCGCCGCCAATCCTGATGCAGGGACCTCGCCCGTGCAGACCCTGCTCAGGCTCGCCCTCGCACAACTCGGCCCCGCACAGCACAGCACGACCGGGGCGCACGCATGACCGACGTCGATCTCACCAATCCCGAACCTGAGTCGGACGCTGAACTCGTCTTCGAGGGCGCCCTCCGGCCACAGAGCCTCGCCGAGTTCGTCGGCCAGACGAAGGTGCGCGGTCAGCTCGAACTGCTGCTGAAGGCAGCCGCGATCCAGGGCCGCACCGCCGACCACATCCTCCTTGCCGGGCCGCCAGGACTCGGCAAGACCACTCTCGCCATGATCGTGGCGCACGAGAGCCAGAAGCCGCTCCGGATGTCGAGCGGTCCGGCCATCCAGCACGCAGGCGATCTCGCGGCCGTCCTGTCGAGTCTGGTCCCGGGCGAAGTGCTCTTCATCGACGAGATCCACCGGATGGCGCGCTCGGCGGAAGAGATGCTCTACCTCGCGATGGAAGACTTCCGCATCGACATCATGGTCGGCAAGGGCCAGGGGGCGACCTCTGTGCCCCTCGATCTGGCACCGTTCACTCTCGTCGGCGCGACCACACGATCCGGCCTCCTGCCGAATCCGCTGCGCGACCGATTCGGTTTCACCGCGCACCTCGAGTTCTACGACAAGCCGGAACTGGAGCAGGTTCTCCACCGGGCAGCCAGGATGCTCGATTTCCCGATCGAGGCGGATGCCCTCGCCGAGATCGCCGGCCGCTGCCGCGGGACACCGCGTATCGCCAACAGACTGCTTCGCCGCGTCCGCGACTACGTCCTCGTGCACCGGACTCCTGCCGACAAGGCGTCCGTCCGGGCCGCTCTGAATCTGTACGACGTCGACGAACTCGGCCTCGACCGCCTCGACCGCGCAGTGATGGAGATCATGCTGACGAGGTTCGGGGGAGGCCCAGTCGGGCTGAACACCCTGGCTGTGTCCGTCGGCGAAGAGGCGGAGACGGTCGAGAGCGTCGTCGAACCCTTCCTGGTCCGAATCGGCCTGATCACGCGAACCCCACGCGGCAGGATGGCCACGCCTCAGGCTTTCGCGCACTTTGGGGTACCGCATGCTCAGGGTTCTCTGCTGCCTGATGTTCTATAATTCAGATTGGCCCATCGGCCCCACTCCCTACCCTTGCGGTTGAACAACCGCGGAAGGCTTCACAAGAACTCATGGATCCCCTCAGCATTGGCATGCTTGCCATCCTCGCCGTCCTCATCTTCTTCATGTTCCGCAACGGACAGAAGCGCAAGAAGGACATGGCAGAGAAGCAGTCGAAGGTCGTGCCCGGCGCCGAAGTGATGACCAACTTCGGTGTCTTCGGCACCATCCTCAGCGTGAACGACGACAAGGTCCAGGTCGAGACCAGCCCCGGCAACGTTCTCACCGTTCACCGCCAGACCATCGTCCGCTTCCTCGACGACGAGCCCGCACCGGTCGAAGAGGCTGACGAGGACGTCGAAGCAGACGCTCCCGAGCAGATCAACGAAGACAGCGCCGCCTACCCGGCCGAGCCTGCGACGTTCCCGACCGAGCCCGAATTCGGTGAGCGCGTCGACCCGACAGAGGCCAAGCCGGCCACCGATTCACGTGAGAAGAACGCTGACCAGTAGTCTTCCTGAGGAGCGCCGCCGCTCCCAGCGCTGTTCGCAGTGATTTCGCACCATCCTCGAAGCGTCCCTCCCGCCTCCCAGCGGGTGGGGCGGTCATAGAAAGCTGAGTACGTAGTTGGCACAGTCGAAGTTGACGCCCGTCCGTAAGGCATGGCGCTCCCTGTCCTGGCTGGGTGTCATCACCCTTGCTCTCCTTGGCGTCCTAGTCGGCGGGATCCTGTGGGGCGGAGCCAGCTGGGCCCCCAAGCTCGCCCTGGACCTCGAGGGTGGAACGCAGATCATCCTGCAGCCCAATGTCCAGAGTGGCGAGCAGGTCTCGCAGGAACAGCTCAACCAGGCTGTGGCCATCATCCGCCAGCGCGTCGACGCGTCGGGTGTCTCCGAGGCCGAGGTGAACACCGAGGGCAGCAACGTCGTCGTCTCGATCCCCGGTGAAGCCGACGAGGAGACACGCAACCGCATCGAGGCCTCGGCGAAACTCGAGTTCCGGCCGGTCCTCGTGGCCGGGGAACCGTCGAACACGTTCGTCGGCGAGGACGGAACCGAAACCCCGTACCCGACACCGGACCCGTCGCTGCCGAGCACCCCGACCGCCGAGCCGACCAGCCCGAGCGACCTCAGCCAGGTCACTCCTGCACTGCAGGCAGAGTTCCAGGCCTTCGACTGCAACGAGCCCGTCGAAGCCGGCGTGGTCCAGCCCGCTGACGAACCGATCATCGCCTGTGAGGCCGATGGCAGTGTGAAGTACATCCTCGGCCCGGTCGAGGTCGAGGGTTCGCAGATCACGAACGCCACGAACGGGATGCGAACCACGCAGTCGGGAGCCACCACCGGTGAGTGGGCGGTGAACCTCGTCTTCAACTCCGAGGGGACCGAGCAGTTCGCCGACGTCACCTCGAGGCTCAACGGCCTGCAGAGCCCGCAGAACCAGTTCGCGATCGTGCTCGACAACCAGGTCATCTCAGCTCCTCAGACCCTCGCCGTGATCAGCGACGGCAAGCCCGAGATCTCCGGAAACTTCACGCAGGAATCGTCCAAGACACTCGCCGACCAGCTCAAGTACGGCGCGCTGCCGATCAGCTTCACGGTGCAGAGCTCCGACCAGATCTCGGCGACTCTCGGCTCCAGCCAGCTCCAGATCGGCATCATCGCCGGCATCATCGGCCTCATCCTCGTCGCCATCTACACGCTGTTCCAGTACCGCCTCCTCGGCTTCGTCACCATCGCGTCGCTCATCGTCGCCGGAATCCTGACCTACCTCGTGATCGCGATCCTGTCCTGGCGAAGCGGCTACCGACTGTCGCTGGCAGGTGTGGCGGGTCTGATCGTCGCGATCGGCTTCACGGCGGACTCGTTCATCGTCTACTTCGAGCGAATACGAGACGAACTCCGCGACGGCCGTGGGCTCGAATCGGCGGTCGAGGCCGGCTGGCGTCGTGCACAGCGCACGATCTACGCGTCGAAGGGTGTCAACCTCCTGGCCGCCGTCGTGCTGTACGCACTTGCCGTCGGCAACGTGAAGGGCTTCGCGTTCACGCTTGGTATCACCACGATCATCGACGTCATCGTCGTCGTGCTCTTCACTCACCCGACCCTGCAGTTGCTCGCAACCACCCGGTTCTTCTCCAGCGGGCATCCACTCACCGGACTCGACCCGACGGCACTCGGCGCGGTCTACCGCGGTCGTGCCCAGTTCCGCCAGCCGATCGACGTGAGCCAGTCGAAGGCGGCGAAATCCAGCCGTGAGGCAGTCAAACGCCAAACGATCGCAGAACGCAAGCAGGCCGAACTCATCGCCGCAGGCGGAAAGAAGAGCCAGGAGAAGGATTCCTAATGGCAAGCCTGACAACATTCGGCAATGACCTGTACACGGGCAAGCGCTCGTTCAACTTCGTGGGCAACCGCAAAGTCTGGTTCAGCGTCGCGATCGCCCTCGTCCTTCTCTCGATCCTCGTGCCCATCGTCAAGGGTGGGTTCAACCTGAGCTTCGAGTTCACCGGTGGGTCGCAGTTCACGATCTCGTCCGTGGCATCCGCCGACCAGGACAAGGCGACGGATGCCGTCGCGAGCGTGGTCCCCGAAGCCGTCTCGAAAGTCACCACCGTCGGTGACAACGCCGTACGCGTCCAGACCAGCCAGCTGACCAGCGCTGAGACCACCGAGGTCTCCCAGGCGCTTGCCGCGGCCTTCGATGTGGACGAGAGCGACGTCGCGACGTCGTTCATCGGCGCGTCATGGGGACAGGATGTCACCAGGCAGGCCATCACCGGCCTCCTGATCTTCCTCGCACTCGCCTTCATCACGATGGCGTTGTACTTCCGCACGTGGAAGATGTCTGCGGCTGCGATGATCGCACTGCTCGACGTGCTCATCATCACCCTCGGTGTCTACTCACTCAGTGGCTTCGAGATCAGCCCGGCGGCCATCATCGGCTTCCTGACGATCCTCGGCTACTCCCTGTACGACACGGTCGTGGTGTTCGACAAGATCAGGGAGAACACCAGTGAGGACGGGGAGAACGCCCCACGGACTTTCGCGGAGTCGGTGAACCTCGCCGTCAACCAGACACTGGTGCGGTCGATCAACACCTCCGTAGTCGCGGCACTGCCTGTGGCGTCCATCCTCATCATCGGTGACTTCGTCCTCGGAGCGGAGACGCTGCGTGACATTTCGCTGTCGCTCTTCGTCGGCATCATCATCGCCACCTATTCGACGATCTTCGTGGCAGCGCCGCTGTACGCACTGTTCCGTCAGAACGAACCGGACATCAAGAAGCGGGATGCCCGCGTCATGGCCGCCCGTAAGCGCTCACTGGAGCAGCCCGCCGTCGTTCCGGCGATCTGACCGGCCTCATTTCCGCGAGATAATGGTACGGAAGGAGGTGACCGATGACTGAAACACAATCGTCGAGCGCCTCCCTGCGACGCCTCGTCCCGCGGATCTTCTCCAAGGCCCAGCCGGCGGGCGCCGTCGACCGGCTGGTTCGCACGGCACGGATGCACCATCCGAAGGCCGACCTCTCGATCATCGAACGTGCCTACACGGTCGCCGAGAAGGCGCACCGCGGACAGAAGCGGCAGAGCGGCGAACCGTACATCACGCATCCGGTCGCCGTCGCTCAGATCCTCGCGGACCTGGGAATCGGGCCGAAGACGCTCGCTGCTGCGCTTCTGCACGACACGGTCGAGGACACCGAGTACGGGCTCGACGAGCTGAGGGCTGAGTTCGGCGACGAGGTCGCCATGCTCGTCGACGGTGTCACCAAGCTCGACAAGGTCAAGTACGGCGAAAGCGCCCAGGCCGAGACCGTCCGCAAGATGATCGTGGCGATGTCGAAGGACATCCGCGTTCTCGTCATCAAGCTCGCCGACCGCCTCCATAATGCGCGCACGTGGGGCTTCGTCCCCCCGGAGAAGGCGGCGAAGAAGGCGACAGAGACCCTCGAGATCTATACGCCGCTTGCGCACCGTCTCGGCATCCAGACCATCAAGTGGGAATTGGAAGACCTGTCGTTCGCGGTCCTCTACCCGAAGCTCTACGCCGAGATCGAAAGCCTCGTCAAGCAGCGCACGCCGCAGCGTGAAGAGCTCGTCCACCAGGTCATCGACGCCGTCAACGAAGACCTCAAGGTCGCGAAGATCCGCGGCAAGGTGGTCGGACGGCCCAAGCAGTATTACTCGATCTACCAGAAGATGATCGTGCGCGGTCGTGACTTCGACGAGATCTACGACCTCATCGGCATCCGGATCCTGGTGAACTCCGTCCGCGACTGTTACGCGGTTCTCGGTGCGATCCATGCCCGCTGGACCCCGATCCCCGGCCGGTTCAAGGATTACATCGCCACGCCGAAGTTCAACCTGTACCAGTCGCTGCACACGACGGTCATCGGTCCTGGCGGCAAGAGCGTCGAGATCCAGATCCGCACCCACGAGATGCACCAGCACGCCGAGTACGGCGTCGCGGCGCACTGGAAGTACAAAGAGAACGTCAACGGCAAGAGCGCCGGGGCCAAGGCCAACGAGAACGACATGGTCTGGCTGGCTCACATCTCCGACTGGCAGGCCGAGACCGCCGACCCGGGGGAGTTCCTCGACTCCCTGCGGTTCGAGATCGGCGCCAAAGAGGTCTACGTCTTCACGCCGAAGGGTCGCGTGATCGGGCTCCCCGCCGGGGCGACCCCCGTCGACTTCGCGTACGGGGTGCACACCGAGGTCGGACACCGCACGATGGGTGCCAAGGTCAACGGTCGCCTCGTTCCTCTGGAGACCGAGCTCAACAGCGGTGACGTCGTCGAGGTCTTCACCTCGAAGAACCCGGACTCCGGGCCCAGCCAGGACTGGCTGAGCTTCGTCAAGAGCACCAGGGCCCGCAACAAAATCCGGCAGTGGTTCACCAAGGAACGCCGCGACGAGGCGATCGAGCAGGGCAAGGATGCCATCGCCCGCGCCATGCGCAAGCAGAACCTGCCCCTGCAGAAACTGATGAGCCAGGACTCGTTCGCCGAAGTCGCAGCACAGATGCGCTACGAAGACGTCTCGGCGCTTTACGCCGCCGTCGGCGAGGGACACGTCTCGACCCAGTCGGTGCTCGAGAAGGTCGCCGCCCTGCTTCAGGGTGACAGCGAAGCCGAAGCCGAAGCCATCGACTTCCCGGTGCGCGGGCGCACGCGCAAACTGCCGCACAGCGACTCAGGTGTGCTCGTTCGTGGAGCCCCTGACATCCTCGTGAAGATGTCGAAGTGCTGCACCCCGGTTCCCGGCGACGACATCGTCGGTTTCGTCACACGCGGGTCCGGAGTGTCCGTCCACCGCAGCGACTGCCACAACGTGCAGGATCTGCTCAAGGAACCCGAACGGATGATCGACGTCGAATGGGCACCGACCTCGAAGAGCGTCTTCCTCGTGAACATCCAGGTGGAGGCGCTCGACCGGGCCGGGCTGCTCAGCGACGTCACCCGGGTGCTCAGCGAACACCACGTCAACATCCTCTCCGCGACGGTGTCGACATCGACCAACCGCCTCGCAATCAGCCGGTTCGTCTTCGAAATGGGTGACACCACCCACCTGGACCGGGTCCTCAACGCAGTCCGCCGAATTGACGCCGTCTACGACGTCTACCGCGTCAACGGCGGCTGAGCAGCCACCGCGGCGATCAGGTCGAGCGACCGTCGCCTCCCGGGCAGCGGCGTGGCGCGAACACCGACCAGATCGGAAGGCACGATCCGGTAGCGGAGAACGAGTGCCTGCAGCACGAGGAGGTCCCTCTGACCAAGAGGCTCGCGCCTGCCGATATCGAAAGCCGTCCGTGCAGGCGTCGTCACCCGGAGGGGTCCGATCCTGCACTCCTCCTCGTCGGCCAGGCTGAGCTCGTGAAGTATGAAGCGGTGCGCCAGCCGAACACCTGCCCGCTCATCGCTCCGTGAGCAGACCTCGTGGCGCGGGGGCGGAACATCCGTCGCCCCGTGCAGCCAGGCTGCGGTGAGCCCGATCATCACCAGGCGTCCGCTCGCCACCGACCGGGGGAGCAGCGCGCCGAGCGCGCGTGCGCGAAGCTCAGGGCTGTCGGGTTCGTCAGCGCACACCCACCATTCGTCCACGGGGAAGAGCTCCCCGTCGAGGCGGGCGGCAGACAGCTCAGCCCGGGGGAGTACGACCGAGGTGAGAATCGGGGGAACGGAGAACACAGCCAACAGCATGCCTGCCTCCGAGCGGGCAGAGTGGACACCCCGCACTGCTGTGCACAACGCGACGCTCGACCGACCGCTGTGGACAACTCCGCTGCCGGCTCAGGATGCGGGTTCCGAGGCCGCCCGTCGGCTCCGGATGGTCTCGATGCCGTACCAGACCACTGTGCCCGCGATCACGCCGAGCAGGGCGCCCGCGATCACATCGGTGAGCCAGTGGGCTTGGAGATACGTCCGGCTCCACGCCATGACGATCACCCATAGAGCACCCAGGAGCCAGACGAGCCAGTGACGCAGGACGAGTCCGAGGACCACCGCAACGGTCGCGGCCATCGCCGTGTGCCCTGAGGGGAACGAGGTGGGAACGGACTCCGCGAGCGAGCCCTCCGGCCTGGTGCGAGCAACCACCGCCGCGAGAGGCGCGGCCAGAGCCACTGATGCCACCATCGCCGCCGCGACGATGAGGGCGACGAGCTTCCACCGCAGGTACAGCAGAGTGCCGACGAGAACCAGTCCGATGATGAGCATCGAGATCGGCCCGCCGATGACGGCGGGGATCCAGGCCAGCACGAGCCCGGTCTCCGTCCTCTGGTCGAGCATCAGCTCGCTCCACCACCGGTCGAGGGGCTCGGCGACGTACGACTGGCCGTAGCTGACGGCGGCCACGATCGCGAAGAGGACGACGGCCGCCGCGCACGCGATGAGCGCGAGCCGTCGTGTGCGGTCGGAGGGGGCGGCAGGCGGCTCGATCCGCCTGGACGAGCCTGATTCACGGACGGATGATGCCATCGGTCGACTCCCTGCGATCTGCCTGCGCTCGGGCCGGGTCAGCACGTGCAGGTGGAAACTGTATCGCGTGCGTCGACGATTGCGGGCGAGGCGTGCGCGTTCGCCACCGCAAAAGTACGACGTCCCGCTGTGCGGTGCACAGCGGGACGTCGAATGGTAGGAACGTGGGAATCAGGACAGGGCGTTGAGCCAGAGCTTCCTGGCCTCGAGTGCGTCGGTGGCTTCGGCGATCTTCGCCTTGTCGCCGGATGCCTTCGCATCTTCGAGTTCGCTCTCGAGCTTCGCGATGGCGGCGTTCAGCTGGCCTGCGAGCCCCTCGGTGCGTGCCTTCGTCTCGGGGTTGTTGCGCTTCCAGTGATCGTCGTCGAGCGTGCGGAGGTGCTGCTCGACCTTGCGGAGGCGGTCCTCGACGTTCTTGACCTGGTCACGCGGGACCTTGCCGATCTCGTCCCAGCGACGCTGGATGCCGGCAAGAGCCGAACGGAGCTTGTCACGGTCGTTCTCAGACAGCAGCGGCTCTGCCTCGGCGAGGAGTTCGAGCTTCTGCTCGAGGTTCCCCTGGAATTCGGCGTTGTCGCGGGCATCCACCTCGGACTTGGCGGCATAGATCGCGTCGCCCGCAGCCTTGAAACGTGCCCAGAGAGCGTCATCGTGTCGCTTGCCTGCCCGGCCCGACTGCTTCCATTCGTCGAGCAGGGCACGGTAACCGGGGATGCCGTCGGCGCCCTTCTCGATGAGGGCTTCGGCCTTCTCGATCAGCGCCTGCTTGCGGGTCTTCGCATCGCGGTGAACCGAGTCGAGTTCGGCGAAGAATGCCCGCCGATTCTGTTCGATGGTCGACTTCGCTGCACGGAATCGCTTCCAGAGGTCGTTCGCCTCGCCCTTGGGAAGCTTCGGACCCTCCTGCTGGTGGGTCTGCCACTGCGCGAACAGAGCGTTGATCTGCTCGGTGGTGTTCTTCCACTGCGCCTTCGCCGGGTCCTGGGCCGCGAGTTTCTCGGCCTCTTCGACGATCGCCGTCCGGGCGGCAAGTGCCTCGGCCACTGCGGCCTTCGCCTCTTCGCCCTGCTGTTCGGTCAGTTCGCCGACGGTCGTATCGAGAGCGGCCACCCTGGTCTTGAGGCTGGCGAGGTCGCCGACGGCGTTGGCTCCCTCGAGGTTCGTGGCAAGGTGCGCCACAGCCTTGGCGACGTCTGCGGCCGGTGCGCCGCGCTTCACACGCTGCTCGAGCAGGGTCACCTGGCCGGCGAGGTCGACATACTTGCGTTCGAAGTAGGCAAGAGCCTCTTCTGCGGTTCCGTCAGGGTACTGGCCCACTTCGCGCCAGTCCTCGCCCTCGCGGACGAAGACGGCGCCGGACTCGTCGACGCGGCCCCATGGTTGCTGGTCTGAATTGGACACGTGCCTCACCTTGCTGTGGGTGTCGCACTCACGTGCGACCGGAAACTCTGCTCAAGCCTATTACCTCGGCGCGTGCGCCCGGCAAGGCTATTCGACGACGACGCCGGTGATCGATACGGGAATGGCAGGAGCGCCGTCAGAGGCACCGTCCGCGACACCCTTGTCCGTCACCTGGGCCTTCAGTTCGTCGAGTCCGCTCGTGACCGTTCCGAGCACGGTGTAACCGCCGGCGGAGTCCGCAGGGATGGTCGTGTCCTCATAGACGATGAAGAACTGGCTGCCCATGCTGTAGCCGTTCTCGCTCTGCCTGGCCATGGCGATCGTCCCTGCCGGGTACACGTTGTCTGCAGGTGCGTTCTCGACGGGGCCGTAGCTGTAGCCGGGGCCGCCGCTTCCGTCACCCTCCGGGTCGCCACACTGCAGCACGAAGAATCCACCACTGGTGAGGCGGTGGCAGGGGATGCCGCTGTAGAAGTCGCTCTGGGCGAGCGAGATGAAGGACGAAACACCCTGCGGAGCCGCTGCGCCGTCGAGTTCGATTCCGAGCGGGACATCGTTCACCGTGAGCGTTCCTGTCCAGGTTCGGCCCTCGGCGAGTTCGGCATCGGGGACATTGCCGACATTCTCGCCGGCGGGAGCGGTCTCGGTGGGCTCAGGCGTAGCGGTCGGCGTCGCGACGGGCGTTCCTGGTCCTGACGTGAAGTAGGCCAGCTGTGCGAACGTCGCACCCGCAACGACCACGACGATCGCGATGCTCGCGATCCAGTTGTCGCGCACCCGACGGCGGATCCGGAATTCGTGCATGGCTTGCCGGGCCTTGTAACCCTTGAGACGCTCGCGGTTCTCGCGAGCGGCACGGTCGTCGGTCTTGCTGGGTGCCACGTGGATCCTCCATGGGTGCCTGTGCGCAATCGCGCGGGAGAGGAGCCTGCGGCTTCCTCACCCTGATGAACTTTACGGTCACCGGCTGGTACCCGCCAAATGCCGGAGCGAGCTGGGGCGTTTAGGTAAGGCATGCCATACTTAGGCAATGCTTACCCTGAGCCCCGTTCCCGTCAAGGACTCGCGCCCCGCGTATCGTCCGTTCCGGGTCACCGTCGCCCGCGTGCAACCCCTGACTCCGCACTTCATCCGGGTGACCTTCACCGGGGACGAACTCGGCGCGTTCGGGGTGGACCGCCTCGACCAGCGGATGAAGATCGTGTTCCCGCTCGAGGGAAGAGGTATCAGCGACTTCGGCTCCGACGACCCTGCGACGATCGCCGACGGCTCCTGGTACTCCCGCTGGCGCGGCCTTCCGGACGCCGAACGCAACCCGTTCCGCACCTACACGGTCCGCGGTGTCCGGCCTGAAGCGCGCGAGGTCGACGTCGACATGGTCGCCCACGGTGACGGCGGGCCTGCGTCGCGCTGGCTGAACCGCGCCGAACCCGGCCAGGAGGTCGTCCTCATCGGACCGGATTCGCAGAGCATCGACTCGGCCGTCGGTATCGACTGGCACCCAGGCGACGCACGCTGCGTACTGCTTGTCGGCGACGAGACCGCGGCGCCCGCCATCTGCAGCGTGATCGAATCGTTGCCTGCGGGTCGCACCGCCAGGGCGTTCATCGAAGTGCCGGCCGAATCGGACATCCTGCCGCTCGACGTGCCGCCCGGCTCGGAGGTGACCTGGCTGGCCAGGAACGACGCCGCGATCGGAGGCATCCTCGATCCTGCCGTCCGCGAATGGGTTGCCGCGAACCGGCACCTCTACCGCGCCGCCCTCTCGTCGACCGCCCAGCAGCTCGACGACGTCGACGTCGACCGCGAACTGATCTGGGATTCGCCCGAGGCCCAGGACACCGGAGACTTCTACGCCTGGCTCGCTGGCGAGGCATCCGTGATCAAGACGCTGCGTCGGTTCCTGGTCAGCGAGACCGGCATCGATCGCAAACGGATCGCATTCATGGGCTACTGGCGCACCGGGAAAGCCGAAGCTCAGTAATGACGACAGCCCTCGTGGCGGCGACAGCGCCACCGGTGAGGTCACGGAGTCGTCGTCGGATCGGGCTGGTCGTCTCTGTCGGCCTGCTCATACTGGTGCTCGTCCTGAGCCTGACCCTCGGCACCCGGGTCACCTCCATCGACAGCGTCTTCGGTGCGTTGTTCGACCCGGTGGCCGGGAACAACGATCACCTCGTGATCCGCGAGCTCCGGGTGCCCCGCACGATCATCGGGCTCGTCGTCGGAGCTGCCCTCGCTCTCGCGGGCACACTCATGCAGGGGATCACCCGCAACCCGCTGGCGGATCCCGGGCTGCTCGGGGTCAACGCGGGAGCATCCCTCTTCGTCGTGCTGGCCATCGCCCTGTTCGGCGTCACCGACCCGTCCGGATACATCTGGTTCGCCTTCGCCGGCGCGGCCGCAGCTGCAGCGATCGTCTATGCGGTCGGCACACTGGGGCGTGAGGGCGCGACACCGGTGAAGCTCGCCCTCGCGGGAACGGCGCTCACTGCCGGGCTCACGTCGATCATCACCCTGCTACTCATCACCGACATCGACACCTTGAGCAGTTACCGGTTCTGGTCGGTCGGTTCCCTGGTCAATCGCGACCTCGACACCGTGGCCGCCCTCCTTCCGTTCCTGGTCGTTGGCGCGATACTTGCCTTCGCCATCGGATCGACCCTCAACGTGCTGTCGCTCGGCGACGACCTCGCCAGGGGACTCGGGCAGGGCGTGGGGTTATCCCGAGCGATCGCCGCGGTCTCGATCGTGCTGCTGTGCGGCGCCGCAACGGCTCTTGCCGGTCCGATCGTCTTCGTCGGACTGGTGATCCCGCATCTCGTCCGCCCGTTCACCGGGCCGGACTATCGGTGGATCCTGGCCTACTCGGCGGTGCTGGGGCCGGTCCTGCTCGTCGCCGCCGACGTCGTCGGCCGGCTCCTCAGCTACCCGAGCGAGATCGAGGCGGGGCTCGTGGTCGCCGTGATCGGCGCTCCGGTCCTCATCGTGATCGTTCGCCGGTCGAAGACGGCCGGCCTGTGATGACGTCGACCCCACAGGCAACGCTGCCCGCTCCGCTCGCGACCCACGGGAACCCGACTCGCGAACGCTGGGTCGTCGGGATCCTTGCCGTCATCGCGCTGCTCATCGCCGCGCTCAGTGTGGCGGTGGGCGCGTACACTCTGGCGCTGCCCGACCTGGTGATGACGCTGCTCGGACAGGGCGCAGGCAGTGACAACGTCATCGTCTTCCGGCTCCGCCTGCCGCGGGTGGTGCTCGGGATGCTGGCAGGCGCGGCCTTCGGGATCGCCGGGGCGCTGTTCCAGACCCTGTTGAGGAACGACCTGGCCAGCCCGGACATCATCGGCATCTCCGGAGGAGCGAGCGTGTCAGCCGCGACCGCCATCCTGATCTTCGGCGCGAGCGGCGCCGCCGTCTCCCTCAGCGCTTTCCTCGGCGCCCTGGTCGTCGCTGCGGCGATCTACCTCCTCGCCTGGCGTGACGGGGTGAGCGGCTATCGCTTCGTCCTCATCGGGGTGGGTGTCGCGTTCCTCGTCCAGGCTGCCCTCGGCTACCTCCTCACCCGCGGAGACGTGCGGGAGGTGTCACAGGCACTCGTCTGGATGGTCGGCGGGGTCGGCGGAGCCGAGTGGTCGGAGATCGCGGTGCTCGCGATCGGGCTCGCCGTCCTGCTGCCTGTCGTAGCGGTCCTGTCAGCCCGGTTGCGCATCCTCCAGCTCGGCGACGACGCGGCCGGTGGCCTCGGAGTTCCCGTGGAACGGACCCGGCTCGTCCTGCTCGTCGTCGCTGTCGCCCTGTGTGCCGTCGCGACGGCATTCGTCGGCCCGATCGCGTTCGTGGCCTTCGTCTCTGCCCCGATCGCACGTCGCATCGTCGGACACGGCTCGCTTGCGCTCGTCCCCAGCGCCCTCGTCGGAGTGGTCCTCGTGCTCAGCGCCGACTTCGTCGCCCAGCATGCACTCCCCGGCGAACTTCAGGTTCCCGCCGGCATCATCACGGGCATCATCGGTGCCCCCTACCTGCTGTGGCTGCTCGCCACCGCCGACCGAGGAGGCCGCGGCGCATGACCGGGAACCAGACACCCAGCCAGGCGAAGCCCGGCCACGACATCGAGGCGGCAGGACTCGGCCTCTCCTACGACGGCCGCGACGTGATCGCGGGCCTCGACCTCTCGATCCCTGACGGTGAAGTCACCGTCATCGTCGGCGCCAATGCGTGCGGCAAATCGACCTTCCTGCGCGGCGTGGCCAGGCTGCTCCGCCCTACAGCCGGCACCGTTCACCTGGACGGCCGCAACATCTCCACCTACCCGGCCAAGGAGTTCGCACGGGTCGTCGGCATCCTTCCGCAGTCGCCCATCGCGCCTGACGGCATCACCGTCGCCGATCTCGTCGGCAGGGGCCGGCATCCCCATCAGGGCCTGTTCCGGCAGTGGTCGAGTGCGGATCAGTCGATCGTTGCCGAAGCGATGGAAGCGACGTCGACCACCGAGCTGGCCGACCGACGGGTGGAGGAGCTCTCCGGCGGACAGCGCCAGCGGGTCTGGATCGCCATGGCCCTCGCCCAGGACACCGACATCCTGCTCCTCGATGAACCGACGACGTTCCTCGACGTGACCCACCAGATCGACGTTCTCGACCTGCTCGCCGAGCTCAACCGCACCAGGCGCTCGACGATCGTGATGGTTCTCCATGATCTCAATCTCGCCGCGCGGTACGCCGACCACCTCGTCGTGATGGCGAATGGAGCGGTCCTCGCCAACGGCGCGCCTGCAGACATCCTCACCTCCGACCTCGTTCAGCGGGCGTTCGGCCTCGAGTCGCAGATCATCGCCGACCCCGTCTGCGGGTCACCCATGGTCATCCCCATCGGACGATTCCACCGTCCCGCCGAATCGGCTTAGGATAGGCTTACCTAAACATTCCCCTCCCGACGAACCTGGAGACCCTGTGTCCTACCGACCCCGACTCGCGTTGATCGCGACAGCCGCCGTCACCGTCCTCGCCCTCAGCGGGTGTGCCACATCGAACGACGACGCCGAGACCCCTGCGGCCCAGAGCGACTCGGGCGCATACCCCGTGTCGATCGCCCACGCCTTCGGCGAGACCGAGATCGAAGAAGCACCCGAACGCGTCGTCACCCTCGGGTGGGGATCGACGGATGCCGCCATCGCGGTCGGCGTCGTCCCCGTCGGCATGGAGGCCCAGAGCTACGGCGGAGACGAGAACGGTGTCCTCCCGTGGGTGGCCGACGCTCTCGACGACCTCGGAGCCGAGACCCCCGCCGTCATCCCGTCCACGGTCGAGGAACCGGCATACGAGCAGATCGCCGAGCAGGCACCCGACCTGATCCTGGCCGTGTACTCGGGCATCACCGAGGAACAGTTCGACCTCCTCAGCGAGATCGCACCGACCGTCGCATACCCGGATGCCCCATGGTCGACCCCGTGGACCGAGGTCGTCACCACGGTCGGCAAGGCGCTCGGCAAGACCGCCGAGGCTGAAGCAGTCCTCGACGACATCGCGACAGTCACCGCCGAGCAGGCCGAAGCGCACCCCGAACTCGAGGGCAAGACGGTCGCGGCCGTCGCTGACTCCGGCGGCAAGTTCTACGTGTACAAGGCAGCAGACTCCCGCGTCGACTTCCTCTTCGATCTCGGCCTCGTCGACGCTCCGGCCGTCGAGGAACTCGCGAACGGTGACTCGAGCTTCTACTACGAGCTCAGCTACGAGGAACTCGACAAGCTCGACAGCGACATCCTGGTGAGCTACTCGGACACCCAGGAAGCAGCGGACACGTTCCTGTCCTCGAGCTACGCGCAGACCATCCCTGCCGTCGCGAACGGCTCGGTGGCATCCGTCGTCGGTGTCGAGCTCATCGCCGCCGTTTCCCCGCCGAGCGCTCTCTCGCTGACCTGGGGGATCGAAGACTACGTCGCGATCCTCTCCACGGCAGCGACCGCAGCCGAGTAGAAACACCAGGCACTGGCCGCATCCGCCGACAGCAACTGTCGGCGGGTGCGGCTAGCCTTGCATCATGGCAAACACGACAGCGGCGCTGCAATCGGGCAGCGTCCCGCTCGCCGTGCGGATGCGCCCCAAGAGCCTCGACGAGGTCGCCGGCCAGAAGCACCTGCTCAAGCCCGGTTCACCTCTCGTCAGCCTCGCCACAAGCAAGTCGGGCGACAAAGGCTCGGTCTCCGTGATCCTGTGGGGTCCACCAGGCACGGGCAAGACAACGATCGCCCAGTCGATCGCCCACAGCTCCGGTCGCCGCTTCGTCGAACTCTCCGCCGTCTCCGCAGGCGTGCGCGACGTCAGACAGGTCATGGACGAAGCGATGACCAGCCGCGACCTGTACGGCCTCTCCACCGTTCTGTTCCTCGATGAGATCCACCGTTTCACGAAGGCGCAGCAGGATGCCCTTCTCCCCGGCGTCGAGAACGGCTGGGTGATCCTCGTCGCAGCGACGACCGAGAACCCGTCGTTCTCGGTGATCTCGCCCCTTCTCTCGCGGTCGCTCCTGCTCACACTCGAGCAGCTCACCGATGACGACCTCCGTATCGTGCTCGACAGGGCCATCGACGACCCCAGGGGCCTCGGAGGTCGATTCGAAGTCACCGATGACGCGCGAGACACGATCATCCGCCTCGCCTCAGGCGACGCCCGCCGCGCACTCACCGCCCTCGAAGCGGCATCCGTCAGCGCCGATTCACTCAGCGCCGATTCACTCAGCGCCGATTCACTCAGCTCGGACGCTGCGGCTGAGCCTGCGACCGAATCCGACGAATCAGATGAGCGCGACGAGGAGGCCGCCCCTGCGCAGACCGCCGAGGCCCAACGACCGCGGATCACCGCAGACGTCGTCTCGTCTGCGGTCGACCGTGCCCTGCTGCGGTACGACAGGAACGGAGACGAGCACTACGACGTCATCAGTGCGTTCATCAAGTCCATCCGCGGCTCAGACGTCGACGCGGCGCTGCACTACCTCGCGCGCATGATCGAGGCGGGGGAAGACCCGCGGTTCATCTCGCGCCGGATCATCGTCTCGGCCTCTGAAGACATCGGCATGGCCGACCCCCAGGCCCTGCTCATCGCCGTCGCCGCTGCAGACGCCGTCCAGTTCATCGGCATGCCCGAGGGCAGGATCCCGCTGGCCGAGGCGGTCGTCTACCTGGCCACAGCAGCGAAGTCGAACGCCTCATACGTCGCTATCGACCAGGCCATCGCCGACGTGCGGGCAGGCAACTTCGGCCGCGTCCCCAAGCCGATGCGCGACGCCCACTACGCAGGAGCGAAGCGCCTCGGCCACGGCAAGGGCTACCGCTACCCGCATGACGCCGACCTCGGCGTGGTCGAACAGCAGTACCTGCCCGACGAGTTGCGGGGCGTGCGCTACTACCAGCCCACCCAGCACGGCAACGAGCGGGATGTCTCGTCCCGCCTGGCGAAGCTGCTGCGCATCGTGCGCGGCGGGCGCAGCTGACCGATTCCTCGTGCCGGGCTCCGAGGGGCGCCGCGCTGCGCTTCTTCACGTGCTCACCACTTCCGGACGCACTCACTCGGCGTATCGGGTGAGCACGTCCGGAACAGGTGAACGGGCGCCCGATGGCATCACTTCCGGACGAAAGCACCCCGGGCTCCTGGTGCCCTCGACCGCAACGGGAACCTTCGCGCGACACTGCCTGGGGCGCGCGGCAGACCGCGTTCGTGTCAGGCCCACCCGTGTTAGGATTGTTGCTGGCCTAGGCCCGGTTTGAATGTATGGCTGCACTGAATCGGGTTGACGGACATGTTCTTTAGCCGAACTGTTCCGGCTCACCCCTCTTACTTTCCGGTCGCACTTCTGTGCGTCGGCATCACATTGTCAGAGATTCCATCGAAAGGAACCCGTGTCTACCAAGTCACGTACCCGTAGCAAGACCCGCCTCTCGCGGTCACTGGGCATCGCCCTGACCCCGAAGGCTGCAAAGTACCTTGAAAAGCGCCCGTATGCTCCCGGTGAGCACGGCCGCACCAAGCGCAAGACCGACTCCGACTACGCCGTGCGTCTTCGCGAGAAGCAGCGTCTGCGCGCCCAGTACGGCATCCGCGAGAAGCAGCTGAAGATCGCCTTCGAAGAGGCTCGCCGTACCCAGGGCCTGACCGGTGAGAACCTGGTCGAGCTCCTCGAAATGCGTCTCGACGCGCTCGTGCTGCGTGCAGGCATCGCCCGCACCACCGCACAGGCCCGCCAGATGGTCGTGCACCGTCACATCCTCGTCGACGGCCAGCTCGTCGACCGCCCGTCCTTCCGCGTGAAGCCGGGTCAGCTCATCCACGTCAAGGCCAAGAGCGAAGGCACCGAGCCTTTCCAGGTTGCAGCCGCAGGCGGACACGTCGATGTCCTGCCCAAGGTTCCCGCCTACCTCGAGGTCGAACTCGACAAGCTGCAGGCACGCCTCGTGCGCCGCCCGAAGCGTGCAGAGGTCCCGGTGACCTGTGAAGTCCAGTTCGTTGTGGAGTACTACGCAGCTCGCTAAGCACTGCTTATCGAACGGACGGGGTCGCGGCATCTGCCGCGGCCCCGTTCGTCGTACCGGCAGCGTTCGGCTGGTCAACAGGCTCACCCGATAGGATGAATAGCTTGGAAGCATCCGCCCCACAGTTACAGGAGGAGCCCCTATGAAGAACCTGCTCTGGTTGATCGCAGGCATCGGTGCCGGCTTTGTCGTCGCCCACGAAGTCAACAAGACCCAGCGCGGCAAGGAGTTCTTCGCCGACCTGGACCAGAAACTGCGCGAGTTCAGCGAGACCGTCGCCGACGCATACAAGGAGCGCGAAGCCGAGCTCCGCGACAAGATCGACGACCTCGCCCGTGATGCCGAAGACGCTCTCGGCGACCTCAACAAGAACTGACCGCTGCGCCCAGGCGCACCCTCGACCTTCGAACGGACCCATGAAGACCGCTGATATTCGCCAGCGCTGGCTCGATTTCTTCGCCGAGCGCGGCCACACCGTCGTCCCCTCAGCCTCCCTGGTCTCAGACGACCCGTCGCTGCTCTTCACCGTCGCGGGAATGGTTCCGTTCGTTCCTTACCTCACCGGTCTCGTCCCAGCGCCGTACCCGCGCGCAACGAGCGTCCAGAAGTGCATCCGCACCAACGACATCGAAGAGGTCGGGAAGACCCCGCGACACGGCACGTTCTTCCAGATGTCCGGGAACTTCTCCTTCGGCGACTATTTCAAGGAGGGGGCGATCGCGTACGCGTGGGAGTTGCTCACCTCCTCGGAGAGCGACGGCGGCTACGGGTTCGACGAGAAGGACCTCTGGGTCACCGTCTACAAGGACGACGACGAGGCCATCGCGCTGTGGAAGAAGGTCGCCGGCCTGCCGGAGGAACGGATCCAGCGTCTCGACAAGGACACCAACTACTGGCACACCGGCCAGCCCGGCCCGGCCGGTCCGTGCTCGGAGATCTTCTTCGACCGCGGCCCCGCGTACGGCGCAGACGGCGGACCGGCGACGGATGACGACAGGTACGTCGAAATCTGGAACCTCGTCTTCATGCAGTACCTGATCGGCGACGTCCGCTCGAAGACAGACTTCCAGATCGTCCAGGAACTGCCGAAGAAGAACATCGACACCGGCATGGGACTCGAACGTGTCGCGTTCCTCAAGCAGGGCGTCGAGAACATGTACGAGATCGACCAGGTCAGGCCTGTCCTCGACCGCGCGGCCGCTTTGTCGGGGAAGCGCTACGGCTCCGACCACACCGACGACGTGAGGATGCGCGTCATCGCCGACCACGTGCGCAGCTCACTCATGCTCATGAGCGACGGCGTCTCGCCGTCCAACGAAGGCCGTGGCTACATTCTCCGCCGCCTGATGCGCCGCACGGTGCGTGCCATGCGCCTGCTCGGCGTCGACGGCGCGTCGTTCCCCGAACTCTTCGCCGCATCCCGCGACGCAATGAAGTCCGCATACCCGGAAGTCGAGCACGACTACAACCGGATCTCCCAGGCCGCCTTCGGCGAGGAGGAGACCTTCCTGCGCACGCTGGCAGGCGGAACCACGATCCTCGACCTCGCGGTCACGAAGACGAAGGACACCGGGAGCAGCAGGCTCCCGGGCGACACCGCGTTCCTGCTCCACGACACCTACGGCTTCCCGATCGACCTCACCCTCGAGATCGCTGAAGAAGCAGGCCTCTCCGTCGACCGCCCGGCATTCGACGCGCTCATGGCGAACCAGCGCTCGCTCGCGAAGGCCGACGCAAAAGCGAAGAAGACGGCACTCGCCGATCTCTCCGTCTACAGCGCATTCCGGGCACAGGGCGAGACAGTCTTCACCGGATACACCGACCTCGAAACGGAATCCCGTGTGCTCGGGCTCATCGTCGGCGGCCACTCGGTCACCACGGCGGTCGCCGGGGACATCGCCGAAGTGATCCTCGCCGAGACGTCGCTCTACGCGGAGTCCGGTGGCCAGGAGTCCGACCAGGGCCTCATCGTCGGACCGGGCTACGAGCTCGAAGTGCTCGACGTGCAGAAGCCGGTCAAGGGTCTCATCAGCCACAAGGTGCAGGTGTCGCGCGGCGAGGTCGGAGTCGGGGACATCGCTCGAAGCGTCGTCGACGCCGACTACCGGCGTGGCGCAAAACAGGCCCACTCGGGAACCCACATCATCCACGCCGCGCTGCGCCAGATCCTGGGCCCCAACGCGCACCAGTCCGGTTCGTACAACAAGGCCGGCTACCTGCGACTCGACTTCTCCTGGAACCAGGGACTGTCCCAGGAGACGCGGTCTGAGATCGAAGAGGTCTCGAACAACGCCATCAGGGACAACCTCGAGGTCGTCACCCGTGAGCTCCCGCTCGACGAGGCGAAGTCGCTCGGCGCCATGGCCCTGTTCGGCGAGAAGTACGGCGATGTCGTGCGTGTCGTCGACATCGGGGGACCGTGGTCTCGCGAACTCTGCGCAGGAACACACGTGTCGTCGAGTGCCGAGATCGGGATGATCAACCTCGTGAGTGAGTCCAGCGTCGGATCGACCAACCGTCGCGTCGAATCGCTCGTCGGGCTCGACGCGTTCCGTGACCTGGCTGCCGAGCGCGCCATCGTGTCGCAGCTCACCTCATCTCTGAAGACTCCGCGTGAGCAGCTGCCCGACCGGATCGCCGAGCTCGTCGCGAACCTCAAGTCGGCCGAGAAGAAGATCCAGTCGTTCGAGGCGCGTGTGCTCTCAGAACGTATTCCTGCCCTGGTGTCGACGGTCCGGCCGGGTGCGATCCGCACCGTGGCTGAATCGGTCGGCGTCCTCGGTTCGCAGGACGACCTGCGATCGCTCGTGACCGGTGTGCGCGAACGGCTGGGTTCCGACCCATCGGTCGTCGCCCTCGCCGCGACCGTCAACGACCGTCCGATCGTCATCGTCGCCACGAACGACGCCTCCCGTGCCCTCGGCGCGAAGGCCGGCCAGCTCGCCCGAACCGCCGCAGGCGTCCTCGGCGGAGGCGGAGGCGGCAAGGACGACCTCGCCCAGGGTGGCGGGTCAGATTCCGCCGCGATCCCAGCAGCGCTGTCCGCCATCGTCGACGCGGTCACGCGCTGACGGTGGGAACCGACATGCGCGCAGGTGTCCGCATCGGCATCGACGTCGGAACGGCTCGCATCGGCGTCTCCCGTTCTGACGCCCATGCGATGCTGGCGACGCCGATCGAGACCGTCCCGCGGGCCTCGAGCGGCGACTCAGACATCCGCCGCATTCTCGAGATCGCCGGCGAACTCGAGCCGATCGAGATCGTCGTGGGGCTGCCCCTCGCACTCTCCGGGCGACGGACGGCGTCGACAGAGGATGCAGCCGGTTTCGCGGCAACGCTTGCAACTGCATCCGGTATCCCGGTACGCATGGTCGACGAACGACTGTCGACCGTGTCCGCCCACTCGGCGCTGCGGAGCTCTGGCAAGAAACAGAAGGGCTCTCGCACCGTCATCGACCAGGTCGCGGCCGTCATCATCCTGCAGCACGCCCTCGATGCGGAACGCGGCAGCGCGTTCCCCCCTGGCACACTCGTCAGCCCGAATGAAGGAACACAGGAGTGACTGAACAGACGCCACGCGATGACGCGTTCGACGCCGTATTCGGGTCAAACGGCCGGGACCAGGACGTCGAGTCCACGCCGGACCCCGCCGTCGAATCCACCTCGTCCACCTCTCCCGCCGGCGATGACTCTGCCTTCGTGACGGACCCGTCACCCGTCTCCGCGGCTGCCGATGCCCCGCTGTCACGGCGTGAGGCTCGTGAACAGGCGGGCAGAACGGCCGTTCCGCCGACTGAGTCGACGGCGGACGTCTCTCCGGCTGTCGGAGCGACCGAGCCGACTGAGCCCGACGCACGAGGCCGCGACCGCGCGTCGCGACGCTCCGCCGCCCCGGACTACCCGCCACGTGAAAAGAAGAAGAAGTCCGGCTGGATCGCCGCCGTCGTCGTGCTCGTCCTCCTCGCCGGGATCGGTGGGGGAGGTCTGTACGTCTGGAACACCTTCGAGCCGCAGATCCGCTCCGTCATGGGCTGGGAAGAGCCCAACGACTACGAGGGCTCAGGCAGCGGTGAGGTCATGGTCTCGATCGCCGCAGGCGACGACGGATCGGACATCGCCAGGACGCTGAAGAACAGCGGCGTGACGAAGACGACCGAAGCGTTCTACGACCTGCTCCTCACCCAGGACGCCGAACCGGTCTTCCACCCGGGCGTCTACCAGCTCGCGAAGAAGATGAGCGCACAGTCGGCACTCGATGCGCTGCTCGACCCTGACAACAAGATCGAGCGGACGGTGCTCCTGCGTGAAGGTATCACCGGCGCCGAGATCATCGAAGAGCTGTCAGCGGGAACCGAGATCCCCGTCGAGGAGTTCGAGGCGGCGGTCGCCGATCCCACGCAGTACGGGATCCCCGCCACAGCGGTCTCCATCGAAGGCTGGCTGTTCCCTGCGCTCTACACATTCGACCCGGGGCTGACCGCCGAGCAGATCATCCAGGTGCTCGTCGACAGGACGATCAGCTCGCTCGACTCCGCCGCCGTGCCGGCCGAGGACCGCGAACGCATCCTCACCATCGCTTCGATCATCCAGCGGGAGGCGCGGCTCGACGAGGACTTCTACAAGGTCAGCCGAGTCATCCAGAACCGGCTCGACGTCGACATGAAGCTCGAGATGGACTCGACGGCCCAGTACGCTGACACGACGAAGTCCGGCTCGGTCTGGTCTACAAAGGAAGCCCTCGAGTCCGACAACCCGTGGAACACCTACAAGCGCACCGGGCTGCCGATCGGGCCGATCGCCAGTCCGGGCGACGCCGCGATCGCCGCAGCCATGGCGCCGGCAGACGGCAGCTGGCTGTTCTTCGTCACGGTGAACCTCGACACCGGCGAGACCGTGTTCACGAACACGATCGAGGAACATGAAGCGGCCGTCGCGCAACTCCGCTCCTGGTGCGACGCGAACCCGGGCAAAGGCTGCTGATGACCGAACGCCTCGCCGTGTTCGGTTCACCGATCGCCCACTCGAAGTCGCCCGTCCTGCACAGCACCGCGTATCGGCACATCGGCGTCGACTGGGAATACGACTCACGGGAGGTGGGCGCCGCCGAGCTGCCCGGGGCGCTCGCTGACCTCGACGACACGTGGCGCGGACTGTCGCTGACGATGCCCCTGAAATCCGCCGCATTCGACCTGGCAGACACCCGGGACGCCATCGCGAAACTCACTGGCGCCGTGAACACATTGCGGTTCACCGACACAGGGACCGGCAGGCGACTGTCCGGCTACAACACAGACGTCACCGGCATCCTCCGCGCCCTGGCAACGCTCGACGTCACCGAAGCCGCTCAGGTGCACATTCTCGGCGGAGGTTCCACAGCGGCAAGCGCCGTCGTCGCCGCGGCCGAGCTCGGCGCCCTGAACGTGTCGATCGTGACCCGCTCGCCGGAGAAATCCGCCGGCCTCGTCGACCTCGGCCACCGTGCAGGGCTCACCGTCGAGCTGGTCGGATTCGATACGATCGCGGGGCTCCCGACTCCTCAACTCGTCGTCAGCACCCTGCCGGGCGGATCGAACGCCCCCGTCAGATACCCGGCCCGAGTGATGGCAGAGTCTGCGCTGCTCGATGTCGCGTACGACCCGTGGCCGAGTGCTCTCGCCTCCGGGTGGGAGAACGCCGGCGGAACGGTCGCCAACGGCCTGTCCATGCTCGTGCACCAGGCGCTCGTCCAGGTCCGCATCTTCGCGTTCGACGACCCGTTCCAGCCGCTCGACGACGAGGATGCCGTGCTGGCGGCCATGCTGGCATCCGTCGGTCTCGACAATCGGGGCATCCCGATCGCCTGACCACCAGACCGTCGCGTTTGCTCAGCGCTTGCGCGCCGTGAGGAATTCGTCGAACGTGATGGAACCGGTCGGGAGTCCGCTGGTCACGTTTCTTCCCTCGCGCAACGCGCGGAATGTCCCGCCGGGCAGCCGAAGCGGCACCTGGTGCCTGTGCTGCCCCTCTGCCCGCTGCCACGCGCTGGCGAATTCGTGCGCCGGCCTGACCTCAGGACCGCCGAAGTCAGGCACGCGGCCGGCGGGCTCGGCGACAGCGAGGCCGGCGAGAACATCGGCCACCTCCGAGACCTCGACCGGCTGAACGGACACAGCGGGGACGACGAGCAGTGGCACCTTTCGCTGGGCGTCGAAGATCCCGGCGACGAGGGTGTGGAACTGCGTGGCGCGGAGGATCGTGAACGGCAGCCCGCTGCCGGAGATCACGGCCTCGGCCTGGAGCTTCCGCCGGTAATAGCTGAACGGGATCCTGTCGACGCCGACGATGGAGATGTAGACCAGATGCGGGTTTCCGGAGGAACGAGCCGCGTGGACCAGGTTCTTCGTGGCGCTGACGTCGCCGCGACCGGTCGCACAGTGCACGATGACGTCGACTCCGGTGACCGCTGGTCCGATCCCGAGATTCTTGCGCAGGTCGCCGGTCACCACTCCAGCTTTCGCTGAGCGGCTGAGGACACGGGCGATGTGACCGGCCGATCGCAACCGGTCGACGACGATCGAGCCGAGGGTCCCTGTGCCTCCTGTGACGAGAACCTCCATGCGCTGCCGCCCTTCCCTGCTCCGTGTCGGGGTCCTTCCTGCAGGCTAGCGCCCCGCGTCAGAGCGGGGCCAGCCGCTGTGGAAGGATAGAGCCATGCTTCGTTGGCTCACTGCCGGAGAGTCTCACGGCCCGGAACTCATTGCAATCGTCGAGGGCCTGCCCGCCGGCGTCCCCGTCTCCCTCGACGCGATCCGCGCCGATCTGGCCCGCCGCAAGCTGGGCTACGGCCGCGGATCCCGGATGAAGTTCGAGCAGGACGAACTGAACGTCTCCGGGGGAGTGCGCCACGGCTTTACTCTCGGCAGCCCCGTCGCCATCCGCATCGGCAACACCGAGTGGCCCAAGTGGGTCGAGGTGATGAACCCGGAGCCCGTCGAGGAGACCGAGAAGTCCCGCGGCCGCAGCGCGCCGCTGACCCGACCACGGCCAGGTCACGCCGACCTCGTCGGCATGCAGAAGTACAACTTCGACGAAGCACGGCCGATCCTCGAACGGGCGAGTGCACGCGAGACCGCAGCGCGCGTCGCTCTCGGAGCCGTCGCGCGTTCCTTCCTCGCCGAGCTCGGGATCACCCTCGTCAGCCACACGCTCTCGATCGGTCCCGTCCGCGTTCCCGAAGGTACTGCACTGCCGACCCCTGCCGACGTCGACCTGCTCGACGCGGATCCGCTGCGGTGCTTCGACCCCGCCACGTCGGAGCGCATGGTTGCAGAAGTCGACGACGCCAAGAAGGACGGTGACACCCTCGGCGGCGTCGTCGAGGTGCTCGCATACGGGCTCCCGCCAGGGCTCGGGTCCCACGTGCACTGGGACCGGCGCCTCGACGGCCAGCTCGCACACGCTCTCATGGGCATCCAGGCCATCAAGGGGGTCGAGGTCGGCGACGGTTTCCTCACCACCACCCGTCGCGGTTCGGCCGCACACGACGAGTTGTTCGCCATCGGCGACAGGATCGTCCGCTCAAGCGACAAAGCCGGAGGAACCGAGGGCGGCATGAGCACGGGCACCGTCCTTCGTGTGCGTGCCGGCATGAAACCGATCGCGACGGTACCGCACTCGTTGCGCACCATCGACGTCGCCACTGGCGAGGCCGCAGGTGCGCACCACCAGCGTTCGGACGTCTGCGCCGTTCCTGCAGCCGGTGTGGTGGCCGAAGCCATGGTCGCACTCGTGCTCGCGAACTCGGTCCTCGAGAAGTTCGGCGGAGACGCCATCGAGGAGACGAAGCGCAACCTGGACTCCTACATCGCCGCGATCCCCGAGGGTCTTCGGACCGCGACGGAATCCACTCCAGAACCTCAGTGAGCGAGCAGGCGAAACCGCTTCCCCTCGTCCTGATCGGACCGATGGGGGCCGGTAAGACCAAGATCGGCCGCCGTGTCGCCCGGTCACTCTCCGTGCCGTTCATCGACACGGACAAGAGGATCGTCGCCGACCACGGGCCGATCACGGAGATCTTCGCCCTTCACGGCGAACCGGAGTTCCGCCGCCTCGAACGCATCGCCGTTGCCGACGCTTTGAAGGAACCTGCCGTGGTCTCCCTCGGCGGCGGCGCAGTGATCGACCCCGACACGCAAGCCGAACTCGACGGTCTCACCGTCGTGCTGCTCACGGTGACCGCTGAGGCCGTGGCCGCACGGATCCGGACCGACAAGCGACCGCTCCTCAAGGACGGCACGGGCGACTGGCAGCGCATCTACGAGGAACGCCGGCCGACGTACGAACGGCTGGCCACCATCACATTCGACACGTCGCGCGAGCCGATCGAGAACATCGCCGACAGAATCGCCGACTGGGCGAAAGGACACGCATGACGGACATCACCACCATCGAGGTCACAGGAACCGACGCGTACAACGTCGAGGTGGGACGCGGCATCCTCGACCGGATCCCGGTCGCCCTGGGCGACCAGGTGGCGAAGATCCTCCTCGTCCACCCTCCGACGCTCGGCGCACGGGCCGAGAAGCTGCGTGAGAGCCTCTCGGATCGATACCAGGTCCTCCTCGCTGAGATCCCGGATGCCGAGACCGGCAAACGGGTCGAGGTCGCGGCCTTCTGCTGGCAGATCATGGGACAGGCCGACTTCACCCGGACGGATGCCGTCATCGGCTTCGGTGGGGGAGCGACCACCGATGTCGCCGGGTTCGTCGCAGCGACCTGGCTGCGCGGCGTCCGCCTCGTGCAGGTGCCGACGTCTGTGGCAGGAATGGTCGACGCAGCCATCGGCGGCAAGACCGGCATCAACACCAACGAGGGCAAGAACCTCGTCGGTTCCTTCTACGCTCCCGCCGGCGTCGTCGTCGACCTCGATCTGCTCTCCACCTTGCCGAAGAACGAGATCCTCGCCGGATTCGCCGAGATCGTGAAGTGCGGGTTCATCGCAGAGCCCGAGATCCTCGACCTCATCGAGGCAGACGTCGACGTCGTCACCGACCCGACCACTGACGCGTTCCGCCGGGTCGTCGAACTGTCCATCGCCCTCAAGGCGCGAGTGGTCAGCGAGGACTTCAAGGAGGGCGGCGTGCGCGAGATCCTCAACTACGGGCACACCCTCGGCCACGCCATCGAGCACGCCGAGCGCTACCAGTGGCGTCACGGTGCCGCTGTCGCCGTCGGCATGATGTTCGCAGCAGAGCTGTCCAGGCTGGCCGGCCGCCTGCCGGACGCCGTGGCAGACCGGCACCGCAGCATCCTCGATTCCCTGTCCCTCCCCACCGAGTACCCGCTCGGGCGCTGGAACACGCTCCTGGCGACCATGCAGCGCGACAAGAAGGCGCGGGCGGGGATGCTCCGCTTCATCGTCCTCGACGACCTGGCCAAGCCGACCGTCCTCGCCGGCCCTGAGACATCGCTGCTCTTCGCGGCGTACCAGGAAGTAGGCTCCTGAACCATGACTCGGATCTTCGTTTTCAACGGCCCGAACCTCGGTCGCCTCGGCTCCCGTGAACCAGACGTCTACGGAAGCGGCAGCCTCGACGACCTGCGCGTCATCCTCGAAGCGGACGCGCCCGATGGGGTCACCATCGATCTCCGCCAGACCAACGACGAGGCCGAGCTCATCGGCTGGATGTACGAGGCCGTCGACACCGGTTCGCCCGTCATCCTCAACCCTGCCGCTTTCACCCACTACAGCTACGCCCTGAGGGATGCCGCAGCGCTCGTCACCAAGGCCGGCCTGCCGCTCGTCGAGGTGCACATCACCAACCCGCACACCCGGGAGACGTTCAGGCACACCAGCGTGATCTCCGGTGTGGCGACGGGCATCATCGCAGGCTTCGGTTTCGACTCGTACCGGCTGGCGCTGTCGGCCGTCACCCTCCCACGCTGAGCGGTGCCTTTGGCGCCTCGACGCGCTGCGGGTAAACTCCTTGGGACGGCCCCGTCGGGCCGAACCTCTTCCCACTGAAACGGAACCCCCTCTTCATGGCATCTACCGCCGACATCAAGAATGGAATCGTCCTCAACATCGACGGCCAGCTCTGGAACGTCATCGAATTCCAGCACGTCAAGCCGGGCAAGGGCGGCGCGTTCGTCCGCACCAAGCTCAAGAACGTCGTCTCGGGCAAGACCGTCGACCGCACGTACAACGCGGGCACCAAGATCGAGATCGAGAACGTCGACCGCCGCGACTTCACCTACCTGTACAACGACGGTGAAGCGTTCGTCTTCATGGACACCGCTGACTACGACCAGCTCACCGTCCCGGCCACCGTCGTCGGAGACGCCGCCAACTTCATGCTGGAGAACCAGTCGGTCACTGTCGCCCTCAACAACGGCAACCCGCTCTACGTCGAGCTTCCGGCATCCGTCGTCCTCGAGATCACGTACACCGAGCCTGGCCTGCAGGGCGACCGTTCGACCGGCGGCACCAAGCCCGCCACCGTCGAGACCGGCTATGAGATCCAGGTCCCGCTGTTCCTCGAGCAGGGCACCAAGGTCAAGGTGGACACCCGCACCGGTGACTACATGGGCCGCGTCAACGACTAGTGAGCGCCCGTAGCAAGGCCCGCAAACGGGCCATCGACATCCTCTATGGTGCCGACCTTCGCGAACTTCCGCTTCGCGACGCCCTGACCGTCGAAGCGCAGCGTGCGGCGAGCGAGCCGCAGCGCGAAGCGTCCTGGCTCTACGCCAGGGACATCGTCGACGGCATCATCGACAACTCCGAGGAGATCGACGAGCAGATCGAGACGTACGCGCAGGGCTGGAGCCTCGCGCGGATGCCCGCCGTCGACCGCGCGATCCTGCGCATCGGCGTGTGGGAGATCCTGTTCAACGATGAGATCCCGGCGGCTGTCGCGATCGATGAGGCCGTCGAGTCAGCCAAGACGCTGTCGACGGACGATTCAGCCGGCTTCGTGAACGGCCTTCTCGGCAAGATCTCGCAGGCCAACGGCTAGAGCACATCCTCCGGACGCCCGCCCCCCTCGCACCTCCGTGCGAGTCGGCGGGCGTTCCGTCGACATGGGGCATTCACCCCAGCGGCGGCCGGGACTACGCTCTTGGGCCATGGCCCACTCGCTCGAGAACCCCGTCACCGTGACGTTCCCCCTCCGCGGGGAAGGCTGGATGGCCGTCACGACGCCTGCAACCAGAGTGCCGAGCCACGGCACAGACATGCTCGGACAGCGATACGCGTTCGACCTGGTCAGGGTCGACCGGCGAAGGGGAGTGCACGTCGACCCGGGTGGCACCGCTCGCGGCCTCGTTCTCGGGACGAAGACGCGCGACTGCTACGCATGGGGTGCCTCTGTCCACGCACCGTTCGACGGTGACGTCGTGCGCGCCGTCGACGGCTTCCCCGAGCGGAAATGGATCCACCCGGTCGCCGAGATCCTCCGCATGGTCAGGAACGCCGTCACGTTCACGCCTGAGCGCCTGCCCAGCATCCTCGGCAACCACGTGATCCTGCGCTCAGGCGCCCTGTTCGCCGGGTTCGCCCATCTCGCGCCGGGGACGGTCGCGGTGATTCCCGGTCAGCGTGTGGCATCCGGAGATCTCCTCGGGAGGGTCGGGCACACCGGAAATTCGACCTCACCACACCTGCACTTCCAACTGATGGACTCGCCAGACCTGATGACGGCGAACGGCATCGCCTGCGCGTTCAGCGGGTACGAGGTGGAACGGGACGGCCGGTGGGAGGCCGTGACGGACGGCATCCCGGCCCGTCGCGAACGGATCCGGTCGACCGAGCCGGACTGACGGGTCAGCCCGCGAGCCGCGCGGCCGGTGCGGCGTCGAGCATGCGGACGATTCCGGTGACCGCTGCGCGTCCGGCCCGGTTCGCGCCGATGGTCGACGACGACGGGCCGTAGCCGACGAGGTGGACGCGCGGCTCTGCGGCGACGGACGTGCCGTCCATGACGATTCCGCCGCCAGGCACACGGAGGTGAAGCGGCGAGAGGTGGTCGAGTGCCGCACGGAACCCGGTAGCCCAGAGGATCACGTCCGCACGCTCGAACGAGCCGTCCGCGTGCCGGACCCCGTCGGCCTCGATCGCGGTGAACATCGGATGCCGGTCGAGGACACCGCGAGCGGCAGCGGCGCGCAGGACCGGCGTCCAGATCAGGCCGGTGACGGACACCACGCTCTGCGGGGGCAGGCCCTGCTTCACCCGTTCCTCGACGAGGGCGACGGCGGCATGGCCGGCCGCGTCGTCGAAGACGTCGTCGCGCCAGACGGGTTCGCGGCGGGTGAACCACGTCGTCGTGGCGACGGTGGATATCTCATCGAGGAGTTGTACCGCCGAGATTCCTCCGCCGACGACGAGCACGTGCTGCCCGGTGAACTCATCGGCTGAGACATAGTCGGCGACGTGGAGCTGGCGTCCCCGGAACGTCGATTGCCCGGGGTAGAGCGGCCAGAACGGGCGGGTCCATGTGCCGGTGGCGTTGATCACGGCGCGGGCGGACCAGGTGCCGGCATCCGATTCGACGCGCAGCCTGCCGTGCGGGTCGTCGTCCTCCCTGAAGACTCCTGACACCCGCACAGGGCGGACGATGGCGAGCGAGAGTTCCCGCTCGTAGTCCCCGAAATAGCCGGTGAGGAACTCCGAACTCGGCTGATCGGGGTCGACATCGGGCTTCGCGATTCCCGGAAGGTCGCTGATGCCGTTGACCGTGGCCATCACGAGGCTCTTCCAGCGGTGGCGCCAGGCTCCGCCAGGGCCGTCTTCGGCGTCGAGGACGACGTAGGTCCTGGCCGACGTACCCGTCGGTGCGTTCGCCGCGGGTACGAAGCCTCGCCGCTGCAGGTGATACGCCGCCGAGAGGCCCGCCTGCCCCGCACCGATGACGACGACGTCGGCCGGTGCGGGTTGGGCTGCTGGTGCGGGGGAGTCGACGGTCACGGTGAGGTGTAACGCCGCGCGCACCCCAGTCCTTCCCGCTGCGGATGCCGCAAAGGCTCCGCAGGAGATCGCACGGTTTGCAGGAGACTTTCGGTACTTCAGTCCTGATAAACGTGCGATCTCCTGTTATTCCGACGCGGGCTCGGTATGCGGCGCCCTGCGCATGGGCGCTACCCGACTGGCGAGGGTTGCGAGCGGAGGCGGGTAGGCACGCCCGCTGGTAGGGTGGACGAAACCGACAACCTTTAAAGCCGCCCAGAGAGACGGAGAAGGGAGTCAGCACATGAGTGCGCGCGTCGTACTGCAGCAGGCTGACATCGCCCGAGCGTTGACTCGGATCTCGCACGAGATCCTCGAGTCCAATCGAGGCGCAGACGACCTCGTCCTCCTCGGAATCCCGACTCGGGGCGTGATCCTCGCCGACCGCATCGCCCGGATCATCTCCGACATCTCCGGCACGGCCATCGAGGCCGGGTCGCTCGACGTGACCATGTACCGTGACGACCTCGCGAAGCATCCGACCCGCACGCCGGCTCCGACCCACATCCCGGCCTCGGGGATCGACGGCAAGACCGTCATCCTCGTCGACGACGTTCTCTATTCCGGCCGCACCATCCGGGCCGCCCTTGACGCGATCGGCGACATCGGCAGACCCCGCGCCGTCCGGCTCGCCACGCTGGTCGACCGCGGGCACCGTGAACTCCCGATCCGCCCGGACTTCGTCGGCAAGAACCTGCCAAGCTCTCAGACCGAACGGATCAACGTGCGACTGGCCGAACTCGACGGCGCCGATCTCGTCTCGATCGATGCGGCGGCCCTGTGATGCGCCACCTGCTGTCGACCCGTGACCTCGACCGCGACGCGGCCGTCCGCCTGCTCGACGTCGCCGAAGACATGGCAGACACCCAGCAGCGCGAGGTCAAGAAACTCCCCACGCTCCGCGGCAAGACCGTCGTGAACCTCTTCTTCGAGGATTCCACCCGCACTCGCATCTCGTTCGAGGCCGCCGCGAAACGCCTGAGCGCGGATGTCATCAACTTCAGTGCGAAGGGATCGAGCGTCTCGAAGGGCGAGAGCCTCAAGGACACCGCACAGACCCTGCAGGCGATGGGCGCGGATGCCGTCGTCATCCGTCACCCCGCGTCGGGAGCTCCGCAGACGCTGGCCACCAGCGGCTGGATCGACGCGGGCATCCTCAACGCCGGCGACGGCACCCACGAGCACCCCACCCAGGCGCTCCTCGACGCGTTCACCATCCGCAAGCGTGTGCACGGCGCGGATTCCCGCGGGCGCAGCCTCGACGGCCTCACGGTCAGCATCGTCGGCGACATCCTGCACTCCCGGGTGGCACGGTCGAACGTCTGGCTGCTCACGACTCTCGGCGCGACGGTCAGTCTGGTCGCCCCACCGACCCTCGTCCCCGTCGACACCCGGGCATGGCCCATCAGCATCGGCTACGACCTCGACGACGCCATCGCCGCCGGGCCGGACGTTCTGATGATGCTCCGCATCCAGGGCGAACGGATGCGGGACGCCTACTTCCCGAACAGCCGCGAGTACGCGAGACGCTGGGGACTCGACGACGCGCGGCTGCACCGGCTCGAGCCGACTACCATTGTCATGCACCCCGGGCCGATGAACCGGGGCCTCGAAATTTCCGCTGCCGCCGCCGATTCGCCCATGTCAACCGTGCGCGAACAGGTGACCAACGGGGTTTCCGTGCGGATGGCCGCACTGTATCTGCTGCTGTCAGGCGATCGGGAGAACTAAGACATGTCGACGAACACCTACCTGATTTCCGGAGCCTCCCTGCCAGACGGCACGCGCACCGACATCCTCCTCGAGAACGGCATCATCGCCGGCCTCGGCACCGGCCTGTCGTCCGCCGGCGCCCGACGCATCGACGCAGACGGACTCGTCGCGCTCCCTGGCCTGGTCGACCTGCACACCCACCTCCGTGAGCCTGGTTACGAACAGAGTGAGACGGTGCTGACCGGAACCCAGGCCGCTGCTGCCGGCGGCTTCACCGCCGTCTTCGCCATGGCGAACACCTCGCCGGTCGCAGACACGGCCGGCGTCGTCGAACAGGAACTCTCGCTGGGGGAACAGGCCGGATACACCACCGTGCAGCCGATCGGCGCCGTCACGGTCGGCCTCGCCGGTGAACAGCTGGCCGAACTCGGCGCAATGGCATCCTCACGGGCCAACGTCCGCGTCTTCTCCGACGACGGCTTCTGTGTCTCAGACCCTGTACTCATGCGCCGCGCGCTCGAGTACGTGAAGTCCTTCGACGGCGTCATCGCCCAGCACGCCCAGGAACCCCGCCTCACCGTCGGCGCACAGATGAACGAGGGCGCCGTCTCCGGCGAACTCGGCCTCACCGGGTGGCCGGCCGTCGCCGAGGAGTCGATCATCGCCCGCGACGTGCTTCTCGCCGAACACGTCGGCAGCAGGCTGCACGTCTGTCACGTCTCGACCGCAGGCTCCGTCGACGTCATCCGCTGGGCCAAGGCACGCGGCATCGACGTCACCGCCGAGGTCACCCCGCACCACCTGCTCCTCGACGAAGAACTCGTCCGCAGCTTCGACGCCCGCTACAAGGTGAACCCGCCTCTGCGTCGCCGCGAGGACGTGCTCGCCCTCCGCGAGGCACTCGCAGACGGCACCATCGACATCGTGGCCACCGACCACGCCCCGCACCCGGTCGAGAACAAGGACTGTGAATGGGATGCCGCCGCGAACGGCATGGTCGGACTGGAATCGGCGCTCAGCGTGGTCCACAAGGCCGTCGTCGAGACCGGCCAGCTGGGCTGGGCTGACGTCGCCCGCGTGCTCTCCTCAGCTCCGGCGCGCATCGGGCGCATCTCGAGCCACGGCCAGGGCCTCACACACGGGGCCCCAGGCCAGGTCACCCTCTACGACCCGACGGCCAGCCGCACCTTCAGCACCGACGACCTCGCTGGGAAGGGGACCAACTCGCCCTATCTCGACCAGGTTCTGCCCGGCCGGGTCGTCGCGACCTTCCACAACGGCTTCGCCACCGTCCTCGACGGCCTCCTCAGGCCGGCGGACGAGATCGCCAGGCTGGCCCGCGAGCAGAGGACGGCCAGCCATGTCTGACCGGATCGTACCCGCCGCGATCGTCCTGGCGTTCCTTGCCCTGCTCCTGCTCGGCATGTGGCTCGCCTGGCGTGCCCGCGCCGCCCGTGACGCCGGCGTTCCTGCCGGACAGCCGGTGCCAGCAGAGGGCATCCACCCTCTCATCACCACCGCAGTGCTCTACGTCGCCACGACCCGTGCCGGGCAGCCTCTTGAGCGGCTCGCCATCCGCGGACTGGCGTTCCGAGCCAGTGCCGACCTCACGGTCGCCTCCGAAGGCGTCGTGCTGTCCGTCCCCGGACAGGATCCCGTCTTTCTCGCCGCGGATCAGATCGTGTCCGCGGAGCCTGCGACCTGGACCATCGACCGTGTGGTCGAGGCAGACGGCCTGCTCTCGTTCCGCTGGCGATCGGCGGGCACGGATGTCGAGAGCTACCTCCGCGTGATCGATCCCACCCAGCACACCCGCGTCCTCGACGCCCTGACGTCCCTGTCCTCCGCGCCGGCCCCCGCCGCGCCCACCGACTCCACCGAGAGTGAGAAATAATGAGCAGCTCGAGATTTGGCTCCGCAACACCGGCCGTCCTCGTCCTCGAGGACGGCAGCCGCTACGTCGGCCGCGCATACGGCGCAACAGGCAAGACCCTCGGTGAGGCTGTCTTCTCCACCGGGATGACCGGATACCAGGAGACGCTGACCGACCCGTCGTACGCCGGGCAGATCGTCCTGATGACCGCACCCCACATCGGCAACACCGGCGTCAACACCGAAGACATGGAGTCGAAGCAGATCTGGGTGGCCGGATACGTCGTCCGCGACCCTTCCCGTATGGTCTCCAACTTCCGCGCCGAGGACAGCCTCGACAACGACCTCGTTCAGAGCGGCGTCGTCGGGATCAGCAACATCGACACCCGCGCCGTCACCCGCCACATCCGCTCGGCGGGTGCCATGCGCGCCGGGATCTTCTCTGGCGAGTTCTTCGACCTCTCCGAGGGCGACCAGCTCGACCAGGTCCGCCAGGGTGAGGAGATGTCGGGACGAAACCTGTCGCGCGACGTCTCCACGGTCGACCCGTACGAAGTCCCTGCCCAGGGTGAGCGCGTCGGCCGGGTCGCTGTTCTCGACCTCGGTATCAAGAGCTCGACCGTCAAATATCTCTCGGAGCGCGGCTTCGACGTTCTCGTGCTGCCGCAGAACGTCACGGCCGAGCACGTGCTCTCCCTGAACCCGGACGCCCTGTTCTTCTCGAACGGACCGGGCGACCCCGCTGCGTCCGAAGCCCATGTGACCCTCCTCCGCGAGGCACTCCGCGCCGAACTTCCCTACTTCGGGATCTGCTTCGGAAACCAGCTGCTGGGCCGCGCGCTCGGTTTCGGCACATACAAGCTGCCGTTCGGCCACCGCGGCATCAACCAGCCAGTGCTCGAGAAGGCGACAGGGCGAGTGGAGATCACCTCCCAGAACCACGGCTTCGCGGTCGACCTGCCGATCGAGGGCGAACACGAGTCGCCTGAGGGATTCGGCCGGGTCACCGTCAGTCACTACAGTCTCAACGACCAGGTCGTCGAAGGCCTCGCGTGCCTCGACATCCCCGCGTTCAGCGTGCAGTACCACCCGGAGTCGGCCGCAGGCCCGAATGACGCCAACCACCTCTTCGATCGCTTCCGCGACCTGGTGATCTCGAACAAGGCCAACCGAGCAGGAGACAACAACTAATGCCCAAGCGCGACGACATCCACAGCGTCCTCGTCATCGGTTCAGGCCCGATCGTCATCGGCCAGGCAGCCGAGTTCGACTACTCGGGAACGCAGGCCTGCCGTGTTCTGCGTGAGGAAGGCGTCCGCGTCATCCTCGTGAACTCCAACCCGGCCACCATCATGACCGACCCGGACTTCGCAGATGCCACATACATCGAACCGATCACGTGGGAAGTCCTCGAAACGATCATCGCCAAGGAGAAGCCGGATGCCATCCTGCCGACCCTGGGCGGCCAGACCGCACTGAACGCGGCGATCCAGTTGCACGAACACGGCATCCTCGAGAAGTACGACGTCGAGTTGATCGGCGCGAACTTCGAGGCCATCAACAAGGGCGAAGACCGCCAGATCTTCAAGGAGCTCGTCCTCGAATGCGGCGCGGATGTCGCGAAATCCTTCATCGCCCACACCGTCGACGAAGCAATCGATTTCGCCGACCAGCTGGGCTACCCGCTCGTCATCCGGCCGTCGTTCACCATGGGCGGTCTCGGCTCCGGATTCGCGTATACCCGCGAGGAACTGGTGCGAATGGTCACCGATGGCCTGCACCAGAGCCCGACGACCGAGGTCCTCCTCGAAGAGTCGATCCTCGGCTGGAAAGAGTACGAACTCGAACTGATGCGCGACACGGCCGACAACACCGTCGTCGTCTGCTCCATCGAGAACGTCGACCCGGTCGGTGTGCACACCGGCGACTCGATCACCGTCGCTCCGGCTCTGACCCTCACCGACCGTGAGTACCAGAAGCTCCGCGACATCGGCATCGACATCATCCGCGCCGTCGGCGTCGACACGGGCGGCTGCAACATCCAGTTCGCCATCGACCCGGCGAACGGTCGCATCATCGTCATCGAGATGAACCCACGCGTCTCGCGCTCGAGTGCCCTCGCGTCCAAGGCGACCGGGTTCCCGATCGCCAAGATCGCCGCAAAGCTGGCCATCGGCTACCACCTCGATGAGATTCCGAACGACATCACGAAGGTCACCCCTGCGAGCTTCGAGCCGACGCTCGACTACGTCGTCGTCAAGGTGCCGCGGTTCGCGTTCGAGAAATTCCCGGCAGCGGATGCCACGCTCACCACGACCATGAAGTCGGTCGGTGAGGCGATGGCGATCGGCCGTAACTTCTCCACAGCCCTGCAGAAGGCGCTCCGCTCACTCGAGAAACGCGGCTCCAGCTTCCACTGGGGAGAAGAGAACCGCTCCATCGAGGAACTTCTCACGATCGCCGCCGTACCGACCGACGGACGAATCGTCGTCGTCCAGCAGGCACTGCGTCGTGGGGCGACCCCGGAACAGCTGTTCGAAACCACCAAGATCGACCCGTGGTTCCTCGACCAGATCGTGCTCATCAACGAGGTGGCCGACTACATCCGGGATGCCGCCAGGCTTGACACCGACGTGCTCACGACCGCCAAGAACCACGGTTTCTCCGACGCCCAGATCGGGCAGTTGCGCGGTTTCGGCGAAGCTGAGGTGCGCGAAGTCAGGCACATCCTCGACGTACGGCCCGTCTTCAAAACCGTCGACACGTGCGCAGGCGAGTTCCCCGCCCTCACGCCGTATCACTACTCGAGCTACGACCAGGAGACCGAGGTCATCCCGTCCGACCGCCGCAAGGTCGTCATCCTCGGCTCAGGCCCCAACCGAATCGGCCAGGGTATCGAGTTCGACTATTCCTGCGTCCACGCGTCATTCGCCCTGCGCGGCGCCGGGTTCGAGACCATCATGATCAACTGCAACCCGGAGACCGTGTCGACGGACTACGACACGAGCGACAGGCTGTACTTCGAGCCGCTGACTCTCGAGGACGTCCTCGAGGTCATCCACGCCGAGAGCCAGGCGGGCGAACTCGTCGGAGTGGTCGTGCAGCTCGGCGGCCAGACCGCCCTCGGCCTGGCCAAGGGGCTCAAAGCAGCAGGCATCCCGATTCTCGGAACCACGCCGGAGGCGATCGACCTCGCCGAAGAGCGCGGCGCGTTCTCACAGATCCTCACAGACGCCGGGCTGCTGGCACCCAAGAACGGCACAGCCACCGAGGTCACCGGTGCGATCACCATCGCCGAGGACATCGGCTACCCCGTCCTCGTCCGCCCGAGCTACGTGCTCGGCGGCCGCGGCATGGAGATCGTCTACGACACCGCGTCTCTCGAGGACTACTTCCTCCGCATGGCCGGCCAGGGGATCATCGGTCCGCAGCATCCGCTGCTCGTCGACCGGTTCCTCGACGACGCCATCGAGATCGACGTCGATGCCATCTACGACGGCACCGAGCTCTACATCGGCGGCGTGATGGAGCACATTGAAGAGGCAGGCATCCACTCCGGTGATTCGAGCTGCACCCTTCCGCCGATCTCCCTCGGTCGTGGGCAGATCGACCGGGTCCGTGACGCCACCCTCGCCATCGCGCAGGGCATAGGCGTGCAGGGTCTGCTCAACGTGCAGTTCGCGATCGGCGCTGGCATCCTCTATGTGCTCGAAGCCAACCCGCGGGCGTCGCGCACGGTTCCGTTCGTCTCGAAGGCCCTCGGCATCCCGCTCGCCAAGGCCGCATCGCTCGTGATGACCGGCACGACGATCGCCGAGCTCAAGGAGTCGGGTCTCCTGCCGCCGGTCGACGGATCGCGCATCCCGATCGATTCCCCGGTCTCCGTCAAGGAAGCCGTCCTCCCGTTCAAGCGGTTCCGCACGACGGACGGGCGCATCGTCGACTCGATCCTCGGCCCCGAGATGCGCTCGACCGGTGAGGTGATGGGCATCGACAAGGACTTCCCGCGCGCATTCGCCAAGAGTCAGACGGCTGCATACGGCGGGATGCCGCTGTCCGGCACCGTCTTCGTCTCGGTCTCCGATCGCGACAAGCGCTCGATCGTGCTCCCGATCCTTCGGTTCCAGGAGCTTGGCTACGACATCCTCGCCACGGTCGGAACCGCCGAGATCCTCAACCGCAACGGCATCTCGGCGCGCACCGTCCGCAAGTACAGCGAGGGCGACGAGTCCACACTCGGCGAACCGTCCATCGTCGAACTCATCAACCGCCACGAAGTCGACATCGTCATCAACACCCCTTCGGGTCGCAGCGGCCGCGCAGACGGCTACGAGATCCGCGCAGCTGCCGTCGCGGAAGACAAGCCGCTCTTCACCACCATCGCCGAACTCACCGCGGCTGTCGCGTCGATCGAAGCGGTGCGCAACGGCTTCGACGTGCGCTCCCTGCAGGAGTACGCAGCGGATCGGGCCTCGCGGGCATGACCGAAACCTTCAGCGAACGGCTGGCGGGGGTCTTCGCCGGCCCTGGCCGCCTCTGCGTCGGCATCGACCCGCACGGCTGGCTGCTCTCGACCTGGGGGCTCCCTGACACAGCGGACGGCGCCAGGGAGTTCGGCCTCCGGGTCGTCGCGGCCGCCGCGGGGACGGCCGGCATCGTCAAACCGCAGGTGGCGTTCTTCGAACGCTTCGGATCCCGCGGGTTCGACGCGCTCGAACGCGTTCTCCGCGAGGCGAGGGAGAGTGGGCTCCTCGTCATCGCCGATGCGAAGCGGGGCGACGTCGGTTCCAGCGTCGACGCCTACGGCGACGCATGGCTCGGTGCCGGTTCACCACTGGAATCGGATGCCGTCACCCTCAACCCGTTCCAGGGAGTCGGATCGCTCACCGGGCCGTTCGAGCTCGCCGAAAAGCACGGAAAAGGGGTGTTCGTGCTCGCCGCGACGTCGAACCCGGAGGGCATCGCAGGCCAGCAGGCAAAACTGGCCTCCGGTTCCACCCTGGCGCGGAGTATTCTCGACGACGTGACCACATGGAACCAAGACCATGCGGCCGGGCCGCTCGGCTCGGTCGGAGTGGTCCTCGGCGCGACCCTCGACCTCGGCCCGTTCGACCTCGGGGGAACCAGGAGCCCGGCTCCGCCCGTCCTCGCGCCTGGCTTCGGCCACCAGGGCGCATCCGTCGCCGACCTCAAGGCCATTTACGGCCCGCTCGCCGCCGGAGTCATCGTTTCCGAGTCCCGCGCTCTGCTCGCCGCGGGTCCAGACGGCATCCGCCAGGCTGTCGCCTCCCGAGCAGAAGAGGTGAGGCGGGCCAGTGCCTGAGTCAACGGATCGCACCCCACCAGAGGTGGACCGCGTCGCCGCATCCCGTGCCGCAGTCGAGGCGAGGCGGGCCAGAGCCCGGCTGAAGAACGCCATCGCTGAGGGATCGACCTCTGCGCTCTCCGTCCTCGACGACGGGCTCGAGCACCCGGAAGGCGTTGCCGGCCGGATGCGCGTCACCGACTTCCTGCTCAGCGTGCCTGCGATCGGTCGGACCAAACTCGCCCGCATCCTCGATGATCTCGGAATCTCTCCGTCGAAGCGGATCGGCGGGCTCGGCCACAATCAGCGCGTGCGGCTCCGGAACTTCGTCATAGACAGGGAGGCACGGAACCGTGGACGCCGCAAGAGCCGTCTCGTCGTCCTCGCAGGACCCACAGCCGTCGGCAAGGGAACGGTCGCCACGCACATCAGGGAGAACTACCCTGACGTGCTGCTGTCCGTCTCGGCGACCACGCGGGCGCCACGGCCGGGTGAAGTCGACGGTGTGAACTACTTCTTCGTCGACGACGCCGAGTTCGACCGGCTGATCGCCGACCACGAACTTCTCGAACACGCCACCGTCCACAACGCGTACCGCTACGGCACCCCTCGCGCACCCATCGACGAAGCTCTCCGCCGCGGGCACAGCGTGCTCCTCGAGATCGACATCCAGGGAGCGAGGCAGGTCCGCAAGGTGATGCCAGAGGCTACCCTCGTCTTCCTGCTGCCGCCCAGCTGGGACGAACTCGTCCGCCGGCTCGTCGGCCGTGGCACCGAGGATGCCGAGGAGCGCGAACGTCGACTGGCCACCGCTGAGCACGAACTGGCGGCCCAGGACGAGTTCGATTACCGGGTCGTGAACGGCACCGTGGCTGAAGCAGCCCGGGAGGTCGTAGACTTGATGAAGACTCGCGGCCCGTCAGACGCCCCTCAGGCGTGACGCGCGGCCACAGACAGACCTCTATTCTCCAATCCGCAACACACGAGGAGTGTGACTTCAGTATGGCTGAGAAGCCCAAGGGAATCATTGACCCGCCCATCGACGACCTGCTTTCCAAGGTCGACTCCAAGTACGCCCTGGTGATCTTCGCGTCCAAGCGCGCCCGCCAGATCAACGACTACTACTCCGACCTGCACGAGGGCAGCCTCTTCGACAACGTCGGACCCCTGGTCGACTCACACGTCGAAGACAAGCCGCTCTCCGTCGCACTCCACGAGATCAACGAGGACAAGCTCGTCCTGCGTCCCATCGTCGAGTAACACCGAATACTCCCGATGACAGGTTCTCTGAATGTCGTTGTCGGCATAACGGGTGGCATCGCCGCATACAAAGCGGTCGGTGTCATCCGTTCTTTCGTGCTGGCCGGGCACTCGGTCCAGGTCGTGGCCACCGCCGGGGCGCTGCGCTTCGTCGGCAGGCCGACTCTTGAGGCGATCTCCCGCAACCCAGTGCACACAGAACTCTATGAGGGCGTCTCCGAGGTCAGGCATGTGGCGATCGGCCAGGCCGCCGACCTCATCGTCATCGCCCCCGCGACCGCGAACACGATCGCGAAGCTCGCAGCAGGGCTCGCAGACGACCTCCTCGGCAACACCGTGCTGGCCAGCACCGCCCCTCTCGTGATCGCCCCCGCCATGCACACCGAGATGTGGCAGAACCCGGCAACGCAGGCGAATATCGCCACCCTCCGTACGCGCGGCGTCGGAATCGTCGGTCCGGCCGTCGGCCAACTCACCGGCGCAGATTCGGGCCCTGGGCGGATGGAGGAACCCGAACGGATCGTCGAAGCCGCACTCGCCCTTGCGGTCGAACGGCGTACCCCTGGCGACCTCGACGGGACCCGCATCGTCATCACGGCAGGCGGAACACGCGAACCCCTCGATCCGGTGAGGTTCATCGGCAACCGCTCCAGCGGCAAACAGGGTGTCGCCCTCGCTACCGCCGCCCTCCTTCGGGGCGCGGCCGTCACGCTCATCGCCTCACATCTTGACGTTCCTGCCCCAGACGGCGTCACTCTCGTCGATGCACCGAGCGCCGCTGACGTCCAGCGGGCCGTGACGGAGGCCGCACCGGACGCCGACATCGTCATCATGGCCGCCGCAATCTCGGACTACCGGCCGGTCGAGGTGATGGACGCCAAGATCAAGAAGGAAGACACCGGCGACGAACTCACTCTCCGGCTCGTCAAGAACCCCGACATCCTCGCCGGACTCGCGGCATCGGCAAGGCCGGACCAGGTGGTCGTCGGTTTCGCGGCGGAGACGACGCCAGGGGAGGACGAACTGATCGAGATCGGCCGGGCAAAACTCGCGCGCAAGGGCTGCGACTTCCTCGTCGTGAACCGCGTCGGATGGGACGAGGGCTTCGCCAGGGACAGCAACACCGTCGTCGTCCTGGCTCGGGGCGGCGAGGTCGTTCTGACGGCGTCCGGCGACAAACTGACCGTCGCCGACCGAGTCCTCAACACCCTTCCCCGACCGACCCGCTGACGTCTCCCGCCGTCACCTGGACGGGGCGCCCATCCGGCCGGGGATATAGTGATGAGGGCTTTTCGGGCCGCGCATTGTCGGTGGTCTCACTGAGAATCGATCACGGGCTGCCCCACCGAACGACCGTTCTCACCCCGTCCCACTTGGAGTTGGTATGACGCAACTGCGCCTGTTTACCTCGGAATCCGTCACCGAAGGGCACCCGGACAAAGTCTGCGACCAGATCTCAGACAGCATCCTCGACGCCATGCTCGAACAGGATCCGAACAGCCGCGTCGCCGTCGAAACACTCGTCACCACCGGACTCGTCCACGTCGCGGGCGAGGTCACCACAGAGGCATACGTCGAGATCCCCGCGCTCATCCGGGAACTCGTCACCAACATCGGCTACAACCATTCGGATGTCGGCTTCGACGGCGCCTCATGCGGCGTCTCCGTCTCCATCGGCCAGCAGTCGCCTGACATCGCCCAGGGTGTCGACGACGCCTTCGAATCCCGCGAACTGTCCAGCTCGGACGCCCTCGACCACCAGGGCGCAGGCGACCAGGGCATCATGTTCGGTTTCGCCACGACCGAGACCCCCCAGCTCATGCCCGTGCCGGGATGGATCGCCCACCGTCTCGCTGAGCGACTCTCCGCCGTGCGCAAGTCCGGTGAGCTCGACTACCTCCGTCCGGACGGCAAGACCCAGGTCACGGTCGGCTACGACGGGATCACCGCCCGCTCGGTCGAAACCGTCGTGCTCTCCACCCAGCACCAGGACGGCATCGAACTGGCACAGCTTCGCGCAGACGTCGAAGAGCATGTCATCCGGCCCGTGCTCGACACGGTGGACCTCGACACCTCCGCCGTCAACTTCCTCATCAACCCCACCGGTCGCTTCGTCATCGGCGGACCGGCCGGCGACGCCGGGCTCACCGGCCGCAAGATCATCATCGACACCTACGGCGGCGCTGCACGGCACGGCGGAGGCGCATTCAGCGGAAAAGACCCGTCGAAGGTCGACCGCTCAGCCGCATACGCCATGCGGTGGGTCGCGAAGAACGCTGTGGCGGCCGGTTTCGCCGACAAGCTCGAGGTTCAGGTCGCATACGCGATCGGAAAGGCCGCCCCTGTCGGCCTCTACGTCGAGACATTCGGCACCGCGAAGGTCTCAGAGGAGACCATCGTCGACGCCATCCGCGACGTGTTCGACCTCCGGCCTGCGGCGATCGTCGCTGCGCTCGACCTCAAGCGGCCGATCTACGCTGCGACGGCGGCGTACGGCCACTTCGGCCGGGAACTGCCTGACTTCACCTGGGAACGGCTCGACAGGGTCGACGACCTCCGCAGCGCTGCCGGGCTCTAGCCGTGACGGAGGGCGCCGCAACCGGGACGGACGGGGCAGCACCGCCCGGTCCGCGTCCGAGCCGAACCACGGCGGCCCGCGTCGTGATCGACTCCCCGTTGCCACAGCTCGACCACCTGTTCGACTACAGCATCCCTGAGAGCCTCGCCTCCGTCGCAGTGCCCGGCGTGCGGGTGACAGTGCCCCTCCGCTCGGCCGGGCGGATCGCGCGCGGATACATCATCGACACCGTCGACGCGTCCGACGGTTTCGACGGCGCCCTCAGCCCGATCGACTCCGTCGTCTCCGATGTGCCCGTCCTGACCCCTGAGGTCTGGGCTCTGGCCAGGAAGGCGGCCGACCGCGCAGCCGGCGGCGCAGGAGACATCCTGCGGCTGGCCATCCCGGCCAGGCAGGTCCGGGTGGAGAAGACCTGGCAGCGCGAGCAGGACGAACCGGGCGCTCCGACGCCTGTCCTCTCCGCCCCGGACATCCACGGCTTCTCAGACGCGCTGGCCGGGCTGCTCGCCGACCATGCCAGGATCGCGCTCGATGTCGTCCCTCAGGTCGTGCAGGTCGACTCCGGAGCATGGGTCGGGCGATGGGCACTCACGCTGGCCCAGGCGGCTGCCCGTGTCGTCGCCGGGGGAGAGTCGGCCATCCTCGCCGTGCCCGACTACCGCGACCTCGAGCAGCTCTCCGCCGCCCTGAGCGAATACCTTCCGGCCGATCGCATCACCAGGGTCGACGCCAACCAGCCCAATGCCGAGCGGTACCGCGGGTTCCTCGACTGCCTCAGCGACACTCCCCGGGTGATCCTCGGCAACCGGTCGGCGGTATACGCGCCGGCCAAACGCCTGGGTCTCATCGCCCTGTGGGACGACGGCGATCCGCTCTACTCGGAGCCGCTCACCCCGTACGTCCACGCACGCGACGCGGCTCTCATCCGCCAGGAACAGTCGGGGTCCGCCCTTCTCTTCGCTGGGCACACGCGCAGTGTTGACGTACAGCGTCTCGTCGAGATCGGCTGGGTGAGGGCTGTCGCGCCCGAGCGCGCCCTGACACCGCGTGTGCTCGTCACGGCGAAATCGGACCATGAGGATGCCGGCGCCGTCGCGGCCCGCATCCCGTCGATGGCGTGGCGCCAGGCCAGGGAAGCGCTCCAGTCAGGTCCCGTGCTCGTGCAGGTGGCGAGGCCCGGTTACGCCCCTGTGGTCGCCTGCGCCACGTGTTCCGCAGCCGCACGGTGCACCCACTGTGGAGGCCCCCTCGGCATCGCAAGGGCAGGAGCGGCACCCGCCTGCACCCTCTGCGGCGCCATCGCCGCCGGATGGAGATGCCCGACCTGCGAGGGCACGAAGCTCCGGCTGGTCACCAGGGGGACAGGACGCACCGCTGAAGAACTGGGGCGGGCCTTCCCCGGTGTGCCCGTCATCGTCTCGGACGGCGAACGACAGGTGACGACCGTCGAGTCCAGGCCCTCGCTCGTCATCGCCACGAGGGGGGCCGAGCCGATCGCCTCGGGCGGGTACGCGGCCGTCCTTCTCCTTGACGGAGACCGGATGCTCGCTGCAGAGCACCTCAGGATCGGTGAGGACTGCCTGCGCTGGTGGTCGAACGCCGCAGCACTCGCCCGTCCGGGCGCCCCCGTCGTCCTCACCGGCGTCACCGGAGACCTCGCACGCGCTCTCGCCACCTGGACCCAGCCGGCGTTCGCCCACGCCGAGCTCCTCGACCGCCACGCGCTGCGCTTCCCTCCCGCCGTGAGAGCGGCATCCGTCTCTGGAGATTCCACCGCGGTCTCCGCCGCACTCGATGAGGTGAGGGATCTGCCAGGGGCGAGCATCCTCGGTCCGACTCCCACAGACGACGGAGTCAGGGCGATCCTGCGAATCGATTACGGCCACGCCGGCGAAGCGGCACGGCTGCTCCGAGGCGCCGTCGTGAAGAACGCGACCAGGCGCCGCAAGGCGCCCCCTGGCAAGGCCGGCTACCGCCCGCCCCCGACACTGCGGGTCCGCTTCGACGACCCCGAGATCCTGTCATGAGCCCCCAGCACCAGCCAGCGAGAGAGCACACCCCGATGAGACTGATTTTCGCCGGAACCCCCGAGGTCGCCGTCCCCAGCCTCGAGCGCCTGCTCGCAGGGCGCCACGAGGTCGTGGCGGTCCTGACCAGGGAGGACGCTCCGCTCGGCCGCAAGCGCATCCTCACACCGTCGCCTGTGGCTCGTGCGGCAGAGTCGGCAGGCATCCCCGTACTCAAGGCCAACAGGCTCAGCGACGACGTGACCGAGTCGATCACCGCGCTGGCACCAGACCTCGGCGTCATCGTCGCATACGGAGGATTCCTCCGCGAACCCCTGCTGTCCACACCACGGCTCGGCTGGATCAACCTGCACTTCTCGCTGCTCCCCGCCTGGCGAGGAGCAGCACCAGTGCAGCACGCACTGATCGCCGGCGACACCGTCACCGGCGCGAGCGTGTTCCAGCTCGTCCGCGAACTCGACGCCGGCGACGTGTTCGGGACCCTCACCCATCCGATCGACCCGGATGCCACGGCCGGCGCCCTCCTCGGGGAGCTCGCAGACACCGGGGCGGGCTTCCTCGCCGACGTCGTCGACCGGCTCGGCGACGGCGCGATCGAGGCGGTGCCCCAGTCCGGCGAGGTGACCGTCGCACCGAAACTCACCATCGAGGACGGTCGGTTGCCGTGGACCGCTCCGGCCGACGAGGTGTACAACCGCTTCCGTGGCGTGACGCCGGAGCCTGGGGCACACACGACAATCGGCGGCGCCAGGTTCAAGGTCCTCGACGCGCGGGTGGCCCCGGACGTCAGGCTTCCCCCCGGGCAGCTGGGACTCGCAGACGGCCGTGTGGTCGTCGGCACCGGAACAACGGCACTCGAACTCCTCAGGGTCCAGCCGGCCGGCAAACCGGCCATGGCTGCCGCCGACTGGTGGCGCGGACTCGGCCGCGACCCGGCGATCGTGGCAGAGTAGGTTCCACACAATGACTGCATCAACCGCACCCACTCCCTCTTCCGTCCAGCCGGCCAGGCGCGTCGCGTACGACGTGATCGCCGCCGTGAGCACGGACGACGCCTATGCGAACCTGCTCCTTCCCACCCTCATCTCCCGGTCGGCGCTCAACACCGCTGACGCCGGGCTGGCGACCGAGCTGACCTACGGCACGTTGCGCCTCCGCGGCTACTACGATCGCGTCATCGCCATCGCCGCCGGCCGGGACATCAGCCAGATAGATGCCGCCATCCTCGACGTGCTCCGGCTCGGCGCACACCAGTTGCTCGCCACCCGCGTCGCGCCCCACGCCGCCGTCAACGAATCGGTCGCGCTGGCGCGAATGGTCGGCTCCCGTTCCGCCGTCGGCTTCACGAACGGCGTCCTCCGCACCATCTCCCGCTCGACGCCGGACGAGTGGCGCGAGCGTGTGCTCGCCGCCGCCACGAGCGCGGACGACCGCATCGCCGCGGATTCCGCGCACCCGGCCTGGATCATCCGTGCCTTCCGACAGGCGCTCAACCTGGAGGGCAGGGGAGACGAACTCGACGACCTGCTCGCCGCAGACAACCAGGCACCCCGCGTCAACCTCGTCGCCCTTCCCGGTCTCGCCGACGCCCCTGACGATGCCGACCACAACCGGTACTCTCCGTTCGGTTTCACCCTGACCGGCGGAGACCCGGACACAGCCATCCGCCACGAGAACGGCCGCATGCGCGTGCAGGACGAAGGCTCACAGCTCGCCGCCCTCGCGCTCAGCAGGGCGCGGCCGGTCGTGGAGGGGGAGCGCTGGCTCGACCTGTGCGCTGGGCCCGGCGGGAAGACCGCGCTGCTCGGCGCCGAGGCGGCCCTCTCCGGGGCCACCGTCACGGCGAACGAAGTCGTCCCCGCAAGGGCGCAGCTCGTCCGCCGCGCCGTCGCACCGGTGCCGGGAGACATCCCGGTCACCGAACTCGACGGCACCGACGTCGGCGAGCTCCAGCCCGAGTCGTGGGATCGCATCCTCGTCGACGCGCCATGCACCGGTCTCGGCGCGCTCCGCCGCCGACCTGAGGCGCGCTGGCGGAAGACCGCGAAAGACGTGGGCGACCTCACCGTGCTCCAGCAGTCACTGCTGCTGTCCGCCTTCGACGCGCTCAAGCCAGGTGGAGTGCTGGCATACGTGACCTGCTCACCGCACGTCGCTGAGACCCGCGGCGTCGTCACAGACGCCCTCCGCAGGCTCGGCGATGCGGCCGAACTGCTCGACACCGCCCGGGTTCTGCAATCCGTCGCTGTCCAGCCCCTCGACCTGCCCCCAGCGGCGGACCCTGACCAGGGCACGACGGTGCAACTCTGGCCGCACCGCCACGGGACGGACGCGATGTTCATCGCATTGATCGGTAAATCGCAGGCGACCTCCTCCACTCGTTAGGCTGTCTGGATGTCGATCCGAATCAACCCGAGCATCCTGGCCGCCGATTTCGTCAATCTCGAACGTGACCTCGGCCGCATCGGCACAGCGGATCTCGTGCATGTGGATGTGATGGACAACCATTTCGTGCCGAATCTCACCTTCGGCCCCCAGATGGTCGACCGGATCCAGCAGGTCTCCTCACTCCCGCTCGACGTGCACCTGATGATCGACGACCCCGACCGGTGGGCGCCAGGCTATGCCGAACTCGGCGCGTACAGCGTCACCTTCCACGCCGAGGCGACCACCGAACCCGTCCTCCTCGCCCGGCGGATGCGCGAGATCGGCGCCAGGGCTGGCATCGCCCTCAAACCGGGAACCGCCGTCGAGCCCTACCTCGAGCTCCTCGACGAGTTCGACCAGGTCCTCGTCATGACCGTCGAACCCGGATTCGGCGGACAGACGTTCATGGCAGAGACCATGCCCAAACTGCACCTCCTCCGCGAAACCCTCTCGCGCACAGGAGGAGACGTCTGGCTGCAGGTCGACGGCGGAGTCAACGAAGACACCATCAGCATCGCCGCCGAGGCCGGGGCAGACACTTTCGTGGCCGGTTCGAGCGTCTTCGGCTCCGACAACGCCGAACTGCGGATCAGCGCCCTCCGTGAGGCCGCTGCATCCGTTCACACGCACGGCGGCCCGTCGAGGAACTAGTACCCTGATAGACGTGAAAACATTCGACGACCTGTTCGCAGAACTCAGCCGCAAGGCGCTCGAACGCCCCGAAGGCAGCGGAACGGTTCGTGAACTGGATGCCGGCGTGCACGCCATCGGCAAGAAGATCGTCGAGGAAGCCGCCGAAGTGTGGATGGCCGCCGAATACCAGAGCGACGCCGAGACCGCCGAAGAGATCTCCCAGCTGATCTACCACCTGCAGGTCCTGATGCTCGCCAAGGGACTCGCGCCGGAGGACGTGTACCGACATCTGTGACGCCTGCCCGTCAGGGCACACGACACCTCCGACACCAGACACCCCACCGAGAGACTTCAGCACATGTTGAGAATCGCAGTGCCCAACAAGGGCTCACTGGCTGAGACAGCCGCACAGATGTTGTCAGAGGCCGGTTACGCCGGCCGGCGCGACCCGAAGGAACTCCACCTCGTCGACGCACACAACGACGTCGAGTTCTTCTTCCTCCGCCCACGCGACATCGCCACATACGTCGGCTCAGGTGCCCTCGACGTCGGGGTCACCGGACGCGACCTGCTCCTCGATTCGGGGTCCGAGGCCTCCGAGATCGAAAGCCTCGGCTTCGGTGACTCGACCTTCCGCTTCGCCGGTCCTTCCGGCCGGTTCACCGAGCTCGCAGATCTGGCAGGGCTGCGGGTCGCAACGAGCTACCCCGGCCTGGTCGGTACATTCCTTGCCGGCCACGACGTCGACGTCACCCTCGTGCCGCTCGACGGCGCCGTCGAATCTGCCGTCCAGCTCGGTGTAGCGGATGCCGTCGCAGATGTCGTCTCCACCGGAACGACGCTCAGGAAGGCAGGGCTCGACATCTTCGGCCCTGTGATCCTCGAATCCACGGCGGTGCTCATCGGGTCTCCCCAGGAGGCGTCCGGGCTCGCAACACTCCGCAGGCGCCTGCAGGGAGTGCTCGTCGCCCGCCAGTTCGTCCTCATGGACTACGACCTCCCCGCTCACCTCCTCGACCAGGCGACCGACATCGCCGGCGGCATCGAATCGCCGACCGTCTCACCGCTCCGTGACAAGGACTGGGTGGCCGTCCGGGTCATGGTTCCCCGCCAGCGGACCAACCACATCATGGATGCGCTCTACGACCTCGGCGCGCGGGCCATCCTCGTCAGCGCCATCCACGCGGCGAGACTGTAGCGAGGGCGGAACGATGACCGTTGCGTGCCGTGTGATCCCGTGTCTCGACGTGGCCGACGGCCGCGTCGTGAAGGGCATCAATTTCCAGAACCTGCGGGATGCAGGCGACCCGGTCGAACTGGCCCGCCGCTACTACGAGCAGGGTGCTGACGAACTGACCTTCCTCGACGTGACCGCGACCATCGACAATCGGGCGACCACCTACGACGTCGTCACCCGCACCGCGGAGCAGGTCTTCATCCCACTCACCGTCGGAGGTGGAGTGCGCAGCGTCGACGACGTCGCCAGGCTGCTCGGCAGCGGCGCAGACAAGGTCGGCGTGAACAGCGCCGCGATCGCCAGGCCAGACCTCGTCGGTGAGATCGCCGACCGCTTCGGCGCCCAGGTCCTCGTGCTCTCCCTCGACGTCAAACGGGGCGGATCGACCCACTCCGGATTCGTGGTCACCACCCACGGCGGCAGGACAGAGACGTCGCTCGACGCCCTCGACTGGGCACGCGAAGCCATCGAACGCGGAGCGGGCGAACTGCTCGTGAACTCGATCGACGCCGACGGCACCAAGCAGGGCTTCGACACCGAGCTCATCGCTCTCATGCGCGAGGTCAGCAGTGTCCCCGTGATCGCCTCAGGTGGCGCAGGAGCTGTCGCGCACTTCCCGCCGGCCATCGCGGCGGGTGCAGACGCCGTCCTCGCAGCGAGCGTCTTCCACTCGGGAGCGTTGACCATCGGCGACGTGAAACGTGAACTGACGAACGAAGGGATATTGGTGCGCTGATGAGCGTTTCCTCGACAATCCAGCAGATCCAGTTCGATGCGGACGGGCTCATCCCCGCCATCATCCAGCAGTGGGACACCGGCGAGGTCCTGATGCTCGGCTACATGAACGACGAAGCCGTCAGGCGCACGCTCACCGAAGGACGCGTGACGTTCTGGTCGCGGTCACGGAAAGAGTACTGGCGCAAGGGGGACACCTCCGGCAACGCCCAGTACGTCAAGGGCGCAGCGCTCGACTGCGACGCGGACACCCTTCTCGTCCAGGTGGAACAGGTCGGCGTCGCATGCCACACCGGCACCCGCACCTGTTTCGACGCGCACGAACTCAGCCCTGCCATCGGCGACGAACCCTCCGACGACAGCGACGATGACGATGAGTAAGAGCACAGGCACGACCAGTCGTGCCGACTTCGACATGCTCTCCAGGGACCACAGGGTCATCCCGGTGATCCGCGAGCTCTTCGCAGACGGAGAGACCCCTGTCGGGATCTATCGGAAGCTCGCGATCGGCAAGCCGGGCAGCTTCCTCCTCGAATCGGCTGAACAGGGCGGGATCTGGTCGCGCTTCTCGTTCGTCGGCGTCTCCTCGTTCGGCGTGCTCACCCAGCGTGGTGACACGGTCCAGTGGATCGACTACGGCCTCACACGGCAGCGAGCCCTCGGGGATGCCGAAGGCCTGCGGCCGCTGCAGGCCATCGCCGAACTGCACAGGCGGTGGGAGACCCCCCACGTCGACGGTCACCCACCGCTCACCGGCGGGCTCGTCGGTTTCATCGGCTGGGAAGCGATCCGCCAGATCGAACACCTGCCGAACCGCCCGCCGAAGGAATTCGACGTGCCAGGGCAGGCCCTCTGTTTCGTGGCCGACCTCGTCGTCCTCGACCACCGCACAGGAACCGTCCAACTCATCGCCAACGTGCTCAACGACGGTCTCGACGACGAAACCGCCCTGTGGCGTTCCGCACAGTCACGACTCGACGCGATGCAGTCCCAGCTCGCGAAGCCGAGCGACGCCTGGCTGGCCGAGGTCGACCTCGCCACCCCGGCGAACCCGGCCCATCGCACGAAGAAGTCGGACTTCCTCGACGCGGTCGTGACGAGCAAGGAGCGTATCCGTGACGGCGACATCTTCCAGGTCGTCATCTCCCAGCGCTTCGACCAGCCGTGCGAGGCCGAGCCGATCGACGTGTACCGGATCCTGCGGAGCCTCAACCCCAGCCCGTACATGTATCTGCTCACCCTGCACACGGTCGACGGCACGCCGTACACGATCGTCGGCTCGAGCCCTGAGGCACTCGTCAAGGTTCAGAACAACCGGGTCTTCACCCACCCGATCGCCGGCTCGAAGCCCAGGGGAGACACCCCTGAGCGCGACGTCGAACTCGCGGCCGAGCTTTCCGCTGACGCCAAGGAACGGGCAGAGCACCTCATGCTCGTGGACCTGGCGCGCAACGACCTGCTCAAGGTCTGCACCCCGGGAAGCGTCGAAGTGACGGAGTTCATGCGGATCGAGCGGTTCAGCCACATCATGCACCTCGTGTCGAGCGTCGAAGGCACACTGGCAGAGTCCGCCACCCCCATCGACGTGTTCACGGCGACGTTCCCGGCAGGGACGCTGTCCGGCGCGCCGAAGCCCCGTGCCCTGGAGATCATCGACGAGCTCGAACCCGCCCAGCGCGGCGTCTACGGGGGAGTTGTCGGGTACTTCGCGTTCTCCGGCGACACCGACCTGGCCATCGCCATCCGGACGGCCACCATCGTCAACGGAGTCGCGCACGTCCAGGCAGGGGGAGGCCTCGTCGCCGACTCGGACCCGGAGAGCGAATTCCTCGAGTCGCAGAACAAGGCCGCGGCCCCGCTCCGCGCCGTCGCAGTGGCCAACGCCATGAAGCGGGTCCGATGACCCCCGCAACCGGCAGCGGCGGCAAAAGGACCAAGTACACGCTCATCCTCGCGTCGCTCGCCCTCGCGGCCCTCGTGCTCGTCGCATGGACGCAGACCTGGCTCACGGTCTCGCTCGGCGCAGGCGCGCCGAGCGAGACCGTGACCGTAGACGGCGCCGTCGCTGCGCCGGCCCTCGCGGCGCTCGCGCTCGCGGGACTGGCCCTCACCGCAGCGCTCTCGATCGCCGGCGTCCTCTTCCGAATCGTGCTCGGCGTCCTCGACGCGCTCATCGGCGCGTGCATCGCACTCTCCGCAGTGCTCGTCGTCACCGGCCCCGTCGCAGCGAGCGAAGCAGCGGTCACGGCAGCAACCGGCATCGCCGGCTCGGAGTCGATCGCCGGGATCGTGACCGCCACCTCGCTCACCGTGTGGCCGGTGATCACGCTCGTCACCGGAATCCTGCTCGTCATCGTCGGCCTGGGCATCGCCGTCACCGGCAGGAGCTGGCCGTCGTCGTCGCGCAAATACTCGGCAGTCCGCCTCGAACCCGTCGATGGCGATGAGATGCCCGATGCGGTCGACAGCTGGGACGAACTGACTCGAGGAGACGACCCGACCCGCTGAACTGGGTCCCGTTCGCTCCACCCGATAGACTTGACCGGCACTGATACTGAAGGAGTTCCATGAGCGCAGAGTCGACAGACCAAGGACACGGCCACTCACCGGCCGCCTGGACGGCTGTAACGGTGATGCTGATCGCATTCACCATCGGCACGGTCGCCTTCTGGCTCGACCTGGCCTGGCTCGTGTGGGCTTCGGCCGCCCTCCTCGTCGTCGGTGCGCTTCTCGGCTGGATCCTGGCCAAGGCGGGCTACGGCGTGAACGGCGCGAAGTACATCCCGAAGGGCCACTAGCCCCGTGCTGGCCGACCTCACGGCTGGCGCACTCCACGACGCACGCGAGCGCGAACTGCTGCGCCCGCTTTCCCGTGTTGAATCCGCTGCGGCGGATGCTGCGCCACCCCTCGACGCCCTCTCCGCACTGTCACCGGTCGATCGCGTCAAGATCATCGCCGAAGTCAAGCGCGCGAGTCCCTCCCGCGGCGATCTCGCCGACATCCCCGACCCGGCCCAGCTGGCCGTCTCGTACGAGCGCGGGGGAGCGAGCGCCATCAGCGTCCTCACCGAAGGCCGCAAGTTCAAGGGTTCGCTCGATGACCTCGTCGATGTGCGGTCATCCGTCGGCATCCCGGTGCTGCGCAAGGACTTCATCTCGATCCCGTACCAGGTCTTCGAGGCCCGCGCCGCCGGTGCCGACCTCGCCCTGCTCATCGTGGCCGCGCTGGACCAGCGAACCCTGAGCGAGCTCTACACACTGGTCACCGACCTCGGCATGACCGCGCTCGTCGAGACACACAGTGCGGACGAACTCGAACGTGCACTCGACCTCGGCGCCGGACTCATCGGCGTCAACGCGCGCAACCTCTCGACCTTCGAACTCGACAGGGATCTGTTCGGGCGTCTGGCTCCCCAGATCCCGTCCGGAGTCATCCGCGTGGCCGAATCGGCCGTCCTCGCCCCTGCCGACGTCGCGCACTACCGCGACGCAGGAGCAGACGTGGTCCTCATCGGGGAAGCGCTCGTCACGAGCGACCCCATTCTCACCCTCGGCGAATTCCTGGCGGTATAACCATGGCACTACGCGACGAAACCGGCCCATACTTCGGTGAGTTCGGTGGACGATTCGTCCCCGAATCCCTCATCGCAGCCCTCGACGAACTGTCAGAGGCCTGGGAACTGGCCAAACTCGACCCCGGCTATCACGCCGAACTCGACGAACTGCACCGGACATACACCGGCAGGCCGTCGATCCTCACCGAGGTGCCCCGCTTCGCCGCGCACGGCGGAGGCGCGAGGATGATCCTCAAGCGCGAGGACCTCAACCACACCGGCTCGCACAAGATCAACAACGTGCTCGGCCAGGCCCTCCTCACCAAACGGATCGGCAAGACCCGAGTCATCGCCGAGACCGGCGCAGGCCAGCACGGCGTAGCGACTGCGACCGCCGCCGCCCTGTTCGGGCTCGACTGCGTCATCTACATGGGCGAGGTCGACACCGAGCGGCAGGCGCTCAACGTCGCCAGGATGCGCCTGCTGGGCGCAGAGGTCGTCTCCGTCACCACCGGCTCCCGCACGCTCAAGGACGCCATCAACGACGCCATGCGCGACTGGGTGACGAACGTCGAGACCACGAACTACATTTTCGGGACCGTCGCCGGTCCTCACCCCTTCCCTGCCATGGTCCGCGACCTGCAGAAGATCATCGGTGAAGAGGCTCGCCAGCAGGTCCTCGACCTCACCGGAAAGCTCCCGGATGCCGTCGCTGCGTGCGTCGGCGGGGGATCGAACGCGATGGGGATCTTCCACGCATTCCTCGACGACACGGATGTCGCCCTCTACGGTTTCGAGGCCGCAGGTGAAGGCGCCGACACCCCGCGCCACGCCGCGACCATCACCAAGGGCAGGCCGGGCGTGCTCCACGGCGCCCGCAGCTTCCTGCTGCAGGACGAAGACGGCCAGACCATCGAGTCGCACTCGATCTCGGCCGGACTCGACTACCCGGGCGTCGGCCCCGAACACTCCTGGCTGTCGAGCATCGGCCGTGCGTCCTACCGTCCGGTGACGGATGCCGCAGCGATGAGCGCACTCCGCCTGCTCAGCCGCACCGAGGGCATCATCCCGGCCATCGAGAGCGCGCACGCCCTCGCCGGCGCGCTCGACCTCGGTAAGGAACTCGGCCCGGACGCCACAATCCTGATCAACCTCTCCGGTCGCGGAGACAAGGACATGGAGACGGCCGGGCGGTACTTCGACCTCATCGACCAGGGAGCAGAACAATCGTGACAAGCGTGGCATCCGTCCTCACCGCGAAGCGTGAGGCAGGCAGCGGCGCGCTGATCGGCTACCTCCCCGTCGGCTTCCCGACCTTCGACGAGAGCGTCGACGCCGCCGTGGCCATCGCGGAGAACGGCGTCGACATCATCGAGCTCGGCCTGCCGTACTCGGACCCGGTCATGGACGGCCCTGTCATCCAGAAGGCCACCCAGCACGCCCTGGCGAACGGTTTCAAGCTGCGGCACGGTTTCGATGCCGTCCGTGCCATCACCGAGCGGGTCGACGTGCCCGTTCTCGTGATGACCTACTGGAATCCGGTGGTGCAGTACGGCGTCGAGCGGTTCGCCGACGACCTTGTCGCCGCCGGCGGCGCAGGCCTGATCACTCCCGACCTCATCCCAGATGAAGGGGCCGACTGGCTCGCAGCGTCCGAGCGCACCGGCCTCGACCGCGTGTTCCTCGCCGCGCCGTCGTCGAGTGACGCCCGGCTGCGCCAGGCCGTCGAGGCCAGCAGGGGATTCGTCTACGCGGTGTCGACCATGGGCATCACCGGCGCCAGGAGCGACGTCGACCAGGCGGCGAAGATCCTCGTCTCGCGGCTCCGTGAGGCAGGCAGCGAGCACGCGTGCGTCGGACTCGGCATCTCCACGGCCGAGCAGGTCCGCGAGATCCTCGCATACGCCGACGGTGCCATCGTCGGTTCGGCGCTCGTCAAGGCACTCGCCGAAGGCGGAGTCGACCGTGTCGCAGCCGTCGCCCGAGACTTGGCGCAGGGCACGACCCGCGCGAACTAGAGTTGTACGCGCACGTTCGAGAAGTAACCCCAGAAAGGCATGGAGTCAGTGTCCATCCACCTGAGCATCCCGAGTCCGGACATCAGTTCCGTCCAACTCGGTAACTTTACGATTCACTTCTATGCCCTCTGCATCCTCGCGGGTATCGTCGCTGCCGCGTTCTTCACGAACCACAGGCTGACGAAGCGCGGCGCCGAGCCCGGCATCGTCCTCGACATCATCCTCTGGGCCGTTCCGTTCGGCATCGTCGGCGCACGCATCTTCCACGTGCTCACCCACCCGAACGACTACTTCTACCCGGGTGCGGACCTGCTGCGCACCCTGTACATCTGGGAGGGCGGCATCGCCATCTTCGGCGCCCTGATCGGTGGCGCCATCGGAGCCTGGATCGGCTGCCGTGTCACCGGCATCCGGTTCTGGACCTTCGCAGACGCTGTCGCACCAGCACTGCTGCTCGCCCAGGCCTTCGGCCGGTTCGGCAACTGGTTCAACCAGGAACTCTTCGGCATCCCCACCACCCTGCCGTGGGGCCTCGAGATCGACGAGTCGAACCCGGCTTGGCCGGTCGGACTGCCAGCAGGCACGCTGTTCCACCCCACCTTCCTCTACGAAGTTCTCTGGAACCTCGCCGGTGTCGTCGTCCTTCTCGCGCTCGAGCGGTTCTTCCGGCTCCAGTGGGGCAAGGTCCTCGGCCTCTACCTCATCTGGTACGGCCTCGGCCGCACCGTCTGGGAGTCCATCCGCATCGACCCGAGCGAGGTGTTCCTCGGCCTGCGGGTCAATGTCTGGGCCGCACTGCTCGCCATCCTCGTCGGCGTGGTTATTCTCGTCGTGCAGTCCCGCCGCCACACCGGTCTCGAGCCTGGACCGTACGTCACGGGCCGGGAATGGGATGGGGCCGGCGCTGGGGTACAATCGTCACACACCGATTCGGAATACGTGGATCTCGGCGAGCCCGAGGATTCCACCCCTGCTCCGGTGGATGCCGTCGCCACAAGCGAGACCGGCTCGAAATCATAGGTTTGCCTGTACCCGACGGCTGCTAGCCACCAAGCCATTCGCCTGGCGTGTGCGATCACACAGCCCACTGTCGGGCGGCGAACCCTCAACTTCCCCGGGCCATCGTCGTCCCACCGCCGCTATTTCTTTGTGAGGACGGTTACCGATGGAGCCTCGACCCACGTTTTCCCAGTTCAGCCTCGTTCCGCCCAAGCAGGGTCTCTACAACCCTGCCGGTGAGAAGGACGCCTGTGGGCTGGCCATGGTTGCCACACTCAGGGGCACGGCCGGTCACGACATCATCGTTCACGCGCTCGACGCGCTGCGGAACCTCGAGCACCGTGGAGCCATCGGCTCAGACGCGGGCACAGGCGACGGCGCCGGCATCCTGACGCAGATCCCCGACGAGTTCTTCCGTGCGGTGACCGGCTTCGAGCTGCCCCCGATGGGTCAGTACGCGGTCGGCATGGCGTTCCTCCCGCTCGACGACGACGCGAGGGCCGACCTCAAGGCGGGCATCGAACGCCTGGCCGCTGACGAGGACCTGGCCGTCCTCGGCTGGCGCGACGTTCCGACCGACCCCGAGAACCTCGGCAAGCTCGCGCACGACGCGATGCCCGCCTTCGAGCAGCTGTTCCTGTCGAGCACGATCACCACGGATGCCGGCGAGCCCGTCTCCGGCATCGCTCTCGACCGCCAGACCTTCCGGCTGCGGAAGCGCGCCGAACGCGAACTGAACGCATACTTCATCTCGCTGTCCTGTCGCACCGTGGTCTACAAGGGGATGGTGACGACGCTCCAGCTCGAGCCGTTCTACCCCGACCTCAGTGACGAGCGTTTCGCATCGAAACTCGCGATCGTCCACTCCAGGTACTCGACGAACACGTTCCCGTCCTGGCCGCTCGCGCAGCCACTGCGCATGATGGCGCACAACGGCGAGATCAACACGGTCGAGGGAAACCGAAACTGGATGCGGGCGCGCCAGTCCCAGCTCGAATCCGAGCTGATCGGCGACATCCGCCCGCTCCTCCCGATCATCACTCCCGGCGCGAGCGACTCGGCGTCGTTCGACGAAGTGCTCGAGCTTCTGACGCTCACCGGGCGGACGCTTCCCCACGCCATGATGATGATGGTGCCTGAGGCATGGGAGAAGCAGGCGGGCCTCAACCAGGAGCTCCGGAACTTCTACGAGTTCAACTCGATGCAGATGGAACCGTGGGACGGCCCCGCCGCGCTCACCTTCACCGATGGGACCCTCGTCGGCGCGACCCTCGACCGCAACGGCCTCCGCCCAGGCCGCTGGCTCGAGACCACTGACGGGCTCGTCGTGCTCGGCAGCGAGATCGGCGTGCTCGACATCGCCCCCGACCGGGTCAAGCGCAAGGGTCGGCTCCGTCCAGGCAAGATGTTCCTCGTCGACACCGAGGCCCAGCGGCTGATCGAAGACGACGAGATCAAAGAGAACCTCGCGGCGTCTCAGCCGTGGGGCGACTGGCTGCAGGTCGGCCGGATCAACCTCTCCGACCTGCCGGAGCGCGAGCACATCGTGCACACGCCTGCCTCGGTCACCCGCCGCCAGCGCACCTTCGGCTACACGGAGGAAGAAGTCCGCATCCTCCTGCGCCCGATGGGACAGACCGGAGCCGAGCCGCTCGGCGCCATGGGATCGGACACCCCGATCGCCGCACTGTCCAAGCGCCCGCGCCTGCTGTTCGACTACTTCACCCAACAGTTCGCCCAGGTCACCAACCCGCCTCTCGACTCGATCCGCGAGGAGGTCGTCACCTCCCTCAAGCTCGGGCTCGGCCCTGAGCGGAACCTGCTCACCTCAGGTCCGGAGCATGCCCGCCAGGTCGTCCTCGACTTCCCGGTGATCGACAACGACGAACTCGCCAAGATCCAGCACATCGATCCCAAGCACGGCTCGAGGACCACGACCACCATCCGCGGCCTGTACCGTTTCGATGAGGGTCCCGACGCCCTGCGCAACCGCCTCACCGCCATCTGCGCCGAAGTCGACGAAGCCATCGAGGCCGGCGCCCTCTTCATCGTGCTCAGCGACCGCGACTCGAACAAGGACCTCGCGCCGATCCCGTCTCTCCTCCTGCTCGCCACCGTGCACCACCACCTCATCCGGGCGGAGAACCGGCTCAAGGTCGGACTCGTCGTCGAAGCCGGCGACGTGCGCGAGGTCCACCACGTCGCCACGCTGATCGGGTACGGCGCCTCAGCCATCAACCCGTATCTGGCGATGGAGACCTGCGAGGACCTCGTCCGCAGCGGCATGATCGAAGGAGTGACCGCCGAGAAGGCCGTTCGCAACGTCATCTACGCGCTCGGCAAGGGCGTGCTGAAGATCATGTCCAAGATGGGCATCTCCACGGTGTCGTCCTATGCAGGCGCTCAGTGCTTCGAAGCCGTCGGCCTGAGCCAGGACTTCGTCGACGAGTACTTCACCGGCACGGAGTCGAAGCTCGGAGGCGTCGGCATCGACGTGATCCAGGCCGAGAACCTCAAGCGCCACCAGGCCGCGTACCCGCTGAACACCGCCGAGACCTCGCACGAGCGCCTCGAAACGGGCGGCGAATACTCCTGGCGCCGTGACGGCTCGCCCCACCTCTTCAACCCGGACACCGTGTTCCGCCTGCAACACTCGACCCGCACCAGACGGTACGACATCTTCCGCGACTACACGCGGCTCGTCGACGACCAGGCCGAGAACCTGATGACGCTACGCGGCCTGTTCAAGCTCAAGACGGCCGAACGCGAGCCGGTTCCCCTCGACGAGGTCGAATCGGTCGCGTCGATCGTGAAACGGTTCTCGACCGGCGCGATGAGCTACGGCTCCATCTCGCAGGAGGCACACGAGACGCTCGCCATCGCCATGAACCGGCTCGGCGCCAAGTCGAACACCGGTGAGGGCGGCGAGGACACCGACCGCCTGCTCGATCCCGAACGCCGGAGCTCCATCAAGCAGGTGGCATCCGGCCGGTTCGGCGTCACGAGCATGTACCTCACCCACGCGGACGACATCCAGATCAAACTCGCCCAGGGCGCCAAGCCCGGTGAGGGCGGCCAGCTGCCGCCGACGAAGGTGTACCCGTGGGTGGCGCGCACCAGGCACGCCACAGCGGGCGTCGGGCTCATCTCGCCGCCGCCCCACCACGACATCTACTCGATCGAGGACCTCAAGCAGCTCATCTTCGACCTCAAGCGTGCCAACCCGTCCGCGCGGATCCACACGAAGCTGGTCAGCCAGTCGGGAATCGGAGCCGTCGCTGCCGGGGTCGCCAAAGCGCTCTCCGACGTCATCCTCGTCTCCGGGCACGACGGTGGGACGGGCGCCAGCCCGCTCAACTCGCTCAAGCACGCCGGGACACCGTGGGAGCTCGGCCTGGCCGAGACCCAGCAGACGCTCATGCTCAACGGCATGCGCGATCGCGTCGTCGTGCAGGTGGACGGCCAGCTGAAGACCGGCCGCGACGTCATCATCGGTGCCCTGCTCGGCGCTGAGGAGTTCGGTTTCGCCACAGCGCCTCTCGTCGTCTCAGGGTGCGTCATGATGCGCGTCTGTCACCTCGACACCTGCCCGGTCGGCGTGGCCACCCAGAACCCCGTGCTCCGCGAGCGGTTCACGGGCAAGCCTGAATTCGTCGTGAACTTCTTCGAGTTCATCGCGCAGGAGGTCAGGGAGTACCTGGCGGAACTCGGATTCCGCACGCTCGAGGAGGCCATCGGCCACAACGAGCTCATCGACGCCAACACGGCCATCGAGCACTGGAAGGCGTCCGGGCTCAACCTCGAGCCGATCCTCATCGGCCCGTCGTTCCGCCCCGGCGAGCCGAAGACGCACGCCCGCGACCAGAAGCACGAACTCGAGAAGCACTTCGACGTCGAGCTGATCAAGCGCAGCCACAACGTGCTCGACCACGGCGGGCAGATCAGGATCGACCTCCCGATCCGCAACACCGAGCGCGCCGTCGGCACCATGCTCGGCCATGAGGTCACGCTCCGCCATGGCGAGAACGGTCTGCCGGCGAACTCGATCGACGTCCACCTGACCGGCTCGGCCGGCCAGTCGCTTGGCGCGTTCCTGCCCAACGGCATCACGCTGCGCCTCGAAGGGGACTCCAACGACTACGTCGGCAAGGGCCTCTCCGGCGGCGAGATCATCGTGCACCCCCCGAAGACCAGCACGTTCGCGGCCGAGGAGAACGTCATCGCCGGAAACGTGATCGGCTACGGTGCCACACAGGGCAGCATGTTCATCTCCGGTATCGTCGGCGAACGGTTCCTCGTGAGGAACTCAGGAGCAACGGCCGTCGTCGAAGGCGTCGGAGACCACGCCCTCGAATACATGACCGGGGGACTGGCGCTCATCCTCGGGTCGACGGGCAGGAACCTCGGGGCAGGAATGTCCGGAGGAACCGCCTATGTCTTCGATCTCAAGCCGGAGCAGGTGAACCGCGAAGCCGTCCAACTCGGCGAGCTCGAACTCACCGAACTCGGCAGCGCGGACGTCGAGATCGTCCGTGACCTTCTCGAGCGCCACGTCGCCGAAACAGGGTCCGCCCTCGCCACCCGGTTGCTCGCCGACTTCGACGACACCGTCGCAAGATTTGTCAAAGTCCTGCCCCGCGATTACGCAGCAGTGCTGCGCACCCGCCAGGACGCCGTCACCGAGGGTCTCGACCCCGACGGTGATGTCGTCTGGGGCCGAATCCTGGAGGTAACCGGTGGCTGATCCCAAGGGATTCCTGAAGGTCACGGAACGCGAGCTGCCCAAGCGGCGCCCGGTCCCGATCCGTCTGATGGACTGGAAAGAGGTGTACGAGCAGGGTGACTCGACCCAGCTCCGGCGCCAGGCCGGTCGCTGCATGGACTGCGGCGTGCCGTTCTGCCACCAGGGCTGCCCGCTCGGAAACCTCATTCCGGAGTGGAACGACCTCACCTGGCGCGGGGAGGGCAGGCAGGCCATCGAGCGCCTCCACGCCACCAACAACTTCCCCGAGTTCACCGGACGGCTCTGCCCTGCGCCGTGTGAAAGCTCGTGCGTGCTCGGAATCAACCAGCCTGCCGTGACCATCAAGCAGGTCGAGGTGTCGATCATCGACCAGGCCTTCGCGAACGGCTGGGTCGACTCCCACCCGCCGGAGAGCCTGACGGGCAAGACCGTCGCCGTCGTGGGCTCCGGCCCTGCCGGCCTGGCCGCTGCCCAGCAGCTCACCCGCGCCGGGCACACGGTCGCCGTGTACGAGCGGGACGACCGCATCGGCGGACTGCTCCGTTACGGCATCCCGGACTTCAAGATGGAGAAGAAGCACATCGACGCCCGTCTCAAGCAGATGGCCGACGAAGGAACGCGCTTCCGCGCCGGAGTCAACATCGGCGTCGACATCACCTGGGACGACCTCCGCTCGCGCTACGACGCCGTCATCATCGCCACTGGCGCCATGGTGCCGCGCGACCTTCCGATTCCCGGCCGCGACCTGGCCGGCGTGCACTTCGCCATGGACTACCTGGTCCCGCAGAACAAGGCGGGTGCAGGCGACGACGTTCCCGGCCAGATCACGGCCGAGGACAAGCACGTCGTCGTGCTCGGCGGTGGCGACACCGGAGCGGACTGCATCGGAACCGCGCACAGGCAGGGTGCCGCATCCGTGACCAACCTGGCCATCGGCAAGCAGCCGTCGCCGGTGCGCACTGACGCACAGCCCTGGCCGACCATGCCGACCCTGTTCGAGATCCAGAGCGCCCACGAAGAAGGCGGCGACCGGGAGTACCTCGTGTCCACGGTCGAGTTCCTCAGCAACGAGTCCGGCGAGGTCCGCGCCATCCGCGTGGCCGAGACCGAGTTCCTCGACGGACGCCGCGTTCCCAAGAGCGGAACCGAGCGGGAGATCCCGGCCGACCTCGTGCTCCTCGCCCTGGGGTTCACCGGACCTGAGTCCGAGCACATCGCCCCGCAGCTGGGAGTCCCGTTCGACAACCGCGGAAACGTGGAGCGCGACAACGACTACCAGACCAGCGAACCGGGCGTCTTCGTCGCCGGGGATGCCGGACGTGGGCAGTCGCTCATCGTCTGGGCCATCGCCGAAGGCCGGGCCGCGGCATCCGCCGTCGACAAGTACCTCGAGGGCGAAACCAGCCTGCCGTCCCCTGTACGCCCGACCGATCACGCCATCTCGCTCTAGACTCGGTGGCGAGGCTTCTCGCCTCCTCCTCCTTTTCCCCTCAGATCCCGCCAGTGCGCGTTCGCGCAGAAATATGGAGCAGCACCTATGAGACGAGCTAAAATCGTCGCGACCCTCGGCCCGGCAACCGCCAGCTATGAGAACATCCGCGCCATCATCGACGCCGGAGTGAACGTGGCCAGGATGAACCTCAGCCACGGATCGTACGACGTCCACGAGGGTGTCTACGCCAACGTTCGGAAGGCCGCTGCCGACGCAGGCAAGCCGGTCGCTGTGCTCGTCGACCTGCAGGGTCCGAAGATCCGCCTCGGAAAGTTCGAGGGCGGCCCGTACGACCTCGCCGAAGGCGACATCTTCAAGATCACCACCGAGGATGTCGTCGGCACCAAGGAACTCTCCGGCACCACCTTCAAGGGCCTGCCGAACGATGTGAAGCCCGGTGACTTCCTCCTCATCGACGACGGCAAGGTCAAGGTCAAGGTCCTCGAGACGGACGGCGTCGTCGTGACCACCGAGGTCATCGTCGCAGGAGCCGTCTCCAACAACAAGGGCATCAACCTGCCCGGCGTCGCCGTCAACGTCCCCGCCCTGAGCGACAAGGACGAGGCGGACCTCCGCTGGGGCCTCCGGCTCGGTGCCGACTTCATCGCGCTGTCCTTCGTGCGCAACGCCGAAGACATCCGCCGCGTCCACGAGATCATGGACGAGGAAGGCAAGCGCCTCCCCGTCATCGCCAAGATCGAGAAGCCGCAGGCCGTCGACCACCTCGAAGAGATCATCGACGCCTTCGACGGCATCATGGTCGCCCGTGGTGACCTCGGCGTCGAACTTCCGCTCGAGGCCGTCCCGATCGTCCAGAAGCGCGCCGTCGAACTCTGTCGCCGGATGGCAAAGCCGGTCATCGTCGCCACGCAGATGCTCGAATCGATGATCTCCAGCCCGATCCCGACCCGCGCCGAGACGTCGGACGTCGCGAACGCCGTCCTCGACGGTGCTGACGCAGTGATGCTCAGCGGCGAGACCAGTGTCGGCGCCTACCCTGTGATCACCGTGCAGACCATGGCCCGCATCATCGAGTCCACCGAGGACCACGGCCTGGAGCGTATCCAGCCGCTCGGAACGAAGCCGCGCACCCAGGGCGGTGCCATCACGCTGGCCGCCAGCGAGGTCGCCGAGTTCGTCGACGCCAAGTTCCTCTGCGTCTTCACCGAGTCGGGTGACTCCGTACGCCGGATGGTCCGCATCCGCCACACCATCCCCGTCCTCGGATTCACGCCAGAGGAGAGCATCCGCCGCCGGATGCAGCTCAACTGGGGAGTCGAGACGTTCCTCGTCGACCGCGTCACGCACACGGACGCGATGTTCGGCCAGGTCGACGACATCCTGCTCGGCTCAGGCAGGGCCGCCATCGGAGACAAGGTCGTCGTGATCTCCGGTTCCCCTCCCGGAATCACCGGTTCGACCAACGACCTCCGCGTGCACAAGGTCGGCGACGCACACCACGGCGTCGTGCCCGCCTACCAGTAGCCCAGGCCGCACGACACAGCGCGGGTCCCGTTCGGGGCCCGCGCTGTGTCGTTCCGGCGCTACTGGTCGTCGGGGAGCACGTCGTCCGGCTCGTAATCCGCCTCATCGATCGGCCGGTCGTCGTCGAATGCGACGCCGAGGTCATCGTCGTCGAGGTCGTCGGGCAGGATCGCCAGTTCTTCGTCCTCGGTGTACTCCACCGGGTAGTCGTCCGGTATGGGATTCGTCATGTCGGTCGCTCTCCTCACCGTTTCCGGGCGGGCGCGTGTGGATCGACGCCCGCGTGTGCAGGAAAGGTTAGGCTGGCGGACGCCGGGGCGGAAGCCCCTGGCCGTCACTCATGGCAGTGGCAGGATGAGTCGACGGGAAACGGAGCGACACGATGGTGACCGAGCACGACGGGGACGCCGTCCAGCCCAGCGCCGACGCGGTCCACGACGGCCGCAGCGAGACCGAGTCCGAACGGTCCGACCGCAACTGGGCCGACCTGCTCCAGGAACTGCGGGTCCTGCAGGCAGGGACCCAGATCCTCACCGCCTTCCTCCTGGCGATCGCGTTCCAGCCGCGGTTCACCGAGCTCGACGCGTTCCAGCTCGGCCTCTATCTCACACTTGTCTCGGTCTCGATCCTCACAACGGTCCTCAGCCTCTTGCCGGTGAGCGCCCATCGCATCCTGTTCCGCCACCTGGTCAAGGAGGCGACGGTGCGGATCGGCGACCGGATGCTCAAGGCGGTACTCGTCGGAGTGTCCCTGACGATGATCGGAACCGCGATGCTGATCTTCGACTTCGTCCTCGGTCACCAGGCCGGGGTCATCGCCGCCGTCGTCATCACCGTCATCACCGTGTCACTCGGCCTGCTGCTTCCCCTGATCGTGCGGCACACGATGTCGAGGCGCGACGAGGACGGCAAGGGGTAGGCACCGACCGCCCCGCTGGTGTTCACTGGGGGGATGAGAGCTATCTGGAAGGGCGCGATCACCTTCGGACTGGTCAACGTGCCGGTGAAGGTGTACAGCGCGACCGAAGACCACGACATCGCCCTCCATCAGGTGCATGACAAGGACGGCGGCCGTATCCGCTACCAGCGTCGCTGCGAGATCTGCGGCAAGATCATCAAGTACGAGAACATCGACAAGGCCTACGAGGACGGCGACAGGACGGTGATCCTCACCGCTGAGGACATGGCCTCCCTTCCCGAGGAGAAGAGCCGCGAGATCGAGGTCGTCGAGTTCGTCCCCAGCGACCAGGTCGATCCGATCATGTACGACCGCAGCTACTTCCTCGAGCCGGACTCCTCGTCAGCGAAGGCCTACGTGCTCCTGCGCAAAACCCTCGAATCCACCGACCGGACAGCGATCGTGCAGTTCGCCCTCCGCCAGAAGACCCGCCTGGGGGCGCTGCGGTCCCGCGACGGCGTGCTTCTCATCCAGACGCTGCTCTGGGAGGACGAGGTGAGGAAGGCCGAGTTCCCCGCACTCGATGAAAAGGTGCGGATCTCCGCGAAGGAACTCGAACTCTCGGCGTCGCTCGTCGACAGCTTCGCCGATGATTTCACACCGGAGAAGTTCCACGACGACTACCAGGACCAGTTGCGCAAGCTCATCGAGGCCAAGCTCGAGCAGGGCGACGCCGTCGACACGGATGCCACCTTCGGCGAGACCGGCGACGAGGCCGGCGAATCCGGCGAGGTCATCGACCTCATGGAGGCACTCCGCCGCAGCGTCGAGAAATCGCGCACCGCCAAGAAGAAGGCACCGGCTGCGAAGAAGAAAGCCAGCAAACCCGCCTGAGTCAGTCGTTCAGAGGGAGGACTGCCGGGCCTTCGAGAACGTCGCCTGCAGGGCTGAACCGCGACCCATGCAACGGGCAGTCCCATGACCGCTCTGCGCTGTTCCAGCCGACGATGCCTCCGAGATGGGTGCAGACAGCAGATCGACGCCGCGTGACCCCGTCCACCGTGCAGACCGCGACGGGGGAGACACCGTCTCTCACGACGACGCCATCGCCTTCCGCAGGCGGATCTGCGGGCTCGGGCGACAGTTCGGCTGCCACCCAGCCGTGTGCCAGGTCGGCTGCCACGTGTGCTCCCGCCCCCAGTGTGCTGCCCACTGAGGTGAATGCGGGCGGCCGGTCCTCCAGGCTGACCGCCCAGCCCGGCCGGGCTCCTGACATCCGGCCGGAGATGGCTATCGCCGCAGCCACGCCGTTGGTGAGGCCCCATTTGTCGTAGCCGGTCGCCACGAACACCCGGTCGTCGCCTCCGGTGATGGGACCGAAGTGGGGAAGGTGGTCGGTGGAGTGGTAGTCCTGAGCCGACCAGGAGTGCGTCGGCACGGCGTCGGGGAACAGAGCGGTCGTCCACTCCACGAGGTCGTCCACCCGCGCGGACGTCGGTGCGCCCTTCCCGCCCCGATGCCCGTTGCCGCCGACGACCAGGTAGCGCCCGTCCTCGCGTCCTGCGTCCCTGATCGTCCTCGACGGTTCGTCGACAGACAGGTACATGCCCTCAAACGAATGATCAGGCCAACGATAGGCGAGAGCGTACGAACGACGGGGTTCGAGCGTGGCGAAATGGCCCCCGCGTTTCGGGAACGGCGTTCCTGTGGCCACGACGACGCGGTCGCCGGTGACATCGCCCCTGTTGGTCGACACGACGCAGGGGCCGCCCGAATCGACCTCGGTGGCGCGGACCCCTTCCATGACGAACCCGCCGTGGCGCCGAACAGTGCGCACGAGCGAATCGAGGACGTCGACAGCGTCGACCTGGAACTGGCCGGGAAGGCAGACCGAGGCTGTGATCGGGAACGGCAGCTCCAGGGTCCGTCTCGCCGAGACTGCGAGACCCAGATCGGATGCCGCGTCGAGCTCTGCCTCCACGATCGGAGCGCCGGCATCCGTCGTCGCGTACGTCACAGCGGTCCGTTCGTCGAATGGAACGGCGTTGTCGCGGAGGTGCCGCATCAACCAGTCCTGCCCGGCCCTGTTCGCCGCAACGTACGCTTCAGCGAGCTCGCGGGACACGGCATCCCGGATCTGCGACAGCTGGGAGCCCTGGAGCAGGGTCACCTTGCCTGTCGTGTTGCCGGTGGTGACAGAGCCGACATGTCGCGCCTCGAGGACGACGACGGAGCGGCCCTGTTCGGCCACCATCGCGGCGAGCGAGAGGCCGGAGATCCCTCCGCCGATCACGACGACGTCGACGGCGTCGAGCGAACGCCATTCGTCCGTCGGAATCGGCGAGGGACGGTCGAGCCAGAGCGAGCGGCGCAGCGGCGGATCGAACATGGGTTCCGTCCTTTCGACGGGGCGCACGGAGCGCCCACAGCCGCACAACGCTACTGGGGTTCCGACCGAACACGCCAGCCCCTTGAACGCGCCGAGAGCCGCGGCGTATGGTGGCTGCCACTGTCAGCTGGGCGCCTCGTGCGCCGGGACCAACGAAAGGCGTGGTGTGACCGCGAAGAACCCCGACCCGAGGACGAAATACACCTCGGAGGATTTCCCCCGCCAGGAGCAGGACCAGCCCGGCCTCACCGCCAAGACCTCTCCGACGCCCGACCACGGCGAGCACAGTTACGTCGGGACCGGCAGGCTCACCGACCGGGTCGCACTGATCACCGGAGGCGACTCAGGAATCGGGCGGGCCGTCGCGATCGCCTTCGCCAGGGAGGGCGCGGACGTCGCGATCGCCTACCTTCCCGAGGAACAGGACGACGCCGAGGACACGGCGACCTGGGTGGAGAAGGCGGGCAGACGGGCGCTGCTCCTGCCCGGAGATGTCACGGACGAGCAATTCAGCACAGACATCGTCGAACTCACGATGGGGGAGTTCGGCCGTCTCGACGTGCTCGTACTCAACGCCGCGTACCAGGAGAACAGGAACGGACTCGAGAACCTTCCGACCGCAGAATTCGACCGGGTGTTCAAGACGAACCTCTACGGACCGATGTGGACGGCGCGCGCAGCGATCCCGCACCTCAAACCCGGGGCATCCATTCTCACCACCGCGTCGATCCAGGCGTTCCAGCCCGCCCCTGAACTGATCGATTACGCCATGACGAAAGCCGCTCAGGTCGCGTTCACGAAGGCACTGGCCGATCAGCTCGGCGATCGGGGGATCCGCGTCAACGCGGTCGCTCCCGGTCCGATCTGGACCCCGCTCATTCCGGCGACCTCATGGCCGGACAAGGTGCCTACGTTCGGACAGGACACACCGCTGGGCCGGGCAGGCCAGCCGGCCGAGCTCGCGCCTGCATACGTCTACCTTGCGTCGGACGAGGCATCGTACGTCTCAGGAGCCGTCCTGCCGGTCACCGGCGGCAAGGCGCTGTGAGCCCGACTCCCAGGAATGTAAGGGGCGCCATGCCGAAGGGGAACGAACGCACACAGGGACGGAGCCGCAGTGCCGCGCCTGCGCCGGAGTGACCCCACCGCCCCAGGCCTGGGGCGTCGACGGACCCGTTCAGGATTCCGCTATGTCGATGAGGGAGGTCACCCGCTCCGGGATGAGGGGACGATCGAACGGATCACCGCACTCGTCATCCCGCCGGCGTGGTCGGATGTCTGGATCGCGCCCCATCCGAACGCCCACATCCAGGCCGTCGGGACAGACGGTGCGGGACGCAGGCAGTATCTCTACCACGAGGCCTGGTCGAGGAAGCAGGCGGAGCGAAAGTTCGACAGGGCCCTCGACCTCGCGTCGGCGTTGCCGTCCGCCCGCAGGCTGGTGACACTCGATCTTCGCGGGGTGACCGGCTCGAAGGAACGCGCCCTCGCCGCCGGCTTCCGTCTCCTCGATTCCGCGAGGCTCAGGGTCGGGAGCGAACGGTTCGCCCTCGAGCACGGCAGCCACGGACTGACCACATTGCTCTGTGCCCACGCGACGGTGAGCGGCGACCGGGTCCTCCTCGATTTCCCCGGCAAGAGCGGACAGGCATGGTCGAGTGACACCGAGGACGAGGACCTCGCCGCCGTCATCCGATCCCTGAAGACCCGGGGTCCACGGGCTCGGCTCCTCGCCTGGAAGTCGGACGATCACTGGCGCCCGCTCAACGCCCAGGAGGTCAACGAATACGTGCGCAGGCGCACGAACGGCGACTTCACGGCCAAGGACTTCCGCACGCTTCACGGGAGCATCATTGCGGCCACCGCCCTGCGCCGCCTGGGGCCGGCGTCCAATGCCACCCGGTGCGCCAGGAACGTCGTTGTCGCGGTGAAAGAGACGGCAGAAGCGCTGGGCAACACTCCCGCGATCGCGCGGTCGAGCTACATCGACCCTCGCGTGCTTGACCGCTACCAGTCCGGCGATCTGCTCGAGAATCGGGGGATCGCGCCGGAGACGGCGCTGAGGAACCTCATCCTTGGTTCCTGATCCGGCGCCGGACAGTGTCAACCCCTTGGGAGGTCAGGCAGCGGCACTCACAATGGACGTATGCCTTCCCCTGACCCCAGTGAAGCCCACGCGATCGTCCTCGCCGAGTCGATCGCCGCTGCAGTGCGCGGGACCTCGCTGCGGATCGCCGTCGCTGAGTCGCTGACGAGCGGCGCGATCGCCGTGAGACTCGGCGCAGCACCGGACTCATCAGAGTGGTTCGCCGGGGGAATAGTGGCGTACATGACCGAGTCCAAGCACCACGTGCTCGAACTCGGGCAAGGCCCCGTCGTCTCAGCGAGGGCCGCCGAGCAGATGGCCACCGGCGTCGCCAAGCTCATGCGGGCCAACCTCACCCTGTCCGTCACCGGTGTAGGCGGTCCCGACGAACAGGACGGGCAGGAGGTCGGCACGATCTTCATCGGTGTGCACTCACCGCGCGGCGAACTCCACGTCGCAGAACGCCACCTCGGTGGAAGCCCGGCAGAGATCGTGGATTCAGCGGTCGTCGCGGCGCTCCGGCTGCTCGAGGCCCGCGTCCACGCGCTCGTCCAGCAGAGCGCGCGCACTCACTGAGTCGTCCAGGGTCCCGGATGGACGCCGGAGCAGTCGGTCGGCGATCACGGCGAGGCCGACTCCGACAGCGGAGCTGACCAGGTCCGTGGCGACGAAGGTCGTGCCCAGTACCAGGCGCGCAGGCGGAAAGACGCCCGTCAGCGCTGATGGAAGCCCGGTGAGCTGCAGGAGCTCGACCGCCACGCAGATCGCGAACGCCACCAGGCCGATCCGAACGGTCGACGCCGCCGGCACCAGGACGGCGACAAGGAGGAACACCAGTACGGCGTAGAGGATGCCGCCGGTCACGTCGCCGATCGCTCCGGGAATGGCACGAACGAGAAGCCCAGAGACGATCACGACGACAGAGACGCCGAGAAGAACCCCTCTCGACCGCCGCGTCCGTCTTCGGTCGTCAGTCACGGTTGAGGACTTCGCTGTGCTCGGGTACGAGCGCCTCGGCGCTGATCAGAAACTCCCCGCTTTCACGACGCGGGGCCAGCCAGATCGACGACACCGGCACGCGAACGCTGAGGATGACGACGCTCGTCGAAGCCGGATCCGCTGACGGCGACCAGTCGCGGGCGACCCGGATGTCAGCGAACCACACAGACAGGGTGTGGAAGTCGATGTCGTCCGCAACCCGGTTCACCAGATCCCCGGGCGGTCCGCTCTCGAGCTGGTGAATGAGAACCGCGTCCGTGGCCTCCGTCATCCGGAATCGCCGGTGCACGAGGACGCTGTCGATGCCGGCCTGGGTAGCCCTGGCCGCGATCGTGCTGCGGGAGATCTCCATGAGGTCTGCGATGACCTTGCCGATCCCTGGGACGTCTGCGACGAGCTCGTCGGCCGTTGAGCGTGCCTCGGATGACACGTAGAGAAGGCCTTCGTCGTCCGACCCGTACACGCTTCGTGAGATGGCCGTGCTCATCAGCACGACGAGTGGGCTCATCGTGATGCCTGGGCCGCCCTGTGTCGCTTCGACGAGGTCGGTGAACACGGCGTCCCAGAGAGTCGGCGCGTTCGTGGCGGCGGCCCGCGCGCAGTGCGGGAGCATGGCTGCGAGATCGCTCGTGGTGTCGCCGGCTGCGGCGAGGTCGAGCAGTCGCTTCCTCAACGGCAGGCAAGCTGCTTCCAGGGCGGCTGCGCGCCTCGGGTGGAGGACCAGGTATGCCCGCAACTGGTCGGCCCCGGTGTCCAGCAGGGCATCTCCTTCAGGCGCAGGAGAGTACGCCTCGTCCTGCCCGGGCGTGGCGACCACCGGCGCACGGCGCCGCAGACGTGCGAAGAGCTTGTTGGGCACGCATCAATCATGACGGACGTGGGGCGTTCACGGTGCACCCCCGTCCGGGCACTCGTTCGCCGCGTCCGTTTTCGGCAGCCCGCCTGACCCCGCGACGCCCGCGTATCCTGAACGCAGACGCCCGAGAATGGCACGTGAAAGGAGAGCGCATGGACCTGGACGACGTGCTCGTCGACCTGTACCTGCGCACACCGGCCGAGTTCACCGCCGTGCGCGCGTCGCGGGTCGCGACCGCCAGGGACGACGGCGATGCCGACCTGGCCAGGACGATCGGCCGGCTGCCGAAACCCTCGGCGGCAGCGTGGCTGGTCAACCTCCTCTCGGCCCGGAAATCGGCCGAGATCGACCAGCTCGTCGCGCTGGGCGCCGAGATGCGCGAGGCCGAGAAAGACCTGGATGCCGGCGACCTGCGCCGTCTCGGGAAACAGCGATTGCTTCTCATCCGATCGATCGCCGCGCTCGGTAATGACCTCGCGGCTGAGGCAGGCCATCGGATGAGCGCCGCCGCGCTCATCGAGGTCGAACAGACGCTCCACGCAGCGATGGCCGATGCAGGAGCGGCAGACGCGATCCGGAGCGGCAGGCTCCTGCGGGGGCTCACCTCGTCAGGCATCGACCCTGTCGACCTCGACGGTGCCGTCGCTCTTCCCTCAGTGATCGTCGAACGGGCCTCCCGCCCTGCACTGCGGGCCGTGGACGACGAAGCATCCGGGCGACGGCTCGCCGAGGCGGAGGCGAAGGCACGGGATGCGCGTGCGAGCGCCACAGCGGCCGAGGATGCCAGGGCGGAACTGCGAACCAGACGGACCGCCCTGGGAGAGCGACGACTCGCACTCGGAACAGCACGTGACGAGCTCGAGGCGAAGCTGGCCGCCGTCGAACAGGATCTCGCCGCCCTCGATCGCGACGACGAGGCACTCAGCCGCGCGGCGGCATCCGCTGATCGCACCGCGGATGTGGCCACCCGCGCCGCGGAGCGCGCGGAGAAACGGCTGGCGGACCTGCAAGAAAGTCGCAATGCGTGACTCAGGGGCCGCGGCGGGCTATCGTGCATAGGAAGGCGTCGCCCGATGCGGGAGGGTGTGAACCGTGGGAAAACTGCTGTACGGGTTACCGCCGGTCGAGATCGAACTGACCGACAGGGAACTGGCGCACGTCAAGGTCGTCATCATCACCAAGCTGCGGCGGAGTGAGATGTTCGCCTTCACCGTCGACGGCCGGATCGGAACGGATCAGTCCGGCAGGCGGGTGATCTGGATCCATCCGGCGATTCCGATTCAGTTCCAGTTCGACGGGCTGGGCGAGGACAAGCTCAACCGGACCTGGCTCGAGGACCTGATGGCGTCCGCGAATGGCGGGGGCAGTCTCCGGGTCTCGCCTGAACCACCCGAATCCCACTGAGATCCCTCTTTCTTCGGGTCCGCTGAGGATCGGCCGCGCTTCGCGGCGCGAAGCGTAGACTCGATTCACCGGCAGCCCCAGACCTCGGTCGCCCCCAGCGATTCCGTCTCTTGGTCTGGAGGACACCGTGGCATCCGTCGACGTATCCACTCGAATCATCCGCACACATCCCGGCGGTCCGGGCGGTGCAGTGCTGGGGGATTTCACCGACCTGGCGCACGCCGTCAAGGCGTCAGGTCTGCTCCGCCGCCGGTACGGCTACTACTGGACCAAGCTCATCGCGGTCCCTGTCGTGTTCGCAGCGTCGGCCGCGGCGTTCATCCTCATCGGCGAGAGCTGGTGGCAACTGCTCGTCGCCGCGGGGCTGGCAGTGCTGTTCACCCAGACGGCATTCCTCGGGCATGACGCCGCCCACAGGCAGATCTTCCAGTCGGGCAAGTGGAACGACTGGACCAGCCTCATCATCGGCAACCTGTTCGTCGGGATGAGCTACGGCTGGTGGCAGCACAAGCACACGCGCCACCACGCCAACCCGAACCAGGAGGGGAAGGACCCGGACATCGACCTTCCGGTGATCTCGTTCACGCCCGCCCAGGCCCGGAACCGGCGCAACCCCGTCACCGGGTGGCTCATCGCCCACCAGGGCCTCTTCTTCTTCCCGATTCTGCTGCTCGAGGGACTCTCGCTGCACGCTTCGAGTGTCCGCCGGCTCTGCAGCCGCGACCACATCGACCGTCGCTGGGTCGAGATGGCGTTCATCACGATTCGGCTGGCCGGGTACCTCACCCTGGTCTTTCTCGTTCTCTCACCCGGGATCGCCTTCGCGTTCCTCGGTGTGCAGCTGGGCCTGTTCGGGTTCTACATGGGCATCGCGTTCGCTCCGAACCACAAGGGGATGCCGCTGGTGCCGAAGGACATGAAGCTCGATTTCCTGCGTCGCCAGGTGATGATGAGCCGCAACGTCAAGGGCTCCCGCTTCCTCGACGTCGCCATGGGCGGGCTCAACTACCAGATCGAACACCACCTGTTCCCGTCGATGCCCCGCCCCCATCTGCGCCGTGCCGCGCCACTCGTTGCCGAGTACTGCCGGTCGCACGATGTGCCGTACACCGAGACCGGGCTGTTCCAGTCCTACGGGATCGTGCTGAAGTACATCAACCGCGTCGGCCTGGGGGAGAGCGATCCGTTCGCGTGCCCGCTCGTGGCCGAGCGCGCGGCCATCTGACCTGAGGGGGAGACAGGCCCGCGCGAGCGGGCCTGTCAGTTCTCGCCGTCTGGAAGGGCTTCGTGGTGCGGCCGACCGCGGCTCCGGCGGTCTTCCTTCATTTCGGCCTCGAAGAGGTGCCGCTTCCCGTCGACGAGCTGTTGCCGTGCCCTTCTTTCGGCGGCGGTGACGGCTGAGTAGTAGTTGTCGTCGTAATCCTCGACGATCTGGAAGGTCCAGCGACCATGGAGAACGTTGCGCCCGACGATGTCGCGCGCGATCTCCTCGGCCAGTTCGGTGTGCCCGGCCGCGCGGAGAAGGTCGACAGCTTCGCCGAGCGCCAGGTCGGCTTTGCCCGTGAGCCGGTGGAACCCGTAGAGATAGCCGCGGGCGTGCTCGACGACCTCGAGCGCCTCCGACAGCTTTCCGAGCGCTTCGACCGTGTCGTCGCTGACCCCTGGTGGGCGGCGGTGGGCGGAATCGGGGCCGGTGTCTGAAGAGCTCATAGCCAGCAAGTATGGCTGCCGTCCCTTCGGCCGCACCATCCCCTTGCGCCGGGGGCACTGGGCGGGGAATGAGGATTCTGGCAGACTGTCGCGCATGAGCGAGAGTGACCTCCTGGACTTCGGCGAGAGCCTCCCCGGTGTCGTCGTGATGACGGCCGATGAAGCGTCAGGGGCGCCGGCATCCGCATGGGGCGACAGCTTCTTCTACTACGACCCGGACGACGACGACGAGAACAGGCGGATGCCGTTCACCACGATCGTGGTCAGCAACTACCCGGGTTTCGATGAGTCATCCGAGCTCGACCGCCCCGGCGTGCACCGGCTCAACATCGCCGTCGGGCGAGCCGTTTATGCCGAGCTGCTCGGTCACACGCCGGACGAACACACCGCACGATCAGGTGACTACGACTACGCCGAGCTCGACCGGATCCTGCCGCATCCGATCTATGCCTCGCAGGCGTGGGTGTCGATCCTCAATCCGGGGGAGCGGACCGGCGATCAGGCCCGTGCACTGATCAGCGCTGCCCGAGATCTCGCCGCGCAGCGTCACGATCGGCGGACGTCGCTCTGAGCGAAAACGACCCCTCCACGTTCGCGCTTGCGCTGGAACGTCGAGGGGTCACCCTGTTGTACCGGTGGTGGGACTCGAACCCACACGTCCTTTCGAACAAAGCATTTTGAGTGCTCCGCGTCTGCCATTCCGCCACACCGGCGCACAACAACGTGCACCAGAGTACCGTAGGATTAAGCCGTGACCGAGCCAGAAGCAACTCCAGCAGCCCCTCGTCGAGTAGTCGTAGCCGAAGACGAATCGCTGATCCGCCTCGATATCGTCGAGATCCTCCGAGACAATGGCTTCGAGGTCGTCGGCGAGGCAGGTGACGGCGAAACCGCTGTTGCGCTGGCCACCGAGTTGCGTCCTGACCTCGTCATCATGGACGTCAAGATGCCTCAGCTGGACGGAATCTCCGCCGCTGAACGTCTCAACAAGGCCCAGATCGCACCGGTCGTCCTCCTCACCGCGTTCAGCCAGAAGGAACTCGTCGAACGTGCGAGCGAAGCGGGCGCCCTTGCCTACGTCGTGAAGCCGTTCACCCCGAACGACCTGCTGCCGGCCATCGAGATCGCTCTCAGCCGATACCAGCAGATCATCACCCTCGAGGCCGAGGTCGCCGACATGGTCGAGCGCTTCGAGACCCGTAAGCTCGTCGACCGCGCCAAGGGTCTCCTCAACGAGAAGATGGGCCTCACCGAGCCAGAGGCGTTCCGCTGGATCCAGAAGGCATCGATGGATCGCCGCCTGACCATGCACGACGTCGCACAGGCGATCGTCGAGCAGCTCACCGCAAAGAAGTAGCTCTCACCGTCGAAACGGGCCGGTCCACCGGTCCGTTTCGTCGTTAACAGGTAGTTCGAGGGCATCAGATGCGGTCGAAGGCATCACGAGCGCGGGGGACTCTCGACCGGAAACGATGCTTTCGGTCGGACGGGCGGATGCCGTCAGCCGACAGGCAGATCCTTGATCAGGTTCGTGATCCGGATGGTCGAGCACCTGCGGCCCTGTTCGTCGGTCACCGCGATCTCGTGCACGGTCATCGACCGTCCCAGGTGGATCGGCGTGCACACACCTGTCACGATCCCAGACGTCGCCGAGCGCGTGTGGGTGGCATTGATGTCGATACCGACGGCCAGTTTGCCCGCGCCGGCCCAGAGGTTCGCCGACATCGACCCGAGGGACTCGCCGAGGACCACATAGGCGCCCCCGTGGAGCAACATGGCCGGCTGGGTGTTGCCCTCGACCGGCATCGTGGCGACGGCCCTGTCGACAGAGAACTCGACGAACTCGATCCCCATCTTTGCGGCGAGTGCACCCCCTCCACGCTGCAGGACGTAATCGAGGTCGTTGGGGGTCTTCGCGGTCATCGTCGCCTTTGCTCGTGCTCGAAACCCACTGTCGCTTGTCGCTTGTAGGCTGGGGTGGTGTCGGACAACGAAAAGCCTACCCTCCTCGTCATTGACGGTCATTCCCTCGCATTCCGGGCGTTCTACGCCCTGCCTGTGGACAGTTTCTCCACGAAGGACGGCCAGCACACCAACGCGATCCACGGCTTCCTCGCGATGCTCATCAACCTCATCCGAGACCACAAGCCGACCCACATCGCCGTGGCGTTCGACATCTCGCGGTTCAGCTTCCGCACCCGTGAGTACCCGGACTACAAGGGCACCAGAGGCGAGACTCCGTCGGAGTTCATCGGTCAGGTTCCCCTGCTCCAGGACGCCCTTGCTGCAATGAACATCACCACGATCTCGATCGAGGACTACGAGGCAGACGACATCCTCGCCACCCTCTCCGTCCAGGGCAGGGAACAGGGCTATCGCGTCCTCGTCGTCTCCGGAGACCGCGACACGATCCAGCTCGTCAACGACGACGTCACCCTGCTCTACCCGTCGCGCATGGGGGTCTCAGACCTGACCAGGTACGACGCCGCCAAGGTGATGGAACGCTACGGCATCCAGCCACACCAGTACCCGGAGGTCGCCGCTCTCGTCGGTGAGACGAGCGACAACCTCCCCGGAGTCCCGAAGGTCGGCGAGAAGACCGCCGTGAAGTGGCTCAACCTGTACGGCACCCTCGACGGGATCCTCGAGAACGCCGACAAGATCGGCGGCAAGGTGGGGGAGAGCCTCCGCGAGCACAAAGAGAACGCGATCCGCAACCGCAGGCTCAACCACCTGCTCACCGATGTCGAGCTTCCCGTCACCCTCGACTCGCTCGAGAAGCGCCAGATCGACGAAGAGGCCGTCCGCGAGATCTTCGCGCGACTCGAATTCCGCACGATGCTCGATCGCCTCCTCAAGGCCGAGGGGCTCGACGAGGAGTCCACAGGGATCCCCTCCGTTCGCGTGGGTGCCGCGAAGATCCCGGCCGCACAGCAGTTGCTCGACGAGGAGCTCGGCGCCTGGCTGACACGCGCGACCACGGCGAACCCCACGGGCCTCGGGCTCTCCATCGACGTCTTCGAAGGCAAGCCCGTCGGTGTCGGAATCGCCACACCGACCGAGTCCGTCGCTCTCGCGTGGCAGCAGGGCCGCGCTGACTATGCACCGTTCGAAGCCTGGCTCGCCAGCGACGCTCCCAAGGTGATGACGGATGCGAAACGGCAACTGAAGGCATTGACGTCGGCCGGCCTCGCCTTCGACGGCATCGCGTTCGACACCCACATCGCCGGCTGGCTCCTCCGCCCGAGCGGAACAGAGAAGACCCTCGCTGACCTCGTCTCCCGGTATCTCGACGAGTCTGTCCCGAAGTCGGACCCCAACCAGCTGTCGCTCGACGACCCGGCGACGGCTCCGCTCGAGGCCTGGTACACCGTCCGCCTCGTCGCCCCGCTGACCGAGGCACTCGACGATGGTTCGCTCAAGGTTCTCCGTGACATCGAGATGCCGACGCTGCTCACCCTCGTCGACATCGAACTGCGCGGCGTCACCGTCAACCACGAACAGCTGACCGAGCTGTCCGCCGAGCTCGGAGCGAAGGCTGCCGATCTCGCGTCGCGGGCATACGCCATCATCGGTCACGAGGTGAACCTGGGCTCGCCCAAGCAGCTCCAGGAGGTGCTGTTCAACGAGCTCGACATGCCGAAGACCCGAGCCAACAAGACCGGCTATTCGACGGATGCCGGCGCGCTGGCCGATCTGCAGGCATCCAATCCGCATCCGTTCCTCGGGCTCCTGCTCGAACACCGCGACGCCACCAAGCTGCGTCAGATCGTCGAAACCGTCGACAAGGCGATCGCAGACGACGGCCGCGTCCACACGAGCTACGTGCAGACGGGCACGACGACCGGCCGGATCTCGTCCACGGACCCCAACCTGCAGAACATTCCCGTCCGCACCGAAGAGGGCAGGCGCATCCGCGCGTCGTTCGAAGCCGGCGCCGGGTACGAGACGCTGCTCACCGCCGACTACTCCCAGATCGAGATGCGCATCATGGCGCACCTCTCCGGTGACGAAGGGCTGATCGAGGCCTTCCGGTCCGGCGAGGACCTCCACCGGTTCGTCGGTGCGCGGATCTTTGGCGTCGAGCCGGCAGACGTGACAAACGAGATGCGCACCAAGGTCAAGGCGATGTCGTACGGCCTCGCCTACGGACTCAGTGCCTTCGGCCTCTCCAAGCAGCTGCGCATCGACTCGTCCGAGGCCAAGAAGCTCATGAGCGACTACTTCGCCCGATTCGGCGCCGTGCGCGATTACCTGCGCAACGTCGTCGAGCAGGCCGTGGACGACGGCTACACGACGACCATCTTCGGCAGGCGGCGTCCGTTCCCCGACCTGAAAAGCCCCAACCGGGTGCTGAGGGACAATGCTCAGCGGGCGGCTCTCAACGCGCCGATTCAGGGCTCGGCGGCCGACATCATGAAGATCGCCATGGTCAACATCGAGGCAGACGTCGCCGCGGCCGGTCTGGGTTCCCGCATGCTCATGCAGGTCCACGACGAGCTCATCTTCGAGGTCGTGCAGGGGGAGTGGGACGACCTGGAGACGATCGTCCGCGCCCGGATGGCGAACGCCGCCGACCTGACCGTGCCGCTCGACGTGCACGTCGGTCGCGGGCACGATTGGGACGCCGCAGCGCACTGACCGGATTCCGTGACGCGCGGTCGCCGCTGTCGTAGGCTCGACTCCATGACTGAACCGCAGCGCACTCCGTCCGCCGTCGACGCGATCGCCGAAGACTGGGTCGACACGCTCGTCGAACTCGATCCCCTGCTCGGAACATACATCGGCAGGACCGAAGCGAACAGCCGGTTCGGCGACCTGTCACCTGCCGGTCATGACCGGTACATCGGCGAAGTGAAGAAGGTGCTGGCCGCGCTCGACGCCGCAACGCCCGTCGACAGCATCGACGAGGTCACGAAGACAGACCTCACCAACGAGCTCCGCCTCGACCTGGAGAGTTCGGACGCGCAGCTTCAGCTGCGCGACCTCAACGTCATCGCCTCACCTGCCCAGGGCATCCGGGAGATCTTCGACATCATGCCGACGTCGACCGTCGACGACTGGGATGACGTCTCGTCCCGCTTGAAGGCCCTCCCTGCTGCGGTCGCCGGCTACGTCGAAACTCTCCGCCTCGGTATCGAGCGCGGGATCACCCCGGCGAAACGCCAGGTCCGCGAGGTCTTCGAGCAGGCGAAGAAGTACGGCGCCGACGAAGGATTCTTCATGGAGCTCGCGGCGACGGCGGCTCCGGAGAAGGGCCAGCTCCCCGCATCCCTCGCCTCAGACCTCGCTGTCAACGCCGGGCAGGCCGCCGTGGCATACCGCTCGCTGGCCGACTTCCTCGCCCACGAACTCGAACCCGTCGCCCAGGAGAAGGATGCCGTCGGGCGCGAGATCTACGCGCTCCAGTCCCGCAGGTTCCTCGGGGCCACGATCGACCTGGACGAGACCTATGAGTGGGGCATCGACGAGCTCGCCCGCATGGTCGACGAGCAGGAGTCGATCGCCAGGGAGATCAAGCCAGGTGCGAGCGTCGAGGAAGCGATCGCGTTCCTCGACGGAGACCCCAGCCGCAAGCTGCACGGCACGGACGCTCTGCAGAAGTGGATGCAGGAGACCAGTGACAGAGCCGTCGAAGAACTGGGCCGCAGCCAGTTCGACATCCCCGAGGAGATCCGCACCATCGAGTGCATGATCGCGCCCACCCAGGAGGGTGGGATCTACTACACCGGGCCGACGGATGACTTCTCCAGGCCAGGCCGGATGTGGTGGTCGGTCCCAGAGGGTGTCACCGAGTTCGACACCTGGCGCGAACTCACCACCGTCTACCACGAGGGCGTTCCAGGGCATCACCTGCAGATCGGCCAGGCCGTCTACAACCGCGCGAAACTGAACACCTGGCGTCGGCAGCTTGCAGGCACGTCAGGACACGCCGAGGGCTGGGCACTGTACGCCGAACGGCTGATGGAGCAGCTCGGTTACCTCGACGACCCCGCCGACCGGCTGGGCATGCTCGACGGCCAGCGGATGCGTGCAGCCAGGGTCGTTCTCGACATCGGCGTACACCTGGAGAAGCCGCTCCCGGACGGCAGTCGCCCGTGGACCGCTGACGACGCGTTCGCCTTCCTCAGGAAGAACGTCAACATGAACGACGGATTCGTCCGCTTCGAGGTCAACCGGTACCTCGGCTGGCCCGGCCAGGCGCCTTCCTACAAGGTCGGCCAGCGGATCTGGGAGCAGCTGCGCGACGAGTACGCGCGCCGCGAGGGCGCGAGCTTCGACATCAAGGCGTTCCACCGGAAGGCACTCGACCTCGGCGGAGTCGGACTCGACACGTTGAAGCGCACCCTCCTTGCCGACTGATCCGGCTCCTGCGCCTGCGCTGTCTCCGTACGAACGCATCCTCGGGCCGGAGTTCGCGGGGCTGCATCCACGCCTGCACGCCTACTTCTCGACGATCCCGTCCGGGAGCATCGGCACGGGGAACGGTGTGTTCGACGTCGTCGGCACGTCAAGGCGCTGGCTCTGGCCCGCGCTGTGGCTGCTCGGACTGGCCGGTGTCGTCTTCCCGGTGTGGGAACGCGACGTGCCGTTCACGGTCACCAACACGCCGGCGGATGCCGGCGGCCGGCCGGCAGTGAGCGCGGTGCGTCGGTTCAGCTTTGACCACGGTTCCAGGGACATGATCGACGTCATCTCGGCACAACCGGGAGGGCTGGTCGACCGTCTCGGATCCGGTGGCCTGATCGAGGCCGCCTTCAGCTCCCGCGTCGTGGACGGCGGACTCCACCTCAGATCCACCCGCGTCGTCATCCATCTCGGAACCCTCGCCATCCCGATCCCGCACGGCCTGGCCCCTGTGGTCCGACTGACCGAACGGTTCGACGACGCGACGACGATGCAGCAGGTCGCCGTCACGATCGACGCGCCACTCGTCGGTAGGCTCTATCAGTACAGCGGGGCCTTCCGGTATTCCGTCAGCAGTGGGGGAGATCCGTCGTGACCGATCGCATCGTCATCGCCGGGGCCTCCGGCTTCCTGGGCCATCATCTCGTCGCCGGGTTCCGGGCCGACGGCGCCACGGTGAGCACTGTCGGGCGCGGCTCTGCGGATGCCGTCTGGGGCGACACCGCTCGGATCACCCGTCTTCTCGACGGAGCAGACCTTCTCATCAATCTGGCGGGGAAGAGCGTCAACTGCCGGTACACGCCGGCCAACCGCGCAGAAATCCTCCGATCCCGCGTGGAGACGACCAGGGAACTGAACGCCGCCGTCCGGGCATGCATCGCGCCACCGGCGCTCTGGGTGAACTCATCGACGGCGACGATCTACCGGCACGCTGAAGACCGGCCGATGACCGAATCGACGGGCGACCTCGGCACCGGGTTCAGCGTCGGCATCGCCCGCGCCTGGGAAGAGGAGTTCTTCGCCAACGACCTCCCAGGCACCCGTCGCGTGGCGCTGAGGCTCGCCATCGTCCTCGGCGATGGAAGCGCACTGACGCCGCTGCGACTGCTCACGAGGTTCGGCCTCGGCGGCACCCAGCGCGACGGCCGCTGGCCCGCATCACGGAGCCGCCTGGCGGCGGGGACCTACCACGCCTTCGGAGCGCGAGCGGGCCGGCAGAAGTTCAGCTGGATCCACGTCGACGACGTCGAGCGCATCATCCGGTTCCTCCGCGAGACCGACGACATCGACGGCATCGTCAATGCCGCTGCACCCAACCCCACTGACAACCGCGGCTTGATGGCGGCGTTGCGCCGCACACTCGGGATGCCGTTCGGGCTGCCGACCACACGCTGGATGCTCGAACTGGGAACCGCGGTCATCCGGAGTGAGACCGAACTCGTCCTGAAGAGCCGCTGGGTCGTTCCTGAACGGCTCACCGCCGCCGGGTACGAATTCGCGCACCCGGACCTCGAGCCCGCCCTCCGGTCGATCGTCTCGCCGAGGGCCCGTACGCTCGACAGCCCGCTTCCCGCCTGAACCCGAAAGAACCAGATGTCCAGGATCGCCCTCGTCAGCCATGGAATCACAGACCCCGTCTACACCGACCACGATCTTCCCCTGCTCACCGATGCGTTGGCCGTCGCAGGCATCCCGGCCAGGATTGTGCTCTGGACTGACCCGTCGATCGTCTGGCAGGACTTCGACCTGGTGGTCATCCGTTCGCCGTGGGACTACCCGGAACGTCCGAGGGAGTTCCTCGACTGGCTCGACTCGGTTGCGGCCGTCACCACGGTCCTGAACGCCCCCGACCTGATCCGCTGGAATATCGACAAAACCTACCTGCGCGACATCGCGGCCGTCTCGGACGTCCCCCTCGTCCCCACCACGTTCTGCAACACGCACGCCGAGGTCGAAACAGCATGCGCTGCCATCGACGCGACCCGACTGGTCATCAAGCCCTCCGTCTCCGCCGGTTCGCAGAACACCGGCCTGTTCGACGTCGGCGATCCCGCGGCCCTGGTCCTCGCCGACCTGATCCTCGACCTCGGGAAGACGGTGATGGTCCAGCCGGCGATCGACGGCGTCCAGGAACACGGCGAACACGCGCTTCTCTACTTCAACGGCCGGTTCAGCCACGCCATCTCGAAGGGTCCGCTGCTCGCCGTCGGCGGCGGGCTGCTCGGCGGCGTGTACACGGAGGTCGTTGCCGGCGTCGATCCGTCCGCGGACGAACGGGCGGTCTGTGATGCGCTCGTCACCGCGATCCGCGCCGTCCTGGCCGACAGAGGCCTGAGCGACGCGGAGTCTCTTCCGCTCTATGCCCGCATCGACGTGGTCGACGATCCGGTGAAGGGCCCGCTGGTGCTCGAAGCCGAGCTCTTCGAACCGTCGCTGTTCCTTCACTCGGATCCGGATGCCGTCGGCAATTTCGTCGCGGCTCTCCGGGAGCGCGCCCCTCGCGACTGACCGCCTCCCAAACGTGAGTGTCCCTCACTTGGGGGACTGGTGTGCCACCCCGATGGGGGACTACTCCTGACACCAGTGACCCTTTCCGGGCGCAGGACGGCAGGAGTTTCCATGGTCGGACAGCCGGGCGAAGCCCGTTCCCGTCTGGCGCTGCTTCGGGCGGCATGCATCCCGGCCCTGATCATCGCCCTCGCAGTTCCGACAGCACCGGCCTTCGCGGCCGATCCGCCTCCGCCGGGCGAGGACTTCACCATCGCCGTGATCCCTGACACGCAGGGCTACACAGTGTCCGCCACCAACGAGTCGAAGTTCGAGGACCAGGTCGACTGGATCGTCGAGAACCAGGACGACCTCAATATCGCGTGGGTGACGCAGCTGGGCGACCTCGTCGAGTCGTGGCCGAACGTGAATCACTGGAATCGGGCAAGCAAGTACATGAAGGTCCTCGACGACGCGGGCGTTCCGAACAGCGTGCTGCCGGGCAATCACGACATGAACATCGTCACCGGTGAGGCGACCACATACGACACGTACTTCCCTCCGAGCAGGTATTCAGGGGCATCCTGGAACTCGCCTGAGGCCTCATACGGCGGATACCTCGGCCAGAATCTGTTCGGCCCGGACCCCGTCGACCGCAAGAACAAGGACAACTTCGGCCTGCTGACCGCAGGCGGCATGGACTTCGTCCTGATCAACCTCGAATTCGAATCGCCGGACTACACCCTCGACTGGGCGCAGAAGGTGCTCGACGCGTACCCGGACCGGCGCGCCATCATCTCCACCCACGGGTTCATCACGACCGGTGGGAGCCGCTCGAACACCACAGTGCGCAGCGACCCGGGCATCAACTCGGCCGTGCAGGTCTGGAACGAGCTGATCTACGACAACTGCAACATCTTCCTCGTCCTCAACGGGCACTGGCACGACGGTGACGAAGGCGAAGCTAACCGCACCGACCCGAACGCGTGCGGTCAGCCGGTGCACCAGATTCTCTCCGACTACCAGTCCCGCATCAACGGCGGGGACGGCTGGATGCGGTACTACACGTTCAGTCCCACCGCGGGAACGATCGCAGCGAAGACCTACTCGCCGACGCTGGGCAGGTTCGAAACGGACGCGGATAGTGAGTTCAGCCTCAATTACGACATGTCGCCTGCCAGCTCAGGCGAGCGGGAACTGCTCGTGCGCGGCGGCGGCGAATGGGCCTGGTGGTACCAGAACGTCGCCTGGCCTGCCGGCTGGTCGACCACGGGGTTCGCCGACGGCAGCTGGGCGAGGGGGAACGCCGTCCTCGGCTTCGGCAACAACGGCAGGACGACGAACATCGACGTGCCCCCACCGACCTCGAACCGGGGAAGAAGTGCGCTCTTCCGGCACACCTTCCAGGTGGCGGATGCCGCTCAATTGAGCGGAGTCAGTCTCACCACGCGCGCTGACGACGGCCTCGTCGTCAGTGTGAACGGCGTCGAGGTCGGCAGGAAGAACATGCCGACGGGAACCATCACCAACGCGACATACGCCACGGCAGCGCCGAGCACGAACGCGGCAACCGCTGCACCTGCTGTGTTCACGGTTCCCGCAGCGCTGCTGCAGAACGGCACCAACGTCGTCACGGCATCCGTGCACGTCAACTACCGTGGGACAGCCGACCTCAGTTTCGACCTCGTCATGACGGCGCTCCGCCAGGGTGGCGAACCCACCCCAGTGCCGCCCGGACGTCCGACCGTGACCGCGACGGCCGTCGACAGCACCACGGCGCGCGTCGACTGGACCCCTGGGGCCGGTCCCGCAGCGGTCGAATATCGGGTCAGCCGTGACGGTGGGGCACCGCAGACCGTGACCGAGCCGACGCGAACCTTCACCGACTCCGGCCTTGCCGCCGGTTCCCAGCACGACTACACCGTTGTCGCGGTCGGCCCGACCGGTCTGACTTCGCCGGCCGGAACGGCATCCGTCACCCTGCCACCCCCGGCCGGCACAACCAACCCGGTCACCGTGATTCCCTCAGGGTCGAGCTGGAAGTGGCTGTACTCCTCGAACGCGTGGCCGAGCGGATGGACGGGTCCGTCCTTCGCAGACAGCGCATGGGCCGCTGGCCAGGCACCGCTCGGATTCGGTAGCACGACCATCGCCACGAACATCGACGTGCCCCCGCCGACCTCGAACAGGCCGCGCACGGCGCTGTTCCGGCACTCCTTCACGCTCGCCACGGCATCCGAATACTCCGACATGGTCATCTCTACGCGCGCCGACGACGGCGCAGCCGTGTGGGTCAACGGCACAGAGGTGGGGCGGCGGAGCCTGCCCACCGGAACACTGAGCACCACCACATACGCGACGGCGGCTCCGCGGACGAGCGCAGCAATCGCGGCACCTGTCCTCTTCGACGTCCCTCCCGCTCTGCTCAGGGACGGCGTCAACGTCGTCGCCGTCTCCGTCCACCTCAACTACCGGGGAACCACGGATGCCAGCATGGAACTGTCGCTCGCCGGCAAGCGGACGACAGGGGGACCGGCACAGGTCCCACCTGGCGCTCCGGCGGTCACGGCGACGGCGACGAGCCCGACTGCGGTCCGGGTCGACTGGACGCCTGGCACAGGTCCACAGGCCGCGTCGTATCGCGTCCTGCGCAACGGCAGCCAGGTCGGCACGACCACAGAGCCGACCAGGACATTCGCCGACACCGGCCTGGCGCCGTCGACGACGTACTCCTACTCGGTCGTCGCCGTCGGAACGACAGGGCTGACCTCGACAGCGGGCACTGCCTCGGCAACGACTCCGGCACAGCCGACGACCGACCCGCCTGGCGCTCCGGCGGTCACGGCGACCGCGACGAGTCCGACGGCCGTCCGGGTCGACTGGGCGCCTGGCACCGGAGCGCAGGCCGCGTCGTATCGCGTCCTGCGCAACGGCAGCCAGGTCGGCACGGCCACAGAGCCGACCAGGACATTCGCCGACACCGGCCTGGCGCCGTCGACGACGTACTCCTACTCGGTCGTCGCCGTCGGAACGACAGGGCTGACCTCGACAGCGGGCACTGCCTCGGCAACGACTCCGGCACAGCCGCCGACCGGCGGGCCGGTCGTCCTGGTTCCAGGAGGGTCCACCTGGTCGTGGCTCTACTCCAACACTGCCTGGCCCGCCGGCTGGACGAACCTCGCCTTCGATGACACCGCGTGGCCGACCGGCCGCGCACCGCTCGGCTTCGGTTTCACCGGCGTCCAGACGAACATCGACGTCCCACCGCCGACAAGCAACCGTCCGAGAACCGCGCTGTTCCGCCACACCTTCACCCTCGCTGACATCTCGGAACTCTCCGCGATCTCCGCGACGACCCGCGCAGACGACGGAGTCGTCGTCTACCTGAACGGCGTCGAGATCGGCCGATCGAACATGCCGACAGGCCCGATCACGGCGAGCACCTATCCGCTCGGGGCGCCACGGACGTCCGCGGCGGTCGCATCCCCGGCGACGTTCAGCGTTCCTGCGTCGCTCCTGAACTCCGGGACCAACGTGCTGTCCGCCTCCGTTCACCTCAATTACCGGGGGACCCCTGACGTGAGTTTCGACCTCGTTCTGAATGCAACACGGACCCCGGCAGGCGGCTGATCGCCCCTCGATTCCCGCGGTTTCACGCAGGTTGCTTACCGCCAGCGCGAACCGATAGACTGACATGTCACTTTTGTGACGTTCTATCCGTTCGCCGTGCACGGAAACATCCCAGACAATCCCTGATTGACGAGGATCGTGTCGGCCTGAAATCAGTCCTTACTGGAGCAACCACTACATGACAACCGCAACGACCGCCAAGCAGGTCGCTATCAACGACATCGGATCGGCTGAAGACTTCCTGGCCGCGGTCGAGAAAACACTGAAGTTCTTCAACGACGGAGACCTCATCGAGGGCACCGTCGTCAAGATCGATCGCGACGAGGTCCTCCTCGATGTCGGCTACAAGACCGAGGGTGTCATCCCCTCTCGCGAACTTTCCATCAAGCACGACGTCGACCCCAGCGAGGTCGTCCAGGTCGGCGACATGGTCGAAGCCCTCGTCCTCCAGAAGGAAGACAAAGAAGGCCGCCTCATCCTGTCCAAGAAGCGCGCACAGTACGAGCGTGCGTGGGGCGACGTTGAGAAGATCAAGGACACCGATGGCGTCGTGACCGGTTCGGTCATCGAGGTCGTCAAGGGTGGCCTCATCGTCGACATCGGACTCCGTGGCTTCCTGCCCGCATCGCTCATCGAGCTTCGCCGGGTTCGCGACCTCACGCCGTACCTCGGCCAGGAGATCGAAGCCAAGATCCTCGAACTCGACAAGAACCGCAACAACGTCGTTCTGTCGCGTCGTGCACTGCTCGAGCAGACCCAGTCTGAGAGCCGCACCACGTTCCTCAACAACCTCCAGAAGGGCCAGGTCCGCAAGGGCATCGTCTCGTCGATCGTCAACTTCGGTGCGTTCGTCGACCTGGGTGGCGTCGACGGTCTCGTCCACGTCTCCGAACTCAGCTGGAAGCACATCGAGCACGCGTCCGAGGTCGTCGAAGTTGGCCAGGAGGTCACCGTCGAGATCCTCGAAGTCGACCTCGACCGCGAGCGTGTCTCCCTGTCGCTCAAGGCGACGCAGGAAGACCCGTGGCAGGTCTTCGCCCGCACCCACGCCATCGGCCAGGTTGCACCGGGCAAGGTCACCAAGCTCGTTCCGTTCGGTGCGTTCGTTCGCGTCGCAGACGGCATCGAGGGCCTCGTGCACATCTCCGAGCTCAGCGGCAAGCACGTCGAGCTGGCCGAGCAGGTCGTCTCCGTCGGTGACGAGGTGTTCGTCAAGGTCATCGACATCGACCTCGAGCGCCGTCGCATCTCGCTGAGCCTCAAGCAGGCCAACGAAGGCGTCGACCCCGAAGGCACCGAGTTCGACCCGGCACTCTACGGAATGCTCACCGAGTACGACGACCAGGGCAACTACAAGTACCCTGAGGGCTTCGACCCGGAGACCAACGAGTGGAAAGAGGGCTTCGACACCCAGCGCGAGAAGTGGGAGCAGGACTACGCTGCAGCCCAGGCTCGCTGGGAGTCTCACAAGAAGCAGGTTGCTACGGCCGCAACGGAAGAGGCAGTCGCTGCCTCCGCCCCGTCAGCAGGCTCGAGCTTCTCCAGCGAGACGGCCGGCAGCGGCACCCTCGCGGACGACGAGTCGCTCGCGGCTCTGCGTGAGAAGCTGACCAGCAACTCCTAAGCACCACGAACACGTCGACTGGCCGGTCCCTGACGGGGCCGGCCAGTCGACGTGTGTGCAGGCGGATCCCGCCTGACCCGCTTGTTGGGGGCTTCGTAAAACACCCTGACTGATAATGTTGGCCGTGCCGCGAAATGCGACGGCTTCTCGTACGACACAACCTTCGAAGGGACGACGTGGACGTTGGTTCTCTGCGGCAGTACCTGGCAACTGACATCTCGAATGAGAAGTCACTCAGGAACAGCCCCCAACAGGAAAGAAGCCGCCAGAGTCTCGAGGCGATCCTCCGTGTCTGCGGCGAGATCATCGACGAGTCCGGTCACGCAGGTGTGACGACGGCCGAAGTCGCCAAGCGTGCCGAGATGGCCATCGGAACCGTCTACCGCTTCTTCCCGGACCGTATCGCCCTCATGCTCGGCGTCTACCAGTACATGCAGGACCAGTACGTGGCTCTGTGCATCGACAAGCTCCTGGACGCCGAACCGACGACGTGGCAGGAAGCGCTCGGCATCATGACCGACACGTCCGTCCTGGCCAGGCGCACCATCCCCGGCTTCAAGGCAACCCAGTACAGGATCCTCGGCGACGAGGAAAGCCAGGAACAGTACCTCAAGGGGTCGAACGAGTACGTCGCCGCACTGGCCGACCTGCTCTCACAGTTCGACTTCCCGACGGACGAACGCTGGCTCGTCCACCTGAACGTCGCCGTCGAACTCTCCCGCGCACTGCAGCGCCTCGCCTTTGACGCCTCCACAGACGGTGACCCCTGGCTTCTCGCCGAAGCCCGCGCCGTTCCTGTCGGCTACCTCGAGGGTCACCTCGTCCCGACGGCCTGACTCCCACAGGTGACCACTCCGTGTACCTGATCGGCCTGACCGGCGGAATCGCCTCAGGCAAGTCGACCATCGCACGTCGGCTGGCCGAACGTGGTGCCGTCCACATCGACGCAGACGTCCTCGCCCGCGAAGCGGTCGAGCCCGGCAGCCCAGCCCTCGCGGCCGTGGTCGAGCGGTTCGGGCCAGGCGTCCTCAACGATGACGGCAGCCTCAACCGCGCCGAACTCGGCGGGATCGTGTTCTCCGACCCCGAAGCCCTCCAGGCCCTCAACGCCATCGTCCATCCGGCTGTGCGCGAACTCACAGCCCGTCGGATCGCCTCCGCCGAAGAGGCGGATCCCGACGCCGTTGTCGTCTACGACGTCCCCCTCCTCGTCGAAGCGCAGGTCCCGCACGCCTTCGACCTCGTCGTCGTCGCCAGCGCCGCGCCAGACACGAGGATCTCCCGCCTCGTCGGCATGCGTGGGATGTCTCCCGAAGAGGCCCGCAGGCGCATCGCATCGCAGGCCAGCGACGACGAACGGCTCGCCGTCGCCGACCGCGTCATCGACACGGATGGAACGATCGACGCCACCGTCGAGCAGGCAGACGCGCTCTGGGACCTGGCCCGGTCCTCTTCGTCGCGCTGACCCGGGGTTTCGGGTCGTCGATGCCGCACCCGGGATGAGGCGAGTTTCCCCCATCGGCTGTCAAGGCGATCGAGTTGCCCCACAAGGTCGTCCAGTCGCGGGTCGGACCGCACGTCGGGGCACCTCGACGTGCCGACCGGCATCCGCGTGGCCGGGTTACCTCACACCTGCCGCACGCTTCGATGTCAGTGGACGTGCCTAGACTCGAAGCATGCAACCCACGCGCTCTGTGCACCCGTTCGAGGTCATCAGCGAATACACCCCCAGCGGCGACCAGCCCAAGGCGATCGCCGAACTGAGCGGCCGGATCAACGCCGGCGAGACGGATGTCGTTCTGCTCGGTGCCACAGGAACCGGCAAGTCCGCGACGACGGCCTGGCTGATCGAGGCCGTGCAGCGACCGACTCTCGTTCTTGCCCACAACAAGACCCTCGCCGCCCAACTCGCCAATGAGTTCCGCGAACTGATGCCGAACAATGCGGTCGAGTATTTCGTTTCGTACTACGACTACTACCAGCCAGAGGCCTACGTGCCCCAGACCGACACCTTCATCGAGAAGGACTCGTCTGTGAACGCCGAGGTCGAGCGTCTCCGCCACTCGACGACCAACTCGCTGCTGAGCCGGCGAGACGTGATCGTCGTCTCGACGGTCTCCTGCATCTACGGACTCGGCAAGCCGGAGGAATACCTCAACGCCATGATGGCGTTGCAGGTCGGCCAGCGGGTCGACCGCGACTGGCTGATCCGCAAATTCATCTCGATGCAGTACAACCGCAACGACGTCGACTTCTCCCGCGGCAACTTCCGTGTGCGCGGCGACACGATCGAGATCATCCCTGTGTACGAAGAACTGGCGATCCGGATCGAGATGTTCGGTGACGAGATCGAGGGACTGTACTCGCTGCATCCGCTCACCGGCGACGTCGTCCGCAAACTCGACTCGGTGTCCGTGTTCCCCGGTTCCCACTACGTCGCGAGCACGGACTCCATGCAGCGCGCCATCGGCACCATCCAGGAGGAACTGGGGGAGCGGCTCACCGAACTCGAGCGCCAGGGCAAGCTGCTCGAAGCCCAGCGACTGCGGATGCGGACGAGCTTCGACCTGGAGATGATGCAGCAGATCGGCTTCTGCTCCGGCATCGAGAACTATTCGCGCCACATGGACGGCAGGTCACCAGGTCAGGCACCCCACTGCCTCATCGACTATTTCCCCGACGACTTCCTCGTCGTCATCGACGAGTCCCACGTCACCGTTCCGCAGATCGGGGCGATGTACGAAGGCGACTCTTCGCGCAAGCGCACCCTGGTCGAGCACGGTTTCCGGCTGCCGAGCGCCCTCGACAACCGCCCGCTCAAGTGGAATGAGTTCAAGGACAGGGTCGGCCAGACCGTCTACCTGTCCGCGACCCCGGGCCGGTACGAGATGGGGATCGCCGACGGCATCGTCGAACAGATCATCCGGCCAACGGGCCTCGTCGACCCGCAGATCGTCGTGAAGCCGTCGAAGGGCCAGATCGACGACCTGCTCGAGGAGATCCGCCTCCGTGCCGGTCGTGACGAACGCGTCCTGGTCACCACTCTGACGAAGAAGATGGCCGAGGAACTCACCGACTTCCTCACCGAAGCCGGCGTGCGGGTGAGGTACCTGCACTCAGACGTCGACACCCTCCGCCGGGTCGAACTGCTCAGCGAACTCCGCTCAGGTGTCTACGACGTCCTCGTCGGGATCAACCTCCTCCGTGAGGGCCTCGACCTTCCGGAGGTCTCGCTCGTCGCGATCCTCGACGCAGACAAGGAGGGTTTCCTCCGGTCATCCACGTCGCTCATCCAGACCATCGGACGCGCGGCCCGCAACGTGTCCGGCGAGGTGCACATGTACGCAGACGTGCTCACCGACTCGATGAAGCGTGCGATCGAAGAGACAGACAGGCGCCGTGAGAAGCAAGTGGCGTACAACGTCGAGAACGGCATCGACCCGACCCCGCTGCGCAAGAAAATCGCAGACATCACGGATGCTCTTGCTCGGGAGGGCGCAGACACGGCTGCGATGCTGGCGAACCGCGACTCTCGCAAGAAGAGCCCGACACCGCGACTGCGGCGCGAGGGCATCGCGTCAGAGGGCGCCGCAGAACTTGAGGGAATCATCGCCGACCTCAACGACCAGATGCTGGCCGCCGCCGCCGAGCTGAAGTTCGAGCTGGCCGGGCGGCTCCGTGACGAACTGTCTGACCTGAAACGCGACCTCAGGCAGATGGAGAAGGCCGGACACCTGGGCTGACCTCACGGGTCAGTCGTCCCGTTCCTCGAACATCGGCGCTCCGACTCCGTGTGCTCCGATGAGCGGGACGAAAGTGACGCCTCCGAGATCGTCGACCAGGGGCGTGCCATCCGTCCTCGTGATCCGCTGCAGTCGCTGGCCGAACCCCGGCGTCCCGACGGGCATCACGAGCCGGCCTCCCACGCGCACCTGGTCGAGCCACGGCGCTGGAACCCGCGGCGCGGCCGCCGCGGCCATGATCGCGTCGTATGGCGCTGCATCCGGCCAGCCCAGCGTTCCGTCGCCGACGACGACCGTGACGTTGGAGTAGCCGAGCCGCTCGAGCACGCGGCTGGCAGCAGAGGCCAGGCCCTCGTGACGTTCGATCGAGACGATGTCTCCGGCGATCTCGGCCATCACGGCGGCCGCATAGCCCGAGCCTGTGCCGACGTCGAGCACGGAACATGTTTCGTCGACCCGTGCGGCCTCGACGGTCAGCGCGACGATGTACGGTTGCGAGATCGTCTGCCCGTCACCGATCGGGAGCGGGTGATCTTCATACGCGCTCGCCCGGGAGTTCCTCAGCACGAACTCCTCCCGCGGGACGCGTCGCATCGCTTCCAGCACGCGTTCGTCACGGATGCCACGCGCAGCGATCTGCTCCGACACCATCCTGTCCCGCTTGGCCGCATACGGGTCCATAGCTCATTGTCCACCCCGGGGACGGTGATGTCAGTGGGTCGACGTAGACTCAATGGGTGTCAATTTCGAAGGTAAATTCAGCCTCAAAACTCAGCGTCCGCGGTGCCCGCGTGCATAACCTGCACAACGTCGACCTCGACATCCCGAGGGACTCGCTCGTCGTGTTCACGGGCCTGTCCGGATCGGGCAAGTCGTCGCTCGCCTTCGACACGATTTTCGCCGAGGGGCAGCGACGCTACGTCGAATCCCTCTCGGCGTACGCCCGCCAGTTCCTCGGCCAGGTCGACCGGCCAGACGTCGACTTCATCGAGGGCCTGAGCCCCGCCGTGTCGATCGACCAGAAGTCGACGAACCGAAACCCGCGCTCCACGGTCGGCACGATCACCGAGGTCTACGACTACATGCGCCTCCTCTGGGCACGGATCGGCGTGCCGCACTGCCCCGTGTGCGGTGAGCCGATCCAACGTCAGACCGTGCAGCAGATCGCCGACCAGCTGATGGAACTCGAGCAGGGCACCAGATACATGGTGATGAGCCCCGTCGTCTCACAGAAGAAGGGCGAGTTCGTCGACCTCTTCAAGGAGCTCGCGGCAAAGGGCTTTGCTCGTGCCCTCGTCGACGGCGAGCAGATCCAGCTGAACGAGCCACCGGTCCTGAAGAAGTCGTACAAGCACGACATCTCCGTCGTCGTCGACCGCCTCGTCGCCGGGCCAGACGCCCTCAGCCGGCTCACGGATTCCCTCGAGACCGCCCTCGGCCTGACCGACGGACTGGTCCAGATCAAGCTTGTCGACGAAGAGGGTCCTGACTCGATCCGCTCATACAGCGAGAAACTGTCCTGTCCGAACAACCACCCGCTGCAACTCACCGAGATCGAACCGCGCACGTTCAGCTTCAACGCGCCGTTCGGCGCCTGCCCGGAGTGCTCCGGCCTCGGCACGCGGATGTCCGTCGACCAGGAACTCCTGATCGGCGACTCAGAACTGAGCATCAACGACGGCGTGATCATCCCGTGGACGACTCAGGGCAAGGGTCTCTACCAGTACTACGAGAAGCTTCTCGAGGGTCTGGCCCGTGACCTCGGCTTCTCCCTCAAGACCCCGTGGAAGAAGCTGCCGAAGAACGTGCAGGAGGCTGTCCTCCGCGGCGAGAACTTCAAGGTCAAGGTCAAGTGGAAGAACCGCTACGGCCGTGAGGTGAGCTACACCTCCGGGTTCGAGGGCGTGATGCCGTACATCGAGCGTCAATACGCGCAGGCCGAGACCGATGTGCAGCGTGCCCGCTGGGCCGAATACCTCCGCGAGATCCCCTGCCCGGTGTGCGAGGGCAAGCGGCTCAAGCCTGAGGTGCTGAGCGTCCTCATCCACGGCGCGAACATCGCAGATGTCGCCGAGCTGAGCCTCAGCGACGCCCGAGCGTTCATGGACCGGATGGAGCTGAGCGACCGGGAGGGCATGATCGCCGCCCAGGTGCTCCGCGAGATCAAGGTGCGCCTCGACTTCCTCATCCAGGTCGGGCTCAACTACCTGAACCTCTCCCGCAACGCCGGTTCACTGTCCGGAGGTGAGGCGCAGCGCATCCGCCTGGCCACCCAGATCGGTTCAGGGCTCACCGGTGTGCTCTACGTGCTCGACGAACCGAGCATCGGCCTGCACCAGCGCGACAACCGCCGTCTCATTCAGACCCTGGTCACCCTGCGTGACCTCGGAAACACCCTCATCGTCGTCGAACACGACGAAGACACCATCCGGACGGCAGACTGGATCGTCGACATCGGCCCAGGCGCAGGGGTCAACGGCGGAAAAGTGGTCCACTCGGGCTCGTACGAAGACCTGGTCACGAACACTCGGTCGCTCACCGGCGATTACCTGTCGGGGCGCAAGGAGATCGGCATCCCCGAGACCCGCCGGCCGATCGATCCCGAACGCATGATCACTGTGGTCGGCGCCGAGGCGAACAACCTGCGCAAGGTCACCGTCGATTTCCCGCTCGGCACGTTCACGGCCGTCACCGGCGTCAGCGGCTCGGGCAAATCGTCACTGGTCAACGACGTGCTCTACCGCGTCCTCGCGAACAAGCTCAACGGGGCGCGCAAGGTCCCCGGCAAGCACACGCGTGTCACCGGACTCGAACAGCTCGACAAAGTGATCCATGTCGACCAGGCGCCGATCGGCCGCACACCGCGCTCGAACCCGGCGACATACACCGGCGTTTTCGACCGCATCAGGAACCTGTTCTCCGAAACGATCGAGGCCAAGACCCGCGGTTACCTTCCTGGCCGGTTCAGCTTCAACGTCAAGGGCGGGCGCTGTGAGGCGTGCGCAGGCGACGGCACGATCAAGATCGAGATGAACTTCCTTCCCGACGTCTACGTGGCGTGCGAGGTGTGCGGGGGAGCACGGTACAACCGCGACACCCTCTCGGTGCACTACAAGGGCAAGAACATCGCTGAAGTGCTCGACATGCCCATCGCTGAGGCTGCGGAGTTCTTCGAGCCGATCACCTCGATCCACCGCTATCTCAAGACCCTGGTCGAAGTCGGCCTCGGCTATGTGCGTCTCGGCCAGAGCGCCACGACACTCTCCGGCGGTGAAGCACAGCGGGTGAAGCTGGCGACCGAACTCCAGAAGCGGACGAACGGCCGCAGCGTATACGTTCTCGACGAACCGACCACTGGACTCCACTTCGAAGACGTGCGTAAGCTCCTCCTCGTGCTCAACAGCCTCGTCGACAAGGGAAACACGGTCATCGTCATCGAGCACAACCTCGACGTGATCAAATCGGCGGACTGGCTGATCGACCTCGGTCCCGAGGGCGGTGCAGGCGGTGGCCGCGTGCTCGCCACCGGAACACCTGAAAAGCTCGCCAACGTGAAGAAGAGCCACACCGGGTACTACCTCAAGGAAGTCCTGGAGGCCGGCGAGATCGTCGCCCGTAAGGCCGGATAGGTGAGATCGGCTCTGGCCTACCGGCCACGCCCAGGCGAGATTCCGACGAGCCCGGGTGTCTACCGGTTCCGCGACGACACCGGTCGGGTGCTCTACGTCGGCAAGGCGAAGAATCTCAGGGCGAGGCTCAGCAACTACTTCGCCCCGTTGCCGAGTCTGCACGAACGCACCAGGCGGATGGTTACCACCGCGACCGGCGTCGAATGGACCGTCGTGGGCAGCGACATCGACGCCCTCCAGCTGGAGTACACCTGGATCAAGGAGTTCGAGCCGCCGTTCAACGTCAAGTTCCGCGACGACAAGACGTACCCCTACCTCGCGGTGACCCTCGGGGATGAGGCTCCACGGGTGCTCGTCACCCGCAACCCGCGCATCCGAGGGGCAAAGTATTTCGGCCCGTACCCGAAGATCTGGGCGGTGCACGAGACCATCGACCTGATGATCAAGGCGTTCCCGATCCGCACCTGCTCTGACTCCAGTTACAAGCGGGCCATGCAGTCAGGACGCCCGTGTTTCCCCGGTCAGATCGGGCGCTGCGGCGGCCCGTGCTCCGGGCGCGTGACCATCGAGGAACACCGCGCGATGGTCGACGATTTCGTCAGCTTCATGAACGGTAACGACAAACGCTTCGTCACGGAGGCCACGAAACGGATGCGTGAGGCCGCTGCCGTGCAGGACTACGAGTCGGCGGCCAGGTACCGCGACCGTCTCCAGGCGCTCGAGGCCGTGCTCGACAAGAGCGCCGTCGTGTTGAAGGACTCGGTCGACGCCGACCTGTTCGGACTCGCCCACGACGAACTGTCCGCCGCCGTGCAGCAGTTCATCGTCCGCTCGGGCAGGATCCGCGGTGTGCGGTCCTGGACCGTGGACAAGGAGCTCGACCTGTCGACCGCTGAACTCGTCGACAGCGTCCTGCAGCGGGCATACGACTCCGGCGGAATCGTCGACATCCCCCGTGAGATCCTCGTGCCTGAGCTCCCAGAGGATTCCGCCGAGCTGGAGACCTGGCTCGCCGGCCTGCGAGGCAAGGGCAAGGTCAGGCTGCACACCGCCCAGCGCGGCGAGAAGGCCGCTCTCATGCAGACCGCCGAGATCAACGCGAAGAACTCGCTGATGCTCTACAAGACCAGGCGAAGCGCCGATTTCGTCGCGCGTTCCCAGGCGCTCACCGACATCCAGGATGCCATCGGGATGGATCAGGCACCGTTGCGCATCGAATGCTTCGACGTCTCGCACCTGTCGGGCACGAACATCGTGGCATCCATGGTCGTCTTCGAGGACGGACTGCCGAGGAAGGACCAGTACCGGCGCTTCGGAATCGCCGAGTCGAGCGACGATACCGAGTCGATCTACCAGGTGCTGTCCCGCCGGCTGGCCTACCTCACCGACCCGGAACCCGAACCAGACGTCGATGAAACCGGTGCAGACGGGGTGTCGAAGCCGCGCAAGTTCGCGTATCCGCCCCAGCTTCTCATCGTCGATGGCGGGCAACCGCAGGTGCAGGCAGCCCAGCGCGCCCTCGTCGAATCCGGCAGGACGGACATCCAGCTGGCAGGCATGGCCAAGCGGCTCGAGGAGATCTGGCTGCCTGACAACGACTACCCGGTGATCCTCCCGCGCAACTCCGAGGCCCTGTTCCTGCTCCAGCGGGTCCGCGACGAAGCACACCGCTTCGCCATCAGTTACCAGCGCACCAAACGCAAGAAGGACATCTCGAGCGTGCTCGCAGACATCCCCGGCCTCGGGCCGGCGCGGGTCAAGGCCCTGCTGCGTCATTTCGGCTCGGTCGCCAAGCTGCGCCAGGCGGCGCCTGAGGCGATCACCGAGGTCGCCGGCATCGGCCCGGCGCTGGCGACGACAATCCACGCCCAGTTGAACAGTCGGTAGGCTGGGGGAGCAGCCGCATCAGGCTGCGCGAGCAAATCGAAAGTGCAGGAAACCGGTGGACCAGCCGATCCCTCAGCAGGAAGTCTTGATCGTCACGGGCATGTCGGGTGCCGGCCGCTCCACAGTGGCCAACGCCCTGGAAGACCTGGACTGGTACGTGGTCGACAACCTTCCTCCGCAGATGCTCAGGCCTCTGATCGACCTGGCGGAACGCGCCGAGGGTGCTCTGCCCAGGATTGCTGCCGTCGTCGACGTCCGCGGCCGTGACTTCTTCAGCGACCTGCAGCAGATGATCCAGTCGCTGCGCTCGGGCACGAAACTCCGGGTCGTCTTCCTCGATGCCACGGATGCCGCACTCGTGCGCCGGTTCGACGCGGTGCGTCGCCCGCACCCGCTGCAGGGCGGCGGCACCATCCTCGACGGAATCACCAGTGAGCGTGCCAGGCTCGCCACCATCCGTGAATCCAGCGACATCGTCATCGATACCTCCGACCTCAACGTTCACCAGCTGGCCACGAAGACATCCGAACTGTTCGCCGCTGAGGGCACGCCGGGCGTGAAACTCACAGTGATGAGTTTCGGCTTCAAGTACGGCCTTCCCTCTGACGCGGACACAGTCGCGGACGCCCGGTTCCTGCCCAACCCGTTTTGGGTTCCCGACTTGCGGGCGCATACTGGACTGGACGCCGAAGTCAGCGACTTCGTACTCAACCAGCCGGGCGCCAGGGAGTTCCTGGACAGCTATGCTGCGGCACTCGCACCGGTTCTTGCCGGTTACCAGCGGGAGAACAAACGATTCGCCACCTTCGCAATCGGGTGCACCGGCGGAAAGCATCGCTCGGTCGCGCTCGCACTGAAGCTCGCCGACAAACTCGCTGAGCAGCCCGGTGTCGCCGTCAGCGTCAAGCATCGCGACCTCGGTCGCGAGTAGACCAGCGGCACAGACGATCACACATGAACACACGAGATGGGACAACGATTGGCACTGACTGCTGAGGTCAAAGAAGAACTGGCCGGAATCGTGGAAGCGAAGACGGCCGTGCGGGCAGCGGAGCTCACCTCGATCCTGCGCTTCAGCGGCGGACTCCACCTCATCTCGAGTCGCATCGCCATTGAGAGCGAACTCGACACTCCGCAGCTGGCCCGTCGCATCCGCAAGGATCTCGCCGAACTGTACGGCGTCCGCAGCGAAGTCAGCATGATCAGCGGCTCAGGCACCCGCCGCGGGGAGAGCTATCTCGTGCGGGTCCAGGACGGCGGGGAGACTCTCGCCAGGCAGACCGGACTGCTCGACGCACGACGCCGCCCGATCCGCGGCCTGCCCAACCGGCTCACCACGGGCACGAGGGCCGAGCTCGCCGCCGTATGGCGCGGCGCGTTCCTCGCAGCGGGCACCCTCACCGATCCCGGCCGCTCCGCCGCGCTGGAGATCACATGCCCGGGCAACGAATCCGCCATGGCGCTCGTCGGCGCAGCAGGTCGCCTCGGTGTCGCCTCGAAAGCGCGAGAAGTCCGCGGCGTGCACCGTGTCGTCATCCGTGACGGCGAAGCGATCAGCGCCATGCTCGTGCTCATGGGAGCGCATGCCACGGTGAAGGCGTGGGAGGACCTCCGGCAGCGTCGTGAGGTCCGGGCGACAGCCAACCGCCTCGTCAACTTCGACGACGCCAACCTGCGCCGCTCGGCACAGGCAGCAGTCGCGGCGTGCGCGCGGGTCGAACGCGCCATGGAGATCCTGGCAGACGACATCCCCGAGCACCTCAGGTACGCGGGGGAGCTCCGCCTGCGATTCCGGGACTCGAGCCTCGACGAGCTCGGTCACCACGCCGACCCGCCCATGACGAAGGATGCCATCGCCGGCCGGATCCGTCGCCTCCTCGCCATGGCAGACAAACGGGCACAGGACCTCGGGCTCCCCGGCACGGATGCGAACCTGCCGCCTGACCTCGACGACGTCTGATCCGTCACAGTTGGCACGCACGCGCCGATGTCCTGAACGACCTGACTAGACTGGAAAGGTCGTTCACAGCCGCGCCAACAGCGGCCAGCGGCACAAGAAGAGGAGAGAAACAATGGCTGATTACACCCTCCCTGACCTCGGTTACGACTACTCGGCACTCGAGCCGAGCATCTCTGGGGCCATCATGGAACTGCACCACTCGAAGCACCACCAGGCATACGTGACTGGTGCGAACACCGCCCTCGCACAGCTCGCTGAAGCTCGCGACTCGGACAACCTCGCCAACGTGAACAAGCTCCAGAAGGACCTCGCGTTCAACCTGGGCGGACACGTCAACCACTCGATCTTCTGGACCAACCTCTCGCCCAACGGCGGAGACAAGCCCACCGGCGAACTCGCCGCTGCGATCGACGACAACTTCGGTTCGTTCGACAAGTTCCGCGCCCACTTCACCGCTGCAGCGCTCGGCGTGCAGGGCTCAGGATGGGCCGCCCTCGTCTGGGATTCGATCGGGCAGAAGCTCATCGTCCAGCAGTTCTTCGACCAGCAGTCGAACTTCGCCGCGGGCACTGTCCCCGTCCTGCTTCTCGACGTCTGGGAGCACGCCTACTACCTCGACTACAAGAACGTCCGTGCCGACTACGTCAAGGCGTTCTGGAACATCACCAACTGGGAGAACGTCTCTGAACGTTTCGTGACCGCTCGCGAGAAGACCTCCGGGCTGCTGCTACTGTCATAACCGACGAGGTCGTCCGGGGTTCACCCGGACGACCTTTCCCTTCTTCCGACCACAACTGCACAACAAACACGCGCTTCGGCGCCTCAGCAACAGGAGAGATCCTTGTCCGTAAAGATCGGTATCAACGGGTTCGGCCGCATCGGCCGTAACTACTTCCGCGCAGCTCTCGCCAAGGGCAGCGACCTCGAAATTGTCGCGGTCAACGACCTCACCGACAACAAGACCCTCGCCCACCTTCTGAAGTACGACTCCATCAACGGGCGCCTCGACGCCACAGTGGAGTACGACGAAGAGAAGATCACGGTCGACGGCAAGGCCATCAAGGTCTTCTCGGAGCGCGACCCGGCCAACCTCCCCTGGGGCGAACTGGGTGTCGACATCGTCATCGAGTCCACCGGTTTCTTCACCAAGGCCGTCGACGCGAAGAAGCACATCGCCGCAGGCGCCAAGAAGGTCCTCATCTCCGCACCGGCAACGGGCGAAGACGCCACCTTCGTCATCGGCGTCAACGAGGACCTGTACGACCCGGCAAACCACCACATCATCTCGAACGCCTCCTGCACGACGAACTGCCTCGCGCCGCTCGCCAAGGTGTTCAACGATGAGTTCGGTATCGAACGCGGCCTGATGACCACCGTTCACGCGTACACCGCTGACCAGAACCTCCAGGACGGCCCGCACAGCGACCTGCGTCGTGCCCGTGCCGCCGCTGTCAACATCGTCCCGACCTCGACCGGTGCAGCGAAGGCCATCGGCCTCGTCCTGCCCGAGCTCAAGGGCAAGCTCGACGGCTTCGCGCTGCGCGTTCCTGTGCCGACCGGTTCGATCACCGACCTCACGGTCGAGTCGTCGCGCCCCGTCACCGTCGAGGAAATCAAGGCCGCGTACAAGGCTGCAGCAGAGGGACCACTCAAGGGCATCCTCAAGTACACCGAGGACGAGATCGTCTCGAGCGACATCGTCTCCGACCCGCACTCGTCGATCTTCGACGCCGGCCTGCTGCGTGTCATGGGCAACCAGGTCAAGCTGGTGAGCTGGTACGACAACGAATGGGGCTACTCCAACCGTCTCGTCGACCTCACCGAGTACGTCGCAGACCGTCTCTAGAGACGATCACCAAGCCGTGTCGCTTCGTACACTCGAATCGCTGGGCTCGCTCGCCGGCACGCGCGTCGTCGTCAGGTGTGACCTCAATGTTCCTCTCAAGGACGGGGTCATCACCGACGACGGGCGCGTGCGGGCGTCGCTTCCCACTCTGAACGCCCTGCTCAGCCAGGGCGCACGCGTCGTCGTCGTCTCCCACCTGGGCAGGCCCGATGGCGCACCGGACGACAGGTACAGCCTCGCCCCTGTGGCGCAGCGCCTGTCCGAACTCCTCGGCTCAGCCGTCACGTTCGCCTCCGACACCGTCGGCCAGGCCGCTCAGGATGCCGTCGACTCCCTCGGGAACGGTGACATCGCCGTTCTCGAGAACCTCCGCTTCAACCCGGGGGAGACGAGCAAGGACGAATCCGAGCGCACCGCCTTCGCAGAGAAGCTCGCCGCGTTCGGCGATTCCTTCGTCTCAGACGGGTTCGGAGTCGTCCACCGCAAGCAGGCGAGCGTCTACGAGCTGCCCAAGCTCCTGCCGAGTGCGGCCGGCCTGCTCATCTCCACCGAGCTCGATGTCCTCGACCGCCTCACCGAATCGCCTGACCGCCCGTACGCGGTCGTCCTCGGCGGTTCGAAGGTGTCGGACAAGCTCGGTGTCATCGGACACCTGCTTCCCCGGGTCGACACGCTCCTCATCGGCGGAGGGATGCTGTTCACGTTCCTCGCAGCGCAGGGGCACAAGGTCGGCTCGAGCCTGCTCGAGGAAGACCAGATCGACACCGTGAAGGGGTACCTGTCCGAAGCCGAGAAGCTCGGCGTCGAGATCGTGCTCCCGACGGATGTCGTCGTGGCCGCGTCGTTCAGCGCTGACGCCGACCACGTCGTCCAGCCCGCTGACGCGATCGAGGACACCCCGTTCGGTGCGTCCGGCCTCGGCCTGGACATCGGACCGGAGACAGCCGCCCGCTTCGCCGGGATCATCCGTTCATCGAAGACGGTGTTCTGGAACGGCCCGATGGGCGTGTTCGAACTCGCACCGTTCGCCGCAGGAACGAAGACGGTCGCCCAGTCTCTCACCGAGGTCGACGGCCTCAGCGTCGTCGGCGGAGGAGATTCCGCAGCTGCGGTTCGGGCACTCGGCTTCGATGACGATCAATTCGGACACATATCGACCGGAGGTGGCGCGAGTCTCGAGTTCCTCGAGGGCAAGCGGCTTCCCGGACTGGAGATTTTGGGATGGCAACAGTGACCTCGTCAGTACGCAGGACCCCGCTCATCGCTGGGAACTGGAAGATGAACCTGGACCACCTCCAGGCGATCGCGTTCGTTCAGAAACTCGCCTGGGGTCTCGCAGACGCCAAGCACGACGTGTCCACGGTCGAGGTGGCGGTGTTCCCGCCATACACCGACCTGCGCAGCGTGCAGACGCTCGTCTCGGCAGACAAGCTGCCGATCGCCTTCGGAGCGCAGGACCTGTCAGCGCACGACTCAGGTGCGTACACGGGGGAGATCTCCGGCGCGTTCCTGTCAGCGCTCGACTGCCGCTACGTGATCATCGGGCACTCCGAGCGGCGTACGCTGCACGGTGAGTCCGACGACGACGTCGCCGCAAAGGTGACCGCAGCGCTCAAGCACAACCTCGCTCCGATCATCTGTGTCGGGGAGACCGCCGAAGACCTGGAGACGCACGGCCCGAGCGCCGTTCCCGTCGCCCAGCTTCGTGCGGCACTCGCCGGGATCTCGTCTACGGTGGACATCGTCGTGGCGTACGAGCCGGTCTGGGCCATCGGCTCCGGCCAGGCAGCAACGCCTGAGCAGGCCGAACAGGTCGCTGCAGCTCTGCGTGCCGTCCTCGTCGAGACGCTCGGTGATGACGTCGCCGCGAAGACCCGCATCCTCTACGGTGGTTCGGTGAAGGCATCCAACATCGCCGGATTCATGCGGGAACCGAACGTCGATGGTGCTCTCGTCGGCGGTGCCAGCCTCGACCTGAACGAGTTCACGAGCATCGTGCGCTACCAGAAGCACGTGGGACTGTAGCACCCGCACGCTCACGCTATAATTGAGGGCGGTTCATGGAACTCCATGGCCGCCACATGAAAGGTCCTTTGTGGAGATACTTCAGGTCGTTCTGCAGGTGGTGCTCGGTATCACGAGCCTCCTGCTCACATTCCTCATCCTCTTGCACAAGGGGCGCGGCGGTGGGCTGTCGGATATGTTCGGCGGTGGCATGGGATCGAGCCTCGGTTCGTCCGGAGTCGCCGAGCGTAACCTCAACCGGTTCACGGTCGTACTCAGTCTCGTTTGGTTCAGTTCGATCGTGGCGCTTGGTCTCATCACCAAGTTCACCTCGGGCGCGTAGGAGGACATATGGCTGCCGGAGGTAGCGCAATTCGCGGTTCACGCGTCGGGGCTGGCCCCATGGGTGAACAGGATCACGGTTTCCATGCGGAACGGGTAGCGGTGTCGTATTGGGACATCCTCGGGAATGAGACGGTTCGGCATTTCGCTGCCAGCCTCCCAGACGAGGAGATCCCCGAGATCATCGACAGCCCGTCTTCCGGTCTGCCTGCAGGGCGTGACAGGGCCAACCCGCCCGAGGTCGCCAAGCTGGAGCCGTACAAGACTCACCTGGCCTATGTGAAGGAGCGTCGCACCGAGGAAGAGGCGGAAGCCCTTCTCGATGAGGCACTGCAGCAGCTGCGCGCCCGCCGCGGAACCGCGTCAGCCCAGTAGCATTTCGTTCCGGCTTGCCGGACCACGAGAAGAGCCCCTGTCGATTCGACAGGGGCTCTTCTCGTGTTCGGTGTCAGTAGGTCGGAGCGATGAGGCTTTCGGGGACCTCGGACGCCGCATCCGAGTCGACGAAGAAGACGGTGCGCTTGCGCCCCTTCATCCCGGCGATTGGAACCTCTGTGTACGCAGCGCCGGCCAGGGCGAGTCCGAGAACCGACGCCTTGTCTGCTCCTGACAGCTCCACCCAGATCCGCTGTGACGAGTTGATCGCCGGACGGGTCAGGCTGATCCGCTCAGCGGGAGGCTTGGGAGAGTTACGCACGGCGACGACGGTGGCGTCGCGTTCGAGCACCTCGGGGCGGTCAGGGAACAAGGACGCCGTGTGACCGTCAGGCCCGACACCGAGGAAGGTGATGTCGAAGCGGGGGAGTCCTCCTTCGCCGTCCGCGTGCCGCGCCAGCTCGTCCGCATACGCTGCCGCCGCCTGATCGAGGTCGAGCTCCCCGCCGGACGCCGGGCAGGTGTGCACGTTCTCCGCGGGGATGTCGAGATGGTCGATCAGCGCTTCGCGCGCCTTCACGTCGTTGCGCTCGGCATCGCCTGCCGGGAGCCAGCGTTCGTCACCCCACCAGAAATGGACGCGTGACCAGTCGACGCTGTCACGAGCGGGAGAAGCGTTGATGGTGGCAAGGACCTTGATGGCGATGCGCCCGCCCTCCAGCACGATGTTGACCCGATCGTTCTCATCCAGCAGGTCGACGGTCTTCGTCAGGAACCGCGCTGTGATGGAGGCGGCCAGGGCGTCGCTGTCTGAGTGCACAAGCACGCGTCGTTCGTTGGTCATTCAGTCTTACCTTTCCGCGGCGGCGGTCTCGGCTCCGAGTTGTCGCACACCCTTGGTGATCACTTCACCGTACAACGGATCGGGGTCGAGCCTGCGCAACTCCTCGGCGAGGCAGTCCCTGAGGCTGCGCCGTGGCAGCGTCAGCTCCTGGGTCGGCTGGTTCGGCTGCGTGAGCTGGGCGATCGCGTCGAACGGGCGCTCGAGGACGATGTCGCCACTCGCGCGGGACAGCCGAACGCCGTGGATGCCGGTATCACCTGAACCGCGCGGGGTCAGTTCCTGCACCACCTCGACCTGGAGCTGCATCTGCAGCCACGCGGCGAGGAGGACCGTCGACGCCGAATCCGACGCGCCGGAGACGGTCACTCTGGTCACCGGTTCGTACGGCGGCTGGTCGAGAACGGCTGCGAGCTGCGCCCGCCACAGGGTGAGCCTCGTCCAGGCGAAGTCGGTGTCACCCGGCGCGTACGAGCCGGACAGGTCGACGAGCGCTGCATGCGGGTCTTCGTGTTCGGAGGCGTCGGTGATCCTGCGCTGGGCGATGTGCCCGATGGCGGTCTTCGCCACGTCTGCGGGCGCTTCGATCGGCCACCAGGCCACGACGGGTGCGTCGGGCAGTAGGAGGCCGTTGACGAGGCTCTCCTCGTTGCTCGCGGCGTCGCCGTAGGCGCGGAGGATGATGACCTCACTGGCCCCCGCATCGCCTCCGACGCGGATCTGGGCATCGATTCTCTCGGCTTCCCCTGCGTCATCGGGGATCCTGGAGAGCACGAGAACGCGCATCGGATGCTCGCGGGAGGCGTCGTTGGCGGCCTCGATGGCCTCCTCTTCCTCACCGAACTGGGAAACGATGACCAGGGTGAGAACCCGGCCGAGCGCGACGGCTCCACCGTCCTCACGCAGGGTGACGAGTTTCTTCGACAGCTTGCTGATCGTTGTGTCGGGCAGATCGACAATCATGGTCGCCTCCAGGTGCGTCCGTCGCGCGCGAGGAGCGCGTCGGCGGATGCCGGACCCCACGAGCCCGGCTGGTACTGTTCGAGCGGTCCGCCCTGGGCGGCCCAGTATTCTTCGATCGGGTCGAGGATCTTCCACGACAGTTCGACTTCCTGGTGACGGGGGAACAGCGGCGGGTCGCCGAGCAGCACGTCGAGGATGAGTCGTTCGTAGGCCTCGGGGCTGGCCTCGGTGAAGGCGTGCCCGTAGCCGAAGTCCATGGTGACGTCGCGCACCTGGGTGCCTGCGCCCGGGACCTTCGAGCCGAAACGGATGGTCACACCCTCGTCGGGCTGGACCCGGATCACGAGGGCGTTCTGGCCGAGCTCGGAGGTCTGGCTCTCGGCGAAGAGGAACTGGGGGGCGCGCTTGAACACCACGGCGATCTCGGTCACCCGGCGTCCGAGGCGCTTACCTGCCCGCAGGTAGAACGGGACGCCGTCCCAGCGCCTGGTCTTGATGTCGAGCCGCATGGCCGCATAGGTCTCGGTCGTCGATTCGGGGGCCATACCGTCTTCCTCGAGGAATCCGGGGACCTTCTCGCCGCCCTGCCACCCGCCGGCGTACTGTCCGCGAGCCGTGGCCGTGCCGAGGTCCTCGGGCAGGCTGACCGCCGCGAGAACCTTCTCCTTCTCTGCGCGAAGATCCTTGGCGTCGAACGAGAGCGGCTCCTCCATGGCGGTGAGGGCCAGAAGCTGGAGGATGTGGTTCTGGATGACGTCTCGAGCGGCACCGATTCCGTCGTAGTACCCGGCCCGTCCGCCGACTCCGATGTCCTCGGCCATGCTGATCTGCACGTGGTCGACGAAGTGCGAGTTCCAGATCGGTTCGAACATCTGGTTGGCGAAACGCAGCGCCAGGATGTTCTGCACCGTCTCCTTGCCCAGGTAGTGGTCGATCCGGAACACGGAGTCAGCGGGGAAGACCGACTCGACGACCGCGTTCAGTTCACGGGCGGTCTTCAGGTCGGACCCGAACGGCTTCTCGATGACGACTCGACGCCACTGGCCCTCGCTCGCGTCCGCGAGGCCCGAGCGCCGAAGCTGCTCGGTCACCTCGGGGAACGCCTTCGGCGGGATCGAGAGGTAGAACGCGTGGTTTCCCATCGTTCCGCGTTCCTCGTCGAGCTTCTCCACCGTTTCCTTGAGGTGCTCGAATGCTGCGTCGTCACCGAATTCACCCGAGACGAAACGGATGCCCTGGGCGAGCTGCTTCCACACCTCCTCCCGGTACTCCGTCCGTGCGTACGCCTTCACGGCGTCATGCACGACCTGTTCGAAGTCCTGGTCCTCCCAGTCCCGCCTGGCGAACCCGACTAGCGAGAACCCGGGGGGAAGGAGTCCGCGGTTCGCCAGGTCGTAGACGGCAGGCATCAGCTTCTTGCGAGACAGGTCACCTGTCACGCCGAAGATGATGAGGCCGCTCGGCCCGGCGATGCGGTTCAGTCGGCGATCGGAATCCACCCGCAGCGGGTTGAACTCCGGGGTGATATCCACGGGGGACATACGGCTCCTCGGTAACGGCGGACCAACCAGCGTGAGCTAGTTGATCGCCTCGAACAGTGACACGATGTTGTTGTCAGGGTCGGTCAGGTTCAACGTGACGACCGGGCGACCGGCATCCGCGAGAACGCTGCCGTCACCCTGTGCCTGGGCCTGGATCAGCTGGCCGAAGGTGAACGGGCGGCCGGGGACCTCGAGGTCGACCGGTGATTCCTGGGTGATCTGCAGGAAGACGCCGACAGCGGGTCCGCCCTTGTGGAACTGCCCCGTGGAGTGCAGGAAGCGCGGGCCCCAGCCGAACGTGACCGGGCGACCGGCGATTCCGGCGAGCATCCCGCGGACACCCTCGAGCTGAGGAAGCGCGACACGGTCGACGTATGCCTGCACCGAGAGGTAGCCGTTGTCATCGAGTCGGCCGATCAGAGCGTCGATGGCTTCCTTGACCGTCGAGACCCCGGCGAGGACGTCGGCGTCGCCGCGCACCTCGATGCCGTTCTCAACGAACAGGGGAGCGGTGGGCTCCGGGCGGGCGTCCAGCAGGCCACGGGTCGCGATCTTCGCAGACTCGACGTCCGGCTGGTCGAAGGGGTTGATCCCGAGGATGCGGCCGGCGATGACTGTGGCGTACTCCCAGACGAGGATCTGCGCTCCGAGGGTGCCCGACACGAGGATCTCGCCCTTGTGGCGGTCGTGGGGGAACAGGTGCAGCGTTCCCGCGTCGTCCACGAGACGGACGACCTGGACGTCGTCGTACGAACCGGAGATCTCCGGGGCCACGGTGTCCACCACGACGGGCAGAAGGCCTGTGCCCTGTTTGCCCGTCGATTCGGCGATGAGCTGTTCGGCCCAGTCGGCGAACCCGACGATGTGGGTTCCGTCTGCGACGATGGCGAGCTTGTCTCGCAACGGCGACGTGCCGGCGATGGCGGCACCGAGGATGAGCCCCGGGTTGTGCTTGTCATCGATCGACAGTTCGACGGCGACCGAGTCTGCCTCGTCGAGGAGCGCCCCGACATCCACGCCGGCAAGTCCGGAGGGGACGAGTCCGAATGCCGTGAGAGCCGAGTACCGGCCTCCGACGTTCGGGTCGGCGTTGAAGACACGGTAACCCGCTTCACGGGCGGACGCGTCGAGCGGCGAGCCCGGGTCTGTGACCACGATGATGCGGCCGCGCGGGTCGATCCCCGCGTCGGTGAACGCCTTCTCGTATGCACGACGCTGGCTGTCGGTTTCGACGGTCGAGCCTGACTTGGACGACACGACGAGGGCGGATGCCTCCAGCCGGTCGGCCAGTGCGGTGAGGACCTGGCCGGGGGCGGTCGAGTCGAGAACCGTGAGGTTCCCGCCGAGCGTCCGCGTGATGACCTCTGGCGCAAGCGACGAGCCGCCCATGCCTGCGAGGACGATGTGCTCGACCCCTGCTGCCGTGAGCTCGGCGCGGAGCGCCTCGATCTCGGCGACGAGCGGACGGGAGACCGTGGTCGCCTCGGTCCAGCCGAGACGCTTGCCTGCTTCGTCCTCAGCCGCAGGGCCCCACAGCGCGGCGTCCTGCCCGGTGATCCCCGACGCGACCATGTCGGTCACGAGGGTGGGGACCACCGCGTCGACGGCGGCCTTGGCGGCGCCGGAGACGTGGATCTTGAAGCTCATTTTGCGGCCGCCAGAGCTGCGGTGACCGTCTCGAGCAGTTCGTCCCATGACACGATGAACTTCTCGACGCCCTCCTTCTCCAGGAGAGCGGTCACCTCGTCGTACGAGATGCCGAGGCCGTCGAGCTTGTCGAGGACCTTGTTGGCTTCGTCGTAAGAGCCGGTGACGCTGTCGCCGTCGATCTGGCCGTGGTCGAACGTTGCCTCGAGGGTCTTCTCGGGCATGGTGTTCACGACACCGTCTGCGACGAGCTGCGTGACGTACAGCGTGTCGGGAAGGCTTGGGTCCTTCACCCCGGTCGAGGCCCAGAGCGGGCGCTGCTTGTTGGCGCCAGCCGCGAGAAGGCCAGCGGCCCGCTCGGACGCGAACGTCTGCTCGAACGCTTCATAGGCGAGCTGCGCGTTCGCGACACCGGCCTTGCTCTTGAGGCCGAGTGCCTCGTCGGTGCCGATAGCCGTGAGCCGCTTGTCGATCTCGGTGTCGACGCGCGACACGAAGAAGGAGGCGACCGAGTGGATGGTCGACAGGTCGATCCCTGCCGCCTTCGCCTGCTCGAGACCGGTGAGGTACGCGTTCATGACCTCGCGGTAACGCTGCAGGCTGAAGATCAGGGTCACATTGACGCTGATGCCTGCGGCGATCGCGGCGGTGATGGCCTCGAGGCCGGCGATGGTCGCCGGGATCTTGATCATCACGTTGGGCTTGTCGATCTTCGCCCACAGCTGCTTCGCCTCGCTGATGGTGCCTGCGGCGTCGTGGGCGAGGTTCGGCTCGACCTCGATCGAGACCCGGCCGTCGAAGCCGTTGGAGGCGTCGTAGACCGGCCGGAAGATGTCTGCTGCACGGGAGACGTCAGCCGTGGTGATCTCGAAGACCGACTCGGTGACATCCTTGCCCGCAGCTGCGAGCTCGGAGACCTGCTCCGCGTAGCTCTCGCCGTTGCTGAGGGCCCCGGCGAAGATCGTCGGGTTGGTGGTGACGCCGACGACGTTGCGGGTGTCGATGAGCTGCTGCAGGCTTCCGGAGTCCATGCGGCCTCTGGACAGGTCGTCGAGCCAGATGCTGACGCCGGCGGCGGAGAGCTGGGCGGTGGGGGTGGATTCAGTCATGTTCTTCTCCTTGTGCCCGGCGCTACTTGCCGAGCGATTCTTTGGCGGCAGCGACGACGGCTTCAGTGGTGATGCCGAACTCGCGGAACAGTGTCTTGTAGTCGGCGGATGCACCGAAGTGCTCGATCGACACGGAGCGGCCGGCGTCTCCGACGATGTCCCTCCAGGTCAACGCAAGTCCGGCCTCAACCGATACCCGGGCGGTGATCGCACGGGGGAGGACCTTCTCCTGGTACGCGGCATCCTGCTCTTCGAACCATTCGAGGCACGGGACCGAGACGACACGGGCGTTCACGCCGTCGGCCTTGAGCATTTCACGCGCCTCGACAGCGAGGTGCACCTCTGAGCCGGTGGCGATGAGGATCACGTCTGGCGTGCCGTTCGGCGCCTCGGCGAGGATGTACGCGCCCTTGGACACGTTCGATGCCGCCGCGAAGGTGTCACCGGAGGCTTCACCTTCGCCACGCTCGAACACGGGGATGTTCTGACGGGTCAGGGCGATGCCTGCAGGGCCACCCCGGCGGGCGAGGATCTCCTGCCAGGCGTAACCGACCTCGTTCGCGTCGCCGGGACGGACGACGGCGAGGTTCGGGATCGCACGGAGCGTTGCCAGCTGCTCGATCGGCTGGTGCGTCGGGCCGTCTTCGCCGAGTGCGACGGAGTCGTGGGTCCAGACGAAGATCGACGGCACGTTCATCAGCGCGGCCAGACGGACGGCCGGACGCATGTAGTCGCTGAAGATCAGGAACGTTCCACCGTACGAGCGGGTCGGACCGTGAAGGGCGATGCCGTTGAGGATGGCGCCCATCGCGTGCTCACGGATACCGAAATGCAGCACACGGCCGTGCTTGTTGCCTGTCCACTCGTGGGTCGAGTGCTCGCTCGGAACGAACGATGCAGCACCCTCGATGGTCGTGTTGTTGGACTCGGCGAGGTCGGCTGAGCCGCCCCAGAGCTCGGGGATGACGGGGCCGAGGGCATTGAGGACCTTGCCGGATGCCGCACGGGTCGACACGTCCTTGCCTGGTTCGAAGACAGGGAGGGCGTCTTCGACACCGTCGGGCAGCTCGCCGGAGAGGAGGCGCTCGAGAAGGGCTGCCTTGTCCGGGTTCGCCGTCGACCAGGCGTCGAAGCCCTTCTGCCACTCTTCACGGTCAGCACGCCCACGTTCGACGGCCTTGCGGGTGTGGGCGAGGATCTCGTCCGCGACGACGAAGCTCTCTGCCGGGTCGAAGCCGAGGACTTCCTTCACCGCGGCGAGTTCGTCTGCGCCGAGAGCCGAACCGTGGATCTTTCCGGTGTTCTGCTTCTTCGGGCTGGGCCAGCCGATGATCGTGCGGAGGATGATGAGCGACGGACGGTCGGTCTCGGCCTTGGCCGCTTCGATCGCGTCGTTGAGTGCGTGGAGGTCTTCGACGTACTCGCCGGTCTTCTTCCAGTCGACCGTCTGGACGTGCCAGTGGTACGCCTCGTAGCGCTTGGCGACGTCCTCGGTGAAGGCGATGTTCGTGTCGTCCTCGATCGAGATCTGGTTGCTGTCGTAGATGGCGATGAGGTTGCCGAGCTGCTGGTGGCCCGCGAGCGAGGATGCCTCGCTCGTGATGCCTTCCTGCAGGTCGCCGTCGCCGGCGATCACGTAGACGAAGTGATCGAAGGGGCTCTTGCCCTGTGCGGTGTCCGGGTCGAGCAGGCCGCGCTCGAAGCGCGAGGCGTACGCGAAGCCGACCGCAGAGGCGAGTCCCTGGCCGAGCGGCCCCGTGGTGATCTCGACGCCGTCGGTGTGACCGTATTCCGGGTGGCCGGGCGTGAGCGAGCCCCAGGTGCGGAGCGCCTTGAGGTCGTCGAGCTCCAGCCCGTATCCGCCGAGGTAGAGCTGGACGTACTGCGTCAGCGAGCTGTGACCGACGGACAGCACGAAGCGGTCCCGTCCGAGCCAGTGCTGGTCGCTCGGGTCACGGCGCATGACCTTCTGGAAGAGCAGGTAAGCGGCAGGAGCAAGGCTCATGGCCGTTCCCGGGTGGCCGTTGCCGACCTTCTCTACCGCATCCGCTGCAAGGAGGCGGGCGGTGTCTACCGCCGTGTTGTCAATGGAATCCCATTGCAAAGCTGCCACTTTAGTGACCCTTCTGATCGGAATCGTCGGGCCATCTCTGACCCGCCGACTGAGCGCGAAACACGCACATTGGCTTCATTGGCTCCGCCGGACACATCTCACCCCTGAACGAACAGGGGGAGTGGGCGCCTCGAACGGTTTGGCGAGCACTCCCAGTATACGGAAAGGGCATGTCGACACCGTGATGATTACGACGAACCGGCCGTGCGGAGCATCCTGGAGGCCGTCTGCGGAGAGCATCGCCTAGAATGAGGGGGCAATCCACCGGTTAGAGGAGCGATGAACATTGCTGTAGAAGACCGCGTCACACCAGCACGTGTGAGCGCCGTCGACAAGGTCAGGGGATACGTCTCCCTCACCAAACCCCGCGTGATGGAACTGCTGCTCGTGACGACAGTCCCGGTGATGATTCTCGCGCACGGCGGGATCCCCAACCTGTGGCTCGTCCTCGCAACGGTCATCGGCGGAGCCCTGAGCGCCGGATCGGCCGGCGCGTTCAACTGCTACATCGACCGTGACATCGACAAGGTGATGAAGAGGACGAGCAACCGCCCGCTCGTCACCGGAGTCCTCACCCCCAGGGAAGCACTCGTCTTCTCGTGGGTTCTCGCGGTTGTGTCGACCGTCTGGCTCTACGTCACGACGAACCCGCTCACCGCCGCGCTCTCGGTCGGCGCGATCTTCTTCTACGTGGTCATCTACACGCTCTGGCTCAAGCGCTGGACGTCGCAGAACATCATCTGGGGCGGGATCGCCGGCTGCTTCCCCGTGCTGATCGGCTGGGCGGCAGTGGCCAACTCGCTGAGCTGGGCGCCGTTCATCCTCTTCGGCGTGGTCTTCCTCTGGACCCCGCCCCACTATTGGCCGCTGTCGATGAAATACCGCGACGACTACAAGTCCGTCGGCGTCCCGATGCTCGCGGTCGTCCGCGGCCGCGCGCAAGTCGGCCTGCAGGTCATCCTCTACGCCTGGGCGACCGTGGCGTGCTCGCTCCTGCTGATCCCCGTCGCGTCGATGGGACTCCTGTACACGGTCGTTGCCGTCGCCTCAGGCGGCTGGTTCATCTACGAGACGCACCGCCTCTACAACCTGGCCATCCGGCACGAGAAGGTCTCGCCGATGCGGGTGTTCCACGGCTCGATCAGCTACCTCACGCTGCTGTTCCTCGCTGTCGGAATCGACCCGCTCCTGCCCTTCTGATCCACTCGGAACACGGCAACGGTGACACACGATCCTTCGATCGTCCAGGCGCTGACGGACCAGCTCGCGTCGTGGCATCCGGCTGCCCGTGACCAGGTGCTCCTGCGGGACGACTACCTGGTATTCCTGAGCGAGCGTGGACCGGCCGCAGCAGACAGGCACAGTGACGGTGAGCACCTCACCGCCAGTTGCTTCGTCCTGACCCCCGACCTCACCCGCGTCCTGCTGTGCTTCCACAGGAAGGGTCGATTCTGGGTGCAGCTCGGAGGACACATCGAGGCAGCAGACCGGTCGGTGTCTGCAGCGGCGTTCCGTGAGGCGGTCGAGGAGGGGGGAGTCGGCGTCGCCCCTGTCTCCGAGGGACCTCTCGATGTCGACAGGCACGCGCTCAGCACCCGGTTCGGCCGCTGCACTGTGCACTGGGACATCGGGTTCGCCGCCATGGCCCCTGCCGCGTCCCTGCCTGTCCCAAGCGACGAGAGCGACGACGTGAGGTGGTGGCCCGTCGATGCTCTTCCTGCCGACGTTCCCGCCGGATTCCCTGCCCGGGTCAGGCGGATCGTCGACGCCGTCCGGGAGCGGCGGTAGAGCTCCACCAAACGGGTCACGAACCTCACACGGCGACCGAGTGGCCGAGAGGTTTATGACGCCTGCAGCGCCTCGACCGGCTTCTGCTCGGCCGCGACGGGGGAAGAGGCCTTGAGGTTCAGCACCGTCACGGTCATCGCTGCTGCGAGGACGCAGGCAAGCACCATGTGCAGGCCGACGAGGATCTCGGGGAGGCCCATCCGCGCCTGCGCGACACCGACGACGATCTGGACCCCTTCGACCGCGAGCAGCACGAAGGACGGCAGCCGGAGGCGAGGCACGGGGACGAGCCAAGCGGCTGCGACGATCACGATCGTGAGGGCGAGGGTGATGTACGCCGGCCAGGAGTGCACGTGCTGCAGGACCTCAGGGTCGAGTCCGTTGCGCGCCGCGCCCTTGTCACCGGCGTGCGGCCCTGACCCCGTGGTGAGGATCCCGACGATGATGGTCACAGCGACGAAGAATGAGGCCACGTGGGTGGTCACCACGAGCCAGACCGGCGCGATCCTCGTGCGCGGTCCGTTCCCGTTGTAGACGCGGAACACCAGAACGGCGGCCAGGACCACGAGGGCGACACTGAGAACGAAGTGGAATCCGACGACGTAGGGGTTGAGACCGCTGAGCACCGTGATGCCACCGACTACCGCCTGGAGCAGGACGCTGCACGCGGGGATGAGGGTGAGAACGAAGAGGTCTCTGCGCTCGGCGCGGTACTTGAGCACGAACAGGAGAGCGAAGATCGCGATCACCTGCAGCACGAAGAAGAGCGTCCGGTTGCCGAATTCGATGACGCCGTGGATTCCCATCTCCGGCGTGCTGACGAAGGATTCTGCGGTGCACCTCGGCCAGGTCGGACAGCCGAGGCCGGATCCCGTCAACCGCACAGCGCCTCCGGTTCCGACGAGAACCGTCTGGGCGACCAGGTTCAACCACGCCACCACGCGGACGCGGCGGTCGACGTGGGTGGGAAGCCAGTTCCAGAAGCGTCTGGCCGACGTGCCGATCTTGTTCACTCTCGAACGTTCCTCACTTGTGTTGTTGCTGTGACTGGTCACTGCCCTGCTGCTATTTGTCTGCACAACCTGTAGAATCATGAGGTTCAAGCAATCAGTTCTGGCACTCGCCAGCGAACGGCGCGGGAGCAGCGCGGCCCCCGTCCTTGAACAATTGTAGATACGCAAATCAGCCGCCTGCACATTCCTGAGCAATCATCGTTGCTGGGGCGTGCGCGGGAATGCGACGCGCAGAAATCCTGTTACGCAGCTGAGAAGGAAAGAGGTTGACATGTCAGATGTTCTGATTGACCGCCCCGAACTCGCAAGCCTTGGGCAGTACGAATTCGGATGGGCAGACTCTGACGCCGCTGGCGCGTCCGCCCGTCGTGGTGTCTCGCCCGAGGTCGTCACCGACATCTCCAACCTCAAGTCGGAACCCGACTGGATGCTGCAACGGCGCCTCAAGGGCCTCGCCCTGTTCGAGCGCAAGCCGATGCCGGCCTGGGGAGCAGACCTCTCCGAGATCGACTTCGACAACATCAAGTATTTCGTCCGCTCCACCGAGAAGCAGGCGCAGACCTGGGACGACCTCCCCGACGACATCAAGAACACGTACGAGAAGCTGGGGATCCCCGAAGCAGAACGCCAGCGCCTCGTCTCCGGCGTCGCAGCCCAGTACGAGTCTGAGGTCGTCTACCACCAGATCAACGAGGACCTCGCCCGCCAGGGCGTCATCTTCATGGACACGGACACCGCGCTCAAGGAGCACCCGGAGTTCTTTGAGGAGTACTTCGGCACCGTCATCCCCGCAGGCGACAACAAGTTCGCCGCGCTGAACACGGCCGTCTGGTCAGGAGGCTCCTTCGTCTACGTGCCGCCCGGCGTGCACGTCGAGATCCCGCTCCAGGCCTACTTCCGGATCAACACCGAGAACATGGGCCAGTTCGAGCGCACCCTGATCATCGCCGACGAAGGCAGCTACGTCCACTACATCGAGGGCTGCACCGCTCCGATCTACAAGTCGGACTCACTGCACTCCGCCGTGGTCGAGATCATCGTGAAGAAGAACGCCCGCGTCCGCTACACGACGATCCAGAACTGGTCGAACAACGTGTACAACCTCGTCACCAAGCGCGCCACGGCCGCAGAGGGCGCGACCATGGAGTGGATCGACGGCAACATCGGTTCCAAGGTCACCATGAAGTACCCGTCGATCTTCCTCATGGGAGAGCACGCCAAGGGCGAGACCCTCTCCGTCGCTTTCGCCGGTCCGGGACAGCACCAGGACGCCGGCGCGAAGATGATCCACATGGCCCCGTACACGCAGTCGTCGATCGTCTCCAAGTCGATCGCGCGTGGAGGCGGCCGCGCCGGCTACCGCGGTGAGGTGCGGGTGGATGCCAACGCGCACCACTCGGCGAACACCGTGCGATGCGACGCCCTGCTCGTCGACACCATCTCGAGGAGTGACACCTACCCCGCCATCGACATCCGTGTGGATGACGTCCAGCTCGGGCACGAGGCCACCGTCTCCAAGGTCAGCGAAGAGCAGCTCTTCTACCTGATGAGCCGGGGCATGCCTGAGGACGAGGCCATGGCGATGATCGTCCGCGGATTCATCGAGCCCATCGCCAGGGAACTCCCGATGGAATACGCACTCGAACTCAACAAGCTCATCGAAATGGGCATGGAAGGATCGGTCGGCTAAATGACGATCTCCCCGCCGGAAGCAACCACCACGAAGCTCGAGAACACCGGGCAACTGGGCTACAAAAAGCACACCGACGGTGGATGGGGACTCGTCCCGATCCAGACCCGTTCCGAACGCTTCGCATCGACGGCAGTCGAAGATTTCCCGGCAGTCACCGGTCGTGAAGCGGTTTGGAAGCTCACGCCGATCGACCGTGTGGCCGATCTCATCGACGGTCCGCTCGACGGCGGCGAGTATGAGTTCGCCGCCACGGCCGTCGACGGAGTCGACGTCTCCTGGGTCGACCGCGGCGACAAGCGGATCGGCAGCGCCGGAACACCCGAGGAGCGCGCGTCGGCCAACGCGTGGAGCCGGTTCGAGCGTGCCCTCGCGATCACCGTCTCAGGTGAAGAGTCGAAGACGGTGCGCGTCGCGCGCTCCGGACTCGGTCGTGGTGCCCGCGCCGCGCACGTTCTCATCGAAGCGAAGGCGTTCAGCACCGGCCTTGTCATCCTCGCAAACACCGGACAGGCGCGCCTGACCGAGAACGTCGAGATCATCGTCGGAGACGGTGCCAACCTCACCGTCGTCACTGTGCAGCAGTGGGACGACGACGCCGTACACCTGGCCTCGCACTTCACAACGGTCGGTCGGGACGCTCGCATCAAGCACGTCGTCGTGACCCTCGGCGGAAACGTCGTCCGGGTGAACCCGTCCACGCACCTCAACGCGCAGGGGGGAGAGGTCGAAGCGCTCGGACTGTACTTCGCCGACGCCGGCCAGCACCTCGAGCAGCAGGTCTACGTCGACCACGACGCACCGCACACCCGCAGCCGCGTCACCTACAAGGGTGCACTGCAGGGCGAAGGGGCACGTACCGTGTGGATCGGCGACGTCCTCATCCGCCAGAGCGCGACGGGAACGGACAGCTACGAGCAGAACCGCAACCTCGTGCTCACGGATGGCACACGGGCCGACTCCGTACCCAACCTCGAGATCGAGACCGGCGACATCGCCGGCGCCGGCCACGCCAGTGCCACCGGCCGTTTCGACGACGAGCAGCTGTTCTACCTGCAGGCTCGCGGCATCCGAGAGGACGAGGCACGCCGCCTCGTCGTGCGCGGGTTCCTCACCGAGATCGTCCAGCAGATCGGTGACACCGAACTGCAGGAGCGCCTCGAGATCGCCATCGAGGAAGAATTGAACGGAACCAGCCTGTCGACGGACGGCAGGTGACCGTGGCGGAACGTGTCTGCGCCCTCAGCGACCTGAAGGTGAACGAGGCGAAACGCGTCGTCGTCGGCGGCACTCCGATCGCCCTTGTCCTCGACGGCAGCGGCGACGTGCACGCCATCGGCGACACCTGCACGCACGGGGACATCTCCCTGGCCGAAGGTTTCGTCGAGGGCGACACCCTCGAATGCTGGGCGCACGGTTCCCAGTTCTCCCTGCTCACGGGCAAGCCGCTGTCGCTGCCCGCATACGAACCCGTCCCGGTCTTCCACGTGGAAGTGACCGACGGAGACATCTACATCGACCCGACCGTAACGAAAGAGATCTAGCTCATGGCTGTACTTGAAATCCGCGACCTGCACGTCAGCGTCGAGACCGACCAGGGACAGAAGCCCATCCTGCGCGGCGTCGACCTCACCATCAACAAGGGTGAGACCCACGCGATCATGGGCCCGAACGGTTCGGGCAAGTCCACCCTTGCGTACACGATCGCCGGTCACCCGAAGTACAAGGTCGACTCTGGATCGATCACCCTCGACGGCCAGGACGTCCTCGCGATGACCGTGGACGAGCGCGCTCGCGCCGGCCTCTTCCTCGCCATGCAGTACCCGGTCGAGATCCCCGGCGTCACGGTGACGAACTTCCTCCGCACCGCGAAGACCGCGATCGACGGCGAAGCGCCCCCCATCCGTCACTGGATCAAGGACGTCAAGAGCTCCATGAAGAACCTTCGGATGGACTCGACGTTCGCCGAGCGCAACGTCAACGAGGGCTTCTCCGGTGGAGAGAAGAAGCGCCACGAGATCCTCCAGCTCGAGCTGCTCAGGCCGACCTTCGCTGTCCTCGACGAGACCGACTCCGGCCTCGACGTCGACGCCCTGAAGATCGTCTCCGAGGGCGTGAACCGGGCCAAGGAGAACACCCACCTCGGTGTGCTGCTGATCACCCACTACACGCGCATCCTCCGCTACATCAAGCCGGACTTCGTGCACGTCTTCGTCGACGGGCGCATCGCGGAGCAGGGCGGCCCTGAGCTGGCCGACCGTCTCGAGGACGAGGGATACGACCGGTTCCTCGCCGACGAAGCGACGACGGCGTAAAATCAGATCATGGTGACCACACTGAGCCCGCAGCGCTTCGACGAAGTCGAAGAAGCCCTCAAGGACGTCATGGACCCCGAGCTCGGCATCAACGTCGTCGACCTCGGGCTCATCTACGACCTCGGATGGGATGACGAGAACGACGCCCTCATCATCCACATGACCCTGACCTCCGCCGGGTGCCCGCTCACCGACGTCCTCGAGGAGCAGACGGCGCAGGCGCTCGACGGCGTCGTCGAGGCGTTCAGGATCAACTGGGTCTGGATGCCGCCGTGGGGTCCCGAGAAGATCACCGACGACGGTCGCGACATGATGCGGGCACTCGGCTTCTCCATCTGAGCCGGCCCCAGCCGCTATCGTCGGAGGATGACCAGCGTCCAGGCCGACCCGATCGACGTCCTCCGTTCTCGCACGAGCGAGAAGTGGGCGGAACACCCGGACGACGTCTTGCCGATGTTCGTCGCCGAGATGGACTACCCGCTGGCCGAGCCGATCCGTCGCGCCCTCCACGAGGCCATCGACCGTGGCGACGCGGGCTACGTCGCGTCGAGGAACACGCTGCCCGCGGCGTTCAGCGGCTACGCGAAGCGGCGCTGGGACTGGGACCTGTTCTCGGCCACGCTGCTCTCAACGGCCGACGTGAGCATGGGCATCGTCGAGATCCTCCGCCGTGTGACGAAACCGGGCGACCCTGTCATCATCACGCCACCGGTCTATCCGCCGTTCTTCGACCTCGTGACCGAGGCGGGCGCATCCGTCCTCACCGTCCCGCTCGTCGACAGCGGTGAGGGCTACCGCCTCGATTTCGCCGCCCTGGAGTCCGCGTTCGTGTCAGGCGCCAGGGCGTTCGTGCTGTGCAACCCGCACAATCCGCTGGGCCACCCGCACTCCCGCACCGAGCTCGCCCGCCTCGCCGATCTGGCCGCCGCCCACGACGTCACCGTCATCAGCGACGAGATCCACGCTCCGCTCACGCAGCCGGATGCGACATTCACGCCATACCTCAGCGTGTCGGACACCGCCCGCTCCCACGGCTTCGCGGTCCACTCTGCGAGCAAAGCCTGGAACATCGCCGGGCTCAAGTGTGCCGTCATGGTTGCGGACGGCGAAGGCCCGGCAGCCGTGCTCGATGGGATGCCGTTCGAGGTGACCTGGCGCACGGGGCAGTTCGGGATGCTCGCCAGCGCCGCCGCGTACACGGATGGCCAGGACTGGCTCGACGGCGTGCTCGCCGCTCTCGCCTCCAACATCGAACTCCTCGACCGGCTGCTGCGTGAACACCTGCCTGAGGTGACCTGGCGACGCCCGGAGTCGAGCTATCTCGCGTGGCTCGATTTCACCGGCAGGGGCTGGGGCGACGACCCGGCAGCTCGCATCCTCAGTGAGGCGCGCGTCGCCCTCAGCCCCGGTCCGGGCTTCGGTGACCCGGGCGCACGGTGCGCCCGCATGAACATCGCCTGTTCACCGGAACTTCTCGAGGAAGCGATCAGGCGGATCGCACGCATCCCTCCTGGCCCACCGGCACAGCCCTGACGCCGCACCGGCAGGCTCCCAGCCGCCGACAACGTAGACTGTCAGGTTGACCCCGTTGTTTTGAGCGCCGTTTTGGCGCGCCCCCAGGAATTGGACTTTGTTTTGCTGAGTGTGCACGATCTCGAAATTCGCGTCGGGGCACGAGTTCTCATGGACGAGGTCAACTTCCGGGTGACCGACGGCGACAAGATCGGCCTCGTCGGCCGCAACGGCGCAGGCAAGACGACGCTGACCAAGGTTCTCGCCGGTGAGCTGCTCCCCTCAGCAGGCAAGGTCGAGCGGTCAGGCGAACTCGGCTACCTGCCCCAGGACCCCCGCTCGGGCGACCCGGACGAACTCGCGAGGACTCGCATCCTCAACGCCCGCGGCCTCGGCAGCCTCGTCCTCGGGATGCAGGAAGCCACGATGGGCATGGCGTCGACGGATGTCGCGACGAGCGAAGCCGCCATGAAGAAGTACGGCAACCTCGAGGAACGTTTCCAGATGCTCGGTGGCTATGCCGCCGAGGCTGAGGCCGCGTCGATCGCCAGCAACCTGAACCTGCCAGACCGGATCCTCGACCAGCAGCTGAAGACCCTGTCCGGCGGTCAGCGCCGACGGATCGAGCTGGCCAGGATCCTGTTCTCGGACGCACGCACGATGATCCTCGATGAGCCCACGAACCACCTCGACGCCGACTCGGTGACCTGGCTCCGCGAGTTCCTCAAGACGTACACCGGCGGATTCATCGTCATCACCCACGATGTCGAGCTCGTCGGCGAAACCGTCAACAAGGTGTTCTACCTCGACGGCAACCGCCAGGTCATCGACGTGTACAACATGAACTGGAAGAACTACCAGCGCCAGCGTGAGGCCGACGAGGAGCGTCGCAAGAAGGAACGCGTCAACGTCGAGAAGAAGGCCACGTCACTGCAGCTCCAGGCTGCGAAGTTCGGCGCCAAGGCCTCGAAGGCCGCTTCGGCCCACCAGATGGTCGCGCGTGCCGAGAAGATGCTCTCCGGCCTCGACGATGTGCGAGCCGTCGAACGGGTCGCCAAGCTGCGTTTCCCCGACCCCGCACCGTGTGGGCGGACACCGCTGATGGCGTCGAACCTCTCGCGGAGCTACGGGTCGCTCGAGATCTTCACCGCTGTCGACCTCGCCATCGATCGCGGTTCCAAGGTCGTCGTCCTCGGGCTCAACGGAGCCGGGAAGACGACCCTGCTCCGCATCCTCGCCGGCGTCGACAAGCCGGACACCGGACAGGTCGAACCCGGCCACGGCCTCCGGATCGGCTACTTCGCACAGGAGCACGAGACCCTCGACGTGAAGCGCAGTGTCCTCGAGAACATGGTGTCGAGTTCGCCGAACATCACCGAGACGGAGGCCAGGAAGGTCCTCGGATCGTTCCTGTTCACCGGAGACGACTCCCACAAGCCGGCAGGCGTCCTGTCCGGCGGGGAGAAGACGCGGCTGGCCCTCGCCATGATCGTCGTCTCGGGCGCCAACGTCCTGCTCCTCGATGAGCCCACGAACAACCTCGACCCCGCCAGCCGCGCAGAGATCCTCGACGCCCTCGCGCATTTCACAGGCGCTGTCGTCCTGGTCAGCCACGACGAGGGTGCCGTTCAGGCTCTCAACCCGGAGCGGGTCCTCATCCTGCCCGACGGCGTCGAGGACCACTGGAACAAGGACTACCTCGAACTGATCGAGCTCGCCTAACGGACCGACGCGTCGAGGATGTCGTCCTCGACATCCGAGTCGGACCGCCTGGCGGCACGCTTTCGCTCCCGCTCTGCCGCCCTCGCCTGTTCGGCGGGGTCATCCGCGTTGAGGTGCCTGTACTCTTCGCGGACCGCGTAGGCGAGGAACGCGAAGCCGAGAAGCCCGAAGACCAGCCACTGGAAGGCGTAGGACAGGTGGGAGCCCTCGTCCAGTTCCGGCTTGAACGCGGCGACCGGCCTCGCGTCGGCCGGGGCCGGATCCTCTGAGTCCAGCAGCCCGTACGCCTCGGTGTAGACAGGGGCGTCGATCCGGTCGGCGAACTGGGCGAGCTCGACGGTGGCGATCTGTCCGTCGGCGGCGCTGCGTCCCTGCAGGGCGGGTTCGCCGGGCTTCAGGCGCGCCGTCACGGTCACCTCACCGGTCGGAGGGGACGGGATGACATCGGGCAGGTCCTGGGCGTTACCCGTCGGCAGCCAGCCGCGGTCGACGACGAACACGGAGCCGTCGGTGAGCTTCAGCGGCGTGAGGACCTCGAATCCCGGCTGACCGTTGCGCGGCCGGTTCCGCACGAGGACCTGTTCGTCCTCGAGGTAACTGCCGGTCATCAGCACGGGCGTCCAGGTGTCGCCGTCGCTCCAGCTCTCCCTGTCAGGGAGCACCTCGGCGAGGGGGACGGGGGAGGAGTCGTAGTTCTCGATCACCCGGGAGTTCTCGACGCGTTTCTCTTCGAGCCGGGAAAGCTGCCAGTTCGAGAGAAGCACACACACGACGGCGAAGACGACCGCGACCGCAAGGTAACCGAACCAGCGACGGCTGAACGCGAATCTCCAGTTCTTCATTCGGCCGCCCCCGGACTCAGCGCAACGGTGCGGACGGGGAACTCCCGCGCGGCGAGGAACTCACCGAGGTAGTCCCTGTGGTCGTCGCAGGCCAGCCACACCTTGACGCGGTCCTCGGTGTGGATCTTCGGGTTGCGCCACTCGATACGCCATCCGGCCGCAGCTGTGCAGCCGGCCCGTGAACAGGTGAGCTGCTCCGGATCCTGGAAGAGTCCGATCATGAGGCTCGCTGGTCCGGTTCGCCCTCTGAATCCTCACGCGAAACGGGCCGCTCAGGGATCACGACGACGCCACCTGGGCGCTGCACGGTCATGTCCGCACGCGGGGCGCCGACATTGGCGAGAACGACCGCGATGTACGGCAGGCAGATGGCACCTGCTGCGAAGACGAACAGCCACCAGCCCTGGGCGAAGAGCATCGCGATCAGGCACGCCAGACGGATGCTCATGGCAATCGAGTACTTGAGCATTCGCGCCCGTCGCTCGGCGTCAGGCGACTGCGGCAGTGAGGTAATGGATGGCTGTTTCATTCACGTCAAGACTACGCTTGTTTCGTCCCCCCGGCCGGGTCGCCCAGCGTGTTCAGCGCTGCTGCCTGCTGGGAATTCCCCCCACACCGGAAGGCCGACATGCCCCACTCTGAGATCACCCCGCGCACCGTACTCGTCACAGGAGGAAACCGGGGGATCGGCTTCGCCATCGCTGAGGAGTTCGTCTCGCTCGGGCACAGGGTGGCCGTCACCGCGCGCTCAGGGGAGGGCCCTGCCGGAACGCTCACCGTCAGGGCAGACGTGACGGATGCAGCATCCATCGACGCCGCGTTCACCGAGATCGAGCAGAAGCTCGGTCCGGTCGAGGTCGTCGTCGCCAACGCGGGCATCACGAAGGACATGCTCCTCATGCGGATGAGCGAGGACGACTTCGACAGCGTCGTGAACACCAACCTGGGCGGCTCGTTCCGCGTGGTGAAACGGGCCTCGAAGGGAATGCTCAAGGCCCGATTCGGCCGCGTCATCCTCATCTCCAGTGTCGTCGGACTCTACGGTGGCCCCGGTCAGGTCAACTACGCCGCGTCGAAGGCAGGCCTCGTGGGCATGGCCAGGTCGATCACGCGCGAACTCGGAGCCAGGGGGATCACCGCCAACGTCGTCGCGCCCGGGTTCATCGAGACCGACATGACCGCCGAGCTTCCGGAGGCGACGCAGGCCGAATACAAGAAGAGCATCCCTGCCGGCCGGTTCGCGACGCCTGCTGAGGTGGCGAAGGCCGTCACGTGGCTCGCAGGCGACGATGCCGGGTACATCTCCGGCGCCGTGATCCCCGTCGACGGCGGCCTCGGCATGGGGCACTGACGCCGGCTGGCTCTCGGTGCAGCTGAGTCAGGCCGTGTCCGCCTGAGTCAGCCCCTGAGGCCGAGCAGCGGCAGGATGTCCGAGAGGTCGACGCGGTCGCAGGCCACGTCTGCCCGCTCGCGAACGGCCGGCTTGGCGTTGAACGCGACACTGAGTCCAGCGGCCTCCATCATGAGGAGGTCGTTGGCTCCGTCGCCGACCGCGACGGTCCGCTCCGCCGGGATTCCGGCATCCGCCGCCCATTCCAGCAGGGCGGATGCCTTCGCCTGGGCGTCGATGATCGGGCCGCTCACGGAGCCGGTCAGGCGGCCGTCCGACACGTCGAGGCGGTTGGCACGCCAGGAGTCGAGGCCGAGTTCGGCGCCGAGCGGGTCGAGGAGCTCGTGGAAGCCGCCGGACACGACGCCGATCCGTCCACCGGCAGCCTGAACGCCTGCGATGAGCTCATGGACGCCCCTGGTGGGCCGGATCCGGCCGGACACGGTCGCGAAGACCGTCTCCGAAAGCCCGGCGAGGGTGGCCACGCGTTCCCGGAGGCTCTCGGCGAAGTCCAGCTGGCCCCGCATCGCGCGTTCGGTCACGTCTGCGACGAGTGCGAGGGAGCCGGCCTCTTCGGCCAGCAGTTCGATGACTTCGTTCTCGATGAGGGTGGAATCCGCGTCGAGCACGACGAGGAACCGGGCCGGCCCATCGGGCGCCGGCGAATGCGTGGAGCTCATCGGGGAACGCGGACTCCCTTGCCGACGACGGTCAGGCCGGAGTCGGTGACGGTGAACCCGCGGGCCCTGTCACGGTCGTGGTCGACGCCGATCGAGGCACCGTCTTCGACGACGACGTCCTTGTCGAGGATCGCGCGCCTCACTGTGGCATCCGGTCCGACGACCACCCGGTCGAAAAGCACCGAGTCGACGACCTGGGCGCCCGACTCGATCTTCGACCAGGCGCCGAGGACGCTGCGTTCGATGTGCGCTCCGGAGATCAGCGAACCGAGCGAAACGATCGAGTCGATCGTCGTACCGAGGTTCCCCTTGGCGTCACGGACGAACTTCGCAGGGGGAGAGTTGAGCTGCTGGCTGAAGATCGGCCATTCGCTGTTGTACAGGTTGAAGATCGGCAGGGTGGAGATGAGGTCCTGGTGCGCGTCGAAGAACGAGTCGATCGTTCCGACGTCGCGCCAGTAGTAGCGGTCACGATCCGTCGAGCCGGGGACGTCGTTGCGTTTGAGGTCGTAGACGCCGGCGTCGCCCCTGCGAACGAAGTCGGGAACGATGTCGCCGCCCATGTCGTGGTTGGAATCCGTCAGCTCGCCGTCGCGGGTGACTGCGTCGATGAGGGCATCCGTGTTGAAGATGTAATTTCCCATCGAAGCGAGGACCTCGTGGGGGGCGTCGGCGAGGCCGACCGCGTTGATCGGCTTCTCGAGGAACTCGGCGATCTTCGTCGGATCATCCTTGTCGAGTTCGATGACGCCGAACTGGTCGCTCAGCTCGATCGGCTGCCGGATCGCTGCGACCGTTGCGCCGCGGCCGGAGTCGATGTGGGCCTGGAGCATCTCGCGGAAGTCCATCCGGTAGACGTGGTCAGCGCCGACGACGACGACGATGTCGGGCTTCTCGTCGCGGATCAGGTTGAGGCTCTGAAGGATCGCGTCAGCGGAACCGGAGAACCAGCGTTTCCCGAGCCGCTGTTGTGCCGGCACGGAGGCGATATACGAGTTCAGCAGTCCGGACAGGCGCCAGGTCTGGGACACGTGGCGGTCGAGGCTGTGCGACTTGTACTGCGTCAGCACGACGATCTGGGTCAGACCCGAGTTGATCAGGTTGGACAACGCGAAGTCGATGAGCCGGTACTGCCCGGCGAACGGAACCGCGGGTTTTGCCCGGTCCGCCGTCAACGGCATGAGTCGTTTTCCTTCCCCGCCGGCGAGGACAATGCCAAAGATCTTCTTCGATGCGACCATGCCACAACACTAGGGGCAACCCCATACCTGTACTAGCGTTCGTGTCATGCGAGTTGATCTTCTTACCCGGGAATACCCACCAGAGATTTACGGCGGAGCCGGCGTGCACGTCGCGGAACTCGTGTCGGCGATGCGGGGGGAGATCGACGTCACCGTTCGCTGCTTCGGCGCCGATCGTGGCGAGGCGGACACGTACGCGTATCGGGTCCCCGAGGAACTCGCCCGCGCGAACGGAGCGTTGACGACGCTCGGCACCGATTTGCTGATGGCACAGGACGCCGAAGGTGCCGACCTCGTGCACTCGCACACCTGGTACGCGAACGGCGCAGGCCACCTCGCGAAGCTGCTTCACGGCATCCCGCACATCGTCTCCGCCCACAGCCTCGAGCCGCTGCGCCCGTGGAAGGCCGAACAGCTCGGTGGCGGGTACCGCGTCTCCAGCTGGATCGAGAAGACGGCGTTCGAAGCCGCCGATGCCGTGATCGCCGTGAGCAACGGCATGCGGCGTGACATCCTCCGCAGCTATCCGGCACTCGACGAGTCGCGCGTGCACACCATCTACAACGGGATCGACCTCTCCGCCTGGCAGCCGGTGCAGGACGACGACCTCCTGCGTACCCTCGGCATCGATCCCGACCGCCCGAGCGTGGTCTTCGTCGGCAGGATCACGAGGCAGAAGGGCTTGCCGTACCTCCTGCGTGCAGCCTCGCTGCTGCCGAAGGACGTGCAGCTCGTCCTGTGTGCCGGCGCACCTGACACGCCCGAGATCATGGCGGAGGTCGAAGCCGGTGTCCGTGAGCTCCAGAAGGAACGCTCGGGTGTCGTCTGGATCGACAGGCTGCTGCCACGCCACGAACTCTGTGCTGTCCTCACCGCGGCGACGACGTTCGTCTGCCCGTCCGTCTACGAGCCGCTGGGCATCGTCAACCTCGAGGCGATGGCCTGTGGCGCTGCCGTCGTCGGGACCGCGACCGGCGGCATCCCCGAGGTCGTCGATGACGGTGTCACCGGCCGGCTCGTGCCGATCGAGCAGGTCACGGACGGCACGGGAACACCTGTCGACCCCGACCGTTTCGTCGCCGACCTGGCCGCAGCACTCACCGAGGTGGTCTCCGATCCGGATGCCGCCAGGGCGATGGGAGCCGCGGGCAGGGACCGCGCCGAACGCGAGTTCAGCTGGTCGAGGATCGGTCGCGAAACCATCGACCTGTACCGGTCCGTTCTCGCCCGCTGACGGGCGAGGCACGACACGGCCGGCCGACTCGGACGGATAGGCTAGAACCATGTCGAGCGTTTTGCAGTTGAGTGACGTATCGGTCGTGCGCAATGGCCGTGCGATCGTGGATTCCGTGTCGTGGACGGTCGAAGACGACCAGCGGTGGGTGGTGCTTGGTCCGAACGGGGCCGGGAAGACCACGATCCTCCAGCTGTCGTCGACCCTCATGCATCCGACCAGCGGTTCGGTCGGGATCCTCGACACAGAACTCGGAAAAGTCGATGTCTTCGAGCTCCGTCCGCGGATCGGTATCGCGTCGACCGCGATGGCGCGCCGTGTGCCGTTCGAGGAGACGGTGCTCAACGTGGTCATGACGGCCGCGTACTCGGTCACCGGCAGGTGGAACGAGGATTACGAAGACATCGACGAGAAGCGCGCCCGCCGTGTCCTCGCCGAATGGCACCTCGAGGACCTCGCCGAACGCCGCTTCGGAACGCTGAGCGACGGGGAGCAGAAGCGGGTACAGATCGCCAGGGCCGTGATGACCGACCCCGAACTGCTCCTGCTCGATGAGCCTGCAGCCAGCCTCGACCTCGGCGCAAGGGAAGAACTCGTCACTCTGCTCAGCGGCTACGCCCGCTCGGAGGAGTCGCCCGCGATCGTCATGGTCACCCACCACGTCGAGGAGATCCCCGCAGGCTTCACCCATGCGCTCCTTCTCGCAGACGGCAAGGTCGTTGCAGCGGGCCCCATCACCGAGGCCCTGACCAGCGACACGCTGACCGCGACCTTCGGTCTTCCGATCGAACTCACCGAGCGCGACGGCCGCTACAGCGCGCGTGCCGAATAACCGCTGTCATCTGATAAAGTAGGTAGCTGGCCCCGATGGGCCGCACGCTTTCTTACCGCACCGTCCGTGCAGGCGAGACTGAAACACACCCCACGACTCACAAGGAAGTCCTCATGAAGACTGACATCCACCCCGAATACAACGCGGTTGTTTTCCGCGACCTCGCTTCGGGCGCTACGTTCCTCACGCGCTCCACGGTGACCAGCTCGAAGACCATGGAGTGGGAAGACGGCACCGTCTACCCCGTCATCGACGTTGAGATCTCCTCGGAGTCGCACCCGTTCTACACGGGCAAGCAGCGCATCATGGACTCGGCCGGCCGTGTCGAGAAGTTCAACCAGCGCTTCAAGGGCTTCGGCGCCTAAACCCCGAACCTCAACAAAGACCCGCAGCCTTTCGGTTGCGGGTCTTTGTCGTTGCGGGCGGGTCAGCGCACGTTGTCACGCGTTCCGGACCTACTCACCAGGTACGCCGGGTGAGTAGGTCCGGAACAGGTGAGTAGGGCGCTGACGGGGCGTGGAGCGTTCAGCGCACCGGCCACCCGGTCGACGCCACGAAGGTGGCGTCGCGCGTGCGCCGCATGTAGTCCTGGAAGCTGTCGGCCTGGTCCTGGCACCAGCCCTGCTGCAGGCGGTGCAACTCGATGGCATCGACAGCGAGGGCACGCGAATGGGCCCGCGCGATCGCCTGGGCGACACGACCGGCCGCGATCGCATCCGCACCTGCGTCGTGCGCATCGGTGAGGTCCACCCCGTAGTGGAGCGCTGCGGCTTCGAGCGTCCGTTTGCCCTTGCGGTAGCGGTCGACGGCCTTGTCGATGACCAGCGGGTCGATGACCGGGGTCGGTTCGACGAGCGGCGAGACATGGTGCCTGAGGGACTCGTGGAAGAGGAGCGATAGGTCGTACGGCGCGTTGTAGATGACGACCGGGATGCCTGCGTCGAAGTAGGTGCGCAGCTCGGCGACGATCTCGGCGACGACGAGCGGGGCAGGCCGTCCCTCGGCTCTGGCACGCTCAGTGGTGATGCCGTGCACGGCTGTCGCCTGCTCCGGAATCGCGATGCCCGGATCTGCGAGCCAGTCGCTCCGTCGGACGACGTCTCCGCCGGCATCGAGCAGGCTCACATTCGCGCTGACGATCCGGCTCGTGATGACGTCGATTCCCGTCGTCTCGAGGTCGAAGACGGCGAGGGACTCTGACCACGGAGTTACGGCTGTTATCTGCACGGAGCCCACGTTAGGGCGGACCACCGACACGTCCTCGCTCACGAGTGACGCCGCTGCGAGAACGGTGAGTCGTCCGGATGGGCGACGTGCAGCCAGTAAAAACTCTGTGTAGCGATGGTGAGGGTCACCTTTCCGTTTTCATCGAACGGCGGGAATTCCCCACCGCCGAACAGGTCGAACAGGCGGCATCCCGCCAGGTCAGGAGCTACGATCGTCGTCGCGATCGGGTGATGCGAGAAGCTGAAGACGCAGAGGATGTCTTCCTTCTCGTCTCCGATGTGCCCGCCCACGTGGCCGCCGGTGCCCTTGTAACTCCTGATGAAACTGAGCACGGACTCGTGGTCGCTCGTCAGGACCTCGACGCTGCCGAGCCCGAATGCCGGGTGCCCCTTGCGCACGTGGATGACGTTGCGCACCCAGTGCAGGAGCGACCTGGACTGCGCCAGTTGCGATTCGACGTTGACGAGCGTGTAGTTGTAGACGAGGGACTGGATGACGGGCAGGTAGAGCTTGCCCGGGTCGGCCGACGAGAAGCCGGCGTTCCGGTCTGGGGTCCACTGCATCGGCGTCCTGGAGGCATCACGGTCGGCCAGCCAGATGTTGTCACCCATCCCGATCTCGTCGCCGTAATAGATGAACGGGCTGCCCGGGAGGGAGAACAGCAACGCGTGGGCGAGTTCCAGCTCGGCCCTCGAGTTGTCGAGCAGGGGAGCGAGACGGCGGCGGATGCCGATATTGGCGCGCATCCGAGGGTCGTAGGCGTACCAGCCGTACATGGCCTGGCGGTACTCCTCGCTGACCATCTCGAGCGTGAGCTCGTCATGGTTGCGGAGGAACACGGCCCAGCCGGCCCATTCGGGCACGTCGGTGGTCTCGGACAGCACCCGGACGAGTTCCTCGGCCTGCTGCGAGCGGAGGGAGTAGAAGATCCTGGGCATCACCGGGAAATCGAACGCCATGTGACACTCCGGTTCCTCGTCGGTCCCGAAAAAGGCCGCGACCTCCCTCGGCCACTGGTTCGCCTCGGCGATCATCACCCGGCCCGGATACTCGAGGTCGACCATGGCACGGAGTTTCTTGATGTAGGCGTGCGTCTTCGGCTCGCCCTCACCGTTGCCCTCGTCCGACTCGTAGAGGTAGGGGATCGCATCCAGCCGGAAACCGTCGACACCCATGTCGAGCCAGAACCGGATGATGTCGAACATGGCGTCGTGGACGGCCGGGTTCTCGAAGTTGAGGTCGGGCTGGTGCGAGAAGAACCGGTGGAAGAAGAACTGGCGCCGAACCGGGTCGAACGCCCAGTTGGAATCCTCCGTGTCGGTGAAGATGATCCGGATGTCCGGCCACCTCTCGTCGGTGTCGCTCCACACGTAGAAGTCGCCGTACGGGCCGTCCGGGTTCTCCCGCGATTCCTGGAACCACTCGTGCTGGTCGGAGGTGTGGTTGATCGGAAGGTCGATGATGATGCGCATGTTCCGCTCGTGCGCCTTCGTCACGAGGTCCTTGAACTCGTCGATCGTCCCGAACTCGGGGAGGATCGACCGGTAGTCGGCGACGTCGTAGCCACCGTCACGCAGCGGTGACGTGAAGAACGGGGGCAGCCATAGAGCGTCGACGCCGAGCCACTGGAGGTAGTCGAGCCTGGACGTCAGACCCTGCAGGTCTCCGGCGCCGTCGCCGTTGCTGTCCACATACGACCGGACCATGACCTCATAGAAGATCGCTCTCCGATACCACAGGGGGTCTCGGGCGAGGCCTGGGAGTTGGATGGGCGCGGTGAAAGTCACGAGATTCCGATTCCGTCTCGGGGGCGCGAGGTGTGGGTCCTCGCGATGTGGCTCCGAGTCTATGGGGAGCATCGTTCGGTTCGGGTGAGCGAAAAGCCTAAACTGGAATTCCCCATGACACCCCGTTCTCCATACTCCTCGCGACTCGATCGCATCCACGTCACCCGACGGTCCGTCCGCACCGGTGGAAGCCTCACGAGCTACTGGGAATACGGCACCCAATCCGACGGCCCGACGGTCGTCATGGTGCACGGATTTCGCGGCGACCATCATGGACTCGAACCGGTCGTGGCCCACCTCGACGGTTTCCACATCCTCAGCCCCGACCTTCCCGGCTTCGGCGAATCCGAACCGCTCGGCGTCACACACGACATCGACGGGTACGCCGGATGGCTGAACCAGTTCGTCGAGGCCGTCGACCTCCCGAAACCTCCGGTGATCCTGGGTCACTCGTTCGGCTCGATCGTCGTGTCGGCCGCCCTCGCGACGACACCGCTGCGCGCGCCCCGGGTGATCCTCGTCAATCCGATCGCCGCGCCCGCCCTCGCCGGCCCTCGCGGCATCCTCACCAGGCTCGCGGTCTTCTACTACCGGATGGGCGCCTGGCTGCCCGAACCGCTCGGTTTCGCGCTGCTGCGCAATCGTGCCATCGTGCGGGTGATGAGCGTGACCATGGCGAAGACGAAGGACAAGGACCTGCGCCGCTGGATCCACAACCAGCACGACCTCTACTTCAGCGCGTTCGACAACAGGGCTGTCGTACTCGAGGCCTTCAGAGCGTCCGTCGGGAACGACGTCAGTGAATTCGCCGCTGACATCATCGACCACACCCTGCTCATCGCCGCCGACCAGGACGACATCACACCGGTCGAAGCGCAGCACAGACTGGTGCGACGTTTTCCGGATGCCACGCTCGAGATCCTTCCGGGCGTCGGGCATCTCATCCACTACGAGGTTCCCGAGCAGGCTGCAGGGCTGATCCGCGACTTCCTCGCCGAGGAGCCGACAGGATGAAGCTCCTCGTCGACTGCCGGTGGGTGACGAACGACCCTGAGGACCAGCTCAGCCGGATGACGCAGGGGATCGTCCACGCCCTCGCCGAACGACACTCATTCGTTCTTCTCGTCGGCCCGTCGACGGCGCTCGACCTGCTCCCTGCACTTCCGTGGGAGCTCCTGCCATCGCCGTACAGCCCGGCAGAACTGCTCACCGGCCGGCGGCTCAACTCCATCGGCGCCGACGTCGTCTTCACGCCAGCACCCGGCTGGGCCGGCCTCGGGCGCCGGTTCGGTCTCATCGCGGGCGGAGGCATCCCTCACCTGCCTGAGGGTTCAGGTCTCCTGAAACGGGTGACGAGGTGGCCGTGGCGGTTCCGGTTCACCCGGGGCTGGATGATGCGCTCGGCCGACGTGATCGTCGGGGTCTCGCGTGCCCAGCAGCGGAATCTCCTCAGCGACAGCGTCGCGGACCAGCCCGTCGTCACCCTGCACACCGAGGATGCCTCCAGCGTCGCCCCGGACAGCTGGCGGGAGTCGGTCGCGCAACTCGACGACGTGATCGGGCAGGTCTGGCGGGCGACCGCCGACCGGCGCGCCCGAACGGGATCCCCGCGCGCGGATTAAGCTCCCGGAGAAGTCGCTGTACACGCGACGACGGCATCCGCTGTGATGGGACGCATGGACCTTCTCATTCTCGGTGGCAGTGGTTTCGTGGGGCGCGCGCTCGTGGACGAGGGCCTGGCACGGGGCTGGAACGTGACCACCCTGAACCGGGGCACCCGCGAGCCCGTCGACGGAGTGACGGCGCTGACCGGCGATCGCACGACACAGGCGGGACTGACCGCCATCGGCGACCGCCGCTGGGATGTCGTGGCGGACACCTGGTCGTGGGCGCCGGTGGCCGTCAGGGACTCGGCCGCGTTTCTCGCCGCCCGCGCCGACACCTACCTCTACATCTCCAGCCGGTCCGTGTACAGCTACCCGACGCCGGCCGGATCCGACGAGCGGGCTCCCGTCGTCGAGTCGACATCGTCTGACACCGGGTTCGACGACTACGCAAGGGCCAAGGCAGGGGCGGAAGCCGCCGTCATCGAGGCATTCGGCGACCGGGCACTGCTCGCGCGTGCCGGCCTGATCCTCGGACCGCACGAGGACATCGGCCGACTGCCATGGTGGCTGGGCCGGATCGCCCGCGGCGGAGACGTCGTCGCTCCGGGCGAGCCCGGGGCAGGGATCCAGTTCATCGACGCCCGGGACCTCGCCGCGTGGGGGCTCTCCGCCGCCGAACGCGGCCTCGGCGGACCGTTCAACGTCGTCAGCCCCGTCGGTTTCGCCACGATGGGCGATCTGCTCCAGGCCTGCATCGACGCGACCGGGTCATCTGCCACGTTGCGCTGGGCCGACCCGACTGTCCTGGCCGCAGCGGGTGCTGAGCCGTGGATGGACCTTCCCGCGTGGCTGCCGCCCGGCGACGCTCACGACACGATGCACGGAGCGGATGTCTCGAAGGCGATCGCCGCCGGACTCCTCTGCCGGCCGATCACCGACACCGTCTCGGACACCTGGTCCTGGCTCAGCAGCATCGGGGGAGTGGCGCCTCAGCGGGCAGACCGGCCGGTCGTCGGGCTGGCACCCGAGATCGAGGCGGACATTCTCGCCCGGTTGTGACGGGCTCAGCCGAGCAGACGCTCCGCAAGGGCGGCGAGGGTCTCTGACGCCCCTGCGTCCAGTTTCACGGTCGCCCGCGAATCGCCCTTGGTCTCACCCCGGTTGATGATCACGATCGGCAGCTTGTTGCGCCTGGCGTGCTCGAGAAGACGGATGCCCGAGTTGACGACGAGGGACGACCCGGCGATGACGAGGGCGTCCGCTGTCGCAACCAGGTCCCTGGCCTCGGAGAACTTGTCAGAGGGAACGAACTCGCCGAAGAACACGACGTCCGGCTTGAGCGGACCTCCGCAGACGGAGCACACCGGCGCGATGAAGTCGTCGACCTGACTGATCTCGGCGTCTCCGTCGGGGTTCAGGGTCACCGCATCCGGCTTCGACAGCCACGGGTTCTCGCGGTCGATCCGTGATGCGATGCTCGACCGGGCGAAGGTCTGGCCACAGTCCAGGCAGTGGACACGATCCATCGAGCCGTGCAGGTCAACCACGCGGCGCGACCCGGCGCGCACGTGCAGCCCGTCGACGTTCTGGGTGACGACACCGTTGACGAGGCCGGCACCCTCCAGCGTCGCCAGCATCCGGTGGCCGGCGTTGGGCCTGGCGGCGTCGAACATGGCCCAGCCGAGGTGGCTTCCTGCCCAGTAGCGTTTGCGTGACGCGTCGTTGAGGAGGAACTGAGACACCGTCATCGGTGTCCGCTTCGGGGCGCCTGCACCCCGGTAGTCGGGGATCCCCGAGTCGGTGCTCACCCCTGCGCCGGTGAGCACGGCGAACGTGCCACCGGAGAGGACCGCGTAGGCTGCATCGAGCCCGCGTTCGTCCACCTCAGGCGTCGATCCGGTGATCATGGTCATGTAGCCTCCGAAACCCGCGACTGTCACGATGGTAAACAACCCACATGTCGGAATTGTTTCGCCACAGCCCGTCGCCGGGTCTTCCCTCAGAGACTACGCCACCCCAGACGAAGGAATCCCGTGCAGATCGTCCCCATCACCGACCTCAGCATCGATGGCCTCACCGACTACGCGCGACTCACGGACGTCGCCCTCCGCCGGGTCACCGAACCGGCAGGTGGCCTGTACATCGCCGAGTCTCACAAGGTGATCGCCCGGGCGATCGCCGCAGGGCACGTACCCCGCTCGCTGCTCCTGCAGGAGCAATGGCTGGACGACGTCGCGCCCCTCGTCGAACAGTTCCCGGACCTGCCGGTCTACGTCGGATCCTCCGACGTCCTCGAATCCCTCACCGGGTATCACATGCACCGCGGCGCCCTCGCGGCCATGCACCGGCCCGAACTCCCGTCGATGGAACGGCTGATCGCCGGGGCGACGCGTGTCGTCATCCTCGAGGACATCGTCGACCACACCAATGTTGGCGCGATCTTCCGTTCGGTCGCGGGACTCGGCGCCGACGCCGTGCTCATCACGCCGCGATGCGCAGACCCGCTCTACCGACGCAGCGTCCGGGTCAGCATGGGAACCGTCCTGCAGGTGCCGTGGACCCGGATGCCGGAGTGGCCTGAGGCGCGCAGGATCCTCGACGCAGCCGGCTTCCATGTCGCAGCCCTCGCCCTGGACGACCGCGCCGTCTCACTCGACGAATTCGCCGCAGAGCCCCCGGAGCGGATCGCCCTGACCCTCGGGGCGGAAGGGGACGGCCTCTCGAGGCAGGCCCTCGAGGCCGCTGACTCGACCGTGATGATCCCGATGCTCCACGGAGTCGACTCACTGAACGTGGCATCCGCCAGTGCCGTCGCCCTCTGGGCGGTGCGACCACGGCCCGCTGGCACCCGCGCCTGACCTGGACGCCGCGCCGTCACGGCCTGCCCCCCGGCCGCGGTTAGGATTGTCCGGTGCCAGACTCCCGCGTTTCCGACCGCAGGCGGGTGTACCGACGCCGACGTGTGACTGTCTTCGGAATCCTCGCCATCGTCCTTCTCGTACTCGGCTACACCTCGGTCGCCCTGCTTCGCCCCATCCCGGCGAACGCTGCCGAGCTCCCGCCCGCCGCCCCGATCAGCCAGCAGGCAACCGCTCTGGCCTGGCCCGGATTCGGCAACGGCGCGATCGGAGCCGTCGGCATCGACGGCGTCCTCGGCGACCATGGCGTGCAGGAGCCCACACCGATGGCGAGTATCACCAAGACGGTGACCGCCCTCGTCGTCCTCGACAGGATGCCGCTGAAAGCCGGCGAGAACGGACCCGAGCTCACCCTGACGAGCGATGACACCCGCATCTACTCGGAGGTCATCGCCGAGGGCGGCTCGGCCGCACCGGTCGTGGCCGGCTCGGTGTTCACTGAGCGGCAACTTCTCGAGGCGATGATGCTTCCGTCGGCGAACAACTACAGCATCACGCTGGCCAACTGGGCCTACGGGTCGATGCCTGAATTCCTCGATGCGGCGAAGGCCTGGCTCACCGAACACGACCTCGCAGGAACGAGCCTCGCCGATTCCAGCGGGCTCAGCCGGAACAGCACGTCGACACCGGCCGATCTTGTGGCGATCGGCAAGCTCGCCCTCGCTCACCCGGTCCTGTCCGAGGTCGTGCAGGAGCAGTCAGCGGTGCTTCCCGTCATCGGTGAGGTGAAGAACACCAACAAGCTCCTCGGCAGCAACGGAGTGATCGGCCTGAAGACGGGAACCACCCGGGTCGCAGGAGCCTGCCTTCTCTTCGCCGCAGAAGCCACGGTCGGCGACAACACGGTCACCCTCGTCGGAGTGATCCTCGGGGCGCCCAACCACCGCCAGCTGAACGAGGCGATCACCGCGCTGATCGCGAGCACGACGAGCGGATTCCATGACGTGCAACTCGTCGCGCCGGGCGACGCCTTCGGCAGCTACACGACGCCGTGGGGCGCGAGCACCGACATCGTTGCCGCCGAGGCGGCGAGCGTCCTGGTCTGGCAGGACACGCCGGTCACCGTGACGCCAGAAGCATCCGCCCTCGAATTCGGCGAAGACGGACTCGATGTGGGAACCGTGACATTCGAGCACGACGGAGAGAGCATCGTCGTTCCGCTCGAACTGGAAGACGAACTCGTCGGAGCCGACGCCGGCTGGAAGCTCGCCCACCCGTTCGGTTGATCTTCGGCCGGTCGGCTCAGTCCTCGACGCGCGTGTAGCGCTCGGCCAGGGGCCGCTTGGCCGTGATGAAATCGCCAGAGGACTGGTGACGGATGCGACGGACCACCCAGGGCACGAGGTATTCCCTCGCCCAGACCAGGTCGGACGCCCTGGCCTGACGCCAGGTCGACAACGGCACCGGTTCGGGCTTGAGCGGCTCCAGGTCGTTCGTGACGGCGAGCGCCTTGAGCATCATTCTCGCGACCGTGTGATGCCCGAGCGGGTTGAAGTGCAGGCGGTCAGCAGACCACATGCGGCTGTCCTGGACGTCGGTCAACGACCACAGGTCGGCGACGATGCAGTCGTACTTGGCCGCGATGGCTCGGAGGTTCTCGTTGTAGATGGCCACCTTCCCGCGGATCCCTCTGAACACCGGGGAGAATCCGACGTCGACACCGGTGAACAACACGATAGTGGCGCGGTCCCTGCTGAGCCTGGCGATGGCATCCTCCATGCGCGCCGCCGTGACGTCCGGGTCCGTCCCCGGGCGGATGACGTCGTTGCCTCCCGCCGAGATGGAGATCAGGTCCGGGCGGAGTTCGAGGGCCGGTTCGACCTGTTCGGCGACGATCTGGGCGATCAGCCTGCCACGTACCGCGAGGTTTGCATAGGCGAAGTCGTCGACATCCCGGGCGAGGACCTCGGCCACTCGATCGGCCCAGCCCCTGTGACCGTCCGGCAGGCTCGGTTCGGGGTCACCGATGCCTTCGGTGAATGAGTCCCCGAGCGCGACGTATCGTGACCACGGGTGGGGGCGCCGATGAGCTTCGAATTCGTCGATCGGGCTGTGGCTGTTCAGGTGATGTGTGTTGTCGTTCACGACTTTCCTTCCATCCGGGCGAGCCTACCCCCGGCCGCCACGCCAGGGCACCCCCTGCGTTTGGGACACCTGATGACCTCGGGTAGATTACCGTCAAGTGAGTACAGAGATCTTTTCGGGGGAGCGGGCGAGCGTGGATGCCCCATCGACCCCGCGGATCGGTACCTCCGCCGCCGAACACCTCTCGCCGTCGTTCCCTGAACGGGCCGCATGGGGAACCGTTTCCAAACTGCGCGCCTGGCAGGAAGAGGCGATCGAGTCCTACTTCACGACCGAGCCTCGCGACTTCCTCGCCGCAGCGACACCAGGGGCAGGAAAGACGACGTTCGCTCTGCGACTCGCCGCGGAACTGCTGGCACGCCGCACGGTCGACAGGATCACCGTCGTCGCCCCCACCGAACACCTCAAGAAGCAGTGGGCGGACGCTGCACACCGGGCTGGCATCCGCCTGGACCCCACCTTCACGAACGCCGCAGGGCGGTACGGCCGGCACTACCACGGCGTTGTCGTCACCTATGCGCAGGTAGCTGTCCGCGCCGCGCTGCACCGGGACATCACTGAGTCGTCGAAGACCCTCGTGATCCTGGACGAAGTGCACCACGGAGGGGATGCCCTCAGCTGGGGTGACGCGATCCGCGAGGCCTTCGAATCCGCCACCCGCCGACTGTCCCTCACGGGGACCCCGTTCCGGTCGGACACGGCGCCGATCCCGTTCGTGTCCTACCTCCCGGACAAGCAGGGTATTCGCACCTCGCTCACCGACTACAACTACGGCTACGGTCGCGCCCTGGCCGACGGCGTCGTCCGTCCGGTCATGTTCATGGTCTACGCCGGGCACATGCGGTGGAAGACCAAGGCCGGCGACGAGATGGAAGCCCGCCTTGGCGAGGGCAACACGAAGGACATCACCTCACAGGCCTGGCGCACCGCCCTCGACCCGAAGGGGGAGTGGATCCCTCAGGTGCTGCAGGCCGCCGACAGGCGCCTCAGCGAGGTCAGGCACGGCATCCCGGATGCCGGTGGTCTCGTCATCGCGACCGACCAGACCGCCGCGCGGGCGTACGCCGCGATCCTCAAGGACATCACCGGAGAGAGCCCGACAGTGGTTCTCTCCGACGAGAAGGAGTCCAGCGACAGGATCGACGAATTCTCCGCGGGGGACAGCCGGTGGATGGTCGCCGTCAGAATGGTGAGTGAGGGAGTCGACGTACCAAGGCTCGCCGTCGGCGTCTACGCCACGAGCGCGTCGACCCCGCTGTTCTTCGCCCAGGCCATCGGCAGGTTCGTGCGGGCACGGCGTCGGGGTGAGACGGCTTCTGTCTTCCTGCCGAACGTTCCCAGCCTGATGGCTTTGGCCACCCAGCTCGAGTTGGAGCGGGACCACGCGCTCGACCGGAAGAGCGACGGCGAGGGCGAAGGGGACATGTGGAACCCCGAGGACGCCATGGTCGCGGAGGCCAATCGCGAGTCGAAGGCCTCAGAATCGCTTCTGGGGGAGTTCGCCTACGAGGCGATGTCCTCGACGGCCACCTTCGACCGCGTCGTCTACGACGGCGACGAGTTCGGTCAGTACGCCGAACCGGGGACGGACGAGGAACTCGACTTCATCGGGCTGCCAGGGCTGCTCGAGCCCGACCAGGTGCACGAACTCCTCAAGCAGCGGCAGGCTCGGCAGGCGAAGCGGTCATCGACGAAGCCGCAGCCGCCGGTCGCCCCGGACGCCGACGTCCCTCCGCCGCTGTACCGAACTCTCAAGGAACAGCGCAGCCTCCTCAACAGCCTCGTCGGGCTGTATGCGAAGACGACCGGCGAGCCGCACGGCCTGGTCCACGCAGAGCTCCGCCGGATGTGTGGAGGGCCGGCCGTGCAGCAGGCCAGTGTCACCCAACTGCAGTCCAGGATCGAATGGCTGCGGAAACGGATGAGCGGCAGGCGCTGACCATCGTGGGCGATCCGCCCACGATGGCGCATTCGCCGGCTGACCCGGCTTAACAGCGAAGAGCCGGACCATTTCTGGTCCGGCTCTTCTACTGTCTCAACACAGTGTGCGCGAAGGGGGACTTGAACCCCCACGCCCGTAAGGGCACTAGCACCTCAAGCTAGCGCGTCTGCCATTTCCGCCACCCGCGCATGTGTTCCAGCAGCCAATATTTCTGCTGCCGAGGTAAGACTTTAGCACGATTTTCGGACGCTGTTTTCCACCTCACACAAACGGACGGGACGGTAGCGTGGTGAGCATGCTTTCCGCAGACGCGACCCCTCCAGAGACCGACGCCACCCTCGATGAGACCGTGCGTGTGGCGCGCGACCTCATCCGCATCGACACCACGAATTACGGCGAGGGACGCTCGAAAGGCGAGACCGCCGCAGCCGAATACGTGGCCTCATACCTGCGCGACCTCGGCCTGGAACCGCAGCTGTTCGACTCAGAGCCCGGCCGTACGAGCGTGATCGCCCGGGTCGAAGGCCGCGACAGCAGCAAGGGCGCCCTCGTCGTGCACGGCCACCTCGACGTCGTCCCCGCTGACGCCGCCAACTGGAGCGTCGACCCGTTCGGCGGGGAGATCCGCGACGGGATGCTGTGGGGCCGCGGCGCCGTCGACATGAAGAACATGGACGCCATGATCCTCACGGCCGTCGCCGAGCTGCTCCGCACGGGGGAGCGGCCGGCCCGCGACCTGATCCTGGCCTTCTTCGCCGACGAGGAGAACGGCGGTGTGTACGGCTCGCACTACCTCGTCGAGAACCACCCTGAACTCTTCGACGGAGCGACGGAGGCGATCAGCGAGGTCGGCGGCTACTCGATCTCGATCGACGGCAAACGGGCGTATCTCGTGCAGACAGGCGAGAAGGCGCTCCTCTGGGTGAAACTCATCGCGCGGGGCCCTGCGGCACACGGTTCCCGTGTCGTCCGAGAGAACGCCGTCACCAGACTCGCGGAGGCTGTCGCGATCATCGGTCGGCAGGACTGGCCGATCCGGCTCACCGCGACCACGACAGCCCTCCTCGGGGAGGTCGCCCGCATCCTCGGCGTCGAGCCGCAGACGCTCGGCCCTGACGAACTCGCCCTCGCGACCGGCACCGCATCCGGTTTCATCCAGGCCTCGCTCCGGACAACGACGAACCCGACCGTCCTCACCGCCGGATACAAGCACAACGTCATCCCGGACATGGCAGAGGCTCTCGTCGACATTCGCTCCCTCCCCGGCGAAGAGGATGCCGTCCTCGCGGCCGTCCAGGAACTCATCGGCCCAGACATCGAGATTGAGATCCTCCACCGTGACGTCGGCCTGGAGAACGACTTCTCCGGACCGCTCATCGACGCGATCTGCTCGACCCTCGCCGACCACGACCCCGGCGCAGACGTTCTGCCCTACCTGCTGCCCGCAGGGACGGACAACAAGGCGCTGTCGCTCCTCGGCATCACCGGGTACGGCTTCGCCCCGCTGCGGCTGCCGGAGGACCTCGACTTCCCGGCCATGTTCCATGGCGTCGACGAACGCGTCCCGCTCGACGCATTAGTCTTTGGCAGGCAGGTCCTCACCGACCTCCTCCGCAGCTACTGACACCCAAACGGCAGGATCGACTACACCCGTGGACCTTCTCAACGCGATCATCCTCGGCCTGGTACAGGGCCTGACCGAGTTCCTCCCGGTCTCATCGAGCGCCCACCTGCGCATCGTCGGGGAGTTCCTCGGCACAGGCGAAGACCCTGGCGCCCGCTTCACGGCGATCACCCAGATCGGCACCGAACTGGCCGTCATCATCCTGTTCTGGGGTGACATCGTCCGCATCATCCGTGCCTGGTTCCGTTCCCTCGCCGGCAAGGTCCCGCGCAACGACCCCGATGCCATGATGGGCTGGCTGATCATCATCGGCTCGCTGCCGATCGTCATCCTCGGGCTTCTCTTCCAGGACCAGATCGAGACCACGTTCCGGTCGCTCTGGTTCACTGCCTCGATGCTCATCGGTTTCGGCCTCCTGCTCGGGCTCGCCGACTGGGTGGGCCGCAAAAACCTCAAACTCCAGAACCTCGGCTACCGCGACGGCATCATCTTCGGTTTCGCGCAGGCACTCGCACTCATCCCGGGGGTGTCCCGCTCCGGCGGCACCATCACCGCGGGACTGTTCCTCGGCTACGAGCGGGCCGCAGCAGCGCGGTACGCGTTCCTGCTAGCCATCCCCGCCGTTCTCGGCAGCGGCTTCTACCAGGTCTACAAGTCGGTCGCATCGCCCTGCGTCGATGGCGCCACGAACTGTACGCCCGAGATCTACGGCCCGCTGGAAACCCTCGTCGCCACGGTCGTCGCGTTCTTCGTCGCCCTCGTCGTCATCAAGTTCTTCATGAACTACATCTCGAAGCGGAGCTTCCTGCCGTTCGTGATCTACCGGATCGTCCTCGGCCTCATCATCTTCGTCCTGCTCGGGACCGGCGTCCTCTCGGCCTGACGCGTCCTCGGCACGCTGCCGGCCGGTTTAGGCTGGGACAGTGAAGGCATGGAGCAAACCCGAGATTCCGACCCTTCCAGGACTCTCAGAGGCGCCGTGCATCTATGACACGGCCACGCGCGGGCTCGTGGAGGCGCACACCGGTGACACCGCACGGATCTATGTCTGCGGCATCACGCCGTACGACGCCACGCACATGGGCCACGCGGCGACCTACCTCGCCTACGACACCCTGCAGAGGGTGTGGCTCGACGCCGGCCTCGACGTGCACTTCACCCAGAACGTCACCGACATCGACGACCCGCTGCTCGAACGTGCGGCTGCGACCGGAGTGGACTGGCGTGAACTCGCCGCCAGCCAGGTCGAACTGTTCCGCGGCGACATGGAAGCGCTCAGCATCCTCCCGCCAGAGGACTACGTCGCCGTGACCGAGGTCCTCGATGAGATCGCCGAGGCCGTCCGCCGGCTCGTCGCCGCCGGTGTCGCCTACGAGGTGCCGACACCGGAGAGCCGGGCAGGGTCCGACATCTACTTCGACAGCGCCGCAGCCGCAACGATGAGCCCGTGGGCGCTCGGAGAGGTCAGCAGCCTCGACGCCGAGACCATGGCTCGATTCTTCCGTGAACGTGGGGGAGACCCCGACCGCGCGGGCAAGCGGGACACCCTCGACCCGCTGCTCTGGCGAGCGGCCCGCGACGACGAGCCGTCCTGGGCGAGTGTCGTCGGCGCCGGACGTCCCGGCTGGCACATCGAGTGCTCCGTCATCGCCCTGATGGAACTCGGTCGCGACTTCACCGTGCAGGGTGGTGGATCCGATCTCATCTTCCCGCACCACGAAATGAGCGCTGGGCACGCCGCAGCTCTGAGCGGGCATCCGCTGGCGCGGGTGTACAGCCACACCGGCATGGTCGCGTACAAGGGCGAGAAGATGTCGAAGTCGCTCGGCAACCTCGTGCTCGTGTCCCGGCTCGTCGAGTCGGGCATCGACGCGCGCGCTATCCGCCTGACCCTGCTCGCGCACCACTACCGGTCGGACTGGGAATGGACGGATGCCGCACTTGCGACCGCGCAGGACCGCCTGGCCCGGTGGAGCGCAGCGCTCGGCGACGGGGCGGCGGCAGGACCTGCCTCCGCCGTCGATGCCCTCGCCAGGCTCCGCGAAGCGCTGCGCATCGACCTCGACAGCCCGAAAGCCCTCAGCGTGATCGACTCAGCCGTCGCCGCAGGGGTCGACGACCCTGCACTGCTCCAGCGGGCCGTGCACGCCCTGCTCGGCGTCGTGCTCTGACCGACGGCTAGCGGGGTGTCGGCGGTTCGTTCCTGCCGTCGCCCTTGCCGTCCGCCGAGCGGCGCAGGTACCGCTCGAACTCCTTGGCGATGGCCTCGCCGCTCGCCTCAGGCGATTCCACCGTGTCCCTGGCCTGCTCCAACTGACGGATGTATGCAGCCATGTCTTCGTCTTCGCCGGCGAGGGCATCGATGCCCTGCTCCCATTCGCTGGCCTCCTCGACGAGGTCACCGCGGGGGATGACGACGTCGACGATCTCCTCGAGCTTGTCGATGAGGGCGAGAACCGCCTTCGGCGACGGCGCGTTGTGCACGTAATGGGGAACGGATGCCCAGATGGCGAGCGTCGGAATGCCCGCGTCCTCCGCTGCCTCGGCGAGGACGCTGAGGATCCCGACGGGACCCTCGTACATGCTCCGCTCGATCTGCAGCTCTGACCGGACCTCGGGGTTCTCGCTCGACGCGAAAATCGAGATCGGCCGTGTGTGCGGAACATCGGCGAGCATCGCTCCGAGGAACACCACGGCGGAGATGTCCGCGGTGAGCGCCGCGTCGACGATCTCGGCGGTGAACGCCTTCCAGCTGCGTGAGGGCTCCACGCCGACGAGGAGGTACACGTTGCCGCCGTTGTCCCCAGAGACGCTGAGTTCGGCGTCGTCGGCGAGAGGGGCGACAGGGGATTGCGGGGCAGACGGACCGTAGAGGGTGGCCGTCGGCCAGGTCAGCCGGCGTCTGGAATCATCATCGACGCCGATGACCGGCCGGTTGAACTGGTAGTCGTAGTACAACTCGGGATCGAGTTCGAGCACAGGAGCGACGTCGAGTTGTTCCTGCAGCACACGGACGGCACCGGTAGCCGCTTCTCCGGCGTCGTTCCAGCCCTCGAACGCGACAACCAGCAGTCGACCCTTCAGCAAGAGCTCCCCAATCCGTGGATCCACCCGCGCCAGGTGCGAGGGTTCATCCAAGAATAGGCGCAGTCCGCCACCGGGTAGCATTGAAACCCGTGACTACACAGCTTCCCGCCGCCGTCCTCTGGGATATGGACGGCACTCTCGTCGATACCGAACCGTATTGGATCTCCTCGGAGACGGATCTCGTCGAGTCCTTCGGCCACACCTGGACCTACGAGGATGCCATGACCCTCGTCGGGTCAGGACTCTGGGAGTCCGCGCGGGTCCTGCAGTCGCACGGCGTCGATATGACCGAGGACGACATCGTCCACCACCTCACCTCCCGGGTGCAGGACCGGCTGGCCCGCGATGGCGTCCCGTTCCGGCCAGGGGCGCGCGAACTGCTCGAAGAGCTCCGCGGCCTCGGCGTGAAGACCGCCCTCGTGACCATGTCGATCCGGTCGATGGCCGAACAGGTCGTCGGGCACCTCGGCTTCGACGGCTTCGACCTCCTCGTCACCGGCGACGAAGTCGAACACCCCAAACCTCACCCGGAACCGTACCTCCGCGCAGCCGAACTCCTCGGAGTCCCGATCGCCGAGTGCGTGGCCATCGAGGATTCCCGGGCCGGGCTGGCCTCCGCCGTCGCCTCAGGGGCGATCTCCGTGGCCGTCCCGCACGCCGTGAGCATCCCCGAGGCGTCCACCCACACCATCTGGCCGACCCTGGCCGGCAGAACCAGCACCGACCTGGCGGCCCTGGTCGCCGCCGGCCGAAGCGAAGGAACCCCACGATGACCGAATCGATCGACGCCGAGCGTCCCGTTGACGAACGCCCGCAGAACTCCGGGCCGTTCCGAGTGGGCGACCGTGTGCAGCTCACCGGCCCGAAGGGCAAGCGCAACACCATCACGCTCGAGCACGGCAAGGAATTCCACACCCACCGCGGCATCGTCGGGCACGACAGCATCATCGGTCTCCCGGACGGCTCGGTCATCACCACGAGCGACGGCATCGAATATCTGGCTCTCCGGCCGCTGCTCGTCGACTTCGTCATGTCCATGCCGCGCGGCGCTGCCATCATCTACCCGAAGGATGCCGCCCAGATCGTCGGTCAGGCGGACATCTTCCCCGGAGCGACCGTCGTGGAGGCGGGCGTCGGCTCTGGGGCTCTGTCACTGTGGCTGCTGCGTGCCATCGGACCGACCGGGCGCCTGGAGTCCTTCGAACGCCGAGACGAATTCGCCGAGGTGGCGAGGGGCAACGTCGCCACCTTCTTCGGCTACGACCCGGAGAACTGGCGGGTCTCCGTCGGTGACCTCACCGAGACCCTCCCGCACACGGTCGAACCGGAATCGGTCGACCGCGTCGTCCTTGACATGCTCGCCCCGTGGGAGTGCATCGACGAGTGCGCGACGGCGATGAAGCCGGGAGGGGTCCTGCTCTGCTACGTGGCGACCGTCACCCAGCTCTCCCGTGTCGCCGAGGCGATTCGGGTGACGGGCCGGTTCACCAACCCCGACTCCAACGAGACGATCGTCAGGGGCTGGCACGTCGAAGGACTCGCCGTGCGGCCCGACCACCGCATGATCGGCCACACCGGCTTCCTCATCACCGCCCGCAGGCTCGCCCACGGCGCCGTCCTGCCCGAGCTGAAGCGCCGGCCGAGCAAGTCCGACTTCAGCGACGAGGACGTCGAGCTGTGGACCCCCGGTGCTCTCGGCGAACGGAACGTGAGCGCCAAGATCCTGCGCAAGCGGGTCCGCACCGCCAACAACTCCGCTCAGCTCAGCCGCTCCCGCACCTTCGACGACGCGCCGGATGCCGTGGACGACGCCGCGGAACCCGACGGCACCCTGACCGACTAAAATAGCCACGCGACCTCGTCGCATCCGCCCTCCCAGCATCGAAGAGAGATCCCGTGCGCAAGGCACCTGTACTGCTCCTGTCCGCCGGCCTGTTGACGGCCGCCCTCACCGGCTGCGCGCCTTCTGCTGCGGATGCCTGCGAGTCGACGACTCCCGACGGGAAGGCTTCGCAGCTCATCACCGTGACCGGTGACTTCGGTTCGGCCCCGACGGTGGACATCCCGACGCCGCTGAAGGCGAAGCAGACCGAGCGCACTGTCGTGACCGAGGGCGACGGAACCGTCATCGACGGCGACCAGCTCGTGAAGATGAGCTTCGCGCTCTACAACGGCACGACGGGTGAAGCCATCGAGCAGGCCGCGTACACCGACCCCGCGGTCTACCTCCCGTCGCAGTTGCTTCCAGGCATGACCGAGAGCCTGCAATGCGCGACGGTCGGCTCACGCATCGCCGTAGCCATGCCGAGCGCGGACGCATTCGGTGCAGACGGCGCAGCCGCAGGCCTCGGCGAAGACGACTCGATCATCATGGTCGCCGACATCACGGACGCTTTCCTGGCCAAGGCGAACGGGGCAGACCGCCCGATCGTCGAACCGGGTTTCCCGTCGGTGGTGACCGCTGCGGACGGCACCCCAGGACTCACCATCCCCAAGTCCGACCCGCCGACAGATCTCAAGGTCGCGGTACTCAAGGAGGGCGACGGCGACGAGGTGACCACGAGCAACTCGATGGTCGTCCACTACACCGGCGTGCTCTGGAAAGAGCGGACCGTCTTCGATTCGTCATGGGAGAAGGGCGTTCCGACGGTCTTCACCGCAGACGCGATCGTCCCGGGCCTGGCGACGGCCCTCGTCGGCCAGAAGGTCGGGTCGCAGGTCCTCGTCGTGATCCCGCCGAAGCTCGCATACGGCGACCAGGCGAGCGGCGCCGTCCCGGCGGGTTCGACCCTGGTGTTCGTCGTCGACATCCTCGGCACCATCTCCTGACCGTCCCAGCGCCTGCCGCGCAACTAGGATGAAGTCGTGTCAGAACCCACCGAAGCAGCAGCGCAGCGCGTCGCCGTCGAGGAACGTCTCTTCAGCCTCGTCCTTGCCCTGCTCGCGACCGAGCAGGGCCTGACGAAGTCGGAGATCCTCTCGACGGTGCAGGGGTATCGGCAGCGCTATTCGAGTTCGGGTGGCAACGCCAGCCTCGAGCGCCAGTTCGAGCGCGACAAGGATGACATCCGCGAACTCGGCATCCCGCTCGAGACCGTCGAGTCGCCGGGGGACCCAGGCAACAATCAGCTCACCCGCTATCGCATTCCCAAGGGGGAATACGATCTGCCCAAGGAGCTCACCTTCTCGCCCGCCGAGATCGCGATGCTGTCGCTGGCCGCGACGGTGTGGCGCCAGGGCTCGTTGTCGGACGAGTCGCACCGCGCCATCCTGAAGCTGCGGTCCCTCGGAATCGAGTCGGATGAACCGGTGATCGGATACGCCCCGCGCGTTCGGATCCGGGAGAGTGCTTTCGAGCCGCTCAGGCAGGCACTCGACCTCAACAGCGTCGTCGAGTTCCCGTACCTCAAGCCGGGCGAGTCCCGCGCCAGGACCCGAACGGTCGCACCCCTCGCCCTCGTCCAGCATCACGGCCGCTGGCACCTCTCTGCCCACGACCTCACCGTCGACGACGGGCGCACCTTCCTGCTGTCCAGGATCGTCGGGCCCGTCGTGCCGGTGAAGCGCACCTGGAAGCGCAGCGAGAGCGGCGGCTACGCCGAGAAGTCACTCAACGACCTCGACGCACTCTGGGCGTCGCAACGCGCCGTCATCCGGGTGGAGCCGGGAACGGATGCCGCAACCCGGCTCGCCAAGCGGGCTTCGGCCTCCTCGGACGACACCCTCGAACTCCACTACACGGACGTCGATGTGCTCGCAGACGAACTCGCCGCATTCGGCCCTGAGGTCCTCGTCGAGTCCCCACGCCGACTCGTCGACGCGGTGATCGCCCGCCACGTGAAGACCGTCCGCTCGCACCGCGGCGGGTCGGGCACCGGATCACTGACGGGGGAGAACCGTGGCTAAAGCTGCACTGCACGCACGGGACAAACTGGCATTCCTGCTCTCCCTCGTCCCGTACCTGATGGACCACGGGCACGTCTCCGTCGCCGAGGCGGCCAGGCACTTCGGGGTGGACGAAGAACTGATCCGGGAATCGGTGCGCCTCATCGCCGTCTCCGGCGTCCCGGGGGAGACGAGTTCCTACCAGCACGAAGACCTCTTCGACATCGACTGGGACCTGTTCGAGGACAGTGACGAGATCGTCATCACCCACCTCGTGGCCATCGATGACTCGCCCCGGTTCTCCGCCCGTGAGGCCGCTGCGCTCATCGCCGGGCTGCAGTACCTCTCTTCGCTGCCCGAGCAGGCCGACCGTGACGTGCTCGGATCCCTGATGTCCAAACTCGCCCGCGGCTCGAGCGGCAGGCCGAGCGAGGTCGCCGTCGGTTCGAGCGAGGTCGACAGCACACTGTCCCGCATCCGCGACTCGGTCGCCGCAGGGCACAGGATCGAGTTCGACTACCTCAACTCCAGGGGCGAGGCCGAGAAACGCCGCGTCGACCCCCTCCGTATCCAGTCGCTCGACCAGGACTGGTACCTCAGGGGATGGGATCACCTCCGCCAGGCCGTGCGCACATTCCGGCTCGACAGGATGAGCAACCTCGTGGCGACCGACGAGCCGATCAGCCATCACGCCGGGGAGGTGGCTCTCACAGACAGCCTGTTCGAGAGCTCGGACACCGATCTCGCCGTGGTCGTCGAGCTGCCGGACGATGCGATCGGCATGATCGCCGAATACGTCACGACGGATGCCCCGGTGCACGGCAGGAACGGGCGGTCGCGGGTCACCCTTCACGTCGCCCACCACCACGGACTGAAGCGGCTCATCGCCGGCCTTTCCGGTGTCGTCACGGTGATCGGGCCCGACACGGCGCGTGCGCGCGTGGCTGACTGGGCGCAGGCGGCCCTCGACCGCTACGCTGAACGAGTTGACGAGCAATGAGGCACGCGACATCCGGAAATCCACTGTAAACTGAGCCGGATACACGACTGACTAAAAGGACACATCATGGGAATCTTTGGCAACCTCACGGGATGGCACCTGCTCGTCATCGTGTTCCTGGTGCTTCTGTTGTTCGGTGCTCCCAAGCTGCCCGGTCTGGCGAAGAGCGTCGGACAGTCGATGAAGATCTTCAAGGCTGAGATCAAGACCGACAAGGACAAGGACAAAGTCGACGACGCCACCGGCACTCCTGTGACCCCGGTGACTCCGGCAGCGACCATCGACACGACCCCTGCGCCCAGCGAGCAGTCGGCCGGAGTGAACCCGACCACGGGTGCCCCCGGGTCCCAGACGAAACCGTAGGGTTCGTGGCCGCCCGTATCAAACAGGGCAGGAACGCCGAAGGCCGGATGTCGCTCGGTGCGCACCTGGTCGAGCTGCGCAAACGCCTGTTCATCAGCGCCATCGGCATCGTCGCCGCCATGATCATCGGCTTCGTCGTCTCCGACTTCGCCATTTCGGCCATGGCCGCCCCGATCACAGAGATCGCGGAGGGCCGAGGGCAGGCGCTGCTCAACTTCGACAACGTAACCGGGGCTTTCGACCTGCGCATGAAGGTCGCGTTCACGATCGGCATCGTCATCTCCAGCCCGATCTGGCTCTATCAGATCTGGGCATTCCTGGTGCCAGGGCTGACCCGCAAGGAGATCGGCTACGCCCTGGGCTTCATGCTCAGCGCTGTGCCGCTGTTCCTCGCCGGTTGCGCTGCGGGCTGGATGGTCATGCCGCACATCGTCGAGCTGATGGTCGGATTCACGCCGGCCGACGCGTCCAACTTCTTCAACGCCGGCGTCTACTTCGACTTCGTGCTCAAGCTCGTGCTTGCCGTCGGGATCGCGTTCGTCGTCCCCGTCTTCCTCGTCCTGCTGAACTTCGTCGGCGTGCTGAGCGCCAAGACGATCATCAAGTCGTGGCGGGTCGCCGTCCTGGTGATCGCACTGTTCTGCGCCGTCGCCACACCGGCTGCCGATGTCATCTCGATGTTCATCCTGGCCGTCCCGATGGTGCTGCTCTACTTCGCCTCCTATGGTGTCGCTTTCCTGCACGACCGCCGCGCCGCGAAGCGCCAGCTCGCATTCGATGCAGAATTGGCGGTGTGACCGTCGATCTTTCCCCCGCGGAGCGTTACGCGGCCGCCCAGCGCAAGACCCCCCTGCTCGACGCGTTCCGCGCGAAGCAGCGATTCGACCTCGACCCGTTCCAGCTCGAGGCCTGTGCGAGCGTCGAGGCAGGCAACAGCGTGCTCGTCGCCGCACCGACCGGGGCAGGGAAGACGATCATCGCCGAGTTCGCGATCTATGCCGCGATGCAGCGCAGCAGGGCGAAGGTCTTCTACACAGCGCCGATGAAGGCGCTGAGCAACCAGAAGTTCAACGAGCTCGTCGCGGAGTACGGTGCCGATTCCGTCGGACTGCTCACCGGTGACACCAACATCAACGCCAGGGCCCGCATCGTCGTGATGACCACAGAGGTCCTCCGCAACATGCTGTACGCCGACTCCGACCTGCTCGCCGACCTCGCTTACGTCGTCATGGACGAGGTGCACTACCTCGCCGACCGATTCCGCGGCGCCGTCTGGGAAGAAGTCATCATCCACCTCCCACAGGAGGTTCGGATGGTCTCACTCAGCGCGACGGTGTCGAACGCCGAGGAGTTCGGGGACTGGCTCCAGGCCGTCCGCGGGCACACGGAGGTCATCGTCTCGGAGGAACGCCCTGTCCCTCTCGATCAGCACGTCCTCATGGGCGGCAAGCTCATCGACCTCTTCGCCGCACCCAGCCTGGCCGAGACCCATTCGGTGAACCCCGAGCTGGTCAGGATGGCGCAATTTGGCGGGCGCACCCTCAACTCGAAGCAGTACAAGGACGTCAGCAGGTACAACGCCAAGCGGGGCCAGCGCACCCAGCAGCGAGTCGACAGGGGACAGGTGGTCGACCTGCTCGACGAGCACCACCTGCTGCCGGCCATCTTCTTCATCTTCAGCAGGGTCGGATGCGACCAGGCCGTCGCGCAGGTCCTCCGATCGGGCATCCGCCTCACCGAAGCGCACGAGCGCGATGAGATCCGGGAGATCGTCGAAGAGCGCTGTTCGGCGCTGCAGGACGAGGATCTCGGAGTTCTCGGCTATTGGGAGTGGCTGGACGGCCTGGAGCGAGGCATCGCCGCGCATCACGCCGGCATGCTGCCTGCCTTCAAGGAGGTCGTCGAGGAGCTGTTCAGGCGCAAGCTCGTCAAGGCTGTCTTCGCCACCGAGACCCTGGCGCTCGGAATCAACATGCCTGCCCGCACCGTCGTCCTCGAGAAACTCGAGAAGTTCAACGGCGAAGCGCGGGTTCCGATCACCCCGGGGGAGTACACCCAGCTCACCGGGCGCGCGGGGCGTCGCGGGATCGACGTCGAAGGTCACGCGGTCATCGCCTGGCAGGAGGGGCTGCACCCACAGTCGGTGGCATCGCTGGCCTCCCGCAGGAGCTACCCGCTCAACTCCAGCTTCAAGCCCACCTACAACATGGCCGTGAACCTGATCGACCAGTTCGGCCGAGAGCGGACCAGGGAGATCCTCGAGTCCTCGTTCGCCCAGTTCCAGGCGGACAGGGCCGTCGTCGGCATGGCACGCAAGGTTCGCGAGCAGGAAGGGTCCCTCGAAAAGTACCGCGAAGCGATGACCTGTCACCTGGGCGATTTCGCCGAGTACGCGGGCATCCGTCGCGAACTGACCGACCTCGAACGGAAGAGCACTCACCCTGAACACCAGTCCAGGTCGCAGAACGAGCGCCGCCAGCGCCAGCTCGTCTCTCTCCGCAAACGGATGCGCGCGCACCCGTGCCACGGCTGTTCCGATCGCGAGCAGCACGCCAGGTGGGCCGAGCGCTGGTTCACCCTGAAGAGGCAGACCGACCAGCTCAGCCGCCAGATCTCCACCCGCACCGGCGCCGTCGCAAAGATCTTCGACCGCGTCACTGACGTGCTCCTCGAGTACGAGTACCTTCTCCGCGACGAGAACGGCCAGGTCGAGCTGAGCGCCGCCGGGCGCACCCTCAAGCGGATCTACGGCGAACGGGATCTCCTCGTCGCCGAGGCGCTCCGCCGCGGCGTCTGGAACGACCTCGACCCGGCCAGCCTGGCAGCGATGGCGTGCTGCATCGTCTTCGAGCCCCGCAGGGACGAAGGCTCGATCGCCGACAGGTATCTCCCGAAGGGTGCATTCCGCATCGCTCTCGACAAGACCCAGGATCTGTGGGCGAGGCTCGACGACACCGAGCAGGAGAACCGCCTTCCCGGGAGCGAACCGCTCGCGACCGGACTGTGCGTCGCGATGCACAAATGGGCGAGAGGCTCGAGCCTCAACGTCGTCCTCACCGAGGCGGACATGGCCGCAGGCGATTTCGTCCGCTGGACCAAGCAGACGATCGACCTGCTCGACCAGCTCTCGATCGTCGCCGACGGGGGAGTGGGCCGAAACGCCCGCAAGGCTCTCGAGGCGATCCGCAGGGGGATCGTCGCATACAGCGCCGTGTGATCAGACACCCAGCCAGGGCAATCTAGGCTGGAGTCGTGACAGCCCCGACGCGCCCGCCGCTCCCGCTCCTCGCCGCCGTGATCGTCGCAGCCGCCTCAGGACCGGTGCTGGACGCCGGTTTCCCCGACAAGGGCATCTGGCCACTCGCCATCGTCGGCGTCGGTCTCATCCTCGTCGCCCTGATCGGGCGCAGCGCGTGGGGCGCACTGCTCACCGGCTTCATCGCGGGCGTCTCGTTCTACCTCGTTCACATCTCCTGGATCACGCTGTATCTGGGCGACGTCCCGTGGGTCGCACTGTCGGTGCTCGAGTCGATCTTCTTCGCCGTCGGCGCCCTCCTTCTCACGCTGGCGTTCCGGTGGATTCCGCGGGTCTGGCCGACCCCGCTGGCCCGAGTGGGCCTCCTTCCGATCGTTGTCGCAGGATTGTGGACCGCACGGGAGGCTCTCGTCAGCACCTGGCCGTACGGCGGGTTCGCCTGGGGCCGCATCGCCCTCAGCCAGTCGGAGAGTCCGTTCGCGCCGCTCGTGGCCTGGATCGGCATCAGCGGGCTGAGCTTCGTGCTGGTCTGGCTCGTCGCATTCCTGATCCAGTTCCTCCGCGAGCCGGAGGTCGCCTTCTGGTCCACCCGCCTGCTCGCTCCCGCGATCGCGGCCGCCCTGCTGATCGCCCTGCCCGCGTGGCCCGTCATCGAGCGCGGCACGTCGACGATCGCGGCCGTCCAGGGCAATGGCAAGGCCGGCTACTTCGACGAGCGGGAACCGGGGGACATCCTCTCCGCCCAGGCGTCGGCGACCCTGCCGCTCGTCGGAACGCAGGTCGACATGATCGTCTGGCCCGAGAACGGGTCTGACCTCGACCCGATGACCGTGCCGCAGGCGGCATCCGTTCTCGACTACCTCGGTGCGCAGACGGGTGCACCGCTGATCGTCGGCACGATCCAGGAACGCGAGGGTCGGTTCTACAACACCTCGCTGCTCTGGAAGTCCGGCGAGGGAGCCGTCGATTTCTACGACAAGAAGCACCCGGTGCCGTTCGGCGAGTACGTTCCTGACCGGGCTTTCTGGGAGCCGTTCGCGCCAGACCTGATCGGGCTCGTCGGTCGCGAATACACGCCGGGAACCCGCGACAACGTGTTCGACGTGAACGGCGTGATCGCGGGGATCTCGATCTGTTTCGACATCGTCGACGACGCCCTGACCCGTGAGGCCGTCGACAGGGGAGCGCAGGTGATCATCGCGCAGACGAACAACGCCGACTTCGGCCGCACCGATGAGAACCAGCAGCAGCTGGCGATCGCTCGGTTGAGGGCGATCGAGTCGTCACGGAGCATCGTGAACATCTCCACCGTCGGCACCAGCCAGATGATCGGCCCTGACGGTGCGACCCTGACCGAGATTCCCGCCTACGAGCCGGGCCACATGGTCTACGACGTTCCACTGGTCAACGACAAGACGCCGGCGATGATCCTCGGCGGGCACATCGAGTCGTTCGTGTCGTACTTCGGCTTGCTCGCTCTCGCGGTCGCCCTGCTCCTGCGCACGAAAAACGGGCGCCAGCACAATGCTGACGCCCGAATCGTGTCGAAGGCGGACTAAGCGCCGATCTTGTTCTGGCCGCGGCGGGCGCGCAGGAACGTCAGTCGTTCCTCGAGAAGCTCCTCGAGCTCATCACGACTGCGGCGTTCGAGCAGCATGTCCCAGTGGGTGCGTGCCTGCTTCTGGTCCGAGCGGTCGATCGTGACCGGCTCAGAACCCACCATGAGCACCGCTTCCGCGCCGCAGTTGCGGCACTCCCAGGTGTCAGGGGCTTCCGCATCGGCGGCGAACATGAGTGCGCTTTCGTGGCTGCACTCCGGGCACAGGTACACCGACCGTGCTCGTTCTGAAAATACGACGCCCTCTTCGCTTTGTAGGCTCTGGGCGCCGAGGCGCATTCCGCGCAAACTACGATCTGCCATTTTATGGTCCCCTCTCGCTCGCTGAGTCCAGTTATAGACCCCCAAGCTGGGGAACGGCTCTGTCGTCAGGGGCTTTCTCCCAGCTAACGCCCAGACTTGGTCCCTGGGCGTCTCGCGGCCACGAGGGGGAGGGCAAGGTCGGCACGATCGGTGATGATTCCGTCGACTCCGAGGTCGAGCAACCGGCTCATGTCCGCGGGGGAGTTCACGGTCCAGACGTGGACCTCGACACCGGCGCGGTGGAACGTTCGAACCGTCCGGGCCGTCACCAGTTTCAGGTTGCGGTGCCGTTCGGGGATCTGCACGCTCGAGATGTCGCCCAGTGCCGAACGGACGAGCGCCGCCGAACCCAGCCGCGCGCCCAGAAATGCACGGCTGAAGCGCTCCGACGACGCCGACGTGGCGACACCGGGAAGTGACGCGGTGGCGCGTGCGCGTCGTGCTTCGTCGAACGAGGTGATGAGCACCCGGTCGGTCGCCCGCTCCGCCCGGATCGCGTGCGACACCGGGCCTGCCGCCTGTTCGGACTTCACATCGATGTTGAACCGGATGTCGGGGAACGTGACGAGCGCACCGGCCAGAGTCGGCACATGGTGGCCGAGGCCAAGGTCGAGCTGTCGCAGCTGGCTCAGGGTGAGGTTGCGCACGGCGTGCGTGACCCCGTCGACGACGATCTCCGGATCATGCACGAGAACGGCGACCCCGTCGGCTGTGGCGTGGGCATCCGTCTCGAGATACACCGCGCCGGCATCCACCGCTGCCTGGAACGCGGCGATCGTGTTCTCGGGCACGTTCGTTGCGAGCCCTCTGTGCGCGAAGACGCGCGGCCCCGGCGGATCGAAATACACCGAGGCCGTACGCTCGACGTCCATGGCCTACTCGGAGGCCGGGGGAGTGGGCGGGATCGGGGGAGCGGCCGATGGCGGCGCTGCCGGCGGGAAGATGCTCGACGGCACGTCAGGGGTCGGTGCGGCCGGGGGAGCGTACGGCCGGTCGTCTCCCTTTCCCGTGACGAACGCCTTGCCGAGCCCCTTGAGCGCTTCGGTGAGTTCGGACGGGATGATCCAGAGCTTGTTCGCCGATCCGTCTGCGAGCTTCGGCAGCGTCTGCAAGTACTGGTACGCCAGCAGCTTCGGGTCAGGGTCCCCACGGTGGATGGCGTCGAAGACGGTTGTGATCGCCTCGGCCTCACCCTGCGCACGAAGCACGGCCGCCCTCGCATCACCTTCGGCGCTGAGGATCGCGGCCTGCCGCGCACCCTCAGCGGTAAGGATCGCGGACTGCTTGGTTCCCTCAGCGGTGAGGATCAACGCACGGCGATCACGCTCGGCGCGCATCTGCTTCTCCATCGAGTCCTGGATGGAGAGGGGCGGGTCGATGGCCTTGAGCTCGACGCGACCGACGCGGATGCCCCACTTGCCTGTCGCTTCATCGAGGACGACGCGCAGCTGCCCGTTGATGTTGTCACGGCTCGTGAGTGCCTCTTCGAGGTTGAGCCCACCGACGACGTTACGAAGCGTCGTCGTGGTGAGCTGCTCCACTGCGCCGAGGTAGTTGGCGATCTCGTATGTGGCAGCGCGCGCATCCGTCACCTGGAAGTAGACGACGGTGTCGATGGAGACGACGAGGTTGTCCTCGGTGATCACCGGCTGCGGCGGGAAGGACACCACCTGTTCGCGCATGTCGATCAGGGGACGGAGCCGGTCGATGAACGGGACGAGGATGTTCAGCCCCGGCTGCAGTGTCTTGTGATACCTGCCCAGGCGTTCGACGACCCCGGCCGAGGCCTGCGGGATGATCCGGATGGCCCTGAACAGCACCACAACGATGAAGATGACGATGACGATCGCAATGATCCATCCGATGGTGGTTCCCACGAATTCAGCAGGAGTCATGTCGGGTTTCCTCTCAGTTCGGCACGACCACCGCGGTCGCTCCTTCGATGGCGAGCACGCGCACCGCGGTCCCGGGTTCCAGGCTTGTTGCGGGGGAGTCGGTGGGAACGACGGCGGTCCACAGCTCGCCGTTCGAGAGCTTGACCTGGCCGCCGTGACCTGAGACGGTCTGAACGACGAGGCCGCGGGCTCCGAGCAGGGCGTCGACGTTGCTCTTGGCCGGGTCTTCGCCCTTGCGGAGGGCACGGAGCAGTGGCGGACGGACGAGCAGCAGGAGCACAACGGATGCCGCGGCGCCGATGAGGAACTGCGCCCACCAGGGGACACCGAAGAGGCCGGAGACCAGGCCGACAAAGCTGCCGATGGCCAGCATGAGGAAGGTGAACTCGAGAGTGAGCATCTCGATGGTGACGAACAGCAGGATCAGGACCAGCCAGATCACCCATGAGTACTGAACGATCCAGTCCATGTCACGCCCCTTCCAGCCGCCACCCGTGGGGCCAGTGTTACTCCTGAATCTATCAGGTGGGCGGTCGGTGCCGTGGAGTTCTTGATAGTCTCGGAGGCTGGGATTGCCGCCGTCGCCGCAACGCCACCGTCTCGAAGGAGTTACCGTGTCCAACCCTCTCGCCGCAGGTTCGCTCACCGGCAAGAACGTCCTCGTCACCGGATCGTCACGCGGGATCGGCGCAGACACCGTGCGCTACTTCGCCGAGGCAGGCGCGAATGTCGTCATCAACTTCCGTAACAAGGAAGCGCGGGCGATCAAGCTCGCCGACCAGATCCGCGCGCTCGGGGGCACCGCCATCACGGTCGGAGCCGACCTGACCGACCCGGCATCCGTCCAGGCGATGTTCGACACTGTCGCGGAGCGGTACGGTCACCTCGACGTGCTCGTCCTCAACGCGTCTGGCGGCATGGAGAGCGGCATGGCCGCCGACTACGCCATGCAGCTCAACCGTGACGCCCAGGTCAATGTGCTCGATTCCGCCCTGGGGCTGCTTCACGACGGCTCCCGTGTGGTCTTCGTCACGAGCCACCAGGCGCACTTCATCCGCACGACGCCGACCATGCCCGAATACGAGCCGGTCGCCCTGTCGAAGCGCGCGGGAGAGGATGCCCTCCGTGCGCGTATCCCTGAACTCGCCGCCAAAGGCATCGAGTTCGTCGTCGTCTCGGGCGACATGATCGAGGGAACCATCACGGCGACGCTGCTCGAACGTGCGAACCCCGGTGCCATCAGCGCCCGCAAGGATGCCGCAGGCAAGCTCTACAACGTCGGCGAATTCGCCGCTGAGGTGGCCGCCGCCGCCGTGGAGCCGGTTCCCACCGAGAACACCCGATACGTCGGAGACACCGCCGACTTCGGCGGATAGCCCCGGTCAGGGGCGGAGGAGACTCGCCGCACGATTATGTCAAGTAAATCGGGTGGCGTCTCGTCCTGCGGAGGAGCCGCACTCACGCTGGTGAATCGGCGTCGCGCGGGTGATTAATCACCCGCGCAGCGCCGGACGACCCGCGCCACGACGCGTCTGCCGGCACGACAACGGCGGACTATTCGGCCGGCCGATCATTGCCGTCGCGGGGCCAGGACGCGACCGGCGCGAGACGGCCTGCAGAAGGGGCAACCCGGCGCAGCCCAGGAGAACCCGCCACTTCCGCTTTTGTGCCGATAATGCACATTATGTCAACAAAGCGATTCGAAGGGCAGTCCCCGTGCGAAACGACACCTCCCCTCCGATCAGGCCAAGGAGCCATCCTCGCTCTGCTCGTCGAAGAAGATCTCATCGATCCTCTGCCCGAACAGCCGCGCGAGGCGGAAGGCCACAGGAAGGCTCGGGTCGAACTTGCCCGTCTCGATCGCGTTGATCGTCTGCCGGGACACGCCGACGCGCTGCGCCACGTCCGCCTGGGTCCACGAGCGCTCCGACCGGAGCGATGCGATGGCGTTCCTCATCGGTACCGGATCTTCCCGACGACGAAGGCGACCATGAAGGCGACACCCATGAAGGCTGGAAGAACCGCGGCGTCCACCTCGATGGAAAGTAGGCCGGCGGCCTCTGCGGCGACGTAGCCGAATCCGGCGACCCATCCCACCCCCAGGGTGACCGCGAGAGCATCCTGCACGATCTTGCGCTGCAGATCGTCGAGCGCCCGGAGAAAACGAGTGAACGCGATGATCCAGCCGATGCCGACGGCCAGGTTCAGAAGCACTGCCGCCCACGTCACCGATGGCAAGTCCCCCCAGATCTCAGGGCCGAATCGGGCGAGAGCCAGACTCGCAGCCCAGGCGACAGTCCAGGCCACCAGTCCCCCTGTTGCCCTCATCTCGGCCCGATAGCCACTGGTGTCCTGCGATGCCGTCATGGTGCCACCTTCCGCTGCGTGTCAAGCACACTTGACACGATAAGCCGAGCTGGCGGCTGATGTCAAGCGTACTTGACACCCCCCCTTTTTCGCATCGCGTTTCGCCGCTCCCCCTCACGCTCGGCTGTCGCTCCTGCGCACAATTTGCACAATCACACACAAAGTGCAATAGTGCACTCTATGAATGAAAGTGCAACCGAGAACCGGGCCGCTCTGCGCAAGCAGGCGACCGCCTCCCTTGTCACGACACTCTGCAGGCGCCTCACGGCTGAACGCGGCCTCAACGGGTTCACGATCGAAGAGGTCTGTGCCGAGGTCGGCATCTCCCGCCGCACATTCTTCAACTACTTCCCATCGAAAGAAGATGCCGTCCTCGGCGTCGACGAGACCGAAGACATGGCGAAGTTCACCGAAGACTTCCGGTCGCGGGGGTCCAGGGGCTGGGCCGCGGTCGTGGACGACCTGATCGACTTCGCGGTCGAGCACATCGGCTCGGCCGGACACGATGCGACGGAGCACATCGCCTTCATGAAGGTCCTCGAACGCGAACCGAGGCTGCTGGCCCGGTTCATCGGAGCGGGGCGGGAACGCGAAGCCGGCCTCGTCGCGCTCGTCGCCGAACGGGAGGGCGTTCCCGCGGACGACCCGCACGCTCGCGCCGCGATCGACATCGTCGCAACAGTCATGCGTTCGACGGCTGACCGGATCTCGGATCCCCGAGTGGCCGAAGACTTCGGCGCAGCACTCACCGACTCACTTTCCGCCATCCGCGCGGTCCTCACTCCCCCACTCCCCCGAAAGGCCCACCAGTGACATCCACAGCAGAAGCGCCGCTTCTCCTCACCAAACGCAGAATCTGGATCATCTTCGCCGCGCTCATCGCGGGGATGCTGCTCTCGAGCCTCGATCAGACCATCGTCTCGACCGCAATGCCGACGATCGTCGGGCAGCTCGGCGGTGTCGAGCACCAGGTCTGGCTGACCACCGCCTACCTGTTGGCCACGACGATCGTCATGCCTGTCTACGGCAAGTTCGGTGACGTGCTCGGACGGCGCAACCTCTTCCTCATCGCGATCGCCCTGTTCACGATCGCATCGGTCGGTTGCGCGTTCGCGGGTGACTTCACCCAGCTCATCGTCTGGCGCGCCGTCCAGGGCCTCGGTGGCGGCGGGCTGATGATCCTCTCGCAGGCGATCATCGCCGACATCGTGCCCGCCTCCGAGCGAGGCAAGTACCTCGGACCCCTCGGCGCCGTCTTCGGACTGTCCGCCGTCGGCGGCCCGCTCCTCGGCGGTTTCTTCGTCGACCACATGACCTGGCAGTGGGCGTTCTACATCAACATCCCCGTCGGGATCGCCGCGTTCGCCGTCGCATGGTTCACGCTGAAACTGCCGAACAAGAAGGCGACTGCACCGATCGACATCCTGGGTGTCATCTTCCTCTCGGCGTTCACCACCTGCCTCATCTTCTTCACCGACTTCGGTGGCGACTCCGACCACGGCTGGGACGCGATCGAGACCTGGCTGTTCGGCATCGGAATGGTTGTCTCGGCACTCATCTTCGTTCTCGTCGAGGCCAGGGCGAAGGACCCGATCATCCCCTTGTCGCTCTTCAAGAACCCGATCTTCGTCAACGCAACGGCCATCGGCCTCACGCTCGGGCTGGGGATGTTCGCTGCCATCGGCTTCGTTCCGACATTCCTCCAGATGTCCTCTGGGACGTCTGCTGCGGCATCCGGTCTGCTCATGCTCCCGATGATGGTCGGCCTGATCGGAACCTCGATCGGTTCCGGTGTGGCCATCACCCGCACGGGCAAGTACAAGATCTTCCCGATCCTGGGCACGCTCATCACCGGTGCAGCCATGGTCGCGATGACGACGCTGACCGCCGACACACCGATCTGGCTCATTTGCATCTACCTGTTCGTCTTCGGCGCAGGCCTCGGACTCATCATGCAGGTCGTCGTCCTGGTCACCCAGAACTCCGTCGACGCCTCGATGATCGGAACAGCGACGAGCACGAACAACTACTTCCGTGAAGTAGGTGCATCCCTCGGCGTGGCCGTCTTCGGAACGATCTTCACCACCAGGCTCACCGACAACCTCACCGACGTCTTCGCCGGGGCAGGGGCGAGCGCCTCCGACGCGGCGAACGCCACGGCGACACTCGATCCGCAGACGCTCAGCCAGCTGCCGGATGCCCTGCGCGACGGTGTCGTGACGGCATACGCGGATGCCCTCGCGCCGGTCTTCTGGTACCTCCTCCCCTTCATCGGGCTGGCGTTCCTTCTGTCGCTGTTCCTCAAGCAGATCAAGCTCTCCGATGTCGCGGGTCTCGTTGCCCGCGGTGAGGCCATCGGCGGTGAGGAAGCCGAAGAACTCGAGGCGGCCCAGCTCGCGGATGCCCGGAGGCCGGCAGCAGACGCCGCCGACACCGAGGAGCGCGAGAACACGCCCTCCCTGTCGTAACGACCAGTCACCGAACGGAGACGGCATGGCGCGAAATCGCCATGCCGTCTCCGTTTGTGCGGCGAAACGCCCTCAGCGCCTCAACCGATGACCATCCCTGCTCCGTCCCCCGCCGGTTTCGGATCGGGGATTCTCAACATCCTGGTCGACAGGAACAAGCCGACCAGCCCGGCAAGGATCGGGATCAGGAGCGCGATCTGGAGAGCGATGGCACGGGCGTCCGTGTTGATCCGGATGATTTCGTCCTGGATCTCCTCAGGCTGACCGGCGAGTTGCTCCTCGAGCTGAGTGGTGCTGAGGATCTGAGCATCCCTGTCGAGCGCCTCTGCGACCTGCTGCTGCTCGCTCGCCGGGAGAACGGTGCTCGACTCGGCCATGGTGCTGAAGACCGGCGCGAGGGCCGCGAGCATGATGGCCCCTGCGAACGCCAGTCCGAACGAGAGCCCGAATGAACCGGCGGCGGAATTGACCCCGGCGGCCTCGCTGACACGCTCATCCGAGACCGGCGACAACGTGTAGTTGTTGAGCTGGGAGACGAGGAGTCCGACACCGGACCCGGCGATGACGAGCGGCACGACCATCCACCACCCGCTGTCTGCGCGCGGGATGATCGGGATGAGGATCACCAGGCCGACAACGAGGAGCGCGAACCCCCACAGCACGAGGATGGCCGGCCTGCGTCTTCCGACCCGTTTTCCTGCGAGCATCGCCACTCCGAACATGGTCAGCGACAACGGCGCGATCGACAGGCCGGCGAGCATCGCGTTGTACTCGAGCACCATCTGGAGGTAGAGCGGTAGCACGATCATCGTGCCGCCGAGCGCGATCTGCTGGAGCATTTGCTGCGAGATCCCGAACCGGAACGTCTTCATACGGAAGAGCTCCGGATCCAGGAGCGTCGCCTTTTCGCGTCGTTTACGTCGGACCAGCCAGAGAACGAGACCGGCGAGGGCTATGGCGCCCACTCCGATCAGCAGGGCGACGCGGTCCCCGCCCTCCTGCCAGACGAGGATGCCGAGGACGATGCCGCCCATTCCGACGACGGAGAGGACCGCGCCGACGAAGTCGATCTCCCTGCTCCCCGTGTACGGCACGTCGTGCACGAGTTTGATCCCGGAGAGGACGATCGCGATGATGACGGCTTCGAGCAGGAAGGCGACACGCCAGGACAGGAATGTCGTGATGAAGCCGCCGATAAGCGGACCGACAGCGGCCGCAATCGCCGCGGACGCGCCGACGAGGGCGTACACGCGTTGCTGGTGTGCCCCCTCGAAGTTTCCGTGGATGAGCGACTGCATCGATGGCAGGAGCAGGGAGGCGCCGAGGCCGCCGATGACGGCCCAGAAGATGATGATCGGGACGATGCTCTGGGCGAGAGTCATGGCCAGGGCCCCGATGGCGTAGCCGAGCAGTCCGAGGACGTAGGCGCGTTTACGGCCGATCAGGTCGCCGACCTTGCTCCCGATGAGGATGAATGCCGCTGAGACCAGCGCTTCGAGCGCGATCGCTGACTGGACGTCGCTGACGCCCACACCGATGTCCTTCACGACGGCCGAGATCGACACGTTCATGATCGAGGTGTCGACGACGAGCACGAACATCGCCATCGCCAGCAGGAGGGCGAGACGGCCGTTGAACGGGGGCGCTTCGACGTCGCTGCCCTTCGCCTCACCGTTGGGCATCTCGACCCCTTCCGCTCGGAATCACCACCCACGCTCCTCGCGGAGGCACGGAACGTCTGGTTGCCGTCATTCTTCGCGTCGGAGACGGACCGGGCATCCCCCGCTCCGGGTGATCACAAGCCGCTGATGCGATTCAGCCGGCGCATCTGAACCCGACGTGACTCATGCCGGTGTCGACCATCTGCGGGCGCCTGGCGCCGGGGCGATAGCGCATGCAGTAACTGTCGGCGCAGAGGAACGATCCGCCCTTCACGACCTTCCTGGGCACGGGGAACTGCTCGGCAGGATCGATGCTGGCGTCCCTGCTCCCTCCCCTGGGGTTCTCGGGAGCGCAACAGCCGTGCCCGGCTTCGTACCCCCTGTACCAGTCCGACGTCCACTCCCAGACGTTGCCAGACATGTCGAACAGCCCGTAGCCGTTGGCGGGAAACGAACCCACAGGGGCCGTCGACCCGTAGCCGGGGTTCGCTCGCCAGGGGAACTCGCCGTGCCAGTAGTTGGCGCGAGGCTGATCGGGCGGCTCGGGCTCGTCGCCCCACGTGTACCGCGCTCCGTCCAGCCCGCCTCGCGCTGCGAACTCCCATTCGGCCTCCGTTGGCAGGCGGCTCTTCGCCCACTCCGCATACTCCTCGGCATCCTCGTAGGCGATGTGCACGACAGGATGCTCCGCACGGTTCCCGATCGTCGACCCCGGGCCGAACGGGCGCCGCCAGTTCGCCCCAGGTGTCCACGCCCACCATTGACTCAGGTGTCGCAGGTCGACCGGTCCAGGGGTACCGGTGAACACCATCGACCCCGGCACGAGGTTCTCGGCAGGAGCACCGGGGAAATCGGCGGGGTCGAGAGGTCGTTCGGCGACGGTCCGGTACCTGGTGGCCGTGACGAAGGCGGCGTACTGCCGGTTCGTGACGGCGGTCGGGCTGATCCGGAATCCGCCGACCCGTACACGATGGGCGGGTGCCTCCTCCGGGTAGAGCCCGTCGGTGCCCATGGTGAATTCGCCGCCATCGAGCCGGATGAAGTCGGCGGATGCGCGAGAGTGGTTCGTCATCGATGATTCGGTGAGTGACGCCATCCGCTGTTCCGTCAGTCCCCACCGGCGAGCATGGTCTCCAGCTTCTCCACCGCCTGGTCGATGCTGAAGCTGGCGGCGCGTTGACGCGGGGGGAATTCCACGAACGTCGCGAGGAACTTCGTCATGATCGATTGTCCTGCGTAGACCAGGTAGGCGTTGTTGAGAAGCCAGTCGTAATAGGTGTTCGACGTGATGTCGGCGCGCTCGAACGGATCCGTCCGCAGGTTGAACACTTTCGGAACTCTCAGCGGGACGAACGGATCCGCCCACACGGCCAGGGTGCCGGCCGTGCGCTGCTCCATGAACACCATCTTCCAGTTGTCGAAGCGCAGTGCGACGACGTCTCCGTCGTCGGAGAAGTACACCAGTCCCTTGCGCGGGCTCTCGTCCACCTCGCCTGTCAGGTACGGGAGGAGGTTGTAGCCGTCGATGTGCACCTTGAACGTCGTGTCGCCGATCGTCTTCGACTCCTTGAGCTCATCGACGACGCTCGTGTCTCCGGCGGCGGCGAGGAACGTCGGCAACCAGTCGTGGTGCTGGATGATCTCGTTCGATACGACACCGGCCGGGACGTGGCCGGGCCAGCGAACCATCTCCGGGACGCGGAATGCACCCTCCCAGTTGGTGTTCTTCTCACTCCGGAACGGTGTCATGCCTGCATCGGGCCAGCTGTTCATGTGCGGGCCGTTGTCCGTCGAGTAGATGACGATGGTGTCATCGGCGATGCCGAGTTCATCGAGCTGATCGAGCAGGTCGCCCACGAGGTTGTCGTGATCGATCATCGTGTCGTGATATTCGGACTGCCATCGCCCGGCCTGTCCGACGCTCTCCGGTTTCGGATGTGTCCTGAAGTGCATGTGCGTGGTGTTCATCCAGACGAAGAACGGTGTGTCTGCGTCGTGGGCACGCCCGATGAAGTCCTGGGCTGCCGAGGCGAAGACGTCGTCGATCGTCTCCATCCGCTTCTTCGTCAGCGGGCCGGTGTCTTCGATCCTCTGCTTCCCCCGTCTGCCGAAACGGCCGTCGACCGTGTCGTCGTCCTCCTCGGTGGCCCAGGAGTGAATCACTCCTCGCGGTCGGGATCGCTCGTTGAACTCCGGAAACTCCGTCGGGCTCGGCCAGTTCGCCGATTCGGGTTCTTCCTCGGCATTGAGGTGGTAGAGGTTGCCGAAGAACTCATCGAAACCGTGGACGGTCGGCAGGAACTCGTTCTTGTCTCCGAGGTGGTTCTTACCGAACTGCCCCGTCGCGTAGCCGTGAGGCTTCAGCAGTTGGGCGATGGTCGGATCTTCGGCCCGCAGGCCGATGTCCGCGCCGGGGATCCCCACCTTGCTCAACCCGGTCCGAAACACGCTCTGGCCGGTGATGAACGAGGACCGGCCTGCCGTGCAGCTCTGTTCGCCGTACGAGTCGGTGAAACGCATCCCCTCTTCGGCGATCCTGTCGATGTTCGGCGTCCGGTAGCCCATCAGACCGTCGCTGTAGCAGCTGAGGTTGGTGATGCCGATGTCGTCACCCCAGATCACGAGAATGTTCGGTTTACCGTTCGGCATCGTGGCCCTCCTGAGTTCCGCCCGCGCCGGAGTGGCGCTCGAGCACTCGTTTCGTCCTATTCTTCGAGTCGGAAGAAGGCCAGGTATCCCCCGATCCGGGTGATCGCGAGTCTTCAGCGCCCCGTCGCCGTCGGCGGCCCGATCGCGCCCTCAGCCGGCCGGGGACGGGTCAGCGCCGACGGCACCGGCCGCCGCGGTGATCCTGCGGGCGAGTTCGAGATCACGCCCTGTCACTCCACCCGCGTCGTGTGACGAGAGTCGCACCCCGACCACTCCGTAGCTGAGCGTCAGGTCGGGGTGATGGTTGAGGTCCTCAGCAACCTCGGCGATGGCGGCGACGAGACGGGCGCCGGTGGCGAAGTCACCCGTACGGAAGGAGGCAGTGAGTTCCGCGCCTTCGTGCCGGAAACCGCTCCCCCTCAGTTCCTCGGCTGTTTCACCCGGCGTGAGCGTCTGAGTGCCGCTCATCGCCCCTTCTTCGCCGGTCGCGGGCCGTGCGACGGCATCCCGAGTTCGTCGAGGGGCGAGTGATCGTTGAACTCCAGGTTGTGGTCGATCGGCGCAGGACATTCGAGAATGGCGTTGCGCGCAGAGTGATCGATGCGATGCTCCGCCATCGGATGCCCGCAGACCGGGCAGGTGGACACCGGCGCCCTGTCGTCGTCGGCGTACGGCCCGACCGGGGGCGGGCCGAAGACGGGTGTCAGTTTGCGGTCGACCCACGCAGCCGACCGGACCAGCCGGCCGTCAGTGGTCTCCGTGTTCTTGATCCGGACCATGGGATCATGGTACTCCCGATTTGACGAATTCTCAGGAACCTGCTAATGGCCGCTATCCGGTGGGCCGGCCGGCGTACGGGACAAGGCGGAGAGTACGCAGCGGAGTGATCTGCACCTGCTTGCCGCGCTGCGGCGCCTCGACCATCATGCCTCCGCCGATGTACATCGTCGTGTGATACATCTGCTGGCTGTCCGTCGTCGAACCCTGGGCGTAGAACAGCAGGTCGCCCGCACGCAGTCCTCCGCTGACCGGGGCGAGGCGACCACGATCGCGAAGGTAGCGGTACTGGGCTCCGACCGTGTGGGCGCCGATGGTGACCCCTGCCTGCCGGTAGGCGATCATCGTGAGGCCCGAGCAGTCCCACACGTTCGGACCCTCGCCGGCGAACCGGTACCAGTCTCCGACCTGCGCTGTGGCGAACGCCACGGCGCTTCGCGCTGCCGCTGTGCCCGCGAGTGGCGCTCCCCCGCCGTTCCCTGGCACGGGTGGCTTCGGTGTCGGGCTGGGAGCCGGGGCCGGCGCTGGGGCTGGTGCCGGTTGCGGAGTCTGCGGGGCTGCCGGTGTCGACGGTCCGGCCGGTGCAGACGGTGTCGCCGGTGCCGCAGGCGGCGCGGTCTCGTCGCGGTCCGCCAGTGCGGCGACTCCGGCGAGGTAGGCTTCCTCGATCGACAGGGACGCGTCGGAGAGGAACGCGAGCTGGGCGTACAGCTCGCCCTCGTGCTCCTGCTGCTCCGCGAGACGCGCGTCGGCGGCGTCCGCCGCCGCGTCGGCATCGGCCAGCCGGGATTCGGCCTCTGCCGCGGCGTCCTCGAGCACGGTGGCGGCGGCATCCGCCTGCGCGCTCAACGAGGTCACCGCGTTCGCGGCCTGCTCGGCGTCGTCGACGAGGTGCGCTGAGCGGGACGTGAGCTTCGACACGGCGCTGAGACGGTAGAGCGCGTTGTCTGCGTTCGTGGAGTCGACGAGCAGCGCCGCCGAGACGTCGGCGTTCCCGTTCCTGCCCATCCGCGCGAAGAGCGAGCCGAGCTGTCTGGACGCGGCAGCGGCCTCCGCCGTTGCCTCCGAGAGTTCAGAAGCGAGACGGTCGGCGGCGTCCTGCGCCCTGGCCTCGGCGTCCCTGGCAACCTGATAGGTCTCCGCGGCCTTCTGCGCGGTGATGGTCGCTTCTGCTGCCGCCGATTCGAGGGACGCGATCAGGTCGGCGACGGCGGTGATCTGCACTTCGGCGGCGGCGGCATCGCTCCGTGCCGCCTGCAGGTCTTCCCAGGTCGGATAGCTGGGGGCAGCGGATGCCGGGGACGCCGCCAGGAGGGAACCTGCAGCGAGAAGGAGCGCCAGTCCGGCCGCGATCGATCGTCTTCTGACCCTCATGGATTGTGCCCCCTCTGTGACGCCAGGCCAGAACCGCCCGGCGATGCAGCACACCCCCAGACCGCGACTCGCCGGGTCGCTTCTCCGTGCATTGCTGTGAGATGAGGTATGTGCGCCGTCGGCTAACCTAACAGAACCGCGTCACACGCGCACCACTGACAACTCCAGTCACACACGTACCGGAGGCGTGTGAGCTCAGTCCTCGCCGAACCCCGAGGCGACCAGGTCGGCCAGAGCGTCGACGGCAGGCTGGCCGTCCGGGTCCTCCGTGGCGATCTCCGCATCGCGTCCGCGAACGAGACCGAGGGCCATGATCGCGAGCAGGCTCTTCGCGTCCTTGCCGTTGACGGTGACCCGTGAGGTGAACGTGCCTGCGAGCTTGACGAAATCGGCGGCAGGGCGCGCATGGAGCCCGTCTCGGTTGATCACGGTGACGACGCGGGAGTATCCGGAAGGCGGTCGGTCCTCTTGCGGCGCGACGGAGGACTCAGGCCTCTCGAACGCCGTTCTGGCCGCTGCAGCGACATCGCCTCTGTCCTGCCCGGTCTGTGCGGCGACGGCGGCGGCAACGCCGCCTTCGACGAGCGGCGCATCGATGATGGCCACTCGGGAGCGCGCCCCGTCATCGAGGAAGTCGAGAGCGGTCTCGGCCGTGAGGATGGCCGACCCCAGATCGCAGAGGATGACGACACCGTCTCCAGTGTCCGCCTGACCGATCGCCGCGGTCACGAGATCGAAGCTGGTCCCGATCCCGCCGTCGTCCGTGCCGCCTGCCGCGACGAGGGCGACGTCAGGGGCCATCTGCCCGGCGAGGTCGACCAGGCCGTCGGCGATCTTCGAACTGTGCGAGACGAAGACGAGGCCGACCGTCATGGCGCCGACACGCCTGCGGCGCGATCGGCCGCCGCCCGCAGCAGCAGGGCTGTCGACTGGGCTCCCGGGTCCCTGTGCCCGATGGCGCGCTCCCCCAGGTAGCTCGCGCGTCCCTTGCGGGCGACCAGCGGCTCCGTGGCCTCTGCCCCGGACTCCGCCGCTGCCGCCGCCGCCTCGAGCACGCCGACCTCCGATGCGCCGTCAGCGACGGCCGCTTCCGCGGCATCGACCGCGGGCGTCCAGGCATCGATCATCGTCTTGTCGCCCGGCTCCGCCTTGCCCCTGAGGACGATCCCGTCGCGTGCGGCGCCGAGGAGCGACGCGATCGCAGCCGCATCGAGGTCGGTCTTCCCTGCGACCGCGCCAGCGGCTTTGAGGTACGCCGTCCCGTAGAGAGGGCCTGCCGCTCCACCGACCGTCGAGATCAACGTCGTCGCGACGAGCTTGAGCACGTCTGCGGGGATCGCGTCGACGGGGAGGTCGTCGAGCTTGGCGAGAACAGCGGAAAAACCTCTGTCCATGTTCTCGCCGTGGTCGCCGTCTCCGATGTCCCGGTCCAGAGTGATCAGCTCCACCCGGTGTTCGGCGATGACGGCGGCGCTCGACCGCACCCATTCGGTGACCCACTCGGTGCCCAGGCTCATCGGGTGTCCTCTCGTTGCGTCGCGATCACGGGTCAGCGGCCCCAGCGGAGTGCTGCGGTCTGGACGGGCGCGTCCCACAGCTCGGTCAGCTCATCGTCCAGTTTGAGCACCGAGATCGACATGCCCTGCATCTCCAGCGACGTCGTGTAGTTACCGACGAGGGAGCGGGTGACCTCGATACCGCGGGCGGCGAGGACTTCTGCTGCGTGCCTGTAGACGATGTACAGCTCGACCTGCGGTGTCCCGCCCATCCCGTTCACGAGGAGCAGGACCTTGTCGCCTGAGGCGAACGGGATGTCGTCGAGGATAGGACCGAGCAGACGGTCGACGATCGCGTCGGCCGGCTGGAGTTTGACCTTCTCGCGCCCCGGCTCACCGTGGATGCCGATGCCGATCTCGATCTCGTCGTCTTCAAGGATGAAGCTCGGCTCGCCGGCGTGAGGGACCACGCACGGGGTGAGCGCGACGCCCATCGACCTGACCTGACCGATCACCTTCTCGGCGACTGCGGTCACCTCATCGAGTGAGTCACCACGCTGGGCCGAGGCACCGGCGATCTTCTCGACGAGGACCGTCCCCGCCACTCCCCTGCGGCCGGCGGTGTAGAGCGAGTCCTGGACGGCGACGTCGTCGTTGACGATGACACTCCGAACCTCGATACCGTCGGCACCGGCGAGGTCGGCAGCTGTCTCGAAGTTGAGCACGTCGCCGGTGTAGTTCTTGACGATGTGCAGCACACCCTTGCCTCCGTCCACCGCGGTGGTTGCGGCGACGATGGGGTCAGGAGTCGGCGAGGTGAACACGGCGCCGGGGACCGCGGCGTCGAGCATGCCATAGCCGACGAACCCGCCGTGCAGTGGCTCGTGCCCGCTTCCGCCGCCCGAGACGATTCCGACCTTGCCCGACGGGGCATCCGCCCTGACCAGATAAATCGGATCCGTCGAGGCGCGAACGATGTCCGCGTGCGCTGACGCGAATCCTTCGACCGCTTCGGTGACGACGTTCTTCGGGTCGTTGATGAGCTTCTTCATTGAACTCTCCTGCTTGTGCGCGAACCGGGGATTGGTGCCGGCTGGGGCAGCCTGCACTCAACCTAGCCGTCTGCGACCTGCGCACGGAAGGGGTCAGCGGGCCGCCTGTGTCGCTGCCACCCACTCGTCGAGCTTCGCCGACGCTCGGCCGGAGTCGATCGACTCCCTGGCCACCTCGAGCTGTTCGGCGAACCGCTCAAGGATGCCCACCTGCATCTGGGCGGGGTCCTCAGCGAGCCGGTACGCGACGAGGCCTGCTGCGGCGTTCAGCAGCACGATGTCACGCACAGGACCCTGCTCGCCTTCAAGCACCCGGCGAACGACCCCGGCGTTGTGCTGCGGGTCCCCGCCGATGAGGTCGCTCATCCTCGACCTGGGGATGCCGAGGTCGCGCGGGTCGAGGTCGTGCTCGGTGACGAGTCCCCTGCTGATCTCCCAGATGTGGGAGTGCCCCGTCGTGGTGAGCTCGTCGAGGCCGTCGTCGCCGCGAAAGACGAGTGCTGTCGCGCCCCGCGTCTGGAAGACCCCGACGAAGAGGGGGACCCTGTCGAGCTGCGCGACGCCCACCGCGGAGGCTTCAGGGCGGGCAGGGTTGCAGAGCGGGCCGAGGTAGTTGAACACGGTCGGTACCCCGAGTTCGGCCCTCACCGGCGCCGCATGGCGGAATCCGGGGTGGAAAGCGGAGGCGAAAGCGAACGTGATCCCTGTTTCGGTGAGGGCGGATGCGACGGCATCCGGCGACAGGGTCAGGTCGATGCCGAGGGCAGACAGCACATCACTCGCTCCTGACGTCGAGCTGACGGCGCGGTTGCCGTGCTTGATCACAGGAACACCCGTTGCCGCGACGACGACGCAGGCCATGGTCGAGACGTTCACCGTGCCGAATCGGTCTCCCCCCGTTCCCACGATGTCGAGGGCCATCGAGTCGACCGGCAGATGCACGGATTTTTCGAGGATCGCGTCGCGGAATCCGACGATTTCGTTGACGGATTCACCCTTCGCCCTGAGCGCGACGAGGAACGCGGCGATCTGCGCTGAGGTGGCCTCCCCACTGATGACCTGCTCCATCGCCCAGGTGGCTTCGGCGACGCTGAGGTCGGTGCCACCCAGCAGTTCGGTGAGGATGTATGGCCAGCTCGGGGAATCAGACATAGCTCAAATGGTATCGACAGCGGACAGTTGGGCGAATTCCCGGTCGACTCCCGGCCAGAACTAAGGCTCGCCTAACTAAAGACTCGGGCCTGAGGGGCCCCGATTGCGAAAAAGCTGCCGGGATATCGGCCATAATGGAAGGGTGACGAGCACTTCATTGAACTATGCGGCGAGAGCCCCGAAGATCAACAGGCCAAACACTGTCGCCGTGGGCACCATCGTGTGGCTCGGCAGCGAGGTCATGTTCTTCGCGGGCCTGTTTGCGATCTATTTCACCCTCCGTTCCGTGGCACCGGACCTGTGGGCCAGCGAGACCGCTTTGCTGAACATTCCGTTCTCGACGGTCAACACGATCATCCTCGTGGCGTCCTCGTTCACCTGCCAGTTCGGCGTGTTCGCTGCGGAGCGGATGCAGCCGCGCTCCATCGGCTGGAAGCCAAGCGAATGGGGCATGGTCGAGTGGTTCTTCCTCACCTATGCCCTCGGCGCGATCTTCGTCGCCGGCCAGATCTTCGAGTACGCGACCCTCGTCAGCGAGGGCGTGTCGCTCTCCTCCAACGCCTACGGTTCCGCGTTCTACTTCACCACCGGTTTCCACGGTCTGCACGTGACGGGCGGCCTCATCGCCTTCCTCCTCGTGATCGGCCGTTCGTACGCCGTCAAGGCTTTCGGCCACAAGGAAGCGACAAGCGCGATCGTCGTCTCCTACTACTGGCACTTCGTCGATGTCGTCTGGATCGGTCTCTTCTTCGTCATCTACATACTGAAATAGCAACCGGAAGACGCACACGAATGCTCAGGACACCATCACCCTCCGCCCGCACGGGCCGTAAGCAGGGCCGCCGTTCCCCTCTCGCCACGATCTCCCTGATCGCCGCAGGGCTGCTGTTCACCGGTGGCGCATACGCAGCCTTCTCCACGAGTACCGCAAGCGCCGAGACTCCTCACGCAGTGTCGGCCGCGAGCGTCGAGGACGGCAAGAAGCTCTTCCAGGCCAACTGCGCGTCGTGCCACGGTCTCGACCTCGACGGCACGGATGTCGCCCCCAGCCTGATCGGCGTCGGAGCGGCAGCGGTCGACTTCCAGGTCGGAACCGGCCGGATGCCGATGCAGGCCCAGGGCCCGCAGGCACCGGAGAAGCCCGTCCAGTTCACCGAGGAGCAGATCCAGTCGCTCGCGGAGTACGTCGCGACGACGGCACCAGGCCCCGGCATCCCCGACGATGAACTCCTCGACGGAGAAGGCGACCTCACCAACGGCGCCGAGTTGTTCCGGATCAACTGCGCCATGTGCCACAACGTCGCCGGAGCCGGTGGCGCTCTGACCCAGGGCAAGTACGCCCCAGCGCTGACCGGGGTCGCCCCGGAGCACATCTACGAGGCAATGGTCACCGGACCGCAGAACATGCCGGTCTTCAACGACGCCAACCTCTCACCGGAAGACAAGCGCGACATCATCTCCGCGCTGAAGTTCATGGAGAACAGCCCGTCGCCTGGCGGACACCCGCTCGGTTCCCTCGGCCCCGTCGCCGAAGGCCTGTTCCTCTGGATCTTCGGCCTCGGGACCATCGTCGCGATCACCGTGTGGATCACGGCGCGGTCGAACTAGGCACCGGGCAATGACAACGCGCAGAACTACGAAGGAGCACAATGGCACAGGACGGTAACAGCGGCACGGAACTCGCCGCTGCCGACTCGTCAGACCACGGCCACGGCATCGAACACGCCGTCGGTACGGCGGTTGTGGCCAGGGACGCGGTTCCGAACCCGGGATTCCCCCCGCACAGGCACCGTGTCACCGACATCGACCCGAAGAAGGACAAGCGTGCTGAGCGCACGGTCTACACCCTCTTCTACCTGTCGATCGTGGGCAGCGTGTGGGCCATCGCGGCGTACATGGCGTTCCCGATCATCCCGGAGGACCTCGAGTCCGTCAGGCTGAACAACCTCTTCATCGGCATCGGCCTCGCGCTCGCACTGCTCGCCCTCGGTATCGGGGCCGTGCACTGGGGCAAGGCGATCATGCACGACCAGGAGGGCATCGACATCCGCCACCCGGTCCGCGGAAGCGAAGACACCAGGGCTCGTGCCGTGGAGATCTTCGACGAGGCGAACACCGAGTCCGGTTTCGGTCGCCGTTCGTTGATCCGCAACAGCCTCATCGGCGCGCTCATCGCGTTCCCGCTGCCTGCCGTCGTACTGTTCCGTGGCCTCGCGCCTGAGAACCAGAACCCGGTCGACCTCCTGAAGCACACCATGTGGAAGGAAGGCGAGAAACTCGCCCGCGACCCGTCCGGCGTGCCCATCAAGGCCTCAGACGTCACCGTCGGTTCCGTGTTCCACGTGATCCCGGAGAGCCTGGCCGAAGTCGGACACTCGGAGGGCTATCTGGAGGAGAAGGCGAAGGCCATCGTCCTCCTCATGCGCCTCAAGCCGGAAGACCTCGTCGAGGATGAGGACAAGAAGGGCTGGTCGTACGACGGCATCGTCGCGTACTCCAAGGTCTGCACCCACGTCGGCTGCCCTGTCGCCCTGTACGAGCAGCAGACCCACCACCTGCTGTGCCCCTGCCACCAGTCGCAGTTCGACGTCACCAACCACTGCGCCGTCATCTTCGGCCCGGCAGCCCGTCCCCTCCCGCAGCTTCCCATCGCGATCGACGACGAGGGCTACCTCATCGCCCAGAGCGACTTCCTCGAACCTGTCGGCCCAAGCTTCTGGGAGCGTCATTGAACACCGTCACGGCCCCCGCCGAAACCACGACACCGGCTCAGAAGTCCGGTGGCTTCACCGCAGCGGCGTCGAACTACATCGACGAGCGCACGAGCATCTCGACCGCCGTCAAGGAGCTCGGCCGCAAGATCTTCCCCGACCACTGGTCCTTCCTGCTCGGTGAGGTGGCGCTGTACAGCTTCGTCATCATCCTTCTGTCAGGAACGTTCCTGACGTTCTTCTTCCAGGCGTCGATGGCCGAGGTCCATTACGAAGGATCGTTCGTCCCGCTCAAGGGCATCGAGATGTCCGCCGCAATGGCGTCGAGCCTCGACCTCTCGTTCGACATCCGCGGCGGCCTGCTCATGCGCCAGGTCCACCACTGGGCAGCCCTGCTCTTCGTCGCATCCATCGGCCTGCACATGCTGCGTATCTTCTTCACCGGAGCCTTCCGCAAGCCGCGCGAGCTGAACTGGGTGATCGGATTCATCCTCTTCATCCTGGCCATGGCTGAGGGCTTCACCGGGTACTCGCTGCCTGACGACCTGCTCTCCGGAAACGGCCTCCGCATCATCGACGGCATGGTCAAGGGCATCCCGCTGATCGGAACCTGGACCTCGTTCCTGCTCTTCGGAGGCGAGTTCCCCGGCACCGACATCGTCGGGCGTCTCTACTCGCTGCACATCCTGCTGCTCCCGGCGATCATCCTCGTGCTCATCGCCCTGCACCTCCTGTTCGTCGTCGTGCACAAGCACACCCAGTACGCCGGCCCCGGGCGCACACAGCAGAACGTCGTCGGCTTCCCCGTCCTCCCGGTCTACGCCGCGAAGGCTGGCGGGTTCTTCTTCATCGTCTTCGGTGTCGTGATGCTCATGGCATCGCTGTTCACGATCAACCCGATCTGGAACTACGGCCCGTACGACCCGTCCCCGGTCTCAGCGGGAACCCAGCCGGACTGGTACATCGGCTTCGCCGACGGCGTGCTCCGACTGGCTCCGTCCAACTGGGACATCGTGATCCTCGACCACACCCTGTCGCTCGGCATCCTCGTCCCCCTCGGCGTCGTCGGTCTGTTCATCGTGACCGTCCTGATCTACCCGTTCATCGAGGCGTGGGTCACCGGCGACAAGCGCGAACACCACATCCTCGACCGCCCGCGTAACGCCGCGACCCGCACCGCCATCGGTGCAGCAGGCGTCACCTTCTACGCGTGCCTCTGGGCAGCGGCCAGCTCCGACATCATCGCGACGCACTTCCACGTCACGATGGAAGGAGTCATCCGCACGCTGCAGGTCCTGCTCTTCGTCGGACCGGTCATCGCGTACTTCATCGCCAAGCGCACCTGCCTGGCCCTGCAGAAGAAGGACCGCTCGATCGCCCTCCACGGCTACGAGTCCGGACGCATCGTCCGCCTCCCCGGTGGCGAGTACATCGAGGTGCACGAGCCCGTCGACGAGTACGAGCGCTGGAAGCTCGTCAGCCACGAGAGCTACCAGCCCCTGATGATCCGCCCGAACGCCCGCGGCAAGATCACGGTCGGGCAGCGTGCCCGTGCCAGCCTGTCGCGCTGGTTCTTCGAGGACAGGATCGACCCGGTCTCGCAGACCGAGCTCGAATCCTCGCACGACCACCACTAGGCGATCACGTCACCCGAACGGGCAGCGCTGACCCTCCGCCACCTGGCAGGAGGGCTGCGCTGCCCCTTCTGTTTCTCCGCCGGTCTCGGATCGGTGCCCCTCTCCCCCATCGACGTCCTCGTTCTCGGCTGTGACGCCGGGCATCGCATCGACGTGAACAAACGCGGCTACGTGTCGCTGCTGCCACCCAGGACGAGGGTGACCGGCGACAGCGCCGCTATGCTCGAGGCCCGCGCCCGCTTCTTCGACACCGGCGCCTATGCCCCGATCGCCGAGGCAGTCTCCGAAGCGGGACGGGCGGTGACGGATGCTCCCGGTCTGCGGGTCGCTGAGATCGGCTGCGGCACCGGCTATTACCTCTCGGCCCTGTGCGCCGCCCTCCCGTCCTCGGCTCCCCTCGCCAGCGACCTGTCGCCTGCAGCCGTTCGCGTCGCTGTCGGAGCCGTCCCAGGCGCTGTGGGGGTGGTCCTCGACGTCTGGCAGCCCCTGCCGCTCGCCGACCGGTCCCAGGACGTCCTGTTGAGTGTCTTCGCCCCCAGGAACCTCGCCGAGTTCGCCCGCGTGCTCGATACGGACGGTGCCTTCCTCGCCGTCGTCCCCACCGGCGCGCATCTCCGTGAGGCACGAGCCGCCGGTCTGGCGCTCGACGTACCCGAGGGCAAGGCGGACGACCTGATCCGCTCAGCAGACCCGTGGTTCACCCTCGCAGCGCGGACCGAGGTGGAGTTTCTCATGCACCTCGAGGGCGACAGCCTCGCGCTCCTGCTCGGCATGGGGCCATCTGCGCATCACACGCTCGCAGCGGGCCAGGTTGTTCCGACGCGCGTCACGGCATCCGTCTCCGTGCTGACCTTCCGCCGTCGCGACTGAGGCCCCCGCGCACGGCATCAGCCGCCCGGACACAGAGAGACGGCCAGGCGCTGAGCGCCTGGCCGTCTCGCGTGCGGGGTCCGCTCAGCGAGCGTGGTATCCGCGGTAGTACTCGTAGGTCCAGCCGATCACCGCGATGAGGATCAGCGGCGCGGCGATGAACGAGATCCAGAAGCCCACCGAGAGACCGAGCATCATGAGTGCTCCACCGCCGGCCATGATGATCGGCCACCAGCTCCACGGGCTGAAGTGCCCGACCTCGGGGTCACCGTCGTCGATGTTGGCGCTCAGGGTGTCCTCGGGCAGTTCGCCGCCCTGATGCTTGTGCACCCGGTTGAGGTAGAAACCGAGGAACAGCGAGAGCACAGCGGAGAGGATGAGTGCGACGGTGCCGACCCACTCGATCTCCTCTGCGGCCGCGAGGCTCCAGTACACATAGATGCCCGCGACGAGCGCGAAGAAGACGGCGAGGATCCAGAAGAGGTTGACGTTCGCTTTCATTACTTCACTTCACCTTCCGCGCGGTCGTACGTTGGGGCGTCAGGGGCGTCCTTCGCCGGGCCGATGCCGACGGGGATGCCGGCTTCGGGGTGGTTCAGGTCGAAGGCCGGACGCTCGGAACGGATGCGCGGAATCGACGTGAAGTTGTGGCGGGGCGGCGGGCAGGAGGTCGCCCACTCGAGCGATCCACCGTAGCCCCACGGGTCGTTCACGGTCACCCTCGGTGCCTTGCGCGCCGTGATGTAGACGTTCAGGAAGAACGGCAGCATCGACAGGGCGAGGATCATCGATCCGACCGTGGAGAGCTGGTTCATCCAGGTGAAGCCGTCCTCAGGCGAGTACGTGGCGTACCGCCTCGGCATGCCGATCACGCCGAGCCAGTGCTGGATGAGGAAGGTGGTGTGGAAACCGATGAACAGCAGCCAGAAGTGCCAGTAGCCGAGTTTCTCATTCAGCATCTTGCCCGTCCACTTGGGCCACCAGAAGTAGAACCCGCTGAACATGGCGAAGACGACGGTTCCGAACACCACGTAGTGGAAGTGCGCGACGACGAAGTACGTGTCTGACACGTGGAAGTCGAGCGGAGGCGATGCGAGGATGACGCCGGTCAGTCCACCGAAGGTGAAGGTGACCAGGAAGCCGATCGCCCAGAGCATCGGCGTCTCGAACGTCACTGAGCCGCGCCACATCGTTCCGACCCAGTTGAAGATCTTCACACCGGTTGGAACGGCGATGAGCATCGTCATCAGGGAGAAGAACGGCAGGAGGACCGAGCCGGTGACGTACATGTGGTGGGCCCACACGGTGACGGACAGGGCGGCGATCGAGATCGTCGCGTAGACCAGGGTCTTGTATCCGAAGATCGGCTTGCGGCTGAACACGGGGAAGACTTCACTCACGATGCCGAAGAACGGCAGGGCGATGATGTAGACCTCGGGGTGGCCGAAGAACCAGAACAGGTGCTGCCAGAGGATCACTCCGCCGTTCTCGGCGTCGTAGATGTGAGCGCCGAACACGCGGTCGGCGCCGAGCGCGAAGAGCGCGGCAGCCAGGACAGGGAAGGCCATCAGGACGAGCAGCGACGTGACGAGCGTGTTCCAGGTGAAGATCGGCATCCGGAACATCGTCATGCCAGGCGCGCGCATGGTGATGATCGTCGTGATGAAGTTCACACCACCGAGGATGGTTCCGAATCCGGAAAGCGCGAGCCCGAGGACCCAGAGGTTCCCACCGATGCCGGGAGAGAAGGTCGTGCTCGACAGTGGTGCGTACGCGAACCAGCCGAAGGATGCAGCACCCTGCGGGGTGAGGAACCCGCCGACGGCCAGGAGGCTGCCGAACAGGAACAGCCAGAACGCGAAGGCGTTCAGTCGCGGGAACGCGACGTCAGGGGCGCCGATCTGCAGCGGCATGAGCGCGTTGGCGAAACCGGCGAACAGTGGCGTCGCGAACATGAGCAGCATGATCGTGCCGTGCATGGTGAACAGCTGGTTGTACTGTTCCTTGGTCTCGAGCAGGCTGAGGCCTGGTTCGAAGAGCTGGGCACGGATGATCAGTGCCATCACGCCGCCGACGCAGAAGAACAGGAACGAGGCGATCAGGTACATGTACCCGATCGTCTTGTGGTCAGTGGAGGTGATCCAGCTGACGATGATGTTTCCCTTGCGCTGGGCCGTGTTGCGGTTGATGACCCTGGCCTGGCCCGCTGGGATCTCGAGTGTTGTAGCCATGACTATTCGTTCTCTTCCTCAACGCGGGCCGGCGCGTCGGTTCCCGGCAGGTTGGTGTTGCGAGAGAAGTCCTCGCCGAAGTCGCCGATGTTTCCGTCGTCGGCGAGCGACTGCAGGTAGTCGTCGTACTCGTCCTGCGAGACGACCTTGACGTTGAACAACATCAGGGAGTGGTACTCGCCGCAGAGCTCGGCGCACTTGCCCGCGTATGTGCCCTCGCGCTCGGGCGAGAACGACATGTAGTTGGTCTTGCCGGGGAACATGTCCTTCTTGTAGAGGAAGTCGATGACCCAGAAGGAGTGGATGACGTCGCGGGACTGGAGGGCGATGGTGACATCGGCTCCGACCGGCAGGTAGAGGGTGGGGAGCTTCTCCTGGTCGATGGTGCCTGCTGGGGCACCCTCTTCCTGCTCGCCCTGGACGCCTGCGGACCAGACGTCTTCGCCGTCGACGGCGCCCGAGTACACGAAGTCCCATGCCCACTGCTTGGCGAAGACTTCGATCTCCACGTCAGGGTTCTCGTACTGGGTCTCGATGGCGGCCTGGTCGCGCGCGGTGAAAGCGAAGAACCCGAGAACGAGGATGAGGGGCACGATCGTGTAGAAGATCTCGATCGGCATGTTGTACCGCATCTGGACGGGAAGGCCGGTCTGGCCCTTCCTCCTGCGGTAGACCACGATGGCCCAGATGATGAGTCCCCAGGTCAGCAGACCGACACCCAGGAGCACGATCCACGATGTGGTCCACAGCCCTGCTATGCGCTCGGTGTGATTCGTGACGGGCGCTTCGCCCTCCACGAATCCGGGAAGATAGCCGTGAAGTTCGGCCTGGGTACAGCCGGCGAGAACCACGGCAAGCGTGATGGCAACCGGTATAGCAGCCCATCGGAGTCGACGATTCGAGCGCACCTGGGACCTTTCGATGACAGTGTTATTTCAGCCATCAGTCTAGCCCGATCGATCGCCCCGCTCTCGACCATTTGGCGCGTGCTGCCCGGTTTCCGGCGGCCTCGCGGGGGTTAAAAGATGCAGGGGACCCGCCGTTCCCGGCGCGTCCCCTGCATGAATTCCTGAAAATCCGCCTAGTGGAAGCTGTCTCCACACGCGCAGCTGCCGCCGGCGTTCGGGTTGTCGATGGTGAATCCCTGCTTCTGGATGGTGTCCTCGAAGTCGATCGACGCACCGTCAAGGTAGGGAACGCTCATCTTGTCGACGATCACTTCGACGCCGCCGAAGTCGACGGTGGCGTCACCGTCGAGGACGCGCTCGTCGAAGTACAGCTGGTAGATGAGGCCGGAGCAGCCGCCGGGCTGGACGGCGACGCGCAGACGGAGGTCGTCACGGCCTTCCTGCTCGAGCAGGCTCTTCACCTTGGCAGCTGCCGTGTCGCTCAGCCCGACACCGTGGGCGGGCGGGGCGGATGTCAGTGTCGTGTCGCTCATGACTCTCCTTGGTTGGTCGTGCTCGCAGGGGTTGCGAAATCTGATGTCATTCTACGCACGGTAACCGGGCGCGAGCTGGGGGAATTCCCGGCAGGTCGGATGTCGTCTCAGCGCTGATGCGCGTTGAGCCTGCCGAGGAGCAGCGCTTCGGCCAGCACGGAACGGTGGAACACGCCGAGGTGGAGCGACTCGTTGGGGCTGTGCGCCCGCGAGTGGGGGTCCTCGACTCCGGTGACCAGGATCTCCGCGTCGGGGAACTCACGGACGAGATCGGCGATGAACGGGATCGATCCGCCGATACCGAGCTCGACCGGGTCGACTCCCCACGCGTCCGCCATGGCCCGCTTGGCCTCTCCGACGGCGTACCCGCTGGTGTCGACGAGGAACGGGTCACCGAGGTCCAGGTCGTCGATCTCGATGCCGGCGCCGAACGGCGCGTTCCTGGTGAGGTGCCTCTCGATGGCGTCTGCGGCATCCCTTGCGGTCTGGCCGGGGGCGACCCGCACGCTGACCTTGACGGCCACGGAGGGAGCGAGCGTGTTGGAAGCGTTGGCCACCGTCGGGGCGTCGATCCCCGTGACGGTGATCGACGGCTGGTTCCAGATCCGGCTGAGGAGCGAACCGGTTCCGATCGGCTTCACTCCCGCCAGGAGGCCGGCCTCTTCTCGGAGCTGCTCCTCGGTGTACGCGGGAGTCTCCCCCGCGTACCTGGTCAGCCCGTCGATGGCGACGGAGCCCTCTGCGTCCCAGAACGTGGCGAGGAGGCGGATCGTCGCCAGCATGGCATCCGGAACCGCTCCCCCGAACATGCCCGAGTGCGAGGCGTGCTCGAGCGTCCTGACAGTGAGCCGGAAGGTGACGTTGCCGCGGAGCCCGATGGTGAGGGCAGGCGTCTTCTCGTCCCAGTTGCTCGAGTCGGCCACGATGATGGCGTCAGCGGTGAGTGCGTCGCGGTTGGCGGTGAGGAAGTTCGCGAACGACCGGGAGCCGAACTCCTCTTCCCCTTCGATGAAGAGGGCGAGGCCCAGGTCGATGTCGTCGCCGACGGCTTCGGTGAGCGCCCTGAGCGACGCGATGTGGGCCATCACACCGGCTTTGTCGTCCGCGGCTCCCCTGCCGTAGATGCGGTCGCCGCGCACGGTCGGCTCGAACGGCTTCGAGTCCCAGTCCTCGTCCTTCCCTGGAGGCTGGACGTCGTGGTGGGCGTAGAGCATGACCGTCGGTCGGCCATTCTTCGCACGGCGGGTGGCCAGGACCGCGGGCTGGCCGAGTTCTGTGGTGTCGCCGATCGGCGCCTGGGTGATCGTGACGCTGTCGAACAGCCCGGTGTGCTCGACGAGGGCGGCGACGGCTTCCGCGCTCTCCTTCACATGGGCAGGGTCGAAAGCCGCCCACGACACGCTCGGGATCCGGACGAGGCGGGACAGGTCGGCAATGGTCGACGGCAGTCCGCCCGCGACCGCCGAACGGATCGCGTCATCGACGGCGGACGGGGTTCGAGAGACGTTCTCGTCGGTATCGGTCATGCAGGTAATCTTAAGAGATATCCAGCGCAAGGAATCATCGTGACCAAGCACACCCCAGACTCGTCTTCCGAGCCCGTCCTCGAAACGCCGGAGGAGACCGCTGACCGTCTCGCCGGCAACTCAGGAAAGGGCAGGCCGACCCCCACCCGCAAGGAACGGGAGGCCCTGAACAAGCGGCCGCTCGTCCCCGGCGACCGCAAGGAAGCGCAGAAGGCCGCGAAAGCGAAACTGGCCGAGTCCCGCGAGAAGGCCAGGATCGGCCTCGCCGCAGGCGACGAGCGTTACCTCCCTGCCCGCGACCGCGGCCCTCAAAAGCGCTTCGTCCGCGACGTCGTCGACTCCCGCTTCAACATCGGCGAGTTCCTCATCCCCGTGATGTTCGTCGTGATCGTCCTGACGCTGTTCCCGCCTGTCGTCCAGGTCTATGCGATGCTGCTGCTCTGGGTCTTCTTCGCGATCGCCGTCCTCGACGCCGTCTGGCTCGGTTTCTCGGTGAAGAAGAAGCTCGGTGCGAAGTTCGGCGAGACCTCTGTCGAACGCGGTGTGCGCTGGTATGCCGCCATGCGGGCCTTCCAGATGCGCGTACTGCGCCTACCGAAGCCCCAGGTCAAGCGCGGACAGCGCCCCGCCTGATCTGGCTGTGGTCGGTCAGGATGCCGACAGGCGCTCGGACAGGCCTCGGTTGATCTGGCGCGCCCAGAGCGGGCCGCGGTACAGGAACGCTGTATAGCCCTGCACGAGGCTCGCACCGGCCGCGAGGCGGTCGGCCACGTCTGCCGCCGTCTCCACCCCGCCGACCGAGATGACGCACAGGCTTTCAGGGACGCTCGACCGGATGAGCCGCAGCACCTCGAGCGATCGCGCGGCAAGCGGAGCGCCTGACAGCCCTCCAGCGCCTGCGGCCTCGACGGTGGCCGCCGGTGTCGACAGCGACGTCCTGGCGATCGTGGTGTTCGTGGCGATGATCCCGTCGAGTCCGACCCCGACGGCCAGTTCGGCGATCCGCCGGACTTCGTCATCGGTGAGGTCGGGCGCGATCTTCACGAGGAGCGGGGTCCTGCCAGCAGCCTGCTTGACGGCGACCAGCAGTGGAGCCAGCTTGTCGAGTTCCTGCAGGCCGCGCAGGCCAGGGGTGTTCGGGGAGCTGACATTGACGACGAGATAGTCGGCGAGGGGGGCGAGCAGCCTCGTGCTCTCGAGGTAGTCGTCGATGGCGTGATCCACACCGACGACGCGGCTCTTGCCGATGTTCACGCCGAGCACTGGTCGCCCGGGAACCGAACGCAGGCGGGCAAGTCGGCGGGCGGCGGACGCCGCTCCCCCGTTGTTGAACCCCATCCGGTTGATGACTGCACGGTCGGGGACAAGACGGAACAGGCGCGGCTTCGGGTTGCCCGGCTGCGCGTGTGCGGTGAGCGTCCCGACTTCGACGTGACCGAACCCGAGCGCCCCGAGTCCCAGAACCGCTTCGCCGTCCTTGTCGAACCCGGCAGCGACGCCGAACGGCGTGTCGAAATGCAACCCGAGGGTGTCGACGCCGAGATCCGCCGACGGCCGGGTGAACCGGCGGACTGCTGCGGTGAGGCCGACCCTGGGCAGGGTGCGGATCACCACGAAGGCGAGGTGGTGGGCGCGTTCAGGATCGAGCCTGGACAGGACGTGAGTGAAGAGGAAGCGATACATGCGTGTGCAAGGTTACCGTGCGGCGGATGTCACGCCTGCGCGGTCGGTGATGCGGCATCCGCTGACGCAACCGGTTCTGCGTGTTCGTTGCGCAGCAGGGTGATGGCGTCCTCGAAATCCTCGAGGGATTCGAACGCCTGGTACACGCTGGCGAACCGGAGGTAGGCGACCTCGTCCAGTTCACGGAGCGGCGTGAGAATGGCCAGTCCGATCTCGTTCGCGTCGATCTGGCTGGTGCCGGTCTGGCGGATCGATTCCTCGACCTTCTGCGCCAGCACGGCCAGGTCGGAGTCGGTGACGGGGCGGCCCTGGCAGGCTTTGCGCACCCCGGAGACGACCTTCTCGCGGCTGAACGGCTCGACGACTCCGCTGCGCTTGATCACGTTGAGGCTGGCTGTCTCCGTGGTCGAGAAACGGCGGCCACATTCGGGGCACTGTCGCCTGCGACGGATCGAGAGACCGTCGTCGCTGGTCCTGGAGTCGATGACGCGTGAATCGGGGTGACGGCAGAACGGGCAGAACATGGCTCAAGACTAGTCGAAGCTCGAGGTGGTCCGGCCGCTGTACGGCGCGCACGGTCCGCGCGGGTGTTCCGGCTCTGCGCGGGTGTCTTTTCACCCGCGCGAAGCCGATCGACCCGCGCGGCGCGCGTGCGCGCGGCCCGACGCCGCTACCGCTCAGGGAACCGCGCGCGAACCGCGTCGCCGTGTGCAGGAAGCGCTTCAGCGTTCGACAGGGCGAGCACCCGGTCAGCGACCTCGCCGAGTGCGGCGCGGTCGTAGTCGATCACCTGCTGAGGGCGCAGGAACGTGTACGCACCGAGACCGGACGCGAAGCGCGACTGTCCTCCTGTCGGCAGGACGTGGTTGGACCCCGCGAGGTAGTCACCGAGGCTGACGGGCGAGTGGGCGCCGAGGAAGATGGCTCCTGCGCTGGTGATCATCGCGAGGACCGCCTCGTCGTCCGCGGTCTGGATCTCGAGGTGTTCGGGTCCGTACGCGTTGCTGAACCGCGCGGCTGCGGCGAGGTCGTCGACGAGGACGATCGCCGATTGCGGTCCCCCGAGCGCCTCCGTCACGCGGGCCGAGTGGGTCGTGCTCGCGGCGAGAACCTCGAGCCTGGCCTCGACGGCCTCCGCGAGGTCGACGGAGTCGGTGACGAGGAGCGATGCGGCCGCCTCGTCGTGTTCGGCCTGGCTGACGAGGTCTGCGGCGACGAGCGCCGGGTCGGCGTCGACGTCTGCGATGACGAGGATCTCGGTGGTGCCCGCTTCGGAGTCGATGCCGACCTGGCCGCGGACCAGCCGCTTGGCGGCCGCGACGAAGATGTTGCCTGGCCCGGTGACAACGTCGACAGGGTCGAGGTCGAGACCGGGGACCCCGTAAGCGAGGGCACCGATCGCGCTCGCGCCTCCCATGGCGTAGATCTCGGTGACGCCGAGGAGGCCGGCCGCCGCGAGAATGGTGGGGTGGACCTTCCCGCCGTGCTCACGCTGCGCCGGTGATGCGAGCGCGATGGACCCGACACCGGCCACTTGCGCAGGAACGACGTTCATGACGACGCTCGACGGGTAGACGGCCTTGCCGCCAGGCACGTAGAGCCCGACGCGGTCGACGGGCTGCCAGCGCTGCCTGATCGTCGCGCCAGGGGTCAGCCTCGTGGTCACGGGGGCGGGGACCTGGACCCGGGTCGCGGTCCTGACCCGTTCGATGGCCGCTTCGATGGCATCCCGGACATCGGGGTCGAGGGCATCGACGGCAGCGGCGATGTCCGAGGCGGACACCCTGATCGGGGTATCGGTCACGCCGTCGAACTGTTCGGCGTGACGGTGCAGCGCGACCTCGCCCTCGGTCCTCACCTCGTCGATCAGTCGTGCGGCAGCCGCTGACGCGACCGAGACGTCGACCGCCGGGCGGGGAATGAGCTGCAGGAGTTCAGCGCGAGTAGGCTTGACACCGCGCAGGTCAATGGTCTGGATCATGGCGATACCAGCCTATCGGCCCGCTCTCGCCCCGGAATATTCCTGCGGAACACTCGTTGATGCACACGGATGGTCGGTTGGCTGTCGGCGACCGGAAAGAGAGCGCACAGAATGAATCCGATGCAACCAGACCTGGATGCGTTCAAGGCAGCGTTCCGGCGTCACGCCGCCGGTGTGGCCGCCATCACCGCCAGGAAACCGGACGGCGACCCGGTCGGATTCACCGCCACTTCCCTCGCCTCACTGTCGGCTGTTCCGCCTCTCGCGACATTCAACATGGCCAGAAGCGCGAGTTCGTGGCCGGCCATCGTGTCCACCGACCGCGTCGTCATCCACATGCTCGGAGCGCGCAACCGCCGTCTCGCCGAGATCATGAGCGGAGACAACGCCGCCAGATTCGTCGGCGATCACTGGCACGAGGGCGAGAACGGTCTCCCGATTCTCGACGGTGTGACGACGTGGATGACCGGACGGATCATCGAACGTCTCCAGGTCCACAACAGCGCCGTCGTCGTCGTTCAGATCGAGTCTGGTGAGATCGGACCAGACGACGAGCCGCTGATCTACCACGAGCGCCGCTACGTGCGCCCGGGAGAGATCGCCTAGCCGCGGGTGATCCCCTCGAGGTCACGGAGAACGCCGATCCGGCCGTCATCGTGGCGGATCACGAGCTCGGCGCCGCGATCGATGATCGCCAGCGCCCACGCGGTCGGTCCGATCTCGAACACCGTCGCCCCTGTCTGCTCGTCGATCACCTGGCGAGGCACAGGCGAGTAGACCCAGAACGGCTGGGTCGAGAACACAGTGGTCGGGGATTCGGCCGCCTGCTCCCCCGCCGCGAGCCGTTCGGTGCCTTCGTCGTCGTCGGAGTCGCCCGCGGACCTTGCGGAGACGTGACTGAACGCAGACACCGGTGCCGGGCCTGCGCCCTCGTCGTCGTCGAGATCGTCGTGGGCGTCGATGACCTGCGTCGCTGAAACCGACGCGACGGGGTCGACGGCAGGGACGTCGGCGGCCACGAATGCCGGGTCGAGCAGCTGCGCGTCTTCATGCGGACGGGGCTGGTCCTCGGAGACGACCTGCCCGGGGTCCGACGGCTCCGGCGCGCTGTCGTCCGGTGCGGGTTCGGCCGGGGATTCGACCTGGGCATCTCGAGAGACCTCGGTCGGGGCGGCATCCGGTTCGACCGTGACCGGGGCTGCGGTGTCGGTGAATGTCTCCGCCGATGGCGGCTGGACTGCCTCCGGCGCCACCGGCGCTGCGGTATCCGCTCCCGCGAGTGGGAACGCCTGGGCGCCCGGGTCGTGAGGGGCAGGCGCCGGCTGGGAGCCACGGCGCTGGTATGCGGCGTACTCGCCTGGCCCTGCGGGCTGAAGCGGCGCTCCTGGCTGCCCGGGGTAGGCGACCGGCTGCTGGGGTGCTGCCGGGCGTTCGACCCGTGGGCGGCGGGCAACGGGTCCTGCCGGACGGGCGACCCGGTGGGCGACGGTCTCCTCTCGCCCGGAGAAATCTCCGGCGAACAGCGGGATCACCGGTGCCAGCGTGGTCAGCACGACGGCCACGAGGGAGAACAGGAGCCCGACGATGACGCCGGCGCCGGGAACGAGGAGATCGGATCCTCCGCCGAACCATGCCGGGAATCCGATGATGAGGAAGAGCGCGCCGAGATAGAAGCCTGAGGTGACGACGGATGCCACAGAGGCGTACTGGTCGACGGACAGCGAACCGACGCGGAGCGGCCGGGCCGGGGCGAGTCGCCGAACGGCGAGAAGCACCGCAGCTGCCACGAGGACGAGGACGGCAGGAATCGCGAGCCACGGTGCTGGTGCCCAGACACTGGTGTAGCCGAAGACGTCGGCGTAGTCGCCGCCGAGGAACGGCAGGAAGGACGTGATGAGAACGAACACCGTCGTGCCGAGGAACAGCACCTCGCGGAGGGTGAATCCTCCGATGCCGTACGGCACGCCGTTCGGATCGGTCTTCGGACGCGCGGGCCTCTGCGGCTGCGGCGGCGGGGCGGGCGCGTACTGCTGCGGGTACGGCTGCTGGACGTACTGCCCCTGCTGCGGGTACTGCTGCTGGTACCCCTGCGGAGGCTGCTGGTACCCCTGAGGGGCCTGCTGCTGGTACTGGTCGAACGGCGGGTAGCCGACCGGCTGGGCGCCGTGCTGCTGAGGCGCGAACGACGGCTGCTGCGGCGCGAAGGCTCCCTGCTGGGGCGCGTCGCCTGCGTCAGCGGGCGTGCCCTCCTGGTATTGCGGTGTCTGCGGGTTCGTCATGGGAAATCCTTCGTTCACGGCAATACGGGCGTTCGCCAGGCCAGCTGGTGGTGGTCCGGTTCGAGCGTAGCCGATCCTAACCGAGGCAATTCGGGCCCAGCAACGACTTGAGCTCGCCGAACAGGTCAGGTGTGACCTTCACCGGGTACGGGATCTCGAACACACGCGCGACGTCGCCCCTGACGAGCTTGAGCCGCACTTCGGCGTCTCCGGAGTGCCGGGAGAGGATGCCGCCGAGCTGCGTCACGAGCTCGGTCGTCGCCCTGGCATCCGGCATCGTGAGCGTCAGCGGACCTGACACCCCGCCCTGCTCGATCTCCGGCGAGAAGATGCTGTACGCGTGCAGGTTCATGCCGTCGTCCCGCATGCTCACCCGGCCGCGAACGACGACGACGGAGTCGTTCACGAGCGTCGGGGCGAACTCCTGGTACGCCTTGCCCATGAACATGACGGTGATCTCACCGCCGAAGTCCTCGACCTGGATCATGCCGTACTGGTTGCCGGAGGTCTTCGCGACACGGTGCTGCACGCTCGTGGTGAGACCGGCGATCGTCACCGTGTCGCCGTCCTGCGTGTGCTCGGAGGTGAGCATGTCGGTGATCGTGGTCGTCGCGTGTTTGGCCAGCTGCAGCTCGAGTCCGGCGAGCGGGTGGTCCGAGACGTACAGGCCGAGCATCTCGCGTTCGAACGCGAGTTTGTCCTTCTTGGACCATTCCGGGCGGTCAGGCGTCACCTGGGCCGTGGCATCCAGTTCGAAGATGCCGCCGAAGAGGTCGACCTGCCCGTTGGCTTCGTTGCGTTTGAGACTCACGGCCGAGTCGACGGCGTCCTCGTGGATCTCGATCAGGCCGCGCCTCGTCGCCCCGAGGGAATCGAAAGCTCCAGCCTTGATCAGAGATTCCATCGTGCGTTTGTTGGCCACAGGCAGGGGCACCTTGCGGAGGAAGTCGTGGAACGAGGTGAACTCCCCCTCCCGCTCCCGCGCGGCCCTGATGGCCTCGACGACATTGAACCCCACGTTTCGAACGGCACCGAGCCCGAACCTGATGTCCTCGCCGACAGCGCGGAAGAAACCGATCGACTCGTTGACGTCCGGTGGGAGCACCTGGATGCCCATCCGGCGGCACTCGTTGAGGTAGATGGCCGCCTTGTCCTTCGAGTCACCGACACTCGTGAGCAGCGCCGCCATGTACTCGGCCGGGTAATGCGCCTTGAGGTATGCGGTCCAGTAGGACACCACCCCGTATGCGGCCGAGTGAGCCTTGTTGAATGCGTAGTCGGAGAACGGAAGGAGGATGTCCCAGACGGCCTTGATCGCCGCGTCCGAGTATCCGCGTTCGTGCATGCCGCCGCTGAAACCCTCGAACTGCTTGTCCAGCTCCGACTTCTTCTTCTTGCCCATGGCGCGGCGCAGGATGTCTGCCTGCCCGAGCGAGAAGCCTGCCAGCTTCTGCGCCACGCTCATGACCTGCTCCTGGTAGATGATCAGACCGTGCGTCCCTCCGAGGATCTCCTGGAGCGGCTCCTCGAGTTCAGGATGGATCGGGGTGATCGCCTGCAGGCCGTTCTTGCGCAGTGCGTAATTGGTGTGCGAGTCAGCACCCATCGGCCCCGGCCGGTAGAGGGCGATCACGGCGGAGATGTCCTCGAAATTGTCCGGCTTCATCAGGCGGAGCAGACTGCGCATCGGGCCGCCGTCGAGCTGGAAGACACCGAGGGTGTCACCGCGCGAGAGCAGTTCGTATGCGCCCTGGTCATCGAGGGCGAGCTGTTCGAGCTCGATCCTGGTACCGCGGTTCGATTCGATGTTGTCGAGTGCGTCGCTGACGATCGTGAGGTTGCGCAGCCCGAGGAAGTCCATCTTGATCAGTCCGAGGGCTTCGCAGGCCGGGTAGTCGAACTGCGTGACGATCTGGCCGTCCTGCTCCCGCTTCATGATCGGGATGATGTCGATCAGCGGGTCGCTCGACATGATCACGCCTGCAGCGTGCACACCCCACTGCCGCTTGAGGTTCTCGATGCCGAGTGCGGTGTCGAAGACCGTCCTGGCCTCGGCATCCGTTTCGACGATCGTCCGGATGTCGACGGCTTCCTTGTAGCGCGGGTGGGTCTTGTCGAAGATCCCCTCGAGGGGGATGTCCTTGCCCATGACGGGCGGCGGCATCGCCTTGGTGAGCTTGTCGCCCATCCCGAAGGGGAACCCGAGAACCCTCGAGGAGTCCTTGAGCGCCTGCTTCGCCTTGATGGTGCCGTACGTGACGATCTGGGCGACGCGTTCGTCGCCGTACTTCTCGGTGACGTACCGAATCACTTCGCCGCGGCGCCGATCATCGAAGTCGACGTCGAAGTCGGGCATGGACACGCGGTCGGGGTTGAGGAATCGCTCGAAGATGAGGCCGTGCACGATCGGGTCCAGGTCGGTGATCTTCATGGCGTACGCGGCCATCGACCCTGCACCCGAACCGCGGCCGGGGCCGACACGGATGCCGTTCTCCTTCGACCATTTGATGAAGTCGGAGACGACGAGGAAGTAGCCGGGGAAGCCCATCTGGACGATCACGCCTGCTTCGTAGTTCGCCCGCGCCCGAACCTCGTCCGAGATGCCGTTCGGGTACCGCTCGACGAGTCCTCGCTCGACCTCCTTGATGAACCAGGTCTCTTCGGACTCACCGGCAGGGACCGGGAACCGCGGCATGTAGTTGGCCTTGGTGTTGAACTCGACGTTGCATCGCTCGGCGATGGCCAGCGTGTTGTCGCACGCCTCAGGGTGGTCGCGGAAGATCTGGCGCATCTGCTGCGCCGACTTGAGGTAGAACTCGTCTGCGTCGAACTTGAACCGGTTGGGGTCGTCGAGGGTCGAGCCGGACTGGACACAGAGCAGCGCGGCATGCGCCTTGGCGTCGTGCGCGTGCGTGTAGTGCAGGTCGTTGGTGGCGACGAGAGGCAGGTCCAGCTCTTTCGCGAGCCGGAACAGGTCGGTCATGGTGCGGCGTTCGACGTCGATGCCGTGGTCCATGACCTCGCAGAAGAAGTTGTCCTTGCCGAAGATGTCGCGGAACTCGGCCGCAGCCGCCTTCGCCTCGTCGTACTGCCCGAGCCTCAGGCGGGTCTGGATCTCACCACCGGCACAGCCGGTCGTTCCGATGACGCCCTTCGCGTAGGTGGAAAGGACCTCGCGGTCCATCCTGGGCTTGAAGTAGTAGCCCTCGATCGACGCGAGCGACGACATCCTGAACAGGTTGTGCATGCCCTCCGTGGTCTCGGAGAGCAGGGTCATGTGGGTGTACGCACCACTACCGGAGACGTCGTCGCGCCCCTGGGCGCTCGTTCCCCACTTCACACGGGTCTTGTCGCTCCTGTGGGTCCCAGGGGTGATGTAGGCCTCTGTGCCGATGATCGGTTTGATGCCGGCGGCTGTCGCCGTGCTCCAGAAATCGAACGAACCGAACATGTTGCCGTGGTCGGTGACAGCGACTGCAGGCATCCCCTCGGCCACTGCGGCTTCGATGAGCGGTTTGACGCGGGCGGCACCGTCGAGCATCGAGTACTCGCTGTGGACGTGCAGGTGAACGAACGAGTCGTCAGATGAGGGCAAGACTTCTCCGTGGAGCTGGGGGATGAACTCCCAGCCTAATCCTCACGGAGGACATCGAGGGCGTGCTGGAGGTCAGCCGGGTATGCCGCATCGTAGGTGACCCAGTCGCCCGAGCCCGGGTGGGTGAACGAGAGCTGGGCAGCGTGCAGCCACTGCCTGGTGAGGCCCAGTCGCGCGGCGAGCGTCGGGTCGCTGCCGTACAGCGGGTCGCCGACGCACGGATGCCGTTGGGCGGCCATGTGGACCCGGATCTGATGGGTCCTGCCGCTCTCCAGGTGGATCTCGAGTAGCGAGGCACTGGGGAACGCCTCCACGGTCTCGTAGTGCGTGATCGACGGTTTGCCGTCCGCCGTCACCGCGAACTTCCAATCGTGGCGGGGATGCCGCCCGATCGGCGCGTCGATCGTGCCTGCAAGCGGGTCAGGGTGACCTTGGACGACCGCGTGGTAGACCTTGTCGACCTCACGGTCGTGGAACGCCCGCTTGAGCTGCGTGTACGCGCGCTCGCTCTTGGCGACGACCATGAGCCCCGTCGTTCCGACGTCGAGCCTGTGGACGATACCTGCGCGCTCGGCGGAACCGGACGTCGAGACGGTGTATCCGGCGCCGGCGAGGGCCCCGAGGACGGTCGGACCGGTCCAGCCGACCGACGGGTGCGCGGCGACGCCGATGGGCTTGTTGATCACGATGATGTCGTCGTCGTCATGCACGACGGTGAGGTCGGAGACGACGACGGGGACGATCACCGGTTCCTGTTTCGGCGTCCAGCTCACTTCGAGCCAGCTTCCGGCGTGAAGGCGGTCGGATTTGCCCGCCTGCTGGCCGTCGATCGTGACGCCACCGGCTTCGGCGACTTCTGCGGCAAAGCTCCGCGAGAAGCCGAGCACCTTGGCGAGACCGGCATCGACGCGCGAGCCCTCGAGCCCGTCGGGGACGGGCAGGCTGCGGGACTCCATCAGGCGTCCGACCGGCGCGGCTCGGCGGGGTGGTCGGCCGGAGAGCCTGCCAGGGGGGCGGCTTCGACGGAACCGGCCGGGGTCTCCCCCTTCGGCGCCTCAGCGGCCTGGTCTTCAGCGCCTTCGCCCTCAGCGCCTTCGCCTTCAGCGACTGAGGCGTCGGCATCCTTCGAGGACACCGTCCTCGTCCCGTCCAGGTTGATTCCCCTGATCGTGAGGATGATGAACAACCCCATGCTGACGACGATGCAGATGTCGGCGATGTTGTAGATCGCCGGGATCATCCACGGTGTGGAGATGAAGTCGATGACATGACCGAGGCCGAACGACGGTTCGCGGAACAGCCGGTCGGTGAGGTTGCCGAGCACGCCACCGAGGAGAAGCCCGAAGACGACGGCCCAGCCGATGGACCGGATCCTGCGCGCAAAGACGATGATCGCCACCGTGACGGCGGTCGCCAGGATCGAGAAGATCCAGGTGCTGCCTGCGGCAAGCGAGAACGCCGCCCCCGGGTTCTTGACGAACTGCAGAATGAGCAGATCGCCAAGAACCTTCACCTGCTCGCCGAGCGGCAGGTTGGAGACGACGAGGTACTTCGTGAACTGATCGAGCGCAAGCGCCGTGACCGCGATGACGGCCACGACGACGAGCGCCCGCACACTGGGAGAACCAGCAGGTTTTTTCGGCAAGACCTTAAGCGTTGGACTTTTCGCTGGTCACATAGCCGGAGCCGGTGCCCTGCGCTGCCGGACCGCCGTTGGCGTCCAGTTCCTTCAGCTGACCTTCGATGTAGCCGCGCAGCTTCTGGCGGTACTCGCGTTCGAAGATCCGGAGTCCGTCGATCTTCTCTTCGAGAGCGGACTTCTCGTCGTTGAGGATCTTCATCTGTGCGCGCTGCTTGGCCTCGGCCTCGGCGACGACGCGCGCCGCGGTGGCGTGACCCTCAGCGACGAGGGCATCGCGCTTCTCGGCGCCTTCACGGACGTGCTCGTCGTGCAGGCGGCGAGCCAGCTGGAGCAGGCTCGATGAGGACTCGGAGTCGTCGGCAACTGCCGACGGGGTGACGGGCGTCTCCACGGGAGCGGCGACGGGCGACGGGGCCACCTCTGCAGGAGCGGCTGCGGCTGCGACGGGCTCTGCCGTGCGGGCTTCACCGGTGTCGGAACCCTCGAGACGTGCCTTCAGCTCCGTGTTCTCCTGGAGCAGGCGGCGAAGCTCGACGACCACCTCGTCCAGGAAGTCATCAACTTCGTCCTGGTCGTAGCCCTCGCGGAACTTGGTCTGCTGGAACTGCTTGTTGACGACGTCTTCCGGAGTTAGCGCCATGGCTTCCCACCTCTTACTTGTTTGAGCTCGTATGGACGTGCCTACGCTAGCAAATCCTCGCAGCGGTCTGCTGGAATTTCGACTGGTCGGGCACGTGGGTTACAGGATACCCCGCCTCACGCATCAGCGCAGGAGCAGATTCACCAGTGTCATCGCGATGATGACGCACAGCATGGTGATGCTCCAGCCGAAGTCGAGGGCGAAGGCTCCGATCCGCACCGGCGGGAGGATGCGCCGGAAGAACCGGATCGGAGGGTCCGTCAGCGAGAACACGAGTTCGGCTGCGACCAGTCCGAATCCCCTGGGCCGCCAGCGCGGCTTGAAGGATCGGACGAGGTCAAGACCGAATCGGGCCCACATGACGAAGAAATACAGCAGGAGGGCGAAATACAGGATGCCTCGGAGAAGCGAAAGAACGGAGTCCACCCGTCAATTATTGCTGAGCGAAGAAGGTGGACTCTGCGTCTGACGCAGCTCCGCCGGCATCACCGAGCACGGCGACGTGCGCCGGGGAGAGCAGGAACACCTTGCTGGTGACTCGTTCGATCTTTCCGTACAGTCCCTGGGAGAGGCCGCTGGCGAAGTCGATGAGGCGCTTCGCGTCTCCTTCGCTCATCTGCGAGAGGTTGATGATGACGGGGACACCGTCACGGAACGTCTCGGCGATGACCTGTGCGTCGCGGTACTGCTTGGGGTGCACCGTGAGGATCTCGTTGAGTTCGGCAGGGGCTGCCTGCTTGGTCGCCGTCGGGCGACGCAGTGGGGTCACCGGAGCGCGGTTCTGCACCGGCGTCGGTCCCTGCGTGTTCGCGTGCGACGCGTTGTGCGTGTTCGACGCAGCGGGCGCGGCGGGGGCGGCGTTCGACTGCTCCTCGTACTCGAGATCATCATCTGCGAGGCCAAGGTAGACCATGGTCTTCTTCAGCGGGTTGGACATCGCTACCTCCGTTTGTGCGGTTCCTACTTCTATGAGATTAACCGGGTGACGGCCGGTTACCCGTGATTGCGGTCCCAATCCGAAGGTGTGTCGCGCCTTCGGCGATGGCTTCGCGGAAGTCGTGGGACATTCCGGCCGAGATCCTGTCTGCGGCCGGATCGAGCGCGCGGACGCGGTCGGACATTCCACGCAACCGCGCGAATGCGGCGAGCGGCTCCTCCCCGAGTGGGGCGACGGCCATGACGCCCAGGAGACGAAGCGCCGGAGTGGCGAGCACGCTTTCGACAAGCGGCTCGAGCTCGACGGGCGCCACGCCACCGCGGCCGGGATCGGTCGTGAGGTTCACCTGCACGAAGCAGTCCAGTGGCGCCTCCCGTGGCGCGCTGAGGGCGTCGACAAGCACCTGCCTGTCTATCGAATGCACCACGTCGGCGTATGCGGCCACCTGGCGAGCCTTCTTCGACTGCAGCTGCCCGACGAAATGCCAGGTCAGATCGTGGAGATCGGCGAGGTCAGCCGCCTTGGCCGCTGCCTCCTGGTGCCGGTTCTCCCCCACGTCGAGGACCCCGAGCCGGTGCAGGTCCCTGATCAGACCGACCGGATGGAACTTCGTCACGACGATCGTCGTGATCCCGGTTGCGTCCCTGCCCGCGTCTGACGCGGCATCCGCGACGGCGGCACGGATACGCGCCAGGCGCCCGGCCAGCGAAAGCTGGTCGAGCGCCTGTTCGTCGTCGTTCGGCATTCCTACTTGAGGAAGTCGGGGATATCGAGTTCGTCCTCGTCAGCGAATGCCGGGTCGGCCGTCACCGGAGGGGTCGCGAGGGATTCCTCCGTGACCTTCCAGGTCTGAGCCGTCTCGGTCAGCACCGCGCCGCCTGCGGCTGTGTCGCTGCCGCCGACAGCAGCGGCTGTCGCAGCGGCGGCCGGGGCGCTGGTCTGGATGCCGCCTGAGCTGATCACGGCGTCGCGAGCCGATTCACCCTGGCGCGACGGCGGCTCTCCACCGTCGAAGCCGGCGGCGATGACGGTGACCCTGACCTCGTCACCCAGGGTGTCGTCGATGACGGCACCGAAGATGATGTTGGCTTCGGGGTGGACGGCTTCCTGCACGAGTCTGGCCGCGTCGTTGATCTCGAAGATTCCGAGGTTCGACCCGCCCTGGATCGAGAGCAGCACACCGTGGGCACCCTCGATGCTTGCCTCGAGCAGCGGTGAGGCGACAGCGAGCTCGGCGGCCTTGATGGCACGGTCGGCGCCACGGGAGGACCCGATGCCCATGAGGGCGGAGCCGGCTCCCTGCATGACGCTCTTCACGTCGGCGAAGTCGAGGTTGATCAATCCGGGCGTCGTGATGAGGTCCGTGATGCCCTGGACACCGGCGAGCAGCACCTGGTCGGCGGTGGAGAACGCCTCGAGCATGCTGATGCCGCGGTCGCTGATCTCCAGAAGGCGGTCGTTCGGCACGACGATGAGGGTGTCGACCTCTTCCTTGAGCTTGGCGACGCCGAGCTCGGCCTGCGCCTGACGGCGACGGCCTTCGAAGCCGAAGGGCTTGGTCACCACACCGATGGTGAGTGCGCCGATGGACTTGGCGATCCTGGCGACGACGGGGGCACCACCTGTGCCGGTTCCTCCACCCTCACCCGCTGTGACGAAGACCATGTCGGCACCGGCGAGTGCCTCTTCGATCTCCTCGGCGTGGTCCTCGGCTGCGCGGCGGCCCACCTCGGGGTCCGCACCTGCTCCGAGGCCCCTGGTGATTTCGCGTCCGACGTCGAGCTTCACGTCGGCGTCGCTCATGAGCAGCGCCTGGGCGTCGGTGTTGATGGCGATGAACTCGACGCCGCGAAGGCCGAGTTCGATCATTCGATTGACGGCGTTGACGCCGCCGCCGCCAATGCCGACGACCTTGATCACGGCAAGGTAGTTCTGGTTTGTAGTCACGTCCGGCCTCCGGTGGAAAGAACCCTCAACCTCAGGTTAAGGTTTAAAGTTATGCTCAGTATGCATTTCTTGAACCCGACGTTATGCGCAGACCCCGTCGCATGCGGGAGCGCACCCCGCGTGTCGCGAAGTCTGGGCTGAATTCGATCCGCTGGGAGCTAGCGGACGACGGCGACGCTCGGCGAGCTGACGTCGTACTCATCGAAACCGGGCTGGGCCTTCATGAGCGCAGTGAGGGTGTAGGCCTTGAGCCCTGCCTCTTCCGCACTCCCCCAGACAACGGTGGTGTCGCTGTCCCGCAACGTGAACCGCACATCGTCCGTCGTCGTCGCGGTGACGGAATCCACCCTGGCGAACAAATCGTCTGGCAGCGCGCGCAGCACTTCGGCCGCCGGTGTGAAGCCGTCCGCCTCGATTCCCCCGTCGACCGCGATCAGCGGGAAGGTCGCGGGGCGGTTGGGCCCGGATTCGATGACCACCCCTGCCGCGTCGACGATCGTGAAGCCGTCTCCTGTTGCCACCGCGCCGACGGGAGTGCGTTCGACGAGTCGCACCACCAGCGTGCTCGGCGGACGCGCTTCGACCGAGTATGACTCGATGAGCGGATAGGTCACGAGGGCGGCCTTGATGGCGCTCTCGTCGACCATGGGGAAGGGCGAGCCGAGCTGACCAGCGAGGTCGGCGACGATGGCGTCAGAACTCACCCGTTCGGCACCCTCGACCTGGATGGTCCTCACCGAGAGGATCGGAGTGTACGCGAGGGCGCAGGCGAGCAGCGCGAGCCCGACGACGCCGCCGACCACGATCAGCCAGGTGCGCCTGCGACGACGGGAGTGGGCGGTGAAGCGCTTGACCTCTGCACGCTCGACCCGCTTGCGCTGCTTGCGGGCCTCGCGGAGGCCCGGAGTGCGCACAGGGGAGGCGGGAGCAACGGTGAACGGGATCGGCGCGGTGAGTTCCGGCTCCTTCGCCGTCCGGTTCCTTTCCGCGGCGATCCGGTCGGCGTCGCCCGAACGCGCATGGCGCTCTGGCTCGCTGGTGGTTGGCTCCGGTGTAGACGGTCGCTGCGGGGTGAACCCTGAGGGCCGTTTCATCGGTTAGTCCCTGGTGGCGCTGAGTGAGCCGAGCAGCTGCGGAACGATCCGGTAGACGTCACCGCAGCCGAGGGTGATCACATAGTCTCCAGGCTTCGCGATCGACGCCACGTAGTCCGCCGCCTGCTGCCAGTCGGAGATGAACGCGACCTTTGAGGCATCCGTGAACCGATCCGAGACCAGTGCACCCGTCACGCCGGGTTCCGGGTCCTCACGCGCGCCGTAGACGTCGAGCACGATGGTCTGGTCTGCGTGCGATTCCAGAGTCTCGGCGAACTCGCCTGCCATCAGGCGGGTACGGCTGTAGAGGTGCGGCTGGTGGACGGCGATGATTCGTCCATCGCCGACGACCGTCCGAGCTGCGGAGAGTGCCGCGGCGACCTCGGTCGGGTGGTGGGCGTAATCGTCGAACACGCTGACACCGTCGACGGTTCCGTGCAGCTCGAACCGTCGCTCCGTCCCACCGAATTCAGCGATGACCGCGAGCGACTCCGCCGCTCCGAACCCGAGCCCGACGAGCACGGCGAACGCACCGGCGGCGTTGATGGCATTGTGACGACCTGGAACGCGCAGGGTGGCGCCGTTGTCCTGCCCCTCGAAGCTCACGACGAACGACACGGGCCCCTCCGTGGTGATCGAGTGGACCCGAACGTCGGCCTCTGCGGCCTCACCGAACGTGAGGACGCGCGGACCGTCGATCTTGGCGGTGACCCGGACTGCCCCCGGGTCGTCTGAGGAGATGACGACGAGTTCGGATGCCTTCTGGGCGAAGGCGACGAAGGCGTCGTCGAACGCGTCGAGCGAGCCGTAGTGGTCGAGGTGGTCGGCGTCGACGTTGGTGATCAGCGCGACGGCGGTGTCGTACAGCAGGAAGGAGCCGTCGGATTCGTCCGCTTCGACGACGAACAGGTCACCCGTGCCCTGGGCGCTGGACACGCCGAGCGACTCGATCACGCCCCCGTTGACGAAGCTGGGGCTCTCGGACAGGCCGAGCAGTCCTGTGACGATCATGCCGGTGGACGTGGTCTTGCCGTGCGCGCCGGCGACGGCGACGAGCCGCTGTTTGTTGATCAACCAGGCGAGGGCCTGCGAGCGGTGCAGTACGGGAAGCCCGCGTTCCTGGGCGAGCACGTACTCGGGGTTGGTCGGCCAGAGGGCGCTCGTGACGACGAGGGTGTCTGCGTCGCCGACGTTTGCGGCGTCGTGACCGATGCTGATCGTCGCGCCGAGTTCCCGCAGCGCTTCGATGTTGGCGGAGTCGCGCACGTCTGACCCGGTGACGGTGTGCCCTGCGCCGAGGAACAGGCGGGCGATGCCGCTCATCCCGGACCCTCCGATCCCGACGAAGTGCACGGTGCCGAGGTCGTCAGGGATCTCGATGCTGAAGTCGGGTTTGATCACGCTGGGTGTCTCTCTGTTCTGTGTTGCTGGTTCCGCTGAATGTTCAGTTATAACGCACGTGGCTGAACGTCAGCGCGCTGCGATGGCTTCGTGGACGAGGTCGATCATTCTGGCCGACCCCTCGAGGGTGCCCATCAGCCGGGACTGGACGGCCATGTCCTGCACCCGCATCCGGTCGGTGAGGAGGGGAACGAGGGAGGACTCGATCCACTCGGGAGTGAATTTGGCGTCGAGCACGATCACGGCACCGCCCGCGTTGACCGCGTCTGCCGCGTTGTACCGCTGTTCGCCGTTCCCGACCGGGTACGGCACGTATGCTGCGGGGATGCCGAGGGCGGAGAGCTCAGACACAGTTGCTGCGCCCGCCCGCGAGACCGCGAAGTCCGCGACAGCGAGGGCGAGGTCCATCCGGTCGCAGTACGGCAGCATGACGTAGTGCGGTGTCCCAGGATCGGTGAGTTCGGAGCGGTCGCCGGTGACGTGGAGGATCTGGTACCCCGCATCGATGATCGCCTGCCTGGCGGCGAACACGGTCTCGTTCACGCGCCTGGCGCCGAGCGACCCCCCTGTGACGAGGAGCGTCCTGCGGTCTTTGGCCAGGCCGAAGAGTTCGCGGGCCTCGGGCCTGGCGGCGTCCCGGTCGAGACGTTCGATCTCCCGGCGCAGCGGCATCCCGACGAATCGGGAGTGACGGAGCCGTGTCCCGTGGAAGGCCACGCCGACGAACCGGGTGAAGCGGGCGCCGAGGCGGTTGCCGAGGCCCGGTTTCGCGTTGGCCTCGTGGACGACGAGCGGGATGCCTGCCCGGCGCGCGGCCAGGTAGGCGGGGGCTGCGGCGTATCCGCCGAATCCGACGACGACATCGACCTTGTGCTCTGCGATCATCGCGGTGATCTCGCGGACGGCGGCCGAGAACCGGGATCCGAAGCTCAGGGCCTTCCGGTTGATCCGGCGCGGGAAGGGCAGTTTGGCGATGGTGAGGAGGTCATACCCGCGGGCGGGCACGAGGCGCGCCTCGAGGCCTTCCTTCGTCCCGAGCACGTGCACCGTGGCATCCGGTTCGCGTTCGGTGATGGCGTCGGCGACGGCGAGCAGCGGGTTGACGTGCCCGGCTGTCCCTCCGCCTGCGAGGAGGTAGCAGGTCACGACCGGCTCCAATCGTCGGAGATCCGACGGGGGGCGGTCTGCTCCCTGGCGAACGAGAGCACGATTCCGATGGCGGCGAGCGAGGTCAAGAGAGCGGTTCCTCCTGCAGAGATGAACGGTAGGGGGACGCCGAGCACGGGGAGGAGTCTGAGGACGACTCCGATGTTCACGAAGGCCTGTCCGATGATCCAGACCATGATGGCGCCTGTGGCGATGCGGACGAATGGGTCGGTGCTCGAACGGATGACCCGGACGAAGGCGACGGCGAGCAGGACGAACATCACCAGGACGACGACGGCCCCGATCAGGCCGAGTTCCTCGCCGATGATGGCGAAGATGTAGTCGTTGCTCGCTGCAGGCAGCCACGAGTACTTCTCACGGGAGTTGCCGAGTCCGAGACCGAACACTCCCCCGTTGGCCAGCGCCCACGTGCCGTGCAGCGGCTGCCAGCAGAGGTTCTCGTAGTCGAGGCATTCCTCGTCGAGGAACGTCATGATCCGTGCCATCCGGTTGGGGCTGATCACGGCCATGACGAAGAAGAGCAGAAGCCCGCCGAGCACGGGGACGGCGAGGAAGCGGAGCCTGACGTTGGCGAAGAACATCGCCCCGATGACGATGCCGGCCATGATGACGACTGTTCCGAGGTCGTGACCGGCGAGGACGAGCCCGAGAGAGAGCACGGCGATGGGGACGACAGGAATGAGTGCGTGCTTCCAGTCGGCCAGGAGGTGCATCTTCCTGCCGAGGACGGCACCGAGCCAAAGGGCGAGGGCGAGCTTGAGCAGCTCGGACGGCTGGCCGCTGATCGGGCCGACCGCGATCCAGTTGCGGTTACCGCCTTCGGCGATGCCGAGCGGAGTGAAGACGAGCAGCTGCAGCACGAGCGCGCCGGCCAGGGCAAGCCAGGCCCAGCGCTTCCAGAACCGCACGGGGACCCTGCTGATGACGAGCATCATCGGGATGCCGACGACGGCGTACGTGGCCTGTTTCCAGAACCCGCCGAAGAATCCTTTGTTGTCGAGGAACGAGTCGACTGAGGACGATGACAGCACCATCACGAGTCCGACTGCGACGAGGAAGAGCGTCGTGCCGAGCACGAGCATGTAGTTGCGTGACTGGGCGGTCAGCACGCGGCCGAGTGAGATGCGGGAGGAGGTTGCGCCGTCGTCGCTACGCGGGCGGCTGGTCGTCGGGGCGCTCATCGTTCAACCCTCCCCATCGTTGCTGCACGGCCTCGGTGAATCGTCTGCCCCGTTCGGCGTAATCCGCGAACTGGTCCATGGATGCCGCGGCCGGAGCCAGGAGGACGACATCGCCGGATGCAGCCAGTGCTGACGCCAGTTCGACGGCCTCCGTCATGACGTCTTCAGTGTCATCCGCCTGCACCTCGAAGACCGGGACCTCAGGGGCGTGTCGCTGGAATGCGGCGCGGACGGCGACACGGTCGATGCCGATGATCACGGCGCCGCGAAGCCTGTCGGCGTGCCGGGAGACCAGCTCGCCGACGTCGACCCCTTTGAGCAGCCCTCCGAGGATCCAGACGACAGAGGGGTACGCGCGCAGGGAGGCATCCGCCGCGTGCGGGTTCGTGGCCTTGGAGTCGTTGACCCAGCCGACGCCGCCTGCGGTGAGGACGAGCTGGATGCGGTGCGCATCGAGGGCGAAGCCGAGGAGTGCCTGGCGGATGTCGGCAGGCGTCACGCCGAAGGACCGCGCGAGGGCGGCTGCCGCGAGGATGTTGGCGACGATGTGCGGGGCGGCGAGCCCGACACCGGTGAGTTCGTCGATCGTCGTCAGTTCGAGTGCAGAGGTGAACCGCTCCTCGAGGAAGGCACGGTCGACGAGGATGCCTTCGACGATGCCGAGATCGCTCGGTCCTGGGACGCCGAGCCCGAAGCCGATGGCGCGGGCGCCCTCCTGGACGTCGGCTCGCCTGACCATTTCCTCGGTCACCGCGTCTGACCGGTTGTAGACGCAGGCCACCCGCGTGCGGGAGTACACCTCGGCCTTGGCGTCGATGTACGCCTCGAGCGAGCCGTGCCAGTCGAGGTGGTCGTCTGCGATGTTGAGGCACACGCTCGAGAATGGGGTGACCTTGTCAGGACCGGCCTGCCCGCCGAGGTAGTGCAACTGGTAACTCGACAGCTCGACCACGAGCACGTCGAATCCCTGGGGGTCCCGGATGGCGTCGAGGACGGGCACACCGATGTTGCCGCACGGCGCGACGCGGAGGCCGGACTCGGCGAGCATGGCTGCCGTGAGCTGCACGGTCGTGGTCTTGCCGTTGGTCCCTGTGACGAGGATCCACTCGGCCGGGGTACCGACCTTGTCGCGAACCCGCCAGGCGAGCTCGACGTCGCCCCAGACCGGGATACCGGTGTCTCTGGCCCAGCCGAGGATCGGATGGGTGGGCACGAAACCGGGCGACACCACGAGCACATCCGGGCGGTGGTCGATGAGCTCTGCAGGGGCTTCGGCGAGGTCGCTCTGCACCAGCCTGGCGCCGATCACGTCGACGAGTCCTGCGCGGTCGTCCCCGGCCGCCGAGGCGACCACGAGGACGTCTGCGCCGAGCTCAGCGAGGGTGTCTGCGACCGAGAATCCGGTCACGCCGAGGCCGAGGACTCCCACGCGGAGTCCCGTCCAATCGGCGTGCCAGCTGGTCAGGGTGTCCAGTCGGTTCGTCATGGTGCTATCTCAGGATCCATTCGAGGTAGAAGGTCCCCACTCCGGCGGCCACGAGGAGGCCCCCGACGATCCAGAACCGGACGACGACAGTGATCTCGGCCCAGCCCTTGAGTTCGAAGTGGTGGTGGATGGGGCTCATCCGGAAGATGCGCTTGCCGCGGGTGATCTTGAAGTACGCACGCTGGACGATCACCGAGCCGGTCTCGATCACGAACAGGCCACCAATCAGGAGGAGGAGCAGTTCGGTGCGGGTGAGGATCGCGAGAGCGGCGAGGGCACCACCGAGGGCGAGCGAACCGGTGTCACCGAGGAAGATCGACGCCGGCGACGTGTTCCACCAGAGGAAGCCGATGAGCGAACCGCAGATCGCGGCTGCGACGATCGCCAGCGCCAGAGGATCGCGGACTTCGTAGCACTTGTACGCCACCTCCTCGGCGAGGGCGGATCCGAAGCAGGACTGGTTGTACTGCCAGAACCCGATGACGATGTACGACCCGATCGCCAGGATGGACGCACCGGTGGCGAGCCCGTCGAGTCCGTCGGTGACGTTGACTCCGTTCGAGGTCGCGGTGACGATGAAGCTCGTCCACAACAGGTACAGGACGACGCCGATGACCGGGCCGAGGATCAGGAAGTCGAGGGGCAGATCGCGGGTCAGCGAGATCGCGGTCGACGCAGGGGTGATGGACTCAGGGCTTGGGAAGCTGATGGCGAGGATGCCGAAGCTCACCGCGACGACGACCTGCCCGAAGATCTTCGCCCAGCCGCCGAGCCCGAGGCTCCGCTGTTTACGCGTCTTGGTGAAGTCGTCGATGAAGCCGACGATGCCGAGCCCGACCATCATGAACAGCACGAGCAGCGCAGACACGCTGATCGCGTCACCGGTGATGAGCATCGCCGTGAAGAATCCGAACAGGGTGGCCGCGATGATGACGATCCCGCCCATCGTCGCCGTTCCGCGCTTCGCGTGGTGGGACTTCGGTCCGTCGTCGCGGATGAACTGGCCCCACTCGAGCTTCTTGAACAGGCGCACGAAGAGCGGGGTGAGGAAGAGCGAGAAGGCCATCGCGAGGGCGCCGGCCGTGAGAAGTGCTACCACGAGAACAGTTCTCCTAATCGGTCGCCCAGGAATCGCAGTTTCGCAGAGTTGGAGGATTTCACGAGCACCGTGTCCCCCGGGGTGAGCTCTGCAGCGAGATAGTCGTAGGCCGCATCCATATCGCCAAAGTACACGCTCTCGCCGTCCCACGAGCCTTCGTTGATGGCGCTGATGTGCATCCGGCGGGCCTCGGCACCCACGACGACGAGGCGGGAGATGTTGAGACGGACGAGCTGGAGCCCGATGCGATCATGTTCCTCGCCGGAGTACTCGCCGAGTTCGCTCATCGCCCCGAGGACGGCGATGGTCCGCTTTCCCGGCTCCGCGATCTGCGCGAGTGTCTTGATGGCGGCCGACATCGAGTCGGGGCTGGCGTTGTACGCGTCGTTGATGATCGTGACGTCGTCGCGCCCGCCGAGGACTTCCATCCTCCAGCGCTCGGCCCTGGTGAGGGTTTCGAGCGCAGCTGCTGCACGAGCGAGAGGGACGCCGAGGGTGTGTGCGACGGCGATCGCGGCAAGCGCGTTCATCACGTGATGCTCGCCGAGGACGCGAAGCCGGATCTGAACCGGATCCTCCCCCGGCACCTGCGCGGTGAACGTCGTTCCCGTCCTGGACCCGGACACCAGGGTCGCACGGACGTCTGCGACGTCCTCCTGGCCGAAGCGGAGCACCCTGGCGCGGGTCTTGTCCGCCATCGACTCGACCCGGAGGTCGTCGGAGTTGAGGACGGCGACGGCGCCGTCGGCGAGATCCGTCACCATTTCGGTCTTCGCCCGCAGCGTCGACTCGATCCCGCCGAAACCGCCGGCGTGGGCAAGCCCGACTTTGAGGACGACACCGATGTCAGGCTTCGCCATGGCGACGAGCCTGGCGATGTCGCCGATGCCGCTTGCCCCCATTTCGACGATGAGGAACCTGGTCGACTCCGTCGCCCTGAGCATGGTCGTCGGGGCCCCGACGGCGTTGTTGAAGGAGCGGATCGGCGCCACCGTCTCGCCCTCGGCGGAGAGGATGGCTTCGAGCATGTTCTTGGTGGTCGTCTTGCCGTTGGATCCGGTGATCCCGATGACCGTGAGGTCGCCTGCGGCACGCACGCGTTCCACGACGAATCGGGCGAGCTCGCCCAGCGCCGTGACGGCATCCTCGACGACGATCTGCGCGACGGCGTCGCCGACCGGGTGCTCGACGACGGCGAGGGCTGCCCCTCGTTCGACGGCAGCTCCGACGAAGAGGTGTCCGTCGGTGTCGTCGCCGCGCTTGGCCACGAAGACGCCTCCAGGCACGATCTCGCGGGAGTCGGTCTCGACGGGGCCACTGACGACGGTGTCGCCTGAGGCGTCGGTTCCCGAGGGGTGGATGCTACCGGACAGCCGGTCGGCGATCTCGGACAGGGTCAAACGAATCATGAAAAAATGTCTTTCCGGCACGACGGGGTCTGTGCGGCCTGCGCGAGTGTGAATGGTCCCGCGCGCATGGGTTAGTAGGTGCCCGGGTAGTCCGCGCCTGGGGTGGACGACGGCGGGATGCCGTACTTCTTGATCACCTGGAGGACGGCCTCTTTGAACACGGGTGCCGCTGCGGCGCTCGAGCGCTTGTAGAGCGGATCCTTGAGTGTCACGGTCACCACGTACTCGGGGTCGTCTGCCGGAAATGCTCCGGCCATCGATGAGAAGAACGTGTCTTGAAGTATACCGGCGATGATCTGCTCACCGGTTCCGGACTTCGCTGCGACCCGGTAGCCGGGGATCTCGAGCTGTTCGGACCAGAACCCCTCGGTCACGACGGTCTCCATCATCCCGAGGGTCTCCAGGGCGGCTTTCTCGGACACGATCCGCACGGGTTCGGGGGTTTCTGGCACCTCGGTGACGGTGCCGTCGGGATACGTGCAGCCCTCGATCAGCTGGAGCGGGAGCTTCTCACCCTTGTTCGCGAGTGCCTGGTAGGCGCCGGCGAGTTCGATGCCGGTGACGTCGACACCCTGGCCGAACATGGTGGTGTAGTAGGTCTGGTTGTCCCACTCCTGCCACGGGTGCAGCGTGCCCTGCTGCTCCCCCGGGAAACCGATGACACTCTTGTGGCCGATCCCGAAGGCGTCGAGATAGTCGTACCGCTTCTCGGGGCTGAGCTTCTCGCCGAGCTGGCTGGTGCCCGTGTTCGACGAGGTCTGGAGTACCCCGGCGAGGGTCAGCTGCTGGCGTTCGTGCGGCAGGGCATCCTTGATGCTTGCCCCGTTCTCCGGGTGGTATCGGTAGTCGGCGACGACCTGGGACGCAGGGGTGGCGAGGCCGGCGTCGATGAGGGATGCCGCCGTGAGCGGCTTGAACACCGAGCCCGGTTCGAACCGGTTCTGGAACACGTACGACCGGCGACCGTCCGCCGGCGTCGCCGAGATGTCGTTGGGGTCGAGGGACGGGGCCTCGGCGATGGCACGGATCTTGCCGGTCTTCGCCTCTGTGACCGTGATGGTCCCCCACTGCGCGCCCTGTGCCTGGACCTGCGAGGCGACGAGCTGCTGGAGGTACCAGTTCAGGTCGCTGTCGATGGTGAGCTTCAGCTCTCCACCCGGCTTGGCCTCCTTGGTGACGACCGTCGTCCCCGGCAGCGCGACGTTGTCCTTGCTGCGCTGGAAGGCCTGCTGGCCGTTCTCACCGGTGAGGCAGGAGTCCTGGGCGATCTCCAGACCGCCGAGCCCGCTGTTGTCGCTGCCGACGTAGCCGAGGATGCTCCCGGCGACGGCACCGTTCGGATAGGTCCTCCCCGAGGTCTGCTGGGTGTAGATCCACCACGTGCCCTGCTTCTTCAGCTCGTTCAGCGCCTGGTAGGTCTCGTAGTCGACCCCGCGGGCGAGGTAGGCGAAGTTCGCCGAGGCATCCTGCGCCAGGGCGTCATCGACGACCGTCTGGAGGTCAGCGGCCTTCTGACCGGTGATGGCGGCGACTTCGGCGAGGGCGTCAGCGACAGGCACGGTGACCTTGTCGCCGTTCTCGTCTGTGCGGCTGACGTCGTCGACGTCTTTCGGTGAGATGGTGACGTCGAACAGGGTGACGCTGCCGGCGAGCAGGACGCCGTTGGTGTCGACGATGTTGCCCCGAGGCGCGTAGATCGTGCCTGCGCCGCTCGTCTTCGACAGGGAGGCCGTGACGAGCTGGTTGGCCCTGACGACCTGGATGTCGACGAGCCGGACCACGAAGGCACCGACGATCACGACGACACAGAGGATCGCGACGGTCACCCGCCGTCGTGTCGAAAGTGAGTGCTTCACCACGCGTCGTCCTTTGAACCGTGACATCCGGGAATCAGGCGCCTAGCGGGTCTGGGGCGCGGGAATGCCGTTTTCCAACGATATGGGCGCGACCGGCTCGTCGCCGGTTGCCACGCCCGTGTTCCCGGCATCCGGTTCCACGCTCGCACCAGGAACGGTCACCAGTGGTACGCCGTCGATCCGCGAGTTGGCGACGAGGGTCGAAGCCCCGACCGGGATCTCGGTCTGAGCAGTGGCCGCCGCAGGAACGCCGATGACCGCGCCGTCAGACAGGCGCAGGTAGGCAGGGGTGCCGTTGATGACCATGCCGAGTGCCTGGGCGTTCGCGGCGATGTACTGGGGTGACGACACCTCGAGGAGGTCGTCTGACACCGACTGCTGCTGCCAGCCGAGCGTGGTCTGCTCGCGCTGGAGCGACGAGATCTCGTAGGCGCCCTGGCTCAGGCCGACGCTGAGGAGCAGCTGCACGACGACCATGACGAGGACACCGGAGACCGCGACGACGGCGTATGCCAGCTTCGGTCGGGCCTTGCGTGCTGCTGTCGCCGGGACGGCGCGGACCGGTCGGGGCGCGTGTTCCCGTGGAGCGGGTGCGAACGCCAGGTGGTCGTGAACTGCTGTCGCGCTCATGTGTTCCTCAACTTCAGTCGTTCAGCCGCGCGCAGCCGGACGGGTGTTGCGCGCGGGTTCCGTGCCTTTTCAGCGTCTGTGGCCAGCTCGGCTCCCCTGACGAGGAGCTTGAAGCGGGCTGAGTGTTCGGGCAGCTCGACGGGCAGGTCGGCCGGTGAGGTCGACGCCGCAGCGGCCTGCAGGTCGCGCTTGACGATGCGGTCCTCGAGCGACTGGTAGGAGAGCACGACGATGCGGCCGCCCACCTCGAGCGTGTCGAGGGCGGCGGGGATGGCCGTCCTGAGCACGCTGAGCTCGGTGTTCACTTCGATCCTGAGAGCCTGGAAGACCCGCTTCGCCGGGTGACCTGCTCGTGACACGGCTGCAGGGGTGGCTTCCTGCAGCAGCTGGACGAGCTGGCCGGACCTGGTGATCGGTTCGACAGCGCGTGCCTCGATGATCTTGCGGGCGTACCTGCCGGCCAGTTTCTCCTCGCCGTAGTCCTCGAAGATGCGACGGAGGTCGCCTTCGCGGTATGTGGCGAGGATGTGTGCAGCCGTCAGCTCGCTCGTCGCGTCCATTCGCATGTCGAGCGGAGCGTCCTGAGAGTAGGAGAAGCCACGGTCGACGCGGTCGAGCTGGAGGGATGAGACACCGAGGTCGAACAGGATTCCGCTGGTCTCAGCGATCCCGAGGCCGTCGAGTGCCTCGCGGATGCCGTCGTAGACCGTGTGCACGGGGTGGAACCGTCCGGTGAATCGCTTGAGCCGCTCCTCGGCGATCGCCAGGGCGTCGAGGTCGCGATCAAGGCCGACGAGGACGAGATCGGGGAAGCGCTCGAGGAACGCCTCGGCGTGGCCGCCCATTCCGAGGGTGGCGTCGACGAGGACGGCGCCCGGGCGGCCGATGGCCGGGCCGAGCAGCTCGATGCAACGGTCGAGCATGACGGGGGTGTGGATGTTGTCGAGTTCCATGATGTGTCCGGAGAGGCCGTGTGGCCTGATCCCCATCCATTCCGACCTGGCACCGGGGAAGTGTGTCAGGGCGCGTGAACGGCTGGGAGTCAGGTCACAGGGACTAGAAGAGTCCGGGGATCACCTCCTCGGCGGTGTCTGAGAATGCGGCTTCCTGTTCGGCCAGGTAGGTCTCCCACGCTTCGGTGTCCCAGATCTCGGCGCGGGAACCGGCGCCGATCACCGTGAGGTCACGGCTGAGGCCGGCGTAGCTGCGGAGAGTGGAGGGGACGGTGACCCTGTGCTGCTTGTCGGGGGTCTCAGCGCTTGCTCCGGAGAGGAAGACGCGGAGGTAGTCGCGGGCCTGCTTGCTCGTCACAGGAGCCTGGCGGATCTTCTCGTGGAGGGACTCGAACTCCCGGGTGCTGAACACGTAGACGCAGTGTTCCTGGCCGCGGGTCATCACCACTCCCCCTGCGAGTTCGTCACGGAATTTGGCCGGCAGGATGATGCGGCCTTTTTCGTCGAGCTTGGGGGCGTACGTGCCAAGAAACATCGCAACGTCCCCCCTCTCGTTCCGGCCAACCTTCAGGTGTTCTCCACTTTACTCCACTTTGCACCACAATTCCACGAATATCAGGGAAAATCGGCAAACTGAGCGCCTTGTCCCCCGGAATGGCGGCGCAGAGAAGGGTGGAGGGAAATGGAGCAGCCGGGAAGGAAAATGGGTGTGAAGCGGCGCAACCGAACGAGGGCGGACATCACGGCATCCCTTGCGGGAGTTTCCGGGCACAAAAAAAGGGCCGACCATGTGGTCGACCCTGTGTGCGTGGTGCGGGGTGGGAAGTGGAGTTCGGTGGGGTGGAAAGTGGAGGGTCCGCCTAGCGGTCGTCCTGGCGCTTGTCCCAGCGGTTGTTCATCCGGTCCATGAACGTCGTGGACCCCTTGGTCGAACTCTGGGCGGAGGCAGGGAAGCTTTCGCGATCGCCCGAGGCGTCTGCGCTCACCTTGCCCGGGGTGATGGCGACCATCACGCCGGCGAGCATGACACCGAATCCGACGATGCCGACGACGGGCGCCTGGAGGACGACTCCGAGGACGAGGGCGATCGCACCGACGATGGTGATGACGCTTCCGAGCGCGATGCTTCGATAGGTGGGGCGACCCCGCCGGTCTCCGACAGTCGACACGAAGTCGGCGTCGTTGCGGTAGAGGTTGCGCTCCATCTCATCGAGAAGCCGTTGCTCCTGTTCAGACAGTGGCATGATGTTCCCCTCCAACTCGGGTGCGACGCAGGTCCATCGCTGCAATTCTAGCCATGCTCAGATGGCTAGGCTAGCGCTGTGAGTGAAACCGTCAACCTCAACGATCTGGTCCAGTCGCGGATCGACATTTTCCTGACGTCGCAGGAGTCCATTCTCGCTCAGGTCGGATCGGACCTCGCCCCGTTCTCCCTGTTCTCTCGGGAGTTTCTCAGCGGTGGCAAGAGGTTCAGGGCGAGCTTCTGCTACTGGGGCTGGAACAGCGTTTCCGGCGCATCGGTTTCGTCGGAGGACGCACTCGGATCGATCGTCTCCGTGGCCGGATCCCTCGAGATCTTCCACGCCGCCGCGCTCGTCCACGACGACATCATCGACAACTCGGACACTCGACGCGGTGCGCCTGCCGCTCACAAGCGATTCGAAACCCTGCATGGCGTCCAGGGCTGGGCAGGCAACGGCGACCAGTACGGCCGGGCGGCAGCCATCCTGTTCGGCGATCTCCTCCTCGGCTGGAGCGACGAGCTGCTCGACGAGGGCCTCTCCGACTGCTCGCCCGAGGTGGCACGCGCCACGCGATCCGAATTCGTCCGCATGCGCTCGGAGGTGACGGCCGGACAGTACCTCGACATCCTCGAGGAGCGGGCGTGGCGGACCCACGGCGAGGACGAACAGCTGGCCCGTGCCACCCAGGTCCTCATCTACAAGTCCGCGAAGTACTCGATCGAGAGCCCGCTGGCGATCGGCGCCCTGCTCGGCGGAGGCACCGATGAGCAGGTGGCCGCACTGCGCGCCTTCGGCCTGCCTCTCGGCATCGCCTTCCAGCTGCGCGACGACCTCCTCGGCGTGTTCGGGGACGCGGCAGTGACGGGGAAGCCCAGCGGCGACGACCTCCTCGAAGGCAAGCGCACGGTCCTGGTGGCCCTGACCCGGGCGGCACTGCCGCCGACCGCTCGCCGGATCTTCGATGAGCTCCTCGGCGATCCGGACCTCACCCCTGAGCAGATCTCCTCGCTTCAGGCGACCATCAGGGATTCAGGAGCGGTCGACAAGGTGGAGGCGATGATCGCCGAGAACGTCGCCGCCGCCGGCGCCGCCCTGGACGGGGCGCCGCTGTCCGACGAGGCGATCGTCCGCCTGCACACGATGGCGGATGCCGTCACCCGCCGCACGTACTAGGCGAGACGCGCAACCGGTCGGACGTCGATCAGGCCAGGGCCTGCGCGACGCGGCGGACCTCGGCCTTCCGGCCGGCCCTCAACGCGTCGATCGGAGCGGCACCGAGGCTTTCCTCGGTGCTGAGCATCCACTCCATGGCCTCGTCATCGGTGAACCGCGCGTCGGCGAGCACGAAGAGGGTCCCGCGCAACTCGCTCAGCGGCAGGTCCTCCTCGTCGAGGAAGTCGGCGGGGACGCTGAGGACACCGTCGATCTTCACCGCGAGGAGCTGACGCTCCTCCACGAGGCGCCGGATCCTGCTGGGGGTCAGGCCGAGCTTGTCGACCAGGTCGGGGATGGTCAGCCACTGTCGTTCTGCATACACATGTGTCACGGTACGAGTGTGACACGTCGACTCGGCCGGGCGGACCCAGCGCATTGTTTCGGTTGTGTTACGCCAAACCTCATTAGTCACAGTGATTGACTCCCGCCGCGCCTGTATGGCACCCTGAGGGTCGAATGTCACACGAATGGGGGCCATTAAATGGCGCAACGAACACCGACCTCACGGCCAGCGGTCGACGTGCGCCAGCGTGCGCGCAACCTGACGCTTCCGATCATCCTCAGCGGCTCCCTCGCCGCGAGCATGCAGATCGCCCTGCCGTCTGAAGCGATCGCCTCGCCCCACGCGTCGAAGCCCAGGTCGAGCGCGCCCAGCCCTGCCCCGAAACCCCAGGCCGTTGCAACCGCAGCGGTTCAGGCTCCCCCGGCCCAATACACGGTGGCTTCTGGCGACACCGTCTCGACCATCGCGTCCCGGTTCGGCCTCGCCACGGCATCCGTCCTCGCCCTCAACGGCCTCGGCTGGTCCAGCCTGATCTTCCCTGGCCAGGTCCTCAAACTCACCGGCGCGACCGCGACGCCGGCTCCACCCGCGGCGAAAACCGCACCGGCCCCCGCGCCGGCACCCGGGCCATCGACGAGTTACACCGTCGTCTCAGGCGACACCGTGAGCGGCATCGCCGGATCACATGGTGTGAGCATCTCGGCCATCTTCGCGGCCAACGGTCTCGGCTCGGCCAGCATCATCTACCCCGGCCAGTCCCTGGTGATTCCCGCTGCCGGTGCGCATGCAACTCCGAAGGCGGCCGCCCCCGTCTCGCCGCCTGCGGCGGCGCCGGTTCCGACCCCGCACGCGTCGGCCGGGGCTGTGACGCCGCTCAGTAGTGAGATGGCCGCGAACGCCCTCATCATCGTTCAGACCGCCAGGAGCCTGGGGGTGAGCGACGCCGGAATCGTGATCGCCCTCGCGGCTGCCGCACAGGAGTCCAGCCTGCGCAACGTGCAGTTCGGTGATCGGGATTCACTCGGACTGTTCCAGCAGCGACCGAGTCAGGGCTGGGGAACACCGGCTCAGGTGCTCGACCCTGTCAGGGCGACCAAGGCCTTCTTCGGCGGCTCGTCCAACCCGAACACAGGCCTGACGATTGGGCTGCTCGATATCCCGGGCTGGACCTCGATGTCTGTCACCGCAGCGGCGCAGGCCGTCCAGAAATCTGGTCACCCTGACGCCTATGCGAAGTGGGAGACGTCGGCGCGCGCCTGGCTCAGCCAGCTGGGTTGACCTCGCCGGTGACGGCGCCCGCGTGACTTTCTCACGATCCGGTCACGAATCTCGCGCCATTGCGGGCTCCGCCGGTGTTTTGTCAGCGTTCGACGCACGCCGCTCCATACAATTCAAAGCGTGACCACCAGCCAGCAGACCGACCCCATGATCGGTCGTCTCATCGACGACCGTTATGAGGTGCGATCGCGGATCGCGCGCGGCGGGATGGCAACGGTCTACCTGGCCACCGACCGTCGTCTCGAACGCCGCGTCGCCATCAAGGTCATGCACGGGCATCTCGCCGACGACAGCAACTTTCGGAACCGTTTCGTCCAGGAGGCCAGGTCGGCAGCACGCCTGGCCGATCCGCACGTGGTCAGTGTGTTCGACCAGGGACAGGACTCCGACCTCGCCTACCTCGTGATGGAGTACCTGCCCGGGATCACCCTCCGCGACCTCCTCCGCGACCACGGCAAGCTGACCCCACGCCAGGTGGTCGACATCATGGACGCCGTCACCAGCGGCCTCGCTGCCGCACACCGCGCCGGCATCATCCACCGTGACCTCAAACCGGAGAACGTGCTCCTCGCCGACGACGGCCGGATCAAGATCAGCGACTTCGGGCTGGCCCGCGCGGCCAGCGCGAACACCGCGACCGGGCAGTCGCTCCTCGGCACGATCGCGTATCTCTCCCCCGAGCTCGTCACCCGCGGCGTCGCAGACGCCAGGAGCGACATCTACGCACTCGGCATCATGATGTACGAGATGCTCACCGGAGAACAGCCTTACAAGGGCGAACAGCCGATGCAGATCGCCTACCAGCACGCCAACGAGTCGGTGCCCCGGCCGAGCGTCGTCACCCCATCGGTGCCAGACCCGCTCGACGATCTCGTGCTGTGGGCCACCGAACGGTCGCCAGACGAGCGCCCAAGCGACGCCAGGGAACTCCTCGAACGCCTCCGGGAGGTGGAGAAGCAGCTCGGTTTCGGTGGCGCTGCGACAGCCCACCACCCGACCATGCTCATGCCGGCGGCCGCGCCGATCAGCGACACCGCCGAGTTCACCCAGGCCCTCACCTCCGCGAACATGTCGACGGACCCCGTCGCCCCGCTCGACGCGGTCGGCGCACTGCGCACGAAGACGGCGAAGCGCCGGGCGAAGGGCTGGTGGATCCTCACCCTCGTGCTTCTGCTCGCCGCCGTGTCAGGGGGCACCGGCTGGTATTTCGGCGCCGGTCCCGGCTCCCAGGTGCTCATCCCGAGCCTCGTCGGCCAGACCCCGGAAGAGGCGACGGAGACGCTCACCGACCTCGGTCTGAAAGTGGTCGAGGGCGAGGAGAACAGTTTCGACGTCGCCGCAGGGCTGGTGTCGAGCACCGACCCGGCGTCAGGCACCCAGGTCGGCAAGGACAGCACGGTCACGATCAACATCTCCCTCGGCCGGCAGGAGGTCCAGGTGCCTGCCCTCGCCGGCATGGCCAGGACGGATGCCGAGACCTTCCTCGCCGACAACAGGCTCACGCTTGGCGCTGTGGACGAACAGTTCAACGCCGACGTCGCGGCCGGTGCCGTGATATCGGCCATTGACCCGGCCAGCGGTACGGACTACTCGGCAGGCGGAACCATCCTCCAGGGTGAGACGGTCGACCTCGTCGTCTCGGCGGGCGCGGTGCCCGACGTGGTCGGGCTCTCCCCCGATGCTGCACGGACGGCACTGACCGAGAGCGGCCTCGTCGTCGCCGAGGACGTCGCCGAAGCGTTCAGCGACACCATCGACAAGGGCCTCGTCATTTCTGCGAAGCTCCCAGAGGGCACCCTCCGGCCGACGGACACCGTCAGCCTCGTCGTGTCCAAGGGTGTCGACCTCGTCGACGTGCCCGACGTCATCGACGACAACGTGGCCGCCGCGAAGAAACTGCTCGAAGAAGCGGGCTTCGTCGTCGAGGTGGTCAGCGACATCGCCGAACCGAACTGGGGCAGCCCGCTGCTGACCGTCGACGCCACCGACCCGGTCGCAGGCACGTCCCTCAAGCGCGGATCGACCGTGACGATCACGGCGTACCTGTTCGAAGCCCCGTAACCCGAGGCATACGACGAAGGCGCAGGGGCTCGGCCCCTGCGCCTTCGCCTGTCGGTCCTACTTGCCGAGTTCCTCTGCAACGAGGAACGCCAGTTCGAGCGACTGCATGTGGTTGAGTCGCGGGTCGCACAGCGATTCGTACCTCGTCGCGAGCGACGCCTCGTCGAGTTGCTCGGATCCGCCGAGGCACTCGGTGACGTCGTCCCCTGTGAGCTCCACGTGGATGCCGCCCGGGTGCGTTCCCGCTGCGCGGTGCGCCTCGAAGAAGCCCTTGACCTCGTCGACGACATCATCGAACCGGCGGGTCTTGTACCCGTTCGGCGTCGTGATCCCGTTTCCGTGCATCGGATCGGTCACCCAGAGCGGGTTCGCCTCTGACGCCTTGATGGCTTCGAGGAGCGGCGGAAGCGCGTCGCGGATCTTGCCTGCGCCCATGCGGGTGATGAACGTGAGCCGCCCCGGTTCGCGATCGGGGTCGAGCTTCTCGATGAGATCCTGCATGTCCTGGGCGGAGGTCGACGGGCCGAGCTTCACACCGATCGGGTTGCGTACCCTGGAGAGGAAGTCCACGTGTGCTCCGTCGAGGTCGCGCGTGCGCTCCCCGATCCAGATGAAGTGCGATGACGTGTTGTACGGCGTCCCTGTGCGGGAATCGATCCGCGTCATCGGCCGCTCGTAGTCCATCAGCAGCGCCTCGTGAGCCGTGTAGAACTCGACCCGCTTGAGCTCGTCGAAGTCGGCGCCTGCTGCCTCCATGAAACGGATGGCCTTGTCGATCTCGCGAGCAAGCTGCTCGTAGCGGTGGTTCGCCGGGTTCGACGCGAAACCCTTGTTCCAGCTGTGCACCTGGCGCAGGTCGGCGAATCCGCCCTGCGTGAACGCGCGGATCAGGTTGAGCGTCGACGCTGCCGTGTGGTACCCCTGCACGAGCCGGTTCGGGTCTGCACGGCGGGACTCAGGGGTGAAGTCGTAGCCGTTGACGATGTCGCCACGGTACGCGGGAAGGGTGACGTCCCCGCGAGTCTCGGTGTCGCTCGATCGCGGCTTGGCGAACTGGCCGGCCATCCGGCCCATCTTGATGACAGGCATGGACGCGCCGTAGGTGAGGACGACGGCCATCTGCAGGAGGGTCTTCACCCGATTGCGGATCTGGTCGGCAGTCGCACCCGCGAAGGTCTCGGCGCAGTCGCCGCCCTGGAGCAGGAAGGCGTCACCGCTGGCCGCACGGGCCAGTCGTTCACGGAGGATGTCGACCTCGCCGGCGAAGACGAGGGGAGGGAACGAGGCGATCTGCGCGCTGGCGCGGCCGACGGCATCCGAATCGGGCCAGTCAGGCTGCTGCTTGATCGGCAGTTCACGCCAATAGTCCAACCCGGCAATCACAGAATCATCTGCCAATACCACCGGATCAGTTGGATCTACCACGGAACGCTTCCTGTTTCTCTTCGTGAGGGGATTCGAGCCGCGATGCAGCCCGATTTTTCAACCCTACCGCGAAAGAGTTGGCGCCTTTTCCTTCACGCTCGTGGCGTACACGTCGACGTATTCCTGCTTGCTGAGCCGCTGCATTTCGTACATCAGCTCATCCGTGATCGAGCGCAGAATGAAGCGATCACCCTCCATCCCCTCGAACCGGCTGAAGTCGAGCGGCTCGCCGATGATGATCCCGATCCTGCGGATCCGAGGGAGTCTCCTGCCGATCGGCATCATCTTCTCCGTGTCGATCATCGCGATCGGGACGATGGGGACTCCGGCCTCGAGGACCATCCTGGCCACCCCGGTCCTGCCCCTGTACATCTTGCCGTCCGGGCTCCGCGTGCCCTCCGGATAGATCCCGAGGAGGTCGCCGCCACCGAGCACGCGCAAACCCGTGTTCAGGGATGCCTCTGACGCCTTGCCCCCCGAGCGGTCGATCGGCAACTGGCCCGTCGCCTTCATGAACACCCGCGTCACCCAGCCCTTGAGGCCCTTGCCGGTGAAGTACTCGCTCTTCGCCAGGAAGGAGATCCGGCGGTCGAGATAGAGGGGCAGGAAGACCGAGTCGATGACCGAGAGGTGGTTCGACGCCATGATCACGCCACCCGTGCGTGGGACGTTCTCCTGGCCGATCACCCAGGGCCGGAACACGGATTTCAGCAGCGGCCCCGCCACCAGGTACTTCATGAACCAATAGAACATCGTTGTCCCAGTATCCTCTATGCGCTGTTCGCGGGGGCGGAGCGACGGGCGGCGACCCGCGCGAGATCGGCCGCACCGACGACACCGGCGTCGTTGACGAGTTCTGCGATGCGGAACTCCGGTTCGGGATGGTATCCCCTCGCAGGCAGGTGATCGAGGTAGGCGTGGCGGATCGGCTCGAGGATCAGTTCCCCGACCTGCGCCACTCCCCCGCCGAACACGAACAGCTGGGGGTCGAGGACGGCTCCGAGCGAAGCACAGCCCTGGCCGAGCCAGTTGCCGAGCTGGCGCACGGCGGCGAGTGCACCGCCGTCACCGGCGCTGATCAGGTCGGAGACATCGTGTCCGGCGAGGACGCCGGTGACCGCACGCCGTTCGGCGAGAGCCTGGCCGATGCCGCCGGCATCCGCCAACTCGTTCGCCATCCGCAACAGCGCGCGCCCTGATCCGTACTGCTCGAGGCAGCCGTGCTGGCCGCAGCCGCACGGCAGGCCATCAGGGACGAGGCGCAGGTGGCCGAGTTCGGCGCCTGCTCCGAAGCCGCCTCGGAAAAGGCGGTCCTCGGTGACGATCGCACCGCCGACCCCCGTGCCGATCGTGAGCATGACCATATCGCTGTACAGGCGTCCGGCGCCGTATCGGAACTCGGCCCAGCCTGCGGCGTTGGCGTCGTTCTCGATGACGATCGGCAGGTCGATGCGAGCGGACAGCCGCGCCTGGAACGGCTCGTTACGCCAGTTGATGTTCGGTGCGTAATAGACGGTCGACTGGGCGGCGTCGATGAACCCTGCGGCTGCCACCCCGACACCCTCGACCTCGCGACCGGATGCCAGACGGGCCACCATCTCGACGACGGCGTCCTCGATCAGCTGGGTCGGGCCGGCCGGAGTCGGAACGCGTGCTTCGGCGACGATGACACCGTCATCGTCGACCAGGGCGCCGGCGATCTTGGTCCCGCCGATGTCGATGCCAATGGCGTGCACGCGAAAAACCTCCAGGGCCGGGGTCGGGGTGAATTGTCGAAAGCCACAACAACGATCCTCGCGGCCCGTGCCAGTTTAGTGATCCGGCCCAAGTCCCGCCATCTGATCGGGATCGGCGGCAGCGCGCCCTCTAGAGTAGGACGTACCTTGCCCCTACAGGTACCAAAGGAGTTACCTTGCAACAGTTCGAAGTCCCCGCCGTCGTCGCCGCCGATCCGAACGCCAATGCGACCGACCTCCTCGTCGACCGGGTCAGGCAGACGCCTGACGCACCCCTCTTCGCCCTCCCCAGGAACGGAGGATGGGTGGATGTCTCCGGCGCCGAGTTCCATCGCCAGGTCGTCGCCCTCGCGAAGGGCCTCGTCGCCGCCGGGATCCAGCCTGGCGACAAGATCGGCCTGATGGCCAAGACCAGCTACGAATGGACCCTGATCGACTTCGCGACCTGGTTCGCCGGCGCCATCCTCGTTCCCGTCTACGAGACCAGCTCTCCCAGCCAGGTGCAGTGGAACCTCACCGACTCCGGCGCGGTCGCCATGATCGTCGAGACCGCCGACCACTTCGCGCGCTTCGACGAGGTCCACCCGGACGTGCCCCTGGTGCAGAACGTGTGGCAGATCGCGCTCGGCGACCTCGACAAGCTCGCAGCATCAGGGACATCCGTCTCCGACGAAGAGATCGAGCGCAGGCGCAACCTCGCCGTCGGTTCGGACATCGCGACGCTCATCTACACCTCGGGTTCGACCGGGAAGCCCAAGGGCTGTGTCATCACCCACTCGAACTTCGTCGAGCTGTCACGCAACTCGGCCGTCGCGCTCCGCGAGGTCGTCGACGGCCCCAACGGGGCATCAACCCTGCTGTTCATCACGCTCGCGCACATCTTCGCGCGATTCATCTCAGTGCTCAACGTGCACGCAGGCGTGAAGACCGGTCACCAGCCGGACACGAAGCAGTTGCTGCCGTCGCTCGGGTCGTTCAAGCCCAGCTACCTCCTCGCCGTGCCTCGCGTATTCGAGAAGGTCTACAACTCGGCCGAGCAGAAGGCGGAGGCAGGGGGCAAAGGCAAGATCTTCCGCAAGGCAGCAGACGTCGCCGTCGCGCACTCGATCGCGAAGCAGAAGGGCGGCTCGATCCCTCTCGGGCTGAAGCTGCAGTTCGCGCTCTTCGACCGGCTCGTCTATGGCAAGCTGCGGACCGCAATGGGTGGCAACGTCGAATACGCCGTCTCGGGGTCTGCGCCGCTCGGACAGAGGCTCGGCCACTTCTTCCACAGCCTCGGTATCGAGATCCTCGAAGGCTACGGACTCACCGAGACCACGGCGCCCGCCTCTGTCGGCCGTCCGGGGAAGACGCCGATCGGCACGGTCGGACCGGCGATGCCCGGTGTCTCGATCCGGATCCTCGACGACGGCGAGATCGAGGTCAAGGGAATCAACGTCTTCAAGGAGTACTGGAAGAACCCCGAGGCCACCGCCGAATCGTTCAACGACGGCTGGTTCCGCACAGGCGACCTGGGTGCATTCGACAAGGACGGCAACCTCACGATCACCGGTCGCAAGAAGGAGATCATCGTCACGGCTGCCGGGAAGAACGTCGCACCCGCCGCCCTCGAAGACCCGATCCGGTCCAACCCTGTGGTCGGCCAGGTCGTCGTCGTCGGCGACCAGCGCCCGTTCATCTCCGCGCTCATCACCCTCGACTCGGAAATGATCGGCACCTGGCTCGGCAACAACGGCCAGGACGCGTCGCTCAGCCTCGACCAGGCCACGAAGAACCCGGCTGTGCTCGCCGAGATCCAGCGGGCGATCGATGCGGCGAACACCCGGGTGTCGCGCGCCGAATCCATCCGCAAGTTCGTTGTCCTCCCGACAGAATTCACCGAGGCGAGTGGTCACCTGACGCCGAAGCTCAGCATCAAGCGCCACGTGATCCTCAAGGACTTCGCACCGGACATCGACAAGCTGTACGCTGACGCCCCCACGCAGGGCATCCCGCTCGGCTAGGCCCCGACGGACCGAAGACGCCGGCCGGTTCCGTTCCCATCGGGGTTCGGAACCGGCCGGCGTTCTTGTTGTCGCCTGCGCCTGTCAGGCCAGGCCATACGGCTTAGAACCAGTCGCTCTCGCGGATCTCTTTCATGGCGGCCCTGCGGTTCTCTTTCTCGAGGCGGTCGAGGTAGAGCAGTCCGTCGAGGTGGTCGATCTCGTGCTGCAGCGCCTGCGACAGCAGTCCTGTGCCGCTCAGTTCGATCGTGTTGCCGTCCAGGTCGAGGCCGGTGACGCGCACGAACGGGTAGCGCGGTGTCGGGTACCAGAGATTCGGGACAGAAAGGCATCCCTCGTCGACGGGTTCCTTCTCCCCCTGCGTCTCGACGATGACCGGGTTGAGGATGTAGCCGATGTCGCCGTCGATGTTGTAGCTGAATGCCCGAAGGTTCACCCCGATCTGGCTGGCGGCCACTCCGGCCCGCCCTGGCGGACGTACGCTGTCGAGCAGGTCGTCCACGAGGCCGCGGACGCCATCGTCGATGTCTCCGATCGGTTCGGAAACGGTCTTGAGGACCGGGTCCCCGAAAATGCGGATCTGTCGTTCTGTCACTGGTGTCTTTCGGTGTGGTGTGCGGTCATGGGCGCCGCGAGGGAATGCCCTCGACGACGAGGGCGGCGAGTGTGCGGGCAGCGTGGCGCGTCACCGGACGGAGGTCACGGAACGTGATCGCCGCGCCGGCAGCGAGTTGAGGGTCGTAGGGGATGCGCACGATCTCGCGCACCCGGGACTGGAAGTGGCTCTCGATCTCATCGAGCCTGACCATGTGGGAGCCCTGCGTCGCCGTGTTGAGAGCAACGATGGCATTGGTCACGAGGTGCTCGTAGCCGTTCTGCTCGAGCCAGGTCAGCGTCTCAGAGGCCAGCCTGGCTTCGTCGACGCTCGAGCCGGAGACGATGACGACGGAGTCTGCGCGGGCCAGCGTCGCCCTCATGACGGAGTGCACGATGCCGGTGCCGCAGTCGGTGAGGACGAGCGAGTAATACCGGGCGGCCAGGTCGGCGACGATGTCGTAGTCGTTCTCGTTGAACGCTTCGGCAAGGTGGGGGTCCGCGTCAGACGCGAGGACGTCGAGTCTGGTCTCGTCGCGAGCGACGTGTGAGGAGAACTCGTTGTAGCCGGTGATGCTGTCGACATCTCGCACGATGTCCCGAACCGTGAAGTCGGTGTGCTGGGCGATCCGTTCGGACAGTGTCCCGCGGTCGGGGTTGGCGTCGATCGCGATGGTGCGGTCGTCGCGGGAATCCGCGAGGGCCATCCCGAGGAGCGCTGTGACCGTGGTCTTGCCTACGCCGCCCTTCCTGGTCAGCACGGGCACGAAGCGCGCCCCGCCCTCGAAGGACCGGCGGATGCGACGGTCGAGGTCTTTGCGTGCCGTCACTTCGGCCGAGTCGCCGAGGTTCAGCCGTTGCCCGGTCAGGTCGTAGACGAGGCGCTGCCACCGGCCCTCCGGGGGCACGCGAGTCGCCGGGGTTCCCTCGAGCAGGCGTTCGCTCGTGAGCTGCGCTGACGACTCAGGGGCGCCGGTCTGGTAGCGCGTGGCGCTGACACTGGGAGATTCCTCCGCCGCGGGCACGGTGACGACCGTGGCGATGACCTCGACCGACCGGGTGACCGGCTGCTCGGAGTCAGGGTTCACGGCGACGTCGTCGATGGCGACCGCCTGCTCGTCCTCGGGGATGTCGTGGATCGGCGCAGCAGGGAGCTGCACGGTCACCGTCGCCGGGGATCCGACGACGTCGAGCGCGGCCGTGTCGACGCCGCCGTCGTCGAGCCTGGGCTCGACGAGGTCGTCAGTGGTGTGACGCGGGGAGCCGCCGCCTGGTTTGGTGGGAGCCATGAGAGCTACCCCCTTCGTTCGGGTTCGACCTCAAGTTTAGGCGGGTGCCCGGAAATCCCGACACGCCGGCTACTCCCCCGGCTGTACCACCACGATCAGGTCGCCGGCCTCCACCTGCTGGGTGCCGGGGATGGCGAGGCGCTGGATCCGGCCGGAGATCGCTGTCGTGATCGCCGCTTCCATCTTCATGGCCTCGATCGACGCGACCGCGTCGCCGGCCTCGACGACGTCGCCCTCCTGGACCTTGAGCGTCACCACTCCGGAGAACGGAGCGGCGACCTGACCCGGCTTGGACGTGTCGGCCTTCTCGACCGCCTTCGTCTCGACCTTGATGCTCGTGTCTCGGATGAAGACAGGGCGCAGCTGGCCGTTGAGGGTGGTCATGACGGTGCGCATGCCCTTGTCGTCCGGTTCGCCGATCGCCTCGAGGCCGGCGTACAGGCGCACGCCCTTCCCGATCTCGATCACGTGCTCGGCGCCGGGCTCCAGCCCATACAGGTAGTCGATGGTGTCGACGACGGAGAGGTCCCCATAGGTCTCGCGCACGTGCTCGAACTGCTTGGTCGGCGCAGGGAACAACAGGCGGTTGAGCGTCGAGCGACGCTCGAGCGATGTTCCGTCGAGCAGCTTCTGGTCGTCGTCGCTGAGCGGAGCCACCTCGATGTCGATGTGTCGCCCGGCGAGGACCTTGCTGCGGAACGGTTCAGGCCAGCCGCCCGGAAGGTCTCCGAGTTCCCCGGCCATGAAACCGACGACCGAATCCGGCACGTCGTACTTGTCGGGGTTCTCGGCGAAGTCGGCCGGGTCTGCCTTCACGGCCGCGAGGTAGAGGGCGAGGTCGCCGACGACCTTCGACGACGGCGTGACTTTCGGCACACGCCCGAGGATGCTGTTCGCGGCCGCGTACATGTCCTCGATCAGTTCGAAGTGGTCGGCGAGTCCGAGTGCGATGGCCTGCTGACGCAGGTTCGAGAGCTGGCCGCCCGGGATCTCATGGCGGTAGACCCGGCCGGTCGGGCCGGGAAGACCTGACTCGAACGGCTTGTAGATGTGGCGGACCGCTTCCCAGTACGGCTCGAGGTCTGTGACGGCCTTCAGCGAGAGGCCCGTGTCCCGTTCGGTGTGCGCAAGGGCGGCGACGAGGGCGGATGCCGACGGCTGGCTCGTCGTCCCTGCCATCGGCGCGCTGGCCACGTCGACGGCGTCAGCGCCGGCCTGGCTGGCAGCCAGCAGGGTGGCGAGCTGCCCGCCCGCGGTGTCATGGGTGTGCACGTGGACGGGAACGTCGAACCGGTCGCGGAATGCCGAGACCAGTCGGGCGGCCGCTGCAGGCCTGAGCAGCCCTGCCATGTCCTTGATGGCGAGGATGTGGGCACCCGCAGAGACGATCTCATCGGCGAGCCGGAGATAGTAGTCGAGCGTGTACAGGTCTTCGGCCGGGTCGAGCAGGTCACCGGTGTAGCAGACGGCGACCTCGGCCACGGTCGTTCCCGTTGCGAGCACCGACTCGATGGCGGGGCGCATCTGGTTGACGTCGTTGAGCGCGTCGAAGATGCGGAAGATGTCGACGCCACTGTCTGCGGCCTCGCGGACGAAGGCATCCGTCACCGCCGTCGGATACGGCGTGTAACCGACGGTGTTGCGCCCACGGAGGAGCATCTGGATGTTGATGTTCGGCAGGGCCTCACGGAGGCTCGACAGCCGCTCCCACGGGTCTTCGCCGAGGAACCGGAGCGCCACGTCATAGGTGGCGCCGCCCCAGGCCTCGACCGAGAGCAACTCGGGTGTGAGCCTGGCGACGTGCGGTGCCGCTGCGAGCAGGTCACGGGTGCGCACGCGTGTGGCCAGGAGCGACTGGTGGGCGTCGCGGAAGGTGGTCTCGGTGACGGCAAGGGCGGTCTGCTCGCGAAGGGAACGGGCGAAGCCCTGTGGTCCGAGCTCGAGGAGCCGCTGCCTGGCACCGGCGGGTGCTGGCTGGCTGAGATCGATCGCCGGCAGCTTCTCGGCCGGGTGGAAGTTCGTCGGGCGGGGTCCGTGCGGCTGGTTCACCGTGACGTCGGCGAGCCAGTTCATGATCTTCGTTCCGCGGTCTTTCGAGACCCGGCCACGGACGAGCTGCGGGCGCTCGTCGATGAATGACGTGCTCAAGTCGCCTGCCACGAACGACGGATCCTCGAGCACGGCCTGCAGGAAGGAGATGTTGGTGGAGACACCGCGGATGCGGAACTCGGCCAGTCCGCGCTTGGCGCGGGCGACGGCAGCGGGGAAATCACGGCCGCGGCAGGTCATCTTGGCGAGCATCGAGTCGAAGTGGGGGCTGATCTGAGCACCCGGGTTGATCGTTCCGCCGTCGAGACGGATGCCGCCGCCACCAGGAGAGCGGTAGGTGGTGATCTTGCCGGTGTCGGGACGGAAGTTCTGGGACGGGTCCTCGGTCGTGATCCTGCACTGCAGCGCGGCGCCGTGCAACTGGATCTTGTCCTGGGTCAGCCCGAGGTCGGCGAGGCTCTCGCCCGCCGCGATCCGGATCTGTGCCTGGACGAGGTCGACGTCGGTGACTTCCTCCGTGACGGTGTGCTCGACCTGGATGCGCGGGTTCATCTCGATGAAGACGTGCTTGCCTGCGCGCTCTCCTGCCGTGTCGAGGAGGAACTCGACGGTTCCTGCGTTGACGTAGCCGATCGACCTGGCGAAGGCGATGGCGTCGCGGTACAGGTTCGCGCGCAGCTCGTCGCTGATGTTCGGCGCAGGGGCGATCTCGACGACTTTCTGGTTGCGGCGCTGGACGGAGCAGTCACGCTCGAACAGGTGGACGGTCTCGCCGCCGGCATCCGCGAGAATCTGCACCTCGATGTGCCTCGGGCGGATGACCGCCTGCTCGAGGAACATGGTGGGGTCGCCGAAAGCACTGTCGGCCTCACGCATGGCCTCTGCCAGTGCAGGGGCCAGCTCTTCCTTCGTGGCCACCCGGCGCATGCCCCGTCCGCCACCGCCGGCGACGGCCTTGGCGAAGAGGGGGAAGCCGACCTCGTCTGCCCCGGCGAGGAGCTCGTCGATGTCGCGTGACGCGGGGGTCGAGGCGAGAACGGGGACGCCCGCCTCGATCGCGTGCGTCTTCGCCGTGACCTTGTTGCCGGCCATCTCGAGCACGTTCGACGTCGGGCCGATGAAGGTGATGCCGTTTGCGGCAGCCTGCTCGGCGAGTTCCGGGTTCTCCGAGAGGAAGCCGTAACCCGGGTAGATGGCGTCTGCGCCGGATTCGACGGCGACGCGAATGATCTCGGCCACGTCCAGATACGCACGAACCGGGTGTCCGGGTTCGCCGATCTGGTAGGCCTCGTCGGCCTTGAGCCTATGCATGGAATTGCGGTCCTCGTATGGGAAGACCGCAACGGTTTTTGCCCCGAGTTCGTAAGCGGCGCGGAACGCGCGAATGGCGATTTCGCCTCGGTTGGCAACGAGAATTTTCTTGAACATGCAGACCTCTCTGGCAGCACAGCGCACAGGGAACGGTTAGGTTCTCCCAGCTTAGTGAAGGTAACGTATCTACTTGTGCACGTACTCAGCGTCTCGAGCCTCAAGGGAGGCGTCGGGAAAACCACCGTCAGCCTTGGCCTGGCCTCCGCCGCGTTCGCCAAGGGCGTCCGGACCCTCGTCGTCGACCTCGATCCGCAGTCGGATGTCTCCACAGGCATGGACATCGCGCTCGCTGGCCGCCTGAATGTCGCGGACGTACTCGCCTCGCCGAAGGAGAAGACGGTCCGCCAGGCGATCGCGCCAAGCGGCTGGACGAAGACGCACCCTGGAACCATCGATGTGCTGATCGGGAGCCCGTCAGCCATCAACTTCGACGGCCCGCACCCGTCGATCCGCGACATCTGGAAGCTCGAAGAGGCGCTCGCTCACGTCGAGGACGACTACGACCTCGTGCTCATCGACTGCGCACCTTCCCTCAACGCCCTCACCCGCACGGCGTGGGCGGCCAGTGACCGCGTCGTCGTCGTCACCGAACCCGGCCTCTTCTCGGTCGCAGCCGCCGACCGCGCCCTTCGCGCCATCGAGGAGATCCGCAGGGGCCTCAGCCCCAGGCTCCAGCCCCTCGGAATCGTCGTCAACCGCGTGCGTTCGCAGTCCATGGAACACCAGTTCCGGATCAAGGAACTGCGCGACATGTTCGGTCCCCTCGTCCTCAGCCCTCAGCTGCCCGAGCGCACATCGCTTCAGCAGGCGCAGGGTGCGGCGAAGCCACTGCACATCTGGCCGGGCGACAGCGCACAGGAGATGGCGTCGAACTTCGACCAGCTCCTTGACCGCGTTCTTCGGACCGGTCGCGTCGGCGAGTACGCCGACGCCGCCAAAGCCGCACGCTAGCCACTCCGGCGAGGGCATCAGTTCCGGGCGAGGACTCCTCGCGCAGCTGATGCCGTCGACCGGAGATGCTGCTTTCGCTGGTTCGTCCCAGCTGATCACCTCACTCATGGGTCACTGATGTCGCGCAGCGATCCCTCGCATCCGCGGACGACGTCGCGCGCCCGTCACGCACGACTCGCTAAAATGGGGCCACCCCAAGCAAAGGAGGGCCCCGTGGGCACGGTGGTCATGTACAGCTCGGTCTCGGTCGACGGCTTCGTCGCAGACGAGAACGATCAGCCCGGACCGTTGTTCGACTGGCTGACCAACGGTGACGTCCCGCTGGACGAGAGCGGTCTCCTGAAGGTGTCACAGGCGTCCTACGACTACACCCGGCGGTACTGGGACCAGATCGGAGTGACGATCGTCGGCCGCCGCGTCTTCGACATGACGGACGGCTGGGACGGGACACCTCCGAGCGGGGTCGACCACATGGTCGTCGTCACGCACAGACCGGAGCCCGAGGGCTGGAACCCCGAGGCGCCGTTTCACTTCGTCGACGGCGTCGAGGCAGCCGTGGCCCTGGCACAGGAACTCGCGGGTGACCGCATCGTCGAGGTCGCCGCTGGCGACGTCGGTGGTCAGGCCATTGCCGCGGGTCTGATCGACGAGGTGCGGATGGACGTCGTACCCGTCGTGTTCGGGACCGGCGAGCGGTTCTTCGGATCGGTTCACGCGCAGCACCTGTTGGAGGATCCCGACGTGGTGATTCAAGGCGACCGGGTGCTTCACCTGCGCTATCGGGTGCGGCGTTGACCGATCTGAGCGGATAACCGGGCGGCGCGGACTCAGGCGGAGCGCGCGGCGCGACGAGCGGCGAGCTCGTCCATGGGGTCTGCAGCCTGCGAGTCGAACTCGATGAGGCTCGTCTCCACCTCGCGGAGCACCTTGCCGACGGCGATGCCGAAGACGCCCTGCCCGCGGCTGACGAGGTCGATGACCTCATCGTCCGACGTGCAGAGGTAGACGCTGGCTCCGTCGCTCATCAACGTGGTCTGGGCGAGGTCGTTGACCCCTGACTCCCGGAGTTGATTGACGGCGGTGCGGATCTGCTGGAGTGAGATCCCGGTGTCGAGCAGACGCTTGACGAGTTTGAGGACGAGGATGTCTCGGAAGCCGTAAAGACGCTGCGAACCGGATCCGGCTGCACCACGCACGGTCGGCTCGACGAGACCGGTGCGTGCCCAGTAGTCGAGCTGGCGGTAGCTGATGCCTGCGGCCCGCGCGGCGACAGCGCCACGGTAGCCGGCCTGGTCGTCCATCTCGGGCAGTCCGTCGGTGAACAGCAGCCCGAGGTCATAGCGAGGATTATCGTTGGCGGGAATTTCGCTCATCCGTGTACTCCTCTGAAGAATCTGCTGCGGCGGTACCGCACAGTCCACGGTACCGAGGGCTGTCGGCTTCTACAACGACATCCGAACCGAACGGTCCGGCGTGTCGGGTGGCCGTGATCATTCTGTGACAATCGCGGCGCCTGGGTTCAGTCTACGACGTCAACCGTCCGAGCGCGCTGCGGACCAGGCTGGCGCGGATCACGTCGAGCTGGCCGGCGATCTCACCGGAGAGTTCCGCGGCGCGCGCGCGACTGGCGGCATCCTTGCGTCGCGCGATGGGAAGCAGGGCGCTCTCGATCATGCTGACCTCGCGCTCGGCGGTGGCACGGTAGCCACGGAGGTGCCTCGGCTCGATGCCGCACCGCTGAAGCGCAACGAGCGAGCGGAGCACCTGGACCGAATCCTCGCCGTAGCTGTCGCCGGGCGTGATGATGGATGCCGAGATGGCCTCCGAGAAGAGGGCGGCAGACGCCCCGGTCTCCCGGAGCACGTCGTCGCGCTGATATCGCCGTCCTGCCGGGATGATCGTGGAGATCTGCCCTGTGGGAGAAGCCCCGGGCAGAACGGGCGCCCGCCCGGCGTCGAGGTCGGCCAGGTGGCCGCGGATCACCTTGAGCGGCAGGTAATGGTCGCGCTGCATCGACAGGATGAGCCGGAGACGTTCGACATCTTTCGGGGAGAACTTGCGGTAGCCGGACTTGGTGCGTGACGGCGACACGAGTCCCTGTTCCTCCAGGAACCGCAGCTTCGAGTTGCTGAGGTCCGGGAACTCCTTCGCCAGCCGCGCCAGTACCTGGCCGATGCTGAGGAGCTGTGGCGCCGCCTGGGTCTTGCCGTTGCCGGGGTCGCGCTCGTAGCTGCGGTGCGCTGCCTGAGCAGACACGGTCTAGGCGTCCGAGGGCGGAAGCAGGTCGAGGCGTGACGGGTAGAAGGTCAGCCGGAACTTGCCGATCTGCACCTCGGCGCCGTCGCTCAGCAGTGCGCTGTCGATACGCACGCCGTCGAAGTAGGTGCCGTTCAGCGAGTTGAGGTCCTTGATCTCGAACGCCACACCATGGCGCAGGAACTCCGCGTGACGGCGGGAGACCGTGACGTCGTCGAGGAAGATGTCGGCATCCGGGTGACGACCGACCGGCGTGACATCGGCGTCGAGCAGGAAACGGGCACCGGAGTTGGGGCCGCGACGCACGATCAGCAGGGCAGAACCGCTGGGCAGGGCGGCAATCGCTTCCTGCTCCTCTGCGCTGATGTCACTGTCGACGTTGGCCAGACTGGCGGCCAGGTCACGACTGAAACTTGCGGTTGTACCGTTTGCGGCGCCCGCTGCATCATCGTGTGCAGCCGGCTCGCGCAGAAACGCCCCTGTGGGGGGATTCTGCTCGTTGGGATATGACACCTGTACCTCCTAGGGTTCCAGCGTATCTGATCGCGACCCGGTCTGTCCCTCGCGTTTTCCGGATGCCTTCACCGTCTGGACAAGATAGAGCACACCCGCCCACCAGTAGAGGATTGCTCCGACCACGGCGAAGATCATCCCGAACGGTTGCGTGTAGTTCGCCGTGTCGGGGAACGCAGCGGCGAGCATCAGCAGGGGCAGCCCGACGAACAGGCACGCGGTCGCCCACTTGCCCACCCAGTTCACCGGGAAGGCACCGTGCCCGATCTTCGCGAGAACGGCGGCGAGCACGACCAGCATGATGTCCCTGGCGATGATCACCACAACGAGCCACAACGGGATGAGGTCCCTCCACCCCAGTCCGAGCAGCGCGGCGAGGATATACAGGCGATCGGCGGCCGGATCGAGCAGCTGGCCGAGCTTCGACACCTGGTTGAACCGGCGCGCGATCCAGCCGTCGAGGAAGTCGGTGAAGCCGGACAGTGCGAGCACGATCAGGGCGACGACGTCCTCCCCCTCGACCAGGAGGATGAGGAAGACCGGAACGAGCGCGAGGCGCAGAAAGCTCAGCAGATTCGGGACCGTCAGGATGCGGTCGCTCGGTTCTGGGTTATCCCGGTGTGCCACCCTGCCAGTCTATTGAATGGCCGGTTGCGACCCTGTCCGGCGCGCGGCATGCGCCGGGGATCGACCCGTGCCACCCCAAAGGTGGTGACATGTCATTCGCACCCCTCGCGGGCACGTACCCTAGACCCATGAGCACGACGCGACGCCTTCTTCGCCGGGGATCCCGGCGTCCCGGCTTCGTGTCGACAGTGCTCCTCAGGGTCGGTGTCCCCGTCCTCGTCGTCGGAGCGGTGCTGGTCAGCGTCGCCTTCGCCACACTCCCGCGCCCGGCAGCGGGCACATCGGCCGGTGCCGACGACGGACCCGTGGTCGCCGCGGAACCCCGGTCGCGCCTCGTCTCCTTCGCCGACGCCCGGGATCGCCTCACAGATTCTGGCCGCCCGTTCGTCGTCTCCGTGATCGGCGACTCGACCGGAAACGAGCCGGGCGAGTGGGTCGACCTCGCCTTCCGTGAGCTGTCCGAGGAACTCGACCGCCCGCTGATCCAGCACCCGTGGGACATCCTCACCAACACCTACCTGCCGGAGATCCGGTCGAACGAAGACGGAGCATCCGCGCCGATCATCGTCTGGAACGGGTCAGCGAGCGGCAAGACCGGCGCGTACTCTCTCGACCACTTCGCCGCCCTCATGCCAGCGCAGCCCGACCTCGTGGTCTTCAACCACGGCCTCAACAACGTTCCGAAACCGGAGACGGTGGGGCCGCAGCTGACCGCCCTCGTCGCCGAGGTCGAACGGTACTGGCCCGAGTCGGTCGGTTACGCCGCCATCCTCGAGAACCCGAGGTTCGACCAGTGGGCCGCCGCACACACCGAGGTGATCGACAATGTCACCTCGTGGCTCGCCGAGAACCAGGCGATCCGGCCGATCGACGTGCACACGGCGTACCTCGACTCCCCCGACGCCGACACCCTTCTGCTTCCCGATCTGCTGCACCCCAGCCCGGCGGGCTCAGGCGTCACCGCTGCCACCGTGCTCGACGCCATCCGCCGCTAGCCGGTCAGAGAGCCGCCATGGTGAACACCCGCGAGAGGTGGTCGCCCACCGGTGAACGCGACGCCACCCGGGCGAACGCTGAACGAGCGGCCTGAAGCGGCCCAGGAGCCGGGCGACCGAGGATCATGTTGAGCTCGGCCTGACGCGCAGCACGACGCGCGACCGCGAGCCGGTCACGGCTGAACGCGCGGATGGACGCGCCATCGTCTCCCGGCAGGAGCGCGGAGGGAAGGATCGCGGCGAGCCCGGCGGCATCCGCCCACCCGAGATTCATGCCCTGCCCGCCGATCGGGCTCACCTCGTGGGCGGCGTCACCGATGAGCACGATACCGGGGCCGGCGAGGTTCGCGACCGACGTCTTTCTCGGAGTGAAGGCGCTGAACATCGTCGCGGTCGCAGCGTCTGGCCCTGTTCCGGTCCGCTCGGCGATGAGGCTCGCGAGGGCCGCTGGCCCGGCGACATCCGTCCCCACATGCGCCACCCAACGACGGATGCCGCCCGGCAGCGGGAACGACTCCACGATTCCGCCGCGCTCGAGGTGGAGCACGGCGACGGCGTCGTCGCCGCTGGTGTCGGCGAAGTCACCCATCGCATACCGGTCACGATAGTGGCGCGTCGATCCCCTGGCATGGGCCAGCCGTCGCACGACGCTGTCAGCGCCGTCTGCGCCCACCACCAACCGTGTGTGCTCCTCCCACGGCCCGTTCGCGTCGCTTCCGCGCGCGATGAGCGCCCCGCCGGTTCGCGAGAGCCCGGTGACGCGAACGCCACGGCGGATGCCGTCGGAACGGCGGATCTCAACGGCACCATCGAGCAGTGCCTGGGTGACGTGCTGGGGAAGGGCGACGATCGGCGGGGCGTCCTCCTCTGCGAAGCGGAGGGTGCCGAGGTCTGCCCCGCGGGTGCGCGCGACGCCGCGGCGGATCTGGACGCCGGCGGCGAGAACGGGCGCGGCGACCCCGATGGCGTCGAGCAGGACCAGCGACGGCGGGTGGATGCCGATTGCCCGCGAGTGGCGCGCCTCCTCCGCACGGGCATCGACGGCGATGGCGTCGAGTCCGGCGTCCAGGAGCAGGGCGGTGACGAAGCTGCCGACGGGTCCAGCGCCGACGACGACGACGTCACGCACCAGGGCGCATCCTGTCCTTCGTGAGCAGCACCCGGAACGGCACCTGCCCGCTCACCGTCCACCCAGGAGGCACGACGGCACCGAGCTCTGCGGGACGGTAGCTGCGGCGGATCGAGAGCAGTCCGTCTTCACGGATGAACGACCCGCTGAATCCGACGGCGGTGAAGGCGGAGAACAGCAGGTACGCGGCCGCAGACCTGCGGATGTCGCTGTGAACGACGGCGATCCGGGCGAGGCGCTCGGAATCCGCGAGCACGGTGCCGAGTTCCGCAGCGGTGAGGTGATGCAGCACGTGGTTCGACACGACGAAATCGAACCGGGATTCCTCGTCGGCGAGTTCGGTGCTCGAGCAGCGGCGATAGACGAATCCGTCGACCGTCGGCAGCGTCTCGACGTAGGCGGCGGCTCGGGGATCGGGGTCGATCGCGGTGACTTCCAGGCGGACGCCGTCGCTCCGCGCCCACCGGATCAGCGCCCTCGCCACGTCTCCCCCGCCGGCCCCGACGTCGACCACGGTGTGCACCGGCCCGGTGAATCGTGGCCGAAGCAGGGTCGCGTATGTCCACCGCCACCCGGCGACGACGCGGTTGACGGCCGGGAATGCCGCATAGGTCCTGAACAGGGTGTCGAGGTCGCAGAGCGGCTCATCCATCAGCTCGACGAGATCTTCGTTGCGGCGGGCGAGGTCGGGAAGCACCCCAGGCACAACGACGGTCATCGAGCCGCGGTGACCCGGGTGAACAGCCCGGTCTCCACCGTGAGGCCAGGACCGAACGCCATCGCGCACACGCGCTCGTCGTCCGTACCGCCGTCGGCGTCGAGGATCTCCTTCAGCACGAACAGCACTGTGGCGCTCGACATATTGCCGTACTCGCGCAGGATCTTGCGCGACGGCTCCAGCTGGCTCTCGGTGAGCCCGAGTTTCGATTCGACCTTGTCGAGGATGCTTCGGCCGCCCGGGTGGATCGCCCAATGCCGGATGCCGACGGCCGGGTCGGCAGCGAGGTGCGGGTCAGGCGAGAGCAGCGGCTCGAGGGCACCCTCGATGTAGCTGTCGATGATCTTCGGCACTGCGGCGCTGAGCACCATCTCGAATCCGTCGTCGCCGATGGTCCACGCCATGTCCTTCTCACCCACCGGGGTGAGTTCGCTCGCGAGCCGGTCGATCGTCAGGGTGGGGGCATCCGTCGCCGGAGGCCGTGACGTGACGATCGCCGCTGCGGCTCCGTCAGCGAAGACGGACGACGCCACGATCTGGTCGGGCTCGTTCGACGACCGCACGTGGATCGTGCACAGTTCGCAGCACACCACGAGCACGACGGCCTCGGGATCGGCCGCGCAGAACGCCGCAGCCGCCCTCAGCGCAGGGAAAGCGGCGTAACAACCCATGAAGCCGATGTTGTAGCGCTGGGTGGTCGTCCGCAACCCGAGTTCCCTGACCAGTTCGTAGTCGGGCCCCGGCGCGTAGAACCCGGTGCACGAGACGGTGACGACATGTGTGATGTCGTCGGCCGTGACATCCGGGCAGGCGTCGATGGCGGCCCTGGCCGCTTCGGCGAAGAGCGGACCAGCCGCTTGGATGTAGAAATCGTTGCGCACCCGAGTCGACGGGGACAGCAGCGAGCCGGTAGACGGGTCGAAGAAGACCGGGTCGCTGTCTGACTCCGGGTCGAAATCACGGATGACGCTGCGTCTGGACTCGATACCTGACACGTCGAACGAGGTGCGCACGAGTCGCTCACCCAGGCGGGTCAGGCCTGGCTGCGAACCGAAGACCTCGCGGGCTTCTGACTGCACCAGGACGGTCGGCGGCAGCGCGGTCTGGATCGTTCGTACGTGCACGGGCATAGTTCACCTTAGGCAGAGGAACCCCTCCTCACCTCGCACTTGCGAATTCCGCAGGAAACCCCTAGCGACTCGGGCTACCGGTAGCAGCTTCGTGAGGGAATGCAAGGCCTTGAGCCGCTTCACGGGGAACCTCTAACGTGTCCGATGCCGCACATACCTCGAAAGGACTTCTCCATGTCAACTGCAACACGGGAACGACCGGGCTCGTCAGCCACTGGAGCGAAGACCACGAGGCGGCAGAAGCCTGAGCGGGGGTTCACGGCATCGAAGGAACTCGCTGACAGCATGCAGAAGGTGCTCGTCGACCTCATCGAACTCCACGTGCAGGGCAAGCAGGCACACTGGAACGTCGTGGGGAAGAACTTCCGCGACCTTCACCTCCAGCTCGACGAGGTCGTCGAAGCCGCCCGCGAATTCTCGGACGAGGTCGCCGAACGGATGCGGGCGCTGCACGCCACCCCGGACGGCCGCAGCGACTCAGTCGCGGCCACGACCACTCTTCCGGCATTCCCCGGTGGCGAAGTGGACACCGCGAAGACGATCGACCTCATCACCGTCAGGATCGAGGCAGCCGTCGGCACGATGCGCGACGTACACGACCAGGTCGACGAGGAAGATCCGACGTCAGCAGACATCCTCCACGCCATCATCGCGAAACTGGAACAGTACGCATGGATGATCAGCGCCGAGAACCGCACGATCGGGAAGAGCTAGAGCGGGCTGTCGCTCTCGGAGTGCACGGTCGCCATCACGTCGACGACAACGATGGGAACACCGCTGCCGATGAGAAGATGCGCCGGCTCGAGGATGCCTTCGCCGCTGTTCGCCTCGAGCCAGTGCACTGACCCTTCGGCAATCGCGTCGGTGATCTCCTTCTGGACATCGGCGAGATCCCGGTTCGGAATCGTGTACTTCACGCCACCGTAGATGACCTCGATGCGCTTCACTGGGGGTCCTCGCTCGGACCGTTCGACGGCTTCGGCTCAGGCACGATCTGGAGGCCGCCTGCCGAGTTCGAGGATGCACTCAGAACGATGATCCACTCCCGGTTGAGGGCGGGAAGGCGCGAGCCGAAGTACTTGTAATGGAGCGGGATGTTCGGAGCGAGCCAGATCGTGCTTCTCCCGTCGCCGACGCCCGGGTCGTCCTTCCAGCTGAAATAGAAGGATTCGCCTCGTCGAAGTTTCGCGCCGATCACGATCTGGAGGTGCGCGAGCACCCGGTCATCGAAGTCGACGGTCAGCGTCGAGTCATAGAAGAGCTTTCCCATCCGGGACCTTTCGAAGTTGCACAGACGGAGAGGGAAGACACCAATCCACCTTGTACCCTAGCTTGCTCACCAATTCCACCCTGGGGGTTGACACGGGGCGTGCACCACCGGGCTCTCGCGTTCCTCGCGGGCCGTATCGATCCGGGCTCCACTCCACAAGGCCCTTGAGCAGATTGCCCGACCAGAGGACAGTCGACCGCATGAGACGACTCTTCTATTCCAGCGGATCACTACTGACCGGCGATGTGATGTGCAAAGCCGTTCTCAGGTACGCGCAGGCCCTCGCGGACTCGGGGAAGGCCGACATCATCGCCATCCCGATCGTCACGGACGGAACGATCTCCGGTCACGCGCACCTCCTCGTCGGGCCGTCGAGCCAGTTGTTCTCGATGCCCGCCGCGAGTGACGGCGAGGATCCGACCGACGCGGCGATCGTCGAGGATCTCGAAGCGAAGACGCGCGCGCTCCAGCCCAGCAAACCCTCCGCTCAACCGACTCCCAAGGACGTCCTCGACCTGGACTACTTCGAGATCGTCTGACACCGGTCCGACCGCCGTAGGATCGTCCCATGTCATCGTGGAACGAAGTCGCAGACCGGGTCTACCAGCGGCGCTACGATCCGCTCGACATCTCGGTGTGCCTCGTGGTCGGCGACGACGGAGTCCTCCTGGTGGACACGCGCTGCAATCCCCGGGAGGGCCGTGAGATCCGCGACGATGTCGCTGCCTTCACCCGTCTCCCGGTCCGGTGGGTGGTGAACACCCATGCCCACTACGACCACACTTTCGGGAACCAGGTCTTCACCGACGCGGAGATCTTCGGTCACCACCTCATCCCCCGGCACTTCGACGAGTACGAGCGGCTGCGCCTCACGGCGTGGAGGGCCGACCCTGCGGCATCCCCGCAGTACGACTGGCGCGATGTCGTGCTCACCCCGCCAACCGTCGCTGTCTCCGCCACACGTGACATCGACCTCGGCGGGCGGATCGTGCGTCTGCATCCGCTTGCCCCCGGCCACACCGACACAGACCTCATCGTCGAAGTGCCTGACGCCGGCGCATGGCTTGTCGGAGACGTCGTCGAACAGTCGGGACCGCCGATGTACGGGTCGGGGAGCTTTCCGCTCGACTGGCCCGACGTGCTCCACGACCTCTCCCATCTGGTCGGGGAGGGCGACGTCGTGATCCCCGGGCACGGAACTGCGGTGGATCGGGCGTTCCTCATCGACCAGGCCCGCACCCTGCGGGTCGTCGCCGACGGAATCCGCCAGGCCTTCGACAGGTCAGAGCCCATCGAATCCGCGAGCGAACGTGTCGCGTCTGCGTCGCGACTTCCGGTCGAGATCATCGAGTCGGCCGTGCTCAGGGGCTACACCCTGCTGTCGGCCGATGGCCGACAGCGCCCGTAGGCTCGAACGATGAACACCCCGGTTCCGAGCGCGCGCGTCGACAGCTGGTTGTGGGCGGTCCGTGTCTACAAGACCAGGTCGATGGCGACGACGGCCTGCCGGGCCGGGCACGTCCGCGTCGCCGGCGAACGCGTGAAGGCATCGCACCCGGTGCGGATCGGCGACGAGATCCGGGTTCGTGAGGGCGGTTTCGACCGGATCGTGGTCGTGGCGAGGATCGTGGTCAAACGCGTCGGCGCGAGCGTGGCCGCCGAATGCCTCGTCGACAAGACCCCTCCTCCCCCACCGCGCGAGGAAGTGGCGCTGCGTCCGATGCGCGACCGCGGGGCCGGCAGGCCCACCAAACGGGAGCGTCGAGACATGGAGAAACTTCGAGGCAGGGACTCGGAAGGGAACCTCCTGGACTGACGTGGTTCGCTAGTCTGGGACGGTGACCGACCTGCCGATCGACCTGCTCGAGCGCATCCGCTCGCGGGCACCGGAATACGACCGGGACAACCGGTTCTTCACCGAGGATCTCGACGAGCTCCGCGCGGCCGGGTACCTCGCTCCTCAGTCCCTCGGCGACGCGGTCAGGAACCAGAGGCTGCTCGCCCGCTACGCGCCGGCAACCGCACTCGGGGTCAACATGCACCACGTCGTGGTCGGGGTGGCCAGGGTCCTGCACGCTCGGGGCGATTCCGGCCTGGACTGGATCCTCGACGACGCCAGCCGCGGCGAACTGTTCGCGTTCGGGAACAGCGAAGCGGGGAACGACGAGGTCATGTTCGACTCACGGACGGCTGCCAAGCCCGGGCCAGACGGCTCTTTCTCTTTCACAGGACGGAAGATCTTCACGTCGCTCTCTCCGGCCTGGACCCGCCTCGGTGTCTTCGGCCGCGACGACTCCGACCCGGCCAATCCGACGCTGGTGCACGGCTATCTCACCAGGGAGACGGAAGGACACCGCGCGGTCGGCGCTTGGAACCCGCTGGGGATGCGGGCCACCCAGTCCTTCACCACCGAACTCACGGGCGCACGGGTTCCGGCTGAGCGCATCGCCAGGGTGCTCCCCGTCGGGCCGAGCGCCCACCCGTACATCTTCGGCATCTTCAGCAACTTCCTGCTGCTGATCGGCGCCGTCTACGCGGGAATCGGAGACCGTGCGCTGGAACTCGGGGTCGAGGCTGCGCGCCGGCGCACGTCGATGAAGCATGACGGCCGCAGCTACGCCGATGACCCCGACATTCGCTGGCAGCTCGCAGACGCCGCCATCGGGCTCGACTCGATCGCGCCGCAACTGGACTCGCTCGCTGCCGATGTCGACACACTCGCCGACCACGGCGCTGCCTGGTTCCGTCTGCTCGTCGGTGCAAAGACCCGGGCGGTGGATGTCAGCCGCGGGGTCGTCGAGACGGCCATCCGCGTGGCAGGCGGAGGGTCATACGACGCCGACGGTGAGCTGTCCCGCCTGTACCGGGACTCCCTTGCCGGGCTGTTTCACCCCAGCGACCCGGAGTCCGCGCACTCGACCGTAGCGAACTCCTTGCTCGGCCCGGTGACCGACCAGGGCCGAGCCGCTACAGGGTCGGGTCCTCGATGACGGCGATCACGTTGTCAGACGGGTCGCGGAACCAGGCGATCGTCGGGCCGTTGTCGCGCATGATCCCCCTGTCATCGGTCGGAAGGTCGGCGTCGTCGTAGATCTTCGTGGCGACCCCCTTGCCGTTGAGAGCGTCGACAGCTGCGTCGACGTCTGCGACGAGGAAGTTGAGGATCGTGAAGGATGCAGGTACATGGTCGGGTTTCGGATACGCCATGACATCGGCCCCTCCCGGCAGCGTTATCCGCAGCATACCCATCTCGTCGTCGGCGACCGCGAGACCGAGCTGTCCGGAGTAGAACGACCGGGCGGCGTCGATGTCAGACACGCTGAATCCGCTGAATCCGTGGACGGGTGTGAACATGGTTCGCTCCTTCTTCTTCGTTGTCTTCGATGACTCCGTTCACGATGGCACACCGGATCCGGGATCGCGAGGGGGCCTGGAAAACAACGCGGAATGAGGACACGATGGGTCCTGATGGCTTCCTAGGCTCGAAACGACAAGACATCCTGAGGAGGATTCCATGGATTGGAAAATCGAACTCATCGCCGTCCCGGTCACCGACGTCGACCGGGCGAAAGCGTTCTACGTCGACCAGGTCGGATTTCACGCCGACCACGATTTCCCCGTGTCGGAGGGCCTGCGCTTCGTGCAACTGACACCCCCTGGCTCGGCGTGCTCGATCGTCATCGGCGAGGGGATCACGGAGATGGCACCCGGGTCGCAGACGGGTATCCAGGTGGTCGTGCCGGACGCAGACGCAGCCAGGGAACACCTGCTGAAGAACGGGGTGGATGCCACTGAGGTCGACGACCAGCCCTGGGGCCGCTTCGTTTTCTTCTCGGACCCGGACGGCAACCGCTGGGCACTCCAGCAAATCGTGCCACAGGGCTGACCGCTACCGCATGACCGGGGTCGAGGCACAGCCCCTTGACCCCGATTGCCCGCAATGACAGGTTCGGGCCATGACACGATACGGCTACACCCTGATGACGGAACAGAGCGGCCCGCGCGACCTCGTGCGGTATGCGGTCGAGGCAGAGCGGCTCGGCTTCGACTTCGAGGTCTGCAGCGACCATTACTCCCCCTGGCTGACCGAACAGGGCCATGCGCCGTACGCCTGGACACTGCTCGGCGCCGTCGCCCAGGCCACCGAGCGGGTCGACCTCGCAACCTTCGTGACGTGTCCGACACTCCGCTATCACCCCGCCGTCGTCGCCCAGAAGGCGGCGACCCTCCAGCTCCTCGCCGAGGGACGTTTCCTGTTGGGACTCGGCGCAGGCGAGAACCTCAACGAGCACGTCGTCGGCACCGGCTGGCCGTCCGTGGACCTCCGTCACGACATGCTCGAGGAGGCCGTGCACATCATCCGCGAGCTCCTCACCGGCGAGCTCGTCACCTGGGACGGCGACCATTTCCGCGTGGATTCCGCCCGGATCTGGGACGCCCCCGACGACGGGGTGCCCATCGGCATCGCGGTCTCCGGCGAGAAGTCCATCGCCAGGTTCGCTCCGCTGTCCGACCACTTCATCTCCACCGAGCCGGATGCCGACCTCGTCTCATCCTGGCGTTCAGCTCACGGCGGGAGTGCATCCGCTGCGCGCGTGATCGGTCAGATCCCTGTCTGCTGGGGCCCTGACAAGGATGCCGCGATCGCCGAGGCCCACGAACAGTTCCGCTGGTTCGCCGGGGGCTGGGCGGTCAACGCCGACCTCCCGACCCCTGCCGGATTCGCCGGCGCTTCACAGTTCGTCCGACCGGAGGACGTCGCGGACGCGATCGCGTGCGGACCGGACCTCGACGAGATCGCGGAGGCAGCCAGGCCGTTCATCGAAGCCGGATACACCGACATCGCGATCGTGCAGGTCGGGGATCGCCGCCAGGACGATTTCCTCCGAGAGGCGGCCGGTCCGCTCCTCGAGCGACTCCGCTCGCTGTGACGGGCCACGGGCAGCCCGCTGAGGTCAGGACGGTGAGGCCTGGTCCATCCACCACTCGGTGAACTCGTGCGCCCTGCCCCCGGCCCCCGGCCGGATCACCCAGAGATTGCTGTATGTCCTGCCGTCGGTGTACGCCGTCGTTCCCTCGACGATCCAGACGTCGTCGGTGACGACGACCGGAGACCACTCGAAGGTGTGGTTGCCCGGCTCGTCCCTGCGAGCCAACCAGCCCGTCACGACGGCCTCAGCCCCGCGCCAGGGTTCCGTCCACGGTTCGTTCCTGTAGACGACGTCGTCGGTGACGAGCGCGCGGATGTGGTCGGGGTCGTTCGACTCCCATGCGGTCTGATAGGCGGCCATCCAGTGTGCGAGGGGATCTGTCATGATCCCGGTGTACCGCGAGAACTGCTGCGCGGGCAACCACTGGGGCGGACGAAGGACGAGCGGTACGCTTGCGCCTGACAGGGAAGGATCCGGGTGCGCATCGAACTCGTCGAAGGCGACATCACTGCACTCGATGTCGACGCGATCGTCAACGCGGCGAACAGTTCGCTGCTCGGCGGGGGCGGCGTCGACGGTGCCATCCACCGCGCTGGCGGACCCGAGATCCTCGCGGCGTGCCGTCGACTGAGGGCGACCAGCCTTCCCGATGGGCTGCCGACGGGCGAAGCGGTGGCGACGACGGCGGGCCGCTTGTCTGCACGATTCGTGATCCACACGGTCGGACCGGTGTGGGATCGGGACGACGACCGCTCCGCGCTGCTCGCATCCGCCTACAGCAACAGCCTCCGCGTGGCCGCTGAGGTCGGGGCGAGCTCGATCGCCTTCCCCGCGATCTCCGCCGGGATCTACAGCTGGCCGATGGCGGATGCCGCGTCGATCGCCGTTCGGACGGTGCGAGCCGCGGGAACGGACATCCCTGTCACTTTCGTCGCCTTCAACCGGCCGGCCGCCGAAGCATTCGCAGCAGCCATCGACGCCTGATCAGCCGAGGACCACGACCGAGTGCGGCGGAACCTCGATGCGACCGTCGCGTGGCACACCGATCTCCGACCCGTCTGCCGTGAAGGACAGCAGGATCTCCGACGGCAGGACCGGGACCGTGCGTACATCGGTTCCGACGTTCACGACGATCGCGGCGTCTCCCCTGCTCAGCACCAGCCAGCGTTCGTCCTCATCGAGCTCGACGGTCGTGTGCGCGAACTGGGGGTCGGTGAACTCGGGCCGTCTCCTTCGCACGTCTGCGGCGGCCCGGTAGAACTCCAGCACCCTGGCGTGGTCACCGCCGGCGGGCTCGCTCCAGTCGAGCTTCGACCGTTCGAACGTCTCAGGATCCTGGGGGTCGGGGACGACGTCGGGATCCCAGCCCATGCGCGCGAACTCCGCGATCCTTCCTTCAGCAGTCGCCCGGCCGAGTTCGGGTTCGGGGTGGGAGGTGAAGAACTGCCAGGGCGTCGATGCCGCCCACTCCTCCCCCATGAACAGCATCGGGGTGAACGGGCCGAGCAGGGTGAGCGCAGCGGCTATCGCGAGTTGTCCAGGATCGAGCTGGGCGGTGAGCCTGTCCCCGATCGCGCGGTTGCCGATCTGATCGTGGTTCTGGTTTGCGACGACGAGCCGCCACGACGGCATGCGTTCGGTGTCGACGGGTCGGCCGTGGACACGTTCGCGGAAGCTCGAGTAGGTCCCGTCGTGGAAGAAGCCACGGGTCAGGACCTTGCCGAGCGCGGAGAGCGGTTCGAAATCGGCGTAGTAGCCGGTCGTCTCACCGGTGACCGCCACGTGCACGGCGTGGTGGAAGTCGTCGCTCCACTGCGCGTCGAGGCCGTAACCGGACGCTTCGACCGGTGTGATGAGCTTCGGGTCGTTGAGGTCGGACTCGGCGATGAGGCTGAGCGGGCGCCCCGTGAATGCGCTGAGGGCGGCGACCTCATCCGCGAGCTGTTCGAGGACGTGCACTGCACTGTGGTCGGTGAGCGCGTGGACGGCATCGAGCCTCAGCCCGTCGACGTGGTAGTCGTCGAGCCACATCAGGGCGTTGTCGATGATGTAGCGCCGCACGGTGTCTGAGTCCGGCCCGTCGAGGTTGACGGAAGACCCCCACGTGTTCCCGGGGCCGTCGGTGAGGTATGGTCCGAACTTCGGAAGGTAGTTGCCGCTGGGGCCGAGGTGGTTGTAGACGACGTCCTGGATGACGCCCATCCCCGCTGCGTGGCAGGCGTCGACGAACCGCTTATAGCCTGCGGGGCCGCCGTACCCGTCGTGGACGGCGTACCAGAGCACTCCGTCGTAACCCCAGTTGTGTGTGCCGTTGAAGGCGTTCACCGGAAGGAGTTCGACGAAGTCCACGCCGATCGACGCCAGGTGGTCGAGCTTGAGGGCAGCGGCGTCGAACGTGCCCTCAGGGGTGAAGGTGCCGATGTGAAGTTCGTAGATCACCGCTCCTGCGAGCTGGCGCCCGGTCCATGCGTCATCCGCCCAGTCGTGTGCGTCCCTGTCCACCACCCGGGAGAGGCCGTGCACGCCCTCGGGCTGGTGCCGCGACCTCGGGTCGGGGAACGGGCCTTCACCGTCCACGAGAAAGCCGTAGTCGGTGCCGGGCGCCGGGTCGAGCCCAGGCCGTGCCCACCAGCCGCCGTCCGCCCGGGTCAGGTCGAGCGTCTCGTCGCCGATCCTCAGGTCGACGCGCGAGGCAGCGGGTGCCCAGACGCGGATGCCGTCGCTCATGTCAGTCCCCCATCGCTCGGTTGTCGTCGAATTCGTCTGCGACGAGCAGCGCGACCGGGTACTGCCGGAGCAGGTCGGCCAGTCGCACCGAGCCGCCCCTGTGTCTCTCGCCCGTGAGTGTGTCGATCCAGGACCTGCCGGCGATCTCCAATGTCGTGTCCGCCCATCCGCCCGCAGCCTCGAGGCCGAGCGGCAGGCGGGTCGCCACCGTGACGGCGTCTCCGCGGTCGAAGGCGACCACGTGGTCGGCTGCCGCTCCGTACGCGGGCACAGGCAGGTAGCGGGAGAACCAGTCGGGATGGTCCCGACGCAGCCGGAGTGCCCGCGACGTCACGAGCAGCTTCGCTGCTCCGGTCTCGTCGACGGCCGGCAGCCAGCCCCTGTCGATCTGGGACAGGTACTCGCGACGCACGTCGAAATCGACGGGCCGGCGGTTGTCCGGGTCGACGAGGGAGGTCTCCCACAGCTCGCTGCCCTGGTAGACGTCCGGGACGCCAGGTGCCGTGAGCTGGATCAGCTTCGCGGCGAGCGAATTGGACCAGCCCGCCTGCGAGATCCGTTCGACGAGTCCGGAGACGATCCCTGACACACGGGAATCCTCGAAGACAGCGGCCACGAGGCCGTGCATCCTGGCTTCGAAGGCCTTATCCGGCTCTGTCCACGTGGTCGATGTGCCTGCCTCGCGGGACGCCTTCTCGGCGTACGCGTCGAGTCGTTCCTGCGAAACGGGCCAGGCGCCGAGAACCGCTTCCCAGAGCAGTTTCTCGAACGGTCCGTCGTCGAGTGGCGCCAGCGCGCGCAGCTCGTCGAGTGTGGCTTCCCAGTCGGCGGGGATCTCTGCCAGCACGGAGATCCGGGCGCGGACGTCCTCCCCGCGTTTCGTGTCGTGGGTCGACAGGGTCGTCATCGACGCGGGCAGGGTGGCCTGGCGGTGCTGCTGCCTGGCGTGGAACTCCGCGACGTCGATGCTGAATTCTCCGGGGTCCGCGCCGACCTCGTTGAGCGAGGTGAGACGGCTGTACCGGTAGAACGCGGTGTCCTCGACGCCCTTCGCCATCACCATTCCGGAGGTCTGCTGGAACCGGATCGCCGCTGGATGCTCGGGGTCGGCGAGCACAGGGACCAGGGCGTCGAGGACAGACGCCAGTTCAGGGCGCCTCTCGCGAGCCGTGAGCGCGGCATGTTCGAGGTGTTCGATCCCGAACGGCAGGTACGAGCGGTACACGGGAAAGGCTGCCAGCAGTTCGGCGATCGCGTCGTCGGCACCGACGATGTCGGGAACGAGCCGCGCGAGCCGCAGGACCTCCGAGCGCAGGATGCCGTCGGCGATCCGTCGCTTGTTCTCATGGACGAGCTCGGGCCAGAGGGCGTCGATGTCCGTCGTCGTCGTTCCCTCGAGTCTGCCTTCGAGCGCGTCGAGGACGGCCTTACCGGCTGGGTCGACGAGGACGCGATCGATGTCGCCGAGGGCGTCGTAGCCGGTGGTGCCTCCTGTGGCCCAGCTCGGTGGGAGCTGCTCGTCGCCCTCGAGGATCTTCTCGACGAGGACGTACGTTCCTCCGGTCGCCGCCTGCAGGGCGTCGAGGTAGCCGCCCGGGTCGGCGAGGCCGTCTGGGTGGTCGACCCGAAGTCCGTCGACGAGTCCCTCACGGACCCAGCGGACGATCTCCGCGTGTGATTCGGCGAATACCCACGGCACCTCGACGCGGATGCCCGCGAGCGAGTTCACCGCGAAGAAGCGGCGGTAGTTGAGGTCGGCGTCCGCACGGCGCCAGTCCACCAGTTCGTAGTTCTGCCGGTCGTGGACCGTCCTGGCATCCGCGCCGTCGTCCGCCGATCCCGGTGCGAGCGGGAACGCGTTGTCGTAGTAACGCAGCTGTCCGTCGACGATCGTGAGAGCGTCGAGTTCGCCGTCCCCGTCGCCGAGCACTGGGATGCGGATGCGGCCGCCCGCCGCCGCCCAGTCGACGTCGAAGGCCTCTGCATACCTGGACTCCTCGCCATGGGCGAGGAGGTCCCACCACCACGCATTGGCTGACGGCGTCGCGACGCCCATGTGATTGGGGACGACGTCGACGAGGACGCCCATGCCCGCAGCCCGAGCGATGGCCGAAAGACCGGCGAGCCCCTCTGCGCCACCCCTCACGGGGTCGATCCTCGAGTGGTCGATCACGTCGTAGCCGTGATCGGACCCGGGTTCGGCCACGAGAAGTGGAGACAGGTACAGCCAATCGGCCCCGAGCGACGTGACGTAGTCGGTGAGGTCGGCGGCCGCGGCGAGGTCGAACCCTTCACGGATCTGGAGACGATAGGTCGAGAGCGGGAGTCTCATACGACGGCGCCGGGGCGGACTTCGGCCGGCGTCGTGAGCTGGGATCCGCTCAGCACCGCCAGCGAAGCCGCGACCGAGTGGTCGGGTTCGGCTTCAGGCTTCTTGTATGCGCGCATGACGAGCATCGACCGGGCCGCGACGGACTGCAGGGCACCTGCCGGGCGAGCGACCGAATCGGCGCCCTCCCCCGCTGTGTCCACGACGATCTCCCACGCTTCGGAGTATTCCTCCGGCGGAAGCGTGAACTCGGCGTCCTCGGCGTCGGCGTTGAAGTAGAGCAGGAAGTTGACGTCGACGACGTTCTGACCCCGGGCATCGCGCTCGCGGATGCCCTGGCCGTTGAAGAACACTCCGACGGTCTTGGCGAGTTCCTCGTCCCAGTCCTCCGGCTGCATCTCTTCGCCTTCGCGGTTGAGCCACACGATGTCCGACAGCGGTTCGCCCTCGCCGCGCCGGACGGGGCGCCCGTCGAAGAAGCGACTGCGACGGAACACCGGGTGTTCTTTCCTGAGCCGCGCGACGGCTGCGGTGAACTCGATGAGTGGGGCGTCCGCCTGGTCCCAGTGGACCCAGGTCAGTTCGTTGTCCTGCGCGTACCCGTTGTTGTTGCCCTGCTGGGTCCTGCCCAGCTCGTCACCGTGTAGCAGCATCGGGACTCCCTGCGACAGGAGCATCGTCGCAATGAAGTTACGCTGCTGCCTGGCGCGGAGGCCGAGCACGACGGGGTCGTCCGACTCGCCCTCTTCACCTGAGTTCCACGAGCGGTTGTGCGATTCACCGTCGTTGTTGCCTTCGCCGTTGGCGTCGTTGTGCTTCTCGTTGTACGACACGAGGTCGCGCAGCGTGAAGCCGTCGTGCGCGGTGACGAAGTTGATCGAGGCGACGGGGCGACGCCCTGAGTGCTCGTAGAGATCTGCCGAGCCGGTGAGCCTGGACGCGAACTCCGCAAGGGTCGAGGGCTCCCCTCGCCAGAAATCGCGAACCGTGTCGCGGTACTTGCCGTTCCACTCCGTCCACTGCGGCGGGAAGTTCCCGACCTGGTAGCCGCCGGGGCCGACGTCCCACGGCTCGGCGATGAGCTTCACCTGCGAGACGATCGGGTCCTGCTGCACGAGCTCGAAGAAGGTCGACAGACGATCGACCTCGTACAGGTCGCGCGCAAGGGCGCTGGCCAGGTCGAAGCGGAATCCGTCGACGTGCATCTCGGTGACCCAGTAGCGCAGCGAGTCCATGATGAGCTGCAGGGAGTGCGGGTGCCGGACGTTGAGCGTGTTCCCCGTGCCCGTGTAGTCCGTGTAGTACCGCATGTCGTCTTCTTCGAGGCGGTAGTACGCCTCGTTGTCGAGCCCGCGGAAGGACAGGGTGGGTCCGAGGTGGTTTCCCTCTGCCGTGTGGTTGTAGACGACGTCGAGGATGACCTCGATGCCTGCGGCGTGAAGGGAACGAACCATTCCCTTGAACTCCTGGACCTGCTGGCCGGCCTCGCCCGTGGAGGCGTAGTCGCTGTGAGGGGCGAAGAAGCCGATGGTGTTGTAACCCCAGTAGTTGCTCAGGCCCTGGTCGAGCAGCGTGGAGTCCTGGACGAACTGGTGCACCGGCATCAGTTCGATCGCAGTCACGCCGAGCTTCTGCAGGTGCTCGATGGTCGCGGGGTGGGCGATTCCGGAGTACGTGCCGCGCTGGGCTTCCGGGATGGCCTCGTTGAGCTCGGTGAGCCCCTTCACGTGGGCTTCGTAGATCACGCTCTGGCTGTAGGGAACACGGGGATGCCGGTCGCCCGCCCAGTCGAAGAACGGGTTCACGACGACGCTCAGCATCGTGTGAGGGGCCGAGTCCTCGTCATTGCGTGAGTCAGGGTCTCCGAAGTTGTAGGAGAACAGCGCCTGGCTCCAGTCGTTCTTTCCGCAGGTCGCTTTCGCGTACGGGTCGAGGAGAAGCTTGTTCGGGTTCGCGCGCTTGCCCCGGCTCGGGTCGTATTCGCCATGGACGCGGTAGCCGTAGCGCTGTCCGGGCTGGACTTCGGGGAGGTAGCAGTGCCAGATGAAGGCCTCGGATTCGCGGAGTTCGATCCGGGTCTCCGTTCCGTTCTCTTCGTCGATGAGGCACAGCTCGATCTTGTGTGCTGCTTCGCTGTACACGGCGAAGTTCGTGCCACTGCCGTCGTACGTCGCACCGAGGGGGTATGCGGTTCCGGGCCAGGATTCCATCGATCTCCTTGTCAGAGGCTCCACCCGCGAATACTCGCGCGGTGTGGGTACAAATCTAGTTCGTCACCCCGCGGTCGGCAGATTCGTCCGAATTCCCTTCCCTTTCCGCCCGACGGCTGATAGGCGCGTTCGCCTGCCCGGATCCCGACGGGAAGGCGAGTGGGACTTGTGCCGGTCGGGCTGCGCGAGTTTCATGGAAGTGATCGCGACACCGTCGAGCGGTCGTCGTCATGGCGCGACCCCGGGTGGAGCTGACGCAGCCTGGAGGGGAACATCATGGCCGATCGACCAGCGCAGGACAACGAGACCACACCCAGGAGCATCCAGACTGAAGAGGCGAGAACCTGGGCAGCACTGTGGCGCCGGGACAGTCGCTCCACCGTCGTGCACGCAGACGCCGCCGCACTCTTCGACGGCTCAGGGCAGGACGCCGAAGCCCGCAGGCAGTCCGTCCAGGACACGCTCGCCGCTGGCGGCGCCCCCGCCGCCGACCGCCGTGTGGTCGACCGGATCCTGTCCGAACCGACCGGTGTCGGTCGGCCGTCCTCCCGGTTCCTCGTCGTGACCGACGGGGAGCCCATCATCGACGAGGTCCTCGCTGGGCCGATGGCATCGGCCGAGATCGTGGCGTACACGGCTGTGCCGAATCTCCTCCCCTTGCTCATCGGTCGCGGGAACGATGCAACCTACCTCATCGCGGAAGCCGGACGTGAGGGCGGCGAGATCCATGTGTTCCGCGCCAGCCAGTCGGCCATGTTGCACCGCACGGACGTTCAGGGCCGCACGGACAGCCTCAACAAGGTGCAGGCGGGCGGGTGGTCGCACAGCCGCTACCAGCACCACTCGGAGGAGATCTGGAAGCAGAACCAGAACCAGCTCGCCGACGCCGTCGACTCCCTCGTGCGGGAGCTCCGCCCGCGGCTCGTCGTCCTTGCCGGGGACCTGCGCGCCGTGCAGCTGCTCGCCGAGGAGCTTTCCCCTGCGGCGAGGGAGATCTCGACGACCGTGTCGTCGCACGTCAGAGCAGCCGGTTCGTCACGGGGTGCCCTGAACGAGCACGTCGCGAAGAAGCTCGACGAGCTGCAGGCTTCGGACGAGGCGGCCGCCGTCGACCGGCTGTCTGCTGGCGACTTCGAGAACGGCGCCGTCGGGGTCGGCGCGGTCATCCACGCCCTTCAGCAGGGTCAGGTGGAGACGATGCTCCTCGATCCCGAAGCGGTGGGCAGTCGGAAGCTCTTCGCGCTCGCATCGGAGCCCTGGGTCGCGTCCGCACCGGAAGAAGCACTCGGAGCCACCGTGCTCGAGTCGGTGCCCGCTGCCGTCGCGCTCGCACGCGCCGCCCTGGTGTCGGACTCCCGGCTGATGTTCGTCGGGCCAGGACGGCTGCCGGAACGCGCGGGGGTCGCGGCCGTCCTTCGCTGGCCGACGGGCCCTGCGATCCCCGGCACGCCGAGGTGGACACAGACCCGGTAGCCCGATCGCACGGCACGCCCGGACACCACCGCGCCGCGGCGGCCACGCATCGCCTACTGTGGCTGGATGAGTACGAAGACGGCTCCCCCGCGTTCCAACACGGCGAGCACGCTGCTCGCCTGTATGTTCGCGGTGACCGGAGCGATTCACTTCCTGCGCCCCGGCGTATTCGATCCGATCGTGCCCCGTCTCCTGCCCGGCTCCAGCCGGTCCTGGACGTATGCATCGGGCCTGGCGGAATGGGCCCTCGCCGGACTGGTGGTCGCCCGTCGCACGAGGAACATTGGCGGTCTGCTCTCCGCGGTCTTCCTCGTCGCGGTGTTCCCGGCCAACATCCGCACGGTGCGCGTGGTGCGCTCCCAGCCGATGGCGGCACGGGTGATCGCCGTGCTCCGCCTGCCGTTGCAGCTCCCGCTCATCGCGCTCGCCTTGCGTGTCGGACGAAGCGGCCCGCCAACCACCTGACATCCATCGACATCCGAGGAGCACACATGACAGGTCCTGAATTGCTGACGGATGCCTTCGCGCGCGTCAGAGAGGGAGTCCACCGTGCCGTCGACGGCTTGGACGCGCGCACACTGATGGCGCGCATCGACCCGGACGCGAACACGATCGCGTGGTTGATCTGGCACCTCACCCGGGTCCAGGACGATCACATCGCAGATCTGGTCGGCACCGACCAGATCTGGCTGTCCGCCGGCTGGGTGGACCGGTTCCGGCTTCCGCTGCCCGCGGCCGACACGGGCTACGGCCACTCGAGCGATGACGTCGCCGCCGTCGTCGTCGAGTCCCCTGACCTGCTGCTCGGCTATTTCGACGAAGTGCACGACAGGACGGCACACTTCCTCTCCGGACTGTCTGACCGCGACTTCGACCGCATCGTCGACGAGAACTGGACGCCGGCTGTCACCCTCGGCGTCCGCCTGGTGAGCGTTCTCGCCGATGACCTCGAGCACGTCGGGCAGGCCGCGTTCGCCCGCGGAGTGCTGCTGCGCCGCTGAGCGGTCAACGCGCGCGGGCGGCCAGCCTGCGGAGGGCGGAGAGCGGAATCGGCAGCCAGTCCGGCCGGTTGCGGGCTTCGTACACGGCCTCGTACACGGCCTTGTCCATCTCGAACGCGTCGAGAAGCTCCCGGTGCGCCCGAAGATCGGTGCCGGACTCCTCGATGTAACCGCTGAGGAAGGCGCGCCTCGACGCACTGGTCCATGCAGATGCCTGCTCCGTGCTTCCGAGCGATCCGGCCACGTAATCGAAGCTGCGGAGCATGCCAGCCACGTCCCTGAGCGCGAAGTCTGGCCGGGACCGTTCGAGCATGGGGCGGAGCGGCTCGCCTTCGAAGTCGAGAAGGATCCAGTGGCCGTCGGCGAGGAGGACCTGCCCGAGGTGGTAGTCACCGTGGATGCGCTGCAGGGCGGGCCACTCGAGGGACCCGACCGTGGCGTAAAGATTCTCGATCACGTCGCGGAGTTCGGCGATGGCCGGGACTTCGTTGATGGCGAGCTGAAGCCGTGACTTCCAGCTTCCGAGCGTTTCGGCGATGTCGGATGGGGTCGGCCCACTGGTGCCGAACGACGTGGCGAGGGTGCGGTGCACCTCGGCCGTGACGACACCGAGGTCGAACGCGCGCTCGGTGAAATCGACCCCGGTTTCTCCGGCGCGCAACGCGAATCGCCAGGCGTCCTCCGCCCCTGCGAGGAATTCCTGGGCGAAGGCGAGGTGGCCGCGGGCGCGGCCTGCCGCCTGCCCGATGTCGTCCCACTCCCCGACGACGCAGCCGATGGAGTGCGGCACGCTCGCGGACCCGGCAGCGGCGATGGCCGACTGGAGCACCACATCGGGGTTGTCACCGTCGTGGAGGGCACGGAACACTTTGCAGATCACCCTGAGGGGTCCTTCCGGTGTCGTCACCCGGTAGATGATCGAGGTGTTCGACTGCTCGCCGGTGAGGACGCGCGCAGCGAGGATAGCCGAGATCTCGAGGGCGCCGAAGGCGCGCCCTGTGGCGTCGGCCCCCTCCGACTCCGCGGTGGCGTTTGCCGTGATCATGCGCAGGAGGGCTTCGGCATATGCCGGATCGTGCGGCCCGTCGTACAGGTAGACGGTCTCGTCCCCTTCAGGGAACCGCCCGATCAGGGCGCCGTCGGCGTCGGGGAGCGGAGTCGTGCGCTCGGTGACCGGTACCTGATAGAGAACAGGTTCAGCGCCGCTGTGGTCCATGATCAGGTGGGTGTGCACACGAGCGTCGTCCGCTGGGATCTGCCAACTGCCGATGAGCTCGAGTTCCGGAAGGCGCCCTTTGCTGGCAAACCAGCGTTGGGAGCCCAGCCAGGGGGCGATGAGGTCGAGGTGACTCGTCAGCAATGACATAGTACGAAGACTATTACGCCCACCCTTCAGACCGGTCCGCCGCCCCGCGGGGTTGACAGCCTTTCACCTGATGAGGAAGTCGGAGATCTCCTTCGCCATGACGGCGGGCTCCCACCCGTGGTTCCTGGCGTCGATCCTGCGCTGGGTGGCATTCGGCAGGGCCGCGACGATCGCGTCTGCTGCGGGCGGGAAGATCGGCTGGGTCTCTTCTCCGACCAGCACGATCACGGGAACGGTGACTCCGGCCCACTGGTCGGAGAACGTGCCCCGTTCGGCCTTCTCCAGCACGGCGGCGTCGTACGCGAGGGTGTGAGCGATCGACAGCAGAGTGGGCCAGGCGGCGCTTTTCCTCGCACCTTCGAACCACTGCGGCGGCATGTCCCTCATGAAGAACGCGACGGTCCCCTCGCGATCGCCGGCGGCGAGGCGTTCCCGGAGTCCGGCCAGATTCTCGGAGCCGTCACTCTCCAGGTCGAGCGGCGGCTCCCAGAGCACGAGCTTCGTCACCCCCGGCAGGGCTGCGGCGGCCCAGAGGCAGAGGACCGCTCCGGACGAACTGCCGTACAGGGCCGCAGAACCTCCGACGACGGCGAGGAGGGCGCCGATGTCCTCCACCTCCCGGTCGACGTCGTACGGCAGGCTGTCTGTGCTCTCTCCACGGCCGCGACGGTCGTAGGTGACGGCGGTGAAACCGGATGCCGCAAGGCGGTGCGCAACCTCGGCGGACCCGGTGTCGAACGCCCGGAACTGATTGGCGCTCCCGACGAGGATGACGGCGGGGCCGGACCCCTCGATGTCGTAAGCGATACGGGTTCCGTCTGCGGATTCCACGAACTCGGTCATCTGCACCCCCGGTGTCGGTGTCTGTGTCGACGTGCGCGATGGCACGGACCACTCGCGTTCACGATTCTGCCGACCCACGCGTTCGGCGAGCGCGGCGCTCGCAAAACAGGTACAGCCAGGCGTACGCGACCAGCGCCAGGACCAGCGTTCCCACCACGGGGACTGTGACGGGGTTCTGCCAGAGAAGCTGGTCCCGGCAGAGGAGAACAGCGAGGTTGAGAAAGACCAGGCTGACCAACTGTGCCTGGAAGATCCATCTGAAGGCGGTCCACCGTGAATCGACCAGCAGCCAGACGTGCACCGTCCCTGGCAGGGTGAGAACCGTTCCGACCACGCGCGCTGTCAACGGCGTGACCTCCCATGCCCACGCTCCGACGGCCACCGTCGGTGCGAGAACCAGCACAAGGCCGGTCACCAGCGACGCCGCTCCGAAAACGGCGAGGAGAATTCGCACCGGCCGGGGAATCGTCGTGTCGACGTCATCCGGCCTCCCGGGGTCCGCGCGCCAGTTGATGATCAGGACGCTGAGCAGGAGGACCGGAGTGACGAGATAGAGCGTCGCCCAGGTGATGAACGAGATGTGGCCGAAGTGAAAACGATCCCAGTGCAGCACCGTGGCGAGCGCGAGGAGCGTGGCGAAGAGCAGCGCTCCGGGAAATCCGTATTTCACGCGGTGCCAGCGTCGCTGCCTGAGGACCTGGATGAAGAACCAGATGCCACCGCTGTATGCCGCTGCCAGAACCATGGCAGTGAGAGGAGGCTGGATGGTCCACGCGAAGAGTCGCTCGGTGTCGGCCGGGAAGAGATAGAGCAGGACGAACGCAGCCGCAAGGAAGGGCAGCACGAGCACGGCGACCGCTCTGGTGAGCGGTCGGATGCCGTCATCACCGCGTGCGGGCCGGGTGCGACCCGGTACGGAGGGATCGGGGTCAGGCATCTGTGAGGTCTCCCTTCAGGGGCTCATCGACGGGAAGTCGAAGGGCTTCTTCGGCCGCCGCCTTCGCAGAGAGTGTGCGTCCGGCAGCACGGGCCTGCTCGAACAGCGCTGCCCGCTCGCTCTCGAGGATCGGTCCGACCCACTGCTGGTGGAACGAGAAGGATGGTGCGTTGTAGAGGCCGGTCTGTTCCCTCAGCCGTTCGGAAGCTCCGAGCAGGCGCCCGGCACGCTCGACGTCGCCCAGGGAGGCCGCTGTCGCCACCATGCCTTCCAGACCGTATGCGATTCCTTCGTCGTGGGCGAGGCTGAGCGACAGGCTCAGGCTTTCATCGAACGATGCCTGCGCGGCTGGAAACGCACCGACGAGAATCTGCGCCCAGCCGAGGTGATGCAGGGCGATGGCCTCGCTGAGTTCGTCCGGCTGCGCCCGGGCGAGGTCGAGGCTGCCCTGGAACCGCTCGAGCGCTCTCTGCACGTCCTGTTGCAGCAGCGCGACCCGGCCGAGGGTGACGAGCGCCATCGCCTCTCCCCAGGTGTCACCGGCGTCCCGGAACAGCGCGAGGCTGGACTCGAGCTGGTCTCCTGCCCCGACCGGGTCCGGAACCGGTGATGTGAGCAAGGCGAGCGCCAGGGAGATGCGGGTCAGCGCCTCACTGGGCAGGTCCCCCGTCCGGCGGAACAGTTCGACACTCTCGATCAGGCCGGGCACCACCTGCCCGTCCGGGTCCTGCCAGAACGTGATCGCACGCGAGTAATACAGCGCCACCGCGCGGCTGAAGTCGGCAAGCGGTGCCCCGGATGAGAGAACGGATTCCATCCAGCGGCGCACCTCCCCGTGGTGGCCATCGATCCACCAGAAGATGTACAGCGTCCACGCGAATTCTGCGGCGCGGTCCCAATCCTCCCGTTCGAGGAAATACCGCTCGGCCGCCCGGAGATTGTCGGTGTCGTCAGCGAGCCGGCGTACCCACTCATGCTGGAGGGGGCCCTCCAGCCTGCTCTCGGCTTCCTGCCCAAGTGCCAGGAAGAAGCTGGCGTGGCGTTCCCGCATCTCCGCCAGGGAGCCGTCGGCGTCCAGCTGCTCGAGCGCGTAGGCGCGCACCGTGGCGAGGACGGTGAAGTACGAGCGGTCGCCGCGGTCCTGCTGGCTGACGAGGCTGCTGTCGATGAGTGCCCCCAGTGCCGTGAGCGTATCCGCCGTGCCGGTGGGGTCGTAGACCGCCTCGCAGGCTTCGAGTGAGAAGCCGCCTTCGAACACGCCGATCGTGGCAAGCAGGGTTTTCTCCGACTCCCCGAGCATCTGCGTGCTCCACTCAATGGTCTTGCGAAGCGTCTGCTGCCGTGCGGGCAGGTCACGCGGACCGTCACCCAGGAACGGCAGCAGACGGTCGAGTCGCTCGAGCATGACCGCTGGCGACAGCACTCGGATCTTCGCTGCCGCGAGCTCCAGCGCGAGGGGCACGCCATCGAGGGCGGTGCAGATCCCGACGATCGCGGCCACGTTGGCCGGTGTCACCTCGAAGTCAGGCTTCACCGCGTGCGCACGCTCGATGAACAGGGCGGCGGCTGGCACTCGTGCCACTGCGTCTGGTGTTGTCTGGACCCCGGCGTCGGGCACCGGCAGGGGTCCGACGGGAAAGCTGTGTTCAACGGACACCCTGAGGAGAGTGCGGCTGGTTACGAGAAGGGTCAGGTCAGGAGAGGTGGACAGCAGTTCGGTCAGCGTGGGTGCTCCACCGACGATCTGCTCGAAGTTGTCGAGTACGAGGAGCATCCGCCGGTCTTTCAGTGCCATGGACAGCTTCTCGATGACGGGGGTGTCACCGATGTCGCGCACGCCGAGAGCCTGCGCGATCGTGTTCGCCACCAGTGTCGGGTCGTGCACAGGCAAGAAGTCGACGAATTGCACGCCGCCTGGAAATGCGTCGCTCACCCTGTCGGCGGCGGCGATGGCCAGCCGGCTCTTGCCGATACCGCCGGGACCGGTGAGGGTGAGCAACCGGGTCGACCTGCTGCGCAGCATCCGTTCGAGAGAATCGAGCTCGCTGTCTCGACCGATCAGTTCGGTCAACGGCGCAGGAAGGACCACAGCGTCGTCAGGACCGAGCACAGCGGGGGGCTCATCGGGCAGCACGACGGCGGGCTCCGCGCGGCTCTGGTCGAACCGCTCCGCCAACAGCGTCGCGAGGTCCGCCTCGAGGAACGCCCTCAGCTCCCTGGGCTCGGTGAAGTACTTGAAGGATGCTGTGTCGTCGGACCGGATGCGGTCGAGCAGTTCGATGAGGCGCGGCTCGCGGCCATCGGCTGTCTCGCGGATGTAGATGAGCTTCGGCATCGCCCGCGGTGAGAGCAGGTACTCGTCGGCGAGGCCGGACACGTCTTCCCCTGGCGCAACCCACCCGTAGCGGTCTCCGTAGAGGCCGACGAAGACATCGCTCTGCTCGAGGTACGAGCGATAGAGGTCGCGCGGCGGGTGCGGTCTGGCGCCGAGCTCGAACATCACCGGCGCCAGGTGCAGCCGTTCGATGGCGGCGCGAGCAGCCTTGCGCTCAGGCGCCAGCTCCTTGAGGGTCGAACTGACGAACACGCGCAGACGCTGATCGGGCGTCCGGATCGCCCGCGACGGAGGTGTCATGATTCGAATTCTGGGCCGATCCGCGCGTCGAGTCCAGCCCCTTCAGTCACTCCGACCGGTGGTGCCGGCCAGCAGCCCGGAGTACACTCGCCCGCAGAAATCGACGCGGCACCACCGCGAGGCACGCGCGGAGCTGGCCGGGACGGGGCGGAGGACGTGATGACGGTCGACAACGGCGGGGCACGGGTGCCGATCATCCTTACCTGCGCGGCGGACGCGGCCATCCGTGACCGGCTCGTCGCCGAGCTCCGCCGTCGCTACGCCACGGACTACCGCATCACGGCATCGGCGAGCGCAGCCGAATCCGCCGGGGCGCTTCGCTCGGCGTCTACAGCAGGCGATCCGGTCGCGCTCCTGCTCTCAGACGACCTCACCGAGGACGAGGACGGCAACACCGTCTTCGACGTCGCCAGGCGGCTGTTCCCCGATGTGCGCCGCGGTCTCGTCATCCGGTGGGGATCCTGGGTCGACTCGTCCATCGCCGAGTCGATCCTCACGGCCATGACGAGAAGCCAGATCGACTACTACGTCATCCTGCCGAGGCGGAGTCCTGACGAATACTTCCACCGCACGGTGACCGAGTTCCTCCTCGAGTGGGAGCGGGCGGCCGCTGATCACCCACCTGACGCCGTGGTCCTCGGGCGTGACGCTCTCCCCCGCGTACACGAAATCCGCCGTTTTCTCTCGCGCGCCGGCATCCGGTTCCGTTACGCCGAACCGGGGTCACCGCTCGCGCGGACCACGGCGGAGGAGACGGGGACGGCCGAGCCGGATGCCCCCGCCGTCCGGCTCACCGATGGCCGGCTCCTCGTCGACCCGGACAATGCCGAGCTGGCCGAGGCGGTCGGGCTCAACACGGTGCTCCCGACAGGCACTGTCGACCTCGCCATCGTCGGCGCGGGCCCAGGCGGACTCGCCGCTGCCGTCTACGCCGCCTCCGAGGGGCTGGACACGCTCGTCCTCGAACGGGAGTCGATCGGCGGGCAGGCAGGTTCCAGCTCTCTCATCCGCAACTATCTGGGATTCTCCCGCGGCGTCTCAGGGGCGGAACTCTCGGAGCGCGCGTACCAGCAGGCCTGGGTGTTCGGTGCCCGGTTCGCCCATACGAGGGCGGTCACCGGAATGCAGATCGACGAGGACGGGTTCCTGCTCGACGTCGGGACGGACACCGTGAGAGCCCGTTCGGTCGTCCTCGCCAGCGGGGTGTCGTACCGTCGACTGGCCATCGCCGGGCTCGACCCGTGGGTGGGTTCGGCCGTGTTCTACGGGGCGTCCGCCGTCGAAGCCAAGGCACAGTCCGGCAGGATCGTCCATGTCGTCGGCGGCGGGAACTCCGCCGGGCAGGCCGCCCTGCACCTGGCCCGCTACGCGGCATCCGTCTCGCTCATCGTTCGCAGCGAGAACCTCGCCGCCAGCATGTCGCAGTACCTCATCGACGAACTCACCGCAGCGGGCGTGACCGTGATCACCCAGGCCAAGGTCGTCGGAGGGGGTGGGGATGGAGACCGGCTCGACCATCTCGTGCTTCGCCATCGGGTCAGCGGCGAGGAGACGACGGTACCGAGCAATGCCCTGTTCATCACCATCGGTGCTGCCCCGCACACCGACTGGGTTCCAGCGGCCGTGCTTCGCGACAACTGGGGATTCGTCTGGACCGGAAGCGACGTTGTGCTCGAGGGCGGCAGGCGGATCTGGTCCCACGAGAGGCCACCTGGGGCTCTTGAGTCGTCCGTCCCCGGCTTCTTCGCCATCGGCGACGTCCGGCGCGGCTCGGTGAAGCGCGTGGCCTCTGCCGTCGGCGAGGGCTCTGTGGTGATCTCTTCTGTGCACGCATTCCTCGCCGAGCGTTCGGCGGCCCGTCGCTGACGTCGGTCGTGTCGAACCTCAGGGGTGTCGCTCCGCAACGAGCTCTCGCAGCCGCATGGCGTCGTACGGCGCGCGCACCTTCACGTCGTTGTCGCAGTACACGTACACATCCCTCGGTCTGCCGTCCGGTATGCCCGCGCCGGTGAGCCAGCCCCCGATCCGATCGGCCCACGTGCGCAGCAAGGCGTCCGGATAGCCGCTGACGTAAAGTTCCTGTGCCCCGTGGAGCCTGACGTAGACGATGTCCGAAGTCACCGTGAAGATCTGCGGAAAGTGCCCGGCGCTGTCCGCAACCACGATCGCGACATCGTTCTCGCGCATCAGGTCGACGAACTCCTGGCATTCGAAGCTCGGATGCCGGACCTCGACTGCATGCCGGAGTGGCCTGTCCGCATCTGTCCGCAGCCACGATCGCCCATCGAGGCGTTCGTCGTGGCCGCGCGCGACCTCGACCGCGGCGGCGGTGGTGCGCGGGAGTGCGTGGAGAAATGACCGCATGAGACCCGCGTCGAATGCGAGGGTCGGTGGAAGCTGCCAGAGAAGCGGACCGAGCATGGGGCCGAGTGCGAGGACCCCTGAGGCGAGGAAGTTCGGCAGAGCCGTCTCGATGTTCTTCAGCCGGAGGATGTGAGTGAGATACCGTCCGCCTTTGACCGCGAAGACGAAGCCATCAGGCACCTCTGCGGCCCAGCGCTGGAAGCTCGCCGGAGTCTGCAGCGCGTAGAAGGAGCCGTTGATCTCGACGGAGTTGAGACGTTCTGCGACGAACGCGAGCTCATCCTTCTGGACGAGGCCCTTCGGGTAGAACACACCCCTCCACGGTTTGTACCTCCAACCGGAGATGCCGATGAAAGCGGTGGCCACGGTTCTACCGGGTCTCCGTCGGCCAGACGTATGGAAGGTCGTGGGGAACTCCGGGGAACAGCCCGCCGTAGTGATCGGGGTCCTTCCGGAGAAGATTCGACCTGTGACTGAGGTGGAGGGCGTGGTTCCCGAGCCAGGGCGGCAGGTCCAGCTCGTCCTGGCCGAGCGTCTCCACCTCCGGAGCGAATTCGAGGATCTGCGGCCGGACCGAGTCGGCGTGACCGCGCTCGATCCAGGCATCCGTCATGTCGAGACCGTACCTCGTCAGTGCGGGGACGTAGCCCCGCCACATCTTCGCCGCCGGGTGGTGGCGCCAGCCGTATGTGGGGATCGTGACGGCTCGCAGGAGTTGCAGCGCCTCGACCCGCTGCTTGCCGAGTCTGGCGCGGTCGAGGACACGGGCGCTGTCGACGAATGACGGATACGGGAGGAAGGTCTGCACAGTGCCAGAACGCTAACACCGGCGATGCCGCCCGTCATGAGGGTTGACGTTCGCCATCCGGCCCTGTCGCCGGAGCCGTGACTCGGGCAGGATCGACCCATGGACTTCTCGCCTGCCGCCCTTCCCGCCCCCATGCTCGCCAAGGCGGTGGATTCCGTTCCTGAGCCCGACAGCGTCGCGGGCGGACTCAGCTACGAACCGAAGTGGGACGGCTTCAGGGCGATCGTCTCGTTCGACGGCACGACCGTGGAGATCGGCAGTCGTGGCGCCAAGCCGCTGACCCGGTATTTTCCCGAACTCACGGATGCCCTCGCCCGACTCCTCCCCTCCCCCTGCATCCTCGACGGTGAAATCGTCGTACCGAGCGGGGAGCCGGGCAGCCAGCGACTCGACTGGGAGGCACTGTCCCAGCGGGTCCACCCGGCCGCCAGCCGGATCGCCATGCTCTCTGTTGAGACGCCGGCGATGTTCGTCGCGTTCGACCTCCTGGCGCTCGGCGACGACAGCTACCTCGACACCCCGTTCGCAGAGCGGCGAGCCGCGCTCGAGTTCTTCGTCGGCCCTCTGGATCATCCGCTCCACCTCACCAGGACCACGACGGATGTGGCGCTGGCCCGCGACTGGCTCGTCGAGTTCGAGGGGGCAGGGCTCGACGGTGTGGTCGCGAAGCCCCTTGCGGAGCCATACTCCCCCGGAAAACGGCGGATGCTCAAGGTGAAGCACCATCGGACGGCCGACGTCGTGCTGCTCGGCTACCGCGTACACACCAGCGGACAGGGAGTCGGGTCGCTCCTGCTCGGGCTCTACGATGCGGACGGGAACCTGCAGGGCGTTGGCGGGGCGTCGGCGTTCAGCAACGCGAAACGCCTGGAGCTCGTCGACGAACTGGCGCCTCTCGTCGTCCGCGGTGATGACGGAGCCGCCGTTACCGGCGAGAAGGATCGGAGCCGATTCTCGTCCGGGAAGGACAGGACCTTCGTCCAGCTCGAGCCCAGTCGCGTGCTCGAGGTCAGGTATGACCAGATGGAGGGCATGCGATTCAGGCACACCGTGCAGTTCTTCCGCTGGCGCCCCGACCGTGAAGCGACATCGTGCACCTTCGACCAGCTCGACCGACCGATCGCGTACGACCTCAGCGACGTGCTCGACTAGTCGATCTTCTTCTCGTCCTCGTCCCAATTCTTCGCGTTCTTCCTGCTCGGCTGCACACGGGGTGGCTCCCCCGGCATCTTCGGGAAGTCTGGCGGGAATGGAAGCTCGCCGAGCCCACTCGAGACGTCTCGCTCCCACCACTCGAGCAGGACGTCGATGGTGCCGGGCTCGTCGTGCATGTTCTCCCACGGGTCGCCGACCCTCGTGAGGCGTTCAGGGACGGTGAGGATCGTGAACGCCGTCGGGTCTGCACCCTCGAGTTCAGCCCAGTCGAGCGGGCATGACACCGCAGCGTGGGCGAGAGCACGCGGGCTGTACGCCCCGGCCATCGTCCGATCGCGGTTGGCCTGGTTGAAATCGACGAAGATCCGTTCTCCGCGCTCTTCCTTCCACCAGTTCGTCGTGACCGCGTCCGGCATCCGACGTTCGAGTTCCCTGGCCGTCGCGATGACGGCGTGCCGCACGTCGAGGAACTCACGAACAGGTTCGATCGGCGCGAAGACGTGGATGCCGCGGTTGCCGCTGGTCTTGACGTAAGCGGTCAGCCCTGCCTCCTCGAGGACCGAGCGCAGCTCGAACGCGGCGGGAATGGCATCCGCGAAGTCGGTGCCCGGCTGCGGGTCGAGGTCGATGCGCAGCTGGTCCGGATTGTCGGAGTCGCCGGCGCGGGACGGCCACGGATGGAACACCACGGTGTTCATCTGAGCGGCCCAGACCGCCGCCGCCGGTTCGTCGAGGACGAGCTGCGGATGGGACCGGCCGCTCGGGTACACGACGGGGACGGCACGGACGTAGTCCGGGGCTCCCTTCGGCGGGTTCTTCGAGAAGAACTGTTCGCCGTCGATCCCTCCCGGAAAGCGCTGCAGCGAGACGGGTCGGTCTCCGTTGGCCCGGATGAAAGCGTCACCGACATCGATGAGATAGCGGGCGAGGTCGAGCTTGGTGATGCCGGGCTCCGGCCAGAGGACGCGGGTGGGGCTGGAGATGCGCACCTCGCGTTCGCCGTTCGGACCAGGGACCGGAAGCACAACTGCGTCGTTTGCCATGTTGACAACCTACCCGCGTGGCAGGCCGACGGGCCATGGGCATCGCACAGGGCCCCCTTGTCGGAGGGATCGAAGCGGCGCATCCTGAGGGAGAAAAAGCCGGCGGCATGGTTCAGCGCCGCCCGAACGAAAGGAAGAACGATGACGGATGTCATCACAGATACGGATGCCGATCGCGCGTTGAAGGCCAAGCACCGCTCCATGTGGGCACTCGGGGATTATCCGACGCTCGCGTCTGACATCATCTCCGAACTCGGCACGACCATCGTCGACGCCTGTGGGATCGGACCCGGGCAACGCGTTCTCGACATCGCAGCCGGGTCAGGCAATGCGGCCATCCCGGCCGCGCAGGCCGGTGCCAGCGTCGTCGCCAGCGACCTCACCCCCGAACTCCTCGACGTGGGTCGCCGGCGGGCGGAGGAGCTCGGCGTCAGCCTGGACTGGAAGCAGGCGGATGCCGAGGCGCTTCCGTTCGCAGACGGGGAATTCGACACGGTGATCTCCACGGTCGGCATCATGTTCGCGCCGCACCATGAGCTCAGCGCTGCTGAGCTTCTCCGGGTGTGCATGCCAGGAGGCACGATCGGCCTGATCAACTGGACGCCTGAGGGCTTCATCGGCCAGATGTTCGCGACGATGAAACCGTACGCGCCGCCGCCGCCACCCGGGGCGACTCCACCGCCGCGCTGGGGTGACGAAACCCATGTCCGATCGCTCCTCGGCGACGCAGTCACGGACGTCACCGCGACTCGGAGGAACCTCGCGGTGACGATGTTCGATTCGGGTGAAGCGCTTCGCGACTACTTCAAGGAGCGCTACGGTCCGACGATCGCGACCTACAAGAACATCGGTGACGACGCCGAACGCGTCGCATCTCTCGACCGCGAACTGGCTGAGCTCGGCCGCCGGTTCGATCGCGGGTCAGGTGCCATCGACTGGGAGTACCTGCTCGTGACCGCTCGGAAGAAGGGCTGACCCGCGGACGCCCCGCCGGGACAGGGAGGACCCCGCCCCGACTCGCACTGAAGCGGGGTCCGTCTGTGTCAGCGGTGACTGTTCGGGATTGTTCAGGGGCGTCAGAGGGCGCGCTTGAAGCCGGCGTGTGACTGTTCGAAGCCCAGTCGCTCGTAGAACCGGTGAGCGGCGGCGCGGGACCGGTCGGAGGTCAACTGCACCAGGGTCGCACCGCGTCGCCGTCCCTCATCAATGGCCCATTCGATCATCGCGCCACCGACGCCAATCCCTCGCAGGTCGGCGTCGACACGGACCGCCTCGATCTGGAGTCGAGTTGCTCCGCCTCGAGCCAGGCCGGGAATGAACGTCAGTTGCATGGTGGCGATGACGCCGCCGTGAGCATCGGTCCCCACGACGAGAAGGTGCGCCGGGTCGCCGTCGATCGCTCGGAACGCCCGCTCATAGCCGGCTCGATGCGCGTCGGCCGTCGAGTCGACGTTTGCGCGCAACTGGTCGGCTGCGAGAAGGGAGACGATGCCGGGAACGTCGGAGAGACCGGCCCGGCGCAGCGTGATGGTCTGGTCGCCGAAGTGGAATGCCGTGAGAGTCACGACGTCATTCTTGCAGGGTGGATCTGGCATCTCCCCCCGGCCGGGGCCGACTCCGAAGGGCGACGAGGTCGTATCTCCACGCGTTCACGCGGATCGGTGTGCCCGGCGGGTACTCGAAATCTTCCACCCCGCTGAGGTCGAAGCCGAGGGCCAGGCAGAGGGCATTGGACGCCGTGTTGTCGACCCGGGGAAATGCCACGACGACATCCCTGTCGCCGTGGTCAGCAGCGTGATCGAGACACGCTGAGAGTCCCTGCGACGCGAAACCGTGGCCCTGATAGGCGGTTGCGACGCTCCAGCCCGACTCGTAAACGTGAACATCGTGCCAGGACGTCGTCCAGTATCCGACCGACCCGACGGCTTCGGCGATGCCCTCGGCGTGGATCGTGAACATGCGGGCCTCTCCTGACTCCCACAGTCGAAGGAATTTCGCCTGACGCGCGACGATTTGCCCGGGGGTTTCCGGCCCGCCCAGAAACTGCGTCATCTCCGGAGTGTTGCTTCTTTCGAGCACCGGCTGGTCATCGGCGCCCCACGGTTCGATCCACACGCGGAGGTTCTCTCGCGAGCTCATGCTGCCGAGCATACGACGCCCGTCCGACACCTTCGAGTTCACTGCAGGGCGGCACGGACCACGAGTTCGATCACCGCGCGGGGGTCGGTCTCGTCGTGGCGGGCGATCCGATGGAGGATGACACCTTCAGAGCAGGCCATGATCGCAGCTGCTCCGGACTCCGGGTTCGTGGCACCCATCCGCGCAAGCATCCCGACGGTTGCGGCCTCCATGGCGACACGCCCCCTGGCCAGGGCGTCCCGCAGGTCCGGGTCGTTGCTGGCCTCGAGGAACACGACGAGCCGCGCGGTCGTGAGCGTCCGCCCCTGGCCCGTGGTGGCGTCGAGCAGCGTGCAGAGGGCGTCGATGAGTTCATCGGCGGTGGCAGGGAGTTCCTCCGCCGCCTCCACCTGGGGTAGCTCGCGATCGATGATGCGCTCGACCACGCCGGCGAGAAGCGCCGCCCGGGTGCGGAAGTAGTTCGACGTCGATCCCCGTGGCAATGTGGCCTGGTCGTCGACCCTCACGTGGGTGAGAGCCCTGAGGCCCTCGGTCCCGACAAGCTCGATGGCCGCGTCCAGGGCACGTGTTCGTGTGGTCGTCATCTGAACACGATAAACGTCGTGACGTCTCGCCGCCCGTCAGTGGGGAGCAGCCGGGGTCGACAACTCACCCCGTGCGACTCAGTCATCTGGAACACTGGACGGATGCCTGATCATGAACTCCCGGCTGCAGCGCCGGACACCGCGGCGGGTGCGGCGTTCTGGGCCGAGTACTCCGCCGCTCACCCAGACGCCGTACGCACCTGCCCCGAATACACCGTCGAACACTTCGGCGATTCAGCGCGCCTGGCCGACGAACTGCTGCACGAGGTCATGCACGGGGCGAAGCGGGCGACAGCCGAGCTGGCCGCCGCATTCGCTGCCGACGGTGACCCCCTGCCGAGGATCGGCTCGCACTGGATCGCCTGCGACAGCACAGGCACACCACGGATCATCATGCGCAGCGTCGAATTCCGGCTCGGCACCTTCGACAGCGTCGACGAGACATTCGCGTGGGACGAGGGCGAGGACGACCGCACGCTGGCGAGTTGGAGGCGTGGGCATGCGAACTACTGGACCCGCACCTGCGCCGCACGGGGAACGACCTGGAGCGAATCGGACGAGATCGTGCTCGAGCGATTCCGGGTGGTCTGGCCGCCCGACCTCGCCGACTGATCACGCCGACGGACGACTGTCGTTCTCCCCTTCCGTTGAGAAGGGCCTGGGGATCCGTTCCCGTCAGAGGGGTCGGTCGAGTGGATCGCGAGTACCATCATGCGGGTCCTCTTCTTCGGCTGGGATGCTGCGAACCGGCTGGAGAAGGAAGAGGCGCACAGTCCTGCCTGAATCCCGCTCATATCCGCGATAGCCGGGCCACTGCCTTTCGATGCGCTGCCATGCCGCGTCGCGCTCGGTGTCGGCGATCCGGCTCGCGTGAACCGCGAACGATCTCCCGCGCACCGTGATCGACGCTTGCGGGTGTGCCGCCAGGTTGTAGGTCCACGAAGGGTGCCTGTCGCGGGCGAAGCTCGTGCCGGCGACGATGGCGCGCCCGCTGCCATCCGGTGTGTACATCAGAACGGTGTCGCGAACGACACCGCTTCTCGCCCCGACCGAATGCAACACGAGCGACGGAACGAGGAGGCCGCTCACCTGGATGCGACCCCCGCTGAGAACACGAACGAGACGTTCAAGTGGCGGAAGCACGCGTGGACCGATCCAACGGAACAGACGCGTCGGCGTGACCGGCGCGACGATGGAACGGACGACATGCAGCACGGTGGGCATGCCTTCATTCTGGACCGCACAGCGTGCCGATAGCATTCCCCACCGGAACAGTCGGTATGCGGAGGAGCCCAACGATGGACCGTGCACGGATCCGCTGTGCACCGACGCGGTGCCTGGGACGTACCGTCCATTTCCGTTCGAACTGCAGACCGTAGCGGCTCATCCTGCGGTTGTTGTGTGCTCAGATCGGGCGACGACGCCGGACGCCCGCCGCACGACCTGACTTCGGCTTCAATGCTCCGCCCGAGCACCGTCGGCCGGTGGGGTCCGAGCGATCACATACCGGAACGCGTTCACCAGCCGGTATCCCCCGCCACCCGTCAGGAAGGGTTGCGCCGCCTCGATCACCGTTGCGGCGCCGGCGGCGAGTCCGTCTGCGTCTTCACCCATCAGGATGCCGCGGACGAGCCGGACATCGTCTGGCACCTCCCACGGCACCTCCACCAGTCCCGAGGCCAGGGCGAGCAGACCGGAGCCGTCGACCAGTCGTTCCAGGCCGCCAGGCATCCGAAGGTCAGCGTCCGGCAGAAGTTCCTCGTCGAAGGATGCCGCGACGGCGGCCTCGATGACATTGAGGTCGTTGCGCTCCCCCTCCGCCCAGTTCGCGACAGCGATGAACCCGCCGGGAACGGTGACCCGCGCCAGCTCGCGGAGCGCGGTGTGGATGTCGTCGGCGAATTGAAGCGCGTTGACGGAAGCAGTGACGTCGAAGGTGTCCGCCGGCCACGGGAGAGACTCGGCGGAACCCAGCCGGAGGTCTGCGGCCGGCACACGCGACCGCGCCCGTTCGATCATCGCGGGGGCTGGATCGATGCCCGCCGTCACCGCGCCGGCCCGCTCGAGCATGGCGAGGAACTCTCCGCTGCCACAGCCGACGTCGAGCACGTGTGAGCCGGGACGGATGCCGGTGAGCTCCACGATCCGTCGGCGGACGGGGTCTGCGACGTCGCCCCAGAGCTCAGCCCACTCCCCTGCAACCGCCGACCAGGCATCCTCGGTGGCGCCGTCCACGTGCTCTCCTTCATCGCGATGAATCCTGGCGGGACCCGCCCCGGCGGTCACACTAACACCCGGACGACCGACGTTCAGGGTGGCTCTGACCCGCTCGATGTCTGGTCAACCTGACATCGTGTAAAGAATTCTTGACATTGAGTCTGGTCTGTTTTACATTTGCGGTAATCCGCCCATCAACCAGGGAGCCGGTCATGGCCACACTTCACCGCCCACCACGGGCACGCTCGCACGGACACACCCAACACGCCGCCGCTCCCGGTCAGGCGAGCATGGTCGCCGGCATCTCGCTCGCGCTCATGGCCGTCCTCGGCGGCTGGGCCAACTTCGGCGCCCTGACCCCGCTCATCGCGGCAGGCGACGCCGCCAGGACCACCGCGAACATCGCCGCAGCCGAACCGCTCTTTCGCGCCGGCATCGCTGCGATGATCATCGTGGCTCTCCTCGACATCGTCGTGGCCGTCGCCCTGCTCGTCGTTCTCGAGCCCGTGAACCGGGGCCTCGCGGTGACAGCCGCCGCACTCCGCGCGGCATACGCCGCCGGCCTGGTCGTCGCGGTGAGCCAGCTCGTGACGGTTCCTGCACTTCTCGACGAACCCGCCCAGGCGATGCGCGCGATCGAGGTCTACGACGCCACCTGGCAGGTGAGCCTGATCCTCTTCGCCGTCCACCTGCTCGTCATCGGCTGGCTCGGCTTCCGGTCAGGCTTCATGCCGCGAATCTTCGGCGTCCTGCTCGTCATAGCCGGGCTGGGCTACCTTGCCGACGGATTCGGCGCCGTGCTCGTTCCGGACTTCTCGCCGACCTTCGCGCTCTTCACCTTCGTCGGTGAAGTGGCACTGATCTTCTGGCTCCTCATCTCGGGACGCAAGCTCGGCGACCGATCGAACACGGGGGCATCCGATGTCGTATGAGGAGAAGAACACCTGGGCATTCGGGATCATCGCCGTCACAGGATACGTGACCTACCTGGTCGTCCTGTTGTCCCAGTCGGAGACGCCGCTCACCGCGACGCCGTACGTGCTGCCGATGCTGTCCGCGATCGGCGGCGCGATCCTGGCCGGCATCATCGCGGGCATCGTCATCGGCATCTTTTCCGGACCCGACAGGGAGAAGAAGGACCAGCGGGATCGCCAGATCTATCGCAGGGGCGAGTACATCGGCCACGCGTTCGTGCTGGCCGGCGCGATCGTCGCCCTACTTCTGGCGATGCTCGAGGCTGACACGTTCTGGATCGCCAACGTGATCTACCTCGCCTTCGTCCTCGCCGCTGTGGCGGCCACCATCGTGAAGATCACCGCATACCGCCGCGGGTTCGCCCAGTGGTGAAGAAAAGCCGGGTGACGAACTCGATTCGAGCCCTCCGCTTCGCGCGCGGTGAGATGACCCAGGCCGAGCTCGCCGAACAGATCGGCGTCACCCGCCAGACGGTGATCGCGATCGAACAGGGCCGCTACTCCCCCTCGCTGGAGACCGCCTTTCAGATCGCCATGACGTTCGGCGTGCCGCTCGACGAGGTGTTCCAGTACGACGCGTGAACTACCGGGTTATGGACCACTGGTATTGCCGTGGACGCTGTGCTAACGTACAACCAAATGGTTGTATATCAATTGAGCGACAGCGAAGTGGACCGCATCTTCCAGGCACTGGCGGATGCGACCCGTCGCGACATCGTCACCAGGACCCTTCAGAGAGAACAGTCGGTGTCGATGCTTGCTCAGCATTACGCCATGAGCTTCGCCGCCGTACAGAAGCACATCGCCGTGCTCGAACGGGCGACGCTCGTCACCAAGGAGCGACGAGGACGGGAGCAGATCGTGCATGGAAACGTCGAGTCTCTCCGCCGGGCAGCCCATCTGCTCAGTGCCTACGAACAGATCTGGCACGACCGTGCCATCCGGATCGGCGAAATTCTCGCCGGCCCACCGAAAGGAGAAGAACAGTGACTGTAGTCAGTTCTCACAAGGACGTCGAAAACCTCACGCTCACCTTCACCGCTGAGTTCGACGCGAACGTCGACCGTGTCTGGCAGGTCTGGGAAGACCCGAGGCAGCTCGAGCGCTGGTGGGGACCGCCCACCTGGCCGGCGACGTTCGATCGCCTCGAGTTCACTCCCGGCGGCGACGCCCGCTACTACATGACCGGACCCGAGGGCCAGAAGGCTCACGGCTGGTGGAAAGTCATCGCCATCGACGCACCGAACCGGCTCGAGTTCGAAGACGGTTTCGCCGGCGACGACGGTGAGCCCCTCGATCCGGAGGACACCACCCGGTGCGTCGTCACCTTCGAGCAGGATGCCGGCGTGACCCGGATGATTTCGGTCACCAGGTTCACAAGCGCCGAGCAGCTCCAGCAGATGTCCGAGATGGGCATGATCGAGGGAATGACCCAGGCGATGGGACAGATCGACGGAATCCTCGCGGAGAGTTCGGTCTCACGCTGACACGATCTGGCGGCACCGCGCGCGTTCGCCGTAGGCTGGGATCATGAGCAATCACATCCCGACCTGGCCGGCGCGTGCGGGCATCCCTGGGTTCCTCCTCTGGCTGAGCGTCGTCATCGGTATCGTCGGCATCGGCGGGTTCGTGTACGTGCTCATCTCCTGACTACGCCGGCACCGCCCGTGCGGTCAGTGACGAAAGAAACGCCCCCGATGATCTCGGAGGCGTTTCGTTTGTGCTTTTCGCTAGCTGGCGACGTTCTCACGACGCGGCAGCTTCCAGCCCGGGCGCACGAAGTGGCAGGTGTAGCCGTTCGGGTACTTCACCAGGTAGTCCTGGTGCTCCTCCTCGGCCTCCCAGAACGGACCGGCCGCAGTGACCTCGGTGACGACCTTGCCCGGCCAGAGTCCTGACGCGTCGACATCCGCGATGGTGTCTTCCGCGACGCGCTTCTGCTCGTCGCTGAGGAAGAAGATCGCCGAGCGGTAGCTGGCGCCGATGTCGTTGCCCTGGCGATTCATCGTCGATGGGTCGTGGATCTGGAAGAAGAACTCGAGCACATCGCGGTAGGAGATCTGCTCTGGGTCGAAGACGATCTCGACGGCCTCGGCGTGGTTACCGTGGTTGCGGTACGTCGCGTTGGGGGTTTCCCCGCCGGAGTAGCCGACCCGGGTCGAGATCACTCCTGGGCGCTTGCGGAGAAGCTCCTGCGCTCCCCAGAAACATCCGCCGGCGAGAATCGCGGTTTCAGTGGTACCGGTCATGTGTGGCCTCCTCAGTGTTGAACCCTGTCCATTGTCGGGCATGGGCACGCTGAAGAGAACAGGGGTCCGGCCCCTGCTGTTCCCGGATTCCTGAGTACGCGCCGAGAGTCCGGGGGTCAGACGACTGGCCGAGGACCCTCTCCGTTCGCCATGATTGATCAGGCAGGAGAACACGCAGACGAAACGAGGTTGCACGGATGTCATTTCAGGCGTACCTGGACACCATCGAAGAGAAGACGGGGCTGACCCCGCGCCAGCTGCTCGCCATTGCGGGTGAGCGCGGCCTCGATGTGCCACCGGTCAAGGCCGCGGCTGTCGTCGAGTGGTTCAAGGACGACTACGGCCTCGGGCGCGGACACGCGATGGCCTTCGTCCACGTGCTGAAGAACGGTCCGACCATCTCGGATAAGCACGTCGGAACGAGCGGTGTGCATAGCGACGGCTCGAACGAGCTGTGGCTCGACGGCAAGGCGTCGAAGCCGAACTGAGATCGATCCGGGGCGTGAAGCACCGCCAGCGGCATCCCCACAACGGATGCACATCCGCATAGGACTACCGTTAGACCTATGACTTCCCCTGAAACCACCACGCCCAGCGACGAAAAAACCGCCGGCCAGACCTTTTCCGAGCTCGGGCTCGATGACGCGGTGCTCAAAGCACTGCGGGACGTTGGATACGAGACACCGTCCGCGATCCAGGCAGCGACCATCCCCCCGCTTCTCGCCGGTCGCGATGTCGTCGGCCTCGCCCAGACCGGTACGGGCAAAACGGCGGCGTTCGCGCTGCCGATTCTGTCGCGCCTCGACCTCTCCCAGAAGACCCCGCAGGCACTCGTGCTCGCCCCGACCCGCGAACTCGCGCTCCAGGTCTGCGAGGCGTTCGAGAAGTACGCCTCACACCTGAAAGGCGTCCACGTGCTGCCCGTCTACGGTGGACAGGGCTACGGCGTCCAGCTGTCAGCCCTCCGCCGCGGGGTCCACGTCGTCGTCGGCACGCCCGGCCGCATCATGGACCACCTCGACAAAGGCACGCTCGATCTGTCCGAGCTGAAGTACCTCGTCCTCGACGAGGCCGATGAAATGCTCAAGATGGGCTTCGCCGAAGACGTCGAGACGATCCTCGCCGACACCCCGGACGACAAGCAGGTCGCCCTGTTCTCGGCGACGATGCCCGCCCAGATCCGTCGCATCTCGGCCAAGTACCTGCACGACCCCGAAGAGATCACGGTCAAGAACAAGACCACGACCTCGGTGAACACGACCCAGCGTTACCTCGTCGTCTCCTACCCGCAGAAGGTGGATGCCCTCACCCGCATCCTCGAGGTGGAGAACTTCGAAGGCATGATCGTCTTCACCCGCACGAAGAACGAGACCGAGACCCTCGCCGAGAAGCTGCGTGCCCGCGGCTACTCGGCCGCCGCGATCAACGGTGACGTCGTCCAGGCCCAGCGTGAGCGCACCGTCAACCAGCTGAAGTCCGGCAAACTCGACATCCTCGTGGCCACCGATGTCGCCGCCCGTGGTCTCGACGTCGAACGGATCAGCCACGTCGTCAACTACGACATCCCGATCGACACCGAGTCCTACGTGCACCGCATCGGCCGCACCGGTCGTGCCGGACGCAGCGGAACGGCGATCAGCTTCGTCACTCCGCGCGAACGCCGCCTGCTCACCGCGATCGAGAAGGCCACCCGCCAGCCGCTGACGCAGATGCAGCTCCCGAGCGTCGACGATGTCAACGCCACCCGCCTGACCCGCTTCGACGACGCGATCACGGATGCCCTCGGCCAGGAAGACCGGATCAGTCGCTTCCGCGACATCATCGGCCACTACATGGAGCACCACGACGTGCCTGAGGTCGACGTCGCGGCCGCCCTCGCCGTCGTCGCGCAGGGCGACTCCCCGCTGCTGCTCTCCGCTGAGGACGAGCGTGCCCAGCGCCGCGAGCAGGAATTCGAGCGTGATAGGACGGCATCACGCGAGAAGTCCCGCGACGATCGCGGCGGCCGGAGCGACCGTGGTGGACGCGACGCCAAGAGCGACCGCCCCGAACGCCGCCCTCGCAGCGGCGATTCACCCTTCGCCACCTACCGGATCGCGGTCGGCAAGCGCCAGAAGGTGGAACCGCGCCAGATCGTCGGCGCGATCGCCAACGAGGGCGGGCTGAGCCGGAACGATTTCGGCCACATCGACATCCGCCCCGACTTCTCGCTCGTCGAACTCCCAGCGAATCTGTCGGATGATGTCCTCAACAGCCTCGCGGCAACCCGCATCGGCGGCAAGCTCATCGAGATGCGTCCGGACCGTGGCGGCCCCGCGAAGCGCGACGACAGGCCAGCGCGGAAACCCCGCTACTGAGCACGATTCTCTGAATGGCGCCCGAACGGTTTCGTTCGGGCGCCGTTCTCGTCGACGGCGTGGCATCCTGAGGACATGTGGATCGGCTGGATCGAATTCGACCTCCTGCTGGGCGACGTGCACTCGCTCAAGGAGAAACGCTCGATCGTCCGCCCCCTGATCGCGGACCTTCGGCGACGGTTCGACGTGAGCTCTGCCGAAGTCGGACACCTCGACCTGCACCGGCGCGCCGCGATCGGCGCAACCGTCGTGTCCCCCGATCATCACCATGCGGTGGACGTCCTCGACGAAGTCGAGTGCTCAGTGGCGAACCGCCCGGAACTCGAGTTGTTGTCCGCCCATCGTGGATTCGCGACCTCGTCAGACGAATGAGAGACGCGGAGGATGCCCGATGACATCCGCCCGCTGTTGGCGCGTCCGCCGGGCACAGGCCAGACTGGGAGCACACCACTCAGCGAGAAGAGCCCCCATGCCTGAACCCGTCGACACACGCGTCGCGGTCTACATCGACTTCGACAACATCGTGATCTCGCGCTATGACCAGGTGCACGGACGCGGCCAGTTCATGCGCGATCGCGCGAGGGGCTTCAGCGCCTCGGACCGCGACGCCGACCCCGAGATCGCCGAGAAACTCGGACGCGCCACCGTCGACATCGGCGCGGTCATCGACTTCGCCTCTTCGTTCGGGACCCTCGTCCTGACCCGGGCGTACGCAGACTGGTCCGCCCAGGTGAACGCCGACTACCGCGGGCAGCTCGTCAGCCGTGCCGTCGACCTCGTACAGCTCTTCCCCGCTGCCGCGTATGCGAAGAACGGTGCGGACATCCGCCTGGCCGTCGACACGGTCGAGGACATGTTCCGGCTCCCCGACCTCACCCACGTGGTCATCGTCGCGGGCGACTCTGACTACATCGCCCTCGCCCAGCGCTGTAAGCGACTCGGCCGGTACGTCGTCGGCATCGGGGTCGCCGGCTCAACGAGCCGTTCGCTCGCCGCCGCGTGCGACGAATTCGCGACATACGACGCCCTTCCTGGCGTGAAGCCGATCGCTCCTCCAGCCGTCACTGAAAAGGCGCAGGCGAAGACCGACGGGGCACAGGCCCCGAGCACGCGGCCGTCACGCGCGAAGAAGCCGGTCACCGATGATGCGACCACGGATGCTCCGGCGAAGGACGCCCCGGCGGCCGTGGCCCCGGTGTTCTCCGACCCTGACTCTGCCGTCGCGCCGGCACGGAGACGAGCGTCGCGTCGGGCCAAGTCGCCCGACCCGGTCATCGATGACGACGTCGAGCCTGAGCCAGACCCGCAGGAGGTCGCGACCGGCCTGCTCGAACGCGCCCTCCGCCTGGGCCACGAAAAGGACGACGCCGACTGGCTGCACAGCTCCAACGTGAAGACCCAGATGAAGCGGATGGACCCGTCGTTCAGCGAGAAAGCGCTCGGCTTCCGTTCGTTCTCCGACTTCGTGAAGTCCCGCGACGCCGTCGCCGACCTCGACGAGACGAGCACCGCCAGACTGGTCCGGTTGTCACCGGCGCTCTCCGACCGCTGATCTCCACCATTTCGCCCCGGCAGGAACTGCGCTAGCTTCGAGCCATGCCCAATCTCCAGTCAGACCTGATCAGCAACCTGATCGAAGGATGACCACCGTGTGGCTGACACCCCGGCGCGGCTGGTGGCTCGGAGCGGTTCTCGCTCTCATCGGGCTGCTCACCGGCAACCTCGTCGTCACCGCGGCCTTCGCTCTCGGCGGGCAGGAACTGGCGGCGAGCCTGCTCGTCTGGGTCGTGATCACCCTCGGCGGTATCGCTCTTCCTCTGGGCGCCGCCTTCCTGGTGGCGTCGATCGTCGCGGGACAGATCCACCGTGTCAGGGCACCCGTCGCGTCGGAGGCGGCGGCATCCGCCGATGAACCGCGCCTGCCTCCACATCTGAGTTCTCGTGTTGCGATTGTTCTGGGCATCGTGTCCCTCATCGCAGGCGTGACCCTTGACGCGTCGATGTGGCAACCGCCTCAGACGACCGGCGAATTCACCCCGGTCGAGAACGACCTCCTGTCGATCCTGTGGTTCCTCTCGGCGTTGCTCATTCCGATCGGCGTCGTCCTCCTCCCCGGCGGCTGGCTGCTCGGGATGCTGGAAGACCGCACGGCCCCGGCGCCGGCGCCCCAGCCTGCCGAAGCCCCGTCGGCCGCCACCGATCAATGACTGTCCGCTTCCCTCGCCCTCTTTCACCCGAAGCGCGAATCGGGGTCACCTCGCCGTCCAGCGGCGTGGGCCCCGAGCACCGCGGCCGGCTCGATTTCGCCGTCCGGTGGCTCGAAGCGCGCGGCTACCGGGTCGAGGTCGGTTCATGCATGGACGGTAACGGACACATCAGCGCCACCGTTCAGGAACGCGCAGCCGAATTGATGCGGATGCTCCTGGATCCTGGCATCGAGCTCGTCATTCCCCCGTGGGGTGGCGAGACGGCGATCGACCTGCTGCCGCACCTCGACTTCGAGGCGCTCGGGCGGGCGGAGCCGACGTGGGTCGTCGGTTACTCAGACATCTCCACCCTTCTCGTCCCGCTCACACTGCTGTCGGGGTGGGCCACGATTCACGGCCCGAACCTGATGGACACCCCGTTCGATCTGCCGGAGTCCCTGGCGTCGTGGATCGACGTCGCTTCGTCGCCGGGTGGGTCCGTCATCCGGCAGTCGCCCGCCGGCGTGCATCACGCAGGCGAGTGGGAGGACTGGACCGCGAACCCCGGACTCACCGAACACACGTGGAACGGGTCAGGAACGTGGCGGCGCCTGGACTGCGGCACAGGACCGGTCGACGTGACCGGACGACTCATCGGCGGTTGCATCGAGACGGTCGCGCCTCTCACCGGCACCCGATACGGCGACACAGCGCGGCTTAGAGGTGCGGACGGGGACGAGGCGACTCTCGTGTATGTCGAAGCGTCTGAGGAGAACGCGTTCCTGATCTGTCGAGCCTTGCACGGAATGCGTCTGGCAGGGTTTTTCGATGGAGCGTCCGCGATCCTGATCGGCCGCACCTCGGCCCCGAACGCACCGACGCTGACCCAGGACGAGGCGGTCCTGGACGCGCTGGCGTCGCTGAATCTGCCGATCATCGCCGACGTCGAGTGCGGGCACGTCCCGCCGCAGATGTCCATCGTCAACGGGTGTTCCGCGCGTCTCGTCCATGGGGCAGGTGACAGTCATCTCGACCAGACCCTCTGGTCCTGGTCACAGGGAGGAGCCGTGAACCATGCCCACTGAGGACGCTGCGGTTCCGACGGAGTTCCCACGCGAGATCGGCAGGACCGCCAGGCGAGAACTGGCCGTGCACGGGTACACCCGGTTCGACCAGCTCACCGCCGTCACGTCATCGCAGATTCTCCAGCTCCACGGCGTCGGTCCGAAAGCCGTGCGCATCCTCACCGAGCATCTCAACGCGCGCGGGTTGGCATTCGCGGAGCCCGGCTGAGGGCTCAACCACAGCACAGCGCGCCAGCCGGTTGGTGAGTATCACCCGTTGCGGGTGGTCAACACCGACGCCAGCGGGCATATCTTCGGCTCAAGCGTTTTCGACTGAGAGGCCCGCCCATGGATTCCATCTGGAACAACATCTGGTCCCTGTTCTGGCTCACGTTCTGGGGCGTGGCCTTCGTCACGTACCTCATCGCCCTGGTCTCCGTGCTCATCGACATCTTCAGGGACGGTTCCCTGAACGGCTGGCTGAAGGCCGTCTGGATCATCTTCCTGGTCTTCGTGCCGTTCCTCACCGTGCTGATCTACCTGATCGCCCGTGGTTCGGGAATGGCCGACCGCCAGGGTCGTGACAGAGGTATCGTCAGCGAACCCGACTACACGCCGCGCGCCTCCGACGCTCCCGCCGCGGACATCGCCCAGGCCAAGGCGCTCCTGGACAAGGGCGTGATCTCAGCAGGAGAGTTCGATGCATTGAAGGCGAAGGCGCTCGGCAACAGGTACTGATCCACTGGTCACAGGTGCCAGAAGAGCGACGCCTTCTGCCGGCGCACCACCACCACCACCACCACCGGCGACGAGTCGGGAGGGAACATGATCGGCGTCATCGGTCAGCTCCTCCCCTTGATGGTCGCGGCCGCACTCAGCACGGTGCCCATTCTGGTGTCGATCACCATCCTGCTCGCGCCGCGATCGACGGCCTCGGCGATCCTCTTTCTGATCGGCCTGCTCTCAGGATCCTTCCTGGTGACAGGTCTGCTGGCATACGGCGCGCAAGCGCTCCCGACCTTCTCGGTGTTAGGCAGCGGGCCGACGGTCGCCACCGTGTCCACGGTGATCGGCCTCGCGTTCATCGCGTCTGGCATCGTGCTGCTCGTGCGGGATGGAGCCGATTCCCGTGTCGGGATGCCCCGATGGCTGCGGGCCGTCGGCACGATCAGACCGATTACCGCCCTTGCCCTGGGCCTTGCTCTCAACATTCGTCCGAAGGCGCTGCTCCTGTCGACGGCGGCCGGGTTGATCATCGGCACTGCGAGGCTCAACGACCCTGAGATCGTCGTGCTCCTCGCCATTTTCTCGATCGTTGGGGGGAGTACTGTAGCTGCTCCTGTGATCGTCGCGCTCGCTCGCCCCGAAGCGACGCGGCCCCGTCTCCAGGAGGCCGAGCGGTGGATCGTGCGACACGCCCGCACGGTCACCGCTGTCGTACTGCTCCTCATCGGCGCCATCATCCTCGGCGATGGTCTCAGCCGGTTCTAGAGAACGCGCACGAAACCATACTGAAAACGAAGCGGGCCCTGAGCCACCGATGATCGACGACGCAGGGCCCGCTCTGTGCGCTTGGCTGAACCTCTAGCTCTTGAGCGCGCGTGCTTTGAGTGCGGAGTACTCATCGTTCGTGATGGTGCCGGCGTCGAGCAACGCCTTCGCCTTCGCGATCTCATCCGCGGAACTTGAACCAGCGACCTCGCGGATGTACTCGTTCGTCGCCCGCTGCGAATTCGCGGCATCCCGCTGACTGCGCTCTGCCATGCCCTGCCCCCTCGCAATGAGGTAGACGAGAACCGTCAGGAAAGGCAGGAAGATCAGGAAGATGATCCACAGCGCCTTACCCCAGCCGTTGACTGAGCTGTCGCGGAAAAGATCGCCGATGACCGAGAAAATCGCCATGAGGTAGGCGATGAACGCGAAGCTCCAGAAGAAGAGCCAGAAGAATTCCCAGAGTGTGTTCCAGATGTCCATCATCTGTCCTTTCATTGAATGTGACCGTTGACGACGAGGCACCAGCGATGCGGCACACACTCTGTGCGAGCTGCTTGTCCCTGCCCAACAAGAGTGGCGACGGCGGGTGCACGTCGCCTCATCCGACTCGGGTGAGGTGACCCGGCGGACCTTCTTCACCCGAATCGGGCGGCCCACCGTCGTGGATCTGGAGGTGAATTTCAGGGAAACGGGCGTCACCTCACCCGAAAAGGGTGAGGTGGCGCATCTGACCGAAAGTCCTAAACTGACCTGCAGGGGCGGCTTACAGAATTTTTTTGCCTGACCGTCGCGGAGCACAGTCAGGAGCGGACCATGTCAGATCCCGAATCGATAAGTTCTGAGATACGACGGCTCCTGGTCACGCCGCGCGTCGCCTCGAGTGTTCGACCGCGTCCGCGCCTCTCACTTGCCGAAACGTCCCCGATCACCGAGGTGTGGGCAACGGCAGGCGCCGGAAAGACCACGCTTCTCGCGCTGTGGGCACAGGAACTGCGCTCAACCGATCGTGCTGTCGCCTGGGTTGGACTGGCCACCCCGAGTGTCTCCCGCCCGTCCCTGCCCTGGCTGGTGAAGTCCGCCTGCATCAGGGGAGGGTGGATGGCCGATCGTTCCGGAGTCGGATCGACCGACCAGCTCACCGCCGCGGACTTCGGCCCTCGGGAAGCGATGGCTCCCCTCACGCTCATGATCGACGACCTGCACCGTTTGCACAGCCAGGCCGACGCAGAATGGCTGGTCGAGTTGTGCCGAGAGCGACCCGATGGCCTGCAAATTGTCCTCGCCGGCCGGTATCCGCCACCTCTCCTGGCCCGACTCCCCCTGTGCCCGGAGACCCGGGAACTTCGCACAACCGACCTGGCCTTCACCAACGAGGAAACGGCAGAGTTCCTGGAAGCCACCGGCATCCACTTGGGCGAGTCAGAGATCCAGACCGTCCAGGAGCGCACCGAGGGGTGGTCTGCCGCGCTTGTGCTTCTCGCGGGCTGGCTGAAGAGGGACAAGGATGTCGCGTCATTGCCCGGCGATTTCGGCGGAGACCACCGTGCGGTCGCTGACTATCTGGTGAACGAAGTCCTCAGTCAGGTCTCGGTCGAGTCCCGCGAGTTCCTGTTGACAACATCAGCGACAGACACCCTGACCGTTCCGCTCGCCGTTGAGCTGACCGGACGCGCAGATGCGGGTGCAATGCTGGAGCGGCTCGAGTCGAGAACAGCGCTCGTCAGCCACTCGACCGAAGTGGAGCACGTCTACACGTACCACTCCGTCCTTCTCAGCTACCTGCGTGCGGAGAGTAGACGTCGCGACCTCGACGCGTACTCTCGCGCACAGCGAGTCGCGGCCGAGTGGTACCGGCAACATGATCGCGTCGACACCGCATGTGAGATCCTGCTTCGCTCCGACGCGACCCGCGATCTCCTCGACTTCCTCGACAGAGAGGGCATGGGTCTCGTCTTCTCGGGCTACTCCGCGCAGGTGAAGCGATCGCTGGAGGTGCTCGCGGAGCACGGCCTGCACTCGGTGGCGACGCGCTTGCTCGAGTTGGTCCTCACTGCGCCATACCTGCCAGACAGCGTCCGTGCCGACTATCGACTCGCTGCGCTTCGGGATGCCATGTCGACGAGCAGGGACGACCTCCGTCTCGTCCATGCGGCCCTCCTCGTTCTCCGGGCGAACCCGCAGACCGCGCGTGTGGCACTCGCGAACCTCGACGCCGTCGAGGAAAGTGTGACCGTGCCCGGCCGCCTCGTCTCGGATGCTGCACTCGACGCTCTCATCTTCTGCGCGTTGGCGCGCGGCGTGGCACTCCGCGCGCTCGGGGAGCTGGAGCGCTCCGTCTCGATCCTGAGGTCGGCCGCGGCCAGCGCGCGTGAGTCCCGCTATCGCTGGCTCTATCTCAACCTGCTGGACGTGACAGCTGCGGTCGCAACGCAAATCAACGGCTGGCCCGAAGCGCTTGCCTACCGCGACCTCATCGTCGGTGATGCCCAGAACCACGCGAGATCATCAGATCTCGTCTCTGCCCGCCTCCAGCTCTCCATCGAGACCGCGGAGTTCGATGGAGGAAGCGACCCGCAAGTCACGCTTCTCGACGACATCCTGCACACCGGCAACGAACATCGGGATCTCGGACTGACCGTGCCAGCGTCGGCACTTCGGCTACTCGTCCTTCTGGACGGCGGCGAGAACGAACGAGCCCACCTGGATGAGCTCCACCGTCTTCTTCGGGTGTACGGGCAGCGAAACCCGTTGACCCTTGCATCGTGCTCGTTCACATACATGGCACTGACCTTGCGCCTGCACGACCGCTATCGTGCACGGGAGGCGCGCGACTTCATTTCAGGCGTCCTCGATGAGAACAGCGTCGAGGCCGCTCTCGCCGCTGCGCTTTACAGCGGCTCGGGTGGCCGCCTGAGCGCCCACGAGCCGACTCTCGAACAACTGCTGATCGGGACGCCTCGCGCCTGGGATCACGGGTCGACCGTGCTCGGCTGGCTTCTCCTGGCGAAATGGGCGGACGCGACCGATCGGGTGGCCATCGCCGACGCGAGGCTCGTCCGCGCGCTGGCAACGGCCGAGCCGATGCAGGCACGCCGACCGTTCCTCGCCGACGGCGCCTGGGGTGCGCAGCTCGTCGAGTCCCGCCTCGGGCGGCTCGGCTCGTATGACGACTTCGCCGAGTCGATCGTCGAGCGTGCGCGCGATCGCAAGCCCCAGGCACAGTTCGTCGCACGCGTCGCCTTCACGCAGAAGGAGCGAGAGATCCTCAGGGAGTTGCCGCGCCATCAGAGCATCTCCGACATCGCCGTCAAACAGCGGTTGAGCCCCAACACGGTGAAGACCCACCTCAGGGCGATCTACCAGAAGCTCGGGGTCTCGGGCAGGACCGCTGCGGTCGAGACAGCGCTGGCGGAGGGCCTCCTCTAGTCGATTCGCCCGGAACGGGGGATACCCGGTCACCGCGGCCGCGCCATGCTTGACATCGGCTGGACGCACCGACGGCGGGAGAAAGTATGCGACCTACTCGATACGAGATCCGCATCGCCTGTGCTGTCTCAGACACGATTCGGGCCGCGTTCCCTGAATTCGACGCCGTCCAGCTCTCCCCTTCCAGCACCGTCCTGTCTGGTCTCGTGCGGGATCAATCGGACCTTCAGGGCCTCGTGGCCCGGCTCGGTGACATGGGAATAGAGATCACGGAGATCAGGACACAGCCCTGACTCGCCTCCCGAACCCGAATTGCCGTCTGCTATGACGAGCGGGGATCTCGCGCATCAGAGCCCGATACTGATGGGGAACGTCGCGACCCAGCCGAGCGCGCCTGCGAGCACGATGAACCCTCCCACGACCATGACGACCCGCAAGCGGCGACTGGACATCTTCGTCGAGATGCCGGCAAAGAACAGCACAACGGCGTAGAGAACGACCGTCAACACATAGTTGCTGGCCCTTTGGATATTTCGCTGCACCTCTGTCGCCGATTTTTCTGCGGCCTCGTCGAGCCGGCTCGCCTCGTTCCGCGCCGCGACCTGATACTCAGGCATCTCGAACGGCGTCTTCGGGGCGCTCGAATCGGTGAACGGCTCCGCCGCCGTCCAGGCGTCGAAAGCCACCGCGAATTCAGGCCGGAAGCGGTCCAGGTAGAAGGCGGCGAGCTCCGGATCACCGCCCCTGTCGGCGTCGGCCCACGCGATGAATGTGGCGACATCGATCTCTGTTTGCGCCTCGCCCAGGCTCGCCGCCCGGGCTGCGTCGATCCGGATCGCGTTGGTGCGGCCGGCCGCCTTGGCCTGTTCTCCGTTCCATCTCGTCGCCTGGTAGCTGCTCCAGGATGTCGCGACGGCGGCGACCACGAGCAGAATCGTGACAAGGAACTCGGCACGGCTGGCCTTCTGAGGGCCCTCGTCAGCGCGCGTTGCCATCGTCGTCACATGGTGGTTTCAGGTCGAGCCCGAGGAAGTCGAGCTCGATGTCGATGATCCGGAGTGTCCGTTCCATTGCTGTCGGGCGTAGCTGGCCCACCCCTGGCCCGTGCGGGTTGTTGAAGAAGACGAGGAGAACGAGCAGCGTCGTCATGATCAGGGTGACACTCCCCATCAACATTCCCTGTGTCACAGCGCCTTCGGCCGGATCGGCGAAGAACAGCATGTAGACGAGGATGACAACGAAGATCGTGAAGAGGACGATCCACAGGGGAAGCGGCACGAGACCGTCCGCAGCGTAGATCCGGTCGAGACGGGCCAATTCTCGTTCCTCCGTCTGCGCCATCCATCGGTCGTACCCCGACTCTTCGGCGTGGGTCTGAGGGTCCGCTGCCTGAATCGTCAGGAACATCTGCGCACCCCATGGATTGATGGAATCGCCGAGTTCTCCTTTCTCGAGCGCCACCCACTGCGGCCCGACGACAGAGCGCGCGTAGCAGATGAGCTCACCCGTGAGATCTTTTGCCGTGTCCGCGGGCAGGAACTGAGCCGTCTCCATCTGCTGCAGGATGATCGTCGCCTCCTGTTCGGCACCCGATCGCGACTCGTCGTAGGACTGGAAAGCGATCACGATGATGAAACCAAGGAGCACCGAAAAGCCGGTGGCGAGGACGCCGAATACGCCCGAAGCACGGTCGCCGTCGCTGAAGTAACTTCCCTCAGGGGCACGCCTGCGCACGAGAAGCATTGCCGTGATCGTGATCGCGACGGCCACGATCACCACGACGAAGCCGATGACGACGTTCACACCTTCCTCCGTTCGACGGTGCCGGTCACGCCGAGGGCTGGTGGCGGGCAGAGGTCGCGAATTCCTCCATGGTGCTTGTCGTAGCGGACGGAGGTGTCCCCCGGACCGGGTGAGAAGTCCCGGGACCGCATCCAATCGTCCCTCCCGGATGCCGTGAGCGACGTTCCCCACCCGTGAGCAGCGCACCGATATTCGCTGCAACCCTTGCGATCTGGGGCTTATTCAGGCAACCTCGCTGCATGGGATTCGGGAGGGGACATCGATTCGCCTTTGCGACGCTGGGCGTCGCGGTGGTCGTCGGGGCACTGTCGTTCAGCGGACCGATACCGGCGAGCGCCGACGTTCTCCCTGTGAACCCGGTTCGGGTTCCGCTCAACGGACACCCGGCCAACAGCGGGTTCCTCGTCTTCGTCGAAGGGGACGTCTTCATCAACGCGGACGAGGCGGAAGGTACCCTCGCTCTCGGAGGCGACCTCGGCTTCGGCACGACCTACAACGTCGGCGCCGGATCGACCCCAGCACCCACCTTCACTGCTCCGGGTGATTCCGCTCCCACCTTCCTGTACGTGGGCGGCGGCGTCTCCTTCCCTGCCGGTACCTCCGGGCCGATTCTGAGGGTGCTCAACGGCGGCTTCACCAAGGTCGCAGACACATCGACATACACGGCCTTCAACAGAGATTCGAACAATGCGGCGGTCAACTATCGACTCGTCCGCCCTGGGCAGACCTACGAGTCGAGTCCGTCCATCGAAGGCACGACTCCCAACCAGTCGCCCGCATCCATCGGCACGCCCGTGCCGTCGTCACTCATAGACATCCCCGGGGCCTTCTCGCTCTACCGGACGATCTCGTCAGACCTCGGCGGATGCGTCACGAACGCGACGTTGACCGACGATCAGGGCGCGCCACTCGTGGCGCCATACGCACCCGGCAGCCGTGGGCGGCTGCTCCTCACTCCCGGAATCACGAATGTTCTCGAGATATCGGCCAGCGACCTGGACGCACTCGCGGAGATCACCTTCCTCAACGTTCCCAACGCCGCAACGCCCCTCGTCGTGAACGTGACGGGATCGTCGTTCAACGGGACGACACCCAACCTCGCCGGTATCTCCTCGGGGGCGGCTCCGTTCATCCTCTGGAACTTCCCAGACGCCACCAGCATCACGGTGACGGGAGGGGACTCCATCGAAGGGACGCTCTATGCTCCGAATGCCGCACTCACCTGGGCGGTCACCCAGAACATCGAGGGAAACGTCATCGCCGCGAGCTTCACCCACGGGCCGCCGCCGGTCCTCGCCCAGCCGCGGGAGATCCACTCCCTCCCCTTCGCGACCGAAGTGAGCTGCAGTTCGGCACCTGACACACCGACAGGAACGCTGACTCTGGAAAAGGTCGTCGTCAACGACGACGGCACGGCTGAACCTCAGGACTGGACGCTCACGGCCACCGGGCCCACCACCATCACCGGCGCAGGCAACAGCGAGGCCGTCACCGAGCAGTCCGTGCCCACGGGCGACTACATCCTCAGCGAATCAGACGGACCGCCCGGCTATGAAGCCAGCGCGTGGGAATGTGACGGTGGCACAGTCACCGGTGACGTCGTCACCGTCGATGAAGGGGCGTCCGTCGTCTGCACCATCACGAACACCGAGTTCGGCGGCCCCCCGTCGGCTGGGATCCTGACGTTGGAAAAGGTCGTCGTCAACGACGACGGAACAGCGGTCCCAGGCGACTGGACCCTTACCGCAACGGGGCCCGCCACGATCAGCGGTGCAGGCAACAGCGAGGCCGTCACCGAGCAGTCCGTGCCCACAGGCGACTACATCCTCAGCGAATCAGACGGACCGCCCGGCTATGAAGCCAGCGCGTGGGAATGTGACGGTGGCACAGTCACCGGTGACGTCGTCACCGTCGACGAAGGGGCGTCCGTCGTCTGCACCATCACGAACACCGAGAGCGCCGTCATCCCTCCCCCGGAACCGGAACCAAACCCTGATGACTCGGGCGGTGTTGCCGACGAGGGCGAGACCCTCCCTGACACCGGCGCCGACCTCTTTCCCGCAGGGACCACCGGCCTGGCTCTGCTGTTGGGCGGCCTCGTGACGATGGCGCTGTCCCGAGCGGTCGAGCGGAGGGAAGTCACCCCCACACGTGGGAGGTCGTGACCACCGGCTCGCCATGGGCATTCAGTCGAACGACGAGGCATCCGCACCCGATCTCACCCGGAGCGGATGATTCGCCCACGATTCCCCGGGTATGGACTGGGCCCGAAAGCGAGGTTGTCATGTGTCGTTGGCTTGCGTATTCGGGTTCCTCCGTTCTTCTCGAAGATCTCCTCTATAAACCCGCGAACTCACTCGTGGTTCAGAGCCGGCACTCGCGGCTCGGCGCTGAAACCGTCAACGGCGACGGCTTCGGCGTCGGCTGGTACGGCGCGCAGGAGACCCCGGGTATTTATCACAGCATCGAACCGGCCTGGAATGACCGGAACCTGCAGGAACTGTCCGGACATGCATCAGCCGGCCGGGTCTTCGCCCACATCCGCGCATCCACGGGGTCTGCTGTTCAGCAGACCAACTGTCATCCGTTCCGCAACGGAAACTGGCTCTTCATGCACAATGGTTCGATCACCGATTTCCCGAAGGTGAAACGCGACCTCACCATGGCGGTCGACCCGGAGCTCTATCCGCACATCGAGGGTTCGACGGATTCGGAGACGTTCTTCTTCCTCGCCCTCACCTTCGGGTTGAAGGAAGATCCTCAGAAGGCCGTGGCCCGCGCTGTCGGCTTCATCGAGGAGACCGGGAGGAAGCACGGGATCGAGTTCCCCATCCAGATGACCGTTGCGACGACCGACGGAGAATCCACCTGGGCGTTTCGGTATTCCAGCGAGGGCAGATCGCGTTCGCTGTTCCACAACAACGACGTGGCCACGCTCAGGCTGCAGTACCCGGACAATCCGGTGCTGCACCAGCTGTCTGACGATGCGCGCCTCATCGTGTCGGAACCGCTCGGCGACCTGCGCGGAGCGTGGCGAGAGGTCCCGGAGTCGACATCGCTCGTCTCGGTCGGCGGCCGAATCGAGGCGAACGAATTCGCGCCACTGCCTGCCTGACCGCGGCTATCCGAGGGCCTGCAGCATCCGGAAACCGTGCCCGTCAACCGAGCGGGACGTGGCGGAGAGAAGGACGACAGCTGTGCCCGCACGCCGGTCGAGCGCGAGGTAGCTGCGGAAGCCCCCTGTCCCTCCGTTGTGCCAGGTGATCAGCCGGCCCCTGAGGTCGAGCGTCAGCCAGGCAGCGCCGATCCGCATGCCGCCGGAGAAGTCACACACAGGATCGAGAGCTCCGACCCCCGGGGCACTGCCGTCGAGCAGAGACCCGGCGAGGCGCGCCATATCTCCGATGGACGATCGGATGCCGCCCGCAGGCGCGATTCCGGCGCCGGTCCACGGTTCCACCACGCGACCGCCCCTACTCGCACCCGCAACCGCGGTCGGCTCGAGCTCGCTTGGCCGTGAAGGAGCGTACATCGACTCCAGGCCCAGCGGGGTGGTCAGACGGTCGGCGAGCAGCTCAGGATATGTCGTGCCGGCTGCCTGGGCGACCGCGTGCCCGAGCAGCTCGAACCCGAGGTTCGAGTATCGCGGTTTCGGCGCCGAGAGGGTCACCCGCCTCGTCTGCTCGATCAGGGCGTCGACGGACTCGCCATACGGGTTGGTGCCATGCCGCCAGAGTTCCAGCGTGCGCCGAAGGGCGTGCGCGTCCGGTGGAAGTCTGGGCAGACCCGAGGTGTGGGTGCTCACCGAGCCGAGCGTCACAGAACCGGCCGCGCTGTCCCCGAGGGGCAGAAGCTCCCCCAGCGTGGTCTCCGGTGTCAGCTCGCCACGCGAACACGCGTCCACGTACAGCAGGCCGGTGATGCCTTTGGAGATGGAGCCGATCTCGAATCCGGCATCCGTCGCAGCGCCGACCACGGCGGTCCGTGTGCCGGAGGGGGAAATCGTCGCCACGGCGGCCACTGGATGCTTCCGGCCGAGTCGGCGGGTGAGCTCGGCAGCGAGGTCGCTGTCTGTCGTAGTCATTCCGATCCTCTCACCCGCGACTCCTCGCGGCGATCTGTCGTTCAGTGGCGAAACCGTCTACTTCACTCTGCAGCGGGAGCCGGCGCACACTCTCGAACTGGCGCTGGGACCCGTCAATGGGATCCACGAAGTCGACGTCGCTCGCAAGCAGCTGAAGCGGGTGGGCGAAGTCATCGACAGCGATGCCACGAACGACCGGATACAGCGGGTCGCCGCTGATCGGGATCCCGAGTCCACACATGTGCATCCGCAACTGATGAGTGCGTCCGGTCGTGGGCGTCAGGCGATAGATGGCATCCGCGCCGAGTACCGACTCACGGTCGATCACGGACTCGGCGTTGGCCGGTGCATCAGGGTCGACGTCGGCCTGCATCTGACCGCGCTGTTTGATCAGGTGGTTGCGCACTGTGATCGGGAACTCGAGATCCGCACGGTCTGGCGCGAGTGCGCGGTAGGTCTTGACGACCTCACCGCGCTGGAACATCGATTGATATGGCGCTCGCCAGCGTTTCTCGGTCGCCAGCATCAGGAGACCGGATGTCACGCGGTCGAGCCGGTGGAGCGGCGAGAGCTCCGGCAGGCCCAGTTCGTCGCGCAGGCGCACAACGACGCTCTGCTGGACGTGTCGGCCTCGCGGAATGGTCGAGAGGGAGGGCGGCTTGTCTATCACGACGATCCGCTCGTCGCGGTGGACGATGTGGATCTGTCCTGGCACGGATGCTTCCTCGCGCAGGTCGCGATGGAACCACACAAAGGTGTGCGGCCGGTAGGGGTCGCTCGCAGCGGCAGGCGTTCCGGCCTCGTAGACGAATCGTTCCTCGGCCAAAAACGCGGGCACGTCGATGAACTCGGACAACCGGTCCTCGAGCCAGGCGCCCATCGTCGGCCACGGCTCGGGTCGGGACGGATCGCGATCCGGGGTCCGCATCCACGCGGGGTCGAGCCCGAGTCGTTGTGGAAGAGGAGAACGCGGGGGCATCTTGCGATCGTAACGGCCGGCGGTGGAAAATGCCCGGTTTCACAGTCCGATATACCCCCGCCGGCCGCCGGCAATTCCGGGCTGGACGAGTGCCTGCGCCGGGCCGGAGAATGGCAAGCATGTGGCGCCGCTGCGGATGTACCCGAGAGACGGACGGGTCGTCGTGAACAGCGCCGCCGACGCGCCCGCCATCCGCACTCCCGACCAGCGCCTGCGGATCTTCGTCAGTTCGACCCTCCGGGAACTCGAACCCGAAAGGCGATCGGCGAGGGCCGCGATCGAGCAGCTGCGGCTGGCCCCCGTCATGTTCGAACTCGGCGCACGACCGCACCCGCCGCGCGATCTGTACCGTGCATACCTGGAGCAGAGCGACGTGTTCGTCGGCATCTACTGGCAGCAGTACGGCTGGATCGCTCCCACCGAGGAGATCTCCGGACTGGAGGACGAGTATCGCCTCGCGCCCCGGGAGATGCCGAAGCTCATCTATGTCAAGCAGCCGGCAGAGCGCGACAAGCGCCTGGATACCTTGATGGCACGAATCCGTGACGACGACACGGCGTCCTACAAATCGTTCTCGACCGCAGACGAACTCGCCGAGCTCATCGAGGCCGACCTGGCGACGCTGCTCGCCGAGCGATTCGACCGCTCGCGGCCGCTCACCATGCCGACGCCCCCGGCCGAAGAGACGCTTTCGGGCCACGTGCCCGCTCCGTTCACGGATGTCGTGGGCCGGGAACAGGAAGTCGCGACGCTCCTCGACTGGCTCAGCGAAGATGGTCGACGGCTGGTCACGCTCGCCGGTCCTGGCGGGATCGGCAAGAGCCGCCTCGCCATCGAGGTCGCGAGGCTCGCCCAGGAACACTTCGACCGCGTGACGTTCGTCCCCCTGGAGCACGTGCTCGACGCCGACGGCGTTCTTCCCGCGATCGCGCGGGAGCTGGGCGTGCGCGAAGGCGACCGTGCGATTGCGGAGCTGCTCGCGATTGCCCGCACAGGCCGCCACGATCTCATCGTGCTCGACAACTTCGAGCAGGTCATCGCGGCTGCTCCTGGCATCTCAGGACTCATCACTGATCTGCCGGGCGCGACGTTCCTCGTGACCAGCCGCTCGAGGCTCAGGGTGCGCGGAGAGCACGTCTTCGATGTCGAACCATTGAGCCTGCCCGCTGACGCCGCGACGGCATCCGTGACGGAGATCCTCGAGTCATCAGCCGTCCAGCTGTTCCGCGAACGTGCACGGGCCGCCGACCCGCGATTCGACCTGACTGAGTCGAATGCCGAGGACATCGCTCGCATCTGCCTCGCACTCGAAGGCGTGCCGCTGGCCATCGAACTCGCGGCAGCACGCATCCGCGCCCTCACGCCTGCGGCGATGCTCTTGAAGCTCGACCAGGTGCTTCCACTGCTGGTGACGGGAGCGCGAGACGTTCCGGAGCGACAGCGCACCATCCGGGCGACAGTGGAGTGGAGCATCGACCTGCTCAGCGCGGATGCCCAGGCCATGTTCACGCGGCTCGGTGTGTTCGTCGGCGATTTCAGCTTCGACGCCGTCGAAGCCGTCGCCGCCGACGCTCCATGGGCGACGGACGTGCTAGGGACAGTCCTGGAGCTCGTCGACGGCAGCCTCGTGCGCCAGCACGACGTTCACGGACTCCCCTATTTCTCGATGCTCGCCCCTGTGAGGGAGATCGCGGCAGCGCGCTTCGGTGACAGCGTGGATGCCGCGGGTGCCCGGCGAGCTCACGCCGATCACTACGTCCGCCTCGCCGATGAGATCGAGCCTTTGCTGGGCGGCTCCACGCAGCTGACCGCGCTGAGCAGGCTCGAGGCGGAACGGGAGAACCTGCGGGCCGGGTACCGACACCTCATTGCGCTCGGAGAAGTGGACGTCATCGCCGATGCCGTGTGGCGCCTGCTCCTGTACTGGTGGATCCGCACACTACTGCCAGAGGCTCGGGCGTGGATGGTGGACGTTCTCGAAGCCGGGGTGCCGCTGACCGATCGGACCCGCGCGATCGCCCTGGCTTTCTCCTCCTGGGTGGCACTCTCCCAGCCGGGCACGTCAGTCGACCCGGCTCCCGTCGAGACGAGCGTCAGGCTGTTCCATGACGCGGGAGACGACTTCGGGGAGGCATGCGCGCTCACCGTGCTGTCCATCGCCTGCACCGCGTTGTCTCCGCCGGATCTCGACCGCGCCGAGCAATCCGTCCGCCGGGCGATCGATCTTGCCCGCGATCACCAGACGTTCCGGGACCTGTTCCGCGGCGCCCTCGGCAGCGTGGAGCTCTTCCGCGGGCGCGCTTCCGAGGCGCTGGCGATCTTCGATGCGGTCATTGCGGACGCCGCGCGCAACGGTGACCTCTTCGTCGAGAGCATCACGCTCACGAACGCGGGCTGGGCGCGACTAGCGCTCGGCGAAGCGCGGCCTGAATTGTTCGTCCGGCATCTGGGTCTCGCTCTGCAGATGGGCAACGAGGACGGCGTCGGCTACGGGCTGGAGGGATTGGCTGTCTGTGCGGCGGTGAGGGGTGACGTCGAACGCGCCGGGGTGCTGCTCGGCGCGGCGGAAACCGCTCGAAAACGCACGGGAATGATCGAGCAGCGGTCGTACATCACGTTCCAACCGTTCGTGGAACAGGTGATCGCCTCAGAAGGAGCAGCGGCGTTTGAGGCAGGGCGCACTCGTGGTCGCGCGATGTCCCGGCGCGACGCGCTGGACCTGGCGCTCGGACCAGACACCGCTGAGGCATCCCCTCGGCCTAGCATGGGACGATGAGCCGCTCACTGCCGAGAAGCACGCCATCCGCCCACGCCGTCGATGCCGCAGGAATCACCTCCTTCATCACAGCGCTCGAGGCCACTCCCCTGATCGAGCCGCACAGCCTGATGCTTCTGCGCGACGGCGAGGTTCTCGCGGAGGGCTGGTGGGCACCGTATTCCGCCGACCGCGTGCATCTGCTCTACTCGCTGAGCAAGAGTTTCACCTCCACCGCCGTCGGTCTCGCAGTCGATGAGGGACTGCTGTCTCTCGACGACACCGTTCTCAGCCACTTCCCGGAGCTCGACGACGAGATCACAGACCCGCGAAGCCGTCGGATGCTGGTGCGGCACGTACTCGCCATGGCGAGCGGGCACCGCGAGGAGACCGTCGACCGGGCAGACGCCATCGACCCGGTCGACCTCGTTCGCGGCTTCCTGCTGCTTCCTCCCGACGAGGAACCCGGAACCGTCTTCGCCTACAACCAGCCCTGCACCTACGCGGCCGCCGCAATCGTGCAGCGTGCGTCCGGTCAATCTTTGACCGAATTCCTGAGACCACGGTTGTTCGATCCGCTGGGCATCGGTGACGTCGGGTGGATCCGTCACCCGTCCGGAAACGAGCTGGGGTTCAGCGGGCTGCACGCGCAGACCGAGGCGATCGCGTTGCTCGGGCAGCTCTACCTGCAGCGCGGAGAGTGGGATGGCCGCCAGCTCCTTCCGTCCGCGTGGGTCGATGAGGCGACCCGGTCGCATGTCTCCAACGGCTCCGATCCCGCATCCGACTGGGAGCAGGGTTACGGCTTCCAGTTCTGGATGGCCAGGCACGGGTACCGCGGTGACGGTGCCTACGGTCAGTTCTGCGTGATCCTGCCTGAACACGGGATCGTCCTGGCGATGACCGGTCAAAGCGATGACATGCAGGGCGTCCTCAACCTGGCGTGGGAACACCTGCTCCCCGCGGTCGGCAGGCAGGGAGACGGCACCGGGAGCGCCGAGGCGGACGCCGCGCTCGCCGCGCAGCTGGCATCCCTCAGCATTGCCCCGCTCAGCGGCAACGCGACCGGTGACTGGATGGTCGATGGTTCGTTCATCAGGACACCCGGCAGGGTCCTGCCGGACCTCACACGCCTCGATGTCAATGCACACACAGGCGGATCCGGTTGGGATCTGTCACTCAGGCAGGGTGACAGCACCCTCGAGGTCACGGCCGGCCTCGGCGAATGGACGGCAAGCGACGCGACGGTCGCCAGTGCCGCATGGGATCCAGCAGGACGCCTGGCGGTCGACGTCATCTTCATCGAGACGCCCCACCGATTGCACCTCGTTCTCGACCGGTCGAGTTCCACGTTCACTGCGAACTGGGAGACCGACCCCCTGCACGACATTCCGCTCGTGTCGATGCGGAAACCCGTCTCCCCGGTGTCGTCGACGATCTGATGACACCTGTCGCAGACACCTGGCCGACTCTCTCCCGGTTCGATTGAAAGGACCCCGCAATGGATGCCGCCGACCTGCAGACAACGTACCTCGACCTGACAACGCCGCACGTGGCCGACGCCTGCCTGAGACTGGGCATCCCGATCCGTTGCGCGCCGGTGGACGTTCGACCGTTGTGGAGCGGCGTGCACCTTGTCGGCCGCGCGCGCCCTGCCCGTCATTTCGGAAGCGTCGATGTCTTCCTCGAAGCCGTCGAGCACGCGCACCCCGGCGACGTGCTTGTCGTCGACAACGCCGCTCGCACTGACGAAGCCTGCGTCGGCGACCTGATCACACGTGAGGTAAGCAGAGCGGGCCTCGCCGGCATCGTGATCTGGGGCCTGCACCGCGATACCCCCGAACTTCTCACCATCCGGTTGCCGGTGTTCAGCCAGGGTGCGCTTCCCGCCGGTCCGCAACGCCTCGACGCACAGGATGCGGATGCTCTCGTGTCCGCCCGGGTCGGCGACCAAATCGTGACCGGGGAGGACTTCGTGCTCGGCGACGACGATGGCGTCCTGTTCCTGCCCGTAGACCGTGCAGCGGACATCGCCGACGTGGCCCGCGGCATCCGCGACACCGAACGACGCCAGGCAGCCCTGATGACTGCCGGGACCTCGTTCAGGACTCAGGCGCGATTTACCGAGTACCTCGCGGCTCGGGACGCACACGGGACCACGTTCCGTGAATATCTGCGCACTTTCGGCGGAGCGATCGAAGAGTGAGCCCCCACCCGGTTGTATGTCGGACCTCACAAGGCCATCCTGATGGGCATCAGCAGTGACGGACGTGACCGAAAGGACGAGACGATGCCTCTCTATCTGACGAAGTTCAGTTACACCCCCCAGACGTGGGCGAGGTTGACCGGCAATCCGGAGGACCGCCGGAAGGCTGCCGAGACGTACGTCGAATCGGTCGGCGGGAAGCTCCACGGATTCTGGTACGCGTTCGGCGATCACGACGGCTACACGCTCTGGGAAGCCCCGGACAACGCGTCGATGGCTGCGGTCGCCCTGGCGATCAACGGCGGCGGAGCGATGAGTTCCATGGAGACGACGGTGCTCCTGACCGTCGACGAAACACTCGACGCACTGCGCAAAGCGAACGAGATCGGGTATCGCCCGCCTGGCGCGTGACCGGTGCTCGCGCAAGCGCCAGAATCGATCGAGTGGGACGACGGCGGCGTTCATCAGATGTTCTCTTGACCCGCGCCCCTTGTGAGCCGAGACTGAGCAGATGACGACAGAACTCGACAACGAAGAGATCATCCGTCAGGTCATCGGTGAGCTCGAGCAGAAGTTCGCGGATCGGCCACCGGATGAGATCGAAACGGTGGTTCGCGAAGAGTTCGACAACCTCGCAAGTCGTCCGGTCCGCGACTACGTCCTCATCCTCACCGAACGAGCAGCGAAGAAGCGCCTCAAGAGTTCTGCCACAGCCGGCGGATAGCCGGGACCGCTCGATGGGCACACTCGAGTTCGACGACGACACAGTGTTGCGCTGGGCGCCGCCAGACTCCCTCGCTGACCGTGAAGCGGAGGCGATCGCGCTTCTCTCGGTCGACGAACGGACCAGATTCGCCACGACGGTATCGGAACAGGCCCGGAGTCGCTTGCTGTGGGGACGGCTGCTACTCCGCGAACTGGTGGCCGAACGTTCGGGTGTGAGCGCTGCAGAGGTGACGATCACGGCGCTGTGCTCCGACTGCGGTGGCGCGCACGGTCGACCGATCACGACCGGCCCGAACGATGCTTCCCGCGCACTCTCCGTGAGTGTCTCGGGTTGCGCAGGGATGGTGGTTGTCGCGACGAGCCACGGGCGCCGGATCGGCATCGACATCGAGCCCGCAAACAGCAGCACGGACCGGCTACTCGCGATCCAGCGGATCGCCGGCGAGACCGAGGATCCGCTTCGACATTGGACTCGGGTCGAGGCGGTGCTCAAAGCAGATGGACGTGGCCTCCGGATGGATCCGCAACTGGTCGAGGTCGATGGCGACCTGGCCGAGCTGGATGGGGTTCAGTACCGCCTCATCGAGCCTGACATCGACCCTCGGTTCGTCGTCAGCGCCGCCCTGGCGCCTGCGCCGCGACCGGGAAGGGTGGCAGGGCGGGAGTGAACAGCCAGGCGTCGAACAGGGAGTCGAGCGGAACAGCGCTGAAGCGATCAGCGTGGGAGCGGAAGTCGTCAGTCGTCACCGTGGCGCTGCGGTCCCGTGACGTCCAGTCCCGGAGCAACGCGAAGAAATGTTCGTCACCAATCGTCCGGCGGAGTGCATGGAGAGTGAGCGCTCCCCGCTTGTAGATTCGATCGTCGAACATGTCTGCCGGTCCCGGATCTCCGAGAAGAATGTCCTGCGGCCTGATGCGGAGCTGCCCGTAGTAGCAGCGGGCGAGGGCATCCGTTGTTTCCTTGCCTGAATGCTCGGACCAGAGCCATTCGGCGTAGCAGGCGAAGCCCTCATTCAGCCAAATGTGCTGCCACGCGGCGAGCCCCACGCCGTTGCCGAACCACTGGTGAGCGAGCTCGTGTGCGAGCAGACGCTCTTCGCCGCCGTGCCCGTCGACATGGTTGGCCCCGAAAATCGCCATCGACTGCGCTTCCAGAGGAATCTCGAGTTCGTCCGGGGTGACGACCGCGGTGTAGCCGCCGAAGGGGTAGGTGCCGAAGACGCCCTCGAAGTAGCGCATCATTCCGGGCAGCAGGGCGAAATCGGCACGAACACGCCCTTGCAGTCTCTTTGGGTACGCGAGGAGCCCGGCAACCGGATCGAGATCGATCTCTTCGACCGTATACCGGCCGATCTGCACGGTGGCCAGGTATGTGGAGGTGGGTTCGACCTGCTCATACAGCCAGGTTCCGCGACCGGATGCCACGGTGTGGCTGGTGAGGACACCGTTGCAGAGCACCGTGTACGCCTGCTCGGTCGAGACCCGGATGCTGTACGTCGCCCGGTCGGCCGGATGATCATTACACGGGAACCACGTGGGCGCGCCGTTGGGCTGGGACGCCACGATCACGCCGTCGTCGAGCTCTTCCCACCCCACCAGCCCCCATTTGCTCCGACGCGGCGCAGGCGACCCGGAGTATTCGACGATCACGGTGAACGTGGCGCCGGCAGCGATCGGCGTCGCCGGCACCACACTCAGCTTCCCATTGGACTGGGTCCTGATCGCCCGCCGACCGTCCACCGACACGCGGGACGCCTGGAGGCGACTCAGATCGAGCGAGAACCGGCTGAGCTCCTGCTCGCTGACGGCAGTGATCGTCGCAACAGCCGAGAGCCGATTCGTTGCCATCCTGTACTGCAGATCGAGGGCATAGTGCTCGACGTGATAGCCGCCATTGCCACTCGTCGGCGCATATCGATCACCAGCAGTTCGTGCGCCGACGGATGTCATTGTCATCGCGTTCCATCCGCATGGTAGTTCCGTGTGGTCACGTCCCGCCACGGGCCGATCGGGTTGCCACTCCAGCGACTGCCGACTGGGACGACCTCTCCCCGCATGACAAGCGACGCAGGGCCAACGGTGGCGTGCGCCCCGATCCGCGCGGCCGGGAGGATGACGCTGTGCGGGCCGAGGGTTGCGCCTGCGTCGAGTGTGACGGTGTCCATGCTCATGATTCGATCATGAAAGAGGTGGGTCTGCACAACGCAGCCCCGATTCACTGTGGCGCCGTCGGCCAGAGTCGCCAGATCCGGTTCGGGCAGCCAGTACGTCTCGCACCACACTCCCCGTCCGATCGTCGTTCCCATGCTCCGCAGCCACCAGACGAGGGCGGGCGTACCCGATGCCGCATTTGCAAACCACGGTGCGGCGACCATCTCGACGAAAACGTCGGAGACCTCAGTACGCCAGACGAACGAGGACCACAGCGGGTGCTCGACGGCCTTCATACGACCGACCAGCGCCCATTTCGCCGCCGTGGTGAACCCGGCCGCTGCAGCACCCGCGAGAATCATCACGACGCCGCTCAGTACGACCCCAAGCCAGATGTTCGTCAGCGCCACGAGGGCGGCGATGGCGAAGAGCACCGCCAGACCGATGGCAGCCGTGACGAGGACCGGGACGATGCGGGCGAGCTCCCACAGGCCGCGGGCGAGCCGCAGCCGGGCCGGTGGGTTGAAGGTGAGGCTGTCATCCGCGGCAGCCACGGTACGACGCAACCGCACCGCCGGAGATCCCAGCCATGAGGAACCCGGCTTCGACTTCGGTGGAGCAGATGACAGCACGGCGATGAGGCCGTCCTTCGGCACTTTGTGCCCGGCAGGCACAATGCCGGAGTTTCCGATGAATGCGCGCTTTCCGATGTCGATCGCCGCGATCCGCAACCATCCGCCACCGAGCTCATACGAGGCGATCATCGTGTCGTCGGCAAGGAACGTCCCATCTCGTACTGTCGTCATCGACGGGACGAGAAGCACGGTGGATGCCTCGACGTCGCGTCCCACCTTCGCGCCGAGCATCCGCAGCCAGACCGGAGTGAACAGGCTGGAATACAGCGGGAACAGCAGCGTCCTGCTCATGTCGAGCAAGCGTTCGATGGTCCAGACCTGCCACCCGGTGCGGCTGCGCACCGCATACGTGCCTTCGCGGACACCGAGGCCCAACGCCCTCACGAGAACGACCACTACTCCGGCCATGACCACGCCGGCGATCAAAGTTGCCGGCACCAGCAGGGCGAAGCCTCGCGCTGCTGCCTCGGCCAGCGAGGCGGAATAGCGGATACCCACTGCGATGAGCGCGAACCCCGGCAGCAGCGAGAGGACCGGAAGCGCCGCAACGACGATTGCGGACAGTGCATACGCAGACAGCCACCGGGTCTTGCGCGGTGGCCGCTCTCCTGGCCACCAGGCACGGGCTTTGCCGACGCGCTGCGCCGGCGACCCGGACCACAGTTGTCCTGAGGGCACCCTGCCGAACACGGCAGATCCGGGAGCGATCTCGGCGCCACGGCCGATCTTCGTGCCAGGAAGAAGCGTGCTGCGTGCCCCGATGGTGCTGTCCGACCCGATCCGGATCTCACCGATCCGCACGACGTCGCCGTCGATCCAGTACCCGGCGAGATCCACCTCCGGTTCGATCGCCGCTCCCCCGCCGATCCGCAACATTCCCGTGACGGGCGGCAAGGTGTGCAGGTCGACATCCGGCCCGATCGTCGCGCCCAGTGCCCTCGCGTAGTAACTGATCCACGGCGCCCCTGACAGACTCACTGCTCCGACCTGCTCGGCGACCTGTTCAGCCAGCCACAATCGGAGGTGCACGCCACTTCCCCGCGGGTAGTCGCCGGGACGCACGCCGGCCAGCAACAGCCGCGCTGCGACGACGGCGATGGCCATCCGACCGAACGGGGTCGCGAAGATGATCAGCGCAGGGACCAATGCCCACAGAGGTGCGGTGGGCAGGACGTCGAAGCCGCCGACCCAGCTCAGAACGGTCCCTGCCACGAGCACATACAGCAGCCAGCGCACCCCGGCCAGAACCTGCAAAGGGATGGACAGTACCGTCTGGAGCGCCTGCATCCGACGGGGAGTCGGCGCCACGTGGTGGTAGGGGCGAAGGGCCTCCGGGGTCTCAAGCACCCGGTCTTCCAGCTCGTCGGCCATCGCCCCGAGACGCGGATGCGAGTAGATGTCGGCTACCGTGAAACTCGGGTCATCCTGTCGGATCGCACTCACCAGCTGCGCGGCCGCCAGGGACCCGCCGCCGAGATCGAAGAAATTCGCGTCGACGTCCGAAACGGGAATACCGAGGACCGCCTGCCATTGCTCAGACAGTCGAAGCTGCATCGGAGTGAGGCCCGACTTCTCTCCATCGGGATCGACACCGGGCAACGGCCACGGCAGGGCACTCTTGTCCACTTTGCCGGAGGTACGGGTCGGCAGTTGCTCAACCTCGGCAAGCAACGGTACGAGTGCCGCAGGAAGCTCCTCGCGCAGGCGCGCGAGGGCGAGGCCGCGATCCAGGCGGGCACCGTTCGCCATGGCGACATAGCCCACGAGAACCTGGTTGCCGGTCTGTGTCTCACGCACCGCGACCGCCGCACTCCCGACGCCGTCGAGCGCCTGCAGCGCTGCCTCGATCTCCCCCAATTCGATGCGCCGGCCGCCCACCTTCACCTGATCGTCGACACGACCCTGGAAGATGAGTCCCTCCCGCTCGAATCTGACGAGGTCTCCGCTCCGATAGGCCCGGTCCCAGCCCAGTTCTTCGTGCGGGGCGTACTTTTCGGCGTCCTTCGCGGCGTCGAGGTAGCGACCGAGCCCGACGCCGCCGATGATGAGCTCCCCGACGTCGCCCTCGATCACCGGCGTCCCATCCGCTCCGACGACAGCGAGGTCCCAGCCGTCCAGCGGGAGTCCGATCCGGACAGGGCCGCTGCCGTTGAGTTCTGCAGCACACGCGACGACGGTCGCCTCGGTGGGCCCATAGGTGTTCCACACCTCGCGTCCATCCACGGCGAGCCGTGCGGCGAGTTCAGGGGGGCACGCCTCCCCGCCGAAGATCAGCAACCGAACGTTCTCGAGCGACTCCTGCGGCCACAAGGCTGCCAGGGTCGGCACCGTCGATACCACGGTGATGCCTCTCGCGGTGAGCCATGGTCCGAGATCCATGCCCGTGCGCACCAGCGCCCGCGGTGCGGGCACGAGGCACGCGCCGTGCGCCCAGGCCAGCCACATCTCTTCGCACGAGGCGTCGAATGCGACGGACAGCCCTGCCATCACCCTGTCGCCTGGACCGAGCGGCTCGGCACGGAGAAAGAGCCGTGACTCGGCATCGACAAAAGCTGCGGCGGATCGATGGCTGACGGCGACACCCTTGGGCCGACCGGTCGAACCGGACGTGAAGATGATCCACGCCTCGTCCTCGGGGCGTGGTGGAGCGACCACGGGATGGCTGTGTGTACTGGCGTGAGCGGGCGGGGAATCGAAGAGCGGATCTCGGGTGATCTCACTGGACGTCCGCCTTGTCGATTGAAAAATGCCGTCTGCTGTGATCACCCCGCAGACGTCCGCGTCACCGAACACCAGGTCGGCTCGCTCCTGAGGATCATCCGCGTCGACGGGGACGTAGGCGGCACCGGCCGCGAGGACGGCGAGGATGGAGATGTACAGCTCAGACGAGCCCGACGGCATCCTAATACCGACGCGGTCACCGCGGCGGACTCCCTCTGCGAGCAGACGAGCGGACACCTGCACGACGCGCGCCATCAGCTCGCGGTAGCTCAGCGAGCCCGTGGCGTCCTCGATGGCAGAGGCTTCCGGATGCCGTTCCGTACTCTCCCGCAGAATGTCCAGCAGAGTGCGCGCCGGCGCAGCCTGCTCGCCCCGCAGCAGGATTGCTTGTCCGGATTCGACCTCCGTCACAGTGCTCCGCCCTGTCGTTGGGAACGGTTTCGCAAGAGACAGGTCACCGGGCACATCGGGCCACGCTAGCCAAGCTGGGTAACCGGCAGGTGAACGGGAGGGAGACCGCCTACTTCCTGGCCAGGAGGGCGGCCAGGTCTGACTTGTTCAGTTTCGAGTAGCCCGAAAGACCCGCGGTTTTCGCCTGCTGGCGCAGCTGCGCCAGGGTCGGTCCGGATGCCGACCGAGTTCGTCGTCCGCGGGGCGCCGCCGGCTTCGACGCCGCTGGCTTCGACGCCGCTGGCTTCGACGCCGCTGGCTTCGCGGTGGTCACTGGTGCGGACTTCGTGGCCACGGAAGTCGCGGCGGGCTTCGACGCGGCAGGAGATGCCGTGGGCACATCGATCGTGGGTGACGCGGAAGATGTCGCGACTGTGAGTGACGCGGGGGTGGCCGTTTCCTTTCCTGATGCAGCCTTCTTCTTGGCCGGTTTCGCTGTGACCGCCTTCTTGCTCTCGCTGATTGTCTTGTTGCTCTTGCCCGGCTTGCGCACAGTCGTCTTCTTCAGGCCCTTGTCCAGCGTCTGTGCCAGTTCGGCGGCCTTCTTTCTCGCCTTCTTGTCAGCCTTCTTGGCCGCCTTGATCGCCTTGCCGATTGCCTTCTGCGCCTTGTGAAGAGCCGCCTTCGCGGCCTTCTCCTGCTTTGTCAGACGTGCCATTGTCGGTCTCCCCTGTTCGTCGACGTGACGGATGCTTTCCTCAGATCATGGCAGCAGCATCCCGCAAGCGCACCCTTTTTTAGCTGGTTGACTTATCTCACCGTCGAGCAGGGCGAGAAGCCGGGTGGTCGTGCGCCAGTTGCGGACGGTCATCTCGAGGAAGACCGGCATGCTCGTCAACCGGGTGATCCGGGTCTTGCCCCGCCTGAGCGGCTACGCGCGACAGCGTCCTGCGCCCGCCCGCGCCTGACGTCACGGCTGGGACCGCCGCAAGCGGAGATCCCAGCCGCGCCGGTCAGCTATTTCTTCTTGCCGTTCCCGGTGTTCTTCACGGTGAGCGCGTAATCCGCGTCGAGGAACTGGAGGTCACCGGTGGGCAGGTTTGACACCAGGGTCGCGAAATCGCGATTCGGACCATTGGCACACTTCGTGTTGAAGCCGGGCTGCGTGATCGCGTCGCCTTCGAGCCGGTAAACGTAGTTGCCTGCGCCATCGTTGATCTCGAACGGCGAGGCAACACCCGGTGTGAGATCGCAGGACGCGACGAGCTGGAGCGTCCAGTTGTTGTTCTGGAGTCCGGTCGTCTCGGTCCATTCGCCCTCCGCAGAACTCACCGTCGCTGCCGCGCCGTTGACGAGCACATCGTCGACGAACCATCCTGTGTCGAGATAGGCCGCGTCCGTTGAGTAGCGGAAACGCACGTCCGTTGCGTCGGCGGGCAGCTGAGCGGAGTAGTGCACATAGGCAGGCTCGTCGACGAAGTACTCGCCGCCCGATGTGCCGGTGAGCCCGTTGCCTTCCGTGTTCCCGCCGTGCGGATCCTCGTTGCTCGTGACGACCGTGCCGGCGTCATCGACGAGCGGGACCGTCACCCATTCGCCGCCGACGAGCGCCTCGACGAATCCGTAGTCCCATCCCTCTTCGATGAAGTGCCATGTCCAGAAATCGAGTGACGTGGCCGTGCCCGTCACATCCACGTCGAGGATGTTGTCCGACTGGCTCTCGTAACCGGCATACCAGTGAGTCTCTCCGGTGTGCGGCGGGACCTGGGTGCTGTCTTCGCCGTCCAGACCCACCGTCACCGTCGGACCGGGGTTACGGAATCGCTCGACCTGGAGACCGTACGGCAGGGCAGTCGGCGACTGACCGTTTGCGCGGTTGTCCCACTTGGGTGACGGCTGAGCGCCCTGGTTGTTTCCCCGGTCGCCCCAGAACTGGTCGTCCGCGATGTCGATCGTCCAGTCAGTGAATGCAGGATCGCCGAAGTCGACCGCCTTGATGTCGAACAGCGCTGAGTCCTCGTCGTCGAGGTACACGGCGACTGCCCAGTCCTGGAACAGGGTCTTCGCGGAGCGCAGGTCCGCTCCGGTCTCCGCATTGAACTCGTCGATCGCGGCCTGGACTCCGTCCATCCCATCCGCCTGGTTCTCGAAGATCCGCTGGATCAGCAGGTCACCGCCGGCTGTGTCGTTCTGAAGGTCCGGGGTGTACGTGCCGTCGCCGTTGCCACCGGCCTGTTCCCAGACGTACTGGAAGAAGGTGTAAGAGGCGCCGTAATTCTCCAGTCCTCCACCCCAGCGGGTGAGAGATGTCTCCGCGTAGAACACCTGATGATTGCTGAGGTGCGACCCTCCGACGTCGTAGCCGTTGAGGAACACCGCGAAGTCGGCGAGACCCTCGTCCACCCAGGACAACTCGCCCGGGTCGCTGTAGTTGTGCAGCAGATGCTCCAACTCGTGGGCGATCACGCCCTCGTACAGCGTGGGCTGGTCGTTCTCCGGGTCGTCGTCACGCCATTCAGCATCGTTCGGCCCAACCCGGTTCGCCCAGTCGAAGGCATCGATGACGATGACGTTCATGCCGGCCGAATCGATGAAGTCCGGAGCGAAGTACCCGGCTGTGTACGTGTCCTCGGCACAGTCGTAGTAGTTCGTGTCCTGCACGTTATAGACCACCATCACGAGTGAGTCGCTGGCGGGCTCGGCAGGATCGGCCGCGTCCATGGGGCCGAAGTGTTCCTCGTCGACAGCGACGATCTGGCTGGACAGCTGGTCACCCATGTAATCGATCTGAGCCTGCGTGAGCGCGAAGTCCGTTACGGCGTTGTCAGCGCAGGGGACGAACTCGTCGCCAGGATTGTGGTCGAATGCCGGATCGAGGCTGGCTACGCCGGCTGGCGCCGAACCATCCAATGGCGTGCCTTCGGGAACGTAGATGTAGACGGGAGTCCCGTCAGGAGTCGCTCCGGCGTACGCCCGGTCGAAGTCCTGATCGTAGGTGCCGCCGGCTTCACTGTCGTTGATCGGCAGCGTGAGACCGGGCTCGCCGGGCAGGTTCAGGTGATCGTCGGCGACGGCAGGAACTGCCGCAGTGGCGACAAGAGTGAAAGCTAACGCGCATCCCAGTGAAACACCGAGTGCGCGAGCGCGGGGCTTGTGCACAGCTGTACCTCCAAGTGAGGGGTCCAGCCATCGGCAATTCGTAGTCTCCACAGCGGGACCAATGAGGGGCAGGCGGTCGCCTGCCGATTGGATGCCAGTACACCACCAAACGGTGACGGTGGGAATGGAGATTACGAAAAAGCCGTCCCCGTCGCAGAAGATGCGACGAACGTGTCGCTGGCGACCTCGCAGCGCAGGATCTTGTGGCGGGCGTGTTCCCGTCGGGAGAGGCGACGTCACCCTCTGCTCTCGTCGTAGGCTGATTTCCACATGCACGACAGGAGCTGAGATGGCGCAGACGATGGTGACCGAGGTCACGGTGCCCGAGGTGATGGCCGAGCTGGCCGCACTCGACGACCCGAAGGCCCGCGAGGTGAATACCCGGCACGGGGACGACCACGGGGTCAACCTCGGCAAGCTTCGCGCCGTCGCCAAGCGGCTGAAGACCCAGCAGGACCTCGCGCTCGATCTGTGGGCGACCGGCGACACCGCTGCCAGGCTCCTGGCACTTCTGATCTGTCGTCCGAAGGCGTTCGACCGTGACCGGTTGGACACGATGCTGCGCGAGGCACGCATGCCCAAGGTGCACGACTGGCTCGTCAACTACGTGGTGAAGAAGAATCCTCACGCCGAGGAACTGCGCGTGATCTGGTTCGCCGATCCCGACCCTGTTGTGGCAAGTGCCGGGTGGGCCCTGACCACCGAACGCGTAGCAAAAGACCCCGATGGCCTCGACCTCCCCGGTCTGCTCGACACGATCGAAGCGGAGATGAAGGATGCCCCGGATCGCCTGCAGTGGGCGATGAACCACTGCCTCGCCCAGATCGGGATCGAGCACCCGGAGTATCGGGCCCGCGCCCTCGACATCGGCGAACGCCTCGAGGTGCTCAAGGACTACCCAACGCCGCCGAACTGTACCTCGCCGTTCGCGCCGGCCTGGATCACCGAGATGGTGAGGCGGAAGGGCGACAGCTAGGTCTTCGTTACTCGGCGGACGGACGCTTTCGCTGCTGTTTGGTCGCTGATCGCTGTTGTTTTGCGGCGAGGTGCCGCCTCGTCGATCCTCTCGTGGGTTTTGTCGGACGCCGACGAGGTCCGTCAGGTGCGAGCGCTGCGCTCGCGATCTCCGCGAGCTTGCGCCGTGCGATCTCGCGATTGCGAAGCTGCGACCGTTCCTCGGAGGCGGCGACGGTGACGACTCCCCCGACGAGTCGGCGTCCGAGACGCGCGAGCATCCTCTGGCGCTGTTCATCGGACAGCGCGGTGGAACGACCGACATCCCAGAACAGTTCGACCCGGCTGTCCGAGGTGTTGACATGCTGCCCACCCGGCCCTGACGAGCGGGAGAACCTCCAGCCGAGCTCGGACGCCGGAATCGTGAGCGCGGGCGACACCTCCAGATCCATGGCTCAAGCGTCCCACGAACGGGACGAATCCGGCGGCAGCCCTCGGTGACACCATGACCGCTTGACATGACACCATAGTGGTGTCACGATGGTGCCATGGAACTTGGACAGTACGTCAGCGACCTGCAGCGTCAGTTGGTGGATGCCGCAGACAACGGTGTCGAAGAGACCCGCGCGGTCGCAGAACGACTCGCCGCCGGCCTTGATGCCGCGACCCGGCTCGTGTTGCTCGATGCTCTGTCCGCCGCTGTCGGCGAAATCACCCGCGACCTCGCTCCAGGCTCCGTCGACATGCGGCTGCGTGGACGAGAGGTCGAATTCGTCGTCAGCCAGCCCAACACGGAAGCCGACCCAGACGAGCGGACCGTAGCATCCGTCGACCTCGACGACGCGAGCACGTCGCGTACGACGCTTCGCCTGCCGGACGCCCTCAAGACGCGGGTGGACGATGCAGCTGCGGCTGACGGGCTGTCCGTCAACACGTGGCTGGTCCGTGCGGTTGCTGCCGCGCTTCAGCCCAGGCAACGACGAGCGGCCCAGCGCACGTTGCGAACCGGAGACAATTTCGCAGGCTGGGCGCGCTAGACCGCCCAACCCACAACATCCATCAGCCACGCGGACCTGCGAGGTCGGACGAACACGCCCAGAGAAAGGGAAGCGCCAGCATGCCCACATTCACCACCCCCACGCCGATCGACCTCGCCATCAACCTGCCGGTCGGTGCGATCGATGTCAGAGCCGGGGACCGCCCTGACACGGTCGTCACCGTCTCCCCCACCAACCCTGGCAGGGCAGTCGATCGCCGGGGCGCAGAGGAGACGAGGGTCGACTTCGACGGTCACCGGCTCACCATCACGGGTCCGAAGGCGCGGCTCAGCTGGATCGGGCCGACGGACTCGGTCGACGTGACGGTGGAGCTGCCCGCCGGTTCGCGGCTCACGGCGGAGATCTCGGTCGGTGGTGTCCGCACCGTCGGCCGCCTCGGCGCGACCCGGATCAAGAGTTCCATGGGCCCGGTGGATGTCGACACCACCGGCGATCTGTGGCTCCGTGCCTCCCACGGCAACGCAACGGTCGGCCGGGCCGACGGCGGCGTCGAAATCACGGCAGACCACGGCCAGATCCGGATCGGCACCATCACCGGCGACGCGGTCCTCAAAGCCTCTCACGGTTCGATCCTGATCGGCGAGTCCGGCGGCGACCTCGAAGCAAAGCTTTCATACGGCGACCTCGAGATCGCAAAGTCACTGTCCTCCGTCGAGGCGAAGACCGCATACGGCAGCATCCAGCTGCGAGACGTCTCAAGCGGATCCATCCAGGTCGAAAGCGGATTCGGTCAGGTCACGATCGGCGTGCGGCCAGGTGTCCCAGCCTGGCTCGACCTGTCGTCCAAGGAAGGACATGTGCGCAATCAGCTCGATGGCGACCGCGCTCCCGGAGCGTCCGAAGAGACCGTCGCTGTGCGGGCACGCACCCAGTACGGCGACATCACCATTCAGCGCGCCCGCGCGGTGGAGCAATGAGGATCGCGCCAGCGATCCCGCGACCCCAGCGCCGAGGGAGCCTGCGTCCGAGGTCTAACCGACAGAAAAGTAGGGAACGAATCACATGAACACTCCAGCAATCGATGTTCGCGGGCTTCGCAAGTCATACGGCGACAAGCTCGTGCTCGACGGCATCGACCTCGCGGTGGCCACAGGCACCGTCACCGCGCTCCTCGGCCCGAACGGCGCGGGGAAGACAACGACCGTCCACATCCTCAGCACACTCGTTCGGCCCGACGGTGGAGCGGCTTTCGTCAACGGATGCGACGTGGTGCGAGATCCGGATGGTGCGCGCGCGTCGATCGGTCTCACCGGCCAGTTCTCAGCGGTCGACGGTCTGCTCAGCGGCGAGGAGAACCTCCAGCTCATGGCGCGGTTGCGGCACCTCGGAGCCAAACGCTCGAAGACGCGCGTGGCCGAGCTTCTCGAGCAGTTCGACCTCACGGAAGCGGCGCGAAAACCACTCGCAACCTACTCGGGCGGGATGCGGCGGCGGCTTGACCTGGCAATGACGCTGGTCTCCACCCCGAGCGTGATCTTCCTCGACGAGCCCACAACCGGCCTGGACCCGCGCAGCCGTCACACGATGTGGGACATCGTGCGCAGCCTGGTCGCGGATGGCACGACCGTGCTGCTCACCACACAGCACCTCGAGGAGGCGGACGAGCTCGCCACCCGCATTGCTGTGCTCGACGGCGGGCGGATCGTCGCCGAGGGCACTCCGGATGAGCTCAAACGCCTCGTCCCAGGTGGACACATCAGGCTCCGGTTCGCGGATGCCGCGGCGCTCGACTCCGCGTCCCAGCTCCTGGACGACCCCACCCGCGACGAGGCCGGACTCGCCCTCAGTGTTCCGAGCGACGGCGGCGTCCGAGCGCTACGCACCGTCCTCGACCGCCTCGATGCGGCCGACGTCGAGGTCGACGACCTCAGCATCCACACTCCGGACCTGGACGACGTGTTCTTCGCCCTTACCGGCCGAGTCGACACGAAGGGAACCGAGTCATGACCACCATCACTGCCGAGCGCCCGACCGCGGGGTCGAGCACCAGCCGACGATCGTACATCGTCGCCGACGCGATCACGATGCTGCGCCGCAACCTGCTGCACATGATTCGCTACCCGGGCCTGTCGGCGTTCACCATCCTGGGTCCGGTCGTGCTCCTGCTCTTCTTCGTGTTCGTGTTCGGTGGCACTCTGGGCGCCGGATTGCCCGGCGCGGATCCGGCGGGTGGGCGGGAAGCCTACGTCGAATACATCATGCCGGGCATCCTGTTGCTGACCATCGCCGGCAGCGCCGGCGGTACGGCGACAACAGTGGCGATGGACATGACCGAGGGGATCACCGCTCGGTTCCGGACGATGGCGATCTCACGGGCTGCCGTACTCGCCGGCCACGTACTCGGCAATACGATCCAGGCCTTCATCGCCGTCGCTCTCGTGCTCGGGGTCGGCCTGCTGATCGGCTTCCGCACGACAGCAGGGCCGCTCGAGTGGCTTGCCGCCGCCGGGCTGCTCGTGCTCATTTCGTTCGCGATCAGCTGGATCGGCGTCGCGATGGGGATGCAGGCGAAGTCGGTCGAGACGGCCAGCAACTGGCCACTCCTGCTGACGTTCCTGCCCTTCCTCAGCAGTGGGTTCGTGCCGACCGAATCGATGCCGGAATGGATGCAGTGGTTCGCGCAGTATCAGCCGTTCACGCCGTTCATCGAAGCGATTCGCGGCCTGCTGCTCGGCACCCCGCTCGGTTGGAGCCCGATCCTCGCGATCGGCTGGTGCGTCGTGATCACCGTCGCCGGCTATGCCTGGTCGATGACGATCTACGAGCGGAAGTCGGTGCGCTGAAAAGACACCACGCCGCGGCCGGCGGGTGTCTGACGCCCCTGTTACCGTGCCTGAATGGCGGAGAGGATCGAGGACTGGTGGGCACGCCGCCAGTTCTCACGCGGGAACGATGTGCCCTACCCGATCGGCACGTACCGTGAGGCGTGGGCGCCGTACCCGACGCTGATCAGGCAGTACTATCCGGATCGGAATTCCGGCATCATGCTGACCCAGATTCCGCCTGCCGCCGACGTCTTCCTCCTCTGGACATGCAATGCCGGGCACACGTTCGTCGCCACGCCGGCCGAACAACGCTCCCGCCCCGGCCGCGAACGTCGCCGTTCGGCCTGGTGCCCGGAATGCGCGGCGCTGGCACAACCGCGGCCCGCACGTCCCGCTGGGTCCAGCTCCTCGCCCCGCATTGCAAAGTCGCCACGAATCCTGTGTCCGAAAACACCGATGCTGCCAACAGGTGAACCGTTCGCCAGCGCATGCGCGCCCCGACCGGCATCCGCCGTCGAGGCACAGCTGAGGATGGATCTTTTCGCACGCCTCAGCGTCTCACCCGGCCTGAACGCCGTCCGCGTGGCCCGGCCATTCTTCGACCATCTCGAGGTGTGGCCAGACATCCTCCTACCCGAACTGCGGATCGCAGTCGAATACGACAGCACCGGCCGTCACGGTCTCGAACACGTAGGCAAACGGGAGGACGGAGACCGGCGGAAGGACCGGATTCTGCGTTCGGCTCACTGGGAGGTCGTGCGGATCCGCACCGGCAAACTCGAGAAGCTCGGGCCATACGATCTGCAACTGACGTCGATGAATCCGCGGGGCCTCAAGCGCCTGCTCGACACGTTCCGTGACATCCGCGGCCCCGTCATGGTCGACGCCTACCTGAGTTGAACAGGTGTGGCTCGCAGTGACGACGTCGGAACGCGCCCCCTGCGGCCAGTGATGTCACAACCCGGACGCGCGTTCGGTCATTGCTGGTGACGGGACTCGGCCGAGTCGCGAGGTAAGAGCGGGAGCACTGGGTTTCAGGCGGCCTTCCCCAAGGTTGCGCCAAGCAGACTGCGGCTGGTCCCTCCCGCCGCCGACCCGTCCCGACGAGAAGGAGGAACGACGTGAATACAGGGAATGAACCGAGAGCATTCGAGTATCCCGATGCTGCCGGTTACCCGGATGGCGCCGGCTTTCTCGACGAGGGCACCTCAGCGCTCATCGACGACGTGACGTCGAACGCCATTCGCGAGGTCGACCGGCCGTCTGCGGATGCCGAAGCCGAGATCGAGGTGCACCGGCTCGCCGACGAGCGCGTGTACTCCGCCACAATGGGCGGTCGCGAGCTGGCGAGCCTTCGGTACGACGAGGCCGATGGACGGGTCATCGTTCAAACGACGACGGTCATTCCGGAGTTCCGCGGGAGAGGCATCGCTGCCGACCTCATTGCCGACGCTCTCGATGACATCCGGGAACGTGGCTTGCGCGTCACCGTGCATTGCCGGGTGGTCGCCGCGTACATGACCGGGAATCCGCAGTACTCGGATCTGATCGATCCGGAGCATCCCGGCGTCTGACCTGATGCGACTGCCCGTGTGCCGCCTAGGAGCGGAGCGTCTTTCGCATCTGCTGGGTCGAGACGGAGTACCCCGACGATTCATACAGCGCGACGGCCACACCATTGGTGCTGAAAACGTTCAACTCCAGGGCATGCACTCCGGCCTCGAGCGCCGCGTGCTCCACCGCCTCCAGCAAACCGCGGCCGAGCCCTTCACCCCGCCGCTCCTCGACGACTTCGATGTCGTAGAGGAAGCCCGTATCCGGAGCTCCGCGCGGGTGATCCAGGCCCACCCACGCACGCCCGACGGACTCTCCGTCCGAGTCGATCCCCCAAAGAATGAGCATTCTCGGCGTGTTCAATCCCAGGGGGAGCAGTTCCGCGTTCGAATGGCGGGCGCGCTGAACCGACCCGTCCTTCGCCCAGCGGCCGACCGCGACCTGTTCGGCCGCGAAGTCCTCGGCGAGCGCGCCCTGCCAGTGATCGAACTCACTCTGCGTCATCGGACGCACGGTCACCTCGCTCATGCACCCATGATCGCTTCGATCCTGCTTGATCCTGGCGGCGCCTCCCAACAACGACATCGCCCGCCTCCCGTACGGGGAGCGGGCGACGCCGTTCGGAATGGAGAGCGTAGGCACTCGGGCTCAGCTGACCTTGCGACGGTAGATCCCGATCGCGAAGGCGTACGCGACGACAAGGATCCCGACGAGCCAGGCGAGGGCGATCCAGATGTCGCTACCGACGGGTTCCTGTGCGAACAGGGCCCTGGTGGTATCCACGATGGCGGTCACGGGCTGATTCTCGGCGAACCAGGCTACCGGGGCCGGCATCGACTCGGTGGGCACGAAGGCGGAACTGATGAACGGCAGGAAGATCAGCGGATAGCTGAACGCACTCGCGCCGTCCACAGTCTTCGCCGAGAGCCCGGCGATCACAGCGATCCAGGTCAGTGCGAGGGTGAAGAGGACCAGGATGCCGATGACCGCGAGCCAGTCGACGACGGATGCTCCGGTGCGGAACCCCATGAGCAGCGCGACGCCGACGACGAGAGCGATCGAGACGAGGTTCGCCACCAGGGAGGTGAGCACGTGCGCCCAGAGCACGCTCGACCTCGCGATCGGCATGGACTGGAAGCGTTCGAAGATGCCGCCCTGAAGGTCGAGGAACAGCCGGTATGCGGTGTACGCCACTCCAGACGCGATCGTGATGAGCAGGATGCCCGGGAGCATGTAGTTGACGTACGACTCGTCGGATCCTGTACTGATCGCCCCGCTGAACACATACACGAACAGCAGCATCAGAGCGATCGGGGTGACCGCGGTGGTGATGATGGTGTCGGGGCTGCGGAGGATGTGGCGCAGCGAGCGGCCGGTCAGGACGCTGGTATCGCCGAGGACGTTGGTGGTCATCAGAATTCCTTTCGTGCAGTGGCCGTGGTGTCGGCCGAGTCGCCGCTGGCGGTATCGGTCTCGTCGGTGTCCCCGACGAGGGCGAGGAACACGTCCTCGAGCGATGGCTGTTTCTCGACGTACTCGACCGTGGCAGGCGGGAGGAGTTGCTTGAGTTCGCTGAGCGTCCCGTTCTGGATGATCGTGCCCTTGTGCAGGATCGCGATGCGGTCGGCGAGTTGCTCGGCCTCATCGAGGTACTGCGTTGTGAGCAGCACGGTGGTCCCCTGCGCGGCGAGGCGCTTGACGGTCTCCCAGACTTCGATGCGCGCCTCGGGGTCAAGTCCCGTGGTCGGTTCGTCGAGGAAGATGATCGGCGGGTTGCCGATCAGGCTCATCGCGATGTCGAGCCGGCGGCGCATCCCGCCCGAATACGTCGATGCCTTCCGGCTGCCGGCTTCGGTGAGCGAGAAACGGGCGAGGAGGTCGTCGGCGATCGCTCCCGGGTTCTTCAAGTGACGCAGCTTCGCGATCAACACGAGGTTCTCCCGACCGCTGAGAATCTCATCGACCGCCGCGAACTGGCCGGTCAGGCTGATCGATTCGCGCACGTCGCCGGCACTCCCCGCGACGTCGAAGCCGTGGACCGAGGCGGTTCCCGCGTCGGCTTTCAGCAGGGTGGACAGGATCCGCACCAGGGTGGTCTTGCCTGCACCGTTGGAGCCGAGCAGAGCGAAGATGCTGCCCGGCTTCACGTCGAAGTCGACGCCCCGCAACACGTGTACGTCCTTGAAGGACTTCTGGATGCCCTGCACTCGGATCGCGGGTGCAGGGGCATGGGTGGTGGTCATTCTTTCGTCTCCTTTCCGGTGTCTCCGGCCGCGGTGTCGATGGCCTTCTCCAGGCGAGCGCGCTCCTTGTCGATCCATTGCGTTCCGCCGTAGGCCTGGGTGAACGCCTCGGCGAACTCGACAGGGTCGTCGCCGACGATGGCGCGGACCGGTGTTCCGTCGATGGCTGCGCGCTCCCAGAGGTCGGCGAAGTCGCTGAGCATCCTGACGAGGGTGTCACCGTCCGTGATTCCGCCGTAGTACATGAAGTACCGCTCGAACGCCTTCGCAGCCGTGCCGTACGGCTCGGGAAGAGCCGCGATGCGCGCCTTGTACTGCCTGTACTGCTTCTTCTGCTCGAGCGAGCCTGTGACGGCTTCGATCCACTTTGCGGCCATGATTACTCTCCTTCTTCCTGCGGGTTTTCAATGTTGTGGTGGAGCTGTTCGATGCGTTCTGCGAGAAAGCTCCACGTGCTCCAGAACTCTTCGAGGGACTCTCTGCCCTGTGCGTTCAACGAGTAGACCTTGCGCGGCGGCCCCTTCTCGGACGGGACTTTCGCCACGTCGACGAGGCCGCGCTGCTCGATTCTGACCAGCAACGCATAGACGGTGCCTTCCACGATTTCGGAGAAACCCTGGTCGCGAAGACGGGCCGTGATGTCGTAGCCATATGCCGGCTGCACGGCGAGAATCGCGAGGACGATGCCCTCCAGAGTGCCCTTGAGCATCTCGGTCATCTGCTTGCCCATGAACCCGTCCAATCACTACTCGGTGTTGCTATCTACCACTAGATAGTAACACTGAATAGCGACCGTGCAAGAGGGAGATCGAAGTTTTTCGAGGGACGTTTCTGTCCGGTTCCGGGCAGCGGTCAGGCGTCGAGGTACGCTGCGAGATTCGCGAGCGAGGACGTCATGCCCTCTGCATGATCGCGCGCGCGAACTCCTGCCGGGACATCCTGCGCCTCGAACTCGACCGTTGTGCCTTCGCTCCCGCGGTGGAGGCTCCACTCCATCCGCATTGTGCCCTGGAACGAGGGATCGTCCGAATCGAAGTCGACCTCCTGCACCACACGCTCTCCCGGAACGATCCGCGTGACGCGCACCTCGGACACATCCGAATCTGCCGACGTCTTGCCTGGCGCGCCAGACGCATCGTCGTAGGTGAGCACGAGTCGGTAGGAACCACCGTCACGCATGTCGAACCGCTCGAATCGGCCGTGCATGCCTTTCGGGGGCAACCAGTGCACGAGAGCCTCGGGGCTGGTCAGCGCAGCGAACACCGTGTCGGTGCCGGCGTGAATCAGCAGGCTTGCTCGATCCGTTCTCCCCATGCTCCGATGGTAGCTATCGGTCACGAACACGTCGCGCGTTATCGTTGATCCCGACTCATCTGACTGGGAGGCCGCATGTCGTACGCCGTTGACTTCGAGAACGTTTCCACCGTCGGCCTGGAATCGTCTCCGGTCGCCGATGCGCTCGCCGGACTGCGCGCCAACGAGGCTCGCTACTACCGGAACAAGTACGACCACGAGTTCACAGTGCACCCTGCCTCCGAGGCTCAGGAGGTGATTGAGCGGGTGAGCCGCATCCTCAGGGACGAGCGCGACATTGTCATCGGTTCCCGACCCCTCGAAGCAACCGAGTTCGAGGTCGATGGGCTGCGGATGTCCTACGTCTTCTACGAGTCAGGGTTGTCGATCAACGTCATGTACAGCGTCGAAGAGGGCGGAAAGCGAGCGGTCGGATTCAAACTGGCCGACGGCATGGAGTTACCGGAGGAGTTGGCGACGCGTTTCAAGTTCGCCCGCCAGAAGTCGAAGCTCGCAGGCGTCATCCGTGGCTCCTTCTTTGTGATCAAGCGCGAGTACTGAGCTAGCCTCCGCTCGGCGCTCTCCCCCGCGCGGCCTCGGTGTCGCGCATCTTCACGACCGATACCCCGACGCCATACGTGACGAAGTCGCCGGTCGGCCGGACACCGATGCCGAGCAGCGTGCCACGAGACCCGTCTTCACTCAGCTCCAGCCCCTTCGTGAGGGCATCCCGCACCGTGGCCGGCATCCGAGCCGCCGGAAGGACCTCGGCGACACCGCAGAACGTGATCGTGGCGGCGGGCACCTTGATCCACGGCATGAGCGGTACCCGTTTCGGAATCGCGACCGTCACTGACACTTCTGGGTTGAGCGCGATGTGTCTGGCCTTCCACTCGTCGTCGTTCGTCGTGAACCAAAGTGTGCGATCCGCTGTGTACGGCATGACGCCGGCGGTGCGGGCCTGCCCACGTGCCGACACCATCCCGACCACCATGAAGTTCTGCTTCTCGATCACCCGCCAGACATCGTCGGTCGTCAGTTCCGCCATGATTCCTCCCCGCTCGCGATCGCATCAAAATACTGCAGATCGCGTCCTGCCGACATCCCTCCCGCTCCCCCACCCCCGTCATCGTGCCTCTGGCCACGAGTGCAACGCTCACGGAGCCGCGGGGAGTTGTACCGTGACTCGAAGCCCGCCGTCCGGGCGAGGGGTGAGAGTGAGGGTTCCGTCGTGAGCCTGAACGATGCTCTTGACGATCGCGAGACCGAGGCCGACACCCGCATGATGACCGCGGATGCGTTCGCTGCCGCGCTGGAACGGCTCGGTGAGCGTCGACACCAGCTGTGGGCTGAGCGCGACGCCGGTGTTCTCGACCGTGAGCACGACGAACCCCGCGACGGTGGCGGTGTCGACCCGCACCGTGCCGCGGTCGGGCAGGTTGTGCACGATGGCGTTGTGCAGGAGGTTGGTCGTCATCTGCAGCAGGAGCGCGTGGGAGCCGATGGTGGGGGTGATATCCCCCGCGGCCTCGATGGCGACACCGTGCCTCTCGGCGAGAGGAAGGAGCGTCTCGGCGGCCTGTTCGGCCAGGAGGGACAGGTCGACCTGCTCCCGGACAAAGGATCGCTGGTCGGCGCGGCTGAGCAGGAGCAAGGCCTCGGTGAGGTCGATCGCGCGGGAGTTGACCGCGTGGAGGCGTTCGACGAGTTCGTCGCAGTCCCGGTCGGGATCGTTGCGGGCGACATCGAGGAGGGTCTGCGTGATCGCGAGGGGTGTTCGAAGCTCGTGGGATGCGTTCGCGGCGAATCTCTGCTGTTCGGCGACATGTGCTTCGAGCCGTTCGAGCATCGCGTCGAAGCTGTCGGCGAGTTCGCGGAACTCGTCGTCACGGCCTTCCATCGCAATGCGGTGCGAGAGCGAACCAGTCGCTGCCACCCGCGTGGCGTTCGTGATGCGGGTCAGCGGAGCGAGCATCCGTCCGGCGAGGATCCACCCTCCCAGCAGGCCGAAAGCGAGTAGGAACACCAGCGCCCACGCGATCGGCGGGGCGAAGGCGCGCACGAGATCGTCGCGGCCGGGCACGAACCCGCCGGGACCGCTGACCGCATCACTGGGCACGTAACGCAGGAGAAACAGCCACACGACCGCGAGCAGCAATACGGCTGCCAGCATGAGGAACCCGGCGTAACTGAGGGTGAGTTTGAGTCGGACGCTGGGCCCTGACGGCCTAACCACGGTCGCCTCCCCGATGTCCGACGTCCGGACCGGTGTCGATGCGGTAGCCGACGCCGGGAACCGTGGCGATGACCCACGGCTCGCCCAGCCGCTTGCGCAGTGCCGAGACGGTGATGCGCACGGCGTTCGTGAACGGGTCGGCGTTCTCATCCCACGCCCGCTCCAGAAGTTCTTCGGCGCTGATCACGCCACCCTCGGCGGCGACGAGAACGTCGAGCACGGCGAACTGCTTTCTGGTCAGCGCGACGTACCGGCCATCCCGGTAGACCTCACGTCGGAACGGGTCCAGACGCAGACCGGCGATTTCCCGCACGGGGGGCCGGTTGTGTGTACGCCGGCGATCGAGCGCCCGCAGCCTGAGAACGAGCTCACGAAGCTCAAACGGTTTGGTGAGGTAGTCGTCGGCTCCGAGCTCGAACCCGGAGGCCTTGTCGTCCAGCCGGTCGGCTGCGGTCAGCATCAGAATGGGCATCCCGCTGCCGGAATCAATGATGCTCCGGGCGATCTCGTCACCGGAGGGACCGGGAATGTCGCGGTCGAGAACGGCGATGTCGTACGAGTTGATGCTCAACAATTCCAGAGCGGAGTCGCCGTCCCCTGCGATGTCGGCAGCGATTGCTTCCAGGCGCAAGCCATCGCGGATGGCCTCAGCCATGTAGGGCTCATCCTCGACCACCAAGACACGCATGGTCTCGATCCTACGAGCCGGCACATATCGTCGGCATATCGAAAACTGCGTACGCGCTGGCAACACGGCACTGCGTTGACTGGCGGCATGACATACACGGCAGCTCGAACGACGACCCGCAGCATTCTCCGCATTCTCGCCATCGTCCTGGCCGTCATCGCCGCGACGATGACCGGAACACTGATCTACCAGTCGACGTCACCGTCGGCCGCCGCGCCTGGCGGCATTCCCGGCGGCGACGAGCGGGCGACAGTTGTCGAGCCCGACGGTGTGATCGACGAGGCGGACGGCACTCTCCCGGGCGGCGTGACCGTGTTCGATGACCGGTTCCCCGCTGTCGCCAACCTCGACTCCGACCTGCTCCATGCCGTGCGAAAGGCGGCCGCGGTTTCCGGACGAGATGCCGGCATCGAGTTCTACATCAACAGCGGGTGGCGTTCCGGCGAATATCAAGACCAGCTTCTTCGCGACGCCGTCTCCGAGTACGGCTCGGAAGAAGAAGCTGCCCGCTGGGTCGCGACAGCGGAAACATCCGCCCACGTGTCAGGGACCGCGATCGACATCGGAGAGTTCGATGCCACGCTGTGGCTGTCCGAGCACGGCGCCGCTTACGGTCTGTGTCAGATCTACGGCAATGAACCATGGCACTACGAGCTCCGACCCGAGGCGATCAGCGGTGGTTGCCCTCGCCTGTACGCCGATCCGACCGAGGATCCAAGGATGCAGCTGCACCCTGAAAACCGCCCCCTCGCGCGGCCGCACGAATCGGAATAGCCTGACGCGCATGGCCCAGGCAGCTTCAGCAGCTTCGTGCGCAACCCGGTTCCTGGGTGGTGGCCGCGAATCACGCCGTGGCGGGCGTGACGCGCGGCACCAGAGCAGACGCGATCGGCACGAAGAGGAGGCCTATTTCGCGGCGCTGATGATCCGTGCGACCCCCCAACCGATAGCGGACACAAGAGGGACACTCACGATGATCATGGCGACCGGGTTCGGCCAGAACGTCAACCCGTTCGGGCCGCCCACGTATGCGCCGATCGGCAAGACGTAACCCCCACCTCCACCGCCGCTCCCTTCGCCCTGGCCTTCGGGGGCCCCACCACGCTCGGGCCACGTGCCTGAGCCTTCGCCACCGCCGAAACCGAACACGACCAGGGCGGCCGGGATGACCTCCTGTCCGCCCACCGTGACGCTCTCGCCGAACGCCATCCTTGCGCCCCAGGACGGCAGCGACGCCGTCATCTTCTCGACGATGGTCGACATCAGCTGAACCCTTCCACAGCTGCCAGGATCGCGGCAAGCGTTACCTCCGGCCGCGACACCATCGACACATGGGATGCGTCGACTTCGGTGATGGTGGCGTTTGCGCGCTCGGCCATTCGGCGTTGCGTGGCGATCGGGATGACGAGATCTTGGGTGCCCAGCACCGCCCAGCTCGGAATCGACTTCCACGCCGGGGCGGCTGACGGTGTGACGTTGGCGACGAAGGATGCCGGTCGCTGGGTCGCCACGATGACCCACCGATCCGCTTCAGGCAGGTCCTGGGCGAAGGCGGTGTGCACTGTCTCCGACTTCAGGAAGGCCTCGGCCGCGCCCTCTGGGGCGCCAGGATAGCCCGCCACATCGAGCACGGTCGTCGGATCGGCCACGGCAAGTGCCGAACCAGAACCTTCGAGAATACTGACGACGGTTTCACCCTCGTCAGGGATGAACGCGTCGACGTAGACGAGCGCCTTGACGTCGCCTCCGTTCGCGCCTGCATTGGTGATGACCGCACCGCCATACGAGTGCCCGACAAGCACGACGGGACCTGTCGTCCGCTGTGCAAGGAAAGACGAGATGTACGCGGCATCGCTCGTCAGCCCGCGAAGCTCGTTCGGTGGTGCGAGAACCGTGTAACCCTGCGCTTGAAGGGGAACGACGACGGCGTTCCAGCTGGATGCGTCCGCCCACGCGCCGTGGACGAGGACGATGGTCGGCTTGTTGCTTTCTGGCATTCGACTTCCATTCAATAGCGTCGCCGTTGGCGACTCGATGTGGTGGGGCCGCGTCCTGTGCTGTGCCAGACGCTGACGACAATATAGAGTGCCGCGGCGCGGGCCGGTAGGGGTCAGACGGCGACGCCGTACTCCAACGCAAACCAGGGCAGTCGCAGTCGTTCGCGGCCGCTTGTGCGGTGACCTGCCCGGGGTTACCGTGAGCTCGACCGATCCGACAAGGAGGACACAATGGCCGGGTTCACCACGAGTGAATGGATTTCTCGTCCACCGCAGGATGTCTTCGACTTCATCACGACACCCGACAACGCGCCGAAGGTCGTTCCATCCGTGAAGAGCATGGTCGCGATCACCGAGGGACCCACCCGGGTGGGTTCGCGCTATCGCGAGACCCGCCTGATGAGGGGCAAGGAAGAGCAGGCCGAACTCGAGGTCGTCGTGTACGAACCGAATCAGACGTACGCCGTGAAGAATCTGACCGAGGGAATCGAGACCGTTTACCGTTATGCGTTTCGCCCAGAAGCGACCGGCACGCGCGCTGACCTGGTCTGTGAGGTCACGGCGAGCGGTGCAAAGAAGCTACTTCTTCCACTGGTCGTTGCCGAGCTGAAGAAAGAAGACGGGGATCACCTGCAGCGACTGAAGAAGGTGCTCGAACGGTGACGGCCGGAGACGCCCCAACCCCCACGGGTTCGACTACCCGGTCGCGAGTCGATTGTCACTGCGAGGTGCGAGACCGTGGTTCCGCAGGCGCGCTCTGAGGCGCCACGGAGGTGCCGAGTAGCTTGAGCCCTTCATAGTCTCGCGATCCAGGCTCGGCAGTCAGCACGGTGAGTTGCGCCGGTGGGTCTCCGACCAGATCCAGGCCGTCGTAATGCAGGGTGAGGTCGCCGACGAACGGATGATGGAAGCGTTTCGTTCCGGTCTCGTGGTGCCACACATCGTGACGACTCCACAGGTGACGAAAGTGGTCGCTGCGGGTGGAGAGTTCGCCGACCAGGTCATGCAATTCCTTGCTGTGCGGATCGCGGCCTGCTTCGGTGCGAAGTTGCGCCACGTTCGTGCCCGCTGCAATGTCCCAATCCGGAAAGAATCGTCGTGCGACCGGTTCGAGGAAGATGAACCGCGCAAAGTTCGGCGGAGACGTCGTCGACGAGGAGATCATCTCCTCCATGAGCGCGCCGCCGAGCGGGTTCCACGCCAGGAGGTCGGTCCTGCCGTTTCCGATCAGCGCGGCAGTCGATTCCATGGAATCGAGAAACCACTGGATGCTCGGCGACGGACGCCATGCCTTCGGCGCTTTCGCCTTGCCTCGGCTGGGCAACGCCAAACCGCCCGACTGGCGTGCCAGCCGGTACAGGTGCTCGCGCTCGGCGGCATCCATGAGCAACGCGCTTGCGAGACCGTCCAGGACTGCGTCGGACGCTCCCCCAATCGCACCACGCTCAAGTCGCGCGTAATACTCGACGCTGACACCGGCCAACGCGGCCGCCTCGCCCCGACGAAGCCCGGGCACTCGTCGGTCGCTGCCTCTCAGAAGACCGACCTGCTCTGGTTCAATCCTGGCTCGCCGCGTCATCAGAAAGTCGCGAACCTCCGCGTGGTGTTCCATGCCTGAAGTTTAGGTCGGTCTCGATCGGGAGTGGGATGCCCTGCCAGGGCGCGTCAGAGCCGGGACTCCCGCATAGCGCCGTCGCGCAGTTTGCTGATGTCATGCGCCTCCGATTCATACTCACGCCACTCGTGGTGCTCTTCCTGGCGATCGCCGCGGCGACAGCAGGTCCCACAAAGACGGCTGTACATCCGCAGATCAAACTGAACGATTCAACCCAGGCCGCGCAGTTCGCACAGCGACTTCCACATTCACTCGTGTTCAACGACGTCATGGGCACAGCCCAGGTTGCCCGTCTTGCCGAGCCGCTGGGGCCCTCCGACGGCGACCCCATCACTCACTACCGCGCCGGCGACGTCGCCTATTGGACGGCCGAAGAGAGCATCATCGTGTTCCTCACCGATGGCGCGGCCGTTCCTCATGACGGCTTTTTTCTCATCGGGCACATCTCGGACGACCTGGATCATCTGGCCGGCTGCAATCGGGCCTGTCCCGCACTGCTCGATGTTTCCCTGGTGCCGTTGGCGGAAAACGAACCGTCTGAGAGATGAGCGTCAGGAGGTCGCCGCCAGAAGGGCCTGCGGGTCAGCGACGCGCACCGCAGAGACGACGATGCGATGGTCTCCAGGGCCGACGGGTTCACCGGTATAGGCGCCACCGTCAACCTCGATCGACGACTCTTCCGTGGCCGGCAGGTCAAGTACCGCTTCGGCGCCGTACGGCACCACCAGGTCCATGTGCAGGTTGTTCCCCGAGAGTCGCCAGTCGACGGATGCGTCGCCCAGTCGGGTCTCAACGGTTGCGCGTGCCCAGGTGATGGCCGTCGAGGGTCGCGGTGCCACGACGATCTGCCGGTAACCCGGCCGCTCGAGAGTCGGGGCAATACCGGCGACGTAGCGGTAGATCCAATCGATGACAGCTCCGTAGGCGTAGTGGTTGAACGAGAGCATTCCAGAGCTGTCGTCCGTGGCCATCTCCCCTGTGTGGATGCTTCCGTCGGGCGCCAGCGCGTCCCATCGTTCCCACACGGTCGTCGCGCCCATCTCCACCTGGTACAGCCACGACGGTGCTTCCAGGCGGAGGAGCATGAGGAACGCCTCGTCGGTGTGGCCGCTGTTCACCAGGGCGAAGAGCACGAGCGGGGTGCCGAGGAATCCGGTGGCGATGCGTCCGCGCTCATCGCGGACATTCCGCGCGAGCTCCTCACCGATGCGCGCGCGTTCCTCGTCGGGCGAGATCCCGAACTCCAGCGCGATCGCCGCACCGGTTTGGGTGCGAACCGCTTCAGCGCCCCAGCGCTCCCAGGTGTCCTGCGTCACGCGGTCGGCGAGATGATCGGCGGCCTTGGCGCGGTCGGCGTCGCCGACGAGCCGCTCGGCGTTCGCCAGCAGCCGGGCGCTGTGCGCGAAGAATGCGTTCGCCACGTAATCAGACGAGACCTTCGCCTTCCACGGCTGATCGCCCGGTGCATCAGGGTCGAGCCAGTCACCGAACTGGAATTCGGTGGGAAGCAGACCGCCGTCGGCCCGGCGTTCCAGGCTCGCCACCCAGCGGCGCATGCTGCTCAGCTGCCGAACGAGGACCTCATCGCTGCCATAGGACTCGTAGATCGCCCACGGCACGATGGTGGCGGCATCCCCCCACCCGGCGCGTCCCATCGTCGTCCATTCGCCATCCTTCGGCTCCTCTGGATCGACGAGAATGTTGGGTACGACGGCCGCGACGGAGCCGTCAGCGTCCTGATCGAGTTCGAGGTCTCGCAACCACGACACCCAGAACTGCTCGACATCGAACAGTGTGCTGGCGGTGGGCGCAAATGCCTGGGCATCGCCGGTCCAGCCGAGTCGTTCGTCTCGCTGCGGGCAGTCCGTGGGCAGCGAGACGAAGTTGTCGCGCTGAGACCAGGCGACGTTCGAGTGCAATTGCTCGAGCATCGGGTCGGAACACGCGAACTCGGAACGGGGCCGGTCCGCGCTGGAGATGGCGACGGCCGTGGCCGATACGACTTCGGCACCCGTGATTTCGGCGTACTGGAAACCGTGGAAAGTGAAGGTCGGCTCGAGCGTCGTCTCACCGTCGTGGGCGAGCACGTAGCCGTCGGTCGCCCGCGCTGTGCGCAGTGACTTGGTGTGGATGGAGCCGTCGGGCTCCAGCACCTCGGCGTGACGGACTTCCACCCGGTCGCCGGCGGAGCCGCGAACCACGAGCCGCAGCCATCCGGCGATGTTCTGGCCGCTGTCAAGGAAACTGTGGCCTTCACGCTGCTCGACGGCCACGTCCCACTCCCGGATCGTTCGCACACCGCCGGTGATCCTGGGCTCCACGGTTGCGGTGTCGACATCGATCGGGAGGGCCGGAACCCACGCGGAGTCGTCGAAGTCCGCGGCATCCCACCCCTCGGGCTCAGCCCCGAGATCGATCTCAACTCCGTCGTAGAGGCCCGCGGATCGGATGCCCCCTGTGGAGGTCGTCCACTCGGGGGACGAGGCCACGCTCACCGTCGTGCCATCGGCACACTCGACGTCGAGCTGGACGAAAGCGGCCGTCTGTGTCCCGTATTGCTCGGTTCCGTCCTCCCAGCCGAGACGGCCCCGGTACCAGCCGTCTCCGAGCAACGCACCGAGTGCGTTCTCACCGACGTGGAGCAGCTCGGTGACGTCCCAGGTTCCGAGAACGACACGATCCTTGTACGCCGTCCAGCCGGGGGTGAGGTGTTCATCCGTTGCGCGTTCGCCATTGATCCGCAGCTCACCGACACCCCAGAACGTGGCGTGCAGGCGAGCCCGTGCCGGCGTCGCAGGAACGGTGAACGTCGTGCGCAGCAGCATCACCGGGCCGTCGACCGGCTCAGTGCCACCGATCGGTCGCGCCGTCAGTGCGCCAGGGTCGACGGCAGCCTCCACCGTAAGCGGATCGCTCCACGCCGACCATCCGGCAGCCGTGGCGATGCGAACCTCATAGATCCGCACCTGCCCCGCCTGCAACGAAGGCCCTGGCGCGACGACGCCGATCGAGGTGTCCGCGACGGTCGGTTCCGCCGTGCCGCTCGTCGCGCCGTGCCAGCGCACCTGATAGCCGATCTGGGGGGATGCCGCGTTCGCTCGCCAGGTGAGGCGCAGATCAGGCAGCGGGACGCCGATCAGATCCTCGGGATACTGCGTTCGCAGCGCAACGATGCGAGCGCTGGGATCGACGGCCGTTGGGGCAGGCAGAAGCTGGGACATTGTCAACCTTCCTTGGGTGAGTGCCCGGTGTGAGTGGTTCGGGTCAGGGTGTGTCTCTGGTCGGTACTGGTCGCGATGATTTTCGGATCTTGAGCGCGGGCTCGACCATGAAGTTGGTGGGCTCAGAGCGTCCGCCGATGCGCTCGAGAAGCAGGCGGATGGCTTGCTCACCCATGGCTTCGCCGGACTGGTTGATGCTCGTGAGCGAGACGGCGGGGTGGCCGGCGATGTCGATGTCGTCGTAGCCCACGACGGACACCTCTGCTGCGGTGGGGCCGAACTCATCGATCGCCCGCAGAGATCCGAGGGCGAGCTCGTCGTTTCCGGCGAAGATCGCCGTGGGAATCTCCTGGTCGAGCAGCGCAAGAGTGTCGAGCCGCGCGGACTCTTCGGTGAGGCCCGTGCGCACGACACGTGTGTGCTCGCCGAAGCCTGCAGCGTGCATCCTGGCGACGTATTGCTCCAGCCGAACCGCGTGTGGATTGCCTGAGCCCGGTCGGGTGACCTCTTCGCTTCGGGTGAGGTGGACGATCCGGTGATGGCCTAGCTGGAAGAGATGTTCCATGACGAGGCGGGTTCCCTCGACATCGTCACCGATGACCGTGTCGTACGAGACCGCGTGGTCGTGGCGGCCGAGCATGACCACGGGAACCTTCGTCGCGAGCCGTTCGAGCCATTCGGACGTCACGAGAGGCGAAATCGCGACGATGCCGTCGACCTGCCGGTCGGACAGGGCACTCAGCGCGCGCACTCCTTCGTCACCGTCATCCCCTGTGGCCGGAGCGATGATGAGCTGGTACTGGGTGTGCTGCAACGCGGCAGTCGCCCCGGCGATGATCTTTGAGAAGAACGGGTTCCCGATGTTCGGCAGCTCGATCCCGAGCGTGAAGCTCACGCCGCGCATCGCCCGGGCCGCGACGCTCGGGCGATAGTCGAGCGACTGGATCGCCGCGTTCACTCGCTCGCGCATCGCGGGGCTCACGCCATACGCGTTCCGGATGACTTTGGACACCGCTGCGCGCGAGACTCCAGCCACTCGCGCGACATCCTCGATGGTCGCTCCCCGCGATCCTGGCATGCCTCCCCCTTTCGACTGGCTGCCACGATACACGCTCGGCGGCGAAAAGATAGACCGATCTACAACTGGATTTCAGCCTGTTGTAAAATCGTTTCAATAAATTGTTGTAGATCGGTTGACATAAATTCGGCGGCGCTTGTAACGTGGGCCACCACAGCACCGAGATCGTTCGGAGCATCCAACAGTGCAGTTGCTTTACATGGAGGTAAAGATGATGGTCCCCCGTACGTCGCGACGCTCGGTCGTCGCCATAGGCGCAGGCGGTCTCGCCCTGTCGCTCGCACTCGCCGGCTGCTCCGCCGGAGATACCGATTCCGGCTCCGCCGGCACACTCACCTACCTCGTGGACAACCAGGAGGCGACGGTTGCGACCGCTGAAGCACTCGCCAAGGCGTTCACCGCCGAGAACCCCGACATCAAGATCGACGTCCAGACTCGACCGCAGGGAGCGGATGGCGACAACCTCATCAAGACACGCCTCGCCACCGGAGAGATGAGCGACGTGTTCGCTTACAACTCCGGCTCGCTTCTTCAGGCACTGACCCCTGGGTCAACTCTCGTCGATCTCTCCGGCGAGTCCTGGGTCGACAAGCTCGACAAGAACTTCATCGACTCGGTGGGCGGCGACGACGGCGTCTACGGTGTGCCGATGGGCCAGGCGATGGCCGGCGCCGTGCTGTACAACAAGGACATCTACGCAGAGCTCGGCCTCGAGATTCCCACCACCTGGGATGAGTTCATCGCCAACAGCGAGGCGATCAAGGCTGCCGGGACGGCTGCCCCGATCGTGCAGACGTACGGCGACACATGGACGTCGCAGCTGTTCATCCTCGGCGACTTCAACAACGTCCTCGCCGAAGACCCCGACTGGGCTGAGAAGTACACGAACAACGAGGCCAAGTACGTCGACCAGCCCGCATTCGCCGGTTTCGAGCACCTTCAGCAGGCGTTCGAAGACGGTCTCTTCAACGAAGACTTCGCGTCAGCCAAGTACGCAGATGGCGTCACCATGGTTGCCACAGGCGCAGGAGCGCAGTATCCGATGCTGACCTTCGCGGCGAGCCAGCTGATGACCACGAACCCGGAGGCCAGCGACACCGTCGGAGCATTCCCGCTTCCCGGCCCTGACGCAGACACGAACGGGCTCACCGTGTGGATGCCGGGCGCGGTCTACATCCCCAAGTCGACCGAGGGCGAGAAGCTCGAGGCAGCGAAGAAGTTCGTCGAGTTCCTCGTCACACCGGAGAGCTGCGACATCCAGGCTGAGACCACTGCCGCCCAGGGTCCGTTCGTCGTCGAGGGTTGCGAACTGCCCGACGACGTGCCGGCGATCGTCTCCGACCTCCAGCCGTACTTCGACGAGGAGAAGACCAACCTCGCTCTCGAGTTCCTCTCCCCCATCAAGGGCCCTGCACTCGAGCAGATCACGGTCGCGGTCGGTTCAGGCATCACGCCAGCTGCCGACGGTGCAGCGCAGTATGACGAGGATGTGAAAAAGCAGGCACAGCAGCTCGGCATCGAGGGCTGGTAGGCCGCACCACCGATCTGCAGGGCCGGGCTGACCGCCCGGCCCTGCAGGCACATCCGGGAGATCCAACTATGACCACTGCGACAACACCGACTTCGACATCGCGAGGGGGCATCGCCCCTTCCCCGCCGGCCAAGCGTCGGCCCATGAAGAGTTCCTATCCGACCTGGTTCTTCATTCCGGCGGGTGTCTTCTATGTCGTCCTGTTCCTCGTTCCCACCCTCGCGTCGTTCTACTTCGCGCTGACGCGCTGGACCCTCTTCGAGGTCGAATTCATCGGCTTCGACAACTTCGTGCGGTTCTTCCAGGAACCGCAACTGGTGCAGGGTTTCATCAACACATTCATCTACGCCTTCATCACGTCGGCCTCCAAGGTCGTACTGGGCCTCCTGCTCGGCGTCTTCCTCAGTTCGCAGATCATCGGACGCGGTTTCCTGCGAGCGACCATCTTCTTCCCCGTGCTTGTCAGCACCATCGGCGTGGGCATCCTGTTCAAGGTGCTGATGGACCCGTTCGGCGGCCCTATCAACGAGACCCTTGCGGCGATCGGGATCCAGGGCCCTGCATGGCTGACCGACCCGTCGATAGCTTTGCTCTCGGTCGCCCTCGTCGACATCTGGAAAGGTGTCGGTCTTGCAACGCTCATCTACATCGCCGGCATGGTCGCGATTCCCCAGGAGTATTTCGAAGCCGCGAAAGTCGACGGCGCCGGGGCGTGGAACAACTTCCGGCACATCACACTCCCACTACTCCGCCCAGCGACGGTGACCGTTGTCCTGCTCTCCCTCATCGGAGGCTTGCGATCGTTCGACCTGATCTGGGCGATGACCGGCGGAGGTCCTGGCTTTACCAGTGACGTGCTGGCATCCGTGATCTACAAGCAGTACCAGGCCGGGTTCTTCGGCCTCTCCACGGCCGGAAACGTCGTTCTGTTCGTCGTCGTCGGCGCGATCATCTTCCCACTGTCGTGGTGGCTCAACCGAAAGGGGGACGCACAATGAGAAATGTCGCCTGGAAGTGGGGCGCCGGCATCGTCGCCATCGTTCTCGCCCTCATCGTCTTCATCGTCCCGTTCGCGTTCATCGTCTTCACGGCTGGGAAAACGCAGGCGGAGGCAGCTGCCCTCGAATTCACGTGGCCCACCGAGTGGGTGCTGTTCGACAACATCATCACCGTCATCCAGAACCGCGACTTCCTGCTGGTCCGGGCATTTCTCAACAGCACCATCCTGACCGTCGTGGCGGTCTCCGTCATGGTGGTGCTGGCTGCGATGGTGGGGTATGTCCTGCAGCGCCGGAGGTCGCGCTGGAATCCGCTGGTGAACGGTCTCGTCCTTGCCGGCCTCATCATTCCGCCCGCTGTCGTGCCCACCATCTGGGTCCTGCAGGGTCTCGAGATGTTCAAGACGCTGCCCGGCCTCATCGCGGTGCACGTCGCATTCGGTCTGTCGTTCTGCATCCTGTTGTTCCGTGCGTTCGTCTCCACGATCCCGCGCGAGCTCGACGAGGCGGCGATCATCGACGGGGCCGGCCCGCTCAAGCTCTTCTTCCGCGTGATCTTCCCGCTGCTGCGTTCAGTGATCGTCACGGTCATCGTCGTGCAGTCCGTCTTCGTCTTCAGCGACTTCACCTATGCGCTGTATTTCCTGCCGGGAGATGAGAACGCCACCGTGCAGTTGACGACGTTCAACTTCATCTCCCAATCGGTGAGTTCGTTCAATCTCCTTTTCGCGGATGTACTCCTCATCACGATCCCGCCGCTGATCATGTACATCTTCTTCCAGCGAGAGATCGTCGCCGGCATGACCTCCGGTGCCGTGAAGGGGTGACCGGAGACCAGCGGCCGCCTGGCACGGCAGCAGAGGTCCGCGCCTGGGTTCGTGAACGTTCTCCCCAGCCCTTCGAGGATGCCGCTGTCAAGCGATCTCCGGATGGCACGGCGTGGGTATACGGACCTGGACAGTATGAACTCGCCCTGCTGGCCCGGCTCGTAGACGACGGCTTCGCCGCCAACCGCAACGTGCATTACCCGCGCAACTACGGACGGGTCTCCTGCGCGGCGTCGTTCGTCGTGACGACCACGCATGCCGCGACCGTCACCGTGCGCATCGCCGGCACGCTGACCGCGGCTACCGTGAACGGCGCGCCCAGCGCCCGCGACATCCTCGATCGGTCCGCAAAAGTTCTCTCGGTCACCGCTCCAGCAGGCGCCGAGGTCCGCGTCGACGTCACAGGGGCCGAGGGTGAGGTTCCTGCTGTTTCGGTCGATCGGGACGCGCCGCTCCGGGACTGGCAGGCGCGGACCGGTGACGGCGCGTGGGAGGCCGTACTCCCCCGGTTCGGCGGCGATGCTGCGCCGCACCTCGAGCCGGCCGGCTCGGTCGAGGTCGTTGCCCGCGGGCTCGGCGATTCGCTCTTCGACCTGGGCGCCCCCCTGCTCGGCCGCCCGATCTTCCCGCCCGGCCCTCCCCCGCGTGTGTCCAGCGGCGAAAGCATCGACGAAGCCCGCGCCGACCCGGACACCCACGAAACGCGGCACGAACTCCTCGCCCTTCCTGCTGGAGGCTGGACGACGAAGCACCTGCTGGGTTTCCGGTACCTTTTCGTCGAATCGAGCGTTCCCCTCGCATCCGTCGTCGTGCAGGCATCCGTGCCCGTTGTCGACCGCCCGGGAGCATTCGCCTGCTCCGATGACCGGCTCACCCGCATCTGGGCTGCATCGCAGTACACCCTGCGTCTCTGTATGCAGGGACTGATGATCGACGGGATCAAACGTGATCGGATGCCGTGGGCCGGCGACCAGGCGTTGAGCACACTCGCCAACGCCTACGCGCTCGGGGTCGGTGGTGTCGTCGCCGACGGACTTGTCGCGCTGGGCCGACCCGATCACGGATACGTGAACGGGATCGCGGACTATTCACTCTGGTGGGTGGTGAACGCCGGCCTTCGCCTGCGGTATTTCGGCGATCTCTCCTTCGCCGCCACGGAAGCGGACCGACTCGACGCGTTCGTCACCGACCTGGCCCGACACGCGGGAGAAGACGGGGTGTTCCGGCCCACGAACCAGCCAGGCGGTTTCGTCGACGCCGGACACGGCTCGGTGTTCCTCGACTGGGGCCTCACACTGGAAATCGGTCGCGATCCGATCGCCCTGCAGATGCTCTGGTACTGGGCACTTCGCAGCGCACATCGGGTACTTGCGGCGGCGCAGCATCCGAACGCCCGACGATGGGGCGAACTGGCCACCGACCTCGCCACAACCCTTCGGCAACGCGGATGGCTGCCGACCCATGGGCGCTGGGCCGACTACCTCGACGCCCGGGAGTCCGAACAGCCGGCCCGATACGCCAACTTCCTCGCGGTGCTCTCCGGGATCCACAAGGGAAGCGAGATCCCCGCTGGGGTGGCGGAAGCCATTCGCGTGGGCGCCGCCGGGACACCCTTCATGACGGCCTTCCGCCTCCGGGCCATGCTCGCGGCGGGAGACACGCCTGCGGCGCTCGAACAGGTGCGGGAGACCTGGGGCGCGATGCTCGATCGCGGCCCTGGCACGTTCTGGGAGGAAGCGACCCTCGGCGACGACATCCTCGCGATGTACGGCAGGCCGTTCGGCCGCAGTCTCAGCCACGCCTGGGCATCGGGTCCTGCCGCTATCCTGCCGGAGGCAATTCTCGGGGTGCGACCCATCGACGACGGATGGGCCCGGTTCGAGGTGCGCCCGGAACTCGGTGACCTCGACTGGGCGAGCGCCGTCATCCCGGCTCCTTCCGGCGACATCGTCGTCGTCGCCACACGAGGGCGGACCGCGGTGGAGATTCCCGCCGGAACGACGCTGATTCGAGACGACCGCGCCATTCCCGGTCCGGACACCGTCGAGTGGCCGTCACCGGCGGAGGAGTCTGCAGCAGTACTCTGAGGGTCCAGCACGAGCTCGAGGAGACGCATGGCAGCGAAACAGCCCGCAATGTCGCCGTCCGACCTTCCGGTCGATGGAGTACTGGACCGCGCCACCGGCCCCAGGCGTGCAGAGGCTGACGAGCTGCTCGCTCTCTTCGGCGAGATCAGCGGTGAGGACCCCGTCGTCTGGGCGGGCCGCATCATCGGGTTCGGTGAGTTCGAGTATCGCTACGAGAGCGGACATGGAGGCCGTTCTCCCCTGCTCGCATTCGCGCCAGGGCCGACGAAGCACACGATTTACCTCGCCGACGACTTCTCGGTGCGCTGGCCCGATCTCCTGGCGGGGCTCGGCAACTACCGTGCGAGCAAGGTCTGTCTTTACTTCACGCGGCTGACGGATGTCGACCGCGGCGCGCTGCGATCACTGCTGGAACGCTCCCTCGCCGAAGCGCTGTCGCAGGCGAACTGAACGCGCCCTAGGACTCCGAACGATCGATGAACGTGGTCGCGATCCGCTGAGACTCGACGGTTCCGCCTGCGATGAGCTCGAGCAGCCCGGCGACGCCGCGCCTGCCGATGGCGGCAGCGTCGTGCCTCACCGCGCTGATCGCCGGCGACACGAACTCGAACCACTCGAGATCGTCGAACGAGACCACCTCGATCTGGGAAGCCCACGAAGGGCCGAGACGGTGACGCAGGGCACGCACCGCACCAAGAGTGGTGGGTCCGTTCGCTCCGAACACCGCCGTCGGCTGCGCTCCCCTGTCGAGAATGCGCACCATGGCGAGCTCGGCGCCGTCGGCGAGGAAGTCGCCGGCATCGATGAGCGCCTCGTCGGTGCTGATCCCGTGTGACGCCCTGCCTGCGAGGTAAGCCGCTTCACGCTCCGCGCCGGTCGAGATCGTGGTCGGGCCTCCGACGAAGGCAACGTCCGTGTGCCCCCTGGCCTGCAGCCAATCGAGGACGAGGCCGACGCCCTGACTGTTGTCTGTGGCGAAGAACGGCGCGTCGAGGCCTTCGACGAGCCGGTTGAGCAGCACCACCGGAAGACCTGATGCGAGGAGCGAGGTCAGCTGCGGAGTGAGAGGGCCCTGAGGAGCAAGCAGCAGACCGTCGATTCGCTGCGAGGCGAAGATGCGGAGGTACTGGTCAGCCTGGGTTTCGTCTTCGTTCGCGTTGGCGAGGATCACCGTGTAGCCCAGCCGCATCGCCTCCCGCTCAGCCGCATGCGCGAGCTCGGAGAAGAACGGGTTACGGATGTCGGAGACCAGCAGCCCGAGAACGTTCGTGCGCGCGCTGCGGAGCGATCGCGCCGGGCCGTTGGCGATGTAGTTCAGCTCGGCCGCGGCAGCCTGGACCCGGGAACGCGACCGGGGCGACGTGTTGCCACCGCCGCTGAGCACGCGCGACGCTGTGCCGAGGGAGACTCCCGCTCGCTCCGCGACATCTTTGATCGTCGGCATAGGTCAACTTCCACTGGAAACGTTTCATCAGTTTCCAACACCAGACCACGCCACGCAAATCCCTCGCCGCGCGTCGTCCGAATGCCGGATGGCGAGGCGCTCCAGATCCGAGGTTGCGCTCCTGTCGACGTTAAGCAATAGTGGAAACGTTCCCAATTGGAAACGTTTCCACCGCGGAGGATCAATGCCGACCATCAACGATGACGCTCGCGACGCGACCGTCTTTCCCGGAGCCGCCTCGCGTGTTCCGAGCGAAGACGTGACCGCTGGACGTCGCATTTTCGTCGTCGGAAGCGTGAACCGGGACATCCTCGTCAGGACTCCGCGGCATCCCTCGCCCGGAGAAACCGTGACCGGCAGTCGGCTCGACACCGGCCTCGGCGGGAAAGGCCTCAACCAGGCGGTCGCAGCTGCGCGCGCCGGTGCAACGGTCATCATGGTCGGCGCTGTCGGCGACGACGATGCCGGGGATGCCGCTCGCGACCGGCTCCGGTCAGACGGGGTCGACATCGACAGGATGGTCGTCCGCAGCGACGTGCACACCGGATACGCGGTCGTGACGGTGGATGACTCGGGCGAGAACTCCATCGTCGTCGTCCCAGGTGCGAACGGATCCCTCGACGGCGATGACGTTACTCGCCTGCTCACCGGTCTCCGCACGACCGACATCGTCGTCCTGCAGAACGAACTGCCCGCGTCAGCAGGCTCGGCCGCGGCCCGGGTGGCACGGTCCGCGGGGGCGACCGTGGTCTGGAACGCGGCTCCCGCTCCGACCGCCCTCGACAACATTCCCGACGTGATCGATGTGCTGATCGTCAACGAACATGAGCTTTTCTGCGTCGCCGAACTCCTCGGTCTCGAGGACCAGGACAGGGACGGACTCATCGGCGCTGTCGGCCGGCGGCTGGATGCCGTCGTCGTCTGCACGCTGGGTGCGGACGGTTCCATCGTCGTCGACGGTGTCCGCAGCGAAAGCGTGCCTGCGGCATCCGTCGACGTGGTCGACACCACCGCGGCAGGCGACACGTTCATCGGATACCTCGCCAGCGCCCTTCCGTTCGACGGCGTCTCAGCTGCGCACCTGCGCGTCGCCGGGGCTGCGGCTGGTCTCACCGTCACCCGACCCGGTGCGTCCGAGTCGATCCCCTACCTCCTCGACGTCGACCGGTCCCTGGACCTGTCCGTCGCCGCCCCAGCCAACCAGCCGATTTGGAGCACATCATGAAGGTCTCACTGGGAGCCGACCACGCCGGCTTCCCTTACAAACAGCTCGTGCACGACGCGATCACCGCCCTCGGGCACGAGGTCATCGATTGCGGGACCCACAACACCGACCCGGTCGACTTTCCCGACATCACCGCGGCGACGTGCATCCCGGTTCTCGATGGCCGCGCAGATCGTGCGATCCTCGTCTGCGGCTCAGGCGCCGGAGCGATCATGGCTGCCAACAAGATCCGTGGCATCCGGTGCGGACTCGCGAACGAGCCGTTCTCCGCGCACCAGGCCGTCGAACACGATGACGCCAACGCCATCGCGCTCGGAGCGTGGCTTGCGCCCCGAGCCTTTATCGGCGAGATCGTCGCGAACTTTCTCAACGCGACCTTCGATGACGACGAAGACACTCGTCGCCGGGTCGCGAAGCTCAACGCACTCGACGACCGCACCTCTTCCCTTGTCCCTGAACTGACCTGACCCACAACCACCTCGCACGGCTGCCACGCAATCATCTGTGGCACGATCAAAGGAGATCCACTATGACGGACACCACCATCGACAAACCACGGACATCACTCCGCGGGTCACCCGACCGGCTCAAGACATCGATCGCCGCCGGTATCGGGACGAGCGTCGAGAACTACGACTTCATCGCCTACGGCACCGCCTCCGCTCTGTACTTCGGCGCGGTGTTCTTCCCCGAGGAAGACCGGTTCATCGGCACACTGCTGAGCTTCGCCACCCTGGCCGTCGGGTTCCTCATGCGCCCGCTCGGTGGCGCCATCGGCGGTTACATGGCTGACCGGTTCGGACGCAAACCCGTTCTGGTCGCAGCGATGATCGTGATGGGAGGCGCGACCTTCTGCATCGGCATCCTTCCGACCTACGCGACGGTCGGCATCCTCGCACCGATCCTGCTCGTCCTCATCCGGATGATTCAGGGTCTCGCCTTCGGGGCGGAGTGGGGTGGGGCGATCACCATGGCCTACGAGCACGCGCCGGCGAACCGACGCGGCATGTACGCGGCGATCCCTCAGGCGGGTAACCCTCTCGGCATCGCGATGGCCAGCGCGATGTTCGTCTTCAGCGCCGGGCTCGAAGGCGACTGGCAGTGGCGGACGCCGTTCCTCCTCAGCGCGGTGCTTGTCATCGCTGCACTGTTCGTCCGCTCGCGCCTCAGCGAATCACCTGAATTCGAAGATGCCAAGGCGTCGGGCCAGACGGTGAAGAACCCGTTCCTCAGCGCGTGGCGCAACGACTGGAAGAGCATCCTCCGGGTCGTCTCCCTCCGCATCGTCGAGTCCTTCACCTACTACTCGACGGCGACGTACCTGCTGAACTACATGGCCGAGCGCTTCCCCGACATCAGGCCACTCGCGCTCGGGGCGATCACCGCCGCGAGCCTCGTGGCGATCTTCATCACGTTTGCCGCCGGAAGCCTGAGCGACAAGGTCGGTCGAAAGCCCCTGTACATCGCAGGATGCATCGCCGCAATGGCGTTCGCGTTCCCGATGTACCTGCTCACCAACGACGCCGTCCCCGCGCTGGTCGTGCTCACGTTCATCATCGGCATCGGTGTCATCCACGCCACCCTCACCGGTGTGCAGGGTTCCCTGCTGACCGAACAGTTCGGCACGGCTACCCGCACCTCCGGCGCGTCGATGGGCTACCAGATCGCCGCATCGGTCGGCGGGTTCGCTCCGCTCATCGCGGCCCTCGCGGTCGGAGCGATCGGCTGGCCCGGAGCATCGCTGGTCGTTCTCCTCGCTGCGACGATCGGCCTCATCGGTATCCTCACGACCCGTGAGACCTGGGGCAAGGCGGAGCGTCGACGCGTCGCCGAACTGCTCGCGGCCGAGGACGCTCGGTAACGACGAGCTGATCACAGACTCGTGGGAGGTCGGTTCACACCGGCCTCCCACGAGTTTTTCGTCTGTCAGCCCTGTGCCGGGCCGCGGACGGTGACGGGACTCTGGACCATCACGAGCAGGCGTCGCCCGTCGTTCCATGACACTTCGACGATCCATTCCCCGTCGGCTTCGCTCAGACGGTAGACGTCGGAATGGAAACCATCGGGCTCGACGACCGACTCCGCCGTCCAGCGCTCGGCAATGAGGTGCTCGCCGAGGGCGGCCGCCGCGGCAGGCAATGCGTCGTCGACTGTGATGGTCGATTCCGTGGTCCAGTGCGCCACCTGTCGTTCCGCCGGTACGAGCCACTCGGATTCGTCGAACCAGGCCCGGGAACTGACGGCCTGGTCGGCGGCGTCAGGCAGCTGCGCGAGCAGTTCTGCATGGATCTCCTCTGCCCGCGCCTCGTATGCGTCGAGCCGGCTGTCCGGCGGTGCCACGCACCCGGTCAGGATCGCGGCAAGCGCCGCCGCCCCGATGACGACCGGGACTCGACGTCGACAAGACATCACCCGCGACGGCGGCGCGACGCGGTGTAGATGCGCTCGGCAATCCACAACACGATGCCGATCGCCAGGAGCACGAGCGCGATCCCGTACTGCCCGGCAGGCCGGCCTGAGGTCCATGGGAAGACCAGGTACAGGCAGGTGATCGCCCCGATGACCGGCAGGAAGACGGGTGTGTGGAAGTGCTTGTGGTCGACCGGCTGACGCCGCAGCACCAGCACGGCCACGTTGACGACCGCGAACACCGTGAGCAGGAGGAGCGACGTCGTGCCGCCCAGCAGAGCCACGATCGAGCCTTCGGCGTCGAGGGAGACGTAGACGATGAGGCCCAGCGCCAGTGCGCTCGTGAAGAGGATTGCCGCCCAGGGGGTCTGGCGCTTCGGAGCGATCTTCGAGAGGAATGGCGGCAGCACGTTCTGCCGGCTCATGCCGTAGAGCAGGCGGCTCGCCATCATCATGTTGATCAGTGCCGTGTTGGCGACCGCGAACATGGAGATGAACGGCAGAAGGTCGTTGATCGGGAAGCCGGGTGCCGCCGCCTCGACCGCCGTCACGAGCGGGGTCTCGCTGCCGACCAGGTCTCCGATGGGGACCAGCGCGACAACGGTGATCGACACCAGCACGTAGATCACGGCAGCGATGCCGAGCCCGCTGAGCATCATCTTCGGGAAGATGCGGCTCGGGTCCTTCGTCTCCTCGGCCATGTTCACCGAATCTTCGAAGCCGACCATCGCGAAGAAGGCGAGCGAGGTGGCCGTGCTCACCGCGAGTAAAACGTTCTTGTCCTCAGGCGTGTCGAAAGCGACGACCCGCGACCAGTCCGCGTTGCCGCCGGCGATCGCCCACATGCCGATGATGATGACGAGGAGAAGACCCGACAGTTCCACGAGGGTCAGGACGACGTTGAGCCACACGCTCTCGGACACGCCGCGAAGATTGACCAGCATGATGAGCACGATGAACGCGAGTGCGATGAGCATGGTCGGCAGCGTGTCGCCCGGAAGGCCGAAGGCGATGGTGAGGTTCGCCGCGAACGCCCGTGAGGCGGTCGACGCTGACGTGATGCCGGATGTCATGACGATGAAGCACACGATGAACGTGAAGAAGTGGATGCCGAATGCCTTGTGCGTGTACAGCGCGGCGCCCGCAGCTTGCGGATACTTCGTGACCAGCTCCAGATAGGAGAAGGCGGTCACCGTCGCGACGGCGAACGCCAGGAGGAAGGGCAGCCAGGCGGCTCCCCCGACCTCTGCGGCGACCTGGCCCGTGAGGGCGTAGATTCCCGTGCCGAGGATGTCTCCGACGATGAACAGGAGCAGGAGCCCTGGCCCGAGCACCCGTTTCAGCTGCGGCTGCTCCGGTTCGACGGTTTTGACGACTTGCGTCCAGGACGGTTCACTCATCTTGTGCCCCTTTCCGAGCCCAGCGGATCACCTTTCCCTCGTCACCATAAACCCACTCACCGCTCTGGTGCGAGCAATCCGTATCAACCTGCGACCGTTCCACCGGATTCGCCGCCCATCCGCCGGTGGTCACGGCGACAACGTGCTGTCCCTCTCCGCCGCCACGGTGATGGATGCGACCTCCTGGAGGCGTGGGTGCAGTTCGTCCCCGTGCTCGACGACGCCGGTGTGCCACGTCATGACGAGACCGTCTGGTCCGTCCTGCAGCAGCGCGAGGTTGTTGTCGAACCACGGGCCCTTCACGGTCTTCCAGCGGAATGGCGGGTCGGGAACCCGAACCGAGCGCGCGGCCGCCGCCCCCAGAGGCGTCGCTGCGCCGTACGACATCGCCGCCGAGAACCAGCGCAGTAACCTCGGCAACGGGTTCCGCACGGGCGAGCAGACGGCTTGCACGATGCGACTGCCGTTCTGGCGTTCCACCTCCGCCAGATAGGAAAAGTGCACGTCGCCGGACAGGAAGGTCACGGTCAGCGGTGATGGGCCGCGCTCACCGTCAGCCAGCTCCGTCGCGATCCGGGCGACGGCCTGGAAGCTGTTCTGGAATGCTGCCCAGTGTTCCAGGTCGAAACCCTGCCGCAATCGCTCGCCGACCCGCGCGGCCAGCCGACCCCAGGCGCCCTGTGCGATGGCCTCATCCCAGGCCTCGACGTGGTGCAGTCCAGGAGGAAGGAGAAACGGCAGCGACGTGCCCACAAGCACGTGGCGAAACCCGCCCACCATCCGCTCATCGAACCACGCCAGTTCCTGCACGTTCAGCACCCCGCGAGCCGAGGGCGTGAGATCCCTCGCGACGCGGGAGTCCACGACGATCAGCCGCACGTCATCGAAGTCGCGGCAGTAGCTCCAGCGGTAACTGCTCGGGTCTCTGTCGCAGCGGTCCGCGAACTCGTCGAGCGCGGCGCTGAGCTCGAGTGACGATGTGTCATCGTGCCCAGAGATCTGACGCCACAACTCGTCTGTTGCCCGTTCGCGGGGAGAGAGATTGCCGAGGTGCTGGTACACCCAGTACGACGCCAGTCCGGCGACGATCCGTTCGTGCCACCAGGAGGTGGCCTCCATCTTCTTCTTCCACTCGAGCGATGCGTTCCAATCGTCGCGGATGTCGTGGTCGTCGAAAATCATGGCGGTGGGCACGCTCGAGAGCAGCCACCGATTGGCCTCGTCCGACCAGGCGAGTTGATAGAGGTGGGCGTACTCTTCGAAGTCTTTCAATTCCGCGCCGGGCTCCTGGTGGATGTCGCGCCGACTGCGGATGAATTCCTGCATCTCCCCCGTGGTCGAGTCGGCATACACCTGGTCACCGAGGAACAGCAGAAGATCCGGTCGTGGCTCGCGGCCGTCCGCCACCGCGAGCGCGAACGCTCGCAGTGAGTCGACCCCGTGGGTACGGTTGCCGGCACGGTCGTGGGGCACACTCGTGCGGCATGACCCGTACGCGATGCGCGGGTGTCTGCCCGGCATACGCGTGGCGATCACGGATGCCGGGTACTCGGAATCCGGAATCGGCCAGACGACAACCCCGTCGATCTCCACCTCGTACGGCCTGACGGTGCCCGGCTCGAGCCGATCGACTTCCACGAGCGCGTAGTTGTGCCCGTGCACGGCAAAGCTGCGGGCCTGCCACGCTCGCCCCTCGGCGCGCACCGTGACCAGGCATCCGGCTCGTGTCTCCACCCAGATGCTCGCTGACGTTTCATCGACGTACCGCAGCATGGGTCCCAACACGAGCGAAGACGTGGCCATGAAACTGTTCTACCGCGTGCAGGCCGGCGGGGGCCAGAGGTTCCAGTCGCGCGGCTTCTCCACAATGCCGCTCTATCCCGGACTCGGAGGAGACTCCTCCGCTGATGCCATGCTCGACGCACCGGTCATTGCTGAGCCCTGCGGGCCAGGCCGTGATCGTGAGCGGGTATGGGCGATCTTGCTGCTTCGTGGACGAATCGCGCCGCGCCGGACAGGTATTGAGTGAACCTATTCTGAGACGAGGAAAGAACTCATGGATCGAGAACCGTTGGATGACCTGCTGGACGCTTCGGCGCCGGCGCGACAGGTGATCGACAAGAAAGACCTGCATGTGATGCTCGCGGATGCGCGACGTGTGGCGCGTCCCTCGAGGAAGTATCGGCGCACAGCGATTTTCAGTGGCACCCTCGCGCTTCTGCTCGCAGGTGGGGCCGGCGTCGCGACGGCGGCTTCGGGCTGGCTGTGGGGCAATGGGCTGGAGAACCCCGACCGCTCCTACAGCTACACGTCTGCGACGTGGGGAGAGTGCGAGATCCGCTACAGCGCTGTCGACACGTATGATCCGACGATCCAGAGCGGCGTGGACCGCGCGGTCGATGACTGGTTCGCGAACACAGATATCGAGGCGGCGGCAGATCCGTTCGTGGCGAAGCATCTCGCAGCGCTTGAAGCTGCGCAGGCAGCGACGAACCAGGCCGACATCGATCCTCAGGCCGCGGAGATCAATGAGTGGACGGCCCACGACCAGGCCCTGCAAGAAGCCGCCGCCAACGCGTTGAAAGCGGCAGGGTTTGACCTCACCGATCTGCCCGCCCCGAAACTCCCGGAGTATGACTCGGACTTTAAGGAGTTTGCCGCGGTGACGTGGCACAGCCAACTGCACTGCAGCGGCGAAAACTGGAATGGCGACAAATGACACGCCACCTGGAAGAGGCGGCACTGATCATGGCTTTCGAGGCGAACGCGACCGACCTGCTGGCGTACCTCGCCCGACGCGCCGGCCCCGACGACGCTCCCGATCTCCTCAGTGAGACGATGGTCACGGCCTGGCGGCGGATTCGCCACCTCCCCGCGGAATCGGAGCGGGCACGCATGTGGCTTTTCGGGATCGCTCGGAAAACGCTCCTCAACCATGCGCGTGGCGAGCACCGCCGATGGGCACTTGCCGACCGCATCCGCAGCCACAGCCACCATGACTCGGCGGCAACCTCTGCCGACGACGGCGCCGAGGTCCGGGACGCGATTGCCCGCCTCGACCCAGCTCTGGCGGAGCTCGTCCGACTGGTCCACTGGGAAGGATTCACACTGACGCAAGCCGCAAAAATCCTGGACATCCCAGCGTCCACGGCGCGGAGTCGCTACCAGAAAGCGAAGGCAGACCTCCGCACAGCGCTGGTCCCTGAAGTCCGGGTCGTCTCTCGATGACGGAGGCAGAAAATCGGGGTTGACGTATCCCGCGTGTCTGGCCACTGTTGGAGTGTCAAAGAATGAGGCGATGAAGCCTCCCGGACGAGACACACCCGATTCTCCCCGCGGCACGCATATTTCACTCGCCCGTCTCGCGAGGACCTTCAGGTGTTGGGGATGGCGGAATCGACGCGGCGGATATCCATTGTGGGAAGGCTGGGAGTCTTTCCTCCCACACGTTTGACCTTGCCCGCTCGCCGGATCCTGACGTTCCTGGCCCTCCATTCCGACCCGGTGTCCCGTGGAGTGGCCGCCGGTCGGCTCTGGCCCGACCAGCCGGACATCCAGGCCAGGGCGAACCTGCGGCGCGCGCTGTGGCAGTCGCCGCCCGGCTGGGTCTCGTCGTTCGCAGACGACCTGTGCCTCGAAGCGCACGTCGACCTCCCCGACGCGCGCCGTGTCGCCGCGCGCGCCCTGGACAGTGGTGAACTGACCCTCGAAGAGATCACCATGCTCTCGGAGGACCTGCTCCCCGGCTGGCACGAGGAGTGGGTGCTCGTGGCACAGGACGCGTTTCACCTTCTCCGTGTGCAGGCCCTCGAGGCGGCGTGCATCACCATGGCGAACGCCGGACACCACGCCCTCGCGACCCAGGCCGGCATCGCGGCCCTCGCGGCCGAGCCGCTCCGCGAGTCGGCCGCCGCCGCGTTGATCCGGGCGCACGTCATCGAAGGCAACCGTTATGCGGCCGCGCGGCGGTTCCACGACTTCGCGGGGCTGCTCCACCGGGAACTCGGCGTGACGCCCCATCCGTCGCTCACGGCAGCCCTGAACGGTGACGACCGGCCGTAGCCCGGGTGGGCAGGCGCCCGGCCGATCCACGCGGCCAACTCCGGACGATTCGGAGACGCCGCTCGGACAGTGAACGGATGCGGGGCACACGCATTGGGGACGATCCCCGGTCGCGGGAGGACACGCATCCAGACGCCCCCGGTGGTGGACTGGGTCGAGGCCGTCATCGCGGCCCGGCAACATGCGATTCATCGCCGGACGGAGCATCGACATGTCAACGATCCAGGAGCCGGTCACGGCCAGCGAGTGGGAAGGGCCCACCTACTCCGAGAGCCCGTTCGCCGAGCGGGCGAGCGAGCCCCGCGACGCCGGCACGCCGCAGTCGCTCGGATTCATCCCATGGACCGAGAACCTGAGCCCGTTTGCGGAGACGACCCTCGGCATCCCGGCCAGCGAATCCGACCTGGCGCTCGCCGAGACGTTTGCAGAGCTGAGGGACGAATCGTTCGACGAGGCCCTGGGCGAGCTCATCGCCGAGACGGAGGACGTCGTCACGCAGCGGTTCTCGGAGGAGGCGCCGGCATCCGCCGGTCCCGAGAAGGAGCGTCTGGCCTACAGCCACCTGGATCCCATCCGCTACGAGGCCGAACAGTATCTCGACCGGCTGGCTGAAGGCCTTGCCGGGGTCGACCTGGAGTCCCTCGACGATGCCAGGCTGGCCGAGGTCATCGGCCGATACGACCCTGTGACGCCACAGGTCTCCCCCGCAGGCGAGGACTTCATCAAGGCGATAACCCGGAAGGCACGGAGCGTCGTCGGGGCGGTCCTCAAGAAGGCGAAGGCAGTGGCGACCTCGGTTGCCGGCCCGCTTGTCGCTGCGGCGCTCGGCAGGCTCAGGAGCTTCATCAACCCGATCCTCAAGCGCGTGCTCTCCTTCGCGATCGACCGGCTGCCGGAACCGCTCCGCGCTCCAGCCAGGCTTCTGGCGAGCAAGATCACCTCCGAGACCCTCGAAGGTGAGGCGGATGGCGAGGACTTCGCGTCGTCGCCGGCACAGGCGACCGATCCGGAAGCCCTCGCCGAATCGTTCGACGCAGCCCTCGCCGAGGCGATCACCTCCGTCGGCGGCAGTCAGCCGGAACTCGAATCCCTCGCCGGCGACCAGTACGGACAGGAGCAGGAGGGTCCGGAAGAGAGCCGGGAACTCGAGACCCTGGCCGAAGCGCGAGGCACCCTCATCGACACGCTGAAGCAGGCGCGTGACGGGGAGGATCTCGCGCCGGCGGTGGAACAGTTCGTACCAGCCCTGCTCGGCGCTCTCCGGGTCGGTATCAACCTCGTGGGCCGGCCGAAAGTGGTCAATTTTCTGGCCGGGTACCTCGGAAAGCTGATCGCCCGCTGGGTCGGACCCCAGGTGTCCGGGCCGCTCTCCAGGGCGATAGCCGACACCGGGCTGAGGCTCGTGTCCCTGGAGCAGCCGGAGTACGAGCGCGAGGACGAAGCCGTCCCGGCGATGCTCGCCTCGACCATCGAAGACACCGTGCGCCGTCTCGCCGAGACTGAGGACTACGTGCTCGAGGACGAGGACCTCATGCATCTCGCGACCGCTGACGCGTTCGAGCGTGCGGTGGCCACGAATTTCCCGCCGAACTACGTTCGCCCAGGGGCCAGGCGCGCGCCGTCCATCGGGGGCCGCTTCGTGGCACGGCGACCCCGGAGCGCCCGCCCCTACCGCCGCTTCAACCGGACGCCCGAGATTGAGCTGACTGCTCCCGTGGCGGCACGGATCACCACCTTCGGCGGCGTCACTTTGGCTGCGGCGCTTCGTGCGGCCGGCGCCGCCCTTCCGCTCAAGGTGAGGGTGCACATCTTCGAGGCCACCGTCGGAACCTCCCTCCGCCGCATCGCGGCGATCGAGCGTGGGCGGCGAGGCGGGGGCCGGATCTCCTCAGCCCGGATGCATCCGCTCACCCCCGCCGTCGCCGGCCTGCTTCTTCGGGAGCCTGGTCTCGGCGTCACAGTGGGTCCGGCCTACCTCCGCAGCCGGCAACGCGTGGCAGCGGGCCAGCGCTTCTACTTCCTCGAGCCGATGACGGCAGCAGGCGTCCCAGCCCCGCAGACGGGGCAGACCGCCCCAGGGTCCGGCGTCGCCAGCCAGGGCTGGATCGTCGTCGACACAACGCAGTCCCGCATCGTGGTCGCGCTGTACTTCTCCGAGACCGATGCGCAACGGATTGCGTCGTCCACAACGGCCGGCCGGCCCGCCACCGTGCTCCTGCCTGCCCTCACCGCGGCTTACGACTCCGCGGCGAAGTCGTTCGGGGCTCCATCGGGTCGTGTGCGGATCGTCAAGGAACTCGAAGAGGGTGAGGAACTCCTGGGGCCCGTGACCGACCGGATGACGCCCATGCTTGCGGGCGCCATGCGCAGGGCCATGCGCTCGTGGCTGCTCCCCCTGCTCTCTGAGTGGACGAGGTCGAGGTCCGCCGAGTTCGTTCAGGCGGCGGCAGCACCGGCCAACGGTGTGACGATCACCGTCACTCTCACCGGCGTGCCGGGCATGACCGTGGTCCGGGATGCCATTCGGGGAAGCCTTGGGGCCGGCACGCTGCAGTCGGTGGCGTCTGGTGCTGCCTTCCGGGGCACTCCGAGCGGTACCGTCATCGTGAAGCCCGGGAAGCAGAAGCCATGACCCCGCCACGCCCTGCCTCGACACGGCTGGTTGCCGACGACCTGGAACGCCAGGTCGCCCACTGGCTCGCCGCGGCGACGACGTTCCTGGATGCGGAGGAGTTCGCCTCCGAACTCGCCTGGCGCTCGGTGGAGTCGCAGACCGGAATACCGCTGCGTCGACAACTCGCCGGACTGGTGGCCGACCTCGTGGCCATGGGACGCGCCGCTTCCCTTGTCACGCAATCCGCGCGGCGGGACGCCGCGAGACTTCCGTCGGCGGCGCGAGCGGTCCAGGCATTCCGGCGCCGCTACACCCAGGTCGAGGTCACCCTGGACTTCTTCGGCGACGCCGTCAATTCCCGCACCAGCCCGCATCTGCGCTCAGCACTCCAGACCCTCGACCAGCTCGCGGCTGCCAGTATGGCGCCGGTGCTGGCCGGATCGGGGCTCAGTCCCGTCCCCGCCCTGGTCTACGTCGACAAGGGCATGGGCGCATCGATACTTCGGGCCGGCATCCGACTGTGGACGCCGGGGAGCATCAACCCGGTCGCGGCAATCAAGATCGTGCGCCACAACCTGTACCGGCCGACGTCGCTGTTCCATGAGACGGGGCACCAGGCCAGCCATCTCACCGGCTGGACGGACTCCGTCCGCGGGTCGCTCGCCACGACACTCGCCGACGACCCCGAGTTGCAACGGATGTGGACGCCGTGGGCGTCCGAGATCGCTGCAGACGTCTTCGCCTTCCTCCACACCGGTTTTGCGTCAGTCACCGCGCTCTACGATGTCGTGGGCGATGCACGGACGATCCTCCGCTGGCCGGCGGGCGACCCTCACCCCGTGGGTTGGGCGCGCACACTGCTCGGCTGCGCGCTGTGCCGGCGCGCGTACGGCCCTGGCCCTTGGGATGCACTCGCCGAAACGGTGATGGTGTCGCATCCGCTGCGCCTGGCAGACCCGACGGTGCGTCGGCTGCTCGAGCGGGCGATCCCCCGGCTCGCAGCCCTCGCCGGCGCCTGCCTCGACGCACCGGTCCCAGCGCTGCAAGGAAGACCGATGACCAGCATCCTGGATCCGGCACGCGTCTCCCCCAGCGCTCTGGCCGACCTCGAGCATCAGGCTGGACCCGCGCTTTGGACATCGCCGCACTGGCGCCGGGTCGAGGGCATCCGCCTGATCGCGCTGGCCGGACTCAGGGAGGCCGAGCGGCCCCTGGAAGCCCCGCAATGGATCGAGCAGGCCCGCAGCTGGATGACCGGCGAACAGCGGGCGGCATAGAGAACTCTCGAGATCGGAGGAGAAATGGCTGACAAGACGAGGCCGAGCGACGCGAAGGGGTCTGCTGCATCGCAACGGGCTTCCACGCCCACCGCCAGGCAGACGGCGGAGTCGCTCGCGAGCGCGCACGCCGAGATCGACAAGCTGAAGGCGAGCAATGAGCGCATGTTCCAGGAGATGCAGATCCTCGGTGGCTTCGGAACGCTCATCAACGTGCTGCAGAACGGCATCGGCAATGTCGTCGACGAACTGGCGCCGTTGAAAGACCTGTCACCGCCGCAGACCGCAGAACCGTTGGATCCGAGGGTTGCTAGCCGGCTCCTCAACCTGGAACGGTCGCTCGACCGGGTTCGGTCCGACTCCTACACGATCCCCTTCACCGAACTCGACGTCGGCTTCCTCCACGACTCCCCTGTGGCTTCCGACATCGAGTACCCGGAGAACCCGTATCCCGGGCCGCAGTATCCCGAGCAGTACTCAGACGACGGGTTCCATGGCGACGCAGGAACCGGCAGAAGAACTGGAGCAGCATCATGATTCCGCAGTTGGTGCGCAGAATGGTCAACCCACCGGCGCCAGGAGCGCCCCTGAACCCCGCGCTGCCGCCTCTCACCGAACCCGAGGCCGTCGCCGCGGTGCTCGCCGCAGACCCGTTCGACCTCGTGCTCCACCTGGAGCAGGTGTGGGACGCGGCGAACGTGTGGGCGCCCAACGGGGTGCCCGCCGGCCCGGCTCGGCGAACACTCTTCACCATGGGGGCATTCAGCCTCTATCAACCGGTGACGAACCCGGCGTGGGACCACTTCGGCTACTCCTACATGCTCGAGAACACCCGGATGATCCAGATCATGCGGCGTGTGGTGCGGGAATTCCGCCTGGGAGAGGGACTCGGAGTGGCATCCGTTGCGACCCAGCGCTGGCTGGATGTCACGGAGACCTTGCTCTACGCCGCCCACAATCCCGTCGCGGCGTGGCTCTCGACAAGTCTGGTACGGCCGGACGCCGAAGCCGTGAGGCGGAACGCCTACTGGCGCCTGTTCGGTATGGACCTCGCTTTCGGCACCGAAGACAACAAGCCGTTCGTCTACGAGAAGGCGGCCGCGGCGAACACGACCTTCGTCGGCCTGTTCGAAGAGTTGTTGTTCGAACTGTGGCAGGCCATCACGAACATCCGGAACCTCTCAGGCGTGAACGCGGCCGACGACGACCGGATCTATCGGCTCGCCGAGCAGCTGCAGTTCATGCTTCGGTCGAGGCGCCAGCGTGCCATGCTCGCCAGGGAAGAACTCGCCGCCAACCTCGTCGTCGGCTGGATTCAGCTCACCCTCGACAGCAACACGCCGGTCATCGTCGACCTCAGGGCCCAGGCGACCAGCCCCGCGGACCGGTTGAAGATCGTGGGCGAGCGGGTGGGTCTCCCGGCTCACAGCAAGTCAGCAGCCCTGATGTCCATGGCCCCCGACCTCTCACTCATCCTGCGGACGATCGAGGCGAACGTGATCGCCGGGCCGCAATTCTCCTGGGTCCTCTACGCGAGCGTGCCACCGCCGGGATCTCCGCTGCCCCCTGCCGGGCCGGCGCCTCTCGGCCCCAACGCTCGCAGGGTCATTACGGAGTGGTCCGCTGCGACGGGCCGCGACATCAAGTCCAGGAAGGTTCCGGTCGAGGTCCGCGGGCGACCCCAGCTGGCGTCACGGTAGACGGCCGGCAGGCGCTTCGGCGGGAAGGCAGAGACGATGTACGAGAGATGGTCCGATCAGGGATTCGCGGCCGAGGGTTTCTGGGGATTCGAATCCCCCTTCGTGACCGCCGAAGACCTCCAGGAGGGATTCGGCCAGGAGTCGTTCGGCGGCGAGCTTGCGGGCTACGGTGCGGAAGCCGGTGAGGTGGAGCAGTCAGAGGCGTTCGAGTCTGAGGCGTTCGAGTCGGAAGCGCTCGAGTCGGAAGCGCTCGACTCGGAAGCATTCGAGTCGGAAGCATTCGCTTACGAGCAGCCGTTCGCTGAATCGGCACCGGTCTTCGAAGGCGAAGGATTCCCGTCCGGGCTGACGCTCTCCCCCGCGACAGGCGCGACCGGCGAGAAGCAGGAGCACTGGGACCCGCATAAAACGGGCCTCCCGCTTCTCGCCACCGGGCCGGCGCTGCGAAGCAAGAAGCTCTCCCCCAACTTCACCGTCGGCGAGCTGGTGAGAAGCGGTGGCAGGTACGCGGATGCTGCGCGCATCTCACCAGCGCTCGTGCGGCTCCTTCAGGCGATCCGCGACCGAGCCGGCAGGAGCGTGAGCATCACGTCCGGCTACCGGTCGTGGGCTCGCAATAAGGAGGTCTACGCCGGGTACGGGAAGACTGCGACGCTGAGCAGGCACTGCTCCGGCCAGGCAGCGGACATCCGAATCTCAGGGATGTCGGGGCTCGACATCGCCAGGCTGGCCATCGATGTGGGAGGGCCGGACATCGGTGTCGGCATCGGGGGCACGTACGCGCACGTCGACGTGCGCGGGACCTGGGCTGTCTGGACCTACCTCACGGGCGACGCGGGCAAGCAGGCCATCGCTGCGATCGTCCGCCATCGCGCCCAGGGCGGCAAGGGAGGACCGGCACCGTCGAAGACTCCCGGTCCAAGGCCCCCGTCGGTTCCCCTGACCCCCGGCACGACGACGGGCGGTGACCTCGTCGTGGATCGGCATCCGGTGCTCCGCGGCCATGCCGGTACACCGCCGGATCTGGTTCTCCGCTGGAACGCGATGTCGAACCCGGCGGCGATCGACATCGTCGTGCACTTCCACGGCTTCTCGGCCAGCAAGGCAGCGATGAACCTCCGTGGCGAGATCCTGCCGATCTCAGGACTCGACCTCGCCGGCCCCGGCGGTGCCGGGCCGTCCCGCACGCGGCCCACCCTCGCGATCCTCCCGCGCGGCAATTACTACGGCGGTGACACAGGCAGGGGCTACTCGTTTCCGAAGCTGACTGTTCGCGGCGCGCTTCGGAAGCTCATCGACGACTCGCTGGCCCGCTTCACGGCCACAACCGGTATCGGCGCACCGATGGGCCGGCTGATCCTCACCGGACATTCCGGCGGCGGCGCTCCCCTGTCGGCCGTACTCAGTCACGGCGACCCGGGCATCGATCCCGACGAGGTGATCGTTTTCGACGGTCTGTACGGCTCGAGCGGCGCAGTGCTCGCCTGGGCGCGACGGCGGATCGCTGCCGAACTGGCGAATCCATCCGCAGTGCCCCCAGCGCTGCGCGTGTTCTACCGGCGGGGCTCCAGGAAGTACCCGGGAACGCAACCGAACAGCGAGGCGCTGGGGAAGGCGCTCTGCCAGCCCCTGGCCGCACCGGGCGCCGCCCGCCTCCGTCCGAGGTTCCGGGTGGAGCTGACCTCTGCCGAGCACTGGGACATGCCGAGGCGTTTCGGCCGGGCCCTCCTGGCCGATGCCGGTGTCGACGTGCCGGCCGCGACCAGGTACGACTGCTCGAGCGGGGCGAAAGAGGCGGAGGCGTACGACCGATTCGAGCCCGAAGACGCCGAGAAGGAGGACTTCGAGCCCGAAGACCTCCAGTCCGAGGAGTACGAGAACGAGGGTTACGACACGGAAGGGTACGAGACCGAGGGCTACGAAACCGAGGGCTACGAGACCGAAGGATACGAGACCGAGAGCTTTGAGGCAGAGGAGAACGAGGCCGGCGCCTATGAAGACGAGGGAATCGAGACCGAGGAATTCGAGGACGCGGGCTATGCCGTCACCGAGGATGAGTCCGCAGAGGGCGAAGCAGAAGCCTTCCTGGCGGAATCGCACCGGACGCAGATTCCACAGCCGGAGTCCCTCGCCTGGGAGGAGTCTCCCGTCGGTGTGGTGCTCGAAGGCGAAGGGTTCCCGTCCGGCGCGACGCTGGACCAGGCATCCGGAGCGACCGGTAAGGGCCAGGAACACTGGGACCCGCAGAACGTCGGACTGCCGCTCCTCGCCACCGGGGCGAGTAAACGGTCCCTGAAGCTGTCTGCCAACTTCACGGTGGGCGAGCTGGTCTCCAGTGGAGGACGGCACGCGGATGTCGCGCGCATTTCTCCCGCGCTTGTGCGCCTCCTCCAGGCCATCCGGGACCGTGCCGGAGGGCCCGTGCGGATCGCATCCGGCTACCGTTCATGGGCCAGCAACAAGGCGCTCTACGCGTCGCGCGGCAAGGAGCCCACCCTCAGCAGGCACTGCTCGGGCCAGGCCGCTGACATCACGATCAAGGGTCTCAGCGGACTCGACATCGCGAAGATCGCGATCGATGTCGGCGGACCGAACATCGCGGTCGGACTCGCCAGAACCTTCGCCCACGTGGATGTGCGAGGAAGCTGGGCGGTCTGGAATTACGTCGGTGGCGCCGAAGGGAAGAAGCTCGAAGCGGCCATCGCGGCGCACCGCGCGGCTCGCAAGGCCGGTACCACGCCCCCTGCACCGGTACCTCCTGCGCCGAAGCCTCCCACCACGCCGCCCGCCGGATCCAACCGGCAACGCGGAACAGTCCCCTACCAGAGTGCGAGGACCGACTCGAAGGGTCCTCAGCCGGGTGCACTGGCCATGCGCGACCACTGGCGCAGAAACACCGGGCTGCAGCGGGTCGGCATCTACAACAAACGGAGCATCCGCGGGCAGGCGGGCACCATCTCGGTGCACTCCGAAGGCCGGGCTCTCGACCTGTACGCGAACGCGAACGACCCTGCGCAGAAGGCCATCGCAGACAGGTATATCGCGTGGCTCATGGCCAACGCCGTCGAGCTTCAGGTGCAGTACATCATCTGGAACCGCAGGTCCTGGAGCTGGCAACGGCGCAACCAGGGCTGGCGGCCGTACAAGGGCCAGAGTCCGCACACCGACCACGTGCACGCCGAGCTCTCGTGGGAGGGCGCCAAAACGCCCAGTCGATTGTTCGCGGGAGGAATGGAAGCCAGTGAAGCCGAGGGCTGGGAAAGCCCGTACGCCGAAATGGACGGCTACGAGGCCGAAGGCTACGAAAACGAAGAGGGCGAGACGGAAGGGTACGAATCCGAAGGGTACGAGAGCGAAGGATACGAAACAGAGGAGGACGAAGCCGAAGGCTACGAGACCGACCGCTACGACACCGAATCGTCCGAGACGGACCGTTATGAGCCCCTCGGGCTAGACACCGAAGGTGATGAGAGCCTCTGGGAAGGCGAATTCAGTCCGGCATTCGAGTCCGAGACAGCAGAGGTGAGGGACGTCTGCGGCTATTTCACCCCGACGGTGCCCACTATCACGACGGCGGCAGTTCGAGCGCGGGTCGTCGCGGTCGGTCGCGACGAGCAGACCCGGTGGCAGAGTTCCGCCAACGCCCTCCGGGATGAATCGGCGAACGCGGTGTTCGGTGACCTGGTGCGGTACTGGCTCGCCGAGAGCGCCCGGATTCCCGCTGCCAACCTGGTCGTCATCAACGCCAGGACGCCGAACACGACCTACGGAGCGACACTCCTCGGTGCAGCTTCGATCGCTGCTGGGACGGTGCACAACGAGGCCAGGAGGATCGCCCGGCTTCTGATCAGGTCACTCCCCGAACCCGGAACTCCCGCCAATCTCGAAACCCTGGTCATCAACGCCATCCAGGCGGCCAGGAGGAGCAAACTCAACGAGATCGCGTGGAGCGCCGCGTTCATCAACAGTTGTGTCCGCCGGGCGGGAATGAGCCTGAACCTGCAGGCGCTCGCCGGCGGAGGCGAGGAGTCGCTCCTCAAACTGTCTCCGCTGGGCCGGCACTGGGAGTATCTGCTCGAAGCGCACCGGCGGAGATTCGGATGCAGGACCGGCCCGACGACGTTCGACACCGCGTGCAGGCGCACCGGGACGTACCAGGCCTTCCGTATCACCGAGTTCAACCCGCAGGCCGGCGACATCATCGTGCAGGACCGGAACGCGAACACCGCCAACGCTCTGCTCACGTTCGATCAGATCCCGGGACTCACGGGACTGGACATGCACGCAGACATCGTGGTCGATGTTCAGCCGGGCTTCGCCGAGACGATCGGCGGGAACGTCGGCGGCTCGGTTCGGCGGAGGCGCTATCCGCGAACCGCAACGGGAGCACTCGTGGTGTCTCAATTGCAGCGGTTCGTCGCGCAGAACACCAATGGATCATTCCCTGCGATGCCAGCGGCTGTTGCAGCGGCTCCGGCTGCGCTTCCCTCTGAGAGCACGGCGCGGATCGTTGCCCTTCTTCGTCCTGTCCAGGAGTGCAGGAAGGTTGTGGCGTAGGCACTCTGCCCGTGGCGTCCGCGTGGTAGGCCGCCCGCGCGAGCTTCTTGCGGAAGCCGCTCAGATTCGGTTCCAGTGACACAGGTGATCCTCGTCGCCGGAGTCGACGACTACAGCGATTGCCGGGTCCAGGAGCGGCGTCAGCCGCGCGGGGTCCCCGATGATGGTCGGTCACCGGCTCTGCAAGCTAAGTCCGGATGGACCGCCTTCCTGTGACAGGAACGTCGGATATCGACTCATGCACGCGGCGCAACGAACAGGAACCCCTAGCTCTGCCACACCTGCACGACCGACGGACGGGGCGCCGCTACCAGGCCCGTGCGGTTGACTGCGGTGTAGTCCGGGAAGTACGAGTGCTGGTCAGCAAAGCTGCCGTCTTCACCCGGGTGCTGAACGGCGACGTAGACCATCCGTTCATCGTCCCGGATGATGGGGCCGCAGGTCTCCGCTTCTCGCGGCACGGCCAGGAACTGGTCGACGCGGCCCCGATCGGCGCCTTTCAGGCCCACCCGGAAGAGACCGTCGTTGTAGCCGATCGTGCCAGGCTGACCGTCGGTGGAGATCCACAGGTTGCCAGCTTTGTCGAAGGCCAGGTTGTCCGGGCACGAGATCGGTGAGACCTGGTCGACCGGGAAGCCGGCGAAGTACGTCGAGCCGGACACCGCCGGGTCACCGCAGACCAGCAGGATGGTCCACGCGAAGCTCGTGGCGGTGGCGTCGTTCCTCTTCTCGGTGATCTCGATCACGTGGCCATCGCGGTTGATCGTCTTCGGATTGACTTCATCGACACCCGCTTTGCCGAGCGTGCCCCGCTGGGTGTTGTTGGTGCAGGCGACGTACACCTTGCCGCTGGTGGGGTGGGGCTGCACGTCCTCCGGGCGGTCCATCTTCGTGGCGCCGACAGCATCCGCAGCCAGACGGGTGTGCACGAGCACTTCCTCGACGGTGAAGCCGGGTACGGCGCTCTCACCATCCAGTGTGAGCGGCATCCATTTTCCGCTGCCGTCGAAGGCACCGTCGCTCGGCAGGGCACCGGTGCCGGTGATCTCGGCGGCCGGTGAATTGCCACTGAAGCGGGCGACGTAGAGATCACCGGTCTCGAGGATCGTCTTGTTGTGTGCGCGGGCCTTGGCACTGTTTCCCTTGCGCAGAGTCTTGTGCGACACGAACTTGTACAGGTAGTCGAAGCGTTCGTCGTCGCCCATGTACGCCACGATCCGGCCGTCCGGCGCGACGGTGACGTTGGCGCCTTCATGCTTCATGCGCCCCATGGCGGTGTGCTTGACCGGGGTGGATGTGGGGTCGAGCGGGTCGATCTCGACGATGTAGCCGAACCGGTTCGGTTCATTCACGTAGCCAGGGTTCGCTACCGCGTCGAATCGCGGCTCGATGGCTTCCCACCCGTAGGTGGACGCCGACGTGGACAGTCCGTACCGTTTCTGACCGGCGGTCGTGGCCGGCGACCGGAAGTAGTTGTTGAAGTTCTCTTCGCCGGAGAGCACGGTGCCCCACGGCGTCGTGCCGCCGGCGCAGTTGCCGAAGGTGCCGACGGCGGTCATGCCTGTGGGGTCGCCCTGCGTCTTGAGCAGGTCGTGGCCAGCGGCCGGTCCGGTGAGGCGGAACGGGGTGGATGCCGTGACGCGGCGGTTGTAGGAGGAGGACCGCAGATAAGTCCACGGCCGGCCCTTCTTCTTCCGCTTCAGCTCGACGACGGCCATGCCGTGCGCAGCCATGGTGATGCGGAGCTGCTGCAGCCGCTCCTCCTCGTTCGCGGCGGTCGGAAACATGATGCCTGGGTTGGTGTATTCGTGGTTGGTGACCAGGAGGCCGCTGCGGCCACCACTGCCCTGAAGCTCGATGATGTCGAGGTAGTCGTTGTTGTAGCCGTACTGGAGCGCCTGCGCCTCGGCCGTCTGGTTGTCGATGTCGAACTCGGGCGCACCGGCCAGGATCGGGTCGCCCCAGCGGATGATCGGCGCCCACTGGTAGCCGGCGGGTACCGTGAAGTCGTCCACCATGGAGTCCACGGGAGCGATGCGTGTGAACGACAGCCCGCGGCCAGTAGCCTGAGCGGCAGGCGTGCCGCCGAATGGGGTGTCGAATCCGGCAAAAGTGAGGGCCAGGGCGCCGGCACCCGCGCCGAGCAAGACCGAACGACGGGACAGAGCCACGCCGACGATGTCCTTGAAGTAGTCATTGTCGCTCTGGTTGCAGACGCCCATCGCGCAGGCGTTGCCGCACTTGAGCTGGCAGGTCACCGGGCTGCGCTTGCCTTTGGTGTGGCCGGCCATCGGCAGACTTTTCCGTGTTTCCTGCTGCGACATGATTCTGTTTCCCTCCGAGGCGACTCTGACAAGGTCAACGCAACAGGATGTCGGTTGCCGCCCGGTAGCCCGCCGGTGAACGGGAAGAGACCGGGACTTCCTGCGACCGCGCCGGCGCGACGCTGAACATCGTCAGCGATCAACCTCGATGGGATCCACCGAGTGCATCACCAAACATGGGTCCGTGATGGCCCTCGCGGCTTGCACGCTCGACTTCCATCGGGTCAGGGGCCCAATCGCTGTCCGGGAGCGGAGCCATAGCTTCACGCTCCTCGGTCGCGGTGTTAGTCGCCTTTGCTTCTTTCTTGAGCCGTTTCTTCGCCGCCTTCTCGACGAGAACCGGGACGAAGTCGCGCACCCGACCAGCGGCAAGCTGCTCATGCTCATCTTCGACGACGCCCGCGATATGGTCGCGTTCGAGGCTCGGGAACCGCCCCGCCAGACGGTCGATCACTTGGTCGATGGCTTGTGTTTCGTCCAGCTCACTCATGGGGACATTCTTCAGTGCCGGCGCTCCCCCGGCAACAGCAATGTCACCTCGCAGACAGGATTCCTCATGGCCCGGGCAGGATGACAGTGCTCCCCTCGATTCCCAATGCCTTGAACTCCGACTCGATCGCAAAGATGATCGTTCCGCGCACCTCGGCAGAGAACCGGTACACGTTCCCTGCCGCGTCAGGACGAGGGTTCTCGAGTGCCTGCACCAGCATCTGGTAGACATCGTCGCCCGTCATCCGCGCGCCATTCTTGACCGCAGCGTTCCAAACCGGAGTCCACGTGCGGTCCCATGCGCCGTGAAGAAGACGCGGCGCCGGCGTTGTCAGAGCGCGATTGGCGTTGTACCCGAAGGCAGAGGGCAACGCCTTACCCACCGCCTGGGGCAGCATGTGCATGTTCTCCATCTCCATGCCCGACATCCCGAGCGCCTTCACGACGGAAGGGGCAGTGCCGTAGCTGGAGAAGCCCAGAGACCCCTCACCGATATCGATCATGCCATTGCCCCAGCCGAAAGCGGCTCGAGCCGCCGCCGACCGGAGCGGTAAGACGCCACCCCCGCCGCCTCCACTGGAGAGCACCAGAGGAACCGGGGCCTTGACCGCCCACTTCGCAACGTCGACGGAGGCGCGAGCGTACACCTTGAGGGCGTCCAGTGCTGCAGGCGTCAGTTCGACCGCGAGCCCCCACGTGCGGAACAGGGGCATCATGTCCTGGGCGGCGCGGTACTCCATCCCGACGGGGCTCGAGTTCAGCGCTCGGTCGACGCCAGTGAGGGTGGCAAAGGCAGCGTTCTCCCAGAACGCGAGAAGGTTGCGCCAGGGCAGCAGAACCTTGTTGACGACGACGTTCGCGGCGCGATTGCCCGTGTCGTACCCCGTGACAGCGGGGAAAACCGTGTCTTTGGTCGTCGGGTACGTCCAGGTGGGATCGACGGTGGTCGTCCAGTCCGGTGGCAGCGGGGTCGGCGCCGACCCTGTGATGGCCAGGCCCGCCGATGGCGTTGTGGCCGGTCGCGGTGTTTGCGGCATCCCGGATGGCTGCTTCGCCAGCCCCGTGGGGTCCGCGAAGTCGACAGGGTTGGCGCCGGCCACCACGTAGGGGGCCGGACCATCGAGATACAGTGCCGGATCCCGGGCAAGGAAAACACCCGTGCGCGAGTCATACATCCGTGCGGGAGTCAGCAGGCGGCCGATTCCGGTTGCGAGCGGCATGCCGCGCCACACCGGGTCGACCACCGAACTGGGCAGCGGCGTGATGCCGTCGGCGGCGAACCGAGCGAGAACACCGAACGGATCCCACGAGTGGCGTTCCACGATTGCCCCGGTCGAATCAGCCACAGAGGAGGTAGTCAGCCCACCGTCGTACTGCGGCCAGAAGGTGCCGGTGGCGTCGCGGACGCACAGTGGGACATCCCAGATCGGGTGCGGTGTGCGCTGGCGAGGGCCCATCCCGCCGACGCCGACCGCGTTCTCCTGGATCCAGGTTTCGCCGCTGAATGCGCGGTAATAGGTTTTACCTGCCCGAGTCTCGGTGGCCATTCGCGACAATGCGTCATACCCGAACTCCTGCACCACGGTGCCGCTGGCGGCATCCTTCACCCGAACGACGCGGCCCAGGGCGTCGATGTCGTAGGTGAACGACGCATCACCCGTGCGGTTTCCCTCCTGGTGGTAGGTGAAAACCTCAGTGCCGGCCGCAGTACCGCCGCTGGAGGTGATCGAAACGGGGCGATGGTCGGGACCTAGGATCGAATCCTCGACGATCGTGGCCGAGCCGGCGCGCACGCAGGTGCGCCGAAGACGAGCGCCAGAAAGTTCCAGCGCGAAGGTATCACTCTCGAGTGCTGAGGCTGCTGCGACGTTGGCTGAGGCGATCGCCGCTGCCTGAGCGGCGATTCCTGGCAACGTGTCCGATAGCGGCTCCGACGCAAAATTCCACCTCGCCTCGACCAGGCGATCGCCATCGTCGAAGCGGTGCAGGATGCTGTGCGGGGAGGGCCATCCGACCTGGACGAGCGCACGTCTCCCGCGTTCGTCGTACCGCGCCCGCCAGGAATCGCGGACAACGCCGCCACGCCGGTGATCGACGGCGATCAGGCGACCGAACGCGTCGCGGGCCATCGAGGTCTCGACGCCGTTGCCTTGGGTGACTGTGGCTGGCGACCCCTTGTATCCGACGGCAGCGAGAACGTCGCCGGCGGACTCGTCGGACGTGCCCGATGGACCCGGGTCGAGTACCGTGACGGTCACCGGCCGCCCCACCTGGTCGAACTCGGTGCGTTCCCTGCGGCCGTTGGGATAGACGAGGGTGGTCGCTCCGGAGACATCGTCGAACAGCATCCGCACCGTCCCTGCCGCCGTTGTCTCGTCGACCAGCCGGTGCAGGCTGTCCCAACGGCGCCGGACCGTGCCGGCACCACTCGTTGCGGAGACCAGGCGCCCGAGGCAGTCGTACGTGTTGGAGTGCGTCGACACGGCCTCCATCCCAGGTCCGGGGGCAACGTCCAAACGTATGACCTGACCGGAATTCCCGGCGGTCTGGACGATGCGACTCCCGCCGGGGCTTGATTCGGTTGTTGTTCGACTGGCGACATCGGCAGAGCTGTGCCAGCTCGAACCATCGGCCAGCGTGGTGGTCATGCGACGACCAAGTGCGTCATACCGCCACGTGCTGTGTGCGCCGGTTGGGTCGGAGTAGCCGACGATCTGCCCCGCTTCGTTGTACTCCCAGCGGGAGCGAGAAGCCACGGCGCCGGGAATGACGCCTGGATCACGGACCGACTCGACCACCTCGCCGAAGACGTTGTGTTTCAGGTGCGTGGAGACGCCACCGGATTCGTGGCGGGCCACCACCGCCCCGCGCTCGTCCCGGTCGAACCGCACGCCGCCCGTGGGCGCGGTGATCTCGATGACCCGGCCGCGGGCGTCGTACGAATAGTCGGTCACCAAGAGGGACGGCCCCAGCCCGGCCTCGGTCATCTGCACCAGGTCGCCGGTTGGGCCATAGTGATATTCGCGTATTCCGCCCGAGGCATCCCGCGCCGAAACAAGCCGCCCGACGCCGTTGTAGTCGAAGTGCAGTGTGGCGCCGTGAGGTAGCTCAACCAGACGCAGGCGGTCGTCGCGGTCATAGGAATAGGTCGTTGTCAGAGGAGTCGCCGTGCTGACATCGATGGTGAACGCCCATGATGTGACTGAAGTCAGCCGGTTGCGTTCGTCATATCCATAGGTCGATCGGGTGAGGACCCGTTCCGGTTCCCCCTCGCCAGGGCTGCCCTCCTCGGTGACCTCCTCAAGGCGGTCACCGGGACCCCACCGGTGCATCTGGCGGGCGCCACCCGGGGAGACTATTTTGCGCACGCGCCCCCACCCGTCATAGTCGACGGTGGTCACTCGACCGAGGATGTCGGTGGACCGCTCCGGCCGCCCGGCCACGTCATAACGGAACACTTCTGTCGTCGCGTCGGGTGTCCCACGCCCGCGCCGTTCCCGAATCACCAGTCCGCGCTCGTCGTACCGCCGCTCCACCAGTGCCCCGGAAGAGTCGGTGGTACGGATCGGATTGCCCAGGTAGTCCACACGGCTGTGCCAGGATCGCGGCGTCGAGGAATTCGAGGCAACGCTCACGCCGATGATGGTGCCGCGGACGTCACGTTCGACCAGGTCGACGATGGCCGAGGCGCCGGTGGCGTCCAGCCCCGCATCTACCGCTGCTCCCCGTGGTCGCTCGACGCGCACCGGTGAGCCATCGTCGCCGAACCACTGTCGCACCGGCTCAGCGGAACCGTTGACGGGAGGGGGCGCCAGCGACTCGACCTGGCCGAGGGCGTTGTACACGGCGGTGGTCACTCGGCCACCCGGGGCAGTGACTCGAGCGGGAAAGCCCGCCGCGGTGTAGTCGAAAGCAGTTTGCACAGCGGCGCCGTCTGCGTCCTGGGTGAGGCGCGCCAGGAACCCGTTGTGGATACCCCCGACCACATAATCGAACGTGGTTCGCCGACCTTCCGGCGAGGTGAACTCGGTGAGGTCACCGGAACTGTTGGACTTCATGGTGGCCACACCGCCCTGCGACGAACCGTCAGGCAGTGTGACGTCGGGGTTCTCGATGCGTACGAGTCGACCGGATGCCTGGGCATCCCCTGTATCGAAGTCGTAGACATATCGGGTCGTCGCGCCGGTTTCGGCGACGCTCTCGACCAGCAACTGGAAGGTCGGATCGTACCGGTTGCGCTGGATGATGCGGCTTGGTGCGAGAGCAGGCAGGGCTGCGACGCGTTCGACCCTGAGGAGGTTGCCGCGCGCACATGGGTTGGGATTCGTGTCGTCGTACAGGGTCACCTCGCGGCGACCGTCAGGTGCCACCGCTTCGACCAGATTGCCGTGGCCGTCGTAACGGAACCGGCTCTGCACCACCCGGTAACTTCGATCGCGATTGAGCCGGTATCGAAGGTCAAGGAGGTCGCCACGATAGTTGAAGGTATGGAGGCGCAGCGCGCCATCAGGAGATCGCACACTTGTGCGGGATGCCGGCAGATCAACAAAAGCGGCATCAGCGGGGACGTATTGCAGCTGGGCGTACTCGAACTGGTACTCGTGCCCTCCGTATAGCTGCCGGGTGACCGAGTTGAATGCCCAGCCCACCTCGGGGCCTGCATACTCGTTCAGCAGGTAGGTTCGCCTGTTTGAATCGAGCACTCGCAGAATGTTGCTGCGCATCGCCGGGTGCGCCGCTCGCACGTCGTAGTCGTAGACCGTCGAAACGCCGTGAGGGAACTGCGCGGTTGCGGGTTGGATGACACGGATCAGTAGCTCACGCTCGTCGTGATGGTCGTAGCGCACATGCCGGGAACCCGTATGGTCGCGAACGTGTTCAAGCAACCCGCACATCCCGTATTCCATCACCAGCCCACGTCCGGAGTCATCGAACACACTCTGAACCCGGTCCATGGTGTCGTAAACGAGGCGAACCCGGTTGCCATGCCGGTCCGTGATGCGGACCAGGGGAATCCGCTCCGTCGACGACCACCCGGAGGGCCGTTCGAACCTGTACCGAAGCCCACCCGGAAACACGATCTCAAAAACGTCACCGGGCCCACCTGATCGCTCGAGGCGGGCCGCCAGCCCGACTTCAGGTCTCCAGCCCCCAGCGTCGGCGCTGAAGATCGATTCGTGCAGCCGACCCGTCCAGTACGCCAGAGCGCCGTTGTTCAGCGGGCGAAGGTACACGTTGTAATTGTGATCCCAGCCGTATCCGAATGGCCCGAAATAGGGCTTTCCGCTCTGGTACGAACGCTGGAATCGCAGTGGAATGCCGCGGGTCGGCACTTCCAGGTCGACGTAGTGCAGCGACAGCCGACCCGAAAACAGGTCGATGGGGTCTGCCACGACGGAGGGTCGTTGGGCGACAGGAGACGAAAAGTCCATCTGGATCTCGCCCACCGCGGGCCGGTTGTGAGCAAGGTTGTCACGTGTCTCCGCTACCTGTGCGTCTGTGGCACCCAGAGGAGCGACCCACGTCGCAAGTACGTCGGGAGCGATCGGTGCCCACTGGTCAAAGACGGAGCGTGCGGGATCGGTGCTGTTGACACTCCCCCGCGACGGCCGGGCGGTCACGGTGGCCGACGGCGAGACAGCCGGCGCGCCTTGACGCTCGGCGGAATCCTCCCGGGTAGGACCTGCCTGCACCGCCGTACCGGCCCCAGTGACCGGGGCCGGCACCACGGCGGCCGGTTGCTGGATGGACGTATCCATCTGCCGGTAGACGGCACAGTCCGACGCGACCTGGTCGATGAGTCCTCGCTGGTTTTCCACGACTCCGGGCGATCCTTCCAGCGCACTCAGCACTCCGCAAGGATTCGAGGACATGTATGCCTCGCCGCCCTCTCCGAACGGCCCGGTCTGCGCGTAATACCCGTCGCTATCCCAGATCACCTCACTCATCGCGCTGCCTTGTCATTTCGCTGCCGCATCGTCGAAATCCACCACTGTGATGTGCTGCCCGCCCCACACCACGTCGCCGTGGGCGAGGTTCACCGTCAGGGCGGGTTCGCCGCGTCGTCGTCGGTGGGCGGAGGCCCGGCTGAGCACGTCCGCCAACTCCTCCTCCACCGCGGTGCGCTGTGCGGCGTCGAGTCGAACTCCACGAACGGAGGCGATGCGCCCCGGGTGGGTGTGGATGAAGCGCTCCACCGCGACAAGCTCGGCATCTTCGCCGCCGGAGACAGGGTGCAGTTCCAGTGCGTCGACCCACTCGGCCGCCACCACCGGAACCCGCACTGACTCCCCCTGGCTGAGTGTGAGCACCTCCTGCTGGTCGAGGATGCGCACCACGCGCAGTTCGGGATCGTCCGAATTCAGCGTCCTGATCAGCTCGGTTGTGCAACGCAGGTCGGTTGCCGCTTGGCTGTCGCGCGCCACCGAGACGGCGAACCGTTCGCCCGGGTCTGCGGCACTCGACCGGCGGCTGACCTGCCAGATGCTCGATGTGTGGCCTTCTTTGATGCCCCAAACCTCCCACGGTTGGCTGGCGTCGTCGTCAGTTCCGCTGGCCCCGGATGCATCGTCGCCACGCGCGCCTTTCTCCCGGAGGGTCAAGTACTCGCGGACGCACAGCGCCGAGGCGTCGAATGAGAGAACCGCATTGTCACCCGCCCACCGGCGATACTCGCGCCCTTCCGGATCGTGCGGGTCCGACCCAAGAAGATGACCGTGCCTGTTCCAGGAATCCGAGGAAATCACCGCGTCGCGGATGCCTCGCACGACCGCTGCACTGGGGATGCCGTGGCAGGGCCGCGCGCCCGCGCGTTCACCTTCGAAACCATCCTGGGTGGGAGCGAACGGTTCCCGGTCCGGCCCGAAGAAGTAACTCACTGCCCCGAGCCGCATGTCAGTGAAGGTTCTGGTCCGGGACTTCCCTGGAGGGCTGTTCATCCTCGCCAGGGTCGCGGAACAGCCGCGACTTTTGATCGGTGCTCAGCCAGGCGTCGGCTGGGTCACGGTTGACGTGGCTGGCGCCCGTCAGCACATCCCGCAATTCGAGCGCCTCCCCGAACGAGAGCCCAAGCACATCCTGCTGCATCTGCACAGGCATCCTCAGCAGATCCCCGACAGTCGCAGAATCTCGCAGACGTGAAAGCTTCTCGCGCAGCTCGCCTGAGAGATCGGCCAGCCGGCGCAGGGGAACCTGCTGCACGCCCGGCACCTCACTGGCCAGCAACCGAGCGGCAAAGTTGGTCTGGGCCAGTGTGAGTCCTTCTTCGTAACGCCCGAGAGGGCTGCTCGCACTCGCCCGCAGGCCCTCCTGCAAAGCGACGTGCTGGGCGTGGGAGTAGTCGAGCTGCGAGCTTTGGCGGCCCCGAATCGCCGGCGTCGATTTCAGGTCGTATTCGAAGTGGATGCGGTTGCCATCAATGACCCTGAAATCCGTCGGCGGACAGCAGTTGAGGTTGCGCGCCGTCATAAAAAGCGTGTCGGTGCTTCGCTCGACGGCACGCATCTTCACCAGCGTGATCGACACAACGAACGGATAGGTGACGTGCTCGAAGCGATCTTCGTAGCCTGGGCCATAGTTTGCGAAACCAGAGTGCACTTTGCCTGACACGACAAGGTAGTCGGGAGTCTGTTTCGAAATGAAGGGGGCGGTGTCCACCAGGTGCGGATGGTCGTTCTTGTTCGAATGCTCTTCCGGTCCAGTGGAGGTAAGAACTGCCGACTTGATCTTGTATCCCTGCCCCGGGTACAACGTGTCGGCCACCCACTGGCGATCCCGGTCGTCGTACACGGTGGTTTCGTCATCATCGCCCTTCGGCTGCGCGTGATATGCGTCGGTCCACGTCGTTGTCAGCTCGCTGCCGGGGATCTCTTCCGTCTCGCTACGGGCCACCTTGCCGATGTGCCCCGTTTCCAGGTATGCCTCGACGCAAAACCCCTCCTGATCCTTCGGTCGCGCCACAACCAAGAAAAATTCCTGGATTCCCTCAATGTTGCGGATGCCATTGACGAACGTTCGCTCCGTCTCCAGCGTGTGCGGCCGGGGCAGAACGAAAAAGAGCGCGCGGTTGGTGCCCAGGTGGTAGCTGTCGAGCTGGTGGTACAGCTGCGAAATCTGAGTGGAGAAGGAATAGGTTTCGCGCCTCTCATCTCCGATAGTGTCGGAACGGGAGGTCATCGTCTGGTCGGAGTTGATCTTCTTGGTGCCCCACTGACCATTCGGCGCGCTATAGGTGAACCCGCCGCCGGTGCCTGCGAAAGATGCGTTGGCCCCGAACCCACCACCGCCCATGTCGATGTCGTACGTTTCCAGCGACTGAGTATTGCCCGCCGACTTCGTGGCGTTGACGTCTTCGATCGACCGTGACTGGCGTTCATTCGTGTCGGACGCCAGCTGATACATCTCCCGCTTCTTGGGCTCGAAGTCAAGAAAATAGGGAATCTCGCTTCGTGGAGTATCGGAGTCTTTCGGACGCAACGTCACTTCCAACACCGCTCCAAAACACGCGAAGTATGAGGCGAGCTTGCTGGTGTAGTCCTCGATGCCTGGCTTATCTTTCCAGTAGCTGCGCGACCCGCTGCGGGCGACACCGATCTCCGCTCCGTCCACCTGATATCCGGTCAGGGTGCAGGCGATCTTGAGGTAGCTGATGATCATGCCGTCGTGGTTCTGATCATCCTCGCCTGGCTCATAGTCGAAGATCGCGATCGATGAGCGCCATCGACGCGGCGATACTCCGTCACTCATCGAGACGTCGAGCATATCCTCGCTCACACAGCGGCGGTGCCAGGGAATATCGATGGGCAGATTGAGCATGAAATTCGACATAGCGCTTCGCCACCTTCGGTCCGTCCCAGATACGTTGCTCCTGTAACCTGGCGCGCGCAAGCCCGTGCGCACCATTGGGCGGTCCCGCGACAACATTCTCGGAACGGCCACCGCGAGCCGGGAAGTTCAACTGGTGAGGTGCCTCCGGGTCTCGTCGATTCGCCTCGGGAGAGGCCCGATGTCGTCGAGCTCGTCCGGACGGTCTGGACGACCAGAAATAGCCCGACCTTCGGGAGAACGACGCCGTGGCGGTGCGCCGAGCGAGGGGAAAGGGGAGCTTCCAATCAAGCATCGAAAGCGGGATCTGAACCTGCGACCCCTTGTAAGGAGATAACCTAAACTCGGGTTTTGCCGAAAATCTCCGAAACTGGCGGATTCCCTTGTGTTTACAGGGAACCGGGCGGTTCACTGCCTCCGATTGTACTCGGTCAATTCGGATCAGATGAAGTTGAATGTGATGACTAAATGATGACCATTTGAACCCCTTTTAGCGCGCACCCCGAGCCCTCCAAAAGATTCTCCCCATGCCCGCCGCAAGTATTCGAGCATGGCTGTGCTGGCGTTCGATCTGCGGGCGGGTTTGCTCGCGACGGAGCTACAAATGGGAGCGATTTGGGGCGTCCATGAGATACGGCACCGGCAATCGTTTGAGGACGGTCCGACGAACGCGAGGCACGCATCGAAGGAGAGCAACGAGATGAGACCACTCCGGTACTCGATCAACGTCACACTCGAACGGCTGCGCCCAGCCCGAAGCAGGGCTCCCTCCGGACGAGGAGTCGATGCGCCACTGGACCGCTCGATTCGCCGAAGTATCGGTTGCCGCGATTGCGACGAGGGGCAGGACCCCGTCCGTCATCTTCTTTGGTGCCGGCGGCTCCCTTGATGGCGCAGACCTGTGATGGCGCAGACCTGGCGATCAACCGGGAGCAGACCCGGTGCTGTCTCGCACGATCAGATGCGGCTCGATCAACGGAATGAGTTGGGTCTCGTCCCCGCGCATCATGGTCAGGATCTGGTCCACGGCACGGTAGCCGATCTCTTCGAAGTCGAGGACGACGGTTGTCAGAGATGGTTTGTAATAACGCGCCTCTGGCACGTTGTCGAACCCCACGACGCTCACTCGTCCGGGCACATCTATCCCTCGCTCGTCAAACGCCTTGATTGCACCAAGAGCGAACGGATCGTTGGCCGCAAAGACAGCGGTGACGCTGGGGTCGTCCGCCAGCCGGAGCGCGGCTTCATATCCAGCCCTTGCGCTCCAGTCGGCGGTCGTTACGGGCGGCGGGGTGCGTCGTCCGCTCTCGGAGAGTTCCGTGGCCCAGCCTGATTGCCGAGCGTCCGAGGCCATCCATCCGGCCGGTCCGGAAATGTGCCAGACCGTCTCGTGGCCGAGGTCGAGCAGATGGCGGACCGCCGCGCGCGCTCCCTGAACCTCATCGATCGAAACGCTCGTCGCGGACGGAGCCGATCCCTGTTCGAAGGTGACGATAGGGACATCGCTGTCGACACCACGCAACACTTCCATCGCAGCGGTCAGCGGCGCGAGGACGATGATGCCGTCGACCTCGTCCGAAGAAAGTTCGTTGAGTGCTGCACGGACCGTCGCGTGGTCCAACGCCGCGAGGGTGACGAGGCGTGTGGAGTAGCCGTTTCGTCGCGCCTGCTCCGAGATTCCCACGAGGGCGAGGGAAGGACCGTGCACTGACAGCGCGTAGCTCAGCACCCCGAGGTTCATGGTGCGGTTGCTGGCCAGTGCCGCGGCTGCGGTGTTGCGTCGGTACTGGAGTTGCTCGATCGCCTGCTCCACACGCGCGCGGATTTCCGGCGCGACGTTGTCAGCGCGGTTGACCACACGGGACACCGTCTGCTGTGACACACCCGCCAGCTTCGCGACATCCACCATGCGGGCGCCGCGCGATTTGGATGCGGTACGACTCACCTGAGACCCCTCCCTGTCCGGGATTTCGACCCTAGCCCAGTATGCCCGGAGCACGGGCGGGACACGGTGAGGTCGGCTGCGGCCGAGAGGTGTGGCGGGGCGCAATGAGGTGCTGCGCCCCGCCGTTCGGTGCGGTCTACGGTCGCCGGTAGCGCAGTACCTCCGGGTGCCGTTCGTACGGCCACTCCGCGTCCGGGATCATGTACTTCTTCGTCGTATAGCTGCCGTCCATCGTCGATTTCAGTGTCGGAGGACCGTCGAACCCGATGACAGCCCACCCGACCCGGTTCTCGTTACCGCCGTACACCGGGTCGCCATAGAAGCCTTGCCGTGTGTTCAGCACCAGCAGCGGGAAGAAGTCGAGGAAGTCTTCGTTCACAGGCTGGTTTCCAGCGGGCGCGCCGCCGAGTCCGTCGTCCTCGGGAGCGTCGAACGAGAACGGCGTCGGCTTCGGCTTTCCCGAAATCTGTTCGAGGACCGCATCCTGCTGCTCGTCTGCGAGGTCGACGAAGCGTCCACCGAATCTGTCGTGGGCCACCTCATCGAGTTCCTTCACGCCGTTCGAATACAGTGCCTGTCGCAACGCGATCCGTTCCTGCCAGGCCTCTTCTTCACGTCCCTCCATGCGCAGCCAGCCGATCCCGTCTGCGGCCGGGAACACGAACTGCGTGCCCGCGAGCATCCGGTCGATGAAGCGGACGACCTTGGCTTCTCGTGCACCAGGGTGGTGATCTGTCGGAATGATGCGAGCCGTGGCCGCTTCAATCGTGTCCCACTCCTCCTGGCTGAAATATATAGGCCCCTCGACATCACGTGTCGAGATGGGCACCGTCACCCATTCTGCCTGTCCCATGTCGTTGTCTCCTGTTTCTCTTGTCGGTGGATGTCAGGACCAGGTGTGGCGGTCGACCTGGAGGATCCGGTCGACGCAACGCCAGGTGTTGGCCATGATGGTCAGCGCCGGGTTGATCCCGGTCGCCGTCGGGAAGAAGCTGGCGTCGAAGACGTAGAGGTTCGGCACGTCATGCGTGCGGCACCAGCGGTCGACGACGGAGGTCGCGGGGTCGTTGCCCATCCGGGTCGTTCCCAGTTCGTGCGAGGTGTTTCCGGTGATGCGTTCCATGTTGACCGGAACGACTTTGCTTGCGCCGGCCGCCTCGAGGATCTCGCCGTTCTTCTTCACCTGCCATTTCTCCTGCGCGTAGTCGTTGGAGTGCGGCGTGTGCGTGATGCGTGCGACAGGGAGTCCCCACGCGTCCCGGACCGTCGGATCGAGGTCGACCCTATTGCTCTCCACTGGAAGGTCGTGGAGCAGGATGCCAATCTTCATCGAGTGGTTGAACAGCTCGCGGTCTGCGTCCTTCGCGGCGGAGCCCCACGTCGGCCGCCCTGGGAAACTCCAGTTGACCGGGTGCCCGAGCATCGATGGGAAGATCAGTGACCCGAGGATGTGTCCGCGACTCTCGTCGGTCTCATAGAAGTCGAACGAGCATCCGCTCATGTAGTGCCCCGACCAGCCGTACAACGGGTCGCGGAGATTGCGGTCGAAGAGTCCGACCGAGAACGAGTACTGGTGGAACGTCGCGTTCTTCCCCACCTGTCCGCTGCTGTTCGCGAGGCCGTCGGGGAACAGTGCCGACTTCGACATCAGAAGCAGCCGCGGCGTCTCGATACCGCCGCCGGCAACAATGACCGCCTTCGCGTACTGCACCCATTCGTCGCCGTTTTCGTCCTGGTAGCGGACACCGGTTGCGCGCCCATCCCTGCCGACGAGGATCTCGCTGACGTAGCAGTCGGAACGCAGGTCATAGAGGCCGGTGTTCACGGCATCCGGGATGAAGCTGATGAGGGTGGAAGACTTGCCGGTACCTGGGTCGGGGTACTGCTGCCAGAACCCGTTCTCGCTGAACGGCTGGCGGCCGCGGTAGGGCTCTGTGACCATGCCCTGCGGCATCGGGAAACTGCTGTGGCCGAGCTTGTCCATTCCGGTCGCGAACGTGCGGCCGATCTGGCTCAACGGGGAGGGCTTCGTCGGGTAGCCACGGCTGCGACGCCCCTCCCAACGGTTCGCACCGGCGAGACCGGACGTCCCGAATTCCCACTCGACTCGCGTGTAGTAGGGCTCGAGCTCGTCGTAGGTGATGGGCCAGTCCACGAGGCTTGCCCCGGGCACATCACCATGGAGCGAGCGGAGCTTGAAGTCGCTTGCTGTCATCCGAGGAACCATTCCGCCCCAGTGGGTGGTCCCACCGCCGACGACCTGCGGTGTGGCGGAGAAGTTCGTGATGACCGCTTCTTCGGTGTCGTTGGCCCGGTAGGTACGAGGCTTCAGCTTCGGGTCCTGCCAGATGAAATTGCGGTTGAGGTACTTGAGCTCGTCGCCAGAAGCGTGCTCCGGCTTCAGCCAGGGGCCACGCTCCAGCCCGACGACGGTCATGCCGGCCTCCGTGAGGACCTTCGCTGCGGTCGCACCACCGGCGCCGGCGCCGACAATGACCACGTCTACGGGGTCAGGGTTCTTCTTGGTCTTCATGATGTTCTGACTTTCTGTTCGTTGGAAATGAGGCGGGCGGTCAGGCCGCGTCCTCTTCGATTCCATTGCGGCCCACACGGGCCAGCGGAAGCAGGGCATCCCACAGCTCGTCGGGGATGGCGAACTCGAGAAGCTCGACGGTCTGAGCGACACGTCGCGGCTCGGACATTCCGACGATCGTCGACGTGACTCGCTCGTCGCGGGTGGAGAACTGCAGGGCAGCAGCCGCGAGCGGGACCCCGAAGTCGGCGCACAGGCGCTCCATCGCACCGACGCGCTCAAGGGTGGCCTGGCTGACCGGCGCGTAGCAGTAGGTGGGCACGGCCTTCGGGCCCTTCACCAACATCCCGCCGCCGAACGGCGCCGCATTGATGAAAGCCACGCCGCGAGCCTGGGCGTCGTCGAGCAGGGGCTCGGCGGTCTGCTCGACGAGGGTGTACCGATTGTGGCTGATGACGGCGTCGAAGGCCTCGGTGGCGAGATACTGCAGTTCGAGGTCGATCGGCCCGCCGGCAACACCGAGGTGTTTGATGACACCCTGGTCGCGCAATTCGATCAATGCTTCAAGCGGCCCGCCGCGGGCGATACCGGCCTCGTAGGTGATCTTCTCGGGGTCGTGCAGGTAGACGAGCGGCAGCACGTCGAGGCCGAGACGCTCGAGGCTCTCCTCGACGGAGCGGCGGACCCGGTCCCCTGAGAAGTCGCTGCTTCCTGGCAGCGGATCGACCTTCGTCGCGATGACGACGCCCTGCGGCACGAAACCGTGCTCCCGGATCGCCTGCCCGATGCGCTTCTCGCTGTCGCCTCCGCCGTACTCGTTCGACGTGTCGATGAAATTGAACGGGCCATCGAAGACGGTCTTGATGGTCGCGACGGCGGTCTCGGTGTCGACCTCGTATCCGTATTGTGCGGGGAAGCTGCCGAGGGCGCTGGTCCCGACGCAGATGGGTGACACAGACAGCGGCGTCGTGCCAAGTTGACGGTAAGACATGGGTTTCTCTTTTCTTTCGGTGATGCGGTTTCAGACGATCGATCTCGACCGAGTCAGTCGAATGGTGAGACCGGTTGTGGGATGATTCCCGCGCGGCGGAATTTGGGCGGCGGGGCGGTGCTGGAACGCACCACGAGTTCGGGTGTGACCCGCGGTATCGGTTCGGCGGCGTCGCCGTTCATGAGGCTGAGGATCCGGTCGACGGCGAGGCGCCCGACCTCGCCGAAGTCGACACGAAGTGTGGTCAGCGCCGGGATGTAGAACGGTGACTCGGGCACGTCATCGAAGCCGATGACGCTGATGTCCTCCGGCACCCCGAGCTGGCAGGCCTGAATGGCGCTGATGACGCCCAGCGCCATCTGGTCGTTGGCGACGAACACGGCAGTGATCGTCGGGTCAGCGGCGACTGCGAGGCCGGCCGCATAGCCGGAACACGTCGACCAGTCCCCCGCAATCGGCTCTGGCGATGACAGCCCGGCGCTGGCCAGTTCACGCGCCCACCCCTTCAGCCGGGCGCGGGTTCCGAGCCAGCCGTCAGGTCCACTGACCTGATGCACCGTCTCATGGCCGAGCCCGAGCAGATGGCGGGTGGCCAGCGCTGCGCCGAGGACTTCATCGGTGCCGACATTCGTTGTCCCCTCATCCGCACCGGGCTCGAATGCGACGAGAGGAACGTGGGTGTCGATGCCTTCGATGGCGTGCAATGCCGCCTCGATGGGAGCGAGGATGATGATCCCATCCACCGCGTCGGCCAGCAGGTGGTCGAGCGCCGCCCGCATGTGTGAGCGGTCGACGTCACCCAGGGTCACGAGGTTGGTCGCGTACCCCGATCGTCTGGCCTCTTCGATGATCCCGGTGAGGGCGACGGATGGTCCGTACTGCGCCAGGCCGAAGCTCACGATCCCGAGATTGTGGCTCCTGCTGGTCGCCAGGGCACGGGCCGAAGGATTCCGACGGTAGCGCAGCCGCTTGATCGCCGATTCGACCCGTTCCCGGACATCCGTGCTGACGTTGCCGTGGTTGTTCACGACGCGGGATACCGTCTGCTGCGAGACGCCCGCGAGTCTCGCGACATCGATCATGCGTGCACCACGCTCGGTGCGGCTTTCTTCCTGCATCAGGTCCCCCTCTGGCTGACGGTTGGCGGCGGATCAGCGAGTTGCCACAGGGCGGCGACCGAAGTGTGACCCGAAGAACGTGGAGATTCGCTGCACACCCCCGGCGCTGGACAGGAAGACGGCGATCACGATGACGGCCCCCTTGATGACGAGTTGCGGTTCGGAGGAGATGCCGACGAGGTTCATGATGTTGATGATCGTGGCGAGCACGAATACGCCGATGACAGCGCTGATCGGATCCCCTTTGCCTCCCATGAGTGATGCACCGCCGACGACGACCGCGGCGATCGCGTCGAGCTCGTAGCCGACACCGATCAGCGAGCTCCCCTGTTGCAGCTGCGCAGCGGCGATGAGGCCGGCGAGGCCGGCAAGAAGCCCGGAGACCGTGTAGGTGATGAGCAGGTTGCGGGCCACAGGAAGACCGGAGAGCCGAGCGGCCTCCGGGTTGCCGCCGATGGCGTAGAGAGAACGGCCGAAGGTCGTGTACTTCGCGACGATCGCGGCAATGATCGTGACGATGATGAAGATCAGAACCGGGTTGCGGACTCCGAGTGTGGTTCCGCGGGCGAACGCCTGGATGAACTCCTGGTCCAGGATCTGGATGAGGCTGGTCGATTGGATGATGTAGCTGAAGCCCTTGATGGCGCTCATCATCGCGAGCGTCGCGATGAATGGTGGAATCCGCAACCAGACGACGAGCAGACCGTTGATGAATCCGGCGATGGCGCAGGCGCCGAGGGTCAGAGCGACCGAAAGACCCGCACTCATCCCCGTCTGCAGGGTGAGGGCGACGATGACGGTCGACATGGCCATCGTGGAACCGACGGAGAGGTCGATGCCACCGGTGAGGATCACGAAGAACTGACCGACGGCAAGGACTGCGACGATCGAGGCGGCGGCGATGACGTTCTCGGCGTTCCGGATGGTCAGGAAGTCTCCGGAGACGTAGTAACCGATGATGATGATCGCCACGAGGACCAGAATCAGATAGCTCTTGGGGAGCAGCCGCCTGGCGGTGACCAGGGCGCGGTTGGGTGGGGGTGCGTCGGTCGTCGTCGACCGGGTCTTTTCGGTGAGAGCGTTGTTTGTCATTTTCTTTCCATCACTGGTTGAGGGATTCAACGGGGACTGCGGGTGCCGGTCAGGCGAATTTCGAGACAAGGGCGTGGCCATGCGGGTCGATCTCGTCGTGGTCGAATTCGGCGACCACCTCGCCGCGCGCCATGACCAGCACGCGGTCGCACATCATCGCTTCGGTAATCTCCGAGCTGGAGATGATGACCGTGCCGCCGGAGCGTGCGAAGTCACGAATCAGTTCGTACATGTCTTCCTTGGCACCGACATCGACCCCACGGGTGGGCTCATCGCAGATGAGCAGTCGTGACGAGCGTGCCAGCCAGCGAGCGAGGATCGCCTTCTGCTGAGTCCCGCCGCTGAGGGTTTTCACCGACTGATTGACGCTGGAGACCTTCATCCCCATGCTCTTCACCATTTCGGCGGCCACCTTCTTTTCCTTGCGCCCGTCGATGATGCTGAGTCTGCTGAACATCGGCAGGCTGGCCAGGGTGATGTTGCCCGCGACGCTCATCTCGGGGATGAAGCCCTGGGCTTTTCGGTCCTGCGGGAGGAGGCCGATGCCTCGACGAATCGCATCCCTGGGACTGTTGAATGTGACGTTCTTCGCGTCGACGCTGATCGAACCGGCCGTCTTCCGACGGGCACCGGCCAGCAAGCCGGCCAGTTCTGACTGGCCAGAACCGATGAGGCCGGAGATGCCGAGCACCTCGCCCTCATACAGCTCGAGGTTGACGCCCGAGACCCGGTCGTCTTCACAGAGGTCGGTGGCAGAAAGCAGGATCTTGTCGCTTCGACCGGCGCCGAGCCGAGGACTGCGTTCGCCGCGAAGCGCTGCATCGGCGATGGAGCCTTCGAGGCTCTTGCCAACCATTGCGGTGACGACATCGGCCGGTTTCGAGTCTGCAGTAGTGAAGCTGGCGGCATTACGACCGTCGCGCAGGATTGTCACGGAGTCGCAGAGCGAATACAGCTCGTCCATCCGGTGGGAGATGTAGATCAGGGTCACGCCCTGGTCGGCGAGCGTCCGAAGCACGCCGAACAGGCGTTCGACATCGGGAAGGGGAAGCGTCGAGGTGGGCTCATCGAGCAACAACACGCGGGCATCCTTGCGGATCGCTTTGGCCAATTCCACGGCCTGCTGTTCGGCGACCGAGAAGGTCGAGACGGCCCGGCGCACGTCGAGGTCGAATCCCACTCGGGCGAGCGCCTTGCGCGCCTCGACCTGCATCTCGTGCCAGTCGACAATCGTGCGGCCCGCCTTCGGCAGTTCGCCGAGGAAGATGTTCTCCGCGACGGACAGGGATGGCACGAGGCTGAGCTCCTGGTAGATCGTGTGGATGCCTGCGCGCTGCGCGTCACTGGGCTCCCGGAACTTCTGCAGCTCCCCGCCGAGGTAGATTTCACCGGCGTCGGGAGTTTCAGCACCTGAGAGAATCTTGACCAGTGTCGACTTGCCTGCGCCATTTTGCCCGGCGAGGGCGTGGATGGATCCTCGCTTGACCGAAAGGCTGACGCCCTTGAGCGCCTGGACACCCAGGTAGCCCTTCATGATTCCTTCGAGGCGCAGCTCGTCTTCCGCTGCCGTGACGTTGTGTTCGAGACTCATTGGTTCTCTCTCGTTGAGGTGCTGGTGAAGATGGGGGTGGTGCCCTGGCACCCGCGGGATTCGCGGCGGATGCCAGGGACGTCCGAATTCGACTACTCGCCTTGCGCGCGCACGTACGTGTCGGCCTCTTCGTAGTAGTCCTTGGCGTTCTCCGGTGTCACGACGGTGGTGTCGATGTAGAGCGTCTTGTCCGGGCATGCCGACTGGTCGCCGTTGTATGCGGCGACGGCCATCTCGACGGCGGTCGCACCCTGGTCCCACGGCTGGTTCGACGCGGTCGCCTGGAGCGGCCCGGTGGGGTCGTCCATCATCTCTTTCACCGAGACCATGCCGCCGTCGTAGCTGGCGAGGATGATCCCATCGCCCCAGAGACCGGCCTGCTGAAGGCCTTCCTTCACACCGCCGTTCATGACGTCGCTCATGCTGTAGACGACCTTCAGGTCGGGGTTCGCCGTGGCAACGTCACGGATCGGGCCGAGCGCCTTGTCGGGCTTCCACTCGCCGTACTTCGTGTCGAGTTTGTTGACCGTGATTCCCGGGTAGTCGGCGACGACTTTGTTGAAGCCCTCCATGAACCCGTTGAAGCGCAGGTCGCTCAGCACATCGCCCGGGAAGCCACCGATTCCGACGATTTTGATCTCGCCGGTCTCGCCGTACTTCTCGATCGCGTCCTTGGCCGCGACGTCGCCGGCAAGGGCGCCTGTGGCCTCCTGATCCTCGGCCACGTAGCAGAACGTGTCCGGCACGAGGGAGGGGTCGAGGTTCGAGTTCACGGTGACGACGGGAATGCCGGCCTCTTTGAGGGCTGCGATGGAACCGCCGACGCCGATGGGATCGTTGGCATTGATGACGACGACGTCGACGCCCTTGGTGATGAGTGTCTGGATGTCGGCGTTCTGACGGACGGTGTCCCCGTTCGCATCAAGGACTTCGATGGTCGCGCCGATCTCGTCTGCTGCGGCCTGGCCGCCGTCGACGAGGGTCTTCCACCAGTCGCTGCCGCTGATTCCGCGCTGACTCCAGCCGATGACAAGGCCTTCTCCGCTGGACTTGTCCTGATCGGATGCCCCGCTGTCAGCCCGGCAACCGGTGAGCAGTAGTGCGGCTGCCGCGAGCGTCGCGGCGCCTGCAACGATGCGGCTGGCCCGCGTGTTGCGTCGGTTGATGATCATGTTCCACTCCTTTGTGTGAGATCTGTACCGCTATGTCCGCGTGTGCGGAGGTCCGGATGTCTGGTCGGCAACCGGTGGAGGCTGGATGCCGGGACCGTGCTGGTCCCGGCATCCGACCTGGCTACTTGATTTCCGTGAAGACTCCGCGTTCCTTGAGGAGCTCGATGTTCGCGGCACGGGTTGCCCGCTCGCGGGCCAGCCACCCTTCGCCGGGGGCTTCCTCGAGGTACTGGTTCTTCGGGTAGATCGGCTTCTCGTAGATCGCCGCGTACTGCTCGGTGCGGAGGTCTTTGAAGCCGTTGAAGACACCGTTCGACTGGCGCTCACGGCGCAGGTGGTCGATGTCGATGACGGTGCTGATGAACGAGTCGCCTGGTACGATCCCGGCCTGTTTGATGACGACCTGACCCTTGTGGTTCACGATCATCGATTCGCCGCCGAAGAGGTCGTTGATCACTCCGTCCGGGCCGAGTTCCGGTCCGAGGTTCGGCGCGACGACGATCGCATTGTTGAAGAGCGCGTGGGCCCGGTTCTGCACTTCCCACATACCGTTCATCGTCTGCGGCTGGAACAGCGTGGCGCGGATGATGATCTCGGCTCCGTTCATGGCCAGGCCGCGCGCGATCTCGGGGTAGGAGCCCTCGTGGCAGATGACGTAGCCGATGTTCCCGATATCCGGGGTCTTGGCCACGGGGTAGATCGCATCCAGTGCGTTGCCATTGCCCTTCTTCTCCACCCACTCATCCCACAGGTCGTGAGGGTTGGTGGTCCCGAGCGTTCCGCCCTCGAACCCGTCGCTTGTGGCCTTGGCCCGACGATAGATGACCTCGCCCTGCGGGTCGATCAGGAAGGCGACGTTGAAGTAGCGGTCCGGGAAGTCGTCGTCGGCGACGAGATACAGTTCGCCGGCGATGTAGGTGTTCAGCTCACGAGCTGCCTTGCCCAGTTCATCGGTTTCCGGTCCCGGGATGGTGCGGGCGAACTTCTTCTCCGCCTCGCGGTTTCCGGCCTTGAATGCCATGTGCATGCCCTGAATCGCCATCTCGGGGATCACGACGAGCTTGACGGGGGCGCCTTCGGTCGCAGCGACTCCCACGGCGGTCTTCATGAAGCCGATGATGCGCTTCGTGTTCTTCAGCGCATCTTCTGGTTCCACGATGGGGATCTGCAGGGGGGACAAGGCCACGACGGAATACGGCTCAGTCATTTCAACTCCTTTGTTGTTGATTTGGTATTGGCGATGTTAGCGCACTATCAGGATTATGCAAGCGCACCTCGAACCCATCGCTGCCCCGATCGAGGCTGACGCGATTCGATGCGGATCGCTCCAGCTTCCGCCTGATTCCAAACAAATCTGCTCATAAATGCCAGATCAAACATATTTTATGGATGAGAGTGTGGCGTCGGAACGCGGGCTGGCGATGCGGGCACATCACCTAGGCAGTGTGGCCAAGAAATTTCCTGAGAGAAGCTCGTGAGTTAGCGCACTATTATTTTCTAGTACGTCAGCGCGCGCAAACGTCTGATGCCACGTGTCGTGATGCAGTGGTGGCGTCCGGAGGTCGCTCCCCATCCGTATCGCGCTAATCGGATACATGCACCGCGCTTTTCGGATTCCGCACGGAGCTCACCACGCCTATTTTGAAGAAGCCACCTGCCAGGCGAGGGGAACACACGGTGTTCGAACGCCGAAGACCATCGGCGTCATGCGAAGGCTCTTGGCTCGCGGTTCTCGCAGTGGCTTGGGCGCGTTCGCGCGTTCAACCGGGAGCTGGTTCTGGCTGCCGCTCCCCAGGGTGGGGTCGTATGCCCCTGCGACCCCACCCTTCTTCTCCGCCGCATTGTGACGACTTACATCCGCAGTGCGAATGAAGATCTCGAATTCTCGGTTGCAGCGTCCCCACGATGCAGGGAGTCCGCGACGTGCGCACCGATGCGGGCGCCCCACTTCGCATACGTGCGAGACGTGAGGCCACTGGCGGCATCCAGGGAAATCATTGGGGTGCCGGTCCGAGTACAGATTCGACTGGTCTCGACATCGAGCATTTGGGCGTGGCTGCCGGTGAGGCCGCGCGCGAACGGGGAGAGCGCCCGTGCCACGTGCATGCTGGCGGTGCTCGTCACGAACACGGATACGGCGTCCGTAGATCTCAAGGTCTGCACCAAAGCGGTCATGTCGTGCTGCCAGCGGCGGCGAGTGGTCAGGCAAAAGGCGTCGGTTGTGACGAGCATGAGGACGATGGAGTCGTAGCCATCGAAGTGCATCTCGTCGAGGTCCCTGAGGGTGGAGCGAGCCGACGCGTCCGGCTGTGCTGCAACCGTCACCACGACCCCGCGCTCGATGCGTCCGGCGATCTGTCGGGCCAGGTGTCCGGCGATTCCCAGTTGGTGGGTCCTCACGCCGCACCCAGCCGCAGGCCCGTCGCCGATGACGAGAACCCTTGCGGGGTCGACTCCCGCAACGCTGACCTCGGCGGGTCCGCTCGGGTAACGCCATTCGCGTTCCTCCTGCGTTCGCGTTCTGAACCATCCCCAGAAGAGTGGTCCCAAAATTGCGTGCGGATACCGCCGCAACCCGTACGAAGCTGACGGATCCCTCGAGTCTCGTGTTCTCCACCAGTTGGCGGCTCGCCGACGTCTGGCGTTACTCAACGACTGAGCGGATCGCGAAGATTCGCTGCCACAGCCAGCGTCCCGGGACGAGAACGTCAACATGCTGGTGGTCTCGGTGGGAACCCATTGCTGCCACCTTTCTGGTATTCGCCACGTGCGGGGCACACTGTGACCCCCCGCTCGAAGGGGCCACAGTGCATCGCCGGGCGGGGGGAGCCCGACGGAGCCAACCGTATGCGCGGGCACGTTGTGCCCGATATCCGTTCAGCGCAGCGGAGGGTCCGGTCTGCGCGCCGAGCGCGCCGGTGCGCTCAGTCGTGACGCATAGACTCACTACATGCGATCGGACACTGGCGAAATGTTCGTGAGTCGCCGTGTCGCGTCGTGCCGGGATGTCGACCACGCCCGGCGGGCCCTCGGCGACGTCTTCCTGCCGGTCGATTTCCCTTCGGCACGGACCTCCACGCTCGTTGACATGCATCTCAACGCCCTGAAAGTCGGCCGGCTCACCTGCGGGTACATGAGTTTTCACGATGCTGTGAGCATCGAGACGGCGGAGGCCGAGAACTACCACATCGACATTCCGACGGGTGGCAGAGCCACGATGAGAGCCGGCCTCGGCTCTCCGGTGTACGGAACGCAGCACACCGCCGGAATCTTCATGCCGGGGCGGCCGGTGGACATCGACTGCGGGGAGCGATTCGCGCAACTCTCGCTGATGATCCCTCGCGACCTGTTGCAGCTCGAGGTGGAGAACTTGCTCGGCGACGAGCTCGCCCGCCCGCTCGAGTTCAGCGAAGAGCTTGATCTCACGACGCCGAGCGCTCGAATGATGATGCAGACCCTCCGGATGATCGACGAGGCGTCGGACCAGGAGGGCGGCCCGCTCGCGCACCCACTGGCGGTGCAGCGGTTGGAGCAGGTTCTGATGCAGAGTCTGTTGTTCGCTCAGCCGCACAATCACTCAGCCGCGCTGGCAGGACCCTCGCCCGCCGCTGGCGTCCGGCCCGTCTCTCACGCCGTCGAACTCATGCGCGAGAACCCTGCACATCCGTGGACCGTGGCGGAACTGGCGGCGGAGGTTTCGCTCAGCGTGCGCAGCCTGCAAGAGGGCTTCCGTCGATCCCTGGACACCACGCCGATGGCATACCTGCGACATCTCCGGCTCGAGAAGGTGCACGAGGAACTGACACTGGCAGCGCCGGGCACGGTCAGCGTGACCGAGGCGGCGGCACGATGGGGTTTCGTCCATCTCGGAAGGTTTGCAGCGGCATACCGAAGCGAGTTTTCGGAGCATCCGCGTGACACGTTGCGGTCCGCAGGCGCGCCTGCACGGTCGAACTCGAAGTCCATGACGCGCAGCGCTCAGAGTCGGCAGTCACCGTTTCCCAACTAGCCGCTTGCCCGTTTCGCGATCCGGGTCGGCGCTCCAGCCACCCTGGGCCTTGCGACAGGCGTCAGACCGATCGCCTGGGTCGAGACGACGGCTGAGGACCGACGCGCCGCGCTCGCGAACGGACTGACCTGCTGACGCCCAGTGTCCTGTGTCGCGTCAACTGGACTGGCCCAGGCTGACGACGAGGTTGATCGCCACTGCGACCACGAAGGTGCCGAAGAAATAGGAGAGTAGAGCGTGCCCCAGAGCGATCCTGCGGGAGGGAGTGGATGACTCGTTCACATTGCTCGCGTTGTATGCCATGCCGATGGAGAACGCTGCATAGGCGAAATCGCTGTACGACGGGTCCTCGTCCTGGTTGAACCGGAAGCGATGGCGGTCGTCGTGGTAGTACATCCGAGCGTATTTGAACGCGTAGACGGTGTTGACGAGAGCCCACGCGACTACCACGCCGAGAGCCGCCAGAATGGCCGAGGCCACGCCGATGGGGTCCCTCTCTTGACTCCGGATCAGTGCAAAGACGACCGCCACGAGACTGACGAACGTCGCGCCGATGATGAGGGAATCAACCAGGTGTCGAGAATGGCCTTCGTGGAGGGCGAGTTCACCTGTGGCCTCCGGACCAGCGGGCCAGGCCTTAGCCCACGCCCACGTCAGGAAGACGCAGCCGGCGACAGCCCATCCGACCAGGGGCGCGAGTTCCGGAGCGCCGAGCCACACCGGGACGAGTGCGACAGCGACGCCGATGACGGCCGAGACGAGGGCCTTGCGATCCAGGTGCGACATCGAAAAAGTTGCCCTCCAGCGTCTCAGGACCTCCGGGTTCCATTGCATCGACAAAGGACCGGGCGGTTCGTTGCCCCCGAGCGTGCGCGGACACACCCGGGGGCTTTCATGATTGATTTCAACGGGGGCCGTGATCGGTGTGCACCTGGCTTGGTGGATCAGGGCGGTCCTCGACGACGCCGGATGCCACGATTACCGCGCGAGCTCCCCTGCGCCGTGCGCTCAGAACCCCGCCGGCTCTCAGGCGGCCTTGTCCGGGTGGAGCACGACCTTGGTCCAGCCGTTACCACGGCTGTCGAAGTTCTTGTATCCCTCGGGGGCCTGATCCAACGGCAACTCGTGGCTCACGATGAAGGAGGGGGTCGCCTTTCCGCCCGCGATCAGATCGCGCAAGGCCCGGTTGTATTTCTTGACCGGGCACTGCCCGGAGCCCATCGTCTGTCCCTTGAACCAGTAGTTTCCGTAGTCGAATGCCACCTGACCCTGCTGGGCGAGTTTGTCGGGAGCTCCCGGGTCCTTTGGCAAGAACACCCCAACGACGCCGAGGCCGCCGACGAACCGGACGGAGTCCACAAGCCGGTTCAGGGTCAGATTGGCATGTTCGTTTCCGTCCGGGTCGTGCGCCTGGTAGCCGACGCATTCACAGCCGCGGTCCGCCCCGAATCCCATCGTCTGATCCTTGACGAATTCGACGGGATCGACGGCGGAATCATCAACCGCGATGGCCCCGATCTGTTCCGCCAGTTTCAGGCGGTCGCTGTGGCGATCTACGACCATGACTTTGCCAGCGCCCTTGATTATGGCCGAGTATGCGGCCATGAGTCCGACTGGGCCCGCACCATAAATGACCACGGAGTCTCCCGGGTAGACCCCGGCCATCTCGGTGGCATGCCAGCCGGTGGGGAAAATGTCGGCGACCATGACGTAGTCGAGTTCCTTCTCGACGGCGTCCTCCCCCAGACGCAGGCAATTGAAGTCCCCAAAGGGAACGCGCAGGTACTCCGCCTGCCCGCCCTGATACGGACCCATATCCGCAAACCCGTACGCTGCGCCGGCGAGCTTGGGTTCGGGCTGCATGGTCAGACAGTAATTAGTGAAGCCCCGCTCGCAGTTCTTACAGAATCCGCAAGCGATGTTGAAGGGCAGCACGACACGCTCGCCCACCTTCACTTTGCTCACCGCCGGGCCGACCTCGACCACCTCGCCGAGGTTCTCATGCCCGAAAGTGCGTCCTGGTTCGAAACTCGTGCGGCCCTCATACATGTGCAGGTCCGAGCCGCAAATATTCGATGACGTAATCCGCACCAGCACGTCGGAGGGATGCTCGATCTTGGCGTCCGGCACCTCCTCGACGGAAACGTCGTTCGGCCCTTTGTAAACTACTGCCTTCATTTCATGCTCTTCTCTTTGTACCCGGCCGATCGCGGCGGGGTAGTTGTGGCTTCCGGGCATGGCAGATTAAGTGAGTCGCGGGTGCGTGCCGCAACATGGCGGCGCGGAGATCCCCCGAATGCGCATAGATGCGGCTCGGAGATGGGAAATTAGGAGTGTGGCCTTCAAGTCCACCTGAAGGGAAGAAGGCCAGATGTCTCCAGGCGGCAGGCCCGGGTATTCTTTCCGGCCGACTGCAACAAATGCGAAATCGATTGAGAAATGCGAAATCGATTGAGCTTCAATGCTCAAACGCGCGCACAAAACGGTCAAGGGGATGTCTAAACGCCCGCGCACGGTGTATAGTCACGGCCGCTACGACGGGACCTTGTCGGCGAGGATGTCAATCTTCTCGATCTGCGGCTCGGAGAAGAGGACGCCGGTGTTGGGTCCGAGGGCCTGGTCTAAACCACCGGCGAGACTTCCGTAGAATTGTCCGTTCCGCCATTGGTGCAGCACGCCACGACGCGCTACTGCGGTTTCAGCCAGACGTATCCGAATGGTTCCAGCTCGATTCCCTCCGACGAGCGGCCCGAGATCACGTCGGTTCCCGCCAACGATGGCAAGGTGACGGTCTCGTCGCTGACATTGATCGCGGCGATCACCTCGTTCGGCGTCCCCGTTGCACGACGAACGACGAAGACGCGGGGGTCAAGCAATTCGATTCGCTGATCGGCGAAGGGTGAGAACGCGGGCAACTCTCGACGCAGCTCGAGCAGCGTCCTCAGACCTTCGAGCATCCCCGATCGACGCGGCGACGTCTCGAGTTCTTTCGCGAGCTGATCGGCGTCGAGCACTTCGCGGTTGATCCGCCGTGGGATGTCGCTCGCCTCCATACCGGCGCGATCCTGGCCCGAGCCAAGAAGCGAGTGGTAGTAGATCGCGGGAACGCCGATGAGCGACAGCAAAATGGCGTGCGCCGCCAGTCCCCGCACGACAGCCGATGCATCCGGATCCTGGTCATTCGGGTCCACCAATGCGTCCAGGAAATTGGTGTTGAGCTCGTACACATCCTCCGTACCATCCGGGTGCCTGGCCATGGACACGCGCCCGCCGCGGGCAAGCGCGCGCTCGACGAGGAGAGCGCGGTCGTCGTCGGTCAGCAGGCCTCGGGTTGGACGGATACCGATCCCGTCGTGACTCGCGAGGAAGTTGAACCACGTCGCAGTCTCGCTCACCGGGCCAATGGTGCTTGCCCACTGTGAGAGCGCCGTGGCGCTGCCGGTCACGAATGCGTGTAGCACGAGCGGAGGCAGCGCGAACTGGTACACCATGTGTGCCTCGTCGGACCCATTGCCGAAGTACGTGATGTTATCCGCGTGCGGAACATTGGTCTCAGTCAAGAGCAGCGTTCCCGGCGCGAGTTCATCGACGAGGATCCGCCACAGTCGAATGATGGCGTGGGTTTGTCGCAGGTGGATGCCGGTGGTGCCGGACTCCTTCCACAGGAAGCCGATGGCGTCGAGGCGCACCGTGGTTGCGCCGTGCGACAGGTATCCGAGCAGGACGTCGGTGAGGTCCAGGAGCACTGCCGGAGTCCTCGGGTCGACGTCCACCTGGTCAGGTCCGAAGGTCGTCCACGCCCGGGCGACCGTCCCGTCCGGGCGCTGGTACTCGTGGACGAGCGGTGTCATCCGGGGACGCACGACGCGTGAGACGTCGAAGTCTTCACCGGGCTCGAGGAAGTAGCCGGCGTACCGCGGATCGCCCGCGAGCCATCCCTGGAACCATGGGCTGGAGCTGGATAGGTGGTTTGCGACGAAATCGAGCGCCAGCGCGTGGTCCGCGCGGAGATCCGCAATGTCGTCCCACGAGCCGAGCTCCGGGTTGACCTCCCGATGGTCCACGACACCGAACCCGTCGTCTGAGGTCCACGGGTAGATCGGGAGCAGATGGACGTCGGTGACGGCATCCCGGACGTGATCCCTGAGGACCGATGCGAGCGTGTGCAGTGGTGTCTCACCCTCTCGCCGAAAAGCATCGCCGTAGGTGATCAGGTAGGCGGAGCCCTCGTCGGGGCGGTCCTTGTCGGTGGGCCCCAGCTCCGGAGCCCAGCGCTGTGCGAGATCGAGGAGAGCGTCGAGTACCTCATCGGCGCGCTCCGCGTAAAGCTCGGCGACGAGCGGCCTGAGTCGGCTCCTCAAGTGGTCGAGGTCGACATGAGTCATCGTGTTGGCTCCTTCAGAAGTTGGCGGACCAGATCGAGCCCGTGATCGTCCAGCTCGGAGATCCGGTCCGAGAAACCGCGCAAACCCGGCGCAGCGAAGACGATGTCGGCCCATTCGTCCCGGAGCGCGAAGGACGGACGTGCGACGAGGCAATCGGGATCGGTCGTCCACAGACGTCCGTGTTGCCATGCCCGGGCCTCGAGCGACATCCGGCCTCGAAGCCCCTGGGAGCCGTCTTCACCGCCCTCGTGAAAGGTGTCCGGTGAGACACGCATCGCGTCGACCAGACCGACGCTGGGAAGCATCGGAGCACCGCAACCCAGGATGTAGGCGTCCTCACCCATGATTTCGCGCACGAGTGCGAGCCCGGAACGGTATGCAGCGACTGCCGTGACATCGCTCGCGTGCCGGCGCGCAGGTACAGCGCCCGAGTACAGGAAATCGAGTTTGAGGTAGTCGACCCCGATGTCACGCAGGCCGGAGAACACCTCCGAGAGGTACGTTCGCACGTCCGGGTGCGTGAGGTCCAGACCGACGAGGTCGTCGCCCCAGTTGTATCCTGCGGGCCCGGTCAGCCAATCCGGATGCCGTTGCGCAAGATCCGAGCGGGAGCCGACCGAGAACGGCGCCAACCAGACGCCCGCTCGTCGCCCGCTGTCGCGGATCGCCGCGACGGAGTCGGCGAGCGACCCGAACCGGGGATCTGGCTTCGTCCACTCCCCCGTGCCGAGGCTCCACCCGTCGTCGATCTGGACGACATCGACCGACAGTTTCCGCTCATCGATCGCTTTCAGATTCTCCAGGACATCGGCCGCCGTGACCTCTTCGAAGTAGCGGTACCACGTGCACCACACCCGAGGCGCAGATGTTTCGATACGGGCACCGTTCGCCCGGCCGAAGCGGTCTCCGAAGCTTGTGAGTGCCGGGTGCGGTTCTGCGGACGTTGCCGGGGAGGCATCTTGTACCGTCCACTGCTCGACGGGTTTGTCGGCCTCCACGATGACCCGATCACCCCGCCAGACGGCACGGATCGACGGCACGTCGACCGAGGCGTCCAGCGTGCCGTAGACCCGTGCCGCAGCACCATCTCCCGGGTCGACGACGAGAAGGCCTTCTCCCTGCACCCCTTCCTCGGGCAGTGGCGTTCCGGGGCGGAACCGCATGAGGTGCTGCCATCGCTCGTCGGGACGCTGGAGCGCGTCGCCCTGCCGGTACCAGGTTGTGGGGCTCCAGCTCTGCCACCCCTCGGTGTAGACCTTGGCTGCAGCAGTGACCGGTATCTCGTCGATGATGTTCATGCGGCGTTCCTTCGGGCGCTTGCGGGAGTGAGAACCAGATCGACGGGCTGCACGGGTGAACCGGCTGCCTCGGCGGAAGCTGTTGCGGCGAGACCGATCCGTACGGATGCGGCCACGTGAGCGGCGGAGTTCTCCGGTTCTCGGTCGTCCTCGATCGCACTGAGGAGTTCGCCCATCGCGCCGGCGAAGCCGTCGGTGAACCACTGGCCCTCAAGAGCGAATCGGGTGCGGGAGTCGCCGCGCTCCAGTTCGAGAAAGTCGCTGCCGAGGAGCACGCTGCCCCGGATGGTTCCCTCGGTGCCGTGGATCCAGAAGGGGCAACCACCCGACCTGGTCTGGGCGTTCCCGACGATGCGGAGGGAGGCGCTCGCACCGGTTGAGAGTGACAGCTGCAGGCTTGCGTGCCAGGGGTTGCGCGCCGCATCGGGTTGACCGGGCACCCGCGAGTCCTGTGCCGTCACCGACGTCACCTGGGAGCCTTCGAGCCAGCATCGGGTGATGTCGATCCAGTGCACGAGGTAGTCCGCCAGGAGCATGTGGGGTATCTCATCGAACGCGGTGCCGGCGAGTGGGGGAAGCGGCTTGTCGTGCAGGTGCGTCACACCGACGACCTCGCCGATCGCACCGTCGCGGATGAGCAACGTGGCCAGCCGCCATGCAGGCGCCCATCGAGCGTTCTGATTCACGGCGATCCGCACGCCTCGCTCGCGAGCGAAACCGAGAACGTCGAACAACCGGGGAAGCTCTGACTCTTCGATGCTCAACGGTTTCTGCGCCAGAACATGCTTGCCGTTGTCGACTGCCGCCTGGATCAGGTCAAGTCGCCCGACAGGTCCTGTGGCGAGGTCGACGACGTCGATCGCGGGATCCGCCAGCAACTCTGCAACGGTGTCGTGCACGGTTTCGATTCCGAAGCGGGTCGCCAGGTCCTGCGCGGAACCCCGTGTCCGCGAAGCGACGGCCGTGACCGGGATGCCCCATGCGGCGTACGCGGGGAGGTGTGCGCTTCGAGCGATCGCCCCTGCGCCGACGAGGCCGACGCGAAGCCGGGAAGCGGGAACCTGCGGCCGGTAGTCGGGCAGGTCGATCATCGGGTGTACTCCGGCGCGGCGTCGAAGCGAAGGACTGCTTGCAGGATCGCGGGGTCACCCGCGTCCAGGCGCGCGAAGATGTCGGAGACCTCAACGGCATCCACGACGTCGGTGACCAGCGCCTCCGCGTCGACCGCTCCGGAGAGGATGAGCTCCATGACCGTGCGAACCAGCCGCGGTTGGTCCCATTTGCCTCCCAGGCCGACGGGCACGCCAGAGATCTGGCTCGCGACAAGGCGCACGCGATTGTGGTGGAACTCCTCCCCGAGACGCAGATTGGATGCGCCGCCTTGATAGAAGCCGGATGCCGCGACCAGACCCTCGACGACGACAGACCGCACTGCCTCGTGCAGCGCCCGGTCGGCCCCTGACAGCTCGATGGCGCTGTCCGCCCCTCCCCCGGTCGCTTCCCGGATGTAGGCACCAGCGCCACCCTCGCGGAGGGCATCGACTGTGTCGACGGCGCCGAACGCCGCGGCTTTCTCGAGCCGTCCCTTGACGGTGTCGACGGCGAGCACGCGACCCCCGGACAGTGTCGCAAGCCGGGTGGCGAGCAGCCCGATGACGCCTTGCCCGAAGATGGCCACATGCTCACCGAGCCGGACGTCGGCCGCGAGAACGGCGTTGAGCGCGATCGACGCGACCCGAGCGAACGTGCCGAGGACCGGATCGACACTCGTGGGCATCTGCCGCCACTCGAGAGCACTTGCCGGCAGTACGGCGTCGCTGCGGTGACCCCAGATGCCGTGAACGATGTCGCCGACGCTCAGCGTCGAGACGTCGTCAGCGACCTCCACGACCTGCCCGACTTCCGAGTAACCCCACCCTTGCACGGGGTAGGCGAAGCTGGGCTGGCCGGGTACGAACAGGCGCCGCTCGCTGTCCCATGTGGCGTTCAGGTAAGGGTTCGTTCCCCGGTAGGCCGTGAGTTCGGTGCCTGCGGAAATTCCTGAGTACCACGTGGCGACTCGTACCGTACCTGGGACGAGTGGCGCGGCGTCGGTCTCGACGAGTTCGACCTTGCCGGGCTCAGTGAACTGGACAATGTGAGGCACGGACGTGCACTCCTTCCGTTTTGCGAAGGTTGGGTGGCGGAACCGAAAGGATCAGCCCTTTTCGGCACCAGCCGTGAGCCCGCCGACGAGGAGGCGCTCCGAAGCGAAGAAAAGAACGATGATGGGCAGGGTGATGATGACGGACCCGGCCATGAGTACGGTCGTCGGTACCTCGATGCTGCCCGAGAGCTGCGAGAGGCCGAGCGAGACGGTCCACGAGTCGCGCTTCTCCACGAGAAAGAGCAGGGCGAAGAGGAACTCGTTCCAGGCGATCATGAAAATGAACAAACCGTTGGAGACGACAGCGGGCATGGCAAGCGGAAGGCTGATCTTCCACATCGTCTGCAGGCGCCCGCAGCCGTCGATCGCCGCCGCCTCCTCGAGCGAGACGGGAACCGTCGCGAAGTAGTTGCGCAGCGTGTAGATCGAGACAGCTGCGACCTGCGAGACATACACGATGATCAGCGCGACCAGTGATCCACGAAGCCCCACCTGCGTGAAGAAGACGAAGAGCGGCACGGCGAGCAGGATGGCGGGGAAGAAATACACCGCAAGGAAGAGCCCTGAAACCTGGCGGCGGCCGAAGAACTGCAGGCGGCTTACCGCGTAGGCGCCGGGGATCGTGACAAGCAGCGTGAGCAATACCGTGCTCAGCGCTACGAGCAGCGAGTTGCGCATGAAGACGATGAAGCCCTGGCCGCCATCCGCAACGGGGGTCAGCACGTCGACGTACGTGGAGAGGTTGAACTCTTCGAGCGAAATCCACAGCGCCCCGGGGTTCTGGAGCAGCGAGTCCAGCGACCGGAAGCTCAGCAGCGCCATGTAGTAGAACGGGAACAACGCGACGATCATCAGCAGGACGATCACGATGGGCTTCAAAACCTTGAAAAGGCGGTTCTCGAAGCGGTCGCGGTTGAGACCGCGGCGCTGGGGACGAGAAAGCACCCTCTTGTCGAGACCTGTGGCGGTCATGCCTGTTCCTCCTGTCGTCCGAAGAGCCGGAGGTAGACGGTGACGAGGATCGCGAGGATCGCCGCGAGCACGAGCGCCTGAGCCGCAGCAGCTCCGATATCGCCGCGGGCCGTCATGTAGTCGAAGACGCGTACGGCAACCACCTGGGTTCCCGCTCCCCCGCCAGTCAGGAGGTAGATGTCGTCGAAATTGTTGAACGTCCAGATGAAGCGGAGCACGGTCAGGACAGCGATGGTCGGGACGAGCTGTGGCCAGAGGATGTGCGCGAATCGCTGGCTCGGCGTCGCCCCATCGATCCGGGCCGCCTCGTCCAGGGATTCTGGCACCGCCTGGAGTCGGGCCGTGAGAAAGAGGAAGGCGAACGGGAACGACCGCCACGCCTCGAAGCAGATCACCGTGACGAGGGCGATGGGCACCTGGATCTCGAGTCCGAAGACAGACACCGGTAGCCACCTCTGGGAGAGGAAGGCGACCGGCTCGGACCATCCGAGTACCGTCTGACCGAACCAGTTCACCAGGCCGTACTGCGGGTTGAGGAGCGTCGACCAGACAAATGTGGCCGCGACGACGGGAGCGACATACGGAAGTAGCAGCGACGCGCGGATGATTCCGCGTCCACGGAAAGGTTTGCGCAACGCGAGCGCGGCGATGAGCCCGATGCCGATGGCGAGACCGGTGCCGAATACGGAGTAGACGATCGTGGTCCACAGCGCTTGCAGGAAGCCCGGCGAGGTGAGCACCTCGACAAAGTTTTCGACCGTGTATGAGCCGAACAGGCCGGTCTCACGGATGTTGATCAGCCTGACCTTTTGGAACGCAAGTGCGACGGCCCAGACGATAGGAACGACGACGGCGATCAGGATGATGGCAAGGGTCGGTGAGATCAGCAGCAGGCCGGCGCGCCGTTCCTCGCGGTTGCGTCGCGAGCGGCCGCGCCGGGGCGCCCCGCCTGCGCTGCGATCAGGCCCCTCATCGGGGATCACGGGGGGCCGACCGGTAAGGTCGGCCCCTCCTGCCAACTGGGTCACTGGAGCGACTCCTGGACGGATCGCGCCGTCTCGGCCGCCGTGGTCGCGGCCTGCTCGGCTTCGGCGCCTTGGGTGACTTCGCTGACGGCGTTGGCGACGGGCTGCTCACCCTGAAGTGCTCCCAACAAGTCGCCCTGGCCCTGAGGGATGCCCCACCGCGCGATGTTCGCGGGGCCGGCGGCGATAGCGTCGAGCACATCGGCCGAGTAGAAGTCCGAGAGAGGAGCCTTCGTGTCGACTCCGGCAGGAAGCGTGGCCCAGACGTCGGAGTAAAGCGTGGGCTCGTCCGGCGTTCCGAAGCGGGCAGGCACCTTGCCCTCCGGCGCGATGGCGATCCAGTCTTCGTAGCCGTCGCTCATCATGAACTTGATGAACTCCTGGGCGTCCGTCGCGTTCGCGCCGTCAGTGATGGTCCACGACGTGATCTCGCCGAACTGCGCAGGTTCGTCAGAGTTCGGTCCTGCAATCGAGGTGACGACGCCGGTGTTCTCGGCGAGGAACGCCGGGTTCTCGGCGCACTCCGGGCACGTGGGCTTGGCGTCGTTGCGCAGGCCTGCCATCTCGTCCAGCACGAAGCTCGACCAGATGAACATCGCCGCCTGGCCTCCGAAGTACGTGGCACGGGTGGTGTCGACGTCCTGGGCGCCAGGAACGGAGTAGTTCGAGATGAGGTCGCCGTAGAAGTCGAAGGACTCGACGCACTCCTCGGAGTCGAGAGTGATCTCGGCATCCGAGTCGACGAGCTGGCAGTCGTTCCCGAGAGCGATCTGCTCGAACGTCTGCTCGGTGAACGCGTCACCCGGCGCGGTCGCGCCGACGAAACCGGCAAGTTCAGGAGAGTTCAGCGCCTCTGCCGCCTCGAGGATCTTGTCATACGAGTCCGGTGCGCCCAGGCCGGCTGCCTCGAAGAGGTCCGTGCGGTACAGGAGCATTTGGAGCCACGATTCGCTGGGAACGGCGAGCTGTGCGTCGCCATCTGCGGTGAGCTCGAGTGCCTTGTCGGAGAACGTCGATGGGTCGAGGTCCTCGACGACGGCTGAAACGGCCTCGGTGTCGATGAGTTCACTTGCCGAGAGGGTGCGCACCTGCGGGAGGGAGATGCCGCCGATGACGTCGGGGAGGTCGCCTGCTGCGGCCGACGACGTGATGAGCTGGGCGAACTGGTCCTCGGCGACTGAAACCACCTCCACGTCGATGCCTGACTCCTCTTCGAAGTCGGCGACGATAGCCTCCGTGGCGGCGACGCGGTCGGGCAGGTCTTCCTGGACCCAGAACGTGATGCCCTCATCGTCAGCCCCATCGCCATCCGCGGTCGATGTACAGCCGGTGATTGTGAGCAGGGCTACCGCTGACACTGCCATCATGGTCACTGCCGTGGATCGGATCTTCATCGTGCGCCTCCTTGAGCTTGATGCAGGGTGATGTCAGCCGCACTCGCACGACCGATACGTATAAAAGTTAGGTGTGTTTTGTCTAACTGTCAAGCATAATGAAAAACATCAGGAAATAGGAGGTCGGAGAATGCCCGGACCAGGCGATGTGCTGGCGCTCATTCGAGAGCACGGCAAACTTACCCGCGGCGACGTCCTCGACCTCACGGGTCTGTCGAGGATGACGGTCTCATCACGCATCGATGCTCTGCTCGATTCGGGACTGATCGTCGAACGAGGGACCGAACGCGTCACGGGCGGTCGCCCCTCCCGGCGGCTTGAGTTCAACAGCACACACGCAACCGTGGTGACGGCCTCGGTCGAAACGACTCACACGACGGTCGCGCTGACAGACCTGGCTGGTCGAGTGCAAGCAGAGGAGCGCGTCGCTGTCGCAGTCGCCGATGGACCCGCCGTCGCCCTCAATGCCATCGCCGAACGTGCCCGGGCCCTTCTCGACGAACGCGACCGCCCACGGGTCGCAGCGATCGGGATCAGCGTGCCAGGGCCGGTCGACCCCGACACCGGCCGTCCGAGCCAGCCACCCATCATGCCCGGCTGGGACGCCTACCCGATACCCGAGCACCTCGGCGATGCGCTCGGGGTTCCGGTTCTGGTCGCGAACGACGCTGACGCCGCAGCTCTGGGTGAGCAGCGTGCCGCTTACCCCGACTCCCGGTCGCTGTGCTTCATCAAGGTGTCGTCGGGAATCGGCACCGGAATCGTCCTCGGCGGCAATGTGTACAGGGGCACCGATGGCGGTGCCGGCGACATCGGGCACGTCAAGATCGCCGGATACGAAGACCTGGTGTGCCATTGTGGCGCCAACGGATGCCTCGCCGCAGTCGCTTCCGGAGGTGCCGTCGCGCGTGCCCTCACAGAGCTGGGAAAGCCGGCCGCATCCGGTTCTGACGTCGGGAAATACCTCGCAGCGGGTGACACCGATGCGGCACGGTTGACGCAGGAGGCGGGCCGGGTCATCGGCGGGGTCGTGGCGACCGTCGTGTCGCTTCTCAACCCTGCCGAGGTCATCCTCGGGGGGATGCTTGCATCCGCGCCTCTCCTGACCGGTGTCCGCGAGACGCTCTATCCCCGTTCCCTTCCTCGAGCGACCCGCCACTTGAGTGTCGGCCTTGCAACGCTCGGACAACACGGAGCCACCGTCGGCCTCGCCGCCCTTGTGGTGGACCGCGAGTACTCGGCCGCAGCGGTTGACCGCTCCTTGAACGGGTGAGTCGCCGTGTAGGCGCCGGAGTCGGGCTCGAATCGCCACGACTCGGCTAGCGTACAAAGTACGGTTTGCGGCGACTTGCGGCGACAACCGCTTGAGGCCGACGCTCAGCCACAAGTGGGCGTGCGGCGAGTAGGGTGCTGATCGAAGAATCTTAAGCAGCTGTGGGCCATGATTTCAGCTGTTTCCAGCGAACGAGGACCCAAGATGCCCCAGCAGCAACGTGCCGTGGATACGCGGCGCATCGCACTAGTTGGGGCTGCCGTGACCATCGATCGGCACGGTTACGGCGCCGCGACGATAGCGGAGATGGTGCGGGAGAGCCGCATCACCAAGGGCGCGTTGTACTTCCACTTTCCCTCGAAGGAGGCGGTCGCCGAAGCGATCATCGCATCGCAGGCCGAGTGGCTGGACCGTCACATTGAGACCGACGACTCACCGATGCAGAGAGTCGTCGACCTCTCGTATGAGTTCGCGGAAGCTTTAGTTTCTGATCCGTTGATGCGAGCCAGCATCCGAATGACAGTTGATCGAGCTGGCCCACCAAGTTCAATCGCTCACGGCTACAACTCTTGGATCGTCGCCGTGACCGAGCTCCTCAACCGGGGTCAGGCGGCGGGAACTCTCTACGACCATGTTGTAACCGATGACTGCGCTTTCGTCATTACATCGGCCATCACTGGGCTTCAACTGACGAGTGACGCCCTATCGCAACGTCGAGACCTGACTGAACGGGTTGAGAGCTTTTGGAAGATGATTCTTCCGTCAATCATTCGCCCGGAGTTTCTTCAGACGCTCGACACCAGGCCGCTGGCCAAGCGGGGTACGTGAAGCGGCTTCGGCTAAACAAACCGTCTGGAAGGTTTGTGAGGTAGTTTGGGACGGGTGACCCCTCACAAAGGACCTGACCAATTGCAAAGTTCGATGGCGTACTCGACCGGCGACGTTGCGGATGGTGACAGCGACATGATTGCCGACTCCACACGCCTGCGTGGCACCGAACGGTGATGAGCACCAACAAGCTGCGACCCGCGCGCACCCTCCAGCTAGTGCTCGCCTGGGCAGTCGGAGGCATTGGAACCATCACCACAGCCGTCTCCCTGATACCCGCGGTTGCTGGCATTGTCTCGGTGAGCGGCCTGGCATCCCCGGTGTTCACCGTACCGCTGCTGGTCACGGCCCTCATGTATCTTCTCGTCCCTACCCTCATCGCGTTGGCCATCGCTAATACCGCCCGACGATGGTGGCTGTGGCTGGCCATCGCAATAGCGGTCATCATCCTGCTGCTGATTGCTCGCCCCGCAGTGGGCTCCCTCGGCGTCTATTGGCTGACATGGTGAATCGCGGCAAGCCGAATGCCGGCGCGGGGGTACCGGAACGCGGCCCGATCGGATTATCGATGTCGCTCCGTACCATCGGTGTTGTGCTCGGAGTGGTCACCCTGGCATCGCTGTTGAGCGGATGCGATGGGCGGGCAGAGGTCTCTGCCGAGTTGGGTGAGTCCATCCCGGAGATCGCTGAGTTCAACGAGGTCGCAACGATGGCTGATTTACGAGAGTTCAACGAACCGAGCGCCGACTTGCGTGAACGCTTTGCGTCCTCAGGAGAGGTTTATCGCGTCATCGACTCGACCACCAATCGAGCTCGGATCGCTATCTGGAGGATGGACGTACCCGGCCCTGGACCAGGCCCTTTCAGCCCTGATCCCGAGCGAGGATTCAGCACCGAGGAGTTCGTGGTGGGCACGGCGTGTGCGTTGATTGAGCGGACCGGCGACACGACCACATCCGCACCAATCGACTGTCCCCACGCCCTTGCGACGTGGTCGCCAACGACGGAGGTGGATGCATGGACTCGAGACGCGGCAGCTACCTGGGAGTTGGAGCTCTTCGTTGACAGCCTCCAGGAAGACATTAGATGGCTCCTGTTTCACAACAGCGACGGTAGTCAACCGCGCCGCGAATCGCTCGATGCGGGCGCCGTGGTTGACGTGATCAAGAAATCGCGTTTGTCCTCGGCGGGCACATCCGTCACGGTAGCCGTTGAGGATGTTGCCCAACAGGGCAGCCACATCACGGGCATAGTTCGTATAGCGGCGTCGGCCCCGCAGGAAGTGAACACCACCAAGATGAGCACAGTCACTGCGTGCTTCGTCCTCGACATAGACTTTCAACTGGTAGACCAGTACGGATCGTGGGAGCCGCTGACAAGCCGCAGTTGTTGATCTTCCAGGCCAGAAACACCAAATGGCTTCTGAGAATCCTCAGGAGCGATTTGGTATCGGGTGGTTTCGCAAACGGTTTCGCGAATAACCCACCGGTGGGCTGTTTGCGAAACCCGCCAGCATGCGGGTCGACGGATGCAATGAGTCGGCTTTTCCTCCACGCCCTCCCCGATTTTCCTCCAGTTCCGCCGACTTTCTTCTTCAGCGACCGGCACTTCTGCGGCCGACCGGAGCAGCACCGATCGCACTCCCCCACAGCTCTGGATCGCCAACGGCATCCGCGGACGTCGGATGAAAGATTCGCATCGCGCGTGTCAGCCGGTCGCTCGCCGACAGGAACTTCCAACGAGGCGGGCTGAGCTGGTGCAGATCTCCGGCCTGATATTTTGCTGAGAGACAATTGAGAGGATTTCGCGATGGAAGACACAGCCAACCGTTCAGGATGGGCACGATTCTGGGAAAACGGGCGGTGGTGGAAGGCGCTGATCCTCACGGTCGGCTACCTCGCCGTCTATGAGCCGGCCTCTCTCCTTATGGCCCCGTTCGTTCCATACATCGGCGACGCGGGATCAGCCAGCTATGTATTGGTTCTCATCGCGGTCCCTGTTCTGATCGGGTGCATCATCCTGGTCGGCTTCGGCGCGAGCCTCCGTTGGGTACGAAGCCAGTTCGCCCGGCAGTCAATCCGCGGAGGCGGCTGGATGTGGATCGCCATCGCGGTCGTGCTGCTGTTCAACGTTCTGCGATTCGCCAGCATCGACTACGCCGCTGCAGGCTTCGACTGGGTCGCCGCATGGCTCCTCGCTGGCTTGTTCATCGGTTTCTCGGAGGAGCTGCTCACCCGCGGATACGTCGTGCGGATCATGCGTTCGTCCGGCCAGTCCGAGATCGCGGTCGGCCTCGTCTCCGCGGCGCTGTTCGCCCTACTGCACGGATTCAACTTCTTCACCGGCCAGCCGTTCGTGTCGACGCTGCTGCAGATGCTCTACACATTCTTCTTCGGCTTCTGCATGTACCTCGCCCTGCGCGTGACCGGCACGATCATCGCGCCTATCCTTCTGCATGCGAGCACGGATCCCAGCATCTTCATGCAGGGCACCTACCCCGCGTCTGGCTCGCTCTCGTCGATCGCTCAGCTCGGCAACATCGTCTTGATCCTGGTCGGGGTGGTGCTGGTAGTGGTGTTCATCATCACCGAAATCCGTGCCGGTCACCGCAACCGTTCGGGTCTCGTCGATCCCGCGCGGATATCCGAAGGATAGGAAGCGCTTCACTCCTGCGATACGGGCAGCGTCACCCGCTCTACGGGCAGCGTCACCCGCTCTGCGGACACCGCCCAGACGTCATCGTTCTCCCCAGAGCGCCAAACGCCGTGCGCGGCTGCCACCATTTGCGCAAAGGGGAACCCAGCGGCCCCTCCACGCCTGCCAGCGCGTTCCGGGCAAGCCAACGAACGTCGTCCTGCCGGCACCGGTCCTCGAATGTCCATCGGTCGGGCTTTCGGTGCCGGCGGGTCGTCCTTCTAAGCGACGGCTCGCCAGCGAAGTGCAAGCAGAGCAGGACGGAAGAGCCCCACCCATCGCTCGGGCGACCTCGTCGACTACCCGCCGCTCTCCGATCGGCGAGCGTGAAAAGTCAGTTCACCAGCGGACTCGAACCAAGAACATCGCGTCCCTATTCACGTCGACCCTCACGTCAAACCATCGCTCGCCCCACGACGCACGGAAAACCAGGCGGAAAGGCGAGGCGGAGTCGGAAACCTCGCTGGATCAGCTGGCACCGGGAGCGATTGCAACGCGGGGAGGCAAATGCCAAAACCCCCGGATGACCGGGGGCTTTCCATAAGCTGGGGTACCTGGACTCGAACCAAGAACAAATGAATCCCGTCTCCGGGGTTCCTAGTCCGGTATCGGTGGCGGCGGGTGGGCCTCCCAGGAGCGGCGAACCTTTCACAGGTCCGCGTCGTGACGCGCTGCACGCTGCACTCGGTCGGGATCCTCTTTGAGTTCGTCCCATACGGTGCGACTCCGGTCCGTCAACGAAGTCCTCGCCGCGAGCCAGTCTGCGACGCGGTAATCATCAGCACCGCCTTCCCGCAGCACATCGATGACAGCCTGCAGCCCGTCGAGAACCCTCCCCTCCGAGAATTGCTTCGCCGGGTAAAGCCACACCTGGCCGGGGAACTCACGACGACGCGGCAGGGCCGATGCAGTCGGATCCGACGAGACCGGCGGACCACCGCGAAGGCTCTAGACGCTCCCAGCGTCCCTCACACCGCCCGAGAGGGCAACACCCACCGCACACCGAACAACTTGGCGCGCCCGAAAGCGGCCGCGACGAGTCAAACAATCTATTCCGACGTCCACAACTGGGGAATACCAAGCCCTCGGCCCACGAATGCCCGCAAAACACGAAATCGCTCCTGAAAATACTCAGGAGCGATTTCTTTTTGAGTGGTTTCGCGAACAACCCTTCGGTCGGGCTGACAGGATTTGAACCTGCGACCCCTTGTAAGGAAATAACCTAAACTCGGGTTTTACCGAAAATCTCTGGAAACTGGCGGATTCCCTTGTGTTTACAGGGAACCGGGCGGTTCGCTGCCTCCAATTGTACTCGGTCATTTCGGGTCAGATGAAGCTGAATTTGATGACTAAATGATGACCATTAAACCCCTTGGCGCTCTCAATATATTGTCGCGACTTCGCTTCAGCATCGCTCCGTCTGGGCACCTCGCCTCCAGCACTACGAAGCTCATCGTGAGGACGGATTCAGGTTCGGTCACAGCAACCACAAGTGAGGGCTGAGGGCCCCGACCGAGGCAATGTCGTCCAGTGGCGGGTCTTACATAGTCGCTACTCTCGACACATGGCACTGGAGAACGAAACCTACGTCCTTGACCTCTGCGACGAGGCTCTGGGAACGAAGGGCAAACGGCAGCACACTTTCGACTGGCTGACGGGTGATGCATCACCGAAAACGGGACGCCGCAAGGCACTCCCCGTCGACGCATACTGGCCCAACCTCAGCTTGGTGGTCGAGTTCCACGAGAAGCAGCACAGCGAGGCCGTTAAGCACTTCGACAAGCCGAACGTGCTCACTGTCTCGGGAGTCCATCGAGGGCTGCAACGCCGCCTCTACGATGACAGGCGGCGCGAACTCATCCCCGCTCGCGGGCTCTCACTAATCATCATTCCGATGAGCGACTTCACCGTACGCGGACGCTTCATTGTGAAGGACCACAGCGCCGACCTCGAGGTTGTGCGTAAGACACTAGGCGCATTCGTGTGATCGCTCGCCGGTACACCGGTTGACACTCGACCCGCTGAAAACCTCTCATTCGCAGGCAGAGAGAAGTAAGGGGCTGAATGTACAGAAGATTGGTTCAGCAGTCCCGACTTCGGCCATACGAATGGGCTCAACGGCATTGCGGGCCCCGCGCGGGGTCGTCGATGATGCTGCTAAATAGAGTCGATGGTGCTGCTAAATAAACACGGTCATTAGCTCACCATAGAGAGCGGAGCAACAGGGTTGACGCATTGTTCGAACGCCTTCGTGCGAGCAGTCGCTCGAACAGTCCGAGATCCTCCTCCACGCTTGCAAAGGCAAGCGCCGGGCAGCGCCGCACTGACCGCGAACGAATGTAGCGAGTCCTTTCGATCTCACTATTAGATCCGCCCTCGCATGATCATGACCCGCACGCCGGCCATGATCGCCGTCTCCAAGACAGGCATCGCAGCCTGCGCCAGCTTAACGAGGCGCGTGGCGTTCGCCTCGTTGGCAAGGAACCTCTTGTTTTCGGTACTGACATCGACTCGCATCCTCTGCAGCTGCATCAGGTACTCGAGCAGGAACCGCTCGTGCTCCTCGCTGATGCCGTCGCGCTCGAGACGCCCCTTCGCGATCGCTTGGAGCTCGCGGAACGACGCGCTCAGTTCCGCTTGGTCCTTTTCATTAGAGGCGAGCGTAGTCTTCAGAGTTTCCTCGGCGGCACTCATGGCATCAAGCGAGAACTGAAGGAACCCCGGGACGAGTTCAAACATCTTAAGTCGAAGTTCGTCGGACATCTCTGGAAGGAGTGCGGCCACGTCAAGATACTTTGCTTCGGGAAGATCCTTCAGTGACGATTCGCCGAGTGCTTTCGCTAGCGCGTCCTCGTTATCCAGGGCCATTGATACTCCTTCTGATTCTCATTCACAGTGCTGAGGGCTAACGCTAACGGTCTTGCGCAACTCAATTGGCAAAAAGACCCCGACACATGAGTGTCTCGGTCAACGACAGCGACGGCGAAAGCGACAGCGACGGCGATAGCATCGGACTACTGCCGTGGGTCCCGCGGCCGGCTTGCCAGCGACCACGGTCGAGTAGCGTTGACCTCATCCAATACCCGCTCTGACTTGATGACGACCGGCCACTTGGGCGAGCTCTTCGAGGCGAAGACGCCAAGCGGGCCAAGGCGGCGCAAGGGACTCGATTTCCTGATCGTCGCGATTGACCATGGCGATCCCCGTGGAAGCATTCTCGTCCCAGAAGCCCACGTCGCTGCCATTGCCATCAAACCTGATGCGCAGGTACTGGGTCGGCCAGCCCGCCAAGCGCGCCGCCACGGCGAGACGCGCAAGTGCCTGCCTCACGAGTTCGTGAGTCAAGCCAGGGACGGTCGCATGCACGGCCAGCACCTTCGCGTGGGTCCGAGCTCCGGCTACGGCGACGTCATCGGTTCGCCACTCTGCCCGCCCTGCGGCGACACCGAGCGGACTCAGAACTATGTCGGCGACGTCGTCCGCCGTATCGGGGCCAGCCAAGGCATCAAGGTTTCGCAGGAGCTCGGTGCCAGGTCCTGCGGCCGGACCAACTGACTCGACCAGCTCAGAGTCGAGACCGAATGACTCGTCGAGAATGAGGTGCTGCGCGACGGCTCGCAGGTCGGCTCGTTGTTGGCTGGTCAGCTCGCGACCACGGCAGTCGGCGAGCGCCTTCAGGGTTGTTTGACGAACGTGCGCGTTGTGCAGCACCTGATCGACCGCCTGGCGTTCTTCATCCGTGAGATCACCCAGCAAGCCGGGCTCGGACGAGCGACCCCATAGGAGAGTCCATAACGCGATCTGTGCCTCCTGTGCCTTGTCCGTGTCTACCGCGTTTCGCGCCACGAGTGCCGCCAGCAGGTGGTTGAAGATCGCTGCGTTGGAGACGCCGACGATCGGGCCGAGTTCGGTCACGAATGCTTCGTCCTGCGTCGCAGCTGCATAGCGATCGACGAACCGGTTGAATGCCATCCGGGTCCTGGTGCTGATGGGGAGTGCACGCCGCTGAAGTTCGTCCTCGAAGGCATCGTCGTCGACGTCGTCGTCAGCCATGATGTAACTGTCGCCCGACCGAGCCAAGTCAGTCTCGTCCTGGTCATGCTCGTCGTGGTCTGTTACGCCGAGATCTCCGAGGCGGACCCCGATTGCGGCGAGGACCACCTGAATGTCTGTGGGGGCGACGTCGGCGCGCATCCGTGCGAAGTATCCGGTGTAGCGCGGGTCACGACGCACCCGGGCCCAGTCGAGATTTTCCCAACGCAGGCTCTCGCTGTCGTCCTCTGCTGGGCTGGCGGCGACGGGCTTCGATTTCGCCACCCGCCACGTCGACACTGGGTCGAAGATGAGGGTTTCCTCCAGCTCTTGAAGCAGGACGTAGAGATCCGCGTCCTTGTCAGGCAACGATCCAATATGAGGGAGCATTTCTCGCTCGCCTGCGCGGTCCAGCCGCGCACGGAGCGCAGAAAGGTGGTACGGCCACGTTTCGGATGCCTCCGAGTCTGCGTCGCCGAACTGCACCGTGATGGCGCCACCCTCAGCCGCCAGCGCGGCGTCGATCCCGCTCAAGATTAAGGTGACAATTTGCTCGTCAACCTCGATCGATGTTGGTGTGATCTCACCGTTGGTGCTGATGACTCGGAGGCTCTTCTGCATGCCGCCGATCGCGCGGTCGAAGGCCAGCGTCAGAATGGTGCCGTCGAGACGGCTCCAAAGGATTTTGGGGAGAAGTGACTCGGTGTCGTCGACCGCCGACGCGTGATACGACAAGTTCAACCGGGCGATGTCTGCGATCGGCGACAGGCTGAGGTGCTTGTAGAGGTCCGAGAACTTGCCGGGTGCCCCCTGACTGATAACTCCGATCTCTATATTGCCGGAGTGGGAGGCTTGCATGAGGGCCGACCTTGAAAGATTCGCGGATCCGGTGAGCAGGACCTCGTTATTCACTCCAGCGAGGTGAACCCACTTGGCGTGAATATACGTCGTTGGGTCGTCCGCGACCTCGGCAAGCAGCCACTTCGCTCGTGGTGCCGAAGTCATCACCTGTGCGAGCTTTGCCGTATCGACCGATGTGGCGCGGGACAGCAGGACGCGAACAATCTTCGGCTTGAATTGCGCGATCAGGGCGGCTAGGGCAGCACAGTCCGGGTCGTGAAAGGGGGCGTGCACCGTGAGTTCCTCAACCGGCCAGGTCACGGTGTCGGCGAGCTGCGTGATGAGCGAAACCTCGATGTTGTGTCTGACAGATGAGCGGTCTTCATTCGTCGAAGGCAGCCATGGCGCCTTGGACCACACGGTCTCGAGGAAGTCGATCGTCGGTGGATCGACCACCCCTTTGGCTGCCATCAGATCGATCAATTCCCGAACGGCAACGAACTCGGACAAATGCCGGGTGTCCAGTTGGTCTTGATAGCCGAACACGTGCCATAGCTCGCCTGGAGATCCGTAGCCGTCTTGCCCGAGATTGCCCGATCCAACTATGAGTCGTCCGGAGTGAGGACCTAACAGAACGATCGCCTTTGCGTGCGCTGCTCGTGCATGGCGTAGCGGCGCGGCGAGATAGGTACGATTCACCATTCGATGGTGGGCGCCGACGGCGACAGCCTCCGAAAGGGTGAGGTCGAGTTCTCGACCATCGACGAGGATCGCTCGGAGCGGCACGTGGTCGAGTTGGCGCAGGATGCTGGATTCGAAGAACGATAGGTTGACCCCGAAGGTCAGAATGACGGCGCTCGTCCAGGATCCCTGGATTAGCTCAGGCACTACGAGTGAGCTCGGCGCTGTTCGAGAACTCATTGGGAATCCTCGGCTGGTTCGAAACGTCGGGCGGCATCCGCAAGTGCGCCTGCTGGGAGATCTCCGAGGCGCAGGAGTTGCTCGCCGGTCTTCGTTAGCACGCGGTGCGGTTGCCGTAGCGTCGACACGAGGCCGAGTTCGTGAGCAGTGGTGCTGAGAGCGTTGAATCGGCTGTCATTGAAAGCGGCCGGTGCGTCCTGCATGAAGAACTTAAGGTGACCACCGACGCGACGAACTCGGAAGGTGTCGTCGGGCAATTTGGCTGTGGCAACGCGCTCGTGCTGGACGATGACAAAGTCGCTGATGATCCATCGGGCCAGATCGGAGACCGAGACGCCGGCCATGAGTTTGCGTCCGAGCTGGGCGAAGAATCGCGCCATTCCGACCCGCAGCGAACCACCCTCGGCAAGGAACTGCTGATCCGACATCAGATCGGCGACTCGCGTCGGGGTTCCGAGCCTGCGGTGGACCAGCAGCACGATCGCGAGGGTCGCGAGGACGGTCTCGCCGTCGTCTGTCGTGTTGTTGCATGACTCGAACAAGGAATGTTCGTCCAGCGTTTCGTGTCGGGGCCACCAAGAACCGACCCCAGCCTCGGCGCCGACTTCCATCGCGAGCAGGTCCGCGAAGGACGAGGCGCGGGTCGGGCCTTTGATGGCGGCTCCCCCAAGGTTCCGATCTGCGGAGAACTTCTGCCCATCGAGTGCTTCGTCGATACGTTTCCAGAGGCTGTCGAGTGGGACAACCGCGAGGCCGTCGTCCGATTCGTTTTGTCCGGTCCGAACCACCCAGGCAAAGAGCCGGTTCAACGCGAACGAAAAATACTCCCGTGCCTGGTAGAGGCGCCACCTGAGTGCGACTTCAAGCAAATCAGGCTGTGGCTGGAAGGTCTCCCCCTGGATCTGACGAAAGTAGACCAACTGTCGGAATGTGTCTTGGGTGATTGCTTCCGACTGCTGGACTTGGCTGAGGTCGAGGATCAGCCGAAGGGTCGCTCGACGAGCCGTTGGTTCGGGGCCTGCCCCGGCGTGCGAAAAGAGATCCTGAAGGAGCGGCAGGTCGGGCGTCGACGAACATCGGAGCTGGCACAGGCATCCCTTTGCCGCGAACTCCACGAGGCTGTCGCGGTCGACCTGTTCGGCGAGGTCTCCCGCAAGCGTGTGCGAGACGAGACGAGTCGCTTCAACCGCATCTCGGTAGGAACTGGCGATCGCTTTTCCGGCAGCAGTAGGCGCGTCCCAGGGGAAGCCGTTTGCGGGTGTCGCGATGATCAACGCACCCGTGGCTTCCATGGCTGAACGGTAGTACAGCCCGTAGCCGCCAAGGGGCTCCTTGATGTAATCGAACTGCGGGTCAAAGCTATGCCCGGAAGCGAGAGGCGACACTCGTCGGGAGCCGACGACGTTGGCCACAAGCGTGGAGTGTTCTGGCGCCTCACAAACTTGGCACGCCATCGAGAACATAGCCTCGCGCGGGCGATAGAAGTCCCGGAAGCTGGCGCGGTTTCGTGGGAGGTCCGCTAGCCAGAAGTCATCGAGGACCCATGCATAGAACGACCAGTAACGAGGATGGATCGTCAACACATTGATTCCCGGCGAGAGCGCCGGCAACAGGCGATCCGAACTCACGGATCCCAGCCCCAAGTGGTCCTGACCCGATTTCGGTGGATAGGCGCGGGTCCCCCACGCCGGGCCGGTTTCATCCCAACCCCATTGCGTGCTCCCCACGTCGCTAGCCCCCATTCGCAGCCTCGCGATCGACGGTTCCGCCGATTGCCCACGCCGACTCCGCCCTCGCGCGGGACGCTGCATCTGCAAGACGTCCGCTGATCCTCCCCATGTGGGCTCCCACGGATCCCACGTCTGAGATGATGTCTTGCTTCACGATGCACCCTGCCCTTTCACAGTAGATAAACCGCAGGCTATCGGCCCCACGGCTCCTTCCAGCGAAATTCGAGTGCGCCAAGCAAGGTCGGCAAGAATAACTATGAAGTGGGTGGGGGCTGCTGACAATTTGGTTGACTCTCTGACGTGCCCCCCGGTTTGGTTACCCGAATCCGTGTGAGGGGCTCTGTTCGAGAGGCTTCGTTCCTGCCAAGACCATTCCCTGTCGAGTTCCGCCAGCACGGCGCCTCTACCGCCCCAGCGGGACTGTCGCTGAACCGGCGCTCTGTGGCGTTCCACTTGCGTTGGCGGCCGTGGCGTCAGAACGGATGAGCGTCTGGGCCGACCCTGCCTATCGAGAAATGCATCTCAGAAGAATGGGCTTCCCGTAGGGCATGTCGACTATCTCGACGACGACAAGTTGCCCCGGCGATAGCGAGTTCCCCGCGTCGGATCCGCGCAAGAGACCATCTGCCCCAGCTGGGAGCGAGACAAAAACACCGTAGTCGGCAAGCTTCTTAACTCTCCCCAGGTAGCGCTCGATGCGGGAAAGCATACTGGGCCACGTCTTTGAGCTTGTTCGTGGCGGAACAAGAGGAGCGGCAATTTCATCCTGAAGCTTCAGGATGGCTTCCTGCAACGATTGTCGGGTCGCTCCGAGAGTCTTGCGACGCCAGAAGGACGCAGTGACCGGAAGCGCAAGGAAGCGCTCAAGTTCAAGAGCAAGCCTGCCCTTAGCGGTGCGAGCACGGTCCTGTTGCCGCTGGTTGGTTTGTTCCTGGAGTCGATTGGCGGCTTCTTTGCGTTCCCGCTCGGCGGCCTGCTTCTGACGCTGCTGCTCGGCGTGCTCGCGACGTTCCTCTTCCTGCCTAGCCGTTGCCTCGCGCCGGTGCTCGGCCTCCGCCCGGAGGCGCCTCTGGCTCTCTACTCGGACCGGACGAATCTGATCCTCATACCGTGCCTGCGCCTCGGAAATCTCTGCGAGATCGTCCTGCCCAGCCCGCTGATCCTGTCGCGAGGCCTCGCGCTCTGCCCTGGCGTCCGCCTGCTCAGAGACCGCAGCGTCGCGCTCCGCACTCAATTGCTCTTTGACACGTGGCGTCGCGGCGACCGCAATTTCCGAGTCCGCCCACTGTTCGCGCTCCTCAGCGGCAGCTAGCCATTCACCTGCCGCAACTTCCCGCGCCTTCGCTTCCTCTACTCGGGCACTCGTTGCCTTGTGTACGGCACTCAAGAGAGGTTCGTCGATGGAGATTGAGTTCGTGGTACGAGCCAAATCGTCGGTGTACTTTTGAACAACCCGCTCCAGGTCAGCTACCACACTGGCGTGCTTGCGCGCCTCGTCGCCTCGTGTTTTCCCTGCGTCAGCGCGCTGTTGCGCGTCCTTGGACCGTTGAACAGCGGCATCACGTCGCCGACCCAGCTCTTCCATTTGCTTCGCCCCGCGAAGTTCGGCACGCTTCCACTGCGCGTACCCGAGCACCTCCCGAGCGATGATGAGCGTCCCGAGGTCGTCATCGCCTGCCGCCTCCGAGGCAGCGACGGCGCAGCGAACCGCTTGGACGATCCGTTCACGACGGTCGGCGCTCGGTACGCTCCGAGACGATGCCCCGTACGAACCGGCGAACCATCCGGGACTTGACACCGTCCTCGAAACCGGCTCTGCCGAGTAATCATTCAGGTCGGTTGAGGACTCATTGGCCAACGTGCGCACTTCATCGGCGATCGCGCCATGACTGCGTCCGTCGGCCAACGGCGACGTGAGGGCCGCAGCGAACTGTCCAGGTAAGGATTGATGGAGCCTGGCTCGGAGGTAGATTCGCGTCTCCTCGAAAAACCAGTCTTCGAGCAACCCGTACTCGGAGGAAGAAGCGGGAGCGCGGAGGGCAGCCTCCATGCTGTCGAGCAGAGTCCCGGTTCCGGCCGAAATCTCCGGATGCGTTGCTACCATTGCTGCGAGTTTCTCGCGTGACTCCTCACGTAGCGCTTGCGTCCTTGCCTGAATCGCCAAGATCTTTCTAACCGTAGAGAAATCAAACCCGGCATCGTCAGCATCCATCGTTACGGCGTCGATGAGGTCGAGGCCTTGTTTGCGCCAACGTGCCAACCTGAAATCCGCCTCTGCCGCAAGACTCGTTCCGGTGATCTCCGCGAACGAAGTCAGGACCTGCTCACCCTGGGTCGCCGCCAGCCAATCGAGTGCATCTTCGTCCCCTTCGTGCGCCTTGCGAATCTGTTCGGCGAATGTGGCGGCATCGAGGCCAAGTCCCCGAAACTGTAGAGGGCCGTCTGGGTCGAGGATGCCTTGAAGGTGCACGTATTTTGAGGCAATTGATTGACCCGAGTTGAGCACCGCTAACGCGGCCTCCATCCCGCCAGCCCCTGCGAGAAAGGTAGTGAGCCGGGGATCGACGCCTTCGTCGAGTTCTTCAGTAGCGGCACCCCAGTGGACCCGCATCTGCTCGGCCAGTTCGGCCGGGGTTCGGACGAGCACTGGAGTCCAGGTCGGCCGATACCCCAGCGCTGATCGCGCCCGGGGACGGAGAGCGTTATCCACGGCTTGGTCCGGGCTCGGTTCGCCGTTGCCCATGAACCGAACCTGAAGGGATGGCTTTCCCTCGAAGGCCGAGTTGCGAACCACTTCAGCCTCTACGACGATGCGCGGCTGTGCTGGATCGGAATGGTCGGAACGGATTGAATAGGAAACGGACTCGACGGGGCCGTCTTCAAGGGCCACGCTAGAACCCTCTGTATCGTCCCCGCCAAGGGCGACCCGCACCAACGAATCGAGGTCGTCGGGCACGCCGAGCAGTTCAGACAGGATGCGCGTGGGCCCGGTTTCGGACGATGCAAGCTGACTTTGCGGACCGGGGCCGAGGGCCGGTTGCAGCAAGGAGCCGAGATCTCCGTTGCCTCCAAGCAATCCCGATAGAACCCCAGATGGTCCGAAGCCCGAGACCACCAACGGAGTGTAGGCCGACCCGCTTGACGGGCTGCCGCCTGACCGGCCCGAACCGGCTGACGAATTCCGTGCAGATCCCCCGATTGCTTGGCTCGCCCTGCCCATCGAGTAGTACTTGCCGTCATACTTGCCGTCCGCCTTCAGCGCATCAACTTGCTTGAGCGTTGCTGGACGCGACCAACGGCTTGAGCTGGATCGGCGCGCCATGGCTGCCCCTTCCTGAGTCTGCCGTCTGAATGTGGAGAAGACTACCGGTTGCGCGGCCGGGAACGATCCAAGATGTAGTTTCTGCCTGATGTCGTCGGCCTCGACAGGTGCTCCACGAAGTTCCGGAGAGGGCCGTGCTCGATTGTGGCTTTGTGACTGGCGGTCCAGGTGTCGGCGCTGCGCCTACGTGCAGACAGAGGACGACCGGGTGCGATCAGGCAGAGACCCATTCCATTCGTCTACTGGATATGGCGGCCCAGAAATCATTGAAAGTGACTCGATGCGGACGTCGACGGCTCGTGGGCATGACATGCACCACCCTCCTCGGTCGTGATCTCCGGCCGGTTGCCCAATATCGCCCTACGGCTCGCCGATGCTAACGATCGTGCATGCTTTCGCCTCAGCGCGGGCTTGGTTCGCCCTAACACGGGGCTTCCCGGTGGACTCGTCCGATACCCGGATACGCCGAGAACCATACGTAGTCCCCGAGCGCCAAGACGTAATGGAGCTCGTCGTGCAACGTAGTGAGTGTCGCAGCGAGACGCCCCTTCCTTATCCGGTGTATGCGCCCCTTGTTCGTCGCAGCGAACACGTCTGTCCCATCTGCAGACATGCTCTCAACGACCTCCCAGCCAGGCAGAACGATGCGTATTCTCGGTCCGGGATCAAACGTCGAGAATCCCCTGATCAACCCGTGTTGAGCATTAATCCAGACGATGCCACCAGCGCCGAAGAGTTGCTGATCCATAGCGCGCACCTCTGCGGTTTCGTGAACTATTAGTCCAGTAACGGGATCTACGGTCACAATGACCTGCTGATCATCTGCACCGACTATCCCCCGAAGGTTGCGCCGATGAACTAATAGTTTGGTGATTCGCTTGTCGACCGAGACGGCCGACACGTACCGCCCATCGGTCGGATCAAGCCGAAGTAATGTGGCGCCCTTCAACAGCCAGATATTCATCCCGTCGGACAGCAGTTGAGCGTCTCGCACCGGGACGACACCGACCACAGCGTGATCCGAAACCCGCACGATGGCCACACCCTCCTCCCCCTTGACCCACACGTTTGCACCGCACAGTATCGGCGCGTCGATGTTTTCCAACGGAATCTCTGTGACGCTCAGGACGACGGGTATCTCGCCGTTACTTATCCGGTAAAGCCGGCTGGTATACCAGTCGTCCGGGTCGAGCCAATGCTCATCGTTGGTGGAAACCCACAGCTCCTCGCCCTTCCCAACAAACCCCGAGACGACACCATCCAGAAAGCAAACCTCGCTTGGGGACAGCGTGACGTTCGAATCTGTCTGTTGCACGGTGAAGTGAGCCCAACTGCGTATGCGCTCCGACCATTCAGCTACGTCCGAAACGCCCTCCCGACTGAAATTGAAGAAGGAGATTGCAGCGCCCGTTTCACCCCGCGCCCGCCACGCCGCATCCAAACCTTCACCATCGACTGTCTCCCAGGCGTCCCACGCGTCGACCTCCTCGTCGTCCTCGACGTCCTCGACGTCCTCGATGACGATCTGCTGATGGGCTCTGAACGGCAGCGCATACTCAGGAGTGTTCCCTGACGTGTTTGCACTGATGTTGTCTATCGAAACTCCGGGAGCCGCTCCGGTGCTCGACGCGTACCGGTCAAGGTCCGCCAGAAATTCGGTCGCGATGAGTTCGAGTTCGCTGATACGTGACTCATCCCTCCCCATTCGCACGAATTTGGGTGCAGGCCCGCGGGGAACGAACTGCACGTGCTCTTCCCAAATGAACACGCATTGATCGGCGCCGGTCACGAACAACTGCCACTGGACCTGGTCCCGATAGTGGCGAGGAATATCGTTCTCTCCACTCCAAACCTTCGAAGTAGTTTTGTACTCGCCGATGCCCGTCAAGCCAACGCCATCAGGGGTAGCCATGAATCGTGGATTGTCGTGGCGTGCGAAAAGGGAGGTATTGCGGACTAATCCGAACTGACTTTCCCCGATTGCCGCCATCACGGGTTCACGCAGTTTTCCGTGTTCTGTATACACGTTTGGGACGAAGGCAGTCGTCCTTTCAGCCTTGTGCTTTAGCAGAGCCGTGCGCTCCTCCAAGCCGCCACGTACCAACGTCGAAATATCGGTCGCGGTCACCCCGGTCCGACGGCGGGCCAGCCATTCTTGGGGGTCGCCGTCGCTGTCAGCGACGATGACACATTTTGTCAATCCTTCTGGCATCCGAATGTCCTAGTCCGCTCGACGATGTGTTGATCTTGTGGTCTGCGCGAGCCGTGTGACCTCGCAGGTGCCGGCATCGCCCATGACGAACGTTCACTCGACCAAGCCTGAGTCGAGTATCCGAAATTCCGAGGCGTTCGGTGCCTATTTGTCGCCGTCGGCACGATTCCCTGTTTTGCCACCGGGCCTACTCGTTCTGGGTGAGCTTCAGAGGCTCGTCTTCATCGTCCGCCAGTACCTGAAGGAGATGGCCGGACGACGTCATCAGGTAGCGAATCTCGATTTCGCCATCAATTTTCAGCGGAGACACTTGATCTCGAAGCCGCTCTTGTCGCGCCGTCACCCTTTTGGCGGAGTCATGCCAACGGCCTTTGAGCTCAACCTGGGTGAGGCGATCGGTCAGTTCCGTCGCGTCCCTTTCAGCTTCGCCTAGCTGATCAACCTTCGACGCGATGAACTTGCGCAATGCGGCATACGGGTTCGTGGGATCAGCGAGCGCGACGGCTGCTGCCTCGGCGACTAACGCCTTTCGTCTTATCGCAATCGCGGCTCTCGACAGGTGAAGTTCGCGGACGAAGTAGGTAACATCCTTTTCCTTGCCGCCGAGAGCTTCCTCGAGACGGCGATAGTCCGCCTTGCCGTCCTCATCCACCAGTTCATCGATCACGCCGCGGTGCGTTTCCAAGAACTGCTGAGAGCGGTGGAACTCGTCGTCTGCGCTCTTCAATGCAAGTTCGAGATCCGGGTGGTGTCCGTCAAGCAGCAGGCTGATCACGCGGGACAGCTGGTTGTCAGCGGACCGTTGATCCTTGATTCGTTCAATGTAGTAACGCTCCTCTTGCCTGCCAAGGAGGACTTCGACTCGGCGCTGATGCGCCCGCTGTTCACGTTGAGCCAACATGTCCAGGACCATGACGGTTCCCGCGACGGCGAAAACAGGCCAACCTGCCGCGACTGCACCGCCAACAGCAACAGGTTTCAGCACCGCGTGCGCTGTGTTGCCGCCGCTGCGAGAGAAGCCTCGGAATCCTGAGGTTCCGACGGCTTTGACGAGCTCTGCCCCCTTAGGCAGCACTACCCGGAACAACGTCGGATTCTTAGGGTTGAGTGCCTTGACAATGTCGACCATCGCCCGCTGCGCCGCCGCGTTCACGGGCACCGTGTGGAACTTGGCGATTTCCGACTCGCTCACCGGGTAGTACTCGATGGCAACGGGCACTGCCGCGGCTTCGAGCGCATCCCAGACCGCCGTCGAGGTGGACCCCGCGGATCGCAGAACGTCCTCGGGGACCAGGAGCCCAGCCGGGGGAAACTCGGGTCGAACTTCGATCACAGCCTTCGGAACTGACGTCTCGACTCTTCGCTCGACGCGAGCACTTCGCGAGAATCGCCAGATCAGCCCCGCTGTCAGAATCACTGCGACGGCGACAACGGCGATCAGTAGCGCGGAGTCGATCGATCTCTCCATTCACTCACTAGTTCTGGCAGGATGGCAGCCCACTCGACGCTACTGCAGACGAGTCCTCTAGCTATCTTGCTCACCCGAACTGGGGCACTGCCGCGCCAAGTTTGTCGCGGGCGCACCCCACCATCTGCCTCGCGAGCCCGGCTCACTGAATCACGATCCTGCTGTCCGCGACGCGCGACGCCCCACGCCGATCCACGAACCTCTCCGCCAGTGTCGCCGTCGCCATCTCGACTGGTAGCGCCGCCGAGAACTTCAGCCCCGCGACCGCCTCGGCCGGTACCGCCGGCAGCGCGGCCTCAACGTCCGCCGCCCGCACTTCTGCGACCGTGATGCCGTCCTTGAAGCGGATCATCTCGTTGTCGGCGATCGCCTCCGCCGCCGCCTCCCCGAGCGCGGCGATCAACATGCCGTGCGCCCGAAGGCCGCCGAAACCCCAGAGTGTGGCTCCCTTCGCGCCCTTGTGGAGCACGAGACCGTCGGCATCGACGTCATCAGTGCGCAGATCGCGGAGATACTCGAGCTGCCGCACTGCGCGCGCCGAGAGCGTCACCGGCGGGTTCTCCCCCAGCAGCATGTCGCGGCGCGCGCAGACGAGCTCAACAGGTTCGGCGATCGAGCCGCTCGACCAGCGAACCTTGCCCTTCTCGGGGTGCGACGTGACGCGAACCCGACGCTTCTCCCATTCGACGTCGTCGACGCGCCAGGCGCGACCGTTGAGCAGCAGTGGGCGGATCCCGTCTGTGACGTCCTTTGGGAGTGCGATCGGCGCAACCGAGCCGATCTCCTTCGTGCCCTCGAGCACGCGGATTTCGAGATCAGCGATGAACGAAGACAGAAGATCCATGAAGTTGCGGCGGCCGAAGGCCCGCTCAGCGGTCGGGCCGACCACTAGGAAGTCACCGTCAGCGACGAGGAAGTGCTGGGCAACGAGGTATTCGAGCACCTCGTCTGCTCCGTCCATAACCGCGCACCCAGCCCACCAGTCCTGCCAACCCGCTGAAGGAATCCGTCCCTCTTGCAGCGCGAGTGCTAGCAACTGCTGGGCCGCGATGTGCCGTGGATGCGGCGGTGCCACGATCGGTTCTACGAAGCCACGCGACCACAACACCAGCAGGCCTGCGGCTCTTGCGAATCCGTCGAGGTCGGTCGCCAGGAAGAGAGCGTTGCGTGACGTCCCTGGCCGCCGCCCGGTTCGGCCCAATCGCTGTAAAAACGCCGAAACGGAGAACGGCGCGTCAATCTGGATCATCCGGTCGAGGTCGCCGATGTCGATCCCGAGTTCAAGTGTCGAGGTGGCGACGATCACGCAGTCGCGCGCCTCTGCGAATGCCTGCTCGCTGATGCGCCGTTCGTCGACGGACAGCGACGAGTGCGAGACGTAGGTTGTCACGTCGCGCCGCCGCAGCTCGAAGGCGAGCTCCTCGGCCTGCGCGCGTGCCTGGCAGAAAACGAGCCGCTTTTCCCCTACGAAGAGACGCGACAGGATTTCAGCCGCGTTCTCCAACGACCCCACATAGTCGAGCGTCACCTCCGGTTGCGCGATTGTGCTCGAATCCCGCACGACTTCGGCCGCTACCCCACGCGCCGCGTTGGACCCCTGCAGCCACTGCAACACCTCGTCGGGGTTGCCAACCGTCGCCGAGAGGCCGATCCGCTGAATCGGTCGCTCAGCGATCCGTTGCAACCGCTCGAGCACCGCGAGCAGGTGCCAGCCCCGATCGGATGCCGCGAACGAGTGCACTTCGTCGACCACGATCGCCCGAACGTGCCGGAAGAACTGGTGGTGGGACACGCGCCGGGAGACGAGCATCGCCTCGAGGGATTCTGGCGTGGTGAGCAGGATATCCGGCGGTTCGGCGAGGATGCGGCGACGATCGCCGACCCCGATGTCACCGTGCCACAGCGCGACCCGTCGCCCGCCCCAATCGGCGTACGTCGTCAGACGCGGCAGCAGATTGTTGAGCAGCGCTTTCAGGGGTGTGACGTAGATGACGGTAAGACCTTGCCACGAGAAATCCATCATGTTCGAGAGCAGCGGGAACACTGCCGCCTCGGTCTTGCCACCGGCGGTCGGGGCGACGAGTAGGCAGTCGGCGCCGCTGCGAATGGGAGCGATGGATGCCTCCTGCAGGGGCCGCAGCGCGCTCCAGCCGAGCGAGTTGACGACGTGATACCCGATCGCCGAGTGCAGGCCGACGTCGGGCATCAGATGCCGAGGTCGATGTCGTCGACGCCCATTGGCGCAACCGCGCGCACATCGCCGCGTCGGATCGCCGCCTGCTCCTCCTCGGTGAGCGCGGTGAGCGGCCCGGTTTCGCCGAGCGCCTCGCGCCGGGGGTCGTAATCGGCGTGGAGGTCGACCTTATCCATCACGTCGATGAGTTGGCGGAGGAACACGCGCGGTGCGATGCCGACCTTGCTTCCGAGCTGGCCGGCGATCTTCGCAGCGAAGGCGACGATGAACGCGTCGTCGATGGCATCCGCGACGCGGGACCCGTTCTCAGCGCCGTCGGCGTAGATGTCGCGGATGCGCCCACCGAGTTCGTGCAACGAGTTGTTCGTGAAGCCGGTGAGCCGCAGCTGCGGAGCGCGCGGGTTGTCGAACCGCGGGTTCGTCTCGAACTTCGTCTCGAGGCGCTGTGCGAGGGGAGCGAGCCGCTGTACACCTTGCTGCCCGTCGAAGAACGCAGGCGTGCCTGTCATCAGGATGTACAGCCCCGGGAAACGGCCGGAGTCGACCTCGTCGAGCAGTTGTCGCAGGCTGTTGAGCGACTTCTCGCGTACATCAGAGCGGACCCGCTGCAGCGTCTCGACTTCGTCAAGGATGACGACGAGACCCGAATAGCCGGAGTCACGCAGCACTGTGAGGAGTCCCTGCAGGAAGCCAAGGGCGCCGAAGTGGTCGAGCTCGCCCTTGACGCCGGCGTAGCGTCGCACGCTCGATGCAACGTGCGGCTGACCGCCAAGCCACGCGAGCAACCCTTCGGCTTCCGCCGCTTCGCCACGCTCGACAGCAACGCGATAGCCGCGCAGAGCCGCGGCGAAGGCCGGCGCCGTCTTGCTCACGTTCGCGAGCCGCTTCGTAATGAGGTCGTCTGTGGCGGCGGCGATGGCATCTCGGTCGTTGGCGTGGACACCCGCCTCGACGACATCGCCTTGGAGGTTGAAGAACCAGTTGTCGATGATCTCCTTGAACGCGCTGGGCCGGGCCGACGCGGTCGAGATGCTCTCGATGATGCGACGATACACGGTCTCGAGTCTGTGCAGCGGTGTCTCGGTCTCGGAGATCTGGATCTCCGCTGTGGCAAACTCCTGAGTCTTCGCCGTCTCGCTGAGCCAGCGAGCGAAGAACGTCTTGCCCGATCCGTACTCGCCGCGCACGGCTTTGAACTGCGCGCCGCTGTTGGCCACGACCTGCAGTTCGGCTTTGATCGTCGCCCCGAAGCGATCGAGGCCGACAGCCATCACGTCGAGGCCTCGCTGCGGCACGGTGCCGCGCCGGAGCGCGTCAACGATCTCCTGGCGGCGGCGTGGGCTGACAGCCATATCCAACTCCTAACGCAGACTGAACTGCTCGCACAACAAATGGCGGTCGACGAGCACAGTCGTGCCGTCAGTGTCCATCGCGACGACGTCGAATCCGTCGACATTCAGCAGGCGGCGCAAAACGGCGAGCGTCTGCTCGAGCACCGCGGCGGAAACTCCGAGGACGGTGGCGAGCATCTCGCCCGGCACCCTACCTCCTCGTTCCTCGGCGGTGTCAAGGATGAGTGCGACGATTGCGTCGTCGAGCGAGCGGCGTTTCAGCCGGTCGCGCTGTTCTGCGTACAGCTCGGAGGCGAGCAGAGCGCCGCTCAGCGACGTGTCGACCGCTACGGTGTCTTCCGCAACAGCGGGGATGTCAAACATTGCGACATCGTTCGCAGGTGCTGATTTCGGCTTCGCGGCTCGCTTCTCGGGCTGGGCCGTAGTGGCGGGCATGGATGCCTCGACGGGCGCGCCCTCGTACCACCATTCCGGGGCCTGAGGCGGGGCATCCAGCCAACCATTCGGGGTGGCTGCCCCGGTGGGGCGCAGCACGAGAATTGGTACGGTCAGCTCGGCAAGGCTCGCGCCACCGTGGTATCCAGCGGCCTTCGCGGTGTACCGGAGCCCCTCGGCTCTGGCCAGCACTGCGGAACCACCGGGGGCGAGCACGCGCGGCCCGGCGACCATTATCTCGTCTGCTGCAGCGGGTGTGCCGAGCGCGCGCCAGCGTGCACCGCCGCTCGCATCGGCGCGGTACTCGCCACCTCGTTCGATGACGTGCCCGTGGTCAGAGGTGAGCACGACGGTGCGGCCTGCAGTCGTCGCGAGCGAGAGCAACGCGGGCAGGTTCGCGATCTGGGCGAGCGTCCACCGGGTGGCGTCAGGGTCGGCTTTGGCGAGGGCGTCATCGATGGTGTTGAGCACAACGCCGACCACCTTAAGCGCAGGGTCGGCGATCGCAGATTCGACTTCGGCCGGCAGCCGTTGCCCAGCCGGCGAGCGGAGGTCGTCCTTGTGGAAGAGTGGACCGCCTGTCTGTTTCTTGAATGCGGGCTTCTCAGAGCCCTGGCTTCCGTCGGTGAGTCGGCCTGCGAACAATGACGAGCGTGAGTAGCGGGTGATGCTCGGCAGAGTCGCAAGAGCTGTCAGTCGCTGCGTGTGTCCCTCGGGGAGCACTTCGACCCACCGCAGCCGTCGCGCGTCGTCAGCGAGTTCGGCGGCGACGGCAGCGCTCATACCGTCGAGCACGATGAGCAGTACTCCGGCGCTAGCAAGCGGTGCTACGACACGCTCGAGCAGTGCCTCGACCGGGATGACAGTGGTCGGCGTGTCCCCGCTGAGCACGGCCGCCGCGTTGGCGTCTTCCGCGTCGCGTCGCGCGGTCACACGCTCGGCGAGTGTGGCGTAGGCACGCGCGAGTGCAGGTCGGCTGGATCCGTGCCACGTAACGCTGCGCGCTCGATCGGCCCACGCCGAGCCGTGCCAATATGCAGCGGCGGCGCTGTCGAACGTACGAGGGGTTACCACGGCGGAGAACGCGAGCCAACGCACGAGCCTGGCCGCCATCTCGACGCCGAGCTGTTCGTCGACGTCGCGCGCGGCGAGGTCGTGCGCCCGCACTTCAGCAAGCGCGCGATCGACAGCTTCGGCCGAATCATCCGAACCAACCGGCTCAGCAGCGGCATCCACGGCGGACGCGAAGGCCGTGTAGCGAGCTTCGAGCCCAGCCGGCAGTAGAGCGGAGTTCATGGCGCCCTTGGCCCAGTCGAGGTCGGCGAAGATCGCCTCCGCTTGTCGCAGCACATCTTCAAAGCGCGAATCGCCAGCCGCTTCAAGTCGCAGGATGACGGAGCGCGCCGCCTCGCCGAGCAACTTCGCGTCGGCACCCGCGACCTTGGTCCCGAAGAATCTTTCTTCGAGCCGCACCCTCGCAGCTTCCGGGGCGGCTGCGTGCTCATTCCAAAGCAGATCGGCTACGAGGGCGACGGCGAGCGTCGAGTACGTCGTCGCCCGCTCCTTCGCGTGGAGCGCGAGCGCGGCGCTTCCGCCGAGGTGCTTCCGCGCGCCGGCCAGAATGCCGACGAGCTCGCCGGAGCGGTAGTCGCGCAGTCGAGCATTCGTCTGCGGTTCGTCAAGGTGGTCGAGGAGCGCGACAAGGTCGACCTCGTCTACGCCGTCGAGACCGAGGAGATCGGCGAGAATCGCGCGGATGACGTGGTCGCCGCTGAGCGTGCCACTCGTCGCGACGGGCCAGCCTGCCGCTCGTTGATGGGCGAGCAGCATTTGCGGCAGCCAAGCCCCGAGGTCGCGCACACTCTTGTCGACGTTGGGGTTGCCGACCTTGAATAGCCCGGGAACGAGCTCCCACGCATCCACAGACTGTACCGAGTGACGCTCTGCACGCAACCGCACGGCACTGCCGAGCTGCTGGTCGTCGAGGGCGGTGAGGACGACGATCGGCTCGGCCGGATGCTCGTAGTACGCATCCAGCACCGCAAGTTGGGAGCTGCCCACGACGACCCGAACTGCCTCGCTACCGACCGCAATGGTCTGGTCGCCGGTCCACGTCGGTGCCGCGCGCAACAACAGCACCTCCGCGCGTCGTTTCGGGTCTCCTCGCCACTGTGCGACGCGCCCTCGCAGGGTGGGCGCGTCAAGTGTCGGGGCCCAGGATGCTCCACTAGCCACGCTCACTGCACCTGCCACGTGATGCCCACGTGCTTGGCCGTGTCGCCGCCGAGCGCGGCCTCGATGGCCTCACGCAGCTCCGAAATCACCGGTTCGAGCCGATCACCCGACGCGCTGAGGTGCCCGTTCGCGGTGCTCGGCGCCTTCGGCCTGGCAGCCGTATTGTCGGCGTCGGTGTACGCAGGCGACGGATGCTGCGAGCCGGTGCCGCTCTGCGTCGACGTCGGAACGTGTGGGGGCTGAGGCGTCGCTGCCGGAGTCGTCGCAAGGAGCGCCTGCTTCGAGATCTCGGCCGCTTCAGCCAGTCGCGCGACCAATGGCACTGCGGACTCGTTCGCTGCGGCGGCTGCACGCAGCGTCGTCAACGACTTGTCGACCTGGGGCAGCCCGAGCGTCGCTGCCTTAGAGATAATGTCCCACGCAGCACCGTTGAGCGCACGCGAAACCGAGGCTGCGCTCGCAATCGACTTCCCCACTGCAACCGCTGAATCGATGAACGTCGTGTCGGCGATTACGGAGATCGCAACCAGCGGGTCTCGCTCCTTCGAGAGAGCTCCGAGCAACTCGGCGGCGCACCGCGCGGTCGCGAGTCGTCCGGTGAGCGCGTCGGTGTCGAAACCGAGCGGAGCTGCGTGCGCCTCAAGCTGCTCGACGAGGCTGACCGTGTCAGCAACGCGCTCCCCCGCTGCACGATGGATCGCACCTCCGAGCCGGCGGACGGCTCCCGAGCTGCGGTAAGTCTCGGCAGGCGACCCGAGTACGACCGAGACGACGGCATTCGCGCGAGCCCACGCGTCCTCCTCGGGCAGATTCGCCGTGCGGAGCACCAAGTCATCGGTGAGGAACCCCACACCAGGGCGGGCAACTGCGGACAGACCACGCACCCACTCTCGGTCGGCGACGATCGACCACGCAAGGATGACGGTGTCTTCAAGATCACGAGACATACCGCGGTCCGCAAGCCGGGCGCGCATTGCCCCGGCCGTAAGGTTGCCCGCGAGCTCGGCTTCCCACTTGGTGAACTCATCGCGCCAACTGAACTGGGTGATCTGGGAGATAAAGACGTTCTCGTTGAGCGAGCCGAGCCCGAGAGGTACGGCAACCGAACCAGCGAGTCGCTTGTCGACCGAGGTGAGGCCTTCGGCGCGGCCGGAGTGTTCGACGGCGCGAGTGACGAGCGCGAGCGAGTCGTCCAGCTCACGACGTTTGACTTCCGAGTGGCCGAGATCGGGATGCCCCGGATAGGAGTTCTTCCAAGCCTGCTCGAGTGCCCCGGTGAGCCCACCCGAAAGCGTACCGGTGACCGGGGCTTGAATGGTCAGGCCCGGAACGAGGGTTGTGAAGATCTCGTTCGGCAACAGTTCGTCGTCGGCGTCACTCGTGTCGGGCGCGGCTACTCCATACGCACGCAAAATCGCCCGCCCGAATGACTCGCGCAGATTGGCTCGGTTGTTTTCGAGCGCCTGGCGGGCGGCGGGCCGGTCACTCACCGGCAGGTGGTCGGCGTTCGCATCGAAGCGGTTCTCGGTGAGCAGGTACTCGAGCACGACGAGACGTCCGAGGTCGTTGAGTCGCGTCGCAGTAAGAAAGTTCGGCAGCCAGGTAATGGTGTCGGCGGTGATGCCCTTTTCATCTCTCAGCCCCGAAACGCGCGCCAGATCGTCGCGCGGTCCTGACTGCCCGTCGGCCGCGTAGGGGAAGTCGATGAAGACCTTCCATTCACCCTCGCCGGTTTCGAAGTCGTAGTCCTTGAAGTCACTGGCGCCACTGTGGAGGTTGCCGAACCAGATCGACGCTACGCGCTTCTGCCCCCGCCAGACGTGCGGGAACGGGATGCCCTGGCCGAGCATCGCCGTTGTATTGCCGAGCCCGAGCCCGTCGAGCACGAGCGAGCGAATGAGCGCGCGGCGTGCGGGCGCCGTGTCTTCGCCCGTGACGCGGCTGAGGATCGAGTCGTAGTCGACCCCGGAGAGCTGCACCGACACGAGCGGGTCCACACGGCCTTCGGCGACGTGGATCTCACCGAACTCTTCGGCCCATCTGCGCACGAGCGTGAGCGCCTGGGAGGTCTCCATGCCGGGCACGAAGGCGGTGATCGAGCCGTAGTTCAGTGCATGCAGCTTCGATGCAGTGAGGTTCTTGAGCGACGCGGCCCCGGGTGCTAGGGCGGCGATGAGCAGTGTCTTCGCCAGTCGGTCTTCGGTGCGGAAGGGGTGGTTGCGCGCGAGTCCCTTCGCCGTGGCGTCGGTGAGCCCGTGCTTGTTCAGGAGGAAGGGCCGCAGTTTGTCGGTGTAGAAGCGAGCGGAGATTTCGAACCCGGCGCGCACGTTGTCGTCGAGTGGTTTCGAGGTTCCGAGCGCGACGTAGTCGTACAGGTCGCCGACGGGGATGACGTCACCGGCGGTGAGTTCGTCGTTGCCGTCGATGAGAAGTTCGGTCATCAGTGTCAGCGCGGTGCGTTCGCGCTGCATGATGTTCGACAGGGCGACCATAGCGTCGACGAGTGCCGGCGAGAACGGGAAGACGCTAGCGAACTCCGCTTCGCCCGAGGACGCCTCGTCGGCGAGCAGACTGTTCCACACGGCGCCGTCGGCGCGGACGCGGGCGAGTGAGGCCTGCAGCGTGTCGGCCGCATCGTCGCTCACGGGGCGCAGCAGGCGCTGTTTGACGATCTTGGGCAGGTCGGCGGCGCGCAACTGGATCTTCTCGAAGCGGTCGTCCCAGTACTGCAGCGTTTGCTGCTGAGAGACGCGTTCGACGCCGAGTGCGCTGTTTCCGAGGAACTGGGCGAGTTCTCGTTGGCGGGCGACGAACGAGATGAAGGGCACGGGCAGGCTGCCGGAGCCGGTTTCGACAAGCTTGGCGACCTTGGATGCTTCGCTTTGGATGAAGGCCTGATCGGAGAGGTGCTGCCCAAGCCAGAGCACGAGTTCGTCGAGGAACAGCACGATGCCGTCATAGCCGAGCGCGTGTGCGTGGTTGCTCATCGTGCGGAGGCCGGACGTGATGTCGACCCACTCACCCGCGGCCGAATACCCGGTGAAGAGCGTCGCCGTGAGGTCGCTCACGAGGCGGTCACGGTTGGCTTCGCCGGGCGCCTGCCTGAGGGCCAACTCGAACGAGTCTGCATCCCAACCGGTCGCGAGCGAGCCCCACCCGCCGCCGGCTTTCGGCGAGATTGTGGCGAAGAACTTCTCGTCGCCGAGCAGCTCGCGGTGGGTGCGGGCATCTTCGAGAAGCTGGTCGCTTGCGTGCAGGAACGGCAGCGGGGCTTCAGGATGCTTCGCGGTGACTGTCTCGAGGTAGCCCGCGAAAAGCGCCGATTCGAGGTTCTTTGCGCCGATGAGGTGGTAGTCGACGGCTAGGAACTGTTTCTCGAGCACGTCGAGGTGTTTGCTGACGACGGGCGCCATGCCGTTGACCTCGCGGGCCGGCAGGTGCTTGGTGAGCAGCAGGTGCAGCACGGCCATGAAGTGCGACTTACCTGCACCGAACGAGCCGTGGATGTAGGAGCCTACCGAGATGCGGTTCGTGACCGCCTGCTCGACCATCGACAGCGCCTCATCGAAGGACTCGGCGATGGACTCGGTGACGACGTAGTCGTTGAGGGTGCGGTCGGCTCGGGCGACGCCTTCGTCGAGACGCAGCACGAAGTCGGCTGCGTTGGCTCGCGCAGGGATCGAGATCAGGTCACGGAGCGGCGTCGTGAGCGGCAGAGCGGTCATCTACTTGGTGCCTTTCGGGGAGGCAGCGCGGCCGCGGCTAGCGGCGGGAGGCTGCCAAGTGGTCACAGTGTCGCGGGAGAGCCGCGTCTGAGTAAGCAACTGGTCCGTGAGGCCACTAATCGCGATGGCCGGGCTGACGCCGATCTCTGGATCGACGTCGCTGTGCCACTGGTCGAGCCAGGGCTGCAATTCGAGTAGCCCCGCGACTAGCGGCGCGACGTCGTCAGCCGTACCTCCGGCCAGGATGAGCTCCATGGGCAAGCGCGCGAGCGCCTGCGAGCGGTCGGCGTGGTTCCAGCCGGCCCACCCGTACAGCGGGCTCGCGTCGTTCGGACGGTATGTGCCGGGGTAGGCGGTGAAACGCTCTTTCGGCACGTCGAGTTTGCCTCGTGCCTTCCAGTACGTGGGCTTGCGGAAGTCAGCCTGCCCGTACTTCGGCGGCACCGGCACGGTTACCTGCTCGCCGCGGTCTTCGGCGCGCTGCAGCTCCCACGTGCGCTCCCACGCCCGGAATTTCTCGAGCCCCGACGGCTTATACCGCCATGCCGCTAGGTATGGCACCGACTCGTCGCTCAGGAGCGAGCCCACGACCGTTCGGAAATCGATGTCCTTCGCCCCTGCCGCAAGCTGCGCGAGCTCCACGAACCGATTGTCAGTGCGTACGAGCTCAGCAAGGTCGTTCACCGAGCGTGTTACCGGACGCCCATTCGCATCCACCCACAGCGCAGGCGACTCGAGGTGATCGAGCATTGCGTCTCGCAGGGCATCGGCAAGCTGACGCGCGTAATGCTCGGCATGCCACGTGCGCTTATATTCGGGCTGCTCGAGTAGACGGATGTGTGGGTTGTTCGCGACCTCTTTGAGTCGACGCTCGACAACTGCTTTGTAGTCGCTCGCCCAATCGCACGGGATGCTTGTGATCTGCGTCTCTGCGAAGTCGGAGAACCAACGTGTTACCAGGTCACTGGCCGCGACCTGCTGCGCCAGCACGATTTCAAACGTTCGCTCACCGACACGGAGCCGATCGAATTTCCCCGAGAACGTAAGGTCGGTGTCGATCAGCCCATAGCGGCGATAGGCATCCCAGTCGAGCTCGTCCTGTTCGAAAATCAGACGGCCTCGGAGCTCCTCCGATTCTCGTGCTGCAGCCTCAATGTGCTGCTCAAGGTTCGCGGAGCTGTCTCTAGCAGCAGCGATCACTTTCGCCGGAGCGAGCGCTGCAAGTTCCTGCGCTAGCGAGTCGAGGCGTCTGCCTCGCTCGGCATTGAGCGTTGCCGGAAGTGGAAACTCTTGCAACTTGGTACCAGTGAACTCGTAGAAGTCTCGCCACTTCTCGTCCTTCGAACTCCCCCCGCCAGGACCGCCCTTGTTGTGGCTGACTTGCTTGAGCCAGAAGCACGCGATGGAACTGTTGAGTACGCCGAGCAGCTCCAGATGCTGATCCTCACTCGCCCCTGCCTGCAACTGGATGAATGCCGCGTGCCGATTGAAGATTCGACGCTCGCGATCGAGTGCGAACTGCGCGTGCGTTGCAACGGACGCGAAGGGGATTGTGAACTCCGCGTCTACCCGCCTGTGGGAAACTTGGTGCCATTCCCACCAATCACGACCCTCCTGCTTGTAGGTTCGCTTCGAGAACGTGGCTCGCGACCAAGTCTGTTCACGAACGGGCCAAAGCCATCGGTACGCACCAACACTTTCAGTGATATCGCGGAGTGCCCCCTTTGAGTATGGAAAAAGGGCCGCCATCCCTGGGCGAATCTGATAGTCGCGTACGTCCACGCCGGTGACGAAATCGCGCACAACGTCAATCTCAACACCCCGCCGACTAAAATCGCGTCGCGTCGCCAGAAACGCATCGTCAGAATTTGTCTGACCGGTATAGCCGAGATCCGGGCCGAGCTCGGAAAGTGATCTCGCGGACCGCTCGATGTTGGCCTTCAGTGCTGCTGCCGTCGGATTTTGGATGAGCCAAGGGTGCGAGTTGAACCTTGCCCGCTCAATCATTCGTACTGCAACAAAGTGCCCGTCGAATATCTCCAGTTCGGCAGACGCAACGATCTCTTCCCATACGTGGCCGTAGGTGCCTGTAGGGGTGCTTGGTTCACCACGGAGGCTTGCTACAGCTCTAACAGATCCCGTGTTCGATCTGCGATGACGCCCAAATACGATCACAGTTGGGGTCCCGTGACCCGGAATATAGGCGCCAGAAGAATCAATTACGGAAGTAATCTCAATGGGATTAGTGACATCGAATCCAGCGATCACTTCTTCGACAAGCTTGACGCCAAACTCCTGTGTCATGAACCCATTGGACGTAATCTGCCCGACGTAGCCGGCGCCTTTGACTCCATTTTCGCGCGCGGCCAGTTGGAAGAACAGTTCGAAGAATGGGGCCGAGAGTTGATATTGCCGGAAGGCGCTGCGATAGAGTTCCCGATACTTCTGGTTGAGTGCCGGATCCTTCACGGTAATGTACGGCGGATTGCCGACTACAACGTGATACTGATTTGGCTGCAGGATCCCGTAGTAGGCTGCGATATCCTCGTTCGAATAGTTGAAACTCTCCGCATCGTCATAGAAATCGAGCTTCACGCTCGAGGCCTGCGATCCGAGCAGCGAGTCGCCAATCGCGAGTTTGAGGTTGTAGTCGGGCGCGCCGACCAGCGTGCGGTCGCCCGCGGCCTGTAGTGCCGCGACAGTCAGGCGGAAACGGGCGATTGCGACGGCGAAGGGATTGAGGTCAACCCCGTGCACACTCGCGAGGGCCAGTTTGACGCGCGCGCGAGCATCCATCGCTGGGGCTTCGCTCGCCCACGCCGCGTTGAGACGGGCGAAGGCGCCTAGCAGGAAGTGGCCCGAGCCGCACGTCGGGTCGATGACCATCAGCCCGTCGAGCCCGAACTCCTCGATCGCTGGGGTGAGCGTCTGGTCGAGGATGAACTCCTCGACGAACACCGGCGTCTGCAGCAGCGCGTACTGCTTCTTCGCGAACTCCGAGAGGTCTTGATAGAGGTCGCCCAGGAAGCGGGTGTCGAGGCTTGCATCCGTGAAGTCGTGAACGATCTGGCCGCTCGCGTCACTCGCCCGCCAGAACTGCAGCAGCCCGTCTGCCGCCTCACCTGAGATCGGCGCCGACCACACCATCGAGTGATCGGGGTCGACGAGCGCCCGCCCGGCCGGCAGCTCCGCGAGCGCCCGAAACGCGTGCCGTAGCCAGTCGGGACCCGCAGCCGTCGGGTTCGCCGTGTAGAACGCCGACTGGTTCTCGACCGCGCGCTCGGTGCCTTCGCCTGGGCCGGCGAACCACGGCAGCGCAACCCTTGTGCCGTCGACCACGAGTCCGTCGAGCAGTCCGTTGTCTTCGCTGAAGCGGATGAATACCGACGCGATGATCCACGCCACCGCGGCCTGTGCGACCTGCCCATCACGCCAGTCGATCCATGACAGACCGGTGCGCTCGCGTGCGGTTGCCCAGCTGAACTCGGTGCGAAGGTTCGCCCCCCACACGGTCGTCTCGTCCTCTGCGCGGGCGCGCAGGTCTGCCTCGAGCACCTTGACCTGCCCTTTGAGGGCGGAGAGGAGTTTCGCGGAGTCGATCACAGCTTCACCTTCGAGTTCTGCGCCGGAACGGCGATGGAGCTGGGGACGGGCAGTACTGAAGCCAGGGTCGTGGGGAGCTCGATCCACTTGCCGGCGCCGATCGGCATTGGCGTGCCGTCAAGGTCGGGAACCGCTGCGGCGCCGTGCTTCGGCAGCAGGAACCAGCGGGCTGCGGCACGCTTCGTCGACAGGTCGATCGTGCGGGCGATGAGGTCGACGAGCCCGAGATGCGCGAGCACCGCCGCGTTCTTGAAGAGCAGCGCGGTGTCGCGGTCGTTGAGTTCGGCCCAGGCGCTGCTCATGGCCCGCTTCGCAAGCGTCTGAAGGTTGCGCTGGTCGATGGTGCTGGCATCCGGCTTGTCAGCATCGACGACGACCGGCCATTCGGCGCCGACCGACGCAGCTGTCGCGTGCAGCTGTTCGACTGCGAGGGCCGCGAGATCGACGATTTCGACCCCGAACCGCGCCGCCAGCGCCGTCGCGGAATCGTCGTAGCTCCCCCATGTCGTCGTCAACACCAGCGCGCTGCGGTGTTGCACCGACTCGGCGAGCGTGGGCGCAAGGGTGTCGCTGGGCAACGAACCCTGCATTGTCGTCGAGCGAGTCGAAGCTCCGTACGTCGAGCCGTCTTTGACGAGGTAACGGTCGAGGTTCCACTCGAGGTGCGGGTGCGTCGTATGAACGATCGCGTCGAGCGCCGGGTGCGGCGGAATAGCCGTGATCAGACGGAAGCGCCCCTTCACACGTCGCTCGATGCCGTCGGGCGTGAGCTCGCGTACGGCTACCCCGCCTAGGGCGACCTCGATCGCGCGCGCCGGCGACAGGTCGCATCGGTACACCTCATCGAGCGACGACTTCGCGCCCGTTGTCGACGCGGCCACCGCAAAATCGAGCAAGCGCGCATCCGAGAGGTCGACACCCGTCGGCACGAGCCTGCGCAGTCGGTCGCGCACGAATGCCGCCGGTGCGACGTCGCGGCTCGACAGCATCTTGTCGATCTCGTCACCGAGGGAGCGCCCCATCGCGAGCAACTGCTCAGAGCCGACACCCGGCTCTCCCCCGCCAGCGCTCTTTGCGGCGATCGTCGCGAGCAGCACAGGCGCCCGCTCGTCCCGCGGGCGGCGCTTATCAACTCGTGGCACCTCCGCCGTGGCATCCAATTCAACGACGGCGCGCACGAGCCCGCGCGCGTGCCGCCGCCGTTCCTCGCGGAGCTTAGCTGAGCCATACCGTTGCAGCAACTGGTCGGCGACCTCATCGTGCGTGGCGACGAGCCCGAAGTCATTGACAATGTTGGCCACATCTTCGACGACGTCGCGGAGCTTGCCCTCCTTGCGCCACCGCGCCACGGACTCCGAGACGAGCCGAGACACCGCTGCCACCTGCAGGCCGAGCTGGTCGGCGATCGACGTGAACGAGGGCCATGGCGCATCACCAGGCGTCTGATCTTCGCCGAGTAGCAGCCGCAGTACCGTGACCTGCTTCGAGTTCTCGGCAGTCATCCGGGGAATGAGTGTTGAACGGTGACGCTCGATCGACAGTCGTCCGGCCGCCACCTCGGTCGTCGAGTCCGCCTCTTGTTTCAACCGCGTACGCCACTCGCGAACCCGCCGCTGCACCTCCTTGCGGTGCAGCTCGCCGAGTCCACGAATCTGATTGATCTGCATCGGCGGCACGCCCAGCAGTTCTCCAACGGTCGACACACGAAGCCGGCCTAGTCCAGACCGCGCCCGCACACTGAGGCCGGCCTCAGCGAGCGGTGTATCGAGGGTCGCAGCCGCGGCCTGCGCGTCAAGCAGCTCCGTCGTCGAAGCATCTACGTTCTCGGGCTTCGACTCGGCGAACAAGCCCAGCCAAGCCACTTCGAACTCGTCGAGGGTTTCAAAGCGGGCCTTTGCCTCGGGCGCAAGCGCCCGCGTGAAGAACTCCGCAAGTGTGGCCGCGTGCGACTCCTCAAACTGCGACGACTGAACGACCGGCGCCTCGCTCGGGTGCTCGGGTGCGTTGCCGCCCGGCCAGAACGGCGGCACTCCCGCCGCCATCTCGAAAAGCGTCGCTGCGACTGAGAACAGTTCTGCAGAACGGTCATACTGACGGCGGCCAGCGAGATCGAGGTACGGGTCAAGATAGGGCCTCGAGCCCGACTTCATGTGCGTCAACGGCTCGCGCGCGAGCGACAGGTCAAACAGCGTGAGTCGCGGCTTGCGGGTACCCGGGTCAGGCGCGACCGCGAGGTTCGCCGGCTTGATGTCGCGGTGGAACACCCCTTTGCCGTCGAGGTACCGCACAGCTTCAAGCAGGTCGCGGCCGTAGCTCTCGAGCTGCTCGATCGTCGAACGGCCCTCGGTCTGCAGTCGCGCGGCAAGCGTTTCGGCACCCGCATCGCTGAGTACCAGCGCGCTTCTGCCGCCGACCTCGAGCGGGCCACTGAGCAACCGCACCACACGAGGGTGGTCCAAGCCGGCGAGCACCTCAGCCTCGAATGCTAGTCGCGACGCCGCCTCATCGTCGCGAGCGAGCTTCAGGATGACGCCGGTCTTCGTCGTCTCGTAGTCGTCCACCAGAAGCGCGACGCCGGTCGTACCCGCACCGCGCCTGGCCGTGATCTCGAACCGGTCGCCGATAATCTCGCCAGGCGAGGCATCCAATGGGTCGATCTCGACCTTGATCTTCTCGCCGCGACCCAGGTATTCCTCGTTCGCGCTCTCCAATGCGACGAGGAGTGCGCCGACATCGATGGTTCGCATCGACTCATCGAACGACGTTGCCTCCCGCACGACCTCCGCGAACACCTCGGGCAACTCGGGCTGCACCGCGAGGGGGTCGAGCGAGTCCGCAGACTGGTACAGTGCGTGCAGATCCTTGGAGTTCTCGGAGGGATCGCGATCGGTGAAGATGCGGTACGCAAGTGCCCCGAGCCCATATACGTCGAGCGCGATCGGCGATGGCTCGCCGAGATACTGCACGACCTCGGGGGCGAGATATCCCCACTCCGCCTCTGCGATCGCCTCGGGGATGTCGGTCGTGCCGAGCATGGTGCGCGAAAGAGTAGTACCCCCAGCCGCCTTTTGGCCGGCGAACCAGTCACGCACCGCGACAGATACACCCTTCTTCGAGGAGCGTACCGTCACCCGGAGTGGCGACAGCGCCCGGTGCATCACCCGACGCGAATGTGCTGCCTTCATGACCTCGGCGATCTTTCGCACGAGCGTCACGCGTTGCTCGATCGACAAGGTTGCCGCGTGCTCAACGAGGTAGTCGCCGAGCGATACTTCGCGGTCGTCGTACTCGAACACGAGCACCGGCCCGACACTCGAGTCGACGTACTCGATCGGATGCGTGATGCCCTTGTGAGAGATGCCGTCAGTCAGCCGAAACTCACGCACGGCGTGCCGCTGGATGTCGGCAAACGCAGCCTTCGACGTGCCGCGCGGAATCTTGAATACGCGGATGCGACGATACGACTTCGTCCTTGGGTGCGTCGCAAGCAGGTCGACCCAATCTTCGTCTTCGCCGAGAGGATCGGCCGCATCGAGGTTGTAGTCGCCCACCTTGCGTGTCTTCGGAGTGGGCTTGAGGTCGGCCTGCTCGATGATCTGGCGGATCTTCGCCGCACGAGCCTTATCCACAGCATCGCCCAGGTGAGAGGCGGGCGCAGCGAGGAACTTCGAAAATTCTTTGCCCGGCCCCGCCATCTTGATGTTGTACCCGTCAAGGGTCGTGATGCCATGCACGTTCGGCTCGACGTTGACCTTGGAATCGCGCCCGTGCAACACCATGAGCGACCCGAGCCACGGCACCACGTTCTTGTTGGCGCCGTGCTTCTGCGCAACCGAGGCCAGCAGGCCCGAGAGCTTCTTCGCTTTGCTGTCTGCCGCGACCGGTGGGTTGCCCATGTCGCGGCCGTTCTGATGCCAGCGGTTCTGCTTGATCAGCAGTTGCCCGTGCCACCCCTTGAGCTCGACCACGAAGAGCCCTGCCTTCGTGAGCAACAGGACGTCGACCTCGTTGAAGCCGCCGCTGTTCGCTACAAACGTCAGGTTCACCCAAGCCGTCGTGATGCCGTCCTCGGGTAACAGCTCGCGCAAGTCGTTGAGCGCGATTGCCTCGAGGTTCTGGGCGGGCTTGCCCATCACGATCCAGCTCGGTGAGCCTGCCTTCATCGTCGGGGCTCCGCAGACACACCAAAGCGCAGCAGCGCAACATCAACGTTCATTCGGATCCTCGGTACCAGTCGCCAACCACGGTTCGGGAAAAGTAGGCGTAATCAGCATTGTTTCAGATTGCGATGAAAACTCCGCAGCGCACGCTCGCCCACTTGGCCCCCGTTCGTGGCAAAACACCCAAAACGTCGCCGTGCGCCATTCAGATCGGGATGTGGGCGGGGGGAAGCCCTGGAGCAACTACTCGTTTCAACGAATCGTAAGGGAAAGGATCATCCGTAAGCCGGTGTATCGCCCGGAGTGCCGCGCGAGCGCGGGCGGCATCCATTTCCTGGGTTCTGGATTGTGGCGCCTGGCCGAGCGGGCTCATGCTGACGACCCCGTATCGTTCCCGGTATGCCGCGATGGTGCACCCGCGCTCTCGCCAGGCCCTGGCAGCGGATCCCCCGGGTGCTGTCCCGAGCGCACGCGTCCACGGCGCCTTCGTCAGCAGCGCCTGATCGAGGACCGCGCTCGCTCGGGCTTCGATCAGGTCGGCGCGCTCGATGAGAGCTCGCCGCATGTCAACGTCCATCGGCCCGGTCGCGCTCGGGATGAGCCCCACCACCAGTCGTGGCGTCCTGCGCGTACGACCTGCACCGCCGACTCGAGCGACCTCTGATGCGATCCTCTCGTGAACGACCGCCGCGACATCCTGCGCGTCGTCGAACCCGCGGGCTGCGACAACGCGAGTAAGCAGACTTCTGACGTCGAAGTGGTGGGCCTCGGCCCGGCGCAGCTCGCGGTTCAAGGCCCCGAAGGCATTCGACTCGACGGCGGCATCAGTCTGGCTCTGCGAGAGCCCACTCTCTCGTAGCAATGAGACCCATCTGTCGCGCTGCGCGGCCGCCGCAATAGTCTCGTACTCGGCTGCAAGCTGTGTAATCGACCCCCACGCGTCCTGCTCGGCCACGATCGTTTCGTGCGCAGATTGTTCGGCACCGACGTGCTGGAGCACCCCGTAGAGGACACTGCGCGCTGTCGAGTCGGCCTCATTACCCGGGCGAGGTCCAACGTGCGCGGCATCCGGATGGTCGACGGCTACGTAGGCGATATTCGCCTCGCGACCGCGCGTCATAGCGACGTAGAAGTTCTCTCGCGTCGTACTCGAGGCGACGACGACGTGCGCCGTATCGGTGGTGATGCCTTGCGCACGGTGAGAGGTGATGGCGTATCCGAGTTCGACGTGGCGCTTCATGTACTCGGCGGGAAGCACCACTGCGCTCCCCCACCGCCGGCCGTGCCGTCGCACCTCGGCCGAACCGTTCCGCCGCACTCCGATCACGGTCCAGCGGTCACCGTTTCGCACCCAGGACCGGGCCGCACTGAGCCGTCGATCGTTGCGGCGCGTGATGATCGTGTCACCGACAGCCACATTTGTTCCGTCATGGAGGGTGACTTCGCGAAGCGCATCCACTCGGCCCTCCAGGATCAATTCTGTGCGAGCGCGCATGTTCAGCGACGCCACCGCGTCATTGGAGTCGCTGATCAGAACCGTTCGTTTGCCGGCTCGGGTGTCTACACGCCACGCCTCGTATGCGGCATCTGCCATTGCCTCAGTTGTGCCCTCACGAACACGATCGTGCGCGACATACAGGTCGACGGATTCGGTGTCGCCCTGACGCAACCCGAGGGATGCCGTCTTCTCCCACTCTTGGCTGAACCGGTGCACGTCGACGAGCTCGGGCGCGTCCGCCCGATTGTGGACCAGCAGCGAGAACGCTCCGCCAGCATCGACCGACTGTAACTGGGCGTGATCGCCAACCAGCAGGATTTTGGCGCCGGCGTTCGCAGCGAGTGCACTGACTCGGCCCAGGGATAGTGTTCCTGCGAGGGATGCCTCGTCGATGATCACGAGCTGACCGGGGCGGAACGTCGCTCCATGAACGAGGTGGTTCTGCCACCATTTGGCCAGGTTCTCGGTGGTGATGCCGAGTTCCTCCCCGAGAACCTGCGCGGCGGCCGCCGAGGGGGCGAGCCCAACAACCGAGCCTGCACCATGTTCCGCCTCCCAGGCTCGCCGGAGAGCGTGCATTGCCGTTGTCTTGCCAGCACCGGCCGGGCCCACGAGCACGTCAATGACGCGTCCAGAGCCAGCGATCATCGCGAGCGCTCCGAGCTGACCTTCGGCGAGCACTCCGCCACCGGGTAGCTGCGCGCGGGCAACCGAACGCAAGGTTGCCACTGCGACTCGTGGCCCCGTCTCATCGGCTGCGCGTTCGAGCAGTCCGGCCTCCGCGTCGAGCAACTCCGACGAGGTGAACACGGTGGAGTGCTTCGGGTGAAAGACCGACGTCCCGTCGCTCCGCTGGAATGCCTCGGGACTCGACGCGATCTCCGGCTGCGTGAGTCGCAGTGATGCGCGTTCGGCAGCATTGACAACACGGTCGAGGACGGCTTCACGTTCGGATGCCGACGCGAATCGGAGGTGCATCATCTGGCGCGCTGCTTCGGCTGCCAGGTTCCAATGCCGCCAGGTGGACCGCTTCTCGCTGACCGCCGTCATCACGCTCAACCCCAGCGAATGGACGGTTTCGGGCGGCACATCCTCCGCGCGCATCACCAGCACGGAGGGGTTGGCGGGTGCGGCACCGGCCCACGGCGTCGCATCCTGTCCCAGCACCTGTTCCGCGCGTGCGCGCCATTCTCCGGTGAGTTCTGTGAGCGACCGCCCGTGCTTGGCGGGGCGTGTGGAAAGTGTGGCCTGAGCGCGCAGCTTCATGATGGTGGCCGGCCCGGGACGATGACCGTGCCGGCCCACGTACGCTTCGATCAACTCGTCGGTCTCAACATCGATGTGTCGCGACCTCGTCGAAAACTCTGCGACAAGCGCCTCCGGAACGAAGCTGATCGCCCATGCAGGGTGGCGGTCTCTCCCCCGGTCCCTTCTCTCCCATTGCACGCCGAGTGCTCGAGTGAGTGCGTCTGCGAACAGGGTCTCGTGCAGTTCGGACAGCGCAACGACCGCTCCGTGCATCGGGCGGCCGTCCAGCGAGCGCCACTTGCCGTCCAGCACGGTCTGCACCTTGTTACTAATCACCACGTGCGTGTGCAGGTGCGGGTCGCCAGACCGGCTGTCGAAATGGTCGAACGCCGTAGCGATCAGGCCAGACACATCGACGTGCGCAACGGCTCCGTCGTGCGCTGTGGTTCCCGTCCGCGTCGCCGCGACCTCGCGCTCCATGAATGCGACGACCTCGGCAATCGACGCGTGGTGCGCATCCACAATCCGCGACTGTGTCGCCGCGTCTGCCACGCCCCAGAGCACGCTTGCCGACTTCGGAATCGAGAACGTGAAGTCATACCCGGCAACCGCACGTCTCCGCGCACTCATCTCCTGGGAACGGCCCGTCGGCGCTGGACCTGCCGGGCTTTGATACGCGGGGTAGGCGTGACCGAGAGGCGAGCCGTCAACGGGGTCGCACCCCAACCCGATCAGACTCTGCAGATGTGCCTCCGTAACTTCGTCCCCCTCGACGATGAGACCCGAGCCGAGGCCACGGAGGCCGCTTCCCATCCATCGACCCGGTGGCGTTCCTTTCGCACTGTAGTAACGAGTCAACGGAGTGGACAGAGACCGCTGCCCGTCTCCGGCAGCGACCGTGCGCAGCAAGTACTTGTAGCCGTTGCCGGCACTCATCACCCGCATCGACACTGTCACCGGCACACCTCCCACATTGCTTAGGAGGTGTGCCGCCTCGACCTGCAAGAGGCGTGGCAATTCGAATCAAGGGTTGGAGGCAGGACTCTAGGCAGTCACGAGTCTTCCTGACTTACTCAAACATTCCATACTTCGTCGATGCTGCCGTCGGTTGACGGGATGCGTAGTGAACATATCGGAGGTGGCGTGTTAGCAAGGTAAACGGAGTATTCACGGTTCGACAACCATCCCTCTGGAGTCCCCGTTGAAGGTTCCCGTTGAGAGTTCGGTCTTCAAGGCGTTCTCGGAATGCGGTCGACGGTGTCGTTCAACCTCTGCGGCTCGGCAATCCGCCGGCGGCGTTCCGCCTGGAGCGGGGCCAGATTGGTGTCGTTAGGATAAGGCCGAATGGGCGCCTAGACACGGCGAACATCCAGACGATTTGTTGAGCGATGCGACCCGGAGAACAGAGTTTGGCCAAGAAGTGGGTAGATGCAAGGTCTTGTAAGGATCGATGGAGCCTAGTCACGAGATTAGGTAGCGGCGGCCAGGGGACGACTTCGTTGATGAAGCCGGTTGATAGCGATTCGGATCCTGCTTGCATAAAAACCATGAGTTCTGGAAGGAAGGATCCCGGACGGCGAGCTCGGATCTTCAGGGAAGCGACGGCCTACGATACGTGTGACCATTCCGGCATCCCAGCTCTCGTAGAGAGCAACGCTCATCTGCACGACGATCTCGGCGTCGAGCTTTATATCGCCACTGAGTACGTGCCCGGGCCGACAGTGGCGCAATATGTCGCCAGCGAAGGGCCTCTCGCTATCACCGATGCCGTTGGTGCGACGTTGGAGCTTCTTCGCGTCTTGGAATACATACACGACCAAGGTTGGGTGCACCGCGACGTCAAGCCAGACAACGTCATCCTGAGGAACGGTGAATTGGAATCTCCAGTACTCATTGACTTCGGTATCGCCTTCAGCAACGAACGGGATGACGGATTCGAGACCCAAACGGGAGAGGAGCTTGGCAACCGTTTCCTGCGATTGCCGGAGTTGGCACCTGGCGGATCATCCAAGCAGGATCCCCGATCTGATCTTTCCTTCGCTTGCGCACTCCTCCTCTTCATGGTTTCTGGCCTGCCACCGGGAGCCGCGATCGACGGGCATGGGCAAATGCCGCACCAACAGGAGCGATTCAATGACTCACTGTCTGTCGTCAAGCGCGAGCAGAAGCAGAAACTGCTTGCCATATTCGACCGAGCCTTCACCGTTCGCCTCGAGCAACGGTATGAGGGGGCTTCAGGCCTCGTCCGAGACCTTGAGTCCCTCATTGCACCTATCACACCGTCAGAGGAGGCCAGCTCCGACGTCGCGTACATCGAAGATTACGCGCGCCGCACAACGACCGTCACGAACCTCGCAACAGCACGAGCCATCGCGGCGGCGAGATCCGCGTTGATCACGGCCCAAGGCCATCTCGCCAAGCGACTCCCGGGCTTCTCAAGATCCAACCCTGCGCCCACGGACGAAGAAGGAGGGCGGATGACAGTAGCCCTTCGAGCAATCGACAAAGGCCGCCCAGCGATGTTCGGACATACAGAATTCGAGGTCTACGTCGCGGGTCCAGAGTTGGTGATCGCTTTCCAGGGCACTTCGATTTACAGAACAACCGTCGATGAACCGGCGTTCGATAATGAAGAATTTGCGAGTGTAGTCGAACCGTACCTCGCGCGCCTATATCGAAAGGTCATCGAGAACCCGCTCGAGGCGGTGGCGGACCGCGGCTACTTCCGCGGCGCAGTCTTCACAGACCTGGCGTCGGGGATGCAGGACTCGACCGAAAGGGGGCGTCCACTAGTAGTGGTCGTATACGACACCTCGCACCCTGAGCTGAGTCGCATCGACTACATTTTGGGCAACTACCTAAAATACGAATCCACCAAGCGAACCTATCGTGACCACTTCACCACGGCCATCGTGCCCAGCAGCGATCCTGACCTGGTGGCCTACCTGCCGGAGCGTGAACTCGAGTCAGTGCACTGGCTAGTGTTCGACGTCTCCGGCAACGTAGTCGAGTCCCAACGGATTTCTGGCAACCCCGACGACGGCCACGCACACGCATTGCGCCTAGCCGCCTCGGCGAGACCGTAGCCGGAAACGCCACGTCATTGACTCAAAGCGCGCCGCGCGGCCGCTTACCCGCCTCGCCGCACTCCTCAGCCGCACTGGCGGGTGAGAGCAGGCGCAAACGGGTCCGCAAGGCGTCGCTCGATAGGCGATCGTGATTGTCGGCTAATTCAGAAGAGGGTGCCCCTCGGTTCGAAGTCGCTTGATCCAGTACGACTCACGTTCGTAAGCGTGAGAGCGATAGCCACTAAATTCTTCCAGCAGAATTATCTGCGGCTCCCGCTCGTCAGCGCGGAGCGATCGAACCCAATCGCCCTTCTTCGTGTCTCCGGGTTTCCGCAGATGGTCGCGCCAGCGGAGGAAGAGTGTGTTCGCGGTTTGCCCGACGTAGTAGGCAACGCTTGTACTGGGATCAATGAGGGCATAGATACGGTAGGTCTTGCACTCTGTAGATGACAGCGGCATCTGAGCTTCCGATCCTCGAGAGACGGTCTTCCAGTCGAGCGCCCGCGGTAAGAGAAGCGCTTCCGCTGGCCGGAGAACGGCGGTGATGCCTCCTCCTCCTCCAGCATCCGACGATTGGCCGTTCCCGAGAAGCCCACTAACGGGGTCCGTTCCGACTCTGAAGGTGTCGCGGAGGCTTCGCCTAGATGCTCCACGACTCGGCGACGGCCGCCCAGAGGGCGGCGAATGCGCCGATAACAAGGAAGCTCCAACCAAAGGCTTGCCTGTCGTACCTTTTTACCAGCGCGATCTCGTCCGCGGTCAGAGCCGTTCCCGTCGAGTCGATAATGACCTTTGCCGCCCGACGACGACGGAACACGTTCCATCTGGGGATGCTGGCGTACGCCCGCCGAGTCTCCTCCCTGACGAGTCGGTTGAAGTCCCCTTGGAATGACTGTAGGGACTCGAGTCCGGCGATCACCGCAATTCCGGTTTGCCACAACGTGCCGGCGAGGGTCAGTAGAGCGGCGACGATATATAGAATCACAGTGCGATTCTCGCAGAGCGAACCGCCACAGAGTTCCCGCCCCGGGTCAAGCTCGACGCCGGGGTCAAGCTCGACGCCGGCTACTTCTAATTCACGTCAGTCCAGCGACGTATCGCTCGACCGTCCCGTTAGGGTTCGACCGTGGTCACAAATCGTGGGGACCGAGCGTCTGGACTTTCCGGGCCGGGCCGTGCTGCATGCTGGTCGGACGGGTGGAAGGGCGATGTTCGTTGAGATCGAAATCAAAGCCGACGTTGACCGGGTGTGGCACCTATATGGGCACATCTCCAGCAGCGCCGTTAGAAGCGTCTTTCTTTTCGAAACACCGATTGAATCGGGTACGAGTCGCCGAGGCAATGCGAGAGCGAGCACATGGGCGAAGATGCCTCGGTGGCTCCCGTCTTCTAGAGTGAGCGAATCACTACGTTCCAGGAAGAGCAGGCGCCATGACACAAGAGAGCATCGATCACCTAGCAGCGGTGCTCGCGCGGGAGGACACGGTTCTGTTTCTAGGCTCGGGGCTTTCTAGATGGTCAGGTTTGCCGAGCTGGCCTCGGATGATTGGTCAGCTTACGGACGAGCTAGTCCGGCTCGGCAGAAACGCCGACCCCGTTGCGCAAGAGATATCGAACAATGACCTGCTGCTTGCCGCCAGTTACGGATTCGACCAACTAACCGACGTCGAGCGCTGTCGATTCCTGAGGTCTGCAATTCAAATCCCCGGGGCGGCGCCATCCCGACTTCACGAGGCGATAGTAGGCCTGGGGCCTAGCTGCTACATCACCACGAACTACGACCGGCTCCTAGAAGATGCGCTGACTAAGTACCGACCCGGCACGCAGTTCGACGTGGTGACTCCATCCGACACGCTTGAGATCCCGGCAATTTTGCAAGCGCGGGCCGACCATTTCGTCTTCAAACCACACGGCGACATAGGCACCTGCGCGTCGATAGTTCTAACTCGTGAAGACTATCGACGACTTCAGGGCCCCGGGAGGGCTGTGCTTGAGGCCATGAGACTTCTCCTCGTGAGTCGACCAGTTGTGTTTGTGGGGTTTGGCTTACGCGATCCCGATTTCCTTCTAATGCGGGACTACCTCTTCAACACTTTCGAGACGAACCCGGCTGATCACTTGGCGATCATGCCAGATATATCGGGCGACGAGCGCGGATATTGGCGGCGTCATTACGGGATCAATCTCGTCTCGTACGACACGGTCCGCGACGCTGATCCAGAATCGCGGCACGATAATCTTCTGCAGCTTTTGGAGCGAACGACCGCGGAGATTGCAACGATCCACGAAGCGGAAACTGGAATACGTGACCCCGAGCATTTGGCTCTAACACTGGCACGATTCGGGCGTGGAATCTCCAGCGAGATCAAATCACCTGGCGACACAGATTTTCCTTTGACGCTTGAGCAACCGCGGGGCGCAAGATTTGACAGGCACCTTCGTCGCGCTCTCGTTGGCTCCGCGGTGGCTGCTCTCGCCAATCTTTCAAGCCACCTCATCGTGGAGGGCGCCCCCGGAGCAGGGAAAAGTCATACGATCCGGAACGTTGCGAGGGAACTCGCCGGAAGGCTCGAAGCAGCCAGTTTGTCCGCACCGCCGATAGCTTTGGACGACCTTCGTATTCCTGTGCACGTGACGATGCGGGACTATCGAGACGATCTGACGGCTCTGCTCGAGAAGGCTCTGCCCGTTGATGTCCCCTTAGCACTGGTACTTAAGGAAGGCATCGGGCACTTCCTGCTCGACGGCTTCAATGAGGCGGCACTGACGTCGGAACGCGAGAACTTGCTCAATGATCAGCTCGGTCGTTTTCTTCAGTCCGCTGCTAAGTGCGCCGTTGTCATCACAACCCGGAACGCCAGCCAGCTCAGCGGGCTGAACCTACCTATTGCAGTCATGGGCTCAGTTCCAGAAGACGCACTACACGCAGCTCTACAAAGTCTGGGTATAGAGCCAGCAAAGACAAACCCAATAACGCTCGAGTTATTGCGACGCCCGTTATTTTTTGCCGCGATGCTCGACGACCGAATCTCGGTAAGGGAGAGTAGAACGGTACACGACATCTATCGCCAGTTGATGGCTCACCCCGACGCCGACTTCGCGTCTCGATTCGGGTTGAACGTCCCTCTGCTCGACGCTCTGGCCTTGATGGCTTTCGAGATGATTGAGAGTGGCGACATCTCCCTTCAATTGGTACCAGCGTCGGATACGCTGAGGTCGTCGTTGCCTCAAGGCGTTGACCCAGGCGAGGTCGTCGATTACCTCCTGCAGACTGGAGTTTTGATTGCGACGCCGCTTAGAACGCTCGCCTTCTATCACCACTCGATCACGGAATACCTTGCGGCATATCATTTGAGCAAGCTCATCTCGAAGGACGATTCGATCGTGGTGAATTGCCTCGGACGAAACGACTGGGATCAGGCACTGCTGCTTTCTCTGGGATTCTTGGACTCGTTGTCGGCTGAGGTGGTTCACGGAAAGATCATGTCCGTGGATGCAGCCCTGGGGCTGCGTAGTCTTCATTACCTCGAGACTGAGCAAGAGGAATGGATCGAACGGTCGCTTCGGCTTCTTCCGATCGACGAAGTCACTGGAATCAGGGAATTCGAACTCGAGGTACTCATATCGAAATTGCCGCTCAGCACTAGTCACGCCGGGGCGCTCCTCAAGCTAACGCAGGAGACGAACCGGTTGGGAGGAACTGCGCTAGGCATCCTTGCGGGGCTGGTTCCCGATCACTTGAATTCCGCGTTTGAAGCGATTGCCACCGGCAGAAACGGCTACAACTTCTGTGCAGGGCTTGGGCAAGCGCTCGGCCCGCACGTCCGGCCGGACGATGCTAGACGCTTGCTGGCGAAACTCGAGTCAATTCCAATTAGCCCGCTTGAGGCCGGTTCCCTACTGCGAGGAGAAGAGGGTCAGGAAGGAGAACTTGACTTTCTCGCCATCAGGGCCGGAGCCGAGGTCTGCCTAAATGGCCTAACGATTGAGGAGTTGGTGTCGGTCGCATCCCAGACTGAGTCTGCTTTGGCGAGAACCATAATCGCAAACTCGATGCGTTACTCCAGAGAAGGGCCAGCAGTCGACTTTCTGCGTGCCGAGATTGTCGACGGTAGATACTACGCCGTCTACGATCACTATAGCCAGGTGGCCTTCGGCGAGCCGAAAGATCACCCATTGGCGCCGGTGACATCCGAACTGATTCAGGCCCTGGTTCAGGCAGTTGAGGACCCTATCCAGGGCCGGTGGGCTCTAGAGGCAATAGCTGCGCTCGTGGAGCAAGATTCCAATGCATTAGGCCTAGTTCCTCTTTCCGATTTGAAGGGTCTCAAACGCGCCCTGCTTCTCTACGCCACCGGCGACCACGGAGGGTTTGCCGAAACTCTCGAGTTACTCCTCGACGAAGGATGCGACTGGGACGATGAGCCGACACACGCTCTCTCCGCCGTGGAAGTTGTGGACGCGAACCTGCTGGTCAGAATGCTGCGGACGCGAGACGTCAGCTTGGCCGAGCCAGCTCTCGAAACGTTGACGACGCTCACCTCCGAAGGAGACAATCTTTCGCTCGAGCTTTCAGATGCGGAGTGGTGGCTAGACTGGCTCGGCGAATTAGCAACCGCTGAGCCGTTCATGGCACACCTGCTGGGGAAGATGCTCGCGCAAGACACGAGTGGATCAACTCGCGACAATCTTTTGATGATCTTCGACTCGCAGCCAAAGTGGAGACCGCTCCTCTCGGCCTTCGTACTGCCGTTCTTCAAGGAACTGAGTGTTGACGATTTCAGCGACGAAGGGGCTGAGTGGCTACTCGATCGGGCTAGCAAGTACGTCGACTCGTGGCGTCCTTCAGTAGTCGCGAGAATCGCCACTGAGCGGATTGTGCAGGAACGATTACTGCCGCTTCTATCGGAAATTGCCGATGAGGACGTCAAGAACCTGCAGGCACTGAAAGTCTTGATTGCCCAAGTGGGCGAGGCTCATGGACGAAGGTACATCGGTGATGATGGCAAGGTTGTCGCCTAAACACGCGTTACGAACAGCATCAAGAGATCTGCGCCGACGGAGCATACCTCCACAGCGGCTCATTATTGGCTTGCTGGACTGATCCGGGTAATGCTCACGCGCCGTCAGGGAACTGTCTCGTATCGGCTTTCGCGGATGGGGCGATTGCGAACCCTCGATCCTCGGCGCACAATGGAAGGTAGTTTTGAGGAGGCCGCACAGTGCATCAAGGACCTGATTCTCGGGTTTTCGGTACAACTCCAGAAGAGACGGTGGTGCCACCGTGGCACCACCGCGATCCTTGGTCGATGCTCGCCCACTCCTGGTCCATGTGCGTCGCCGCGACCCGAAACAGAGCTGCCGGCGGCAAAACCCCAGAAGATGCGGTGCCGCCATCGTGGCGGCACCGTGAAAAGTCGGCCATGATCCGCTGAGAAGCGGCGAAACCCCGGGATGAGCGGTGCTGCCACCGTGGCAGCACCGTGTTCACTGTTCATCCTTCGCGAACGCCCGGTCGAGGAGCGCGGCGGTAGCCGGGTTCACCAGCTCGCTGCGCTGGATGTAGTGCTGCACCGTGATCTTGGTGTCCGTGTGGCCGAGCAGTTCCGCCGCGAGTTCGATGTTGGCGTTGGCGTTGACCGCGGTCGCGACTGTTCGGCGGAACATGTGCGGGGTCACACCGTCGATCCCCGCTCCCCCGAGCACATGACGCAATTGCCGGCGCACATTCGCGGTCGTCAGCGGCGTGCCGTCCCGCGATTGGAACAGCAGTGAATCCAAGCCCATGCTCCCTGCATTCGCGAGCCGCCGGCGGACGGCGTCTGCGGTGAATGTGGGCAGCGCGACGACGCGACGAGATTTGGCGGTCTTCGGGTGGTCTTGCCGGAACGTCTGCTCGCCGTTTCGACTGACGATCGTGCCGGCCAGGCGGATGGATGGCACGGCGCTGGTGATGTCGACGTCCCGTTTCCGGATGGCCAGCACCTCGCCGATGCGAGCCGAGGTGCCGAGCATCACCTCAACGATCGCCCCGAGCTGGGCGTCGGGCTTGGGGCCGGACACGTGGTCCTCGCCGGCCTCCCACCGAGCGATCGCTGCACGAATCACGTTCACCTCGGGAGCGGTGAGCGCATCCGGGATGTGCGGCTCGCGGTGCAGGCGGGAGACGTGGTCCATCGGGTTGCGTGGGAGAACCTCATGCCGCACAGCGAGCTCCAGGGAGAGCCGCAGCACGACCCGGGCTTGTTTGGCACGACTGTAGGAGATCTTCCCGAGTTGCTTGATGAACTTGTCGCACCGGGCCACACCGATCTCACGCAGCGCGAGGTGGTCGAAGGCGGGTGAGACGAGGGTGCGCATGTTGCGCTCGTAGAGGTTCCGGGTCGTCCGGGAGATCCGGCCCTCCGTATCGATGTCCTCCAGCCAGTAGGTCACCAGGTCACTGAACAGGCTGTCCGACGTCAGGGTCGTGTCGGCGGGCTGGAACAGATCCCGGTCGGCGAGCTTGCTCTTCAGCGCACGTTCTGCGGCTCTGGCGGTGGCGCCGCTGGCCTGCACCAAGCGCGCGTGACCGTCCCAATCGCGGTAGCGGGTCCGCGCCACATATCGGCCGGTCGGCGACATGCTGGTGCTGATGTCGCCGAAGGTGCCGATCGTCAATCGTTGCCGGGGCATCTCAGCTCACCGCCGATCGGTGCGCCTGGGTTCGCTGGTGGGTTCGCGTTGCTCGGCGATCCAGGCCCGCACGTCGGAGATCGCGAACTTCAGGTGTTTGCCGAACCGGTAGGCGGCGGGGCCTTTGCCGTGCACCCGCCAGTCGTAGACCGTGGAGATCGGGATGCCCAGGTAGGCCGCCAGCTCGTGGACGTCCATCAGAGGCTCCAGGCCCCACTCGTCGGCGGGAGTCACGGTGGTGGGAGGAGAGGTTGGGTGTTCGTCGTAAATGCTCATACCCAGTAGGTGTGCACGACGTCCCCCGACGATCGGGAGGGACCGAAACCGACCTCAGCGCCCCGGACGATGGGGCCGGTTCAGCGGCTGAAAAGTGCTGAAAGTGATGACGTAGTGATGACTTAATCAAATCTCTAACCAAAAAAGTCCCGGAAACCCTTGAGTTTCCGGGACATTCGGTCGGGCTGACAGGATTTGAACCTGCGACCCCTTGACCCCCAGTCAAGTGCGCTACCAAGCTGCGCCACAGCCCGCGACCAATCGCCCTCGCGGACGACCTCGTCAATGCTACAGGACAATTCGGTCACGCTCCGTCACGCCAGATCCAGGCTGGCACGACGATTTAGCCGACCTTTACCTCGGTGGGACAGGTTGCCAGGGTCGTGGGGCGGTCATCCCCCTAGTTGGGCGAGCAACTCGTGACCGCTGGTGCCGGAGAACTCCGCAATGCGCCCGTTCGTCACGCGGTACATCGCGAACTCGGCCACATTGGCGTGCCTGCGCGTCGGTGCGATTCCACCGAACGATCCCAGATGCGTACCGCTGGCTCGGAGGTGCGCCGCGACGCGGTCGCCCTCCACGACGAGCTGGATCCGGCGCCACCGCCAGTCGGGGAACGCCCGGAAGAGTTCGGCCATGTCCTCGACCCAGGCATCGGCTCCGCCCGGCAGGTGCGCACGCCGAACGGCTGGGTCGACAAAGGAACGGATCGCGTCGAGGTCGTGCCGATTGCACGCGTCGAGGTATTCGGCGTACCACTCGCGCATCTCCCACAGTTCCACCCCCTCATTATCCGCGCCGATCGCCGCCTACCCTCCCCGGACCCGCTGAGGCACCCGCCTGGCCGCTGGGGGCACTTCGCGCGCACTGGGAACCAACTCGAACGCCCGCTCCACGACGACGCTGAGCGCATGCGCGATGGCACCGGTGCTCACCGCTTCGCGTCCGAGCGCAGACGCCACAAGTTCGGGCGCCGTCGGATCGTCGCTCTCGACGAGGAGCTCGGAGGCACGCTGGATCACGGTGGGCAACGACGTGGTCGCCGATCCTCCGATCACGATCCGGTCCACGTCGAGCAGGTCGCCGATGACGATGCAGATGCGCACGAGACGCTCGGCGAGCCGGTCCACGATGGCCAGGGCCGCGGCATCCCCCGACTCCGCGATCCGAGTGACATCGCGTGCCGTCACGCGCGTCGGGTCGAGCCGCGCGAGCGCACTGCCGGGCTCGAGCTCCCCCGACTGGATCGCTTCCGTCGCCCACTGCCGGGCGAGCAGCGACAGCCCGTTGGCCGAATTGACGTCGTCGACGTAGTCGAGGAATCGCATCTCCCCCGCCCCACCGCGCCGGCCGCGCACCAGCCGCCGGTCGATCATCAGGCCGGAGCCGATTCCTTCACCGACGATCATCGCGATGTAGGAGTCGACGTCACGACCCTGGCCGACCGCAGAGTTCTGCTCGGCGATCGCCGCGAGATTCGCGTCGTTCTCGACGGTGACGATCGGAGCGTCATCCGTGAACAACGCGCCGAGGTCAGGGTTCATCAGCTGCCAGAACCCGCGGTCGGGCGAGAGGCCGTCCGCATCGACGGGCGCCGGGACTCCGACGGTGATCGCGAGCACCAGGCCCGGGTCGGTTCCGGATGCCGCGAGCGCGTCATCGACCATCGACCGGGTCAGCGACCGCCGCGTTCCGACATCCGCGAGTCGGTCAACGCTCTGCGGCGTCTGGGCGGGAATCCCCACCTCCGCATGGCCGATCGAATGGCCCCTCAGGTCTGCGACCGTCGCGGCGATCCGGTCGTAGCCGGCGTCCACCCCGACGACGACACCCGCGCGATCTCGAAGGGCATACCGGCGCGCCGGCCTGCCCTTGCGGTAGTCCCCGACGGCCCGCGCATCGCTCAGTTCGTCGAGCCATCCTTTGCCCACCAGCTCGTCACAGACGCCGATCACCGTCGAGCGGGTGAGGCCTGTCGCTTCCATTGCATCGGATGCTGTGAACGCGGCAGACGCCCACGCATGCTCGAGGATTCGGCGCGCGTTCAGCGCCCGCAGCACCTGCGGCGAAGACGCCGGCTCGTTGAGTTTCAACCCCTTGACCTTTCCGAAGCGCGGGAGCATCATTTACGACACCTATTAGATTTACACCCTAAATCTAGTTTCGCGGAACTCCCCGGACCTGGATTTTCCTAACAGGGGGACAATGACGTGCTCCACAGAAAATCGCTTCGCACCCGCATCGGCATGACACTCGCTGCGCTCGTCGGCACCTCGCTTGCCCTCACCGGCTGCTCGGCCGCCGGCGGGGGCCCCACCGAGATCACCTTCCATATGAGCAAGCCGGAGGCGATTCCGTTCTTCCGCGATCTCACGGCGCAGTTCAACGAGGAACAATCCGACGTCCATGTGACCCTCGACACGGCGTCGAATCTGTCGGCCGGGTTCCTCCGCGGCGATCCCCCCGACGTCGGCCTGCTGAACTACAACATGGAGATGTCGCGGTTCATGGAGCGCGGTGCCCTGTCAGATCTCTCCGACATGCCTGAGGCCGACCGTATCCGTCCGGACGTCCAGGAACTCGCGGACCAGTACGCGACCTATCCGGGACGCACCAGTGTGCTCCCCTATTCGGTCGCCGCGGCATCCGTCATCTACAACGTCGAGATGTTCGAAGACAACGGCCTCGAAGTCCCTGAGACGTGGGACGAGCTGATCGCAATCTGCGACACGCTGCAGGACGCCGGGATCACGCCGATCTACAGTACGTTCTCGGAGCCGTGGACGATCGCACAGGGACTGTTCGACTACTCCGCGGGTGGATCGGTCGATCTCCCCGAGTTCTTCGATCAGATGAACGAACTCGGCACCGAGGTCGGGCCCGATTCACCCGTCTCCTTCCAGAAGGACTTCAAGGAGCCGGTCGAGAAAATGCTGGAGCTTGCCGCCTACTCGAACGACGACGCAGAGAGCCGAGCCTACGGCGACGGCAACGTCGCTTTCGCCAACGGCGAGGCCGCCATGCTGATGCAGGGGCCGTGGGCACTCGGCGAAATCGCCAAGACCGACGACAGCCTCGAACTCGGTACATTCCCGCTTCCGGCCACCGACGACCCCGACGACCTCAAGGTTCGGGTGAACCTCGACCTCGCGCTCTGGGTTCCGGAGATCGGCGATGCCCAGGAGGCCTCGCGAGAATTCGTGTCGTTCCTCATGCAGCAGGACATCATGGACGAGTACAACGCGGAGTTCCTCGGCTTCGGCACAACCACCGACGCCGCTCCAGCCACGGACGAACGCATCCTCGGCATGCAGGAGTATTACGAAGACGGTCGCTTCTACCTCGGCGCGTCACAGCGCATCCACCTGAGCATCCCCGCCGCCAACTACGTACAGGCCATTGCGACCGGTGCCGACGTCGATCGGACGCTGAGCCGACTCGATGCCGACTGGGCACGCCTGGCCCTGCGCGAATGACCAGAAGCACCAGGAGGACAACGACATGACGACTCCCATCACCCCGGCCGCTGCATCCACCGGCGCCTTCCTCGGCAACGCGGAGCACGGGCAGACCGACCATATCGCCGGAGCGCACACACGGAAGGGCAAGCCGAAGGTCGACAAGGTCTACTACCTGTTCCTCCTGCCGACACTCATTCTCTTCACCCTCGCCATCGCGGTTCCGGCGATCGTCGGAATCTTCTACAGCTTCACGAATTTCATCGGCTTCGGCGACTGGGAACTGGTCGGTCTCACCAATTACATCGCGGTCTTCTCCGATCCCGCGATCCTCTCGAGCTACCTCTTCACGTTTGGCTTCGCGCTGGTCACGGTGATCATCGTCAACGTCATCGCGTTCCTCCTGGCGGTGGCCCTGACCTCCCGGATCCGGCTGAAGGCTCCGCTGAGGGCGATCTTCGTCATCCCGATGGTCATCTCCGGCATCGTCATCGCGTTCGTGTTCAAGTATCTCTTCGCGAACTCCCTGCCCGCATTGGGCGCCGTCACCGGGATCCCCTGGCTGCAGGAGTCGATCCTCGCGAACGAGAACCTCGCCTGGCTGGCGATCGTCATCGTCACGGCATGGCAATCGATCCCCGGCGCCCTGCTGATCTACATCGCCGGGCTGCTCTCGATCCCCGGAGAGGTCTACGAAGCCGCGGACATCGACGGCGCGAGCGCCTGGGTTCGACTCCGTTCGGTCACCCTCCCCCTCGTCGCGGGCTATGTCGTCATCAACGTCATCCTCGGTTTCAAGGGCTATCTCAACGTGTACGACGTCATCGTCGCCCTCACCGCAGGTGGACCGGGCACAGCGACCCGAAGCATTGCCATGACCATCTTCACCGGCTTCACCGGCGGCGACTACGCCTACCAGATGGCGAACGCGACGATGTTCTTCATCATCACCGTGCTCATCTCCATCCTCCAACTCCGGCTCACCCGCGGAAAGGCGGCACTCTCATGACGCAGGAAAAGATCAGGACGACGGCTCCTGCGACTCGGTCCACCACCGCAGGCAACGGGAACGGCTCGGGCACACGCCGCAGACGGGGCAAAGTCGGGCAGGAGACCACGAACTGGCCGGTCATGGTCATCCTCTTTCTGTGCGCCCTGACGGTTCTGCTACCGCTGTACGTCACAATCTCGATGTCGATGAAGACGTCAGCGCAGTCCGTCGACGGCAATGCGCTCTCGCTCCCGTCTCCGGTCGACTTCTCCGGCTTCGCCCAGGCGTGGGAACTCACCAACTTTCCTGTGACCTTCGTCATCACCACCCTGATCACACTCGCCACGGTGGTCGGCACGGTGCTCCTCGCCGCCCTCGCCTCCTACGCGATCGTGCGCAACTGGGAGCACCGCCTGTTCCGCTGGTCGTTCTTCTACCTGCTCGCGACCATGTTCATTCCGTTCACGGTCATCGCGCTCCCTCAGATCCAGCTCACCGGCCTGGTCGGGCTGGCAAACCCTGTGGGGGTGACGATCCTGCACATCATGTTCCAGCTCTCGTTCAGCATCCTGCTGTTCACCGCGTTCCTCCGCTCGATCCCGCTCGAGTTGGAGGAGAGCGCCCGCATCGATGGCGCCACCACCTGGCAGACGTTCTGGCAGCTGATCTTCCCGCTGCTCGCGCCGATGAGTGCGACGGTTGCGATCTTCGCCTTCCTCGCTTCGTGGAATGACTTCATGCTGCCGTCGCTGATCATCGCCGACTCCAGCCAGCAGACCATCCCGGTTGTGCAGAACATTTTCCAGACCCAGTTCAGCAGCAACTACAACGTGTCCTTTGCCTCGTACCTGATGGCCATGGCGCCAGCGGTCATCGTCTACGTGTTCACCCAGCGCTGGGTGATGGAAGGCGTCACGCAGGGCGCAGTCAAGGGTTGAGCGCACGACGACGGCCCGGCGCGAGCCGTCCCACCCGCTGGATGCGTGTCGCCGGCAGGCCCTAGGCTTCTGCCATGACGAGCTCAACACTCGAGACGGTCTCGATCGCGGATGCCCCGTGGGTCGACGTTCAGACTGTCTTCGGCACTCGCGGCGATCCATCCAGTTGCTGGTGCCAGTACTTCAAGATGAACAACCCTGAGTGGAAGACGGCGAGCCGGGAGACCTGCGAGCCGTTGTTGAAGCAGCAGGTCCGTGACCTCGATCCGGCCCCGGGCGTCATCGCCTACCTCGACGGCGAACCCGTCGGCTGGTGCGCTGTCGAACCCCGGGTGAACTACAGCAGACTCGACCGGATGGCCGTGGTGAAGGGCAGCCCTGAGGAGGCCGGAGACCCCACGGTGTGGGCGGTCACCTGCTTCGTCGTGCGTGTCGGCTTCCGCAGGAAGGGCATCGGGACGGCACTCCTGGCCAGCGCCATCGACCACGCTCGACGCTCCGGCGCCCGTGTCGTGGAAGGCTACCCGGTCGACCCGACGAAACGGGCCAAAGTCTCATCGGCCGAGCTGTACCACGGCACAGTTTCTCTGTTCGCGGCGAACGGCTTCAGTGAGGTCGCACGCCCCTCGCCCGACCGTGCGGTCATGCAGCTCGACCTGACCCGGCCCGTCAGCGAGTGAGCCCGAGCGTCTCCAGGAAGAGTTCCGCGTACCGCGGCGCATCGACGTCGAGCGCCACATCGATCACCGTCCACTCCCCGACTTCACCGTGCAGCACGTCCTCGCCGGAGTAGCGGCGGCGGTCGACGATCGTCTGACCGCGGCCGTAGCCGGACAGTTCGACCCGCACCGGCCGCTTTTCGACCTGCAGCGCTTCCGGCTCGACGAGCGAACAGACCGCTCCGGCGTCACCGATCAGCCCGGTGTAGACCAGCGTCGCATCCTCGCTCAGGGCGATCCGGTTGCCGAGCAGCGCACCGACCACGTGCCCGAGCGGGTCTTCGCCGTCCGCGAGCGTCGCGGCGGCATCCTGCGGAACGGACACCTGGTTGAACACGTCCAGCCCGTACATGAAGATCGGCACGCCTGAGCCGAGCACGATCGCTGCCGCCTCCGGGTCGTGCCACACGTTGAACTCGGCGACCGCGGTCGCGTTGCCGATGGTGGCCGAACCGCCCATGAAAACGATGCGTTCGATCCGGTCGGCGACCTCGGGGTGGGTGCGCAGGAGCAACGCGAGGTTGGTCTGGGGTGCGAGGGCGACGATCGTGACCCGCTCGCGGCTTTCCATCAGGGTCCGCCTCATCAGTTCGACCGCACTGACCTGCTCGGGTACCCGAGCGGTGGGTGGCAGGGTGATGCCGCCGAGGCCGTCTTCACCGTGAACGTGCGACGCCGAACGCGCCGCCGCGAGCAGCGGGCGGAGCGCTCCCCCTGCGACCGGGATCTCAGGGGCTTCCGCCGCGTCAAGGATGCGAAGCGTGTTGTCGATCACCTGCGGCAGCGGCGCATTGCCTGCCACGCAGGTGATCGCGAGAATCTCGATCGACGGATGTTTGACCGCGAAAAGCAGGGCGAGGGCGTCATCGACACCCGTGTCGACGTCGAGGATCACAGGAAAGGTGCGCATCCGACCAGCTTACGAGTCCGTGCGGCTCTCGCGTCGGGGCCGACGGATCACGGTTGGAAGCGCCGACCGCTGCAGTTTCTTTCGAGCGCCACAGTTGCAACTACAGCGCTCGACAGAAGGTGCAGCGCTCGATGCGGCGAGGGTCAGGCCGGCGCGTCACCGACGATCTGGTCGAGGAGCCAGCCGGCGCCGCGGGTCTGCGCTCCGAGCGTTTCGACCCGTTCCCGAAGTCCGCGGTCGCTGGTCACGACGGTGACGGATGCTGCCGGCTCTGCGACAAGATGGCTCACCTCGTCGACGATCCGCTGGTCTCCGTCACGCTCGGCTCTCACCACGCGAACGCGGTCGCTGTCGTCCAGGGCGGCGTCGTTCGCCTGGCCTTCGAGCACGGCGACGATCTCGGGCCACCAGTGGGTCTGTCCGAGCCCCAGCTCAGCGGCAGGGACTCCGTGCACGGCGACGCGGTCAAGCTGATCGCCGAGTCGGAGAGCAGCACCTGCGCGGTCCTTCCACCAGCCGTTCGGGCGGGAACCGACGACGTTCGCCATGTCGACGACGATGACAGGGCGGCGGTCGAGGTCACGTCGGAGGTCAGGCCAGCGCGCGCCGAACCCGGGGTGGAGCGGCAACGCGTCGATCTCGTCCAGCGGCACCCAGCGGACCTCGAGGCTCTCCGGATCGGCGATGTGCGGATCGAAGGGGGCGATGACATCGGCCACGAGCGTGACGTATGACCACACGTCGAGGTCGAGGGTGTGGCTGAATCGCGGGCGGATGGCATCCGTCGGCACGGCCGCCTCTTCACTGGCCTCGCGGATGGCGCCGTCGACGGCGTTTTCGCCCGCGTGTCTGGCCCCGCCTGGCAAGCCCCATGTCCCGCCGAAGTGGCTCCACAGGGCACGGTGCTGAAGCAGGACCCCACGTTCAGGGTCGATCGCGAGCAGCCCAGCGGCGCCGAATCGGCCCCAGTACTTGGAACCGTCGTCGGCGAACACCCAGGCATCGCCCGGGTTTCTCGGGTGTGGCGGCACGAACTCGGAAGTCACCTGTTCAGCTTCTCACGAGCCGCGCCGCGACCACGTCCGGATTACGTGCGCTTGCGCTTCTCGCGCACGCGCATGTTGACGTTCACCGGGGTTCCTTCGAATCCGTAGATCTCCCGGAGGCGACGCGTGATGTAGCGACGGTAGCCGGGGTCGAGGAAGCCGGTGGTGAACAGCACGAATGTCGGCGGGCGGCTCGAGGCCTGCGTGCCGAAGAGCACACGCGGCTGCTTGCCACCGCGGACGGGGTGCGGGTGCTCGGCGGTGAGTTCGGCGAGGAACGCGTTGAACTTGCCGGTCGGGATGCGGGTGTCCCACGACTCGAGTGCGAGCTCGAGGGCGGGGACGAGCTTCTCCATGTGCCGGCCGGTGCGGGCGGAGATGTTGACGCGAGGAGCCCAGGCGACGTGCGCCAGGTCCTGCTCGATCTCCCGCTCGAGGTAGCGGCGACGTTCGTCGTCGAGGAGGTCCCACTTGTTGAACGCGAGCACGAGGGCGCGACCGGACTCGAGCACGAGGTCGATGATGCGAACGTCCTGCTCGCTGATCGGCTCGGAGACGTCGAGCATGACGACGGCGACTTCGGCCTTCTCCAGCGCTGCGCTGGTGCGCAGCGTGGCGTAGAAGTCCGCACCCTGCTGCAGGTGCACGCGACGACGGATGCCGGCGGTGTCGACGAATCGCCACACCTTGCCCGCGATCTCGACCTGCTCGTCGACCGGGTCACGGGTGGTTCCAGCGAGCTCGTTGACGACGACGCGTTCCTCACCGGCGGCCTTGTTGAGCAGGCTCGACTTGCCAACGTTCGGCCGGCCGAGGATGGCGACCCGGCGGGGTCCGCCGACTTCTTCCTTGGCGACGGCGGAGACCTTGGGGAGCTTGGTCATGATGAGGTCGAGCAGGTCGGCGACGTTGCGACCGTGGAGTGCGGAGACCGGGTACGGCTCGCCGAGGCCGAGCGACCACAGGGATGCGGCGTTCGGCTCCTGGCGCACGTCGTCGACCTTGTTGGCGACGAGGAAGACCGGCTTGTCCATCTTGCGGAGCATCCGGACGACCTGCTCGTCGGTCGCCGTGGCGCCGACGTTGGCGTCGACGACGAAGAGGACTGCGTCGGACAGGTCGATGGCGACTTCGGCCTGGGCGGCGACGGAGGCGTCGATGCCCTTGGCGTCTGGTTCCCAGCCACCGGTGTCGACGAGGGTGAACTGGCGTTCGTTCCACTCGGCCTTGTACTTGACCCGGTCGCGGGTTACGCCTGGGGTGTCCTCGACGACAGCCTCACGGCGGCCGAGGATCCGGTTCACGAGCGCGGACTTGCCGACGTTCGGGCGACCGACGATGGCGAGCACCGGGAGCGCCGGGAGGTAGTGGATCGCGTCGGGGTCGTCTGTGACGGACTCGAGGATCTCGAGGTCTTCGTCGCCGAGGTCGTAGTCGGCGAGTCCGGCGCGGAGCGCTTCGGCGCGGCGGTGCGCGAGGTCCTCGTCGGGGTCTCCGAGCCGCTCGGCGAGCTGGTCGTCCAGCTCGGCGGTGTCTTCAAAGTCGTCAGCCATAATCGGTCTCTCTCTGCGATCGGTTCCGAGCTGGGCAGCCGGGTCGATCTAGGTTTTCTGCGAAGTACGGATCACATCGAGCACGGCGTCGACGGTCTCGTCAAAGTTCAGCGTGGTGGAATCGACCGTGGTGACGCCAGGTGCGGCGGTCATGAAGTCGACGACGCGCGAATCTGCGCGATCACGTTTCTGCAACGCACTCGCAACCTCCGAAGCCGATTCGGATGCGAGTTCTGCAGAGCGTCTAGACATTCTAGCCTCTTCAGTGGCTGTGAGAAGAATGCGAGCTGTGGCGTCAGGGGCGACGACCGTGGTGATGTCCCGGCCTTCGACCACGATCCCCGGCGCGGTGGACGCTGCGATGATGTCGCGGAACAGTCCGGTGACGTGTGCGCGAACCTCCGGGACCCTCGCGATGTTGCTCACGACGGCTGAGACCCGGGACTCGCGGATGCTGTCGGTCACGTCGGTCTCCCCCACGCGAACGTGGTACCCGTCAGGGTCTGTGCCGATCGTGTAGTCGAAGCCGCCGAGCGCGTCGACGACCGCTGCGGCATCAGCCGAATCGATGCCCGAGTCGAGCACGTACCAGGACAGGGCGCGGTAGGCGGCTCCCGTGTCCAGGTAGTCGAAGCCGAGCCGCCTGGCCGCAGCCTTTGACACGCTCGACTTGCCGCTCCCTGCCGGTCCGTCGACGGCCACCACTGTTCTGTTCAGCATTCAGATGCTCGCAATCCGCCAGCCGCGCGCTTCGAGGTCTTCGATGGTGCGCTGCTGGACTTCGGGAAGCACGGCGATCTCGGCGAGGCCGATCTGGGCACCCGGGGAGTGCTCGAGCCGGAGGTCTTCCATGTTGACCCCGATGTCACCGAGTTCGGTGAGGAGAAGGCCGAGTTGCCCTGGCTTGTCGTCGACCATGACGACGATGGAGGCGTAGCGGCGGTCCTGGCCGTGCTTCCCCGGCAGGCGGGCGACGCCCGTGTTGCCTGCGGCGATGGCGTCTGCGAGAGCACGGCGGGACCCGGGAGCCTCAGGATCGCGCAGGGCATCGGTGACCTTCGCGAGGTCGGCGGCGAACTGATCGAGCACTTCGACGACCGGTCCGGCGTTCGAGCCGAGGATCTGCACCCACAGTTCCGGGGCGCTCGCGGCGATCCTGGTGGTGTCGCGGAGGCCCTGCCCTGTGAGCCGGACGGCGGAGTCAGGGGCGCTGACCAGTCGCTTGGCGAGGAGGCTGGCGACGAGCTGGGGCACGTGGGAGACGAGTCCGACGGAGCGGTCGTGCTCTTCGGGGGTCATCTCGATCGGCGAGGCGCCGAGGTCGAGCGCGAGGTCTTCGATCAGGGCGAGCGCGTCTGCCGGGGTCTCTTCGTCGCGGCAGATCACCCAGGGGCGGCCGAGGAAGAGGTCGGCGCGGGCGGAGATCGCTCCCCCGCGTTCACGCCCGGCCAGCGGGTGCGAGCCGATGTACCTGGTGAGGTCCAAGCCACGCTCGGTGAGCGTGCGGAACGGCTCGAGCTTGACGCTGGCGACGTCCGTGACGACGGCGTGCGGGAAGCGGGCGAGCTCCGCCTCGATGACGGATGCCGTGACATCCGGGGGCACACTGACGACGACGATGCTCGGGTCGTCGCCCTCACGTTCGGGGCGTCCTGCCCCGTAGTCGACAGCGAGCCGGAGCTGGGCCGGTGACGCGTCAGACAGCGACACGTCGATCCCCTGGGCCTTCAGGGCGAGGCCGACGCTTGCGCCGAGCAGGCCGGCGCCGACGACGCGGACATGTCCGGTGAGTCGGGCGGCGTTCGGGCGGCGCTCCGGGGTGTCGTTCACGGGGATCTTTCTACTCGGCAGTCTCTCCGGCAGCATCCTGGCCGGAGTCGGTGCTGATCTTCAGCTGCGTCTGCCGCGAGATGGTCAGCAGTTCGCCGAGTTCCACCTTAGTCAGGTCGCGCGTGTGGCCGGCCCGGAGGGTGCCGAGGTTGACGGGGCCGAACTGGCGGCGGACGAGCTCCTGCACCGGGTGGCCGACGGCGGCGAGCATCCGCCGCACGATGCGGTTCTTGCCCGAATGCAGTGTGATCTCGACGATGCTCGTCTCGTCGCCGTTCGCCGACGTGCGGCCGTCGAGCAGGCGTGCCTTGTCTGCAGCGATGACCCCGTCGTCGAGTTCGACACCGCGGCTGAGCTTCTGGATCGTCTGCGCCGTGACCTTGCCGTTCACCTTGGCGATGTAGGTCTTCGTGACCCCGAACGACGGGTGAGCGAGGACGTGGGCGAGGTCGCCGTCGTTGGTGAGGATGAGCAGTCCGCTGGTTTCGGCGTCGAGACGGCCGACGTTGAACAGTCGTTCCTCGTAGTCCTTCGTGAACTGGGTGAGGTCGGGTCGGCCGCGTTCGTCAGCCATGGTGCTGACGACGCCGACCGGTTTGTTGAGCACGACGTACCGTTTCGTGGTGTCGAGCTGCACCGCCGTGCCGTTGACTTCGACCTGGTCGGTCTCCGGATCGATCCGTCGGCCGAGCTCCTTGACGACCTGGCCGTTGACGCGCACCCGGCCCTCGGTGATGTACTGCTCGGAGACCCGGCGGGAGGCGACGCCTGCTGCGGCGAGGACCTTCTGCAGCCGCACCCCCTCGGGGGCGTACGGGTCGTGTTCCGGGGTCCCGGTGTTATCGGAAGTCACTGTCAAATCCTTCGGAGCCGTCGGCGAGCAGGGGGGAGATCGGGGGGAGCTCGTCGAGCGAGTTGATGCCGAGCTGTTGCAGCATCAGCGGGGTGGTGCCGTAGTTGATCGCGCCGGTCTCGCTGTCGCTGAACAACTCGGTGATGAGGCCGCGACCGGCAAGGGTGCGCACGACGGAGTCGACGTTCACTGCCCTGATGGCTGCGATGGAACCGCGGGTGATCGGCTGCTTGTATGCGATCACCGCGAGGGTCTCGAGTGCGGCCTGTGAGAGTCGGCTGGGGTTCTCCGATGTGACGAAGTCGGCCACCGCCTCGTCGTATTCGGCGCGGACGTAGAACCGCCAGCCTCCGCCGACCTCGCGCAGTTCGAAGCCGCGCTGCACCGTGCCGTCGAGGCCGTCGTAGTCGGCGACGAGGCGGTTGATGGCTTCGTGAACCGCTTTCACCGGGCGGCGGAGCGCCGTGGCGAGGCTGACGAGGCTCTGCGGCTCGTCAGCGATCATCAGGATGGCTTCGACGGCCCTGTCGATGTCGACCGGGGGCGCCTGCCTGGCGGGCGTCACGGCATCCGTCGTGGCATCCGTGGCGTCCTGGCTGGTGTCTGTCATGGCTGTGTCGAGTGCGTCTGTGTCCAGTGCGTCTGTGTCGCCTGCGTCTGTGTCAATTGTCATAGTCTGCTCCCAGATTGGCGAGGTTGTCCTCTGACCAGTTCTCGGCGCTCCAGCGTAACGTGAGCTCCCCAAGCGGTTCGAGTTGTTCGAAACTGATGGCCGCGTGACGGTACAGCTCGAGTACTGCCAGGAACCGGGCGACGACGACGCCCTTCTGGTCGGCGCCGGCGATGAGCTGGCGGAAGGTCACCGGTTCGCCCGACCGCAGCATGACGACCACGTGGGCCGCCTGCTCCCGGATGCTGATCAGAGGCGCGTGGAGGTGGTCGAGGCCGACGACCGGGATCTCCCGCGGCGTCAGCGCGAGCGTGGCCAGCGCGGCGAAGTCGTCGAGCGTGAGGGTCCAGACGAGTTCGGGGGTGCGGGCGCGGAACTTGTCCTCGAGTCTCACCGATCGCGGATGCCTGCTGGCTTCGGCGTCGAGGTGGCCGGCGAACCAGGTGGAAGCCTCCTTGAACGCCCGGTACTGCAGCAGTCGTGCGAAGAGGAGGTCACGGGCTTCGAGGAGGGCGACGTCTTCAGCATCGACGAGTTCGCCCTGCGGAAGGAGACCGGCGACCTTGAGGTCGAGGAGGGTGGCTGCGACGACGAGGAACTCGCTGGCCTGGTCGAGCTCTGCGGCGGAGTCGACGCCGGACAGGTAGGCGATGAACTCGTTCGTCACCTTCGAGAGCGAGATCTCGGTGATGTCGAGCTCGTGCTTGCTGATCAGCGAGAGCAGCAGGTCGAACGGTCCCTCGAAGTTGCCGAGAGCGACCTGGAACCCGACCGGTGCTGCCGGGGTCGTGCCGTCTACGGCGTGCGGAGCATCAGGCGACAGCGCCACGGGCTACCAGCTCCCGTGCGAGCTGGCGGTAGGCCTTGGCCGACGCGTGCTCGGGAGCGAACTCGGTGATCGGGCTGCCGGCGACGCTGGCATCCGGGAATTTCACCGTGCGGCCGATGACCGTCTCGAGGACGTCGTCTCCGAAGGCGTCGACGACGCGCTCGAGGACCTCGCGGGAGTGCAGGGTGCGGGAGTCGAACATCGTCGCGAGGATGCCGTCGAGTTCGATCGCCGGGTTGAGCCGGTCCTTGACCTTCTCGATGGTCTCGATCAGCAGGGCGACGCCGCGAAGGGCGAAGAACTCGCACTCGAGCGGGATGAGGACGCCGTGGCTGGCGGTGAGTGCGTTGACGGTGAGGAGACCGAGCGACGGCTGGCAGTCGATGAGGATGACGTCGTAGTCTCCCCCGACCTTGCGGAGCACGCGCGCGAGGATCTGCTCCCGTGCGACCTCGTTGACGAGGTGGACTTCGGCGGCGGACAGGTCGATGTTCGCCGGGATGATGTCGAGACCGTCGACGGAGGTGTGCTGGATCGCGTCTGACGGCTGGTGCTTGTTCGAGAGCAGCAGGTCGTAGATCGTCAGCGCGTCGTGGGTGTTCACGCCGAGGCCGGCGGACAGGGCGCCCTGCGGATCGAAGTCGATGCACAGCACGCGGCGGCCGTAGTCGGCGAGGGCGGCCCCCAGACTGATGGTGGTCGTGGTCTTGCCGACGCCACCCTTCTGGTTGCACAGCGAGATGATGCGGGCGGGGCCGTGGCTCTTCAGCGGAGCAGGTTCGGCGAACTCACGAAGAGTGCGACCGGTCGGGCCCTTCTTTTCGATGGTCGTCTCCGCCGAGAAGAGCTCTTCATTTTTAGTGGCCACCTGGTTCGTCCTCACTCCCGTCGCGTCCCTCATCGTGTTAGCTCCTGATTCTAACGGGGCGCTCCCCCGAAGCCGGTCGCTGCCACGCTGTGGCGGGGCATCCGCTCGCGGGCGCGTCGCAGGCTACCGGGCCCGCGGGTGCGCGGTCGTGTACATGTCGCGGAGCGTGTCTGCCGTGACCATCGTGTAGATCTGCGTCGTGGCCACGGACGAATGCCCGAGCAGTTCCTGCACGACGCGGACATCCGCCCCGCCCTGCAGCAGGTGCGTGGCGAACGAGTGACGCAGCGTGTGCGGAGACACGTGTGCGGCCAGGCCGGCACGTTCAGCGGCGGAACGGATGATGAGCCACGCGTTCTGCCTCGACACCCTCTGCCCGCGGATGCCGACGAACAGCGCAGGTGTCGCCGTTCCCCTCACCGAGAACACCGGCCGGGCACGCACCAGGTAGGCATCGAGTGCGTCGCGGGCGAACCGTCCGAGCGGCACGATCCGTTCCTTGTCGCCCTTGCCGCGGAGCCGGACGATGTCCTCGTCGAACACGTCGTCGACGTTGAGCGACACCGCTTCGGTCACGCGGGCGCCCGTCGCATAGAGCAGTTCGAGCAGGGCGCGGTCCCGGAGAGCCTGCACATCGTCGCCGGAGACGGCATCCAGCAGCGCGGTCACCTGGTCGACGCTCAGCGCCTTGGGCAGCCGGCTCGGCAGCTTCGGCGGTTTCACCTCGCGGGCGACGTCGGTCTCGATCGCTCCTTCTTCGAGCAGGAACCGGTGAAGCCCTCTCACCGACGACAGCACCCTGGCGAGCGACGAGGCGGTCAGCGGGGCGACCTCGCGGCTGCCCAGTTCGCGCACGTACTCGGACACCTGCTGCTGCGTCACGTCACGGATCTCACCGACGCCGCGCGCGCCCAGCCACTCCACGTAGCCGTCGAGGTCACGGCGGTACGCGGCCACCGTGTTCGACGCCAGGCCCCGTTCGATCGAGACGTGCCGCAGGTACTGGTCGAGGTCGCGCGCGAGCGGCATGTCAGCGCGCCGGTGTGCCGAGTTTCGGATGCCGCGGCCACGGGGCGTCCGCCGCCGCGAGAGTCTGCCATCCCCGTTCCCGTGCCACGTGTGCGGCAAGGGTTCCGATGACGAGGGACGGGTTCTGCAACCGCCGGTCGAGGACGGCGTCGACGAGGTCGGCGAGCGGAACCCAGCGCAGTTCCATGTCTGCTTCCTCGTCGGTGCGGTCGAAGGATTCGTCCGCAGCGGAGAGTCCGCGGGCGAGGTAGATCCTGATCGCCTCGTCGCTGCCGCCTGGACTGGTGTAGAACTCGCCGAGCACGGCCCAGTCGGTGGCGAGGATGTCGGCCTCCTCAGCGAGCTCACGCTGTGCAGCGGCCAGCGGATCCTCGTCGACGACGTCGAGCAGTCCGGCAGGGATCTCCCACTCGCGACGGCCGACAGGGTGCCTGTACTGCTTGATCAGCAGCACCCGTTCCTCGTCGTCGAGCGCGAAGACCGCGACGGCGCCGGTATGGTCCATGTACTCGCGCGTGATGTCGTCGCCGTTGTAGGCGAAGACGTCGCGGCGGATGTCCCACACCGCCCCGTCGAAGACCCGCTCGCTGGAGCGGATCTCGACGTCGGCGACAGAGTCCTCGAGGGGAAGGTCAATCATTGTTCACGTCGAACAGCAGGCTGGCCTGACGACGTTCGAGCGCGGCACCGATGAGCCCACGGAACAGCGGGTGGGCGTTGTTCGGGCGGGACCGGAGCTCGGGGTGGGCCTGGGTTCCGACGTAGAACGGGTGCTCGGCACGATCCAGTTCCACGAACTCGACGAGCTGACCGTCCGGGCTGGTGCCGGAGAAGACCATACCGGCTTCGGCGATCTGCTCGCGGTACCTGTTGTTCACCTCGTAGCGGTGGCGGTGGCGTTCCGAGATTTCGTTCGAGCCGTACAGCTCGGCCGTGATCGAGCCCTCGTCGAGCTTCGCGGGGTACAGGCCGAGGCGCATCGTTCCGCCCAGGTCTCCCCCGGCGATGATCTCCACCTGCTCGGCCATGGTTGCGATGACCGGGAATTCGGTGTCCGGGTCGAACTCCGACGAGCTGGCGCCGGTGAGCCCCGCTTCGTTCCTGGCGTATTCGATGACCATGCACTGCAAGCCGAGGCAGAGGCCGAGCGTCGGGATGTTGTTGTCACGCGCGAACTTCAGCGCTCCGAGCTTGCCTTCGATCCCGCGGATGCCGAATCCACCTGGGACGCAGATGCCGTCGAGTTCGCTGAGCGCCTTCGACGCACCGTCAGGGGTCTCGCACTCGTCGGAGGGGATCCACTGCAGTTTGACCTTGGTCTCGTGCGCGAATCCGCCGGCGCGCAGCGCTTCGGTGACCGACAGGTAGGCGTCAGGCAGGTCGATGTACTTGCCGACGAGTCCGATCGTGACCTCGTGCTTGGGTTCGTGCACAGCCTTGAGCACCGGCGACCACGCGGCCCAGTCGACCTCGCCGGCCTCGAGGCCGAGCAGGTCGATGATGTACGCGTCGAGCCCCTGGTCGTGGAGCATCGTGGGGATGTCATAGATGCTCGGCACGTCGACAGCGTTGACCACTGCCGCCTCGTCGACGTCGCACATGAGCGCGATCTTGCGCTTGTTGCCTTCGGAGACGGGGCGGTCGCTCCGCAGCACGAGGGCATCCGGCTGGATACCGATCGACCGCAGGGCGGCCACGGAGTGCTGCGTGGGCTTGGTCTTCTGCTCGCCAGAGGCGTTCATGAACGGCACGAGCGACACGTGCACGAAGAACACGTTCTTGCGCCCGAGCTCGTGCCTGACCTGCCGCGCCGCCTCGATGAACGGCTGCGACTCGATGTCGCCGACGGTCCCGCCGACCTCGGTGATGATCACATCAGGTTTGGGGTCGTTGGTCGCCTGCAGCCGCATCCGGCGCTTGATCTCGTCGGTGATGTGCGGGATGACCTGCACGGTGTCGCCCAGGTACTCACCGCGTCGTTCCTTCGCGATGACCGTCGAGTAGATCTGGCCGGTGGTGACGTTCGCCGCCTGGCTCAGGTTGACGTCGAGGAATCGCTCGTAGTGACCGATGTCGAGGTCGGTCTCGGTGCCATCGTCTGTGACGAAGACTTCGCCGTGCTGGAACGGGTTCATCGTTCCAGGATCGACGTTGAGGTAAGGGTCCAGTTTCTGCATGACAACACGCAGTCCCCGAGCCGTGAGGAGGTTACCCAGGCTTGCCGCCGTGAGTCCCTTGCCCAAAGAAGAAACGACACCACCGGTCACAAAAATGTGTTTGGTCGTGTCGTTTGAATTGTCCGCGTCTGTAATGTTCACCACGGGCTTTTATCCTATCACCTGAGAAGAGCGGTCTGACCGTGCGAGCGAAAGCAGCTCTTCGGCGTGTGCGAGTCCTGAGTCGCTGTCTGCGAGTCCTGACAGCAATCTGGCCATCTCAGCGACGCGATCGTCACCGGTCAACTGGCGGACACTGGATGCCGTGACGGTTCCGTCACTGGACTTCACGACAGCGAGATGGTTGGTGGCGAATGCGGCGACCTGGGCCAGGTGGGTGACGACGATGACCTGCGCGGTCTCGGCGAGCCGGGCGAGTCTCCTGCCGATCTCGATGGCGGCCGATCCGCCGACGCCCGCGTCGACCTCGTCGAAGACGAAGGTGGGCACAGGGTCCGTTCCGGCGATCACGACCTCGATCGCGAGCATGACCCGCGAGAGTTCGCCGCCGGACGCTCCCTTGGAGATCGGGCGCGGTTCAGCACCCGCGTGAGGTTGCAGCAGGAACACGACCTGGTCACGGCCGTGCTGGCCGAGCTCCGGCTGGTCGGTCACCTCGATCACGACTGTGGCGTCCGCCATGGCGAGTGCGGTGAGCTCGTCCGAGACCGCTGCCCCGAGCTGTGCAGCTGCCGCGCGCCGGGTTTCGGAGATGCGGACGGCGAGGGTGTCGACCAGGGCGGCATCCTCGTCGACGATGCGAGTGAGGTCGTCGATGCGGTCGGAGTCTCCGTCGAGTTCGAGCAGGCGGCTGTTGCCCGCCTCGTGTGTGGCGAGAACTTCGTCGATCCCCGGCCCGTACTTGCGCATGAGGATGCCGAGCTCGGCACGCCTGTCCTGCAGGATCTCGAGTTCGCGGGCGCCGTCGGTGTCGAGTCCTGCAAGGTACTGCGAGAGTTCGAGGGCGATCTCGGAGACGGCGTAGCTCGTGTTGGCGATCTGCTCGCCGAGCGTGCCGAGTTCGGCGTCGTGGGAAGCGACCCGTTCGAGTTGCCTGCGGGCAGCATCCAGCAAGGTCACGACATCCGGTGCATCCGAATCCTCGGCCGACAGCGCCTCGCGGGCGAAGCTTGCGGCGATGCGGAGGTCTTCGAGGTTGGTGAGACGTTCGGCGCGAGCAGTCAGTTCGTCGTCCTCGCCCGGCTGGGGCGCGATCGTATCGATCTCGGCGATCGTCAGCCTCAGGTCGTCGGCTTCGGCAGCGCGGCGGTCACGTTCCTCGATGAGGGTGTCGCGCTCGGCGGCGTTGGTGAGATAGCGGGAGAACACCGAGCGGTAGTCGGTGAGCAGCACGGCGAGGTCGTCGCCGGCGAAACGGTCGAGGGCGTCGCGCTGGGCGGCCTGGGACCGGAGGCGGACCTGCTCGGACTGGCCGTGCACGACGACGAGCTGTTCGCCGAGTTCGGCGAGCACACCGACAGGAGCGCTGCGGCCGCCGACCTGCGCGCGGCTGCGACCCGATGCGAGAACGGATCGACCGAGCGTGAGCTCGGCGTTGTCCCCGAACGGGTCGACATCTCCCCCGGCCTCACGGACACGGTCGGCGACGGCGCCGTTCGCCGGCACGATCCAGCGGCCGTCGACACTGGTCTGCTCGTTCCCCTGGCGGATGACACCGGAATCCGCGCGGCCGCCGAGGAGCAGGCCGAGTGCGGTGACGACCATGGTCTTACCTGCACCGGTCTCACCGGTGATGGCTGTGAATCCTGAGCCGAGCGGGAGGGTGGCTTCGGCGATGACGCCGAGGTCTCGGATGCCGATTTCCTCAATCACTGGCTGCCGGACCCCTCCACCCGGAGACGGGCAGGTGGAACTTCTTGACCAGGCGGTCGGTGAACGGGCTCTCGTGCAGCCGGGCAAGCCGGACGGGCACCGAGGAGCGCCGGACGACGACGCGCGCGCCCGGTTCGAGATCGTGGGCCCGTCGACCGTCGCACCACAGCACGCCGGTGCCGTTGGTCCGCTTGAGGACCTCGACGGCCAGCGACGAGTCCGGACCGACCACGATCGGGCGGGCGAAGAGGGCGTGAGCGCTGAGCGGGACCATGGTGATCGCTTCGACGCTCGGCCAGATGACCGGACCTCCTGCGGAGAAGGAATATGCGGTGGACCCTGTCGGGGTCGACACGACGACACCGTCGCATCCGAAGCTGGAGAGCGGGCGGCCGTCGACCTCGATGACGACTTCGAGCATCCGTTCCCGGCTGGCTTTCTCGACGGTTGCTTCATTGAGCGCCCAGGTCTCGTACACGACCTCACTGTCGCGTTTCACCCGGACCGAGAGCGTCATGCGCTCTTCGACGAGGTAATCGCGGGCGATCACACGGTGCACCGCGTCGGCCAGGTCGTCCCGTTCGCTCTCGGCCAGGAAGCCGACGTGGCCCAGGTTGACCCCGAGCATGGGCGCTGAGTAACCACGGACGATCTCGGCGGCGCGGAGAATGGTGCCGTCCCCTCCGAGCACGATGACGAGCTCGAGGTCGGCCGGTTCGACGGTCTCATGCAGGATGGCCACGTGGCCGAGCGGTGATCCGGCTGCGTGGATCTCGTCGCGCTCGTCGCGCCGGAGCACGGGCACGGCCCCTGCCGCCTGCAACTGCGCGATGACCTGCACCGCGGCTTCGAGGGAATCGGATCGGCCGGTGTGCGACACCACGAGGATGTTGCGAGCTTCTGAGCTCATTCCGGTCACGCTCCAGCCATTTCGGTGATTCTCTGCAACCATTCTGTCGGATTGGCGGCGTCGCCGTCGCGACCGTCGCCAGCGTCGCGCAACCAGCCGACGTATTCATGGTTGCCGTGGCCCCCGACGATCGGAGACGGGATCAGGCCGGCGGTGCCGAGACCGAGATCCCAGGCATGCCAGAGAACAGTGGCTATCGCGTCGGCGCGCAGGGCGGCGTCGCGGACGATCCCCTCACGGATTCCTCCGCGCCCGACCTCGAACTGAGGTTTGATCAGCAGGACGAAATCGCTGCCGGGCTGCACCGATCGGCGCAACGGCTCGAGAACGTGGGTGAGCGAGATGAACGAGAGGTCGCCGACGACGAGGTCGGGCGCCTCCTGGATCCCGGATGCCCCAGCCAGGCTCTCGGGGGTCACGTCGCGCACGTTGAACCCCTCCACGACGGCGACGCGGGAATCCTGGGAGATCTCGGGCGAGAGCTGACCGTGCCCGACGTCGAGCGCGATGACCGTCCGTGCTCCGCGTTCGAGCAGTACCTGGCTGAAGCCGCCTGTGGATGCGCCTGCGTCGAGGGCGACACGGTCGGCCGGGTCGACGGGGAAGGCGTCGAGCGCTGCGAGCAGTTTGTGCGCACCGCGGCTGACGTAGTGGTCGGCACCGGCGACCACGACGACCTGGTTGGCGCGGACCTTCGCCGCCGGTTTGACGACGGCCCGACCGTCGACGGTGACGAGGCCGTCGGCGATGACCCGCGCCGCCAGGGTGCGCGACCGGGCGAGTCCGCGAGAGACGAGGGCTGCGTCGAGGCGTTGGGTGCCGTCGGTCGCTTCGGGCTCCACGCTCACGATCGCGACGAAGCCGCGTCGCCGCCTTCGAGTCTCGTGCGCAATTCCTCGTGGAGCTGCACGTAGGCGCGGGCGCGCTCATCGAGCGGCTGGTCTTCGACCAGTCGTAACTGGGACACAAGTGCGTCGTCGTTTTCCCGCATCTCTTCGCTCACGTCCCTAGGTTACCCGCGCGGTCAGGAATACAGCCGCTCAGGAACGTTGAAGCCGTAAATCGCCCGACCGGATGCCCAGATCGCCGCACACGCCGCGCGAAGCAGGTCGATGGCGGTATCGCCGTCACGGACGATGACGACGTCGTTGCCCTCGATCCGCACCACCGAACTGCCGACCGTCGCTTCGCTGCCGTTCCGTGACATCCGTGTCGCCGGATACGGTTCATGCAGCTGGCGGAGGTCCTCGATGATGTAGGTCGGACGTGAGAACTTGTCTGCGGCGAGCACGTGCTTGGCCTTGTCGATACCGGTCAGCACGAGTGCCGAGTCGATGCCTGCACGGTTCGCACCGAGGATGTCTGTGTCGAGCCTGTCGCCGATGAACAGCGGTTTCGCTGCGTCGAAGCGAGCCGTGGCCTCGTCGAAGATCGGGGTCTCGGGCTTGCCTGCGACGGTCGCGAGGCGGCCGACGGCGGTGTGCACCGCAGACACGAGGGTGCCGTTCCCCGGGGCGATGCCCCTGGCCTGCGGAATCGTCCAGTCGGTGTTCGTCGCGATCCACGGAATCTCGACGCCGTCTTCACGTGGGTGCAGGGCATATGCGGCTTCGGCAAGCTGCTTCCAGCCCACGTCGGGAGCGAACCCCTGCAGTACGGCGGCGGGGTCGTCGTCGGCCGAGCGGGTGACGGCGTATCCGCCTTTCACGAGCTCGTTGACCAGCCCGTCGCCACCGACGACGAGGATCGTCGACCCTGCTGGCACGTAGTCCGCGAGCAGGCGCACAGCAGCCTGGGGGCTGGTGACGACCTCTTCGGGTGCCACCGTGAGCCCGAGTTCGCTCAGATGCGTGGCAACGGATGCATCGGTGCGCGACGCATTGTTGGTGATGTATCCGACGCGGATGCTCTCCGCCGCGAGGTTGAGGCTGTCGATGGCGTGCGGGATCGCATGCGCTCCGGCGTATACGACGCCGTCGAGGTCGGCGAGCAGCACGTCGACGCCGTCGAGCGGCGTCGACGCCTTACTTCTCCTGGTCAGAAGCGGCGTCATCGAGCGGCTCCTCATCGGCGGGCGAGGTATCCGTCGCGTCGTCGGTCACGTCCACGTCGGTGTCGTCATCGGAAACGTCCACGACGGTGTCGTCGGCGTCGACATCGGACGCGGCATCCGCGTGGTCGAGATCGACATGCTCGCCATCGACGTCTTCGGCGTCGACATCGGTGCCGTCATCCTCGTCGTCGATCTCGAGGATCTCGAAGACCTCCATCGTCTCGGCTTCGTTCTCACCTGACCGTTCCGCCAGCGCGGCGGCGGCGACGTCGGAACGCTTCCGCCACACGGCAGCTTCGTCGGCTCGGCCGAGTTCTTCGAGGACTTCTGCTTCTGCGGCGAAGAGCTCAGGGCTCCATTCGAAGGCCCGGTCAGGGTTGAGTTCGGGCACCTGCAGTTCCGCGAGGGCGAGTTCGGGCTGGCCGAGATCGAGGCGCGCGCCCGACATCGCGATCGAGAGGGCGACGCGCACAGACGGCGACAGAGTCGCGCGGTCGACGGTGCGCCCGAGTTCGAGCGCCCGTTCAGGGCGACCGACGCCTCGTTCGCTGTCGACCATCAGCGGCAGCTGGTCGTTCGAACCGGTGATGCGACGGTGGGTACGCAGTTCGCGAAGCGCCAGTGCGTAGTCACCGATCTCGTAGGCGGTGATGGCCAGGGTCTCGCGCACCACGCCGATGCGGCCGGCCCTGCGGGCTGCTGAAAGGGCGTGCTGGTGAGCGAGGGTCGGGTCCTCTTCGATGAGCATGGCTGCCATCGCCAGGTGACGCGCGACCCGCTCGGCGTTGTCCGTCGTCAGTGTCTTGAGCTCGTTGCGGGCGACGCGGTCGAGGTCGTTTGCCGTGACGGAGACCGGGATGTCCGGGTCGTCATGCTGGGCGCGGACCATGCGGAGCTCGCGCTGCATGCGCTGCTCCTCGGTGACCTCTTCCTCTTCGCGGTAGGCATCACGGTCACCACGTGCGGGTGCACCGCCGCGGGTCCACAGCTTGTCGCCGTCGCGGGCGGGACGGTCGCTGCGCGGACGGTCGGAGCGCGAAGCGTCCGAACGAGGACGGTCGGAACGCGGAGCATCGGAACGAGGACGGTCGGAACGGGGACGGTCGCTGCCGAACCGCGGCTTGTCTCCGCCTGCGGGACGGTCGCTGCGCGGCTTGTCGCCGTAGCGGGGCTTGTCACCGTACGACGGACGGTCTCCCGTGCGGGGCTTGTCACCGTACGACGGACGGTCTCCCGTGCGGGGCTTGCCGTCACGGCCTGTGCCACCGGTGCGCGGCTTGTCACCGTAGGAGGGGCGGTCACCCGAGCGCGGCTTGTCACCATACGACGGACGGTCTCCAGAGCGTGGCTTGTCACCGGCGCCATAGCGAGGCTTGTCGCCGTAGGCAGGACGATCGCCGGTACGCGGCTTGTCACCGTACGACGGACGATCACCCGTACGGGGCTTGCCGTCGCGGCCGGCACCACCTGTGCGCGGCTTGTCATCCCGGCCCGCTCCATAGCGCGGCTTGTCACCGTAGGCCGGACGATCCCCTGTGCGCGGCTTGTCGTCACGACCGGCGCCGTAGCGCGGCTTTTCGCCCCGCGGCGCAGAATCCCTGGCACCCGATGAGCGGTCTTTGGAGTACCCCTTGCCGGAGCCGCCATCCGAGCGCTTCGGTGCGCTCCCCTGGCGGTCGTTCGAGCTGCGATCCGGACGTTTGTCCTTATCGTTCGCAGAATCCGACATCGTGGTACTCCCTATTGTGTTGAAAATCATTCAGGTGTTAAACGCAAAATGGCCACCCAGTACTGGGTGGCCATTTTACTAAGTTAAGTCCGGCGGTGTCCTACTCTCCCACAGGGTCCCCCCTGCAGTACCATCGGCGCAAAGAGTCTTAGCTTCCGGGTTCGGAATGTGACCGGGCGTTTCCCTCTTGCTATGGCCGCCGAA